>NZ_MCGB01000113.1 GCF_001699815.1 Ralstonia pickettii | reverse complement strand
CATTGAGGCGATGGTGCAGGGCTATCGCCGCGATCGAAACACCCGGCTGCATGCACTCCTGCACTGCCTTGGCCTTGAACTCGGCGCTATGCCGACGTCGGCGCCGTATTGGCGCGCTCTCTTCGATAGTGTCCACGTGTCCACCTAGAACTAGATGGACACGATGCTCCTTGCTACGCGGGTCCCCTTCAAGACGGGTTCACCGGGTGCTTACCGAGGTTCCTCTATTCGCCGCAAACGCACGCCAATAAAAAGTGGTTTATAAGACGCTTTATTGGTCGGAATCGTGTCAATTTGGGTGGCGGTTACTTCAAAGCCCCTCCATTCCAGTGTTTTGCTATCGCCGTCTGGCAACGCTCACGCAAAACTAGCCCGCGTTGAAGGAAAGCTGTGATACTGTATATTCATACAGTATTCATCGCTTGCTTTGGCGTTTCCATGTTTGCGTTGTCCTCGTCTCTTTTCATCGCCGAAGATGTGGCGAAATGCCATGCCCCCGCCGTGCGCGAGGTGTCTAGGTTGCGTTCGCCCGCGCCGAAAGCCTCGACGGCGCCATTGCCGGAAACGCTGCATCCCGCATTGTGGAGTGCAGGCCGTCTGGCGCGAGGCGGCGGGCGCGTTCTGACCACTGGATATGATTCACTGAATGCCGAGTTGCCCGGTGGTGGCTGGCCCCTCGGCGGATTGACCGAACTGCTGTGTCCACAATCCGGTATTGGTGAATGCCGGTTGCTGCGCCCGACGTTGTCTACGCTGTGCACGGGCGCAGGGCGCATCGCGCTGATTGCTCCACCGCATCTGCCGAATGCAGTGAGGCTGGTGGGCTGGGATTTCTCTCCTGAACAAATCGTATGGGTGCGGGCTGACAAGCCCGCTGACCTTCTGTGGGCAGCCGAGCAGGTTCTACGCAGCAAGGCTTTCGGCGGAGTACTGGTCTGGCTGAACCGGGCACGCCCAGGAGAGCTTCGCAGGCTGCAAGTGTTGGCCCAGGCGGGAGAGAGCGCCATCTGGTTGTTCCGGCCGGCCCAGGCGCAGCGTGAGTCGTCGCCGGCGGTGCTGCGGCTGGGGCTGGAGCCGGCTGGCGCCGATGTGCTGTCCATCCTCTTCCACAAGCGGCGCGGGCCGTTGCGTGAATCTCCATTGCTGCTGCCGTTGGCGGATCCGCTTCGGGCCGGTCGCGCTTCTGTGCGTCCGTTGTCTGTGCCGCCCGTCGAGCCGTTCATCATGGATCCGGCCACGGCGCAATTGCTGGCGGCGCTTTCGTCTCCTTCGTCTTCTGTTGCGTTCGATGCTTTGTCGGACGTTCCCGATCAAAACACTCCCGATCATGCCGTTCTGGATCGCGGTGCATCTGCCCCGTCTCCCACTCGACGCGCTTCGACCGCGGTGGTCTGATCCGGCCGCGCTGCCTTTGCCGGTGGTGGTGTTGGAGCAGGAGCGCGTGGTGTCGGCCAACCGTTTGGCGATGCGCGAAGGCGTACATGCAGGCCTGCGCCGGGCGGGAGCGCAGGCATTGGTACCACACGCTATACAGCTTGACCGTGACGTGGCGGCCGAGGCACGGTTGGTGCAATCGCTGGCGCTGGCGTTGCTGGCATTCACGCCGCATGTGACGTTGGACGTGGTGGATGAGGCAACTGTCCTGTTGGAGGTGGAGGCCAGCTTGCGCCTGTTCGGTGGGCATCGCGCGCTGTGTCGGGCGGTGAGGTATTGCGCGTTTCGGTTGGGTGCCGTGCCGCAGCTTGGCACCGGGCCGACGGCGCGCGGTGCGGCATGGCTTGCCAGTGCACAGCCGGCGCCGATACGTGGCCGGCGTCGCACAGCAGCCCGTCAGGGGCGCGTGCGGAGGGCGGTGCGGCAGGAGCGGTTGTCGACGTTGCTTGATCAATTGCCGGTCGATGCGGTGGCGCGTCTTACACGGCCTGATTGGCTTGAGGGCCTCGGCTGCCGCACGCTGTCCGATTTGCGCGAGTTACCGCGTAGCGGATTGCGGCGGCGCTGCGGGCCGTTGCTGATGGATACGCTCGACGCGGCTTATGGCAACGGGCACGAGAGCTTCACGTGGTTCACCGCGCCGTTGTGCTTTGATGTGCCGTTGGAATTGTCAGGTCGCATCGATAACGCGGAAGGTGTGCTGGCAGCCTCGGAGCAATTGTTGTTGCAGCTGGTCGGCTGGCTGTCGGCGCTTCAATTGGGCGCCAAGACATATCGACTCACGCTGGAGCACGAACGCCGGCGCGGCCGGAGCAGTGAGGATGCCGCTTCGTCCACGCCGGTGGAGATCGCGCTGGCACAGCCGGTTCGCACGCTGGCGCACTTGTCGCGGGTGCTGCATGAGCGCGTGCATCGGCTCACGCTGATCGCACCAGTGGTCGAACTACGCCTGACGGTGACCGACGCTACGCCGCTCGCGCCGCCCACGGAGTCGCTGTTTCCCGAGCCAGGTGGTCGCGCTGAAGATGCTGCACGCCTGATCGACACGCTGATCGCCAGGCTGGGCGCTGAGAACGTGCGTCACCCGCAGCCGTGTGCTGATCATCGCCCCGAGCGCGCCAACCATTGGGTCGAGGTGAATGCCGCGACTACCGCGCAGAGCCGTGCCGCGGCGCGTCAGGCATTGGCGCAATGGCACGCGCAACAGCCGGAGCGGCCGCTGTGGCTGCTGGAGAAGCCGATCCCGCTGCTGACACGTCAGAATTATCCGTATTACCGCGGGCGGCTGCGGCTGGTGTCGATGCCCGAACGCATTGAATCCGGCTGGTGGGACGACGACCTCATCAAGCGCGATTACTTCATCGTCGAGGGAGGAAAAGGCGAGCGTTACTGGGTGTATCGCGAGCGCGTTTCCGCAGGCAAGGCTAACGCGGGAGAGGAAGACGCCCGCTGGTATCTGCACGGCTTGTTCGGTTAAGCACGTCATGACTTCGGCCACGCCTCTCCCCGTTCTGCCCGACTATGCCGAGCTGCATTGCATCAGCAACTTCACGTTCCTGACAGGCGCGTCGCACCCGAGCGAACTGGTGGAGCGCGCCAAACTTTACGGTTATCAAGCACTGGCGCTGACTGACGAATGCTCTGTAGCAGGCACCGCGCGGGCGCTTGTGGCTTCGAAGGAGCACGAACTGAAGCTCATCATCGGCAGTCGCTTCACGGTGCGCAATGCCGATGGCGAACCTTGGCTGCGGCTGGTGCTGCTGGCGCAGAACATCGAGGGTTACGGCAACCTGAGCGAAATCATCACGCACGCGCGGTTGGCCGCACCCAAGGGCGAATACCGCTTGCTAGCTGACGATTTGGCCTCGCCCCAAGGCGAACTCGCGCACCTGCGCGGCGCGCCCGATTGCCTGGCGATTCTGCTGCCTGATTACGATCCTGACCCGCAGCAACTGTTGGCTCAGGCGTGGTGGTGCCAACGCGTGTTCGGGGATCGGCTATCGATTGCGCTGGAGTTGCCGCTGCGGCACGCGGATGACCGCCATCGCGGTACGGTCTTGGCGGTGTCGGAACAGATCGATGTGCCCATGGTCGCGACCGGCGGTGTTCAGATGCACACGCGCCAACGCAAACCGCTGCACGACGTGCTGACCGCCATCCGTCTATCCAAGCCGCTTTCCGAGTGCGGTTTGGAACTTGCGCCCAGCGCTGAACAAGCAATGCGCACGCGCATGCAGCTCGCGTTCCTCTATCAAGGCGAGGGTGGCGAGAAGATCCTGCGTCGCACGGTGGAGCTGGCCGCGTTGTGCAATTTTTCTCTCGACGAAATCGAATACGAATATCCGAGCGAAGTCGTGCCGGAAGGCATGACGCCGGCGGAATACCTGCGCGCCGAAACGTTCGCTGGCGCCGCGCGACGCTATCCGAATGGTGTGTCGGAGAAGGTGCATGCGCAGATTGAGGAGGAACTCGGACTGATTGCCGAGCTGGGGTACGAGCCGTTTTTCCTGACCGTCTATGACGTGGTGAAGTTCGCGCGCAACGAAGGGATTCTCTGCCAGGGGCGAGGTTCGGCGGCCAACTCGGCGGTGTGCTATTGCCTGGGGATTACCGAGGTGAACCCGGATAGCGGCAACACGCTGTTCGCACGCTTTCTTTCGCGTGCGCGCAATGAGCCGCCCGACATCGACGTCGATTTCGAGCATCAGCGTCGCGAAGAGGTCATCCAGTACATCTACAAAAAATACGGTGTGACACGTACAGCGCTGGCAGCAGCGCTCATCACTTACCGCACGCGTAGCGCACTGCGTGACGTCGGTCGCGCGTTGGGTATCGACCTGGGCATCGTCGAGCAGGTGGCCAAGGGGCAGGCGTGGTGGGATAGCCGTAAGGAATTTGCGCAGCGCGCAGGCCAGCAAGGTCTGGATCCGGAATCACCGTTGGTGCTGCGCTGGGCGCAACTGGTGGATCAGTTGCGTGGTTTTCCGCGCCATCTGTCGCAGCACGTGGGCGGGTTCGTGATTGCGCAGGGCAAGCTTTCGCGCCTGGTGCCGATCGAGAACGCCGCGATGGAAAACCGCCGCGTCATCCAGTGGGATAAAGACGATCTCGAATCGCTGCGCCTGCTGAAGGTGGACGTACTGGCGCTGGGCATGCTGACGGCCATTCGCCGCACGTTGGACATGGTCGATGCGTTGCCCGGGCGGCGCGAGCACTACGGCGCGACGGCCAAGCTCGCCATGCAGAACCTGCCCGATGACGATACCGAAACCTACGACATGATCTGCCGCGCCGAGACCATCGGCGTGTTCCAGATCGAATCGCGTGCGCAGCAATCGATGCTGCCGCGTCTGCGTCCGCGCGAGTATTACGACTTGGTGATCCAGGTGGCCATCGTACGGCCGGGGCCGATCCAGGGCGGCATGGTCCACCCGTATCTGCAGCGGCGCGAGGCAAAGCGCAATGGCAACACCGATTGCGTGACCTACCCCGGCCCCGAGGTGAAAGCCGTGCTCGAACGCACGCTGGGTGTGCCGATCTTCCAGGAGCAGGTGATGGAGATCGCCATGAAGGCCGGCGATTTCACTGCGGATGATGCTGACCGCCTGCGCCGCGACATGGCCGCCTGGAAGCGCAAGGGGAATCTCACGCAGCATCAGGAGCGCCTGGTGCATGCGATGGTCGTCAAGAGGCGCTACGACCCTGCTTTTGTCGAAGCGCTGTGCAAACAGATGGAAGGTTTTGCCGAATACGGCTTCCCCGAAAGCCACGCGGCAGGCTTTGCCAAGCTGGCTTACGTCAGCAGCTTCCTGAAATGCCATGAGCCGGCGGCGTTTTTTGCGGCGTTGCTCAACAGTCAGCCGATGGGGTTCTATTCACCGTCGCAACTGGTGCAGGAGGCGCGGCGCAGCCATGTGCGTGTGCTGCCCGCGGACGTGACGGCCAGCGTATGGGACAGTACGCTGCATCCCCGCGCCGATGGCGAGACCGGTGAAGATGGCCTAGTGCAACCCGATATCCGGCTCGGGTTGAATCGCATTCGGGGCATGCGCAAGCCGGCTGCCGAGCGTATCGAAGCGGCTCGCGCCCAAGCGCCATTTACGAGTGTGGAGGATCTCGCCCATCGCGCCGCGCTCGACCGTCACGACTTGAACGTGCTGGCCGCCGCCAATGCGCTGAAGTCGCTGGCCGGCCACCGTCGTCAGGCGCTATGGCAAACGCTCGCACTGCAGGAGCCCGGCCACGATCACGCGCTGCTGCGCCAGGCTCGTCCGGTGGAAGCGCCGCTGGAACTGCCTGCACCGCCCATAGGCGAAGAGGTGATGGCGGATTACGGCAGCCTGGGATTGTCGTTGCAGAGCCATCCGGTAGAGCTGCTGCGCGCACGGCTCGAGCGCATGCGTTTCGCCACCGCCGCCACGCTGGCCGGCTATCGCAACGGGCAACTGGCGCGCGCTTGCGGCATTGTCACGGTGCGGCAGCGGCCGGGCACGGCCAACGGCACGATCTTCGTTTCCATTGAAGATGAGACGGGCGCCATCAACGTCATCCTCTGGCCGCACTTGATCGAGCGTCAGCGACGCGAAGTGCTGAACGCCCAGTTGCTGGGCGTCTACGGTAAATGGCAATGTGAGCGCGAGACCCGACACCTTGTCGCCCAGCATCTGGTGGATCTGACCCCACTTCTGGGGCGCCTCGCCACTTCCAGCCGCGACTTCCATTAATTTCCTGTCCACCGGCAACTGACCGCCGCGTCACCTTCGGCACGGCAATTGCGTGATGAGAGGCACGCGCGCTCGCCCCACCGTGACGCAGGAGGCACAGGCGGTTCTCTCCCGCCGGGCACCCTCCGATTGGTGGTTAGGGCAAGCGCGGATCGACGAAACGCAATGCGGATGCAAGGATTTGCGCTTGAGGCGTCACAAACTTGGCCTGCCAAGCGAAGAAAACGGCATCTGTGAGGGAACTGACCCGCAGCCGCCTTGTCACCATAAACAGGTTGATGAGATGCGCTTTCATCACGCGTCGATATTGGGTGCAGTTGAAATTACGTCTACTCTGTAGAAAACACATCACGGAGGCCGCCCCCAAAAACCTATGCAGCGGCGTGCATACATGACAGCCGCCGCCGTTGCCGTGCTGTGTATGACCGCGGACGAAGGTGCAGCCACCCGACCCGCATATTTTCCGCTCATCGTTCGGGTCCAGACCCGGCGGTGTTTCCCATCTCAGGTGCAGGAGCGAACAGATGGAACAGCCTTTCAAGCAGTTACACAGTCTGCGCAAGTCGCGCAAGCTCAAACAGGAAGATGTCGCCAAGATGGCCGGTATCTCTCGCGAAGCGTATTTGCGCGCGGAATCCGGTCGTGCCGATCCCCGCCTGTCGACGCTGATGGCCGTGGCCGGCGCGCTGGGGCTGGAGGTCGTTCTGGCGCCGCGAGAAGCCGTCGCCGAGATCGAGCGCGTGATTGCCAATCACCCGACGCAGCCAACGCAAGCGGGCGGCGGGGCAGAAGCAGGCCACGAGCGCTCGGAGCAAGGTTCAATGGGCGGCACGGGCGGTGGTCATGGCCTGGCGGGCCAATACCGCGGGCCAGAGCGCCATCCGCAGTCGGCCTATCATCCGGGTGCCTCGCATAGCCAAGCCGGCCAGCAAGGCGCACCGCATGCTGGCAGCAGTGCAGAAGATCGCTCGCGCATGACGTCTTCGGACCGCCCAGGCGCTGGCGGCTCGTCGGGCGGCTCGGATCGTCCGGGCGGTTCGGGTTCGCGCGAGTCGTAAGCGGATCCTTCTGGCACAGGCCGGGCACGCAAGCGCCCGGCTTGCGATTGAGCGCAGGAGGCAGTCGCACTACAATCGGCCGCGCAAACCGCGCCCGGTTGATTTGCGCGCGTTTGCGCCAACGTTTCCTTTTTCTTTCATATGAACGGCGATCTGCCACGCAACCAGATGGCGAAAGCCGTGCCGCAACACCCGCCGTTCTGGCACCACCTCAAACAAGACGTTTTCTTCTGGTCGTTGCTGGCCATTTGCGGCGCGCTGACCCTCATGGCGCCCAAGCGCATTGTTGAGTATCCGGCGCTGATTGACTGGCACACCATTGCCGCATTGGCCGGCTTGCTCATCCTGACCAAGGCGGTTGAGGCCAGCGGCATGCTGCAGCTGCTCGGCCGGCGCCTCGTCGAAGTGGTCAGCAGCCAGCGTGTACTTGCACTCGGCCTGGTAGCGGCTTCGGCAGCGCTGTCCACCGTATTGACCAACGATGTGGCGTTGTTCGTCATCGTGCCACTCACCGTCGGCTTGCGGCAGGTCGCCAGCTTGCCGGTGGCGCGGCTGGTGATATTCGAGGCGCTGGCGGTCAACGCGGGTTCTGCACTCACGCCGATCGGCAATCCGCAGAACCTCTTCCTGTGGCATCAATCGGGGCTGTCGTTTGGCGCGTTTGTCTGGCAGATGGCGCCGATGGTCGTGCTCCTGATGGCCTTGCTGCTGGTGGTGACGTGGCTGGCCTTTGCCTCGCACGAAATCCATCTGCATGCCGAAACTGCCGACGTGGAATTACACAAGCGCCTGCTGGTGCCGGCGCTCGCGCTGTACGTGCCGTTTCTGGTGCTGACCGATCTTGGCCACCCGCTAGTGGCGGCAGCCGGGTTGATCGTGCTGTATCTGATCGGTGCGCGCTATGTGCTGGCGCGGGTGGACTGGGGCCTGCTGCTCGTGTTCATGCTGATGTTCATTGACCTGCGGCTGGTGGCGCAGCTTGGCGTTGTGCGGCAGGCGCTGGATGCGCTGGCGTTGAGCAATCCAATGCATCTGTACTGGGCCGGCATTGGCGTGTCGCAGATTATCAGCAACGTGCCGGCGGCGATCCTGCTGGCCGAGTATTCGCATGACTGGCCGATGATCGCCTTTGCGGTAAGCGTGGGCGGATTCGGTACGCTCATCGGGTCGTTGGCCAACCTGATTGCGTTGCGCATGCTGGGCGACCGCCGTGCGTGGTGGGTGTTTCACGCGTATTCGATGCCGTTTCTCCTGGCTGCGGGGGGCATCGTGTACGCGTGGCTGATGTGGCTGCGTTAGGCGGGCACGGCATCCCAATCGGGCGCACAGGCCGGTTGTACGTAGCGCAACGTCTTCGCAACGCGGCAATAGCGGCACGGTCCGCGTCATACAGGCGCAGACGCAATGCATCGAGGCCAGACGAGCGGTTTGCGTTGTACGCGCTGTATCCGTCGCGTCGCTACCTGCCGGTGAAGGTGCATGCGTTTATCGATTTCTGCGTAGAAAACCTGCCTGCGGGCTAGCGCACACAGCACTGCGGCCGCACTCGGCGGCCGCAGCGGATGAAGCAAAAAAACGTCAGACCTTCTTGGCTGCCATCACGGCTTCCGACACGTTGCGCGGTGCTTCAGCGTAGTGCTTGAACTCCATCGTGTACGTCGCACGGCCCTGGCTGAGCGAACGCAGGTTGGTGGAGTAGCCGAACATCTCGGCCAGCGGCACCTCGGCATGCACGACCTTGCCGCCACCGCCCGGAATGTCTTCCGTGCCTTGCACCATGCCGCGCCGCGATGACAGATCGCCGATCACGTTGCCCATGTAGTCTTCGGGCGTTTCCACTTCCACGGCCATCATCGGTTCGAGCAGGATGGGGCCGGCCTTGCGCATGGCCTCTTTGAAGGCCATCGAGCCGGCCATGCGGAACGCGTTTTCGTTCGAATCCACGTCGTGGTACGAGCCGAAGGTCAGGCGCACCTTGACGTCCACCACCGGGTAACCCGCGAGCACGCCCGTGTTGAGCGTGTCACGGATGCCCTTGTCCACCGCCGGGATGAACTCGCGCGGGATCACGCCGCCCTTGATCTCGTCGACGAACTCGTAGCCCTTGCCCTCGTTGGGCTCCAGCGTGATGACCGCATGGCCATACTGACCGCGTCCGCCGGATTGCTTGACGAACTTGCCTTCGACGTCTTCAGCAGCCTTCTTGATGGTTTCGCGGTAGGCCACCTGCGGCTTGCCGACGGTGGCTTCCACGCCAAACTCGCGCTTCATGCGGTCGACCAGGATTTCCAGGTGCAGCTCGCCCATGCCTGAAATGATGGTCTGGCCGGATTCCTCGTCGGTCTTCACTCGGAACGACGGGTCTTCTTGCGCCAGGCGGTTCAGGGCGATGCCCATCTTTTCCTGGTCGGCCTTGGTCTTGGGCTCCACGGCCTGGCTGATGACGGGCTCCGGAAATTCCATGCGCTCCAGCACGATGACGTGCTCCGGATCGCACAGCGTTTCACCGGTCGTCACGTCTTTCAGGCCCACCGCGGCGGCGATGTCACCTGCCAGCACTTCCTTGATCTCTTCGCGCTGGTTGGCGTGCATCTGCAGGATCCGGCCCAGGCGCTCACGCTTGCCCTTGACCGAGTTGTAGACCGTGTCGCCCGAGTTGATCTTGCCCGAATACACGCGGAAGAACGCGAGCTGGCCGACGAACGGGTCGGTCATGATCTTGAAGGCCAGGGCGGCGAAGGGCTCGCTGTCGCTCGGGTGGCGCTCCAGCGGCTCGTCTTTCTCGCCGTGGCCTTCGATGGCGGGAATGTCCACTGGCGAGGGCAGGTAGTCGACCACCGCGTCGAGCATCGCCTGCACGCCCTTGTTCTTGAAGGCGGAGCCGCACAGCATCGGCTGGATTTCGCCGGCGATGGTGCGTTTGCGCAGGGCGCGCTTGATCTCTTCCTCGGTCAGCTCTTCTCCGCCGAGGTATTTGTTGAGCAGTTCTTCATCCGCCTCTGCGGCGGCTTCGACCATCTTTTCGCGCCATTCCTGCGCGATGGGCAGCAGCGCCGGGTCGATGTCGGTGTACTCGAACTTCACGCCCTGCGAGGCATCGTCCCACAGGATCTCTTTCATCTTGACGAGGTCGACCACCCCGCGAAAGCCGTCTTCCGCGCCAACGGGAATCTGGATCGGCACCGGGTTGCCCTTCAGGCGCTCGCGCATCTGGCGCTCAACGCGGAAGAAGTCCGCGCCGATGCGGTCCATCTTGTTGACGAACGCGATGCGCGGCACCTTGTATTTGTTGGCCTGGCGCCAGACGGTTTCTGACTGCGGCTGCACGCCGCCCACCGAGTCGTAGACCATGCAGGCGCCATCCAGCACGCGCATGGAGCGTTCCACTTCGATGGTGAAATCGACGTGGCCCGGGGTGTCGATGATGTTGATGCGGTGCTCGGGGTAGTTGCCGGCCATGCCGCGCCACATGCAGTGCGTGGCCGCCGACGTGATGGTGATGCCGCGCTCTTGCTCCTGCTCCATCCAGTCCATCGTGGCCGCGCCGTCATGCACCTCGCCTATCTTGTGATTGACCCCGGTGTAGAACAGGATGCGCTCGGTCGTGGTGGTTTTGCCGGCGTCGATGTGCGCCGAGATGCCGATGTTGCGATAGCGCTCGATGGGGGTCTGGCGGGGCATGATGTTTCTCTTCCGTTGAAGGACACTCGCATCGCCAACTCCGCACCATGCGAAGGGCGAATGTGCGAGTGGGAACACATTATAGGATCGGTCCTAACGCATCGCATGTTAGGGGTATTGGCCGGGATTTCATCCCCTTCCCACCTCGTATGCAAGCCGATGCAGGCCCGCAAAGTCCAGCAGTTCGATTTCTCCGTAAGCCAGCCTGAGGATGCCGTGCGCTTCGAATTCCTTCAAAACCTGATTCACGGTCTGCCGGGACAGTGACAGCAATTGCGCAAGCTGCTCCTGTGGCACGTGCAGCACACGCCGCGTGCCCAGGCGCAGGTCGCCGTAGCCGTCCGCCATCAGTAGCAGGCGCCGCGCCACACGCACGGGGGCGGGCAGGAGGGCGGTCTCTTCCAGCACGATGAATGTCAGGCGCAGCTTGTGAGTCAGCAGCAGGGCAAACGCATGCAGCAGCGCGGGCGAGCCATCCAGCAAGGCGATCAGCGCCGCCTGCGGCATATGCAGCAATGTCGTATGGCCGTCGGCGCGGGCGTCATGCGTGCGGGGCTGGCGGTCGAACACGCCGATCTCGCCAAACCAGTTGACGGGTTCCAGTACAGCCAGCAGCGCTTCGCGCCCGTCTGCGCTGGTGGCGCCGATGCGGATCGTGCCTTCCACCACGCAGTAGAGGCCGTCGGGCGCGTCGCCACGCTGGAAGAGGATCTCCCCAGCGCCCAAGCGGCGCACTGCCGCGATGTCGATCAATGCGTCTTGCAAGGTTGCCCCGAGCGTGCCGAACCAGCTGCTGGCGTGCAGGCGTTCGCGGTACGAGCGGGCGTCCAGCGTGCCGGATGTGGCGACGGGGTGGTCCATGGGGGCGGCTGAAGAGCGCTTCGGAAACGTCGAATGTGTCGGCTACGCGACAGAGCGGCGTGCCATCCACTGACTAGGATGAAACGATCATAACGAGCGTGCGGCTGAAGCGTCCATGCTGCAAGCGCACAAAAACCGGAGACCTTCATGCGCACCCTGTCTGACCATCTTTCCAACTACGCCGCTTACCACCAGGACGGCCGCAATATCGCCACGCACTTTGTCGGCATTCCGGCGATTGTGCTGGCGGTTGCGGTGTTGCTGTCGCGGCCCGTGCTGGCAGACCTGTCTGGCGTGGCCGTAACACCGGCACTGCTCGTGCTGGCGCTGACGACGCTGTTCTACCTGCGTTTGGACGCGATGTTCGGCGTGGTGATGTTTGCGCTGATTGCCGTGTGCGTGTGGGCGGGCAACCACGTGGCCGCACATTCGACGGCGGCCTGGTTGTCAGTGGGCATCGGCCTGTTCGTGATCGGCTGGATCATCCAGTTTGTCGGCCACTACTACGAAGGACGTAAGCCGGCGTTCGTCGACGATCTGGCGGGCCTGGTGATTGGGCCGCTGTTCCTGGTGGCCGAGACAGCGTTTGCCCTGGGTTTGCGCGCGAAGCTGCGTGACGAGGTGGTCAGCCGCTCGCACGCCATGCGCGCCGCGATGGCGGTCAAGCACGCCACCGCCTGAGCTGCCAGCCCCAGGCTATTTCTAATTTCTATTCGGACTTCGCGGCCGGTTGAAAAACCGGTGCGCGATTCTGCATGCCGGCCAGCACCGCCTCGCGCTGATTGACCGTGCCGATCAGCCGGTCCTGCTCGACCGACTCGGCCAGCAGAATGGCAGGGGTGTCGCCGTCTTCCGCAACTCGCATCAAGCGCTTGCCTGCACGGATGGCGTCGGGACTCTTCTGGGCAATGTCGCGCGCCGCCGCCAGCGCCGCCGCGCGCGGATCGTCCACAACGTGCGTCGCCAGCCCCAGGGCGAACGCTTCTTCGCCGTTGACGACACGACCGCTGTAGATCAGCTCGCGCAGCCGATCCGCGCGGACCAGGCCACGCGTGAGCGCCATGCCGCCCATGTCGGGCACCAGACCCCATTTGATTTCCATGACCGACAGGCGCGTGTCGGCCGCCACGTAGCGCACGTCGGCGCCCAGCGCGATCTGCAGGCCGCCGCCGTAAGCGACACCATGCACTGCAGCCAGCACAGGCACCGGCAGATCACGCCATACCGTGCAGGCGTACTGCGGCAGATTGGCCGCCCCATGCGTGCGCTTGGCAAGACGGCCGGCGCTGATGCCTGAACCGGCGTCGTTGCTGGCCAGGCCTGCCATGCTCGCCATGTCGAGGCCCGCGCAGAAGGCGCGACCCTCTCCGGACAGCACGACTGCGCGAAGATCGGCCTCGTTCATCAGGCGTTTACCAACGGTCACGAGCGCTTCGAACATGGCCGGGTCGATGGCGTTCATTTTCTCGGGGCGGTTGAGCCGGACTTCAGCCACGCCGGCGTCGATGCTGAGCAGGATGCGGTCAGTCATGAAGAGGTGTTCTGTGCGAGAGAGTCGAATCAATCGAGAGCGATGACCAATGCATCGCGCTTGTCCTTCACCTGCGCCCAGTGCGCATGATCGGGCAGCGGCGGTTGCACCTTGGTCAGCCGGGGCCAGTCGGCGCGGCGCGAGAGCTGTGCATTCAGTGCGATGAAGTCCTGCTGATCGGCCGGCACTTCGGCAGCCGGGTAGATCGCGCCCACCGGGCACTCAGGTACGCAGATCGAGCAATCGATGCATTCATCCGGATCGATCACCAGGAAATTGGGACCTGCGTGGAAGCAGTCCATGGGGCAGACGGCGACGCAGTCGGTGTATTTGCATTGGATGCAGGATTCGGTGACTACATATGGCATTGCGGGCGAGGGTCGGGACCGGTTGGGAACTCGTCCGCAATTATGCGGCATCGGATCCAACGAGGGCGGTTTGCCCGTTTAACTCTTATATAAGATATAAGACATTTGACCGTCTGGGGTATTGCGATTAGAATCGCGCCCAAGCGGCGCCCGGAACACCTTCGGGTGCCCGAAAAGATTCCCCTGTAACGTCATCTCAGCAGGTCTTCCATGCTTGAAAACTATCGCGCTCACGTGGCCGCTCGCGCCGCGCTCGGTATTCCCCCGTTGCCGCTGACGGCTCAACAGACCGCCGAACTGGTCGAACTGCTGACCAATCCGCCCGCTGGCGAAGAGCAGACCCTGGTCGACCTGATCACCCATCGCGTGCCCGCAGGCGTGGACGAAGCCGCCCGGGTGAAGGCCGGCTTCCTGGCCGCCGTAGCCAAGGGCGAGACCGCCTGCGCGCTGATTTCGCGTGCCCACGCCACCGAGCTGCTCGGCACGATGCTGGGCGGCTACAACATCCAGCCGCTGATCGAACTGCTGGCTGACGCCGAAGTGGGCGCTACCGCCGCAGAAGCGTTGAAGAAGACGCTGCTGATGTTCGATCAGTTCCACGATGTGAAGGAACTCGCCGACAAGGGCAACGCCAACGCGCGCGCCGTGCTGCAAAGCTGGGCCGACGCCGAATGGTTTACGAGCCGTCCGGAAGTGCCGGAAAGCCTGACCATCACCGTGTTCAAGGTAACGGGCGAAACCAACACCGACGACCTGTCGCCGGCACCGGACGCCACCACCCGCCCGGACATCCCGATGCACGCACTGGCGATGCTGAAGAACGCACGCCCCGGCATCACGCCGGAAGAAGACGGCAAGCGCGGCCCGGTCAAGTTCATCGAATCGCTGAAGGAAAAGGGTCATCTCGTCGCCTATGTGGGCGACGTGGTCGGCACCGGCTCCTCGCGCAAGTCGGCCACCAACTCGGTGCTGTGGTTCACGGGTGAAGACATTCCGTTCGTCCCGAACAAGCGCTTCGGCGGCGTGTGCCTCGGCGGCAAGATCGCCCCGATCTTCTACAACACGATGGAAGACGCCGGCGCGCTGCCGATCGAACTCGACGTGTCGCAAATGAACATGGGCGACGTGGTCGAACTGCGCCCGTACGAAGGCAAGGCACTGAAGGACGGCAAGGTCATCGCCGAATTCCAGGTCAAGTCCGACGTGCTGTTCGACGAAGTGCGCGCCGGCGGCCGCATTCCGCTGATCATCGGCCGCGGCCTGACCGCCAAGGCCCGTGAAGCGCTGGGCCTCGCACCGTCGACGCTGTTCCGCCTGCCGCACCTGCCGGCCGACAGCGGCAAGGGCTTCTCGCTGGCGCAGAAGATGGTTGGCCGCGCGTGCGGCCTGCCGGAAGGCCAGGGCATCCGTCCGGGCACGTACTGCGAACCGAAGATGACCTCGGTCGGCTCGCAAGACACCACGGGCCCGATGACCCGCGACGAACTGAAGGATCTGGCGTGCCTCGGCTTCTCGGCCGACCTGGTGATGCAGTCGTTCTGCCACACCGCCGCGTATCCGAAGCCGGTGGACGTGAAGACGCACCAGACGCTGCCGAACTTCATCAGCACGCGCGGCGGCATCGCTCTGCGCCCGGGCGACGGCGTGATCCACTCGTGGCTGAACCGCATGCTGCTGCCCGACACCGTCGGCACCGGCGGCGACTCGCACACGCGCTTCCCGATCGGCATCAGCTTCCCGGCGGGTTCGGGCCTGGTCGCCTTCGCGGCAGCCACCGGCACGATGCCGCTGGACATGCCGGAATCGGTGCTTGTCCGCTTCAAGGGGAAGATGCAGCCGGGCGTCACGCTGCGTGATCTGGTCAACGCGATTCCGCTGTACGCGATCAAGCAGGGCATGCTGACGGTCGCCAAGCAAGGCAAGAAGAACATCTTCTCGGGCCGCATCCTCGAAATCGAAGGCCTGCCTGACCTGAAGGTCGAGCAAGCGTTCGAGCTGTCGGATGCATCGGCTGAGCGTTCGGCCGCAGGTTGCACGGTGCACCTGAACAAGGAGCCGATCATCGAATACCTGAACAGCAACATCACGCTGCTCAAGTGGATGATCGCGCAAGGCTACCAGGATGCCCGCAGCCTGCAGCGCCGCATCAAGGCGATGGAAGCTTGGCTGGCGGATCCGCAACTGCTGCAACCGGATGCCGATGCCGAATACGCCGCCGTCATCGAGATCGACCTGGCCGACATCCACGAGCCGATCGTGGCCTGCCCGAACGACCCGGACGACGTGAAGACGCTGTCCGACGTGGCCGGCGCGACCATCGACGAAGTGTTCATCGGCTCGTGCATGACCAACATCGGTCACTTCCGTGCCGCGTCGAAGCTGCTCGAAGGCAAGCGCGACATTCCGGTCAAGCTGTGGGTGGCCCCGCCGACCAAGATGGACCAGAAGCAGCTGACCGAAGAAGGTCACTACGGCGTGTTCGGCACGGCCGGTGCGCGTACCGAAATGCCGGGCTGCTCGCTGTGCATGGGTAACCAGGCACAGGTGCGCGAAGGTGCAACGGTCATGTCGACGTCGACCCGTAACTTCCCGAACCGTCTGGGCAAGAACACGAACGTGTACCTTGGCTCGGCGGAACTGGCAGCGATCTGCTCGCGTCTGGGCAAGATCCCGACCAAGGAAGAATACATGGCCGACATGGGCGTGCTCACCGCGAACGGTGACAAGATCTACCAGTACATGAACTTCGACCAGATCGAAGACTTCAAGGAAGTGGCCGACACCGTGCAGATGTAAACGCGTTGTCGTGACTGCGTCGGGTCCTACCTGACGTAGTGAAGTGCAAAGGCGCCGGGGGTGGAATGCCCCCGGCGCCTTTTGTTTTGATGCTTCGCCGGATTCTGCCGCTGGCGGGAACCCGAAAGGGCCCGGCTGCCTAAGCCGCGTGGTGTCAGTGGATAATGATCGACACCGTGGAATACGCCGGCACCGTGATCGTCTCGCTGTACGTGCCGGCCTTCGTGCCGCGCGCCACCGGAAACTGACCGAAGCCTTGCAGCGTGGCCGGCACGGACGTCGGCATGGAGCGCTGGCTGGTATAGCTGGGGCCGTTCAGCGCCGGGATCGAGAAGCCGCTGTCCGAGCGAGCCGGATACGCGAAGCCCGACGGGCTGCCCGGTACCGGAAGCAGCGCGACCGCCGTGCCCCAGCGGCCCGTTGCATCGCCCAGGCCTGCGCCGCCGCCGGCCTGGATGGCGTTGCTCAGCACCGAAGCCGAATCCGTCGACGAGAAGTTCTGCAGCAGATTCGTGTAGTACGCAATGCCGTACTGGCGCAGCAGGAAGCCGCCCAGGCTGCCCGAAATCGGATACCCAGGGCACGACGATGACAGCGACGGATCGAACGCCGTGAGCGAGCAATCGTAAGCGCTTTGTAGCCAGGCCGGGAAGCGGCTGTCGCGCACGTTGTTGAAGCTCGGATCGATCTGGCTGGAGAGCACATCCTCCATCGTCATCGCCGTCATTTCTTCCAGCCACGTGCCGTACATGTACTGCGAGCCGTGCAGCACGCCGCGCTGATAGAAGTTGGCCATGTGCGTGAATTCATGGCCGAGCGTCGAGATGACGGTGTTCAGACCGTCGGTGCCGCCCAGGTAGATGGTTTCCGAATCCACATAGAGCGACAGCGACTGGTTGGACAGCGGCTGCGAGCTGGTGGTGAAGTTGTTGCGCGCCCAGAAGTAGCCGACGCGGCCGTAGGCCTGGCCGTCGGGCTGGATGTTCAGCACCACGATGTCGAGCGCCTGGTTCGGGTCGATCAGGCTGGCGGAGCTGGAGTAGCTGCCCCACGGCTGGCCGACCAACGAAGTGGCCAGCGTATAGACCGACTGCGTGCCCGAAGCAAACTTGGTGATGAGCGTATTGACGATACCGTCGCTGATCTTGCTGGAGCCGTATTCGGTGTTTTCCACCCACAGGTTGACGATGCGGCCGTCGGTGGCCGTGGCTTGCTGGCGCAGCGTGGCCGTGCGCACGGTGGCGGTGCCGTCCGGCTGCTGGTGGTTCCATGTGCGCTGTGTGCCGACGCTGGCCACCGACTGCGGGCGCAGCACCGTATCGTTGGAGGCGCCTTGCGTCTTGAGCGGGCCGGCGCCGGTGGCATAGCCGTCCAGCGCATGGATGTTGAAATCGGAAAGCTGCCGGTCGAACGCGGCGTTCGCGTCATTGCCTGCCGCGTCGGCGGCAGTCTTGGGGACCGGCGTGCCGGTGGCGTTCAGCAGCCCCAGGCCCGAGAGCGAGACGGACGGCATCGGCTGCGCCGCCGCACTCTGGTTGGTGTAGACGAGCGTCACGCTTTGGCCCGTGAGCCCCGCGATCGACACCGGAACCGTGCCGGCCGATCCGCCCGTATTGGTCGCTTGCCACACGCCCACGCCGGAGCCGGCGTAGGTATTGCCCAGCGCGCCGCAGTTTGCCCCGCTGCATGCCGATGCCACGGTGATATTGGCGGACGAGCTTTGCGTGGCCGCCGGGGTGGCCCCCGAACTGCCGCCACCGCCGCCTCCGCCACATGCGGCCAGGGCGCCCACTACTGCCACCATCATCACGATGGTCCATTGCTTTTTGCCGCGTACGTTGTTGCTGCTGCGTTTCATCCACTTCTCTCCAAATCCGCAAATACCGAAAGCCTGCGCGAGCGCGGCTCGTGACCGCCCAGACGCAACACGCGGACGGATTCTCAAGGTGAAGTGGCGGATTCGATCCGTGGAAATGATGGCTTCACAGCCCTCAATTCCCCCCGATGTGGGGGTGCGCAAAGTTTGCGTTGGCGAAAAGGTTGAAAAAGTCGTAGCTGCGGGATGTAGAAGCAGAAAACGGAGGAGGGCGCCCGAAGCCACTTTGGCGGCCGGGGCATCCGCTAGAATGGGCCGCCCGCTTCCTCATAGCGCTGCAAACGCGCTCAATACGTCACTCGCCGATGCTCGTCGCGCAGCTCAAATCGTTCTTCATGGTCGCCCGCCTGGGCAGCATCACGCTGGCAGCCAAGCAACTTGGCCTGTCGCAGCCGACCGTCACTTCGCAGATCCGCGCCCTGGAGGAGGCTTATGGCGTGGAGCTGTTCTACCGGGGCGGGCGCCGGCTGACCCTGTCGGATGCCGGTGTGCGGCTGATGCCGCTGGTGGACCAGCTCGTGCGCCAGGAAACCGAGATCGACTTCTTTCTGCGCAACTCCGGTGACATGGGCTCGGGGCACCTGCGCATCGGCGCGACGGCGCCGTATTACGTGCTCGACATCGTGGATCGCTTCTGCAAAAGCCATCCCGGCATCGACGTGAGCATCGAAGCCGGCAATTCGGTGCAGATGCTCGAAGCGCTGCAGGAGTACCGCGTTGACGTGGCGTCGTCGTCGCAGCGCGTGGACGACGCGCGCTTTCTGCGCATTGAACTGGCACGCGATCCGCTGGTGCTGGTGGTGCATCGCAACCACGCGCTGGCCGACCGGACGAGCGTGCCTGTGAGCGTGCTGTCGCAATGCCGGCTGCTGGTGCGCGAAGTTGGATCGACCACCCGCGCCATGACCGAAACGATGATGGCCCAGGCAGGCGTCACGCCGGCTTCCACGGTGGAGATCGGCAGCCGGGAATCCATCCGCGAGGCCATCACGCGCAACCTGGGCGTGAGCGTTATCGCCCGCCAGGAAGTGCCGAGCCACGCGGATCTGCGTGTGCTCCCGTTCGAAGGCGGCGCGCCGGAGCTGAGCGAATACTTGTACTGCCTGCAGGATCGGCGCGAGGCGCGGTTGATTGCGGCCTTCCTGAGCGAAGTCCGGCCGGTTTCTTCATAGACCGGACCAAAATCCGGAAATGCGCGCATTGGCGTTTTTGGGGTAACTGCCACAAGGGGTACATGTCGGCTGGCTACAGTGGCGACCGTTTTTGCCACTGTCTGCGCCCCCGTGCCCCTCCCTCAGCCTGCTACCAACCCGACCTCGGGTTCTGCCACGCCGTTCCTGTCCGTGCGGCAAATCTCGCGCCGCTTTGGCGCGTTCACGGCCCTCGACGGTGTGTCGCTGGATGTGGCGCAGGGGGAATTCGTCTGCCTGCTGGGCCCCTCGGGCTGCGGCAAGACGACCCTGCTGCGCATCATTGCGGGGCTGGAGGCGCACGACGGCGGCCAGATCGTCGCCGGCGGCCGCGATATCTCCAACCTGCCGCCACGCGAGCGTGACTACGGCATCGTCTTCCAGTCGTACGCGCTGTTCCCCAACCTGACGGTTGCGCAGAACGTTGGTTACGGGCTGGACACCAGCAACGGCAACCGTGCGCGCATGCAGGCGCGCGTCTCGGAGATGCTGACCTTGGTCGGCTTGGCTGGCAGCGAGGCGAAATACCCGTCGCAGCTGTCGGGCGGCCAGCAGCAACGCGTGGCACTGGCCCGGGCGCTGGCGCCCTCACCGTCCTTGTTGCTGCTGGATGAGCCGATGTCGGCGCTGGATGCCCAGGTGCGCGAACACCTGCGCATCGAGCTGCGCCGCCTGCAGCGCAAGCTGAACGTGACCACGCTGATGGTCACGCACGACCAGGACGAGGCCATGGCGATGGCCGATCGCATCGCCGTCATGTCGAACGGCCGCATTGAGCAGACCGGCTCGCCGACGGAGATCTATTCGCGCCCGGCCACCGCGTTTGTCGCAGGCTTTGTCGGCCAGGCCAACTGGCTGCCGCTGGAGCGCGCGGAAGACGGCACGCCCACGCTGGCCGGCCAACCGCTGCTGCTGGATCCGGCTTTCGCAGACAGTGCCTCGGCTCCAGGCCGGCTGTTCTGCCGCCCCGAGGCCGTCACGCTGCACCCCGACGACGACGCCCCCAACCGCCATCTCGCCCGCGTGGTCGACCAGATCTACCTTGGCAGCCGCACGCGCGTGACGCTGTCGATCGATGGCCTGACCGACGCACCGCTGGTGGCCGAAGTGGCATCGAGCGCGCTGCAAGCCGGCCGCAACGGCCTGGGCGACAGCAAGCTCTGGATCGCGCTGGAGCGCGACGGCCTGCGCGTGTATGCCTGAGGCCGCGATGTCGATGCTGCCGCCCGAGACCAACGTGGTTACGGCCACGCAATCCGAACCGGTTCGCGCTGCGGGCCGGCCTTTCTGGCGTACCGATACGCCGGTGCTGACGGGCATGAAGCTCGGCTGGCTGCTGTTGCTGACCATCGGCTTGCTGCTGCCCACGGCGATGATGCTCTTGCAGGCCACGGGCCTCGTTGCCAGCGCCCGCAGCACAGACGAGCATGGCCTCGCGCTGGTTGCCCACGTGGTGCAGGGGCCGAATTTCCTGGCCATGGTGGGGCGTACGCTGGCCGTATCCAGCGCCGTGGCTGCCATTGTGGTGCCGCTGGCGTTTGCCCTGGCGTATGCGGTGCAGCGCACGCGCATGCCGTTGCGCGGCACGCTGCGCACGCTGGCGATGCTGCCGCTGTTTGCGCCGTCGCTGCTGCCGGGCATTGCGCTGGTCTACCTGTTCGGCAACCAGGGCCTGTTCAAGGCATGGATGAACGGCAGCAACATCTACGGCTTCTGGGGCATCGTGCTGGGCGAGGTGTTTTATACCTTTCCGTATGCGTTGATGCTGCTGCTGGCGACGCTCACGCTGGCGGACGGCCGGCTGTATGACGCCGCCCGTGCCATGGGCGCGAGCCCGTGGCGCACCTTCCGCACGGTGACGCTGCCCGGCGCACGCTACGGGTTGTTTGGCGCCTTTGCACTGGTCTTCACGCTGGTCGCGACCGACTTTGGTGTGCCGACCGTGGTGGGAGGCAGCTACCAGGTGTTGGCCGTCGAGGCCTACAAGGCCGTGGTGGGGCAGCAGCAGTTTGCGCGCGGTGCCGTGATCGGCCTGATGTTGCTGCTGCCGGCGCTGCTGACCTTTGCGGTAGAGCGCCTCGTGCAGCGTCGCCAGCACGCCGCGCTGGCCAGCCGCGCGCAGCCATATCATCCGCAGCCTGATCGTCTGCGTGACGGACTTTTCCTCTTGCTGAGCGTGCTGGTGGTCGGCGGAATTCTGCTGATGCTTGCCACCGCCGTCGGGGCATCGCTGGTGAAGCTCTGGCCGTACAACCTCGAACTGTCGCTGCGCAACTACGACTTCGACAATATGGACGGCGGCGGCTGGCTCGCGTATCGCAACAGCCTGAAGCTGGCCGCGCTGACGACCGTGTTCGGTACCGCACTGATCTTCACCGGCGCATGGCTGGTCGAAAAGACGCGCGCCGCAGGATGGCTGCAATCGGGGCTGCATTCGGCCATCCGCTTTGCCGTGCTACTGCCGATGGCGGTGCCCGGCCTCGTGCTCGGTCTGGGCTACGTGTTTTTCTTCAACCATCCGGCCAATCCGCTCAACGGCCTGTATGGCGGCATGGCGCTGATGGTGATCTGCACGATCATGCACTGCGCCACGGCGGCGCACCTCACGTCGGTGGCGTCGCTGGGGCAACTCGATCCGGTGTTCGAGGCGGTGTCGGCCTCGCTCAAGGTGTCGGCGCTGCGCACGTACTGGCGTGTGACGCTGCCGATGTGCCTGCCGGCCGTGCTGTCGTGCGCGCGTTATCTGTTCGTGTCGGCCATGACCACTGTGTCGGCGGTGATCTTCCTCTACAGCCCGGACACCGTCCTCGCCTCCGTGGCCGTGCTGAACATGGACGACGCCGGCGACATCGGCCCTGCGGCGGCGATGTCCACGCTCATTCTGGTCACGTCGATCGTCGTATCGCTGCTGCTGGAGCTGGCCATGCGCGGCATCGTGCGCCGCACGCAGGCTTGGCGCACGGCGGCGCATTGAATTCGTAGTCTGTAACAGCAATAAAGCAGAAAGGAAGCAAGCACATGGGTGATTCCTCCCCAATCACGACGCGCCAGGCGGGCGCAGACCGCATCAACCCCGGCAGCACGCCCTTGCGCCTAGAGGCTGCTGTGCTCGACTGGGCCGGCACCGTGGTCGACTTTGGCTCGTTTGCGCCCACGCAGATCTTCGTGGAAGCGTTTGCGGAATTTGGCGTCGCCATCACGCTGGACGAAGCGCGCGGCCCGATGGGCCTGGGCAAGTGGGACCACATCCGCACGCTGTGCAACGACGGCGCCATCGCCGCGCGTTTCTCGCTTGCACATGGCCGCATGCCGACCGATGACGATGTCACGGCCATCTACAACCGCTTCATGCCGCTGCAGATCGAAAAGGTGGGTGCGCATTCCGCCATGATTCCGGGCGCGCTGGACACCGTCGCCGCGCTGCGCGAAGCGGGTTTGAAGATCGGTACGTGCTCCGGTTACCCGCGCGTGGTGATGGACCGCGTGATCGATCTGGCTGCCAAGGCCGGCTACACGCCCGACTGCGTGATCGCTTGCGACGAAGTGCCCCGCGCCCGCCCGTGGCCCGCGCAGGCCCTGCGCTGCGTGGTCGACCTTGCGATTGGCGATGTGGCCGCCTGCGTGAAGGTCGACGACACCGTGCCCGGCATCGAAGAGGGCCGCCGCGCCGGCATGTGGACCGTTGCGCTGCTGATGTCGGGCAACGCGCTTGGCCTGCCGTACGAGCAGTACACCGCGCTGTCTGCGGACGAGCGTGCGCGCCATCGCGTTGCCATCTCCGCCGGCTTTGCCGCCTGCCGCCCGCATTACGAGATCGATACGATTGCCGATCTGCCCGAAGTCGTGGCCGACATCAACCGCCGCCTCGCGCGCGGTGAACGCCCGCAGTGCATTTGAGTTTGTTGTCCTGTTTGTTGTCTTGTCCCCTGCATCACACCACACCGAGGAAACCATGACCGCACGTCTTTCCCTGCTGGCCGCCGCAATCACGTCGGCAACGATGGCGTTTGCCACGTCGGCGTTCGCCAAGACCACGCTGACCGTGTACACGGCGCTGGAAGCTGACCAAGTGAAGGCATACCAGGACGCCTTCGAGAAGGCCAATCCGGATATCGAAATCAAGTGGGTGCGCGACTCCACCGGCGTCGTCACCGCCAAGCTGCTGGCCGAGAAGAACAACCCGCGTGCCGACGTGGTGTGGGGCCTGGCCGCATCGAGCCTGGCCATCCTGGACAAGGAAGGCATGCTGACGCCGTACGCACCGGCCGATCTGTCGAAGATCGGTGCGACTTACCGCGACAAGGCCAACCCGCCGGCATGGGTGGGCATGGATGCCTGGGGCGCCGCCATCTGCTTCAACACCGTCGAAGCACAGAAGCAGAATCTGCCGAAGCCGACGTCGTGGGCCGACCTGACCAAGCCCGTGTATGCCGGCAAGATCGTCATGCCGAACCCGGCATCGTCGGGCACCGGCTACCTCGACGTGAGCGCGTGGCTGCAGATGATGGGCGAGCAGAAGGGCTGGGCCTACATGGACGCGCTGCACCAGAACATCGGCCAGTACACGCACTCGGGCTCCAAGCCTTGCAAAATGGCCGCCTCGGGCGAGTTCCCGATCGGTATCGCGTTCGAATACCGCGCGGTGAAGTCGAAGAAGGAGGGCGCCCCGATCGATATCGTGCTGCCGTCGGAAGGCCTGGGCTGGGACGTGGAAGCGACCGGCATCATGAAGGGCACCAAGAACCTGGAAGCGGCCAAGAAGCTGGCTGACTTCTCGGCAAGCCCGGCTGCGATGGCGCTGTACGAGAAGAACTTTGCCGTGGTCGCCACGCCCGGCTTCTCCAAGCCGGATCCGCTGCTGCCGGCCGACTACGAAAAGCATTTGATCAAGAACGACTTTGCATGGGCCAGCGCCAACCGCGATCGCATCCTCGCCGAGTGGACGAAGCGCTACGACGGCAAGTCGGAGAAGAAGTAAGTGATTGAAGCTCCCGCAACTTCCGGGGGCCTGGATGCCAGCACCGACGTCGCGGTTGTCGGGGCTGGCATTCTGGGCTTGGCACACGCCGCTGCCGCCGTCAAACGCGGCCTGCGCGTGACGGTGTTCGAGCGCAGCGATATTGCCGTCGGTGCGTCCATCCGCAATTTTGGGCAGATGCTGGTGACTGGCCAGCCGCCCGGCATCATGCTGGACCTCGCGCGCGAAAGCCGCGCACTGTATCTCGACTGGGCTGACAAGGCCGGCGTCTTTGCGCGCGCGAACGGTGCGCTGCTGTTTGCCCGCAATGCCGCAGAAGAAGCTGTGCTGGACGAGTTCATGGCGACGCGCGCACCGGCCTTCGGCTACAACGTGAAGCTGCTGCGCAGCGCAGACCTGGCCGACCTCTACGATGGCCGCTTCATGCGCCACCGCGCCGCACTGCAGGGCTTCGACGATCTGCAGCTCTATTCGCGCGAAGCCATTCCGGCGCTGGCGTCGTGGCTTGCCACGCAAGGCGTGCGTTTCCATTTCGGCACGCTCGTGCGCCATGTGGAAGGCGGCCGGCTGGAGACAACCGCTGGCGTGTGCAACGCCCAGCGTGTGGTTGTCTGCAGCGGTCACGATTACCAGACGCTGTGTGCTGACCAGCTTCGCGCGCTGCAACCGCAGGTTTGCCGCCTACAGATGCTGCGTGTCACGCCCGAAGACGGCTTCCGCCTGGAACACGCCGTGCTGACCGGCCTGTCATGCACGCACTACGGTGCCTTTGCGGATCTGCCGACCGCCCAGGCACTGGCCATGCAGATCGAGCATCAGCGCCCCGAGCTGGCGCGCCACGGCATTCACCTGCTGGTGAGCCCGACACCGTATGGCGACTGGATTGTTGGCGATTCGCACGACTACGGCCAGGACGCCCGTCCGTTCAATGCCGAGTCGGTCGACAACATCATGCTGGATCTCGCACGGGACACCTTTGGAGCCAAGCTGCGCGTGGTCGAGCGTTGGCAGGGCGTGTACGGCGCGAAGTGCCGTGTGCCGGGCAGCGGCGCATTCTCCATTACCCGCGTCGATGACCGCACCACAGTCGCGCTGATGCACAGTGGCATTGGCATGAGCGTGGGCCCGGCGCTGGCGCATCGGCATATGGATGCGCTGGTCGACGGCACCGAGCTGCCGCAGTGGACACCGCCGGCAAGCGTGCCCGCAGACGTGGCCGCCTGACATAGCTACTGTTCAGTGCAGACGCCCGCATGGTTCACGCCGGGCGGGCGTTCTTGTTTTCAGGCAGGAAAGAGTTCGACGATGGGCCAGCCGCGCGATTCGGCCACGGCACGCAAAGTGCTGTCGGGGCTCACGGCCACCGGATGCGAAACGGCTTCAAGCAGCGGCAGGTCGTTGCATGAATCGCTGTAGAACACGGTGCGCGAGAAGTCCGTCATGCGCTGGCCGCGCTGTGCGAGCCATTCCGTGACGCGCACGATCTTGCCCGCGCCAAACGTGGCCGTGCCGAGCGGGTTACCCGTGAAGGCGCCATCGCTCTGGCCGTTGAGGGTCTCGCCTTCCACCGCCAGCAGATGTGGCACGTTGAACGCGGCGGCAATCGGCTCGGCCAGGTAGCGGTGCGTGGCGGTGACGATGCAGCAAAGATCGCCGGCGCGCAAGTGTGTGTCGACCAGTTTCCGCGCGCGCGGCAGCATGGCTGGCGTGATGATGTCGCGCAGGAACGTCGCACGCCAGGCGTCGAGCCGCGTGCGCGGGTGCTGGGCCAGCAGGCCGAGCGAGAAGCGCGCGTGTCGCGCAAAGTCGAGCGTGCCGTCTCGGTACTCCCGCATCCACCGTTCGTTGGCTCGCTCGAAGACGCTTCGATCCACCGCGCCCTGGGCGACCAGAAAGCAGCCCCATTCGTATTCGCTGTCAATGGGTAGCAGGGTATGGTCCAGGTCGAACAGGGCAAGCGATTGCATACAACGGGCGGGCAGGGGCGGTTGAAAAATCGCGAAGTTACGGCCCTAGCGCGTCGCGGCTGTGTCCATTGCCATAACTTTGGCGATGAACGCATCGGCCTTTTTCTCGGGTGCGTGGGCCAACTGCGGGTCCAGGCGGTCAAGAAACGCGCGTACCAGCCGTGCGTCCTTGCGCTCCTTCAGGAAGTACAGGTATTCGTGAATGACTGGCGCGTTGCCGGCAAACGGCAGCACGCGCACGTCGGGCCGGCGCGGTGCTTCACGTGCGGGAACGATGCTGCAGCCCAGCCCCAGGCTGACTGCTTCGTAAATGGCTTCCCGGCTGCCGATGATGCTCGTGCTGGCAGGCTCGATGCCGGCCGCGGCAAACGCGTCTTCGGTGACGCGGCGGGTGACGGAGCCCGGTTCGCGCATCAGCAATTGGCAGCCGGCAACGTCATCCAGGGTGACGCTCGGGCGACGTGCAAGTGGGTGGTCCAGCGGCACCACCAGCACCATCGTGTCTTCGGCCAGCGTGATGCGATGCAGCCGTTCGTCATCCACGGCGTGAGACGAAACAGCCAGGTCGATACGCACCTCCGAGAGCGCCTCGAGCATCTGCTGCGAGTTGCCGAATTCGATGGTGATCTCGATGGTGGGATGGCGTGCGCGAAACGCCGCCACGCTGGGCAGGATGTAGTACGGGCCCGTGGCGCCCACGCGCAGGTTGCCGGTGCGCAGATCGCCGGCATTGCGCAGGAGAAAATCGACGTCGCCTTCTTGCTGCGCGAGGCGCTCGACGATAGGCATGAGGCTCACGCCCAGGTCGGACAGGTCCAGCCGGCTGCCGCGGCGGTGAAACAGTTCCACGCCGTACATCTCTTCCAGTTGGCGGATACGTCCGGTCACGGTCGGCTGGGACAGGCGCAGGCGCTTGGCGGCCGACGTGACGCTGCCCTGGCGCGCCACCTCGAAGAACGACATCAATAGATCGCCCAGCATGCTTGTGTTTCCCTGATATGTCTTTTTTGATCGTCAGGCGCCCAGTCTAGGCAGCGTTTGTGACGCTACATGCGGTGAAACCTTACGGTCAGCCATGGACAGACGCGCGGGCGGCGGCGATTGCCACGCGCAAGTCAACGTGGCGTGGGTCGCATCGAAAAGGAAGGGCGCGCGAGGACGGGGCGGGCGCACATCGTGCTACCGTGTCCACCTATGCGCGTAATAGAGGAGAGACCATGCCGGTGCTGAAGGTCGATGTCGTCACGGCAGAAGAACGGCTGTACGAAGGCAACGCCAAGTTTGTGGTGATCCCCGGCACCGAGGGCGAACTGGGCATCTTGCCAGGCCATGAACGTCTGCTGACGCGCATGCGCCCGGGCAGTGTCCGCGTCACGCAGGAGAACAACGAAGAAGTGATCCTCTTTGTAGCCGGCGGCTTTGTCGACGTGCAACCGGAGCAGGTGATCGTGCTGGCAGACACCGCCGTGCGCGCACACGACCTGGATGAGGCGAAAGCGCAGCAGGCCCGCAAGGCGGCCGAGGAGCTTATGCAGAACAGCCAAAGCAAATTCGACTACGCACGCGCGCAGGCGGAGTTGGCCGAAGCCGTCGCGCAACTGGCCGCCATCGAGCGTTTGCGCAAGCGCCGCCGCTGAGGCTTGGCCTTCACAAGAAAGGGGCCATGCCGCCCTGCACCACAACGGCGCTGACGTGTCGTCCCACCAGGGGTGGGGTAAAGAACCGCGCCGGTTCTCCGTTTTAGAGCAGAACGATCGAATTTCCCGCCGAACGTCATCCCACAGACGTGATCGGTTCTGCCGGTTCTGCTGATGTCGCTGCTTGTTGTGATTGCCCGTGCGCTTGGGCTTGGTTGCTTGAAACATCCGAGTGCAGAGCATGTGTTCTCGTTGCCAATGCGCTTGCCGTGCGCGCTGCTCGACCCGAGCCGAATTGCGCAAATGTTTGCGGTGGCGGTTACGTCGCTTTCCACAACAGCGCTGGCCCAAACAGACGCGACAGACCTGACCGCGTTGCCTATCGAACAACTCATGCAGGTGCAGGTCGTCACCGGCGCATCCAAGTACGCGCAAGCCGCGAATGAGGCGCCCGCCAACGTTTCGGTCATTACCGCGGCGGACATCAAAGCCTATGGCTGGCGCACGCTGGCCGACATCCTGGGGAGCCTTCCAGGGCTCTACACCAACTACGATCGCAGCTACAACACGCTTGGGGCGCGCGGCTTTCTGCGGGCGGGCGACTACGACACCCGCTTCCTGTTGCTGATCGACGGCCATCGCACCAACGATCCGATCTTCGATCAGGCAGCCGTCGGGACCGAAGCCATCCTCAACGTCGACCTGATCGAGCGGGTGGAGTACGTGCCCGGAGCGGGCTCGGCGGTGTACGGGTCGAACGCGCTGTTCGGTGTGATCAACATCATCACCAAGCGCGGCCGTGACATCGACGGCGTGCAGGCCAGTGCATCGACCGGCAGCGCCAATGCGCGCGATGCCCGCCTGACGTGGGGCAAGCGAGCCGAGAACGGTGCCGAGTGGCTGCTGTCGGCCAGCGTGAGCGATGCCCCGGGCCGCGACCTGTACTTTGCCGAGTTCAATCAGCCCGGCGTGAGTGACGGTGTGGCCCGCGGCATGGATTTCGACCGCGCCAAGCGTCTGTTTGCCAAGGGCAGTTTCGGCGAGTTCGGGATGACCTTCGGCTACGTCGATCGGACGAAGGGCGTGCCCACTGCGCCGTACAACCAGAGCTTCAACGACCCGCGCTCGCGCGCTGTCGATACGCGGCAGATATTCAACGGCACCTGGCAGCACGCACTGGACGACACGACCGACGTGTCTGCGCGGCTATTCTGGGGGCGGTATGCGTCGCTGGGCGATTACACGTACAACCCGCCCCCGGCCGGCATCAACCGCGATGTGTTCGATACCGCGTGGTACGGCACGGAACTCAAGCTCGTGACGCGCCGTATCGAACGCCATACGCTGGTCATGGGTACCGAGCTGCAACGGGATTACCGTGATGCAATGCGTAATTTCGATACGGTGCCCTACGTCAGTTACCTGGACGACCATCGCACCAACAACCGCGTGGGCGCATACGTGCAGGACCAATTCATGCTCCATCCGGATTGGGTGCTGGATACGGGCCTGCGCTACGACCATACGAGCTTCACGCCGGGCATCTTCAGCCCACGTGTGGGCCTGATCTGGCATGCCGCCCCAACGACCACCGTCAAGGCGATCTACGGCATGGCCTATCGCGCGCCGAACGATTACGAATTGAACTATCAGAGCAGTGCCCCCGGCGGCCAGCAGGCTACCCACGGGCTGTCGGCCGAACGCATCCGTACGTATGAAGCGGTTGTCGAACAGCAAGTTGCCGCAGGCGGCAAAGCCACGTTGTCGGTGTTTCAGAACAACGTTTCCAACCTGATCAGCCAGAGCGAAGACCCGAACACCGGGCTGCTCTTCTTCAGCAACGTGGCGCGCGTGCGCACACGGGGCGCAGAACTCGGCTACGAGCAGAACTGGCCGGGCGGCACGCGCCTGCGCACGAGCTACAGCTTCCAGCGTTCCGAAGACATCGACAGCGGCCAGACGCTGGCCAATTCGCCGCGTCACATGCTCAAGATCAATGCCACCGCGCCCGTGTGGCGTGACGACTGGCGCGCAGGGATCGAGGCGCGATACATCAGTAACCGGCTGACGACCACGGGCCAAGTGGGCGGTTACTGGATCGCCAACCTGACCTTGCTGGCGGCGCAGCTGGCACCCAATCTGGAGATGTCGGCCAGCGTCTACAACCTGTTCGATCGACGCTACGCCGATCCGGCCGGGCCGGAGCAACCGCAGCCATCCATCGAGCAGGATGGCCGTACTTTTCGCGTGAAATTTACCTACACCTTCCGATGAACACCCCGCACGGCACTGTCCGACGCGCCCGAAGACCAGGCCCGCGCAGGTTATGTGCGGCGCTGGGCGCCGTGCTGGCTGGCGTGGTGTGCATGGGCGCCACGCACGCGCAGATGCAGGCCAGCGAGGTGCAGGTCAAGGCAGCGTTCATCTACAACTTTGCGCTGTTCACCAACTGGCCGGCCGATGCCATCCAGGCCGACGCCCCGATGGTGTTGTGCGTGACAGCACAGCATCCGTTGCAGGCAGCCTTGGAAAAACTGACAGGAAAACCCGTGCGCGGACACCGCCTGGAAATCCGAAAGATCAATGACGGTACCGTTGCCGGCTGCCATGTCCTGGTGTTTGATGCGCGTGCTTCGAACGGCGTGCGTGTCGATCCGGCCACGCCCATGCTGACGGTGTCCGACAGCCCTAAAAACCAGCGCGCACCCGGCAACCCCGAACCGATGATCGCGTTGACGCTGCATGACGATCGCGTGGTCTTCGACATCGATGCAGTGGCCGCGCGGCAAGCCCATCTGCAACTCAGCTCACAACTGCTGCGCCTGGCGAGGACCGTGCAATGAGCCTGTACGTTACGACCCCTCGGCCCCGCCTGGGGCACTCCATGGTGCGAGCCAATATGGCCGGTGCCGGTGCGGCACTGACCATTGCCGGCTTCCTGCTCATCGTGTTCCAGTTCATCGCGCTGCATGCGGCGCTGGTGCGCGATGTGCACGTGCAGGCGCGCATCGTCGGTGCCAACAGCGTGGCCGCGCTGCTTTTCAATGACCGCCGCGCGGCAGAAGAAACGCTGGGCGCTCTGGAGGCATCGCCGTCACTGCGCGCTGCTGGCATTTTCAGCGCGCTGCGCAAGCCGCTGGCGCTGTATCAGCACGGCGATGCCGCGCCCGTCCGGGCACCCGATGCCGCCATGCTGCGCGAGTCGGCTGTATCGACGCTCACCACGCTGGAGGTGGTGGAGCCCGTGGAATCGGAGCGCCGCGTGATCGGCTACGTGGTGGTGCGCTCCAGCCTGAGCGAGCTGTACATGCAACTGCTCGGCTATGCGGTGCTGACCGTATCGGTGGGCATCGGTGCAATGGGCCTCGCGTATCTGGTGATCGCCCGCATGCGCCGCGCGGTGCTGCAGGCAGAGGCGCACCTGGACTACCTGGCCCACATCGATTCGGTGACGGAACTGCCGAACCGGCACGCCTTCAACGAACGCCTGCAGGTGTCGCTCAAGCGCGCAGGCCAGACGGGGGCGGTTGGGCTGCTCCTGCTGGATCTGGACAACTTCAAGGTCGTCAATGACACGCTGGGCCACAACAATGGCGACCGCCTGCTGCGCCAGGTTGCACGGCGGCTTAACGACGTGATCGAGCAGGCCAACCTGCGCGCCGTGCTGTGCCGCATCGGCGGAGACGAGTTCGCGGTGATCGCAGAGTTGTCGGGCCGTGCACAGATTGCCGAGACAGAAGCAGCAACGCTGGCCGATGGGTTGGCCAAGCGCATTCTTGCCGCGCTGGGGGCGCCGTTTTCACTCGACCTGCATCAGATCTACGTCACGGCCAGCGTGGGCGTGAGCCTGTATCCGCATGACGCACGTGACGTGCAGGTGCTCACGCGCAACGCCGACACGGCGATGTATCACGCCAAGAACCACGGCAAGAATGCGGCCGCCAGCTTTACGTCGGAGATGGACCAGCAGGCGCGCCGCCGCCTGCGCGTGGAAGCCGATCTGCGCCGGGCGCTCGACCGCGAAGAGTTGTTGCTGGCCTACCAGCCGCAGGTGCGCCTGAGCACCGACGATGCTCACGACGCGGTGATCTCCAGGGCGAACGTCTACGGCGTGGAAGCACTGGTGCGCTGGCGCCATCCCGAGATCGGGCTGATTGGCCCGGGCGAGTTCATCGCCGTGGCGGAAGAAACCGGGCTGATCGTGCCGCTTGGCCTGTGGGTGCTGCGTACCGCGTGCCAACAGGCGGTGCGCTGGATGCGCGAAGACGGCGTCACGCTGCGGGTGGCCGTCAACCTGTCGGCTCGGCAGACGCGCGACCCGGCGCTCGTGGAAAACGTCATGGACGTGCTGCGCGAAACCGGTATGCCGCCGCATCAGCTCGAGCTCGAAATTACGGAGAGCGTGCTGATGGAAGACATCGAAGCCAACATCGCGCTGCTCGAATCCCTGCACGCGGCCGGCATCAGCCTGTCGATCGACGATTTCGGCACCGGGTATTCGTCGCTGGCGTATCTGCAGCGTTTTCCGATCCAGAAGCTCAAGATCGACCGCAGCTTTGTGCAGCGCATGCCCGGCGACGGCGAAGCCATTGCAGGCGCGGTGATCGCCATGGCCCACAGCCTGCGCATGCAGGTGGTGGCCGAAGGCGTGGAAGACCCCGAGCAGCTCGCGTTGCTGCGCGACGCCGGCTGCGACCTGGGGCAGGGCTACCTGTTCTCGCGCCCGCAGCAAGCCGACGCGTTGATGGCCTGGCTCAACCGACTGGACAACGCTGCGGACAGCGGCACCGCTGCGTATGCCGAAGAGGAGGTGGTGCCGAGCGCGTCGTTGCCGTCGTCGTTGGCGGGGTAGCAGCTATACAGACGCTCAAGCAGCCGCCCGTCGCGCCGCCCGCGTAGCCCCGGCCGTCAGCACGACCACGGCCGCGAGGATGATGCCCGTGGCGCCCAGCGTCTGCGGCGCGACCACTTCATCGGCGAGCCATGCGCCCATCAGCAGGGCGATGGGCGGGTTCACATACACATAGCTTGTCGCCATGACGGTGGACACGCGTTCCACCAGCGCCATGTAGGCCGTGAATGCGATGGCCGAACCGAACACCACAAGGTAGCCCCACGCAAGCGCGGCGTGCATGCCGATGTGGCTGGGCCACGCTTCGCCGGTGAGCAGGCTGAGCACCACGAGCGCCACGCCGCCAAAGGCCATCTCCAGTACAAAGGCCGTCATGCCCTTGGGCATGTCGATGCGCTTGGAGAGCTGCGAGCCGAACGACCATGACGCAATGGCGGTGGTCAGCGCCAGCACGCCGACCGTGCTGGCCTGAAACTCCGCTCCGCGAAACAGCACCGCAATCCCGATGCTGCCCAGCGCGATGGCGCCAATCTCATATGCACGCAGGCGGCCGCCGGCCAGCAGCGTCCAGAGTGTGGAGAACAGCGGCATCGACGCGATCATCACCGTGGTCGCACCCGACGAGATGGTCTGCTCGGCCACCGCCGTCATGCCCATGCCGCCCACCAGCATGAACGCGCCGATCAGCGCGCAGTTGCGGACCTGGCGCAAGGTTGGCCGCTCTTCGGGCTGCTTGCGCTGTCGCAGGATGACCAGCGGGGCGAGCAGCAACGCCGCAGCCAGAAAACGCGAGCCCATCATCAGAAAGGGCGGCAGATCGGTCAGCGCAAAACGGACGGCGAGATACGTTGTGCCCCACACCACGTAGGTGATGAGCAGGCACAGGGCGATGAAGGGGGACATGACGGAACCTCTGCGAGGAAGTCCCGATGCTACTCAAGGCGGCCTTATGCGCAAAACGAGTTTTGTTATCGCTCGTTGTGAGCATTGTTAGCAAGCAAGTGAGCTGAGGCGTATGTGGGTTTGAGACTGCCATCACGCGGTTCCACACCTCGCGCTCGGAGTGATGAACCCCGCGTGCCGAGTTTGGAACCCCATGCACGGCGTTCAGAACCTCAATGTCGGTGTTCGAAGTACGAGATATCGAGGTTCGGAACGACGCCGGTCACGTTCCGAACGCCGACGGTGGAGTTCGGAACCGCAAGCATGGAGTGTCCAACCCCAACGGTCGGGTTCGGAACGCCAAGCCTGACGTTCCGAACCTTGCAGGCCAGTCAGATGACCCGGAACCCGTGCGTTCCGTCGCGCCGCAGCTGCTCGACCAGCCCGAACTCCCAATCGAGATAGGCCTGCATCGCGGTACGCGGTGCGCTCGTGCCTTCATACGGGCGGCGGTAGCGGTCGATGCGGTCTGAGGCCAGGCGGGTCTCGCCGGTTTCAATGGGCAGGCCGGCGGCCACCCATGTTGCAGTGCCTCCGTCGAGCACCCACACCTCGGCCTGCGTCAGCTTGGCAAGGTCGGCGGCGGCAAAGCGGGCGAGCTGGCTGGAGCCGCACGTCAGCACGTAGCGGCGGGCCGCCGGGATGCGCGCCAGCGCTGCGGGCAAGTCTGAGCGTACAGCAAACCACGCACCCGGAATATGCCGCGCAACGTAGTTGGCGCTGCGCGTGACGTCGATGACGGCGGTGTCGCCCGCTTCCAGCCAGCCGGCCAGGGCGCGGGCGTCGACCGTGCGCACGGCGGGGAGCGGCGGGGCAGGTGTCTGCCACGTCCCGGTGACGCTGCGCGCGCTCGCGTCGACCGGATCGACGACATAAACCTCCCAGCCCATCTGTGCGAGCCACGAGGCGGACATGTCGGCGCGCACGCCGTCGTCATCGGCCAGAACGATGCGCGCGCCGCGCACGGCGGCGGTGTGATCGGTTTCCTGCACGAGCTGGCCGCCGGGCGCGCTGGCAAAGCCGGGCAGGTGGCCGGTGGCATATTCCTCGGGTGTGCGCACGTCGAGCTTGTAGACCGTGCGGTCCGGGGTCTCGAGTTTGGCAACCTCAGCCAGCGCAATGCGCGGCACGTTGGCGCGTTCGGCCACGGCGCGCGCATCGGCCTGTGCCTGCGCGCGTGATTCGGCAGACACGTCCTGCGGATGACGGCGGTTGGCGCCATGGTCCAGCACCTGATCGGCCAGCAGCCAGCCGATGGTGCCATTGCGCAGTGCCGCCACCGGGTTGGGGATGCCGGCATTCACCAGCGATTGCGTGCCGATGATGCTGCGCGTGCGTCCCGCGCAATTGACGATGACCTGCGTGCTCGGGTCCGGTGCCAGCTCGCGGATGCGCAACACCAGCTCGGCACCCGGCACGCTCGTCGCCGTGGGGATGCTCATGGTCTGAAACTCTTCATAGCGGCGCGAATCGACGATCACCACGTCGCGCTTGGCATCAAGCAGCGCCTTGACCTCCTGCGCGCTGAGCGACGGCGTGTGGCGGTGCGCCTCCACGTATTCGCCAAAGGATTTGCTCGGCACGTTCACGTCTTGGAACACCTCGCCGCCGGCTGCGCGCCAGCCATCGAGTCCGCCTTCGAGCAGGTACACGCGCGTATAGCCGAGTTCAGCCAGCTTGGCCGCCGCGCGCGGGGCGAGGTCCACGCCATCGTGCACGCCGTACAGCACGATCAACGTGTCGCGGCGCGGAATGCGCGACCACGCTTCCAACTCCAGCCGGGAGAGCGGCAGGTTGGCTGCCCATAGCGGATGCGCCTGGGCATACGGGTCTTCCTCGCGGACGTCGACCAGTGCAATCTCCTTGCGGGCCAGCAGGGCGGCGCGCACGTCGGCATACGCCAACGTCGGGACGTGGGTTTCGGCCAGCGGTGCAGCGACCGGCGATTCGATGGCGTCGATAGCGTCGATGGTGGTACTCATGATGCGGGCGTGTCCTTGGAACGGTCCCAGAGATTGGGCAGATGGGTATTCGAATAGCCGGAGACGAACGGCTTGCGCTCGCCGTCTTCCGTGTAGACGGAACGGTGGATGCCGCCGATGTTGCCGCCGTAGACGTGGATGCTGATCGAGGTGCGATCGTCAAAGGCGTTGTGCACGCGGTGGATGTCCCCCACGCGCGGCGAGACGTGTTCTACAGCGCCCGGCTCCAGGCGGATGGCCGGGCCGTCGGGTTGGGGTTTGCCTTGCGCGTCGAGCTTGAACGGCTGCGAGTATTCAGCGCCGCGCAGCATGCCGATCAGGCCCCACGTGGTGTGGTCGTGAATGGGTGTGCGCTGGCCCGGGCCCCAGACAAAGCTGACGATGGAAAAGCGCTCGCCGGAATCGGCATGCAGGAGGAACTGCTGGAAGTGCTCTGGGTGCGGCTGCGAGTATTCAGCGGGCAACCAGTCGTCGCGGGCGACGAGCGCACCGAGCAGGGCACCGGCGCGCGAGAGGATTTCGGCTTCGGTCGGTTGCTGATCCAGCAGGCGCGACAGCGCCGTCACGAACTCACGCAGCGGCGCGATGGACTGTGTTTGTACGGGTGCCGCAGAGGAAGCAGCAGCGGAAACGGTGGCGAGTGCAGGCGTGCTCATCGACAGGTTCCTGGTGTGGGATTTTTGGGCATCTTGCTGGACTTGGTTGGCGGCGTCCAGCTAAACCCCGAGCGCAGTGCGGCCGGCTGCCAGCAGGATGGAGTCGTTCTGCGGCGTGTGAATGCGGCTGCACAGCACATCGCGATAATGGCGCTCGAGCGGGTTGCGGCGCGACAGGCCGTGATTGCCGGACAGCTGCAGCGCCAACTCCACGGCGCGGATCGCGTTGGCGGTGACGGTGTACTTGAGCAGCCCGCTGTCGGTGATGGAAAGCGGCGCGCCCGCATCGGCGGCTTCGGCTGCATGATCGAGCAGCACGCGGTTGGTTTGCAGCGCGGCGGCAACCTCGCCCACCACTTCCTGCATGCGCGGCAGCGTGGCCAGCGGCCCGCCCAGGTTGGCCGGTGCCCGCGTGTTCAGAAACTGGATGAGCCAGTCGCGCGCGGCCTGCGCCACGGCGTCGTACAGGCTGCCGAGCAGCACGTTCATCCATGCTTGCTGGTCGAGTTGCGCGCCCGTGTCGGCTTGCGCGGCACTGTGCGCTGCCCATTCCGAAGCAGGGCGGATATCGACGGCGTGGTCGAGCGGAATCTCCACATCTTCGAGGATGACGTCGTGGCTGCCCGAGGCACGCAAGCCGAGGTGGTTCCAGGTTTCTTCGATGCGGATACCCGGTGTTTCCGGCAACGGACGCGGCACGAGAAAAATCCCCACGCGCGGCTCGGCTTCATCGGTGCGGCCCCACACGGATAGCCAGCGCAGGGCAGGGCTGCCGGTGCTGTAGAGCTTGCGGCCCCGGATGCGCCAGCGATTGCCGACACGCGTTGCCACTGTGGCGGGCAAACCGCCGCGTGCGGGCGTGCCGAGGTCCGGCTCCACGCGCAGCGCGTTGATGAGCGCGCCTTCATTCAGCGCAGTCGCAAACACCTGTTGCCGAACATGCGCGGGCCAGCGCGTATCGGCACGTGCGATGGCGCGGTGCTGCAGGTACGTCATCGTCAGCACAAGCGCAGTGGCTGCATCGGCATGCGCGATGGACGCAATGATCTGGCGTGCCGTCTGCAGGCCGGCGCCGCCACCGCCATGCGTTTGCGGGATGACCTGTGCAATCAGGCCCGAGGCGTGCAGCAGCGCGAAGTTGTCGTGCGGGAAGTTGCCCTGCAGATCATGCTCTGCGGCTGACGCGGCCAGCTGCGGAGCAATGGTGGCCAGCGCTTCGGCAAGCCGGTCGGGCGGCGTTGGCAGGCGATGCAAGGGAGCAGGCGACATGGCGATGCAATGTGCGAAGCAAGTGGCATTGGCGCACAGCGTATCCGGGTTGCCAGGCGCCACGAACGACCTATGCCGTATATGCAGCGTTGAAATTATTCGTTAGTGCAATGCGGGTGGTGACGTAACTTCATTCGCATTCATGGCGGGGCGCAATGCCTCGCAAGTCTTCTAACGATATGCGGAACGGAGCCAGCATGAGCGTCGATTTCATCGGCATGATCCAGAGCCAGAAGCAGTCTGAAATTCACCCGCCCGATCCGAACGGGCCGGTGATCGACCGCGATTACGTACGTGCCTTTGCACAGGCGCACGAACAGGCCGGCTTTGATCGCATCCTCGTGCCGCACCATTCGACGGGGCCGTCGGCCACGCTCACGATCTCATATGCAGCCGCGTTGACGGAGCGCATTCACTTCATGCTTGCGCACCGGCCCGGGTTTACCAATCCGACGCTGGCCGCGCGCCAGATTGCCACGCTGGACCAGTTCACCGGTGGCCGCCTGGGCGTGCACTTCATCTCGGGCGGTTCCGACAGCGAGCAACGGCGTGATGGCGACTATCTCGACCACGACCAGCGCTATGCACGCACGGACGAATACCTGGGCATCCTGCGGCGCATCTGGACAGAGTCGAAGCCGTTCGACCACGAGGGCACGTTCTATCGCTTCGAGCAAGGCTTCTCCGAGGTGAAGCCCGCGCAGAAGCCCCATGTGCCGATCTACTTCGGTGGTGCTTCGGACGTGGCCGTCGAGGTGGCCGGCAAGCATGCCGACGTGTATGCGCTGTGGGGTGAATCGCTCGACCAGGTGCGCGATCTGACAACGCGCGTGCGGGCCGAAGCCGCCAAGCACGGGCGCAGCATCCGGTTTTCTGTGTCGTTCCGCCCGATCCTGGCGGAAACGGAAGACGCCGCCTGGGCACGGGCAGAGAACATCCTTGAGCGGACGCGCGCGCTGCGTGTGCAGCAGGGCTACAGCCGAGGCGGCCCGCAACAGAGCGAGGGCGCACGCCGCCTGCTCGCGGCAGCCGAACAAGGCGAGCGCGTCGACAAACGTTTGTGGACGGCCATCGCCAAGGAAACTGGTGGACGTTCCAATTCCACCTCGCTGGTCGGCACGCCGGAGCAAGTGGCCGATGCGCTGCTCGACTACTACGACCTGGGCGTCACCACCTTCCTGATCCGCGGTTTTGATCCGCTGGAAGACGTGGTGGATTACGGTCGCACGCTCATCCCGCGCGTGCGCGAGCTGGTGGCGCAGCGTGAAGCGCAGCGCAAGGCCGCGTGAGGCACGGGCATGAGCGCAGTCTTCTCTATCGAGCGCCCCGCATCGTCCACGCTCAAGCTGAACAGCACGCCGCAGCAGAAATTCTGGTTTGATCCGCCCGCCACGCGCCCCACGCTCGAGGCCGAGCGGCGCCATCGGCAGGAGCGGCTTGCGGGGGCGTTCCGCCTGTTTGCGCGGCACGGCTTTGACCTCGGGCTGGCGGGCCACATCACCGCGCGCGACCCGGAGTTGACGGACCACTTCTGGGTCAACCCGCTGGGGGTGCATTTCTCGCGCATCAAGGTGACGGACCTGCTGCTCGTGAACGCGCGTGGCGAGACCGTCATCGGCAACCGGCCGCTGAACAAGGCGGCGTTTGCGATTCATGCGGCGATTCACGAAGCGCATCCGCACATCGTGGCTGCGGCGCACACCCATTCGACCTACGGCAAGGCGTGGTCGACCCTGGGCCGGCCGCTGGATCCGCTCACGCAGGATGCATGCTCGTTCTATGAAGACCATGCGCTGTTCGACGACTTCACCGGCATGGTGGTCGATTCCAGCGAAGGCGAGCGCATTGCGCATGCCCTCACCAAGCCCGACGGCGGCACGCACAAGGGCGTGATCCTGAAGAACCACGGCATCCTCACGGCAGGCCCGACGTTGGAAGCCGCAGCGTGGTGGTACATCGCGCTGGACAACGCTGCCCACACGCAACTGCTTGCCGAAGCCGCGGGCACGCCGCAGCCCATCGATGCCGCCACCGCGCGCCACACCCACAGCCAGGTGGGCGGCCAGGAGGGTGCGCTGCACGCGTTCGAAAGCCTTTACGCCGGCCTGGTCGCGGCCGAGCCGGACGTGCTCGATTAAGCCGTCGCCTGACAGAACAGATCGAACACATCATCACGGGGAGCATTCAATGAGCGAAGAGACCGCGGGCATCTCGCGCCGCAAGATATTGCACGCAGCGGCCGCCACGGCGCTGGCTGCACCGGCATTGATCCTGGGCCGCAAGGCCTACTCGCAACAGCGCAAGCTGACGTTTGCTTGGAACCAGAACGCGTTTTGCCTGACGCCCATCGTGGTGGCGCAGGAACGCGGCTTCTTCGAAAAGAACGGACTGCACGTCGATCTGATCAACTACAGCGGCTCGACCGATCAACTGCTCGAATCGATCGCCACCGGCAAGGCAGATGCCGCAGTGGGCATGATTCACCGCTGGCTCAAGCCGCTGGAAGCGGGCTTCGACGTGAAGATCATCGGCAGCTCGCATGGCGGCTGTGTGCGGCTTGTGGGTTCCAAGGCGGCAGGCGTCACCAGCCTGGCGGCGCTCAAGGGAAAAACCGTAGGCGTGAGCGATCTTGCTGCCCCGGGCAAGCACTTCTTCACCATCCTGCTGGCCAAGAACGGCATTGACCCGGACAAGGACGTCACGTGGCGCCAGTACCCGGCCGACCTGCTGGGCGTGGCGGTGGACAAAGGCGAGATCCAGGCGATTGCCGACGGCGACCCCAACCTTTTCCTGCTGGAGAAGCGCACGAACGGCGCCTACGTGGAGCTGGCCACGAACCTCTCCGGTGAATACGCACGCAAGGTCTGCTGCGTGATCGGCGCACGCGGCGAGCTGGTCCGCAATGACCGCCCGACGGCATCCGCACTGGCGCGTTCGATTGTGCAAGCCACGGATTTCGTCAACGAAAACCCGAATGAGGCGGCCAAGGTGTTTGCCAAGTATTCGCCCAAGGTGGCGCTGGACGACTTGCGCAAGCTCTACGCCACGCTCACGTACACGCATCACCCGACCGGCGTCGACCTGCGCGACGAGATCGCCTTCTACGCGGAAGACTTCCGCCGCATCGGCGTCATCAAGAAGACCACCGATCCGCAGCGCCTGGCGCAGCACGTGTACGTGAATGTGCTGGCCTGACGCACGGCGTGTGAGCACATGAGGAACACATCGACATGAGCACCATCCCGCAAACACTGGAGGCGTCTGCCGCGCTCTCCAACCCATTTGCCGATGCCGTCGAGCGCGGAGGCGCATGGCGCACCGGCGCCGTGGCCGCATTGGCCTGGGCCGCCTTCGGCTTGCTGACGTGGCGCTGGCCCAATCACGTGGTCGGTTTCAGCGACTGGGCATTCACGGTGGAGTTGGGCGTTACCGCGTTGATCGTTGGCATTGCGCTGTTCGTGATGGCGTTGGCGGCGGGCCATGTGTCCCCGTTGCGGCCCGTGCAGGAAGCGCTGCAACCGGCCGGGCCATGGCTGATCGCCGTGCCTGCGGTGCTGGCGTTGTGGGAGGTGCTGACCGCCAAGTCCGGTGCATTGCCCACACCGTTCTTTGCGCCGCCGCAGGCATTGATCGAGGTCTATTCGGAAGACTGGCCGCGTCTGGGCGACAGCGTGCTGAATACGCTCAAGCTGCTCGGCATCGGCTATCTGCTTGGTGCGTTGACGGGCTTTCTGGTGGGCGTGTCGATCGGCTGGTCGCGCGCAGTGGGTTACTGGGTGCATCCGGTGCTGCGCATTCTCGGGCCGTTGCCGGCGACGGCGCTGTTGCCGATCACGTTCTACTTCTTCCCGTCGAGCTATTCGGCGGCGGCTTTCCTGATCGCCTTGGCAGCCGGCTTTCCCGTGGCGGTGCTCACGTGGTCCGGCGTGGCGGGCGTGAGCAAAAGCTACTACGACGTTGCCCGCACGCTGGGCGCATCCAACGCATTCCTGGTGCTGCGTGTGGCGATTCCGGCAGCCCTGCCGCAGGTGTTCGTGGGGCTGTTCATGGGGCTGGGCGCTTCGTTCACGGTGCTGGTGACGGCGGAGATGATGGGCGTGAAGTCGGGCCTCGGCTGGTACCTGACCTGGGCGCAAGGCTGGGCATCGTACGTCAACATGTATGCCGCGCTGATCGTCATGGCGCTGCTGTTCTCCAGCATCATCACGCTGCTCTTCAAGGTGCGTGACCGCGCGCTGGTCTGGCAGAAGGGGACGCTGAAATGGTAGCCGTGCTGGAACGCGAGGCGCCGCCTGCGGCCACTGTCGGGGCGCGTATCGACGTGCAGGGCGTCAGCCACTGGTTTGGCAGCCGCGCCAATCCGCTGCAGGTGCTCGACGGTGTGAGCCTGACCATACAGCCGGGTGAGTTCGTTGCGCTGCTCGGGCCAAGCGGTTGCGGCAAGTCCACGCTGCTGCGCCTGATTGCGGGGCTGGAGCCGCCCACGCGCGGCCGCATCCTGCAGGACGATGCCCCCATCGACGCGCCGGACCCGTCGCGTGTGGTCGTCTTCCAGGACCCGACGCTCTACCCATGGCGGCGCGTGTGGGACAACGTCGCGCTGGGCCTGCAAGCGCGCGGTGTGCTCAACGCAGAGCGTGACCGCGTGGACGATGCTCTGGAGCGCGTGGGCCTGGGCGGCTTTCATCGGGCGTTTCCGCATGAGCTCTCGGGCGGCATGGCGCAACGCGTGGCGCTGGCGCGTGCGCTGGTCAACGATCCGCAGTTGCTGGTGCTGGACGAACCGCTGGGCAAGCTGGATTCACTCACGCGGCTGGCCATGCAGAGCGAGCTGGTGACGCTGTGGCAACGCGCGCGCTTCTCGACCGTGCTGGTGACGCACGATGTGGAGGAGGCGTTGTTCCTGGCGCAGCGTGTGGTCATCTTCAGCCCGCGCCCGGCGCGCATCACGGCGGAACTGACGGTGGATCTGCCTTACCCACGCCATCGCGGCGACCCGCGCTTGAGCGCGTTGCGGCACGAGGCGCTGGGTCATCTCGGCCTCGGCGAGACCTGGTAGATGGCGGCATCATCATGAGCGGACCGGAAGCGACGGTCTGGCTCAACGCGTTGCTTGGCTTTCTGCAATGGGCGCAGCACGGCGTGCTGGTGCTGATGCACACGCTTGGGCTGACCGGCGAGGCACACGGGCAGCCGGCATGGCCGTGGGACGTGCGCATCGCGGGCGAAACCCTGTTGATCGACCTTGGGCAAGCGCAGCAGCTTGGCCTGACGCTGATTGCCTTGATGCTGGCGTTGCTGGCCGTCGTGATCGCCGTGCTCGTGAGGCGGTGGCGGCCGGTGTCATCCGGTGTTGCGGCGGGCCTGCTTGTGGTGGCGCCGTGGCCCTCGGCGGTTGTGGTGGCGCCCGCCGTGCCGACGAGTTTCCATGTGAGCCCAACGGCTTTTTCGGTGGCGTCCATCACGCAGGGCACGCGCATCTACAACGCCGCGTGCGCAAGCTGCCACGGCGCAGACGGCCGGGGCGAAGGCCCCTTGGCCGCCACGCTTACGCGCTGGCCACCCACGGTGGTCGGCCCATTGCTTGGCCGTCATGCCGATGGCGAGCTGTTCTGGCACATCGCCCACGGCATGCAGGACACGCAAGGTGCGTCCACCATGCCTGCATTTGCCGGTCGACTGAGCGATGCCGATATCTGGGCGGTACTCGACGCCATGAAGGTGCTGGCCGCGCGTGGCGGCGTGCGCGCCGGCGGCTGGCCGCTGCCGGTGGCGCTGCCCGCGTTGTCCGTGCGCTGCGGCGATGCGCTGCCGCAATCCCTGGCGACGTGGCGCAACGGCCAACGCGTGCGCGTGGTGGCGGTGGATGCGGCATCGAGCACCGACATCCCGCTGGAAGATCCGCGTTTCCAGACATTGCTGATCACGCCGGATGGCAGGTTGCCACCGCCAACGCGCGCGTTCCAGGCGCGTTGCGTGGCGACAGGCGCCGACGCCTGGAGCGTCTTCGCCGCCATCGCCGGTGCTGCGCCGCAAGCGTTCTCCGGCACGCAGTTGCTGGCCGACCGCAACGGCTGGTTGCGCGCACGCGGCGCACCGGGCACCACGTGGTCCGATGCCGATTTCCTCTGCACTTCGGCCGCACGCGGGACCGCCCGCAGCACGAGCGGCCTCGATTCCTTGATCGCCCGCATGGACGCCGAACCCGTGCGCTATGTGAAAGGCGGCTTCATCCACTGACCCTCGACCGCATCGCTCCATCACCATGCCGCAACATCGACGACGTTTTCTGCAATCCACGCTGGCACTCGCTGCCGCGCCTGCCTTGTCCATCGCGCAACCCCGCCTCGTGCTCAAGGCCGGCGACCAGAAGGGCGGACTGCGCGCGCTGCTCGAAGCCGCCGACGCGCTCAAAGGCGTGCCGTACGACATCCAATGGACCGAATTTCCGGCGGCCGCACCGCTGGCCGAAGCGCTCAATGCAGGCGCCGTCGACTTGGGCCCCATTGGGGATGCGCCAGCCATCTTTGCCTTGGCGGCGGGTACGCGCATCAAGCTGATCGGCGCCAACCGATCCGACCCATACGGCACGGCGGTGCTGGTGCGGCCGGATTCTCCGCTGAAGACCGCCGCGGATCTGAAAGGCAAGTCGATCGGCACAAACCGCGGGTCGATCGGGCACTTCGTGGCGCTCAAGGCGTTGGAATCTGCAGGGCTGGGCCCGGACGACGCCAACTTCCGTTTTCTGCCGCCTGCGGATGCCAAGCTTGCGCTGGTCAACGGTTCGATCGATGCGTGGTCAACGTGGGAGCCTTACACCGCGATGGCCGAAACGGCCAAGCATGCGCGCGTGCTGGTCAACGGACGCGGGTTGTGGTCGGGCCTCAGCTACCTGGCGGCGACCGACGCGGCCCTGGCGGCCAAGCGCGACGCGCTGCGCGATTTCCTGCAGCGCGTGGTACGCGCGCAGGTGTGGTCGTATCAGCATGTCGATAGCTTTTCAGCCACGCTGGCCCGCATCATCGGCATTGCGCCGGAGGCCGCGCGGCTGCAGTTTGCGCGGCGGCAGACTGTGTGGCGCGCCATCGATCCGCAGCTCATTGCGGAGCAGCAGCGCACGGCCGATTTCTACGTGAAGGTGGGCCTGCTCAAACAGCGGCTGGAGGTGGCTACCACGTTTGACACGGGCTTTCCGCTAATCGCCTAGCGGGCGTTGCCTGAATGGGATTCCGCGCTCGGCCGCGAGCCACCATGCGGGCCGGCGGTACCCGGCGCTTCCGCGACGTTCTTGGGCAGGTTGGCGACCGGCGTGGCAGCGTCTGGCGCGTTGTTGCCGCCATTGCCAAAGCGCGCTGCCAGACGGTCCTGCACTGCGGTCAGCTGGGCCTGCTCCTGCGCCTTCTGGGCGCGCTCGGTCTCGGCCTGCTGGGCAGCGGCGGCTTGCTCAGCCGGCGTGGGCGGCGGCAGTTTGCCGTGGGCGGGATGCGGCAAAGCAACCACCGTCAGGCCGATGGCCGCCGCGGCGAGCCACAGGGCGGTGCGTGGAATGTTCTGGGGTGTTTTCGGCATGGCGGTCTCCGGGTCGGGATCGCCATGGCTCCAGCAAGTGCGGTGCCGCGTGAGTTCAGCGCCGCTCGGCAAGGGCGTTGTGCAGCACCGTCTTGAGCACGTTGAAGACGGGGTTGTCGTTGTCCTTGCGATAGGCCATCCAGAGTTCGACCGGCTTGGCCGGCGTGGTGCGTACCGGGCGGTAGACGACGCCTTCGAAGTGCAGCATGGCCGCCGCTGCGGGAATGAGCGCTACGCCGATGCCTGCACGCACCAGCGCCAGCATCGAGTGGATCTGGCTGACGTATTCAACGATGTCGGGCAGCACCTCCGCGCGCTCCAGCAGGCTGCTGACCATCTGGTGGAAATAGCGCGCCTCGTATGGCGAATACATCAGCAGCGGCTGGCCCTCGCAATCGCGCAGGCTGGGGCGTTGCGGCCAACTGTCCGCCACCGCTTCCGGCAGGGCGATCACGAGCGCTTCCTGCGAGCACGGCACGGCAATCAGCTCGCCGTGCTCCACCGGCGGGCGCAGCAGGCCGACGTCGATTTCGCGCGCATCCAGCGCCGAGAGCTGCGCGCCGCTCACCATCTCCTTCAGCGTCAATCGCACGCCGGGTGAAGCGGCCCGCACGGCGCTCACTAGCGAGGGCAACTTGCCATAGCCGACCGACGCGGTAAAGCCGATCGCCAACTGCCCAGCAGCGCCCGTGGCCACACGCCGGGCCGTCGCCGCCGCCTCGTCCGCCAGGCGCAGGATGCGCGATGCGTCGGGCAGAAAACTGCGCCCCGCGGCCGTCAGCTTGACCGAGCGGCTGTTGCGCTCCAGCAGTTCGGTGCCGACCTGATGTTCGAGCAGGCGGACCTGGCGCGACAGCGGCGGCTGGGTCATGTGCAGGCGTTCTGCCGCCCGCCCAAAGTGCAGTTCTTCGGCCACGGCGACAAAGCAGCGGAGTTGGCTGAGTTCAAACATCGATTCAAAAACGGTATGGATAGAGTCAGTGCTTATCTTGAATCGGAAAGATCGCCGATGCAAGAATCGGCTCGCCCTCGGGGCAGATCGATGCAGGAAATGGCGAGTTCGGATTCCCTGTATGCGCTTTACGTCGAGCCCGAAGGCGCGGTGTGACAGGGCACTAAGCAGGCGCGGCCGCGCCGTCACGTGCGGCCGCAGCATCGGGACTGGCAGCTTAGGGAAGACCCTGTATCAATACAAGTTCTGTATTAATCGAGTTATTAGTTGGCTTGGACTTGAATCGATCCCGATGCAAGAATTCGCTCATCAACAACACGCATTCATCACGAGCGAGACATGTCCCGATACAGCCCCAAAGAGTTCGCCCAACAGATCGGCTCCGGTCTGCTGTCCTTCCCCATCACGCACTTCAAGGCGTCGGATCTGTCGTTCGACGAGGCCGCGTATCGCGCCAACCTCAGCTGGCTGTTCAGCCACGAGGCAGCCGGCCTGTTTGCGGCGGGTGGCACGGGCGAATTCTTCTCGCTCACCGCAGCTGAGACGGACCGCGTGGTGCGTGCTGCCGTGGCTGAAACCGCCGGCAAGATTCCGGTGATCGCCCCGGCCGGCCGCGGCACGGCCGAATCGATCGAATACTGCAAAGCCGCAGAAGCTGCCGGCGCCGACGGCATCCTGCTGCTGCCGCCGTACCTGACCGAAGCCTCTGCCGACGGCGTGGCCGCGCACGTGGAGCAGGTCTGCAAATCGACCAAGCTCGGCGTGATCGTCTACAACCGCGCCAACCAGGTCCTCGACGAGAACCACCTGGAACGCCTGGCAGACCGCTGCCCGAACCTGGTCGGCTTCAAGGACGGCGTGGGCGATCTGGAACTGATGACGCGCATTTACGCCCGCCTGGGCGACCGCTTTACCTATGTCGGCGGCCTGCCGACGGCCGAGACTTTTGCACTGCCGTACCTGACGATGGGCGTGACGACGTATTCGTCGGCCATCTTCAACTTCGTGCCGAAGTTCGCGCTAGAGTTCTACGCCGCCGTGCGCGCGTTCGACAATGCCAAGGTCTACAAGATGCTCAACGAGTTCGTGCTGCCGTACATCCAGCTGCGCAACCGCAAGCGCGGCTATGCGGTGTCGATCGTCAAGGCCGGTATGAAGGTCATCGGCCGTGACGCAGGTCCGGTCCGTGCTCCGTTGACCGACCTGACCGACGCCGAGATTGCAGAACTGTCGGCGTTGGTGTCGCGCGTTGCCGAAGTGGAAAAGCTGGCGGCCTGAGCGCAACCGAAAACACAAGGAATCCTTATGCAATTGAGCGGCGAACTGTTGTTGGGTGCCGCCCGCGTAGCGGGTGGTGCCGGCAAGGTTCGCGCCATGAACCCCGCCACCGGGGAATGGCTCGAACCGGAATTCACCCTGGCCTCCAAGGCCGAGGCCGCACGTGCCGCTGAACTGGCCGCCGCGGCTTTTGACGTTTACCGCGAGACCGCGCCGGAAACCCGTGCAGCCTTCCTGGAAGCCATCGCCAGCCAGATCGAAGCGCTGGGCGATGCCTTGATCGAACGCGCGATGGCCGAATCGGCATTGCCGCGTCCGCGCCTGGAAGGCGAGCGCGGCCGCACGTGCAACCAGCTGCGCCTGTTTGCAAGCGTGGTGCGTGCCGGTGATGCCGTGGGCGCACGCCTGGATTCGGCTCTGCCCGAACGCAAGCCGTTGCCGCGCTCGGACTTGCGCATGCGCCGCATTGCGCTGGGGCCCGTCGCCGTGTTTGGCGCGAGCAACTTCCCGCTGGCGTTCTCGGTGGCAGGCGGGGATACCGCGTCAGCGTTGGCTGCGGGTTGTCCGGTGGTCGTCAAGGCGCATCCGGCGCACCCGGGTACGTCTGAACTCGTGGGTTGCGCCATTCAAGCGGCGGTTGCGCAATGCGGGCTGCCGGAGGGCGTGTTCTCGCTCATCCTGGCGGACAACGATGTGGCGGGCGCACTGGTGGCTGATCCGCATATTCAGGCAGTGGGCTTTACAGGCTCGCGTGCAGGCGGTCAGGCGCTGCTGCGCATTGCGCAGGCGCGTCCGCAGCCGATTCCGGTATATGGCGAGTTGAGCGCCATCAACCCCGTCTTCCTGTTGCCCGACGCACTGGCCAAGCGTGCTGCTGCGCTGGGTCAGCAGTACGTGGCATCGCTCACGATGGGTGCGGGCCAGTTCTGTACGAACCCGGGCCTGCTGCTCGCCATCGACGGGCCGGAACTGGATGCCTTTGAGGCTGCCGCCGCTGCGGCCATGGGCGGCGTGGCTGCGCAGCCGATGCTCACCGCAGGCATCCACAGCGCCTACACCCGTGGCGTCGACAAGCTGGCCTCCGAGGCCAACGTGCGCTGCGTCGCACGCGGCCAAGACAGCGACGAACCCAACCGCGGGCAAGCCGGCTTCTACATCACCGATGCGAAGAGCTTCCAGGCGCAACCGGCGCTGCACGACGAGATCTTCGGCGCCACCGGCCTGGTCGTGCGCTGCCGCGATGCGGAGGAGCTGCGCGCGCTGGCCGAATCGCTCGAAGGCCAACTGACCGCCACGCTGCATCTGGATACGGGCGACACGGCGATCGCGCGTTCGCTGCTGCCGATTCTGGAACGCAAGGCGGGGCGCATTCTGGCCAATGGCTGGCCAACCGGTGTTGAGGTGTGCCACGCCATGGTGCACGGCGGGCCGTGGCCGGCAACGACGGATGCACGCACGACTTCGGTCGGCACGGCGGCCATCGAGCGCTTCCTGCGCCCGGTGTGCTATCAGGATCTGCCGGCCGAACTGCTGCCCGAAGCGCTGCAGGACGCCAACCCGCTCAAGCTGCGCCGGTTCGTGGATGGAAACTGGGCCTGAAGTCGTAACACGTAAATAGAAAAAGACAACACGCCGGGCCGCACAGGACCCGGCAACTTGAACCGACCGGCACGACGGGTGCCGGCTCAAGGAGGAGACGATGGACATCAAAGCCCCCGCAGTGGGAGCACAGGCCGTGCCGCGCGCTGAGCGCATGAGCCGCGTGCGTTTCGTGATCCTCGCGATGCTGTTTATCGTGACGACCATCAACTACGCCGATCGGGCGACCATCTCCATTGCCGGCTCGGCCATGCAAAAAGAACTCGGCATCGATGCCGTGTCGCTTGGCTATATTTTTTCGGCGTTTGGCTGGGCTTATGTGATCGCGCAGATTCCGGGCGGCTGGCTGCTCGACCGCTTCGGTTCGAAGCGCGTTTACACGTTCAGCATTTTGCTGTGGTCGCTGTTCACGCTGGCGCAGGGTGCCATCGGTTTCTTTACCGGCGCCGCCGCCATCGTCATGGTGTTCTGCCTGCGCTTCCTGGTGGGGGCGGCAGAGGCGCCGTCCTTCCCGGCGAACAGCCGTATCGTGGCGGCGTGGTTTCCGGCCAATGAGCGCGGCACTGCAGCGGCCATCTTCAACTCTGCGCAATATGCCGCCACGGTGGTGTTTGCCCCGCTGATGGCCTGGCTGGTGCACGCGTTCGGCTGGCATCACGTGTTTATCGTGATGGGCGTGATCGGCATTGTCATGGCGGTCGTGTGGAGAGCCTTCGTACACGAACCGAAAGACCACCCGGGCGTCAACCGCGCCGAAATCGAGTACATCGAAGCCGGCGGCGGCCTGGTCAACATGGACCGTGCCGGCGTGGCCAAGGCTGAGGGTCCGAAACTCGGCTACGTGAAGCAGCTCCTGCAGAACCGCATGCTGATGGGGGTGTACATCGCGCAGTACTGCATCAATGCGCTCACGTACTTCTTCATCACGTGGTTCCCGGTGTATCTGGTGCAGGCGCGCGGCATGTCGATCCTGAAGGCGGGCTTCGTCGCGTCGATTCCGGCGGTGTGCGGCTTCCTGGGCGGCATTCTGGGCGGGATCATCTCTGACGCGCTGCTCCGGCGTGGTGCCTCGCTTTCGATGGCGCGCAAGGTACCCATCGTGCTGGGCATGCTGCTTTCCATGACCATGGTGATCTGCAACTACGTCGATGCGCAGGCCGTCGTCGTGGCCGTGATGGCGTTGTCGTTCTTCGGCAAGGGCCTCGGTGCGCTGGGCTGGGCAGTGAACTCCGATACGGCGCCCAAGCAGATTGCGGGCTTATCGGGCGCGCTGATGAACACCTTCGGCAACCTGTCGAGCATCACCACGCCCATCGCGATCGGTTACATCGTCAACACCACGGGCTCGTTCAACGGGGCGCTTGTGTACGTGGGGATCCACGCCGCGGTTGCCATCGTCTGCTACCTGTTCATGGTGGGCGAGATCAAGCGTGTGGAACTGAAGCCGCTGTAAGCCACAGGAGCCTCGTAAGTGACGTTGCAATCGATCGAGTCCGGCGCACGCACGCACACACCGCGGGTGACGGAGATGCAGGTGATTCCCGTCGCGGGTCGCGACAGCATGCTGCTGAACCTGTGCGGCGCGCATGCACCGTTCTTTACGCGCAACCTCGTGATCCTGAAGGACAACGCCGGGCGTACCGGCGTGGGCGAGGTGCCGGGCGGGGAGGGCATCCGCCAAGCGCTGGAGCGTGTGATTCCGCTGGTGGTCGGTCAATCGATCGGTCGTACCAATGGCGTGCTGAGCAGCATTCGCCGGGCGCTGGCCGGTGGCGGCAATGCCGCGCATCAGGCGACGGTGCACCAGGTGACCTCCGCTTCGGAAGCGGCAGTGCTGCGCCAGCCGCACGAGATCAACCTGCGCATGGACAACGTCATCACGGCGGTGGAAGCGGCGCTGCTCGATCTGCTTGGTCAGTTTCTCGAAGTGCCGGTGGCGGAGTTGCTGGGCGCCGGCCAGCAGCGCGATAGCGCGCCGATGCTCGCGTACCTGTTCTACGTGGGCGATCGTCGCAAGACCGATCTGCCGTACCTGGAGGGCGCCAACGGCGCAGACGACTGGCTGCGCTTGCGCCACGAAGCTGCCATGACACCCGCCGCCATCGCCCGCCTGGCCGAAGCCGCCACCGAGCGCTACGGTTTTGCCGATTTCAAGCTCAAGGGCGGCGTGATGCCCGGCGCTGAAGAGATGGAAGCGATTGCCGCCATCAAGGCGCGCTTTCCGCACGCCCGCGTCACGCTGGACCCGAATGGTGCATGGTCGCTCAACGAGGCAATTGCGCTGTGCAAGGGCCAAGGGCATCTAGTGGCCTATGCCGAAGACCCGTGCGGCCCCGAAGCCGGTTACTCGGGCCGCGAGGTGATGGCCGAGTTCAAGCGTGCCACCGGTATCCCGACGGCCACCAACATGATCGCCACCGACTGGCGCCAGATGGGCCACGCAGTCCAGCTGCACGCAGTCGACATTCCGCTGGCCGATCCGCATTTCTGGACCATGCAAGGCTCCGTGCGCGTCGCGCAGCTTTGCGACGAGTGGGGTCTGACTTGGGGCTCGCATTCCAACAATCACTTCGATGTGTCGCTGGCGATGTTCACGCATGTGGCCGCCGCCGCGCCGGGCAACATCACGGCCATCGATACGCACTGGATCTGGCAGGAGGCCCAGGAGCGCCTGACGCGCGAGCCGCTGCGCATCCAGGGCGGCCACGTGGCCGTGCCGGAGCGCCCGGGCCTTGGCATCGAAATCGACATGGACCGCGTCATGGCCGCCCATGCGCTGTACAAGACCCTGGGCCCTGGCGCGCGTGATGACGCCATGGCCATGCAATACCTCGTGCCGGGCTGGACGTATGACCCGAAACGCCCGAGCCTGAGGCGCTGAAAAGAAGCCCGTTTGAGTTTGAATCAATCACGGAGTCTGTGATGTCTGAACCGACGCTGGCCCCCGAGGCCGGCAACGCAACTGAAAAGGCGCTGACGATTCGCGTGCACGACGGTGACAACGTCGCCATCGTCGTCAACGCACGCGGCCTGCCCGCTGGCACGGCACTCGCCGATGGCACGGTGCTAGTCGAAGGTGTGCCCCAAGGCCACAAGGTGGCGCTGGTCGACCTGGCCGAAGGCGACGCGATCATCCGCTACAACGAGGTGATCGGCTATGCCGTGAAGCCGCTGCCGCGCGGTAGCTGGGTCAACGAACATGCGGTCAAGCTGCCATCCGCGCCCGCGCTGGATGAATTGCCGCTGGCCACGCGCCCCGATCCAAAGCTGGCAAAGCTGGAGGGCTATACCTTCGAGGGCTATCGCAATGCAGATGGCACGGTCGGCACGAAGAACGTGCTCGGCATCATGACCAGCGTGCAGTGCGTGGCGGGCGTGACGGATTACGTCGTGGGCCGCATCAAACGCGAACTGCTGCCGCGCTTCCCGAATGTCGACGACGTGGTGGCGCTCAACCATGTGTACGGCTGCGGCGTCGCCATCAACGCGCCGGCCGCCATCGTGCCGATCCGCACGCTGCAGAACCTGGCGCTGAATCCGAACTTTGGCGGCGAGATCATGGTGATCGGCCTGGGCTGCGAAAAGCTCGTGCCCGAACGCCTTGTGCCGGAAAAGCTCGCACCGGGTGGGCGCATTCCGATCGAAGTGGCCGGCACCGCAGATTCGCCGGTGCTGCGTCTGCAGGACGAAGCCTTCGACGGCTTCATCGGCATGACCGACGCCATCATGGAGATGGCCGAGCGCCGCCTCGAACATCTGAACAAGCGCCAGCGCGAAACCTGCCCGGCCTCCGATCTCGTGGTCGGTGTGCAGTGCGGCGGCAGCGATGCGTTTTCGGGCGTGACAGCCAACCCGGCGGTCGGCTTTGCGGCGGACCTGATCGTGCGAGCCGGCGGCACCGTGATGTTTTCGGAAGTGACCGAGGTGCGTGACGCCATCCATCTGCTCACGCCGCGCGCCATCGATGAAGACGTCGGCCGCGCGCTGCTGCGCGAGATGGCCTGGTACGACGACTACCTGAGCGGCGGCCAGACTGACCGCAGCGCCAACCCGTCGCCGGGCAACAAGAAGGGTGGCCTGTCCAACGTGGTGGAAAAGGCGCTGGGTTCGATCGTCAAGTCGGGCAGCACGCCCATCGTCGACGTGCTTGGCCCGGGTGAGAAAGTGCGTCGCAAGGGCCTGATCTTTGCTGCGACGCCCGCCAGCGATTTCGTGTGCGGCACGTTGCAGCTGGCCTCCGGCATGAACCTGCAGGTGTTCACGACCGGCCGCGGCACGCCGTATGGCCTGGCCATGGCGCCGGTCATCAAAGTGTCGACGCGCAAGGCGCTGTCCGAGCGCTGGCATGACCTGATCGACCTCGACGCCGGCCGCATCGCCACGGGCGAAGCGAGCATTGCCGACATCGGCTGGGAGCTGTTCCACCTGATTCTTGACGTGGCGAGCGGCCGCAAACAAGTCTGCGCCGACAAGCTTGGCCTGCATAATTCGCTGGCCCTGTTCAACCCCGCCCCGGTGACCTGATATGACGACTGAATTGAACATTCAAAACGACCCGCTCGACGGCGTGACCACACGCTGCCACCGCGTGCTGCTCACGGGCGCCGGCGGCAATCTCGGCAAGGTGCTGCGCGAGCGGTTGCCCAAGTACGCCGATTTTTTGCGCCTGTCTGATATATCAAATCTTGGTGAAGCGCGCACCGGCGAAGAGATCGTGCCGTGCGACCTTGCCGACGCGAAAGCCGTCGATGCGCTCGTCGCTGGCACGGATGCGATCGTGCATCTGGGCGGCGTATCGGTCGAGCGGCCGTTTGAAGAAATCCTGCCGGCCAATATCGCAGGCACCTACAACCTGTACGAAGCGGCGCGCCGTCATGGCGTGCGGCGCATCGTGTTCGCCAGCTCGAACCACACCATCGGCTTCTACAAGCAGGGCGAGGTGATCGACAGCGCCGTGCCCACCAAGCCCGATGGCTACTACGGGCTGAGCAAGGTGTTTGGCGAACAGCTCGCCAGCTTCTATTTCGATCGCTATGGCATCGAGACGGTTGCCATCCGCATCGGCTCTTCGTTTGCCGAAGCGAAGGACCGCCGCATGCTCGTCACCTGGCTCGGGTACGACGACCTCGAACAGCTCATCCGCCGCGCGCTGTTCGTGCCGAACGTGGGCTTTACCGTGGTCTACGGCATGTCGAACAACCGCGACCGCTGGTGGGACAACCGCCACGCCGCGCACCTCGGCTACACACCTACGCAGACGAGCGAGATCTTCCGCGCGCAGGTCGAAGCGCAGCCGCCGCTGCCTGCCGATGATCCGGCTGCGCAGTATCAAGGCGGTGCATTTGTCAAAGCCGGCCCGTTCGGAGACTGACGCAATGCACCTGAACGTAGAGCCGGCAGTCGAGCGGATTGGCAACATGCAATGCGGTGTCGGCGAAAGCCCCGTCTGGCACGCGGGTGAGCAGGCGCTGTACTGGACGGACATTCCGGGACGCACGCTGTGGCGCTGGAACTTCTTCTCCGGCCAGACCAACAACTGGCCGCTGCCCGAGATGGCGGGCTGTATAGCCATGGCGCCCAACGGTTGGGCGATGGCGATGGAAACGGGCATCTTTCTCGCGCCACCGCCCAGCCCCGGCATCGAGCTTGGGCCCCTGCAGCGCCTCGCCACGGTGGCGCACGCGCGCCCTGACATGCGTTTCAACGACGGTCGCTGCGATCGCCAAGGCCGGTTTTGGGCCGGCACGATGGTGCTGGACACCTCGCTTGGCCTGCCGCTCGGCAAGCTGTATCGCCTGGATGCGGCGGCCGCTCGCACTGGGCGCGTTGATGCCGTCATCGACGACCTGATCGTCCCGAACGGCCTGGCCTTCAGCCCCGAGGGCAAGACGATGTATCTGTCGGATTCGCACGCAAGCCGCCAGACGGTCTGGGCCTTCGATTACGACATCGACACCGGCACGCCGCACAACCGCCGCGTTTTCATCGACATGAACGCGTACCCGGGGCGTCCGGATGGCGCTGCCGTGGACGCCGATGGTTGCTACTGGATCTGCGGCAACGATGCTGGGTTTGTGCATCGCTTCACGCCAGACGGCCGCCTTGATCGAAGCATCGCCATCCCTACGTCCAAACCGGCCATGTGTGCCTTCGGCGGCCCCGGGCTGGACACCCTGTTCGTGACGTCGATCCGCATCGGTGACGACCCGCTCTCGGGCGCCACGTTTGCCGTGCGCCCGGGCGTGACTGGATTGCCGGAACCCGTCCTGCACCTCTGAAACCGAGTACGCCCCGCACACAAGAAGAACCGGGGGCTTTAGGAGACAACACATGAAACCCATCAAAGGCTTGCGCTGGTGGATCATCGGCCTCGTACTCAGCGGCCTGATCATGAACTACCTGGCGCGTAATGCGCTGGCGGTGGCGGCGCCTGAAGTCAACAAGGTGCTGAACATCAGCACGCAGCAGTACGGCTACATCGTCGCGGCATTCCAGGCGGCCTACATGGTGATGCAGCCGGTGGCGGGCTATGTGCTCGACGTGCTGGGCACCAAGCTGGGTTTTGCGCTGTTTGCGGCGGCGTGGTCGGTGGTCTGCCTGCTGCACAGCACGGCCGGCAGCTGGCTGTCGCTGGCGGCGTTCCGCGCGATGCTGGGGATGACGGAGGCGGCGGGTTTCCCGTCGGCGCTGCGGGCAACGGCGGAGTGGTTCCCGGCCAAGGAGCGGTCGATTGCAACCGGCTGGTTCAACATCGGCTCGTCCGTGGGGGCGGTGGTGGCGCCTCCTCTGGTGGTCTGGTGCATTTTGCACGGCAACTGGCGCTTTGCCTTTGCCGTGATCGGCGGCATCGGGCTGGTGTGGAGCGTGCTGTGGTTCCTGCTGTATCGCGTGCCGGCCAAACACCATCGCCTGTCGGAGGAAGAGCGCAACTACATCCGCGCCGGCCAGGAAACGCCGGACGACGACGCCAACGTGCCCAAGCCTTCATGGGGCAAGATCGTCAGCGGCCGCCGCTTCTGGGGTATCGCCATTCCGCGCTTTCTGTCGGAGCCGGCGTGGCAGACGTTCAACTATTGGATTCCGCTCTATATGGCTACCGAGCGCCATATGAACCTGAAGGAGATCGCGCTCTTTGCGTGGCTGCCGTTCCTGGCGGCGGATGTGGGCTGCGTGCTGGGCGGCTACCTGGCGCCATGGTTCCAGAGGCGGTTCTCGGTGTCGCTTGTCACGTCGCGCAAGCTCGTGATGGTGACGGGCTGCCTGTGCATGATCGGCCCCGCCTGCATTGGACTGGCGACGAGTCCATACACGGCGATTGCGCTGTTCTGCGTGGGCGGTTTCGCGCACCAGACGCTCTCCGGCGCGCTATACACGCTCACGTCGGACATGTTCGGCAAGCATGAAGTCGGCACGGCCGTGGGGCTGGCGGGCATGTCGGGTTACATGGGCGGCATGCTGTTCTCCCTGGCGGTCGGTACGCTCGCAACCACCATCGGCTACAACCCGCTGTTCGTGGCGCTGGCCGTGTTCGACATCGTGGCCGCCATCCTCGTGTGGACGTTGCTCAACGACAAGCAGGCCCGCCCCGTGCCGATGCAGCCCGGCGGGACGGCGCCCAGTACTGCGGCCTGATTTCTGTTCCCGCAGACGCGCCGATCACGCCACTGCGTCGGACACGTTGCGCTGAAACGTGTTGCCAGAACGCCCGGCCGCGTGTTTTTCGGCCGGGCGATTCTCATGGCGGTGGCGCGCCCCGCTACAATCGCGGCCTGGCATTTGTAGATGGCGTTTGAAATGGTGCTTGGCTGGTTTGGCATTTCCACCGTGTGGCTGCTGCCGCTGGTGTGGCGGTATGTGACGCGCGCGCTGGCGGGTGAGCGGGACTTCCTCAAAGGTCGAGGCACCGTGCGGCTCTGGCTGGTGACGCTCGTCGCGCTGAGCGCCAGCGCCGCGCTTGAAGCCTTGACTTCTGGCGCCGACCCGCAGGACAAGGCCGGCGGTGCTGCCGGGCGCGCATTGTCGTCGCTGTTCTCTCACATGCTGGGCTGGACGGGCGCGTTTCTCCTGATGCTCGGCGTGCTGATCTGGGTCGCCCCCATGGTGTTCGGACGATCGTGGGGCCAGGTGTTCAACCGCCGTCGCGCCGCTGATCCCGAGGCGTCTTCCGAACCGGACACCCGCCACGACGAACCTGTTGACGATGGCTTGAGGCCGACTGCGCTCGGCCTGGGTGGGGCAGGGGAGGCACGCTGGAGCGGTAATGCCGGCCCCGCACAACCGACGGTGCGGCACCGTGGCATCGAAGCCGTGTCTGCCCGCCGCCAGCCAGCATGGCAGCCGCCGCCGCGCACGCGCCCGTCGCCGCCGCAACCTGGCGAAATCTGGCCGCTGCTCGACGCAAAGAAGGGCACGCCGGCAGAGGCGCCCGCAACCGCCAAGGCGCCGCCTGTAGCTCCGCCAACTCCGCCGCAGGCGCCTCCGGCGCGCCCAAAACCGCGCGCCACCATCGTCAGCAGCCCGTTCCATCAACCGCAACTTGGTCTGCAGACGCAGACGCAGACGCCCGCCCTGGCAGCCCCTGCGCCGCAGGTCGTGCCCGCAGCCGAGCCGGTTGTCCTTGTCGAGCCGACGGTGCCGGAGATGGTGGAGGCGAAAGCCGCCGTCGCAGAAAACCCGACTGTCGACCTGGATGCCGTACGCCAAGAGGCGGAAGCGCTCCTGGCCGAACTGCGCGGCCTGATGGCGCCCCCCGTAACGACGCCTGCCCCGGAGGTTGCCGAACCGATCGCGGAAGCCGAAGCCGCCCCGATTGCCGAAGCGCTGCCGGAGCCGGAAGCGCTGCCCGCAGCACCGTCCATCGAGCCGGCCGCGCAGCCGGAAGTCGCGCCTGTCATGCCTGCGCCTAAGCCGCGCATCGTCTTGCCGGCCGTGGTGGGGGAGGTGGTGTCGCGCGCCGCAGCACCGGCCGTCGCCGCAGCGCCTGCGCCCGCTCCAACTGCCACACCTGCAATACCACGCATCATCGACTACCGCCTGCCGGGTGCCGCATTGCTGACCGCCGCATCCCCGAGCGCGGAAGCCGTCTCCGCCGAGCACCTGGAAGAGACCAGCAACCTGATCGCGCAGCGTCTGGCGGAGTTCAAAGTGCCGGTGACGGTCGTTGGCGCATCGGCCGGCCCGGTCATCACGCGGTTCGAGGTTGACCCGGCGATTGGCGTGCGCGGCGCACAGGTGGTCGGGCTGATGAAAGACCTGGCGCGTGCGCTGGGCGTGACGTCCATCCGGGTCGTCGAGACCATCCCAGGCAAGACATGCATGGGGCTGGAGCTGCCCAACGCCCACCGCGAAATGATCCGCTTGTCGGAAGTCGTGAATGCGGCGGATTTCCAGTCGCACGCGTCGCACCTCGTGCTGGCTATGGGCAAAGACATCACCGGCAACCCCGTGGTGACCGATCTCGCACGCGCCCCGCACCTGCTGGTGGCCGGCACGACGGGCTCCGGCAAGTCGGTGGCCGTCAACGCGATGATCCTGTCGATGCTGTACAAGGCCACGCCCGACGACGTGCGCATGATCATGATCGACCCGAAGATGCTGGAACTCTCCGTGTACGAGGGCATTCCGCATCTGCTCGCGCCGGTCGTCACCGACATGAAGCAGGCCGCGCACGCGCTCAACTGGTGCGTGGGCGAAATGGAAAAGCGCTACCGCCTGATGTCGGCGCTGGGCGTGCGCAACCTGGCCGGCTACAACCAGAAGATCCGCGCGGCGGAACAGGCCGGCCGTAAGGTGCCGAATCCGTTCTCGCTCACGCCCGATGCGCCCGAGCCGCTCTCGACGCTGCCGCTGATCGTGGTCGTCATCGACGAACTGGCCGACCTGATGATGGTGGCTGGCAAGAAGATCGAAGAGCTGATCGCGCGCCTCGCGCAGAAGGCCCGTGCCGCCGGCATCCATCTGATTCTGGCGACGCAGCGGCCGTCGGTGGACGTCATCACCGGCCTGATCAAGGCGAACATTCCCACGCGCGTGGCGTTCCAGGTGTCATCCAAGATCGACTCGCGCACGATTCTCGACCAGATGGGCGCCGAATCGCTGCTGGGCCAGGGCGACATGCTGTTCCTGCCGCCGGGCACGGGTTATCCGCAACGCGTGCATGGCGCGTTCGTTGCCGACGAAGAAGTGCACCGCGTGGTCGAACACTGGAAGCAGTTTGGCGAGCCCGAATATGACGAAGCCATCCTCGCCGGTGATCCAGGTGAAGCTGCCGCGAGCGGCGATTTGTTCGGTGGCGAAAGTGGAGAGGCAGAAGCCGATCCGCTGTACGACGAGGCGGCGGCGTTCGTGCTCAACACGCGCCGCGCGTCGATTTCTTCCGTGCAGCGGCAACTGCGCATCGGCTACAACCGTGCTGCGCGGCTCATCGAACAGATGGAAGCGGCTGGGCTGGTGTCGCCGATGGGGCGGAATGGGCAGCGTGAGGTGCTGGCGCCAGGTAGTGGGGAGTGAGTCGCGCTTGCCGGCCACTCCTGGCGGGCACGGCGCGCCTCCTGCATTGCGTTTTCCCGGTGGCCTGAAAACGATGGGCGACTGAGGCTCACACAGAACGCAGTCGTACGTCAATCTCCGGGGACAAACTCAGCGTTCGGCTGCAACCATCAACGATTGCAGCCACTGCCCAAGCTGCGCCTCGCCTTCCTCATCCAACTGCTCCGACAACACGCCATACCGCCGAGCGACCGCCTCGGCCCGCATGTTTGCCTTGAGAATGGGCAGGCTGTTTTCCAGAAAACTCGGGAAAAACGGGATGCCGCGCATGTACAGGAAGTGCGAATCGGTGGTGCGAACGTGCGCGTAGACATCGCGCAGCCAATCCAGATACGGCAATGCCTCGGCCACGTGCCCGCTCTGCGTGAGCGACGAGATGAACTGCGTGCGAGCCGTGACGCTGGACATCTCGTGCGTCTGCTCGTTGATCTCGTCGAACTTCATCAACCATGCTTCGCCGCGCTTCAGTTCGCCTCGACGCGCATGAAGGTGGATGAGCCGTGCGCGTACTTCGTCAAGATCAAGCTCGAGGGCTACGCCAACTTCTAGCGCAATGCGTTCAATGAGCAGGACCGCCCACACTGGCGTGACCTCTCTCCAGGCCTGCAACGCCAGATGCATGCCGAGCGCGCCAACGCCGAGCAAAAGCTGAAGGCTCAGGGCTACACCATTGACACCAGCTACCGCGACCCGGACGAGACATCCGGTGATCAGCCCATCTCGCCGCCAGCCAAGACCGGCGCGAAATGATGGTCGAGCGCAGATGTTTGCAGGTCACGCGCGCGCGTTGAGGCGGTGTGCCTCATGCGCTTGCGTTTCCACTTCCTAAGTCAGTCAGCTCTCTCACATGAACCTGCAATACAAACTCGCCATAGCCCTCCTCACCACGCTATGGGGGAAGCCGCAGCAGTAACTAAGCGGTTGGCTGCAGCGGAGGCGCACTCAAGGCACCTTTAGCCCCCCGTCCGCTGCTTCTGCAATATCGCCAACTGCGTCGTCAGGTAATTGCTCGTATTCGTCATGCTGGCTACCATCTTCGATAGCGCATTGAACTGTGTGTAATACAGCGCCTGCTTGGCATCGAGCTGTTTCTGCATCAGATCGATTTCCTTGCCGAGCGAGGTGATGGAGTTGTTGATGGCGTCGCTGGCGTTCTGCACCATGCCGTTGTTCGACAGCAAGTTGCCTGACACGGTGTGCAGTTGCGCCGCGTAGCCACGCTGCACGGTGACGGTGCCGCGGTCGCCCAATGCACCGCCAGACACTTGCACCGTCAGGCCATCAACGGCCGAGCCCCTGGCGCCGTAGAGGTTCTGGCCCGAACCCGTGGCGGCCGCCCCGCTGATGGTGCCTTGTACATCGCGACCGGCCGTGGCCGTCGGGCTGCCGCCGAGCAGCGACGCGGCGCCGTTTCCTGACACCGACACCGTCGATGCCGAGCCGTATTGCTTGTCGGTCAGCGTCAGCACGCCATTGGCATCGGTGCCGATGGCGACTTCCACCTTGGCTCTCTGCAAGTCTGGCGACGCGTTGACCTGGCTTTGAATCTGCGCGGCCAGGCTCGACGCGGTATAGCTGCCGGCCGGCACCTTGATGTTGGTCGTGATGCCGCTGAGCGTGACCGACAGGCTGTCGTTCACGCCGCTCTGGATGGTCGTGTTGGCGGCCGCCGAGCCCTTGAGCGAGCCCTGCGTCGCCAGTTGAGTGACGTTGACGGCATAACTGCCGGCTTGCGTGGTCGTTGAAAACGACGCGACCTTCAGCAGCGAATCCGTTGCCATGCCGGTGCCGGCAAATACGGCCGCCACCTGGCTGGGCGATTTCTTCAGGGCCGCGGACAGCTTGGGGTCGTCAATCGACAGCGTCCCTTCCTTGTCCATCGTCACGCCGATGCTGCCGAGCGACTGGAACGCGCCGTTGCCGATGCCCTGGCCCAGCACGTCTGTCAGCTGGTTGATCATCGCCTTCGTGCTGACGTCGCCGGCCAGCGCGCCGTTGTTGGCGGCGTTCGCGGTATCGAATTTGGTCAGCGCGTTGAGCTGGATGCGCAGCGCGTTGTACGCCTTGACGAAGTTCAGCACCGACTGGCTGGCCTGGCCCGCGTCGCTGCCCACCGTCACGGTCGTGCTGCCGGTCTTGGCGAGCGTGAACGACGTGCCATCCACCACGTCCGTCAGTGTGTTGGTGGCGCTTTGCACGCTGATGCCGTTGACAGTGGCAAGCGCGTTGCGGCCTGTGGCGACCTCGGTCATGTTCTGCGTGCCGGCCGGGTCGTGGCTCAGCAGGGATTGCAGGGCCGGGTCGCCCGACACGGAAATCTTCATCTCCGAATTGGCGCCGCCCGCAGTGGACGTCAGCACCAGCCGATAAGGCGAACTGCTGCCGTCGTTGACGATGCTGGCCGAGACGCCAAGGTTGGCGCTATTGATGGCGTCGCGGATACCGGCGAGCGTGTTGTTCGATGGGTCGATCGTGATCGAGCCGCCGGCCTGGTTGCCGTTCTGCGTGAACGTGGCGCCCGTGTATTTGCCATTGGCAAAGCTGCCGCCCGAGACATTCCCAAAAGAAAAGGTGAGGGTGGTGGGCGTGCCGCCGCCAATGGGCGTCTTGCTGGACGCCTGCCCGGCGGCCGATACCACCTGCGCCTGCGCAAGCTGCGTCACGTTGATTTGGTACGAGCCAGCCGGCGCCGTATTGGACAGCGAAGCCGTGAGGATCGACGTGTCGTGCCCGCTGGCCTTGTTGCCGGTGAATGTGTCCGGGTTGTTCAGGGCCGCCATCGCGGTCTGGACGGTCGACAGCGCGCTTTTGAGCGAGCCGACTGCCGACAGTTGCGCCTGAAAGGCCTTTTGCTGCGTCTGCCGCAGCGTCATGCCCTTGCTTTCCGCCTGGATCAGCTTCGTGACAAGGGTGTTGACGTCGATGTTCGTCCCGATGCCCGGAATGGAGATCGGCGGAACGTAGTTGTTGCTCGTGGACGAGGTGGCCATGGTCGGACGCGCGCAAACGCTTTCTTCACAATCTCCACAATGTGACGGCGGCGAGGCGCCCTTCTTTAGGGCAAACCCAGCTCCGACAGGCTTTCTGCCCGGGTTTGCTCAGGAAAGCGAAAGGATTGCTGGCGCCACATGAAGCTTGCGCCCCACGCCGGCGGTCTCCACCTGGGCGGAGACCGCCGCGCGCCACGCTAGACCGTCTCGCCTTCCTTGCTCGGATCGACCTGCTTGCCGCGCGCCAGCACCGGCACCAACGCTGCGCCAGTATGGCTGGCCGCCACGCGCGTCAACGCCTCCGGCCCGCAAGCCGCGACGATCGTGCCGCCTTCATCGCCGCCTTCGGGGCCGAGATCGAGAATCCAGTCCGCCTCGGCAATCACATCAAGGTCGTGCTCGATCACGATCACGCTGTGGCCACCGTCCGCCAGGCGATGCAGCACGCGAATGAGCTTGGCCACGTCGGCCATGTGCAGGCCCACCGTCGGCTCGTCCAGCACGTAGAGCGTGTGGGGCGGCTTCTGGCCGCGGCGCGTCACGTCGTCGCGCACCTTGGACAACTCGGTGACAAGCTTGATGCGCTGCGCCTCGCCGCCGGACAGCGTGGGCGAGGGCTGGCCCAGCGTCAGGTAGCCGAGGCCCACGTCCTTCATCAACTGCAGCGGGTGGGCGATGCTGTTCATCGCACCAAAGAATTCGACCGCTTCGTCGATCTCCATGGTCAGCACATCGCCGATGTTCTTGCCGCGCCAGGTGACGGCCAGCGTTTCTGCATTGAAGCGCTGGCCGTGGCAGACGTCGCAGCCGACCTTCACGTCGGGCAGGAAGCTCATGGCGATGGTGCGCACGCCCTGGCCTTCACAGGCAGGGCAGCGGCCGTCGCCGGTGTTGAACGAGAAGCGCGAGGCGGTGTAGCCGCGTGCCCGCGCCTCGAGTGTGTCGGCAAAGAGCTTGCGGATGGTGTCCCACACGCCGATGTACGTGGCGGGGCAGGAGCGCGGCGTCTTGCCGATCGGCGTCTGGTCGACTTCCAGCACGCGGTCGATGGTTTCCCAGCCGATGACGCTGTCGCAGCCGTGCCAGTCGTGTTTGACGTCGAGCTTGCGCGGCATCTTCGCCTCTGGCGCCTCTGCCTGCGCGGCTTTGCGTGCGCGCCGCGTAGCCGGCGAAGACAGCACCGAACGGCCGACCGCATCGAGCAGGTTCGTCATCAACACATCACGCGCCAGCGTCGATTTGCCCGAGCCCGAAACGCCCGTAATCGCCACCAGACGCGACAGCGGCATCGTCGCGGTGACGTTGCGCAGGTTGTGCAGCTTGGCGCCGTGCACCGTCAGCCATTGCTCCGGCACCGCCTGCGTGCCGCCGCGCGGCGCAACCACCTGGCGGCGGGGCTGCAGCGGATGCTCGATCGGCTGCGACAGGAACCGGCCCGTGAGCGAATCCGGCTGCGCGGCCAGATCCTGCACGCCGCCTTGCGCAACCAGCGTGCCGCCGCGCTTGCCGGCACCCGGGCCGATGTCGATGATGTGGTCGGCCCGGCGGATGGTGTCTTCATCATGCTCGACCACCACCAGCGTGTTGCCCTTGTCGCCCAGCTTGCGCAGCGCGTCGAGCAGGATCTGGTTGTCGCGCGGATGCAGGCCGATGGTCGGCTCATCCAGCACGTAGCACACGCCTTGCAGGTTGCTGCCGAGTTGCGCAGCCAGGCGGATACGCTGGGCTTCACCGCCCGACAGGCTTGGCGCGGCGCGATCCAGGCTCAGGTAGCCCAGGCCGACTTCCTCCAGGAACGACAGGCGGCTGTGAATCTCGGCCACCACATCGCGGGCGATGTCGGCGTCCCGGCCGGTCAGGTCCAGGCCCTCGACCCAGCGGCGGGTCTGGCTGACCGTCCACTGCGCAATGTCGACGATGGGCCTGTCGGCAAAGGTGACGGCGCGCGCCGTCGGGTTCAGGCGCGTGCCGTTGCAATCCGGGCAGGGCAGGTCGGTCATGCCTTCGGGATCGACTTCCTCTGAAGGAAGCGTCTGCTCGCGGCCGCGATCGTCTCCGCCGAGCACGGTGTCGTCAAACGCGGCGCGCTGTTCGCGCGTGAGCGCCAGCCCGGTACCGACGCAGCTCGCGCACCAGCCGTGCTTGCTGTTGTACGAGAACATGCGCGGATCCAGCTCGGGGTAGCTGGTGCCGCAGGTCGAGCACGCGCGCTTGGTCGAAAAGACCTTGACGCTGCCCACGTGCGCCGTGCCGCCCTTGTGCATGGCGCTCTGCAGGCCATCCAGCGGCGCGAGCACGTGCATGATGCCCTTGCCGTACTCCAGCGCCTGCTCCAGCAACGCACGCAGCGCGGCCTCGTTTTCCGGCGAGACAACGATGTCGCCGACGGGCAGTTCCAGCGTGTGCTCGCGGAAGCGGTCCAGGCGCGGCCACGGGTCGACGCTCAGGAATTCGCCATCGACGCGCAGATGCGTATAGCCGCGGGCCTTGGCCCATTTGGCAAGGTCGGTATAGACGCCCTTGCGGTTCAGGACCAGCGGCGCAAGCAGGCCGATGTGCTGGCCGCGATGATCGCGTATGAGCTGCGCAAAGATCGCCTCCGGGCTTTGCGCCGACACCGGCGTGCCGTCGTGGATGCAGTGCTGCACGCCGAGCTTCACATACAGCAGTCGCAGGAAGTGCCACACCTCGGACGTGGTCGCCACCGTGCTCTTGCGGCCGCCGCGCGACAGGCGCTGCTCAATCGCCACGGTGGGCGGAATGCCATAGACGGCATCGACTTCCGGCCGCCCCGCGGGCTGCACGATGGAACGTGCATACGCGTTGAGCGATTCAAGATAGCGTCGCTGCCCCTCGTGGAAGAGGATGTCGAACGCCAGCGTCGACTTGCCCGAACCCGATACGCCCGTCACCACGTTGAACTTGCCGTGCGGAATGTCGACGTTCAGGCCCTTGAGGTTGTGCTCGTGGGCGTGGACGATGCGCACGACGTTTTCGCCCTGGACTTCCGCCAGCGCAGCGCGCTTGGCGCGGCGCTCGGCCAGTGCCGTCTGCAGCGGCACGCCTTCGATGGCTTCCGGCTGACCAACGCTGGCTTCGTATTGCTTGAGCGCGGCGCCCGTGTGCGATGCAGCGCAGTCTTTGACCTGCGCAGGCGTGCCGGCGCAGACCAGCAGGCCGCCGGCGTCGCCGCCCTCGGGGCCGAGGTCGATGATCCAATCCGCCGCACGCACCACGTCGAGGTTGTGTTCGATCACGATCAGCGAATGCCCGGCGTCGAGCAGCTTGCCGAACGCCCGCATCAGCTTGGCGATGTCGTCAAAGTGCAGGCCCGTGGTGGGCTCGTCGAACATGAACAGGCGGCCGGCGTTGGCGGGCACGTCCTGCTTGACGCGCTTGCGCGCCGCGGCCTGGGCGGCCTGCGCGGCTTCGGCCAGGAAGCCCGCCAGCTTCAGGCGTTGGGCCTCGCCGCCGGAGAGCGTCGGCACCGGTTGGCCAAGCTTCACGTATTCCAGGCCCACGTCGACGATCGGTTGCAGCACGCGCAGCACGTCGGCGTCTTCGGCGAACACGCTGGCGGCTTCGCTCACCGTCAGTTCCAGCACATCGGCCACGGACAATGCGCGGCCGGCACGCGGCAGCTTCACTTCCAGGATTTCGGCGCGATAGCGCGTGCCGTCGCAATCCGGGCAGCGCAGGTAGATGTCGGAGAGGAACTGCATCTCGACGTGCTCGAAGCCCGAGCCGCCGCAGGTCGGGCAACGGCCGTCGCCCGAGTTGAAGCTGAACGTGCCGGCCGTGTAGCCGCGCTGCAGCGCCATCGGCGCCTTGGCAAACAGCTTGCGGATTTCATCAAACGCGCCAACGTAGCTGGCCGGGTTCGAACGCGCGGTCTTGCCGATCGGGGATTGGTCAACGAACACCACGTCGCTGATCTGATCGGCACCGCGCAAGGCGCGGAATGCGCCGGGCGATTCCGTTGCCTTGCCGAAATGCCGCGCCAGCGCCGGGTGCAGCACGTCCTGGATCAACGTCGATTTGCCCGAGCCGGACACGCCGGTCACGCACACCAGGCGCTGCAGCGGAACTTCCACCGTGACATCGCGCAGGTTGTGTTCCGACGCGCCTTCGAGCACCAGCCGCGGCGTGGCGTCGGTGACGGGGCGCGCCTGCCAATCCGTGGCGTCGGCCACGCGGCGCTGCCCCGACAGATACGCGCCCGTGAGCGTATCGGCCTGACGGATGGCCGCAGGCGTGCCGTCAAAGACGATGTTGCCCCCACGCTCGCCGGGGCCGGGCCCCATGTCGATCAGGCGGTCCGCAGCCAGCATTACGGACGGATCGTGCTCGACCACCACCAGCGTGTTGCCCGCGTCGCGCAGGCGCTGCATGGCTTCGACAATGCGATCCAGATCGCGCGGGTGCAGGCCGATGCTGGGTTCATCCAGCACGAACAGCGTGTTGACGAGCGATGTGCCCAGCGCCGTCGTCAGGTTGATCCGCTGCACTTCCCCGCCCGACAGCGTGCGGCTCTGGCGATCGAGCGTCAGGTAGCCGATGCCCACGTCGCACAGATACGCCAGCCGTGTGCGCACCTCGTCCAGCAGCAGCTTGAGCGCGTCGTCGAGCAGTGTGGACGGCAGCGTCAGTTCATCGAAGAAACGGCGGATGCGCTCGATCGGCAGCAGCATCAGGTCGTGCACGGTCAGCCCGGGCAAGGCTTCGAGCTGGGTGCGGCTCCAGGCCACGCCGCGCGGCATGAAGCGGTGTTCGGGTGCGAGCACGGCGTCGGCGTTTTCCTTGGTGCCCAGGCGCCACTGCATCGACTCGGTTTTCAGTCGTGCACCGCCGCAGGTTTCGCAGGTCGTGTAGCTGCGGTACTTGGAGAGCAGCACGCGGATGTGCATCTTGTAGGCCTTCGACTCCAGGTAGTCGAAGAAGCGGCGCACGCCGTACCACTGCTTGTTCCAGCCGCCGCGTTTGAAGGCCGGGTCTCCATTGATGACCCAGTTGCGCTGGGCTTCGGTCATCTCTGTCCACGGCGTGCCGCGCGGGATGTCGGCTGCGGCGGCATAGCGCATCAGATCGTCCTGGCATTCCTTCCAGGCCGGCGTCTGCATCGGCTTGATGGCACCGTCGCGCAGCGTCTTGCGCTCGTCCGGAATCACCAGTCCAAGATCGACGCCGATCACGCGGCCGAAACCACGGCAGGTATCGCACGCGCCATAAGCGGAATTGAACGAGAAGAGAGCGGGTTGCGGGTCTGCGTAGCGCAGGTCGCTTTCGGGGCAGTGCAGGCCGGTGGAAAAGCGCCAGATGGTCGGCTCCGCACCTTCATCGGCCGGCAAGACATACACGCTGACGCGCCCGCCGCCGCGCTTGAGCGACGACTCAATGGCCTCCAGCGCGCGGGCACGCTCGGTGCCCTGCAGACGGAAGCGGTCGGCCACCACATCGAGCAGCTTGCGCTTGCCCGTGGAGGACTCCACCACGCGCTCGGCCTGCACGCGCGTATAGCCGCTGACCGACAGCCATTGCGTGACTTCTTCAGGGCTCGTATTGGCGGGCAGTTCGACGGGAAAGGTCACCACCAGGCGTGGATCGCCATCGCGCGTGCGCGAGAGCAGCTCGTCGTAGATCGTTTCCGGCGTGTCGTGGCGCACCGGCAGCGCGGTGTCGCGGTCGAACAGCTGGGCGGCGCGCGCAAACAGCAGCTTCAGGTGATCGTTCAGTTCCGTCATCGTGCCGACCGTCGAGCGCGAGCTGCGCACGGGGTTGGTCTGGTCGATGGCGATGGCGGGCGGCACGCCTTCGACGTGCTCGACCTGCGGCCGGTCCATGCGGTCGAGGAACTGACGCGCATAGGCGCTGAAGGTCTCGACGTAGCGGCGCTGGCCTTCGGCGTAGAGCGTGTCGAAAACGAGGCTGGACTTGCCGGAGCCCGACGGGCCGGTCACGACGGTCATTTCGCCCGTACGGAGGTCCAGATCGAGGTTTTTGAGATTGTGCTGACGGGCTCCGCGCAGGCGAATGACACCGGAGGACATGGAGGGCGTTCCTTGGAGCTTGGAGGTAAGGGGGCATGCCGGCGGGGCTAAAGCATCGGCCGCTGCGCCGGCAATCAGAATTCGAGCCGTAAACTGTAGCGGATTATCAAGATCCGGTTTGTCTACGGAACAAGTCGTGGGCGGGAGCCTAACGCAAGGCTCCTGACAGCGTTTTGTCAGGAGGTTTCAGCGGAGGGGGAAAAAGAGTGGGGTGATGCTTGTATCACCCCTGCGGCAGGGCGATCAGCCCGCCTCGCGCCCATAAGAAGCCTGGTTGGCGGGCAGGTCGAAGCCCGTGGGGCCGGGCTTGCGCGGGACAAAACGGTGGTGCTCGACCACGCCGCCCTTGACGATCACGACGGTCTCTTCGGGAATCTCGGCCCATGCGCCGGGCAGGTCGACAAGCGGTTCGGACAGCACAAGGAAGGCGTCGTCGCCGGCGTCTTCAATCGCGGCGCTGTCAGGATAGAGCTGGTGCAGATGCCTGAACGACGTGCTATGGAACAGCGAGCGCGATTCGCCCTCGCTGGAGTAGCGCGCAGCCACGATCTGAACGCCGTCCGTCGCGCAGACCGTCATGTTTAGCGGGTATTCGACGCCGTGGCGGCGGCCGATGTCTTCGATCAGCCCGACCATCTGTTCGAGCGCGCCGCGCGGGTCGCGGTCGAGCCCGAACGACAGCGCCAGGAAAAACATGATCTCGGAATCGGTCGAGCCTTCGATCCAGCGGAACAGCTCCGGCGCCACTTCCATCATCAGCGCGCGGCGGAGCAATGGGTATTCGCGGATCAACCCGTTGTGCGCAAAAAGCCACCGGCCGTAGCGGAACGGATGGCAGTTGGTCTCTTGCGCCGGGGTGTCGGTGGCCGCTCGCACGTGGGCGATGAACATCGACGAGCGGATGGCGCGGGCGGCTTCACGCAGGTTGGTGTCGTTCCACGCGGGATGCAGGCAGCGGTATCGAAAGGGCACTTCAGAGTAACGGCCGTACCACCCGATGCCGAAACCGTCGCCGTTGGTGGTCGTCTCGCCGCCAAGGCGGGAGCGCAGACTCTGGTCGATCAACGAGTGCCGCGGCCGGAACAGCACTGTCTCCATCTGAATGGGATTGCCTGAATACGCCAGCCAGCGACACATGATGCGTTTGCCTATAAGGGATTCCTTGAAAGGTGAGTCTATGCAATGCGTTTGTGAATGCACAAGCAAATCCCAACCCTCATCCGGCCATGGTCCGGGCGGCTTCGCGGCCTTGAGGGTCACGTCCGTCACCTGTTTTTGGGCCGGCTTCACGCACGATAGACAGCTCGCGAATCCGCACGTGCACGGCGCAGCGGGCCCCTGCACGGGCTGTGCGGACTTGCCGGGCGAGCGTCCAGCGCGCGTCTCAGAAGTGCTCGGTTCGGCCGGCGACCCGTAAGTTCAGCACGGCAACACTGTCGTCAAAACGCATCACCATGGCCAGCGGTGCGGGGTCGGTCAGCGGTTTGAGAGCCTCATCCAGCCGGCGGATCGGATTGCGCGTGTCGTTGCGCACGGAATGGCAGCCGAGTGCCTCCGAACACACCCGCGAGGGCAGCGCTCAATGGATGTTCTTTATTCCTCGACCTCACTACGCACCATCAATACCGGCTTGTTGGTCTTGCGGACCACGCCTTCGGCCACGCTGCCGAGCACCAGATGCTTGAGCCCACGCCGGCCATGTGTGCCGAGCACGATCAGGTCGGTTGCGGTCTCGTTGGCTTCTGCGACGATCGTTGCGGAGATCTGCCCGGGCGCAATGGAGTTTTCGAGCAGCTTGGTCGAATGTTTGACGCCTGCGGCATCCAGCTTCTTCGATACCTCGGCAAGCGTGTCGCGGCCGTAGCCGGCGACCTGCTTGGCGTAGGCAATCGAGTCAGATCCAACCATGTCGAAGGTGATGTCGCTGCTATCGGCAACGAAGAGGGCTTCGACTTCCGCGCCCGTCGCCTTGCTGACCACAATGGCTTGGTGCAGCGCGAGGTAGGACGCGTGGCTGCCGTCGACGGCGAGCAGGATTCGTTGGTACATGGTGGTCTCCAAGGCGTTGCGCAGTCGGGCACCGCGTGTAACCAGCGTAGACAGCGTGGCGCGTGGGCTGTTGATGCGCGTCAAAGGTCTTTCGACGGCACCTGCAGGACGGCAGCGCCCGCCACGCGTCCGGCGCGGAGGTCTTCCAAGGCGGTGTTGGCGTCTTGCAGCGGATAGGGCGTGACGTGCACCCGCAACGGGACTTCCGCCGCGATGCGCATGAGCGCGAGTCCATCGGCCCGCGTCAGGTTTGCGACGGAGACAAGCTTGCGCTCTTCCCATAGCAACCGGTACGGAAATGCCGGGATGTCGCTCATGTGAATGCCGCCGCAAACCACCGAGCCGCCCTTGACCACGGCCTGCAGCGCCTGCGGCACGAGCGCGCCGATGGGCGCGAAGATCAACGCGGCGTCGAGCTGTTCCGGTGCGGGGGTGTCGCTGGCGCCTGCCCAACTGGCACCGGTGTCCAGCGCAAGATGTTGAGCCGCAGTGTCACCGGTGCGGGTGAAGGCGAAGACCTCGCGCTGCTCCGCCACGGCGATCTGCGTGATGAGGTGGGCCGCAGCGCCAAAGCCGTAGATGCCGATCCTGCGTGCATCGCCGGCCATGCGCAGCGTGCGGTAGCCGATCAGCCCCGCACAGAGCAGCGGCGCGGCGTGGGCGTCGTCGTACCGCGCGGGAATCGGCAGGCAGTACCGGGCGTCGCAAACGGCGTATTGCGCATAGCCGCCATCGCGCGTGTAGCCGGTGAAGGCAGGGTGGTCGCACAGGTTTTCGCGCCCGTGCAGGCAGTACGGGCAGACGCCGCACGTCCAGCCGAGCCACGGCACGCCAACGCGCTCGCCCGGGGTGGGCGCCGTCACGCCTTCGCCGCATGACTCGACGATGCCTACGATTTCGTGGCCGGGAATCAGGGAGGGTTTTGGGGTGGTCAGTTCACCGTCTACGATATGGAGGTCCGTACGGCAGACGCCACACGCGGACACCGCGATCCGGACCTCACCGGGCCCAGGCGTGGGCATAGGCACATCACGCCAGATCAATGGCTTTCCGGCACCTTCCATCACCATGGCCTGCATCGATTCAGGCATCGCTGTCTCCGAGGTTGGCGTGTCTGGTCAGTATGGAACAGTGCTGTGGAATGACCGCCCGGCAGTCGACCATCGACTGCGCCAGATCAATCGGAAAGCGTTGCCGCGCGTAATACTGAACAGGTCAACGCAACAGCCATTCGACTCCACTGAATGTCTTCACTGCTGTCTTTCTCGGTTGCCCTGGGCGTGGGGCTGGCGATCGGCCTTGAGCGCGAGCGGAGTCATGCCGACAGCGCAGAGCTGCCAGCGGGCATGCGAACGTTTGCGATCGGGGCGCTGGCGGGTGCCATCGCGGCAAGCCTGCCAATACCATTTGCCGTGCCCACGGTGCTGCTGACGGTCGCGGTGTTGGCGGCGGTCGGTTATCACCATTCGGCCAATGTTGATCCTGGCGTGACGACGGAATTCGCACTGGTCGCGACCACGCTGTTAGGCGCCTATGCCGTGAGCGAGCCCGAAATGACGGCTGGCCTCGGCACGGTCTTACTTGTCCTGCTCTATGCCAAAGCGGGTTTGCATCGGTTTGCCCGCACGGTCATTACCCAGCGTGAACTCGCCGATCTGCTGATCCTTGCCGTGGCGGCATTGCTGATCTGGCCCGCGGTTCCAGACCGGAACTTGGGGCCGCTGAACGCCTGGAACCCGCACACGTTGTGGCTGGTTGTGCTGCTTGTCATGCTGACAGGCAACACGGGCCATTTTGCTGCGCGATGGTTTGGAGAGCGGATCGGCTTGCCGCTGGCCGGCTTGTTCAGCGGGTTTGCATCGAGCGTGGCCACGATCACGGCCGTGGCAGCACGCGTGCGGCGGGACCATCGCCCCGTTGATGGTGCGGTTGCCGCGGCGCTGCTGTCCAATGTCGCCACGCTGGTGCAGATGCTGCTGCTGATCGCTGCCATCAACATCGACTTGTTGCGCGTGCTGGCGGCTCCGCTGGCGGTGGGCATGATGGCGACCGTGGCATGGTCGGCGCTCTGGATATGGCGCGCCAACGAGCCGCTCCAGGAGGCGCCGGAGAGTTCGGTGTCATCCATCAACTGGCGCGTCGCAATCGGCTTTGCGCTGTGGACGGCTGCCTTGCTGCTTGCCGCAGCTGCCGCGCGCACATGGTTCGGGACAGCGGCGGTGGTGGCTGTCACCGTGTTTGGGGCGTTTGCCGATGTCCATGCCGCGACCGCTTCGATCGCAACGCAGGTTGCCAGCCACACGTTGCAGACGCCGACGGCAGGCGCGCTGGTGATGCTTGCGCTGACAGCCAACACGTTCTCGAAGATTGTCGTGGCCATCAGCGGAGGCCGCGCTTTTGCCGGTAAGGTCACCGCTGGTCTGCTGACCATGCTTCTGTCCAGCTGGGCGGTGTTCTGGCTTGTCGCCTGGTCAATGCCGCCCAATGCCCAGCACCCAATAGAGCGGGCACATGCGGATCAGGCCGGTCACCAGAGGGATCAGCCCCAGCCAGCCAACCCATGCTGGCACCTTGCCAAAAAATGCCAGCAGGATCATGGCGATGCCGATCAGGATGCGGACGGCGCGGTCCGCGGTTCCAACATTGGTAAACATGACAGCGCTCCTGAAGAACGGTGGGTGAACACTTAGAGAATCAAATCGGACGGCGCGTGCTGGCGGGACTGGCCAGCGTTGTCGCGACCGAGAATGCCGGCCAGCAAGGTCCATTCGCCACCCATTGCGCGGATGGTGTCGTCCAGGCTGAGCATGCCCACCAGCCGTTGCTGACGATCGACCACCGCCAGACGGTGCAGGCCGTGGCTCAGCATCGAGCGCAAGGCTTCGCTGATCACGGCGTCATCGTGGATGGTCAGAAGGCCGCGCGTCATGACTTCCGATACGGCGGTCTGGCTGCAGTCGCTGCGGCTGGCAAGGCCGTGCACCACCATGTCCCGGTCTGTCACGATGCCCACCACCCGAGAACCCCCAGCGGCGTGTTCCGTGACAAGCAGCGCCCGGGCGCTTTCGTCCCGCATCAGCCGGGCGGCTTGCTGCAGCGTCGCCGTCGCCTGGACGTGAACGATGCGGTGGGAACAAATTTCATCGACCCTCATGCTGAACTCCGATGCGCGTACGTTTTCACTATAAGAACGGGCCGGTGTCAAAGTTTGATCTCGCACAAGGTGCCATGCGCTTTCCATGACTGCACCCCGGGGGCAGCGGATAGCGGACGAGTCTATCGAGCGTTGCGCGCTGGCTCTTGAGGCAGATCAATTGGCATTGCGTGAGGCTGCAGCGAGCCAAACGCTGATGTAAATCAAGGGGTGATCCGCTTGGTGGTCCAACATGGAATTCAGCAGCCCCGATTGGGGCCGACGACGGATTCGATGGAGGCACATCATGTACGACAGGATTCTGGTAGCGGTGGATGGCAGTCCGACGGCAGACCGAGCGCTGGACGAGGCAATCCAGCTTGCACAAAAGCTCGGCTCGGAGTTGGTCATCGCCCACGTGATCGATAACTCGTACCTGATGTACGACGTTGGCTATATCGATGTCGGCGCCTTTACCGAGGCCTTGGTCAAACAAGGCAATCAAATTGTTGCCGACGCGCGTGCCAAGGCCGAAAAGGCAGGTGTGCACGTCCATAGCGTCGTGGTTGACGACCCGATCGGCACTTTCGATATCGGCACTGCCATTGAACAGGCGGCACACAACGTCGGCGCCCAAGCCCTGGTGCTGGGCACGCACGGGCGTCGCGGCTTCCAACGGTTGTTCCTCGGCAGCGTCGCCGAGAGCGTTGTGCGCCGGAGCACACTGCCGGTGCTGCTCGTCCGCGCGGAGCCGACGGAAACGTCGCACGCGCCTACCGAACCGCTAAGCAACGCCGTCATTGCCTAGTCCGGTAGCGCATCTTCTGACACGACTTCGGGATCTGACCATGAGCTACGCCAGTGTGATGGTGCATCTGGACCGCAGCGAACGCGCCATGCACCGCCTTGACCTTGCGGCCCAGTATGCCCAGGCGCACGGCGCCAAACTCGTCGGCATCTATGCGAGCTTTGCGCCAAGCCTCAGCTGGTTCTACATGATGGAGAACGCTGCGCACTATCTGGAGGAAGACCGCATCCGGCGCGACAGCATCCGGGATGCGGTGCACGCGCGCTTTCGCCTGGCGACGGAGAAGCTTGCGGTGGAAACGGAGTGGCGAGCAGTGGAAGGCGACCCCGTGGCTCTCGTACTTCGTGAAGCGCGTGAGACCGATCTTCTCGTCGTCGGGCAACGGAACCACGATGAACCGGATGAATTCATTGCCGGCGACTTTGTGGAGACCCTGATCCTGGAGTCGGGCCGCCCCGTGCTGGTTGTGCCGTATGCGGGCAACTTCACTGCATTGCCGCAGCGCGTGCTGGTGGCCTGGAGCGGCGGACGCGAATCGGCCCGTGCGCTGCACGATGCCATGCCGATGATGACGGGCACCAATGTGCACGTGCTGCAGATCACAAGCACGCAGCCAAAGCACTGGGCCGAGGAAACCACGGTGGGTCAGGTGGCGCGTGCGCTGAATGCGCGCGGTATTCATACAACGGTGGAAGAGACCGATTGCGCAGATTCCGATGCCGCCGTGGGTGAGTTGCTGCTCTCGCGAGCGGCCGACTTCAATGCCGATCTGATCGTGATGGGGGCCTACGGGCACAGCCGCCTGCGCGAACTCGTACTGGGCGGGGTGACGCGCACCCTGCTGAACACGATGACCGTGCCGGTGCTGATGTCGCACTGAGCCTCGACCTCAATTGAACCTGAGGAGATCACGATGAAGAACGATATCCAGCTCAAGCACGATGTCGAAGAAGAATTGCAATGGGACCCGGCGGTGGATGCCAGTCGCTTTGCCGTGCAGGCCAAGGATGGCGTCGTCACGCTCTCCGGCGGCGTCGACACGTTCGCCGACAAGCATGCCGCGGAAGAGGCGATCCGGCGTGTAGCCGGCGTGACCGCGCTTGTCATCCATGTGGATGTGCGGATGCCGCCGGATATGGAGCGCCCGGATGGCGAGATTGCGCAGGCGATCAGCAGCGCGTTGCATTGGAATGCATCGGTGCCGCCGGATGCTGTCCAGATCACTGTCGAGGGCGGCGCCGTGACGCTGCGCGGTGAAGTCGACCAGGACTTCCAGCGCCGTGCGGCGCTGGACACGGTGCGCAGAGTGCGCGGCGTGAAATCCGTGGCCAATGCGCTGACATTGCGCGCCGCCTCGGGCCCCGCGGATCTGAGCAATCGCATTGCAAAGGCACTGCAACGCCTGGCTGCAGTTGACGCGTCGCGCCTGAATGTTTCCGTGGCGGACGGCACGGTGACCTTGTACGGGCCGCTGCGCAACCTCAACGAGTGCCGTGCCGCCCGTGAGGCCGCATGGGATGCACCAGGCGTGCGCGCCGTCGTCGACCAGATGTGGGTTGGTTCCTAGAGGCAATCCGCCATTTCCACTGCTTTCGAAATCCCTGGAGTACGAGATGGAAAAGAAGCTGATCGTGTACTACTCGCGCACCGGCACGGCACGTCAGGTAGCCGAGCAGATGGCTGCGCAGAGCGGATGGCAGCTTGCCGAGGTGACGGACGAGCATCCGCGCGCCGGCTTCCTGGGAGATGCGCGCTGCGTCCTCGAAACGGTATTCCATGCGCGCGCCAAGTATCGCTATGAAGGTCCGCCGCTTGATGATGTCGAACACGTCATCGTGATCGCGCCCATCTGGATGGGCCACCTGGCTTCGCCCATGCGGGACTTCCTGGCTGACCAACTGCCGGGGTCCACGCACCTGTCCGTGATTTGTGTCATGGCGGCCCGCGGGGCGTTCCGTGCTGTCGAAGAAATCATGCGCATCACGGCCACCATTCCGGCGCCGGTGCTGGCGCTGTTCCAGCGTGACGTGCTCAGCGGGCTGTCGCAAGAAGAGATCGCGGGTTTCATCGAACAGGTGAAGACTGCCGGCCGGTGGGAGCAATCGAGGCAACGTCCGGCCTGGCTGTCGCCAACGGAAGCCTGAGGCCGAACCCACCGCTGGGACGTTGAATCCATTGAAGGAGACGTGGCATGAGCCGCTTTACCGAGGCGCAATGGAAACGGCTGAGGAGCTTGCTCGACGAGCAGGAAGCACGCGTGCGGCGCCAGTTGTCGGCGCTGGGCCCAACCACTGTGCCGGTGCCGCGTGAAGCGCCGTTTGAGAACGCGGATCTTGCCGATGAAGAGGTAGGGGAACAAACGAACGACGTCATGCTCGTCCGCTACCGAAGCGAGCTTGAGCAACTGAACGCTGCACGCGAGCGTATGCAGCAGCACAGCTACGGTATCTGCGTCGATTGTGGCGAAGCGATTCCGTTTTTACGCCTGCAAGCCCAGCCGACGGCCATGCGCTGTCTGCCTTGCCAAACAGCGTGTGAGCGCCGCTGGGCATAGCAAGGCGACTCTATCCAGCAGGAGCAAAGTATGAAAAGCGATCTGGGCATCAAACAGGACGTCAACGACGAACTGCTTTGGGAGCCTGCGGTGGATGCCGCAGCAATTGGTGTGGAGGTGGACAACGGCGTGGTGACACTGACCGGCCACGTTCGCAGCTACATGGAAAAGCTTGCTGCCGAGCATGCAGCCGAACGTGTTGCTGGCGTGCGTGGTGTCGTGCAGAAAATCGAAGTCCGCCTGCCGGGAGCGCATACGGACGCAGACGTTGCCCAAGCGGCCCGCGCCGCGCTTGAATGGCAGGTTACCCTGCCGTCCAACCGCATCGAGGTGCTGGTCGAAAACGGCTGGGTGACGCTCTCGGGTGAGGTGGACTGGCCCTACCAGAGCGAGCAGGCAGCGCATGCGGTGGGATCGTTGCGTGGTGTGGCGGGCCTGATCAATCGGCTGCAGATCAAAGCGCGCGTGGCGCCAGCCAATGTTGCCGAGCAGATCGGTGCGGCGCTCAAGCGGCATGCCGCGCGTGAAGCCGACCACATTCGCGTCTCCGTTCAAGGCGGGACGGTCACGCTCAGCGGCCACATCGGTTCCGCATCGGAGCGGCGTGCGGCAAAGGGCGCGGCATGGTCCGCACCTGGAGTGACGGAAGTCATCGATCATCTCCAGATCGTGCCGTAGGTAATGAAGCAGTAAAGAAAACATGCCGCCCCACCTGAAAAGCGGGGCGGCATGTTTTTTGAGGGGCGCCCCGAGCGATCAAAGCTCCATCAGTGCCGCCTTGTCGGTCAGCTCGATGTTCTTGCCGCTCACCACGATCCAGCCTTCGCGCTGAAACCTCGACAGCGCACGGCTGACGGTCTCGAGCTGCATGCCAAGGTAGCTGCCGATTTCTTCCCGGGTCATGCGCAGCGTGAAGCTGGTAGCGGAATACCCCCGGTCCTGCATGCGCGTGGAAAGGTTCAGCAGGAAGGTGGCAACACGCGCTTCCGCACTCAGCCCAGCGAGCAGCAGCATCAGCCCTGACTCGCGCACGATCTCTTCTGCCATCAATTGGTGAAGGCGATGTTGCAGTGGACGAATGTCCTGGCACAGGTCCTCAATGCAATGGAAGGGCATGGAGCACACGGTGCTGTCCTCCAGCGCAATCGCGTCGCATGTGTGCCGATCGGCGGCAATGCCGTCGAGGCCGAGCGTTTCGCCCGCCAATTGGAATCCGGTGACGTGATTTGCGCCGTTGGGGTGCGATACCACGGTTTTGAACGAACCGGACCGGATGGCATACAGCGCATGGAACACGTCGCCCGCCCGAAAAAGGGCTTCGCCTTTGGCGATCTTGCGCCAGGTGTGCACCATCCGATCCAGTTGTTCGTGTTGCGCCGATGGCACAGCGCTCGCGATACAGGCCCAGTGCATCATGCAGTTGGTGCATTGGCTGCTGGGAATCAGGGGTGTTGTCTGGCGGATCTGCGTTGCGTCGCGGACGAGCCTGAGCTGGGGAAGTTGGCGGGTTTCGACGGGTGAAGGGGACTCTATCGTGCGCGGAATCATGGGGGCGGCTCCGGAAGGCGTCTGTGGTCTTTGAACCACACATCCTCGGTGAGGTGGTGGGTGTCCGGTCACTGCGCTCCATCAAGGCCCGGTGTCCGTACGGTCAGTATCGGAGGCGCGGCGTTTGCGCGAAATCAGGCAGCGCTGAGATGGTCGTCGGGATGTGCCATGCCGCTGTCAGGATTCCCTGACAGCGGCGGCAGGGTTTTCCGGGGGGCTTCTCCTTCACACGGCTAGTACCTCCAGCCTTGGGAATGGGCTATGTTGATTGCATCCCGACCTTTTGGTGGTGCTCGGTGGCGGAGCAAGATACTCAATCCTCAAAGGCAACGCACAGGCGGCTGCTGCAGTTGCAATCCACTTCGGCCGAACTGGTGGTGGGGGTGCTGGCCGTTTTGCTGCTGGCGGCGGCAGTTGCCCGGCTGGCGTTTGCGCTTCAGGCCGGGGATGCCCCCTTCATTTTGCTGGCCTCGGCAAGTATTTCTGCGGTCATCGCACTGGTCTTCTATTGGCTGCGGCTGCGGAAGTTGCGAGCCGCCGTCGCCCGGGATCTGACGTACCTAGAAAAGAGCGAAGCGCGGCTGGCCGGCATCATCCGGTCATCAATGGAAGCCATCATTTCGGTGGACGAAACCCAGCGCATCGTGCTCTTCAATCCCATGGCTGAAACTCTGTTCGGTTGTTCAGCGCGCCAAGCCATCGGCCGCCCACTGTCAGACTTTATTCCCGAGCGGTTTCGCGGCGCGCACGAAGCGCATGTACGGCGCTTCGGGGTGACGGGCGTATCGGAGCGCCAGATGGGTAAGCAGCGCCCGCTGTTTGCCCTGCATACCGATGGGCGCGAATTCCCGATCGAAGCGTCGATTTCACAGATCGAAGTGAACGGCGGCAAGCTCTTCACGGTGATGCTGCGCGACACCACGGAGCGTGTGCGTGCGGAAGCGGCGCTGCGGCGCTCCCAGGAAGAACTGCAGCATCTGTCGGACAGCATCCTGGCCACGCGCGAGGAGGAGCGGCACCGCATCGCCCGCGAGCTGCACGACGATCTGGGCCAACGCCTGAGCGCGCTCAAGATGGACATTTCGCTGCTGGCAGCGGATCTGCAGGCCGCACGGAGCGACAAGGCGCTGATCGACCAGACCCAGGCAATGCAACACGTGATCGACGAGACGATTGTTGCCGTTCGGCATATCTCGGCGGATCTTCGGCCGCCATTGCTCGACGAGTTGGGGCTCGTGCCGTCCCTCGAATGGATGGCCAAGAATTTTCGCCAACGCTTTGGCCTGGTCGTGACTGTGCATGCGCAAGAACTGGCGATGAACGAGCGCGCTGCCATCTCGGTGTTCCGGATCGTGCAGGAGGCACTCAACAACGTCGTGCGCCACGCCGATGCCACGCGTGTTGAGATCGAGTTCTCGCAGCAGGACGACGTGCTCGAACTGTCCATTCAAGACAATGGCCATGGCTGGAGTGGGGCGCCTCCGGCGGTGGGTGAACGCAAGCCGCTGGGATTGCTTGGCATTCGCGAGCGCGCCCGGCTACTGGGCGGGCAGGCAACGATCACACATGCACCTGGTGGCGGCTTTCGCTTGAGCGTGAGCTTTCCCGCCGTTCACAAGGCCACCGAGGAGGCGCCGTCATGATTCGCGTGATGATCGCCGACGATCATGCCGTGATGCGCGATGGCGTGCGTCATATCCTTGAGCGCGCGGGGGATTTTGAAGTCGCCTGCGAAGCCTCCGACGGTACACAGGTCGTGCAACTTGTGCGTGATCATCAACCGCAGGTGATCGTGCTCGATCTTTCCATGCCGGGGCACAGCGGGCTGGAACTGCTCCGCCAGTTGCATGACGATCACCCCAGGGTGCGCGTGCTGGTGCTGACCATGCACGCTGAAGAACAATACGTGGCACGCGCCTTTCGTGCGGGGGCGGCCGGCTACCTGACAAAGGAGAGCGCCGCCACCGAACTGGTTACCGCGCTGCAGAAGGTGGCGAACGGCGGCACCTACGTCAGCCCACCCATGGCGGAGAAGCTCGCGCACAGCCTGGGCGAGCCCAGTGAAGAGGCGGCCCACACGCGCCTGTCCGACCGCGAGATGGAAGTCTATCGCCGGCTGGTGCGCGGCGAGCCCTTGACCGAGATCGCCACCAGCCTGTGCGTGAGCGCCAAGACCATCAGCACCTACAAGATGCGGCTGATGGACAAGCTGCAGCTCTCCAGCGAAGCCGCCCTTGTGCGTTACGCGATACGCCATCGCTTGTTTTCCGACGACGATACGCTGTAGCGCATTCCCTGCTGGACGCAGCCCGGCCTTGCGACACATCAATGGCCGCCGCCCCCGAATCGCTATCGTTGATGCACATGCATCGGCCGGTCGATATCACCCCGGGGCGCACCCCTGTCTGCCGTGCATGGCCAAGGGGGCCATGTGCAAGCCATTCTCAAACTCGCCTACAAGCTGCTGGTCAATGACAAGGCCAAGCTGAGCGGCTTGCTGGTCGGCATTACGTTTGCCGTGTTTTTGATGATCGAGATGACGTCGCTGTTTGCGGGCGTGCTCAATCGGTCTTCGTCTGCCGTGTACAACATTGGCGCACGGATGTGGGTCATGGACCCGGCTGTCAATACCGTGGCCAACTCGATCGGCATGCCGGATTACGTCCTTGATGCGGTACGCAGCATTCACGGTGTGAAGTTTGCCGTGCCGCTCTATTCAGGCGGCGCGCTCGTGCGCCTGAACAGCGGAACCTATCAGCCCGTGACCGTCGTCGGCATCGACGACACCAGCCTGTTCGGCCGCCCTCGCATGCTCAGTGGCCGTATCCAGGATCTGTACGGCGAGAACGCCTTCATCGTCATCCAGGATGCCGAGTTCGGGAAGCTCGAAAACCCGCATATCGGCACGGAATTCGAAGTCAACGACCATCGAGGGGTGATCGTCGGCATTGGCGAGGTGGCGTCCAGCGGATTGTTTGGCGTGCCCACCCTGTACACAACGTACCGCCGCGCCGTGCAATACCTGCCGAGTACGCGCTACACGATGTCGTACATCCTGATTGAGCCCAAGACCGAGGCCGACATTGCGGCGATCGAACGTGCGGTCGACCGGCTCGGTTACCGCGCCCTGACCAGGGAAGAGTTCATCGGCCGCATCTCTCACTTCTATACCTACCAGACCGGGCTTGGCACCAACATCCTGCTGATGACGGTGATCAGCTTCGTGGTGGGGCTGTCGATCTCGGGGCAGACGTTCTACACGTTCATCCTGGAAAACCTCGAGCGCTTTGGCGCACTCAAGGCCATCGGGGCCAAGGGGCGCGAACTGGTCACGATGATCGTCTTCCAGGCCACGTTTGTGGCGCTGGTGGGCTACGGGCTGGGGATCGGCCTATGCGCCGCGTCGATCGCACTGGTGCGTCTTCGCATTCCAGACTACGCGGCCATGATCACCTTCACCAATCTGATGCTGGCGCTGGCCATGGTGATCGTGATTGCCGGCATATCGGGCTACATCGGGGTGCGCAAAGTGCTTCGCATCGAGCCCTTCGATATCTTCCGGGGTTGATTGTGGCCAACGTTGCCATTGCCGCTCAGGCCCTCGATAAATGGTTTGGCGAGGGCGAGGCGCGTACCCGCGCGCTCATGCAGGTCAGTTTCGAGGCCGAGTTCAACGAGATGCTGTTCATCGTCGGACCGTCGGGCAGCGGCAAGACCACGCTGCTGAGCGTGATATCGGGCATCCTGCGCCCGGATAGCGGCCGCGCGATGGTGGACGGGGTTGACATCTGGAGCCTGGGCGCCGACGCGCTGGCCGATTTCCGCCTGGGCAGGATCGGCTTCGTGTTTCAGGATTACCACCTGTTCCCGCGCCTCACCACGGTCGAGAACGTCGCCATCCCGCTGATCCTGCGGCATGTGGCCTGGGACACCGCGCTCGATCAGGCCATGCACTACCTCGATGTCGTCGGGCTGAAGAACCGCGCCCAGTTGCCGCCGGTCAAGCTCAGTGGCGGCGAGCAGCAGCGTGTGGCCATTGCACGCGCCATCGTCACGCAGCCCGACATCCTGATCCTGGATGAACCCACCGCATCGCTGGATGGCGACACCGGCCGTTCGATCATGCAGTTCGTGAAGACGGAGATCCTGAACGCGCACCGCTGTATCGTGATCGTGACGCACGACGCGCGCATCCTCGACCTGGCCAGCCGCATCCTCGACATGGAGGACGGCAAGCTGAGCCGCATTGAACACGGAGCGATGCGATGAAGATCCGATGGTTGTTTGTGCTCTCTGTGATCGGCGCGCTGGCGGGAATTGGCGCGGCGATCTACTACGCGCGGCAGCGCCCGCCGTTGCCACCCGTCTTCCAGCCGGCAGCCAATCCGTACGCGACGGGCATCTACGCCAACGGCATCGTCGAAAGCGATCAGCCCAGTGGTGCCAACCTGAACCTGTATGCCGAAGTGTCGGGCACCGTCGCGCGCATCGCCGTGCAAGAAGGGCAGGCAGTCAAGCGCGGCGACGTGCTGATCCAGATCGAAGATTCCGTGCAGCGCGCCCTGACCGCGCAACAGCAGTCGCAAGCGGATGCCGTTGATGCGCAGTTGAACGCGCTGCTGGCCCAACCGCGCAGGGAAGCGCTGGAGGTCACGCGTGCACAGGTGGGTGCCGCAGATGCCGGCTTGCGCACCGTGCAGGATCAGTTGGACAAGCTTGAAGCGGCCGCCCGGCTCAATCCCAAGGCAGTCAGTCGCGATGCAATGGACAACGCTGCCAACGCGGTACGGGTGGCACACGGCAATCTCGTTGTTGCCCAGCGTCAGTACGACCTGACGCGCGCCGGCGCCTGGAGCTATGACATCCGCACGCTGCAAAAACAGCGCGATGCCTTGCAGAAGGGCGCGGCGGCGGCAGCAGCGCTGCTCGAAAAGTATGCCGTGCGGGCGCCGATGGACGGTGTTGTCATGTCCGTCAATACAGCAATGGGCGGCTATGTATCGCCACAGGGCACCTATGACGCCTACACGCGGGCCAACGTGCCACTCGTCACGATGAGCGCCGGGCAGAACAAGCTGGCCGTGCGCGTGTATGTGGATGAGATTCTGGTGCACCGCCTTCCGCCCGGCACGGTGCAGGCACGCATGTTCGTGCGCGGCACCGACGTTAGCGTGCCGCTGGAATTCGTGCGCGTGCAGCCGTACGTGTCGCCCAAGATTCAGTTGTCCGACCAGCGCGCCGAACGCGTGGATGTGCGCGTGCTGCCGTTGCTTTTCCGTTTCAAGCAGCCTGACAAGCTGGCCGTCTATCCGGGCCAACTGGTCGACGTCTACCTGCAGGGGGCGTCGTGAAAGCGGCGGCGTGGGCGATAGGCGTCGCGCTTGTGGTTCCGGGCTGCGCCGTCGGGCCGGATTTTCATGCACCGCAGGCGCCTGGCGTCGATCGCTATCTTCGTGACGGTGAAGTTGCGCAGCCCCCCTCGGCAGACGGCGTTGCGCAGCGCTTCACGGCGGCAACCGTGCCGGCAGACTGGTGGCACGCTCTCGGTAGTCCCGCGCTTGATCTGGCCATGGAAGCCGCCATTACGGCCAACCCCGGCCTGCAGCAGGCGCAAGCCAACCTGCGTGCCGCGCAAGACCTGTTGCGAGCCGGCGCGGGCGTGTTCTACCCGCAGGTGGCGGGATCGGCCGATGTGTCACGTCAGGCAGCGGTGCCCGCCAGGCTTGGGCAGGCCGGGGTGCCAAGCCTTTTTACGCTGTGGACTCTGGGCGCATCCATCAGCTATGCGGTCGATCTCTTTGGCGGCAATCGGCGTGCCGTGGAAGCCCTGGCCGCGCAAGCGGAAGGACAAAGGTATGCGGTGGCCGCCGCCTACCTCACCTTGACCGGCAATCTGGTGAACGCCGTGATCGCGCATGCTGCCTATCGGGCGCAGATCGACACCACGCGCAGCCTGATTGCCGTGGTGCGAGAGCAGATGGAGATTGCACACGCGCAGGTCGAAGCCGGCGTCGTGGCGCATGCCAGCGAGTTGAGCCTTGCTGCGCAATTGGCGTCGTTGGAAGCATCGCTGCCGCCGCTGGAGCAGAAGCGTGACCAGGCTGCGCATCTGCAGGCCGTCTTGACTGGCCGATTTCCTTCCGAGGCAGATGCCGTAGACGTGGCGCTCAACGGGTTGCAATTGCCGGCGGACTTGCCCAGCCTGGTGCCGTCTGAACTGGTGCGCCAGCGGCCCGACGTTCTGGCCGCCCAGGCGCGCCTGCACCAGGTCAGCGCCGAGGTGGGTGTCGCAACGGCGGCGATGCTGCCCAGTCTGACCCTCAGCGCAGACTATGCCCGGATGAGCGGCCGAAGCGCTGACCTCTTTGGTGCGAAAGCCGGCGCCTGGAGCGTGGGGGCGAACCTCGTGGCCCCACTGTTTGAAGGCGGCACCCTGTATTTCCGCCGTTCTGCGTCGCGGCAGGCGTTACAGGCTGCCGATGCCGGCTATCGGCAGGTGGTGCTTGCTTCGTTTGAGCAGGTGGCCGATGTGCTGCGGGCGCTGGAACACGATGCCGTGCAGCTTGACGCACAGTTGCGCGCGCAGGCGGCGGCAAGTGCCGCACTGGATGAGATCAACGCCGACTACCGTGCCGGCGTTGCCGGCTATCTGCAGGTGCTCAGTGCCGATCAGCAATACCAGCAAGCCGTGCTGGGCACGCAGCAGGTGCGTGCACAGCGGCTGCAAGATACCGTGGCGCTGTTCCTTGCGCTGGGCGGAGGCTGGCGTGGCGCCAGCATTGAAACCCCAGTGGCGGGACATGTACAGCAAGCACCCGACTGACGACGACCGTTGAGTTGCATCAAGCCCCGACGCGCGTCCTGCGCTCTAATGGTTTGCACGTCCATGTGCTTTACCCGCAATTTCCCATGCACACCGCGCCCGCGCCGTCTTTGTCTGCCGCTGTCAGGATCAGCATGCCCGCACACGCTGCCGGGGGTTGGGTGTCGGATGCGAGGGTTGCAACTCGCCAGGCGCATGCCTGCGCGCAAGGAGACTAGCAATGCGCGGGAAGCCACGCTGGCAAGCGCTGCCCAATATGTTGTCTGCACATGCACCAGCCGACGATCTCTCGATGTGGTCGGCGCTTGCCTCGCAAGACGTGCTTGAGCGGCTCGGTACCCAGATGCACGGCCTGACGCAGGAGGGCGCTGCGCAGCGCCTGCGCGAATATGGGCTCAACCGCGTGGCCAACGGCCATCACGAGGGTGTGCTGGTCGAGTTGGCGCGCCGGTCGGTCAATCCGTTGAATCTGCTGCTCATCTCGCTGGCGGGCGTCTCGGCGGTGCTGGGCGATGTACGGGCAGCCGTACTGATTGCGGTCATGGTGGTGCTGAGCGTCGTGCTGGGCTTTCTGCAGGAGCATCGTTCGAACCGGGCGGCGGAGGCGTTGCGTCGCATGGTGCATACAACGGCGACGGTCAAGCGCATCGCATCCGACGGCGCCGAAGCGAGCCAGGAAATCCCGATCGAGCAATTAGTGCCGGGCGATATCGTCCAGCTTTGTGCCGGTGACATGGTGCCGGCGGACCTGCGGCTGCTCGGCGCGAAGGATGTGTTTGTCAACCAGTCGGCCCTGACTGGCGAGGCCATGCCACAGGAAAAGCATGCAGAGCCTTCCGAAAGCCAGCCGGCGGCAGATTTCGAACGGCCCAACCTGTGCTTCATGGGCAGCGCCGTGGTGAGCGGCTACGCGACGGGCGTGGTCCTGACTACCGGCCACCGGACCGCCTTTGGTCATGTGGCCAACCTGATTGCCGCGCAACGCGTGCAGACCAGCTTTGACCGGGGCATTACCCGGTTTACCTGGTTGATGCTGACGCTGATCCTGGTGATGGCACCCATGGTGTTTCTCATCAATGGACTGACCAAGGGCAACTGGTTCGAGGCGCTGTTGTTTGCGGTGGCCGTGGCCGTCGGCCTGACGCCCGAGATGCTGCCGATGATCGTCACGGTCAATCTGGCCAAGGGCGCCATCGCCATGTCGCGCAAGAAGGTCATCGTCAAGCGGCTCAACGCCATCCAGAATTTCGGTGCGATGGATGTGCTGTGCACCGACAAGACCGGCACGCTCACGCAAGACCGCATCATCCTCAAGCATCACCTGGATTTGCGCGGCGAGGAATCCGACCAGGTGCTGGAGTACGCGTTTCTGAACAGCTTCTACCAGTCGGGCCTGAAGAACCTGCTGGACGTGGCCGTGCTCAAGCACGTGGAGCTGGAGCAGCGCCTGGATGTGCATGCGCGTTTTCAGAAAATCGATGAACTACCGTTTGACTTCGAGCGCCGGCGCATGTCGGTGGTGCTGGCGCAGGACGACGGCACACACGTGCTGATCTGCAAGGGGGCGGTCGAAGAAGTGCTGGCCGTCAGCGCGCGTTATGTGAGCGGTGACGAGGCTGGCCCGCTGGAGGCAAGCCATCTCGAAGCTACGCGGCAACTGGCGGAGAACCTGAACGCTGACGGTTTCCGTGTCGTCGCTGTTGCGTACAGGGAGATGCCGCCCGGGCAAAGCCAGTACGCCGTGGCGGACGAGGCGGGGTTGACGTTGCTGGGGTATATCGCCTTTCTTGACCCACCACGTGATACGGCCGCGCCAGCCCTGGCCGCCTTGAAGGCCAGCGGCGTGGCAGTCAAGATCCTGACGGGGGACAACGCCATTGTTGCGCGCAAGATCTGCCGCGAGGTCGGGCTGGCCGTGGAACCGGTGGTGCTTGGCACCGAGCTGGCCGCCATGTCACCCGACCAGATGGCCGACATCGCCGAACGCGCATCGATCTTCGCCAAGGTTTCGCCCGCGCAGAAGGCGGCCATTGTCGATGCACTGCACCGCAGGGGCCATGTCGTGGGCTTCATGGGCGACGGCATCAACGATGGGCCGGCGCTCAAGGCCGCCGATGTCGGCATCTCCGTGGATAGCGCGGTCGATATTGCCAAGGAGTCTGCCGACATCATCCTCCTGGAGAAAAGCCTGGCCGTGCTGGGGGAGGGCGTGACGGAAGGGCGCAAGGTGTTTGGCAACATCGTCAAGTACATCAAGATGGGCGCCAGTTCCAACTTCGGAAACATGTTCAGCGTGCTGGGCGCCAGCCTGTTTCTGCCCTTTCTGCCGATGGCGCCGGTGCAGGTGCTGCTCAACAACCTGCTCTACGACTTCTCGCAAACCGCCATCCCGACCGACAACGTTGACGACGACTACCTCGTCAAGCCACGACGGTGGGAGATCGGCAGCATTCTGAAGTTCATGCTGTACTTGGGGCCCGTCAGTTCGCTGTTTGACTTCGCGACCTATGCGCTGCTGCTGGGTGTGTTTCACGCGTGGGCTGATCCGGCGCTCTTCCAGTCCGGGTGGTTTGTTGAATCGTTGCTCACACAGACACTCATCATCCATATCATCCGCACGGGCAAGGTGCCCTTCGTGCAAAGCCGGGCAAGTACCGCGCTGGTGTTGACCAGCATCACCATTGCCTGCGTGGGTGTCGCCATGCCATTGACATCGGTCGGGGCATTGTTCGGCTTTGTGCCGCTGCCGGCAGCCTACTGGCCCTGCCTGGCTGCGATCGTCCTGGCCTATGGGTTGTCAGCCTACGTGATGAAATCCTGGTATGTGCGCAGATACGGTCTGGACTGAACCCCGGCAAGGCTCGGTGGCGGCAGGGGCCGCACCCGTGTCAGCCAGCTCGGCGTTCGGTTTGCGAAGCAGCCCCAAGCGCGGCACGCACCTCAGCGTCCTCGACCTGAGGAAAGTCGGCGTAATACATGCCGACCGCGCGGAAACCCTGCGGCGCGTAGAGGCAGACGATCTCATCGGCCAGGGGGCGAATGTCTTCCAGGCTGTCCGGCGCCGCCACAGGAACCGCGCAGACGAGGCGTTGCGGATGGCGCTCCCGTATCGCGTGAAGTGCTGCCTTCATGGACGCCCCGGTTGCCAGTCCATCGTCGACCACGATCACAACACGCCCCTCTGCGTCATACGGGCCGCGGTTCGGGGTATACAGCGCCCGGCGCCGTCGGATGACCTCCATCTGCTCGGCGCTCTCCTGTTCGAGGTAGGTCGTATCCGCGCCAATGCGCCCTGCATAGGGCGCGATGTAAGACCAGCCGCCTTCTTCCACAGAGCCCACTGCCAGTTCGGGGTTGAACGGCGCGCCGAGCTTGCGCACCAGAACCACATCAAGCTGACCGCCGAGCGCGGATGCGATGAGTGCGCCCATCGGAACCGCACCCCTTGGAATGGCCAGCACCAGCGGGTGGGTGCCCCTGTACTTTTCCAGCGCCTGCACCAGCAGGCGCGCTGCATCCAATCGATCTTTGAATCGCACGGGGTTACCTCGCGTGTTGGTGGGGTTGGGTGGCTGCACTCAGGTGGCGAACAAACCATGCCCGTGCGAGCTCGGCCACCTGTTCGAGCGCGCCGGCCTCTTCAAAAAGGTGCGTTGCGCGTGGCACCGTCTCCAGCGCTTTCTCACAATGCATCTGGCTCAGAGCCTGCCGGTTGAGATCGAGAACGTCCAAATCGGCGGCGCCGACGATCAGTAGGGTCGGGCAGGCCAGTCTGGCCAGCGCACGTTGGCCGGCAAGATCCGGGCGACCGCCGCGGCTGACCACCGCTTCGATCGCGCAGGCGTCGTCCAGCTCGGACGCTGCCAGGATCGCGGCTGCGGCGCCCGTGCTGGCGCCGAAATACCCGAGTCGCAAACTGCGTTCGCGGGCGATGCTGCCGACCGCGTGTGTGGCTGTCTGCAGACGCCGCGCCAGAAGCGCGATGTCGAAACGGCATGATGCATGTGATGCCTCTTCGGCACTCAACAGATCGAACAGCAGCGTGCCCAGGCCGGCGGCGTGGAGCTGATCGGCAACATACCGGTTGCGCGGGCTGAACCGCGAACTCCCGCTGCCATGCGCAAAGATCACCAGGCCGGTTGCATTGCCGGGGCAGTCCAGGGTGCCTTCCAGCACTGCGTCGTCCGCCACGATGTCCATGCTGAGAGAAAGCGGTTCGGCATTCATGGAGAGAATTCCTGAAATGTGATGGCAGCCGGTGGCCGGGTTACACGCTCAGCGGCGGCTGGACGCTACCGGTCGTCTCGCGTTCGCGCTCGTTATGGACAAGGCGGGCGATCAGCCCCAGCTCGGTGGCCATGGCGCCGAGCACGTCGTCCAGGGACAGCACCCCAACGAGCGCGCCGTCGGACGTCACGCCAACACGTCGCACGCCGGACGAAAGCATTTCCTGCAACGCATCGCTCAGGCTTGCGTCGAGCGGTACGTTGAGGATGCCTCGGCTCATCACATCGGCCACACAGGTCTGTGAGGGGCTAACGCCAACCGCGACCGCATCGAGCACCATGTCGCGATCCGTGACGACGCCAATTGCGCGGGGGCCAGACGGGGTGTTCTCCGTCACGACCAGCGCACCGACATGTCTCTGACGCATCTGCTGTGCCGCCTCCTGAAGCGTGCAGGAGAGCGGGATATGGACTGCATTGGGTGAATAAACGTCCTGAACTCGCATGATGGGCTCCTTGGCGTATCGATCAGGCGGTCTTTTCAGCGCTTGCCGGAGTGTGGCGCGCCGGTCGGTTCTTCTTTGCCTCGGAGTCCGACGGAGCCATGAGGCTGAAACTGTCAAAGAATGCCTTCAGCGAATCGGACGATGCGGCGAACAACTGAGACGAAGAGGTTTGCGCTTCCGGCTGCTGCATTTGCTGAGTCCACTCCGTCAACCGACGCAGATAGGCGGCCTGCAGCTTGTTCGTGAACTCGACCCAAGTCTTCAGCGCCGTCGCACTGTGGCTCGATTGCATCTTCATGAAGATGGTTTGCGCGGAGGCCAGCGATGTCCAGTCATGCGTGCCGCTCAGCTCATGTTCCAATTCACGCACATCTTCCAACGCAGCCTCGGCCAGTTTCAGCCGGAAATGAGACAGGTCGATTTGCGTCTCGAGCATGAAGCTGGCGGTGCGGCTCATATCGCGCATGACGGCGCACGCCACGTTGCAGGCCATATCGGCGGGTTGTTGCATTGCGTTCTCCGGTGGGGTCTTGGCGGATGGTGAACAGCGCCGCCGAACGAGGATTCCAACTGCAGCGTAGGCACTCTGTGCTTGTACGCGTTGATATGGCGCAAATTGGCGGCCGCCCGTGAAACGCCATCGCTTCGTCGCTTCGTTTCAAGGCCTTTGATTGCCTGGGCCGGCCCCGGGCAAAATCACTGCCTTCTACCTTTGATGTATGGCACCACTTTGGACATTTCGCCAGGAATAACATGTGCCCGCTCGTCTACGTTGAGCGGCTCTTGTGTGGCGATCTGGGCGTCCAGCACGTGCAGGTCTGCCTCGGATGCGTCGCGCCCGCCGCGCATGCGATTGCGGATGCGCGTACGCAGCGTGTCGACGTCGGCAACACAGTCCACGATGGCCACGGCTGTCCCCAGCCGCCGGCCCAGCGAGAAGAAACGTCGGCGCTGGTGCTCGGCGAGGAATGTGGCATCCGCAATCATTGGAAAGCCAGCGCCTGCACCGAGCTTGCAGATCGCGGCGAGACGCCGATACGTACGTTCGACTGCACGTGGCAGATAGCGATCGACTGCGCGGACATGCCAGCGGCGTTGGCGCTCGACATCAGAGCGCACACGGATCATGCCTTCCGCTTGGGCAAGCTGCGCGGCACGGGTGGACTTTCCGCTGCCTGAAAGGCCATGCATGAGGAGAATGCAGGCGTCGTTTCGGCAGAGCAGCTCCCGAGACAGGGCGAGCATGCGGCCTGCCTCGCGGCGGAGCCTGGCAGCCACATCGGGGGCCCCGTCCAACTGATGGGCGCGTTCCAGCAGTACGCGAGCCCGCACGAGCGCGCGCATCGATGCGTAGAAGGGCAGTACTGCCAACCCGCCATAGTCGCCACATCGTTCGAGATAACGGTTGATGAGTCGATACGCCAGCCCGTCCAGACCTGCGGCGAGCAGGTCCATGAACAGAAAGGCGGTGTCATACATGGTGTCGATCCACCGCAGTGACGGTGAGAATTCCAGACAGTCGAACGGGGTCGGCTGGCCATCGATCAACACGATGTTGCCCAGGTGCAGATCGCCATGGCATTCGCGGATGTGGCGGCTGCGCCGGCGTGAAGCGAATGTCTCTTCGAGGCGAACTGTGTGCTGACGAAGCAGCGATACCGTGGTCGCCGCATCCAGCGGTGCATGCCCCAAGGCAATAACTCCGGCAGCGCAGTCCTCGAACGTGCGCCGAATGCCTGAGGGCGTTCCATCGTCTGAACTCGCGCTGGCGACCGGCGCGGTTGCGTGGAAGTCTGCGATCAGGTCGGCCAGCGCGTCGATTTCTTTCGGGCGAAGTCGCCCGTCACGAGCCAACGCAATCAGTACGTCCTGCTGGGCAAACCGGCGCATGCAGACTGCGTACTCACAGGGCGTGCCTTGCCCATTGACGCGGATGGCCCCCGTGGCCGGATCGTTCGAAATTGGCACTACGCCAAGGTAGAGCGCAGGGGCGAGGCGGCGGTTGAGGCGGCATTCCTCCTCGCAATCGATTTGCCGCGCAAGGAGCGTCGAAAAATCGACGAAGTCCAACTTGACCGGCTTGCGTACCTTGTACGCAAATTCTCCAGCCAGGAAGACCCACGACAGATGCGTTTCGATCATCTGCAGATCGGCCGCCGGGTGTGGATACGCTGCCGCATCGAGCATGCGACTGACCAAGGCTTCTGCTGGCTGCGCGCACGGATTGGTGGTGGCTTGTTCGGCCATACGCGGGTTTCATCTCCTGACACTGAAGATCAATATCGCGCGCTTGACGCCATGCGCCCTGACGTAGATCAACGTCCGCGCAGGGCGGTTGCCTAGCATGGAGTCATCGTCTTCCTTGGTGATTCCCATGAAAGCACTTGTCTACGAGGGGCCTGGCAAGATCACCCTGGCCGACAAGCCGAAACCGGAGTTGCAGGCACCCGGCGACGCCGTGGTGCGCGTCACGTTGACCACCATCTGCGGCACCGATCTGCACATCATCAAGGGCGACGTCCCGACCTGCGAGCCGGGGCGCACGCTGGGCCACGAAGGCGTGGGCGTGGTGGAATCGGTCGGCGCGGCCGTGACATCGCTACAGCGGGGTGATCACGTGCTGATCTCGTGCATTTCGTCTTGCGGAAAATGTGCGAATTGCCGGCGTGGCATGTACTCGCATTGCGAGACGGGCGGCTGGATCCTGGGACATCGCATCGACGGCGTGCAGGCCGAGTACGTCCGCATTCCGCATGCGGAGACCAGCCTCTACAAACTGCCGCCGGGCGTCGATGAAGAGGCGCTGGTCATGCTGTCGGACATCTTTCCGACCGGATTCGAATGCGGTGTGCTCAATGGCCGCGTTCAGCCGGGCAACAGCGTAGCGATTGTCGGCGCAGGCCCCATCGGGCTGGCCTCGCTGCTGACGGCGCAGTTCTACTCGCCGGCGCAGATCATCATGATCGACACGAACGCGGCACGGCTGGAAGTGGCCACCAGGCTGGGCGCAACGGCGTGTATCGACGTCTCCAGTGAAGGCGCCGCAGCCGCCGTGAAGCGGCTCACGGATGGCGTGGGCGTCGACTGTGCGATCGAGGCGGTGGGCGTGCCCGCGACGTTCGAGCTCTGCCAGCAACTGGTTGCGCCAGGTGGCGTGATTGCAAATATCGGCGTGCATGGCGTCAAGGCGGACCTTCACCTGGAAACCTTGTGGAGCCAGAACATCGCCATCACCACGAGGCTGGTGGATACCGTCAGCACGCCGATGCTTCTGAAAACGGTACGTGCGGGGAAGCTGCTGCCTGGGCGGCTCATTACGCACCGGTTCAGGCTCGATGACATCCTCGCCGCCTACGACACGTTCCGCAACGCGGCAAAGACGCAGGCGCTCAAGGTGATCATCTCCGCATAGGCGGCGACACATGTCCGATGGATTTTCTGTTTTGTGAGGTGGATGCCATGAGCGAGGCGATGCTCCTGTCTTACGACCCTGTGCAACATCTACTGCCACAGCCGACGTCCCGTGCTGCGCCGGCAACCATTGCACTGGCGTCGCCGCTATTGGATGGCGGCAATACGTTGATTGCAGCGCTGACCAGGCGCAAGAGCGTGCGGGAGTTCGCGCCCACGCCGCTGTCGCTACAGCAGCTCAGCGAATTGCTGTGGGCGGCGAATGGCATCAACCGGCCGGAAACAGGCGGGCGCACCGCGCCTTCAGCGCACGGGCTGAACGAGATCGACATCTACGTCGCCCTGCCGGAAGGTGTCTACCAATACGAGCCGGTGGCGCACCGGTTGCGGCTCAAGCACGCCGTCGACGCGCGCAACCTTACCGGCTATCAGGATTTTGTCGGCAAGGCGCCGCTCGACCTGGTGTACGTGGTGAACCATGCACGTGCAGACCAGATGCCGGAAGCCGTGCGTGAAACCTTTGCCGGTGTCGCGGCGGGAGCGATCTCCCAAAACGTGTCGCTTTACTGTGCCTCCGCCAAACTGGGTTGTGTGGTACGTGGCTGGCTCAATCATCGCCTTCTGGCAGAAGCCTTGTCGCTCAATGAAGACGAAGTGCCGGTGCTGGCGCAGACGGTCGGCCACCCGGCCGCCGAGCGATGAGGTATGAGATGAGCCACGCATGTCGTCTTTTGCCACGCGGCCTTTTTGCGGCATTGGCTTTGGCCGCCAGCGCGCACGCTGGCGCAGTCGGTCCCGATGCTGCGGCTCCAGAGGTGCGCTTCCAGAACGAGATCGCCTATGTGTCAGGAGGCGTTGGGAGCGACGAGCGCGACGCCATGCGTGCGATGGCACGCCGCTTCAACGTGCGGCTGAACGTGGTGTCGGCCAGAACCAGCGAGGCGTTGTCGGATGTGGATGTGTCTGTTGCGGATGATCGCGGCAAGCTCCGTTTGCGCGTGCGCACGGAGGGGCCGCTCTTGTATATGCGCTTGCCTCGCGGGCACTATCAGATCACGGCCGCGTATCGCGGTGCGATGCAGACCGTGAACGTGAGCGCAGGCGCGCAGCCGGTTGATGCCGTCGTGCGGTTGCGCACCGAACCCGGACCAGACGAGTGGCTCCTGTGCCAGCGCGGATGCCCGCGCGCTGGCGCACGTCCGACGGCGCGATGAGGCCGTCATGACAACACATCGCATTGCGCTCATTACCGGTGGCATGGGCGGCCTGGGCGAAGCCATTGCCATCCGTCTCCATGCACAAGGGCATCGGGTTGTAGTCACCCATTCGATGGGCAATACACATGTGACTGCATGGATCGCGGAACAGCATGCCCAGGGGCGGCTGTTCCAGACGTTCGCGGTGGATGTTGCCGACTACGACGCTTGCCAGCGATGCACGTCCGACGTGCTTTCGACCGTCGGCCCGGTCGACATTCTGGTCAACAACGCCGGCATCACGCAAGACATGACCTTCAAGCGCATGACGCTGGATGCCTGGCGGAACGTGCTGGCCACCGATCTCGACTCCGTCTTCAACATGACCAAGCCGCTGTACGAAGGCATGATCGAGCGCGGTTGGGGCCGCATCATCAACATCTCGTCGGTCAACGGATCGCGGGGCGCGTTCGGGCAGACGAACTACGCGGCGGCCAAGGCCGGCATACACGGGTTCACCAAGGCGCTGGCCCTCGAGTGCGCCGCGAAGGGCGTGACCGTCAACACGATTTCGCCCGGCTATCTCGCCACGCGAATGACGCGCGATATTCCCAGCGACATCATGCAAGAGCGGATTCTTCCGCAGATTCCCGTAGGCCGCCTCGGCCGGCCGGAGGAAGTGGCTGCCTTGGTGGCCTTCCTGTGCGGCGAGGACGCTGCCTACGTAACCGGCGCCAATCTGGCCGTGAATGGTGGCTTGCACATGCAATAGCGCGTGTGCATGGCCACGACGCCTCAAGACTGTGACGAGCGTTTACTACCGGCTTCCAAGAGCATTCGTTCCACGTGCGAGAAGGCCTCGTGAAGTGCGACGTATGGGTCCTCGTTGGAGGTGTTGCTCGAAATATGCGTCTGATGCGGTGTGAACACGTGGACGTTGACGTCGAAAGGCTTGCCCTGGTGCTGGTGCTTGGCACCCACGGCAAGGCTGACGCGGCACCGCATCAGATCGGCACGAATACGCTTCAAGCGGTCTGCATGCTTGATAACCGCTTCTTCGACGGCCTTGGAATGCGGAATTCCCTGGAAAGAAATATCGACTGGGACGCTCATGGTTTGGCTCCGATTGGTCTGGTTACTGATGTGGAAAATCATGTGTTCATTCTTGACCGCACGATTTCCGGCACCTTGACTCGGATCAACCCGATGGGCACGGCGTACGACATGTTGCGCTGCAGATACAGACTGTCCGAGGTGGTGTGCGCATGTGGTCGTCACATGGTCCGCTTCAACAACGGAAGCAGCGTGTGGAGCGTGTGCGCATTGAGCACGTCTGCCTGCCCCAGCCACGCCCGGCGGGCCTGCGTGACACCAAGCGGCAGGTTCAGCAGATCGGCCGGGCTGTGCGCGTCCGACGCAATGCTCACGAGCACTCCCTCCGCCTTTGCCAGGCGGCATCCAATGTCGGCCAGGTCGAGGCGCGCGGGCTGCGCGTTGGCCTCAACGTAGCAGCCGCGCTGGGCAATGGCGGTCAGCACCCGCTTGAGATCCACGTTGCAGGCGTTGCGCTCGCCGATCAGGCGGCCCAGCGGGTGGGCGAGGATGCTGAAGTGCGGATGATCGAGCGCGCGCAGAATGCGCGATGTCTGTTGATCAGCCGACAGGTTGAAGTGGCTGTGGATGGCGCCCACCACAAGGTCCAGGCGGCCCAGCACCGAATCGGGCAGGTCCAGTGCCCCGTCCTCCAGAATGTCGACTTCAACCCCCTTGAGCAGCATGGGCCAACCCTTGTGTTCGGCATTGAAGCGGTCGATGTCGTCGGCTTGTGCGGCCAGGCGCTCTGCGGTGAGCCCGTGCGTCACGGCAATGCGCGGCGAATGGTCGGTCACCGCCAGGTATTGATAGCCCAGCATGCGCGCCTGTGCTGCCATGGCTTCAAGGCTGGCGGTGCCATCGCTGGCGGATGTGTGGACATGAAGATCCCCCTTGATGTCGGCCTGCTCAACAAGGGATGGCAGTCGGCCCGACTGCGCGGCTGCGATCTCCCCGTGGTCTTCGCGCAGTTCGGGGCAGATCCAGGGCAACCCGACGGCGCTGTAGACCGATGCCTCCGTCTGGCCGGCAATGCGCTCCTTTCCTCGGAAGACGCCGTACTCGTTGATCTTCAGACCCTGGGCCTGCGCAAGCTTGCGCAGTGCGATGTTATGAGGCTTCGAGCCGGTGAAATACACCAGCGCCGCGCCGAAAGCATCGGGCCGCACCACCCGCAAGTCCACCTGCATGCCATTTTTCAGGACGACGCTGGCGCGGGTGGGGCCTGCTGAAATTCGGGTGGCAACCTCGTTGTAGTGCACGAGATGCTCCACGATCTGGGCGCGTTTTCTTCCCGTGATGAGCAGATCAAGGTCCCCCACGGTGTCTCGCCCTCTGCGGTAGCTGCCGGCAACGACGAGTTGGTCGACCAGCCCGCTTGCCAGCAGGTAATGCGTCAATGCATCGGCACACGGCTTGGCGATTGCCAGACCGTAACGGCGATCGCGCGTCAAGCGTGCGTTGAGGGCTTCGAGCAAACGCTGTTCGCTTCGGGCGCCAAAGCCATGCAGTTCGCGAATGCGGTGAGCGGCCGCGGCCCGGGCCAACTCATCCAGGGATGTGATGCCCAGTTCGTGCTGTAACGCGCGGGCCCGCCTTGGGCCTAGGCCAGGCAACTGGAGCAGTTGAAGCACGTACGCTGGAACCTCGGTCCGCACGCGCGTGAGCATGGCGCAGCTTCCCGTTTCGACGATCTCGCGCATCTTTGCCGCGAGGTCGACTCCCACGCCCGGCAAGGCGGTCAAATCGGCGCCGCGTGCCAGCATGGCGTCAACGCCTTCGGTCATGCCTTCGACCGTGCGTGCGGCGTTGCGGTAAGCACGCACCCGAAACGGGTTGGCCTCTTCAATCTCCAGCAGATCAGCGATTTCGTTGAAGATCGCGGCGATGGCCTGGTTCGCGGGGTATTGATAGGAAGCGGCCAAAGGCATGGGTCATCCTCTTGCGTGCACGTAGCTCCATCGTTTCATCTGGCCATGCCGGGGCCTTGCGGCACATCAAGCGGAACGCGTTGCATTGCAGGATCACGGCACACAGTCGAACCGCCTTGCGCGAGATCAACCCAGCAAACGCGCGCAGCCGTATCGTGGGCAGAGATCAGGGGTGCCTTCATGATCAAGCTGCTCATCCTCATCAACGTGGCGGCGTTCGTTGCAGAAGTCTTTGCGGGGGACGCGTTGCTACGAACCTTTGCGCTCTGGCCACTCGGCGTATCTGGCGGCGGCGTGGTGGGAGGATTCCTGCCGTGGCAGCCGCTGACATACGCTTTCCTGCACGCAAATGGCGCGCATCTGGCGTTCAACATGTTCGGCCTCTACCTGTTCGGGCGCGACGTCGAACGTACCGTGGGTGCGCCTCGGACTTGGCAGCTCTATCTGTCCAGCATCTTGAGTGCAGCCTTCGCGCAACTCGCTTTTACGGCCTTGAGCATTCTTCCGGCGGGGCCGGTCATTGGCGCGTCCGGGGGCGTATTCGGACTGCTTCTCGCGTATGCCGTCCTGTTTCCCAATCGCATCATCGTTCCGTTGATCCCGCCCATCCCGATGCCGGCGTGGGTGTTCGCGACGCTCTATGCGATTGTGGAGCTGACCCTCGGCGTGAGCGGCACCGAAGTCAATGTTGCGCACTTTGCGCATCTGGGCGGCATGGCGGGCAGCGGGGTGCTGCTTTGGCACTGGCTGCACGGCACCCCACGCGAGTCATAGGCGGTGCGGGGTAAGCGATGCGCACCCTCCATCCTTATTCGGAGCCACGGCTGTGAACACCTGGGTCTTCTCGTTGTGCTGGGCGATTCTGGTGTTTGCGTGCCCTGGAGCCAACGCAGACATGCCCGCCCTGGAACCGCACGTGGTGGTGCTCGTCTATCACCGCTTTGCACCGACAGTGGATAGCACCATGACGGTTCGGATGCAGACATTCGAGGCGCATTTACAGGCGATCGAGGCGGCGGGTTATCGCATCGTTCCGCTCGCAGACATCGTGCGCTGGCACGACGGCGAGCAAGGTGCACTGCCCGCAAAGGCGGTTGCCATTACGGTGGATGACGGCCATCGGTCTGTGTACGAGACCTTGTGGCCCGCGCTACGCAGCCGGAGCATTCCCGTGACGCTATTTGTGTACCCGTCTGCCATCTCGAATGCTCCATACGCGATGACCTGGCCCCAGTTGCGAGCGTTGGCCCGCACCGGACAGTTTGGCGTGCAATCCCATACGTACTGGCATCCGGACTTCCGCGTGGAGCGGATGCACCGAAGCGCCGATGATTTCACCAAGTTCGCCCGCGATCAGTTGCGCCGCGCGAAGGAGCGCATCGAAACAGAGATCGGAGCCCCGGTGCACGCACTGGCATGGCCCTTCGGCATCCACGATCCCGAGCTGGAGCGCCTCGCACGAGAGGAGGGCTATACCGCAGCCTTCACGCTGGACGCGCAACCGCTGCGGGCGAGTCAACCTGCCATGGCGTTGCCCCGATACCTGATCACCGATGGCTGTGGTGCGCAATGCATGGCGAACATTCTCAATGCAGCCGGGGGTGGTAATCATGAGTAGCCGCGCACACCTCTGGCTTGCAGCGGTCTTGCTCTCTTGGGCGCAGTTTGCCGGCGCTGCCGAGGTCAGGGTGATAGACGCACAGACCCGCGTTCCTGTAGAGGGCGCAATCACATTCGTTCACGGCGAAAGCGGAAAGACCGATGCTGCCGGTCTGATTACCATTCCAGCTTCGGCAGTGGAAGCACGGGCGACGGTCAGCGTCCGCGCCCCCGGCTATGCGCGTGCCGAGCTGGTGCTTGGCGGCCCGCTACCCGCAGTCGAGATACCGCTCAAGCAGATCAAGCCCCGGGCGGTCTACCTGTCGGTACAGGGCGTATCCAACCGTTCCTTGCGCGATGCCGCCGTCGCACTCCAGGGGCAGACGGCCATCAATGCGCTGGTGATCGACATGAAGGGCGACCGGGGCGACACACCTTACCCGAGTGCGGCTCGTGTGGCGGTGGGCGCAGTCCCCGAACAAAAAGACCGGGTGGCCCGCATCAACCAGTTCGCCGCCGTGATTCGGAAACTCCACTTGCGTGGGCTGTATCTGATTGCGCGCATCGTCGTGTTCAAGGACGACCGCTTGGCTCGAGCGCACCCCGAATGGGCGGTGCGTGATCGTGATGGAGAGGTCTGGCGCGATCGTGAAGACCAACAATGGATCGACCCCAATGTCGAAGTCGCCTGGGCCAACACGCTTGACGTGGCGGAAGAGGCAGCAAGACTGGGGTTCGATGAAATCCAGTTCGACTATCTGCGCTTTCCGGACGCCAATGGCTTGCAGTTCCATCAAGCCAACACGCAAGCACATCGGGTTGCGGCCATCACGGGGTTCCTTGCGCGGGCGAGAGAACGGCTGCGGGCGTACAACATTTACCTGGCGGCGGATATTTTCGGCTACGTCTGCTGGAACACCGACGACACGGCGATTGGCCAGCAGATCAACACGCTGGGCGCCGTGGTCGATTACATCTCGCCCATGCTGTACCCCTCCGGCTTCACATGGGGCCTGCCGGGCACCAGAAAGCCGACCGAGCAGCCCGGCGAGATCGTCTCGCGTTCGCTCGCTGAAGCGAAGCGCCGCACAGGTTTGCCTGGTGAGAGGTTCCGGCCGTGGCTGCAGGCGTTCCGGGACTATGCCTTTGATCGTCGCGAGTTCAACGCCGAGATGATTCGCGCCCAGGTCGACGCTGCCGATGCGGAAGGCACCAACGGGTGGATGCTATGGAACGCGCGCAATCGTTACGATCCAGCCAACTTGCCGCGATAGTCGCGGTAGTGACAGCGGCGCTGTTGGCCTGCATGCAGAGTGGGCAGGCCGCGCCCACAGCCAACGACCCTGGGCCGCTGGGTACGCCAGTGCCCATGCACGAGCTGGAAGCCGTAGTTGCTGCGCAGATTGCCGATGCCAATGTGGCCGGAGCTGTCGTCGCGATCGGTGAAGCCAATGCGGTGCGCGAACGTGTTGCGCTGGGTCAGCGATCCGCCGGTCCCGCCGAGCCGATGACCGAAGACACGATCTTCGATCTCGCATCGCTCACCAAGGCAGTGGCCACGGCCACGGCGGTACTGCAACTGGCAGAGCGCGGACGTTTGGAACTGGACGCGCCGGCCAGCCGTTACTGGCCGGCCTTCGGCGACGTAGGGAAGGCAGGCATCACCCTACGGCAATTGCTCAATCACACGTCTGGACTCCCTTCGGGCCTGGCTGCCCGATCGGAACTCCGCAGCCACGCCACGGTGCTTCACGCCATCGAAATCATGCCCCCGATAGGGGAGCCGGGGCGCAATGTCATCTACAGCGATCTCAACTATGTCGCCTTGGGCGAGCTTGTCCAGCGTGTCAGCGGGATGGGACTGGACGCATGGTGCGCGCAGCATATCTTTCGACCGCTTGGCATGCGCGACACCGCGTTCCGTCCGAGCCACAGGGCGATTGCCCGTATCGCGCCGACCATCGTGCGCAACGGACGATGGCTTCGCGGCAACGTGCATGATCCGACCGCCGCCGCACTGGGGGGTGTCTCCGGCAATGCGGGCTTGTTCTCCACGGCGGATGACCTCGCGCTGTTCGCCAGGATGCTTCTCAACGGGGGCAGCCTGGGGGGCCACCAAATCTTGCAACCGGACAGCGTTGCCCTGCTGTTGACGCCCGACGGTTCGACTGCCGTGGAGGCGACGCGCACGTTGGGTTGGGAAGTGCAGGCGCCGTTGATCCCCAACCGCTATCGCGCACCGCGCGTGGGGCTCGTTCAGCATCTGGGCTACACCGGAACCGGCTTATGGATCGACTTGGTCACGCGCCGGTTTGTCATTGTGCTCACGAGCCGCCTGTATCCGGACGAGCGGGGTAACGCCATGCCGTTGCGTGAAGCCGTCCTGAATCTGGTATCGAGCACTGCGCCGCTGCTCTCTGGTCAGCAGATCGCCACGCGTGCCCCGACCATGGCCGACGCTGTGATCAGCGCGGAACGGCGCTTACCCACGGCGGTGGGTCCCGTACGGACAGGCATCGACGTGCTCGAGGCCGGCGGCTTCGCACTGCTTGTTGGAAGGCGGGTCGGCCTGGTCACGAACCACAGTGGCTTCGATGCGCAGGGGCGGCGCACCATCGATGTACTCAGTCAGGCACCCGGTGTGCGGTTGAACGCGATCTTCGCACCGGAGCACGGTATCGGCACCGATCTCGACGCGCGCTTTGGTGACACGATCGACCCGCGGTCCAACGTGATCGTCCATAGCCTTTATGGCAACAGCAATGGCATGCCGCGCAGCGCGCTGGCCGATCTGGACGTCCTGGTGTTTGACCTCCAGGACGCCGGCGTGCGGTTCTTTACCTACCTTGCCACCCTGGGGGCGACGCTGGAAGCTGCTGCGAAGGCTCATATCCCAGTGCTGGTGCTGGACCGTCCCAACCCGCTCGGCGGTGATCTGGTGGGTGGGCCGGTATCCGATACGGCGGACCGCTCATTGACGAACTATGTGCCGCTGCCGCTTGTGCACGGCATGACGATCGGCGAGCTTGCCAGGTTGCTGAACGGGGAACTGCACATCGGGGCGGCGCTGCATGTGGTGGCCATGGAGCAGTACGACCGTGCAATGCGCTTTGCCAACACCGGGCTGGGTTGGGTTCCGCCATCGCCGAACCTGCGCGATCTTTCTGCCTTGGAGCGATATCCGGATGTGGGGTTGGTCGAGGGCGCACGTGTGAGCGTAGGCAGAGGCACGACGGCGCCGTTTGGCATGGTAGGAGCGCCATGGATGGACGGCGCGGCGCTCGCGCGAGAACTCAATGCGCTGGACACGGGCGCCATCTATACACCCGTCCATTTCGTTCCTGCGGAAGGGCCGTACCATGGCCGCTCGTGCTCGGGTGTGGCGATCCACCGGGTGTCAGCTCTGACCCGCCCGGGCCGCATCGGTTTAGCGCTCGCCCGCGTACTGTCGCAACGTTATCCCGAGCAGTTCAAGCTGGAGGCGATCCGCACGTCTGTCGGGTCGGAGACGGTCTGGGCGATGCTGCGTGACGGCATTGCGCTGGACGCGATCGAGCGAGCCTACACCGCACAGGCCGATGTCTTTCTTTCCCAGCGCGCGGCATATCTGCTGTATTGACGATGCCAGCTACGCGCCCAGATGGAGCCTGACAAGGCAACACCAGATGCGGCTACTTCGTCTGATTGCCGCCATCCGTATGTGGGTCGCGTTTGCCCTTTGCGCCTTCCGTGTATGGATCGAACTTGCCGCGTCTCGATCCCTCTGTGTACGGGTCACGCTTGGCTTGCGTGGCGCCATCGGTATAGGCATCACGTTTGCCCTTTGCGCCTTCTGTGTACGGATCGAACTTGCCACGTCTTGAGCCCTCTGTGTATGGATCGGGCTTGGCTTGCTTTGCGCCCTCCGTGTAGGGATCCACCTTGCTGGCTTTTTCTCCGTCGCCGTTCTGTGCCGTATCGGGCTGACTCTGCGCGTACACCGACGCAGAGGCTGCTGCGACGACGAGCAGAGTCATCATGAGTTTCCTGTGCATTTTGGGCTCCTGCAAACAAATCAAGTCCAACCGTTGGATCAAAACCTTTTCCATTCGGCACGTACATGTCCGATGGCTATTTCAAGAATAGGTAGCTACCAGAGACCCTCGTTGAGAGAAATCAAGCTGCTCTCTTTCGTCTGTGCCTGTGTGGCACAGGGCACATGGAAATTGTCTTTGGGCGGGCGTATTTCCATTCACAGCCACAAGCCGTCAGGCGCCTGGCGCGCTCCCGGACTTCGCTTGCGGCTGCGATGGCGATCGGGCTTGCGTAGCCGATGCAGCGATCGCGTTGAAGGTGTTGACCAAGGTCTGCCAGGAGTCAAGAGACGCAATCAACAGTTGTGCAGGAGATGCAGCCGTTCCGGGACGATGTTGGAATTGGTCGTTCCACTCTGTCGCCTGGCGCAGATATGACCGCTGCGCTTCATTGAGAAGGTCGGCCCACTGGCGAACAGTGCTCGCACTTTGGTTGGCTTGCAGCTTCATGTACGCGCTCTGCGCCGAGGCCAGTGCGGTCCAGTCTTTGACTGTATCCAACTGGCCCTCCAGCTGGGACAGGCTATCCAATGCGGTTTCTGCCATCTTGACGCGAAGGCGCGCGAGCTGAAGCTCGCTATCCACGAAGAACTCCGCAGCGCGGCTGGCATCGCGCATGGTGGCGCAGGCGAGGGTGCAGACGGCATCAGTAGGCTGTTGCATCACGATCTCCGGTTGATATGACTGGAGATTAGGCACTTCGGTATTGCCGGATTTGACCTGACGCAAGTCTCCAGATCGGCTTGTCGGGCGCTCCTGAGGGGTCGGTTCTCTTGGGGCGGTTAGCTGCCTGAGCCAAAGACGTTACGGCGGGGGCGATGCGTTTGGGCGTGATGTCGATCAACGCTCTCAGGGCGGTGTTGCCTAGCATGGAGTCATCCGCGCAAAGGGAGCACTTCGATGCGGGCAGGGCCTCTGAACCGTCCAGGCGGACCATCACCTTTGAGTACCGCTGTACTTGCAGATCGCTATCTTGCGCCCGGCGAAACGACGTGCAATGACGTATTCAAGCGGGTTGCCCATGCGCTTGCCGCTGCAGAGCAGCCAGACCAGCGCGCGCATTTCACGCGCTTGTTCTACGCCAATCTGCTGCAAGGTGCCATTGGAGCGGGGCGCATCATGGCGAACGCGGGAAGTGCGAATCACGGGACGATGGTCAACTGCTTCGTGCATCCTATCGGCGCTAGCGAGCAATCCGTCGCAGACGCTTCCGATGTCGAACGCGCTTTGCATGCAGCACAGCGCACCTTGCAGATGGGTGGCGGGGTCGGCTACGACTTCTCGGTCATCGCCCCTGCTGATGCTGAGCAGGCAACGTCGAACAGCGGAACTGGAAGCGTCTGTGCCGTCCTCGACTCATTTGATCGGGTATGCGCAACGCAGGCGCTCGTCAACACGCGAGGTGGCGCGCAGATGGCCGTTCTGCGCTGTGACCACCCCGACCTGGCCACTTTCATTACTGCCAAACGTGGGCGCAGGCGCTGGGCAACGTTCAACCTATCGGTTGCCGTTACCGACGCGTTCATGCGAGCGGTTGCCGATGACGGTCTCTGGTGCCTGCAGCATCGAGCAGTGCCCAATGCACAACGGCTGGCTACAGGCGCCCACGCGCTGTCTAACGGCAAGTGGTGCTACGCAGTCGTTCCCGCACGGCAGCTTTGGAACATGATCGCGGAAGCCGCGCATCACAGTGCAGAGCCGGGTCTGCTGTTCATCGATACGATCAACGCTGCCAATGACCTTGCCGAGATCGAGACGATTGCCGCAACCAATCCTTGTGGAGAACAACCATTGCCGCCCTGGGGCAGCTGTGTACTGGGGCCGATTGATGTATCCAGGTGGGTGCAGTGGCCGTTTGGAATGGGCGGTCAACCACTGTTCGATTTCGTCGGCCTGAGCCGGGCGGTGCGTGTTCAAGTCAGAATGCTCGACAACGCGATCGAGATCACACGCTGGCCGTTGCCTGAGCATATGCACGAGGCCCAGGCCAAACGCAGGATCGGCGTAGGCGTGACCGGCCTTGCCGATGCTCTCACAATGATGTGCCTGCCATACGACGCTCCGGCAGCACGATGCTTCGCCGCTCAGATCGGGCGATGCTTGCGTGATAGCGCCTACGCAGCTTCGGCCGCATTGGCATGCGAGCGCGGGCCCTATCCGCTGTTCAGTCCGGAACGCAGTCTTGCTCCCGGACATTTCAGCGCCGCATTGCCCAAGGCCGTGTGCGAAGCTGTCGCAAAGCACGGACTGCGCAATAGCCACCTCCTCTCCCTGGCACCAACGGGTAGCGTAAGCCTGGCGTTCGGAGATAACTGCTCCAGTGGTATCGAACCTGCGTTCGATTGGGTGTATCAGCGTCGCGTGCGTATCCAACATCGCGCGCCGCAGCTTTACCGTACTGAGAACCGCGCCTACAGGCTTTTCCGGGCGCTGTACGGACAGCGTGCAGCGTTGCCCGGCTACTTTGTCACCGCAAGGCAGATTGATGGGCTCGACCACGAGCTAAAGTCGAAAGTGGTGTACGGGGGAGTTGAGGCGGGAAGTTGAAGGCGGTGGAGGTTTCAGCTGAGAATCTGATTGTCGAAGTCGGAAACCAGCAAAAAATCAAACCATCCACCATGAGCAAGGATACGGAAAAAGCAGTCGTCGGTCTATCGGGAGTCGGGCTTGGACTTGACGAATTGGTTCGTCACGGGGCGCGGCAAGTGATTCAACAAGCGATCGAAGCGGAGTTGGCGGAGCTGATGGAGCGGTTCGCGAACGTCAAGACGTTACACGGGCAACGCGCCGTGGTGCGCAACGGCTACTTGCCGGAACGCGAGGTGTTGACGGCCGCCGGGCCGATTGCGGTGAAGGTGCCGAAGGTACGTGATCGATCGGGATCGGGCGTGAAGTTCAATTCGACGATCGTGCCGCCGTACGTGAGGAAGTCGCCTCGTGTGAGCGCAGCGCTGCCGTGGCTGTATCTTAAGGGCATCTCGACGGGCGACATGGGCGAAGCGTTGAGCGTGCTGCTGGGCGATGACGCCAAGGGCCTGTCGGCCAACGTGGTGAGCCGGCTTAAGGCGCAATGGGCCGACGAGCATGTGGCCTGGAGCCGGCGTGACATGTCCGGGTCGCACTACGTTTATTGGTGGGTCGACGGCATTCACACGGGGCTGCGCAGCGAGAACTCCGACGGACAATGCTTGCTGGTCATCATCGGCGTGAAACCGGACGGAAGCAAAGAACGTGTGGCGATCGGCGATGGTTATCGCGAGACGAAAGCGTCGTGGCTGGAGCTGCTGCTCGACCTGAAAAAGCGCGGTCTAAAGGCGGGGCCACGGCTGGCGGTCGGCGACGGCGCAATGGGCTTCTGGGCGGCGCTGGAAGAGGTGTTTCCGACCACACGTGGCCAGCGCTGCTGGTTTCATAAAATGGGAAACGTCATGAACGCGCTGCCCAAGTCGCAACAGGCACGCGCGAAGGCCGACATGCAATCGATCTGGATGGCCGCGACGCGCGCCGACGCGCACGCCGCGTTCGATCGTTTCGTATCGATCTATGCGGCCAGATATCCGAAGGCGACCGAGACATTGAAGAAGGACCGGGAGAGCTTGCTCGCGTTTTACGAATTCCCTGCCGAGCACTGGCAGCATCTGCGCACGACCAACGCGATTGAATCGACGTTCGCGACGGTGCGCCACCGTACGACGCGCACGCGTAACTGCGTATCGCGACCAACCTTCCTCGGACTGGCATTCAAGCTGATCGAGGAAGCCGAGAAAACCTGGCGCCGTATCAACGGCCCCGAAAAGATCAAGCTGTTGCTCGAAGGAGTTGCCTTCAAGGACGGCGAACCGGTGCAAGACGATCGACCGGCTCAGCAGAAAATCGCCGCTTGAAATCGACCGCCATCAAATTGTTCATACACCACTCTTGACGTTAGCTCCTCGACCACTTGCGCATGGTGGCGACGCTGCAACCGTTTGTTGATGCATCCATTTCAAAGACGGTCCTTCTTCCGTGCAGCGCGTCGTGCGCACAGGTTGCGGCACTGCTCTTTCACGCATGGCAGTTGCGACTCAAAGGCATCACGATCTTCAGGCCGGACACCGGTCCGGACGACGTGCTCTCCGAGCTGCCCCCATTGAACGGTCGCCTCACGTGCTTCTGTTGAGCAACCCAGCCAGCGCTTAATCCAGATCGAGCTCTGGGTGGTCCGACAGAACGTCGGCGCGTGAACGGCAGGGGCGCAATGGGTCGTCCGGTCCAATCCATGCCGCGCGCACATTGGCGCAGATATCACGAAAACGGGTGGTGGGGATGCCCATGCGATTGGCCGCCGTGGCCCAGTGTGTGAAGACTTTCGAATGCACAGCCAGATACTTCTGGCGAGTGTCTGGATCTCGCGGAAACATGCCATCCGCGGTGGAGAAGTCGGGGCACCTGAGGTAGAGGTTGAACCAGAAGAGCGCAGCGTACGCCCGGAGAATCTCCTCCACCGACTCTGGGCACGTCGTATCGAAGGCAATCTGCGGGCAGGGGCAATCGGTCGCACAGAAAAATGTCGTACGCATGTTTGCGCGCTCCCGGTTATCCGACGTGTTGACGCTGTTGGGCGGCGGGATACGTTCTCAGTGGATTGGTGAGGGCTTCCACCGTAACCGTCATGTCCAGGCCGCCGACGCCTGGCAAGCGGAGCAGGGCCCTCTTCAGAGAGTTCAGCGGGCTGGCATTGCCGACGTGGCCGGCCATGCGAATGCGACCGTGCTCCGCGCTGACATGGATTTCGCTCGCCGATCGCGGGGCAAACCAATGGACGGCAGTCTTTGCCAGCACGGCAAGCGCTGGATCAGGGAGCAGACTGGAACTGGCTACCGGAAGAAATGCCGTCGCCAACGCGTCTTCGTTCATGGGCTCAAGGGGTGCCGCTTTTGCGAACGGAGGATGGACGAATGCTTGAGCGATCATGGCGAACTCGGTGTGTCGAAGCGTCTTGCTACCACTGTAGTAGACGGCTCGGAAGCGCATTTGATCGTGAGCAAAGCTGGAGCCATCGCCAGAAGCCTTCGAAAGGCTCCGGATTGTCTTTGCTATGCGTATCCGGCGTTGAACATGGTCGAGTTTGAAGTTTCATCCGACCGGTCAACGTAGCCTTCCCGCACATCGGCGATCATGCAATCCGTGGTCAACAACAGGGCGGCAATCGACACGGCGTTCTGCAATGCGGTGCGCACCACCTTGACAGGGTCGACAACGCCCAACTCCAGCATGTCGCCATAACGATCGGACGCTGCGTCGTAGCCGTGCGATCCCTCACCGGAGAGCACCTGGTGAACGACCGCCTGTGCATCGGCTCCTGCGTTGGCTGCGATCTGGAGCATCGGCGCGGCCAGGGCGGTGTGCACGATATGGGAACCCGCTTGTTGCTCGGCATTGGGCGCGGTCCATGCGTCGATGGCGGAACGCGCTCGGAGTAGTGCAACGCCACCGCCCGCCACGATGCCTTCCTCAACGGCGGCACGCGTGGCGTGAAGGGCATCCTGGAAGCGGTTCTTGCGCTCGTGCAACGCAGCCTCGGTTGCCGCGCCCACCTTGATGACGGCAACGCCACCGCTCAGGCGTGCAAGCCGTCGCTGAAGCTGCTCGCGGTCGTAGTCCGTCTTTGCCTCGTTGAGCTGTGCCCGCAATTGGGCAACGCGCTGCTCCACTGCGGCCTTTGCCGTATCGCCCGCGATGAGTGTGGTCGCATCCTTGGTGGTTTCCGTACGGTGTACGTGGCCGAGCTGATCAAGCGTCGCGTGCTCCAATGAAACGCCGGTCTGCGATGAGATAACGGTCGCGCCAGTCAGCGCAGCAAGGTCGGCCAGTTGCTCCGTGCGCGACTCGCCAAAGCCGGGCGAACGGATCGCGCAGCTCTTGAGCGTGCCGCGCAGATTGTTGACGACGAGCGTGGCCAACGCTTCGCCTTCCACTTCGTTGGCAATGACCAGTAGTGGCTTGCCGGTACCGGACACGACTTCAAGAACCGGCAGCAGCTGGGTGATTGAGCCGATCGTGGCATCGCACAACAGCACCCGGGGCTCTTCCAGTACGACGGCCCGGCTTTCGGTGGTGGCAAAGAACGGCGAGAGAAACCCGCGGTCCACGCGCGCGCCTTTCGCGATCTCGACCTGGTCTTCAAGCCTCGAGCCGTCTTCCACGCTGATAGCGCCGTCCTTGCCGACCTGTTCAACCGCGCGCGCCACCAGCGAGCCCACGGTTTGGTCGCCGCTGGCGGAAATCGTGGCGATCTGCCGCATTTCGTCTACGGTCGTGCAGGGGCGTGCCATGTCGTGGAGCTGTTGCGCAACCACGGCGCCTGCGGCCTCAATGCCGCGCCTGAGCTGCATCGGGTCGTGCCCGGCTTCTACGTATTTCACGCCCTCGGCCACGATGGCGTGCGCCAACGTGGTGGCGGTGGTCGTACCGTCACCTGCGACCTCGCTGGTGCGCGCCGCTGCCTCGCACAGCAGCCGAGCGCCCATATCGGCAAATGGCTCGCGCAGTGCAATGGAGCGTGCAACCACAACGCCGGAGTTGGCGACCATGGGCGTCATGCCCGGCCGTTCGATGATCACGTTGCGTCCACCAGGCCCGAGCGTCACCTTGACGGCCCTGGCCAACAGGTCGATTCCGTTGAGCATCATCCTGCGGGCGGTTTGATGGAAGACGAGGGTCCTGGCTGTCATGGTCAACTCACATTGGGTCGGGTGTGCCGTGGCGTGCGGCTTCGCTTACAGAAACAGAAGGTGCCGCCGCCGGCATTGCACGCCACGCACGGGCTGTTGTCTTTCAGGTTAGCCATGACGGAGGGCGCGGGGTTGGGCTGGATCAAAGGTTGCGCCATATCAACGCGCTCCGGTGCGCATCGACCATTGTGGGGTGAGGGAAGCGAACGGATTCTCAAGGAGGAGCCGATCATGCTGCGGTTACAGAACCTCTTGCGGGCTGCGCTGGTTGCAGCGTCTCTCGTGTCGACACACGCGGCATTGGCGCAGGCACCCACCCCCGAGCCACTACACCATCCGAGCCCCGATTTCTGCGCGCAGATGCGCAATGCCCGGACACCGGCAGAACGCCGTGCGTTGATGCAGCGCATGCAGGATATTCACGGCTTGAACGAGTCGGATCGGATGAGCGGCCGTGCACGAGGAGGGATGCCCGGCGGCACGATGAACAGGCGATCGTGGCGGGCCATGTACGAGGAGGGGTGTCTGAATGAAGATGCTTCTGCCGTGCGTCCCATGCCACATGTGCAAGGAGGCGTGGCTTATGTGTCAGGTGGGGTCGGGCAGGATGCGGTGGATGCAATGCGTGGCGTTGCAGCGAACTACAACCTGCGCTTGACGTTCATCGAGCAAGGTGGGGCGTACGTTTCAGAAGTCGACACCCGTATTCGTTCCGCAGACGGGGCGGTGTCCCTGGTGGTCGTAACGGAAGGCCCGCTGCTCTACGCTCGCCTGCCGCGTGGCAAGTACCAAGTCAGTGCGTCTTATAACGGTGTGGTACGTCAGGGCACGCTTGTGGTGCCGGCACATGGAGCGATCGTGCGCACGATGACTTGGCCCCGCCAAAGGACTCGGTAGCGACGTCGGCAAACGATGTGTTTTTCAGGATGGCGAAGCATGCATGGCGCCGGCATTCTTCGCCCTGCCACTTCATTGATACGTGGTGGTTTCAACCGGAGTCAATACGGCATAGCGCGCAGCAAGCTCCCGGCCGAGCAAGATACCCGCGCTGAAGGCAAGCTCGCGGGAAACGTAGCCTTCAGCGCTAGCGGCGGAAATCCAGGACGAGCATTTTCCACCGGGCGACACGAACCGGCACTCGCATTCCCAGCGCTTGTCGCTTCGCCGCTTTGTACGAACATCCACCCAACCCCGCCCGGCTTGAACGGTCAAGCTCATATGCCCCCCTTGGCTGCGATGGTTGCTTTCGATTGCCCACGTACCATCTCGCGTCGCAACGCGAACTCGACTTCTCTGAACGCTTCGCGAAGTGCCGCTCGGGCGTCCTCGCCGGAGGCATGGCCCGAGAGGTGGCTATCGTGGCGTGTCATCACATCAATATGAACCCTGACGGATTGGATGGGTGTCTGCTGTCGAGGCAGTTGAATCAACTTGACGCGGCAACGTGCGATCTCCGCTTGAAACCTGGCAAGGCTGTTCGCCTGTTCGATGACAGCATCCTCAATCGCTTTGGAGTAAGGAAAGTCCCGAAATGAAATGTCCAATGGCAAGGTCACGCTCACACTCCTTGACCCAATGTCGGGCGCTGCCACGTCTTCAAGGGCAGCAGAAAACTTCAAGGTCGCATCCTGTCAACCGGATGACGCGGCCGGAACGTAGGCGCGCGGGCCGCGAGTAAGACCAGGATCGGCGCAGCGGAGAATCGGCGAATCGTGCAGCGATTTGCAGCCATCCGTCCTCCGCCGTTCTTGCGATATGCCGTCCGTTACATCAGCCCCCGTTTACGGGGATGGTCTTGGAAGCCGCCTGCGCCGCGTCCGTCTTGGGCAGCGTCACCGTCAATACGCCGTTTTTGAAGCTGGCCTGGATCTTGTCTGTATCGACGCCGTCTGGCATGCGGAATGACCGCTCGAACGCCCCGAAGTGGCGTTCATGCAGGTAGTAGTCCTTTTGTTTTTCTTCCTTCTCTTCCTGCTTCTCGCCTTTGATGGTCAAGCCGCTGTTGACCAGCTTGACCTCGACGTCCTTCTCTTCCATGCCAGGCAGGTCGGCTTTGATCTCGTAAGCCTTATCGGTTTCGACAACGTCTACTGCGGGCGCGGACGTCAATGCCCATTCGCGCCGCCAGAACGGCGCGATATCCAGCGCCGCGCGATGAAACGGAAAGAGATGAAATCCGCGGTCGAAATCATCGAAGACACGTGCAACCTCTTGCCGCAGGTTGTCGAATGCGCGCCAGGGTTGCATGCCACCGGCTTGTTTGGTCGATGCTTCCGTGCCGGTCTTCACGGGAAGCTTGGTATCGGATTCAGCCATGATGCGTTCTCCTATGCGGGTTCGGGGAGAAACCATTCTGGACGCAGATGCGAACAACATCTTGATGGGCATCAACCGTTCTATGCCGTCGATGTTTCGGCTCATGGCCCGTGTGCGCATTGCGTTTCACCGGCGATCACGCAAACGATCTCGCCCTTGCCCGAGCGGTATTGACGAGAGCTTTGGTCCCGTCGGGCCACCAAAACAGCGCGCATTCACGTTCCTGACCTCGATCAGAAGGCCATGTGCCAAGCGTTGGATGGGATTCGCCGTGCCACCTACGATGCAAGAGTGGAAGCACAGATCCAGGGGGCACGCGATGATCAAGGTGCTGATAGCGGACGACCATGCCGTCTTTCGTGAGGGATTGGGTCGGATCCTGAGCGATCGCGCACGATCTCTGCATCAGCAAGAAGAGGGTCAGCACCTATAAGGCTCGCATTCTTGAAAGGATGAACCTGCCAAATGACGTCGCCCTGATTCGGTACGCGCTCAGCCACGGGTTGGCATGAGGCTGGCCGGAGCGAGCGCCGCGGCGATGTCATTACATTGCCTTGGGCTCGGCACCGGGAGCTGGCAGCGGCAATTGCGGAGATGTGACCATCGTTTGCGGAATGGTGAGTTCGATCAACGTTCCGGATTCTGGCGACGATTCGATGCTTAAGCTGCCGCGCACAAGATAGGCGCGCTCACGCAAGCCCACAAGCCCGAAAGACAGATCCTTTCTCGGATGCGCGGGGTCAAAACCGATGCCATCGTCCTGCACGGAAAGCTGGACGATGGACGCCTCATAGAGCAGCCGTACATGTACAGCCGACGCGCCGGCATGGCGCGCTACATTGGCCAGGCACTCCTGCAGGACACGATATACGGTGGATGCAAAAGGCTCGGGAAGTTCCAAGTGCCCGGGTACGATCTTCAGTTCGCAATGAATGCGGTGCCGCCGTTGAAACGACTCGACAAGCCATCTGCACGCAGGTACGAGGCCGAGATCATCGAGCATGGAGGGGCGCAGATCGGACGCGAGACGACGTGTCGCTCGGATCATGTCATCTACGGCGTGTTCCATTGCGCTCAAGCGTTCGGCAACCGGCGCGTTCGTGGCATCAAGCTTGTGCTCCAACATTTGCATGTCGACCTTAAGCGCTGCCAGCGATTGGGCAAGCTCATCGTGAAGCTCGCGTGAAAGGCGCCGCCGCTCTTCCTCACGTGCCCTTGAGCTGATCGCTGCCAGCTCACGCAATTCCTCTCTCGAGCGCTCGAGCGCCTGCTCGGCACGCTTACGCTCGGTGATTTCCTGTCGAAGCTCGCTGTTCGTAGCGCTCAGTTGGGCGGTGCGGTCTTTGACGCGCTGCTCGAGATGCTCGTTCGCCGCGTTCAGCTGTTGCGTTTTCTCCAAGGCGCCTGCGCGCGCCGCGCTCTCGTTATCCAGTGCTTTCACCAGCATGGCGTAAAGCCTGGCATGTTCGATGATCAGCCCGACCAGAACAAAGCCGGAAGCGACAAGACCATAGGCGCGGCCGGCGTAAAAACCGAGATCGAACCGCCCGTGGTTGAACACGGCAGAAAGTGCCACCTCAAATGCCGAGGTGACGGCGACCACCGTACACCATAGATTCAGCAACGAGTGGCCGCGGTGCCGCCACAGAATTGCTGCGGCCAGCACATTCAGCATCCACACAATGCTGACTGTCGTTGACATGGCGCCGGTATATCCGTTCCCGCGCATGATGGCCGGCAGGAGAGACGGGTGGGTCGCCAGCGCAGTCAGCCCATAAGCCAAAAGCAGCACGGCGCCGGCAGCCCATAGAACGGGAGAGACGGCGCGCGACAACCTGATACGCCGTATTCGCTCGTTCTCTTGCAGAAGGGCATAGCCGATCAGGGACAGTGGAAACCCTCCGTGCCAGAACATGTAAAGCCACGCTGTGGTTTGCGGGCCCGCACCCAAAAGCCCCGATGCAGAGAACAGCCCAGGGAAACTGAGCATGTGCACCGCCGCGACCGTGGCGGTAAAGAAGTAGCCCGATGACAGGGCCAGCAATCCTGGAGAGCGGAGCAGGGTGAACTGCCCGACCAGCATCGCAGCGGTGACAAGGTCGTTGATGACGACCGCGGATTCATAGACGGGAATGAACCCCCAGACCGGCGCCAGCTGCCATTGAGCAAACGGCAATACGGCCACAAAGACCACGACGGACGCCAGCATCACTGCCGTGACCAGGCGCTGCTGATTGGGTCGGGGCAAGACGGTCGACAGGAAGATGCGGGGATTGCTCCCTGGGTCGCTCAAGATCACTCTCCAATAACTGGAACCGGTGCGCGCGGCGCGCTCGCACACGGAATGTGGTGCTGGACGTCTCTGCGAGGGCACCGAAACTTGTCAGGCTTTCCTGACATGCGGAGCGTTATCAGGCGTACACGCCTTGACTCGCCTCTGTAGTGTTCAACCTTAGCCTGCAAGCGAGCGTATCAATATGAGGCAGCGCAGATATCCCGTTGGTCGTCCTCAAGCGATCAATGAAGTCGAGCGCACGATCGCTGCCTGATCAACCGGCTGAGCCCCAAGATAGCCGCCGGCTGTAAGCACCTTTCCGCTGTATAAACGCGAGTCCATTTTCATGTCGAGCGAAATCAAGGCAATCCACGTAGCAAGCTTCCTGCGGCTGTCTGCCCACTACATCGACGGAGCACGGACAGGGGAAACCTGCCATGGTAAGAGCCGCGGGATCGAAACGCCGCTGCGCTGCATGACTATCGGATGCGTAGCAGACCCGGTCTATCGGTCATGGGAAGCTTCTCGTTGCCTCACGAGATACGCTACGACATCGTCCAACGTGACAAGGCGCGCATAGACGAGAATCTCAACTCCGCACAGACACGGCAGCATGGGCACTTCTGTCAGAGCAAGGGTGAGTATCGACGGCTCCTCGGGGGGCATATTGCTCCCTGCCCGATCCCCCAGAAAAGTGCAGCGCGAAGCGCCAATCCAACCGATGTTGAGCGCCATGGCGGCCTGGCATCAACCGGCGGCTTGACTGGCATCAAGCTGCGCCCGCGCGGCTGGCGAACAATGATTCTGTCCTTCCGTTGCGGCCACGAACATGAAGCCAGTCTTACGAGACGTCCTGCGCAGGCGCCTGCATCGGCATAAGCGGGGTAGGGATGCGGAACAGGCTAACGGCAGCGACGTCGTGTCTACCCTAGCGGCGACGTCGCCCACGAACCGAGGCGCCAGCGAGACCGTGACGATGCCCAGGCAACGGCATCCAGCTCCAATCGGCTTTTATCACCTTGAGCACACGGCGATCAGCGAGTGCGCTTGCGCGGGGTTGGCATGTTTTGCCGCCCGCGCCGATAGACCGGACCGCTGGCAGACCGCAGCCACGCAGACACCGGTGCTCTACTGCCTTGGCAAGTGCTATGACGCACCCAGTGACGGCGCGCACGATATTCGACCGCACGTGGGCGAACATGCGAGCCGAGCCGTGTTGTTAGGCAACGTGCTGCGCGGTGGCGTGCGCGATCTGCCGACCTATCGCCGCGGCGGGGCAGCGCTCGAGAAAGCTCGACGGATGGCGCCACAAGCGTTGGTGAACATGGTGGCGGCGTCCCGATTGCGAGGGCGAGGCGGCGCCGCATTCCCCGCAGGCATCAAATGGCAAGCCGTTGCCAGCGCATGCGCCGAAACCAAGTATGTGGTCGTGAATGCCGACGAAGGTGACCCGGGCGCGTTCTCTGATCGGTTCCTGCTAGAGGAGGATCCGTTCCGCCTCATTGAGGCCACTGCGATTGCCGCACACGCAGTAGGCGCGAGACGCGGCTACATCTACATCCGCAAGGAGTACCCGGATGCGGTGCGGGTCATGTCGCATGCGCTGGAACAGGCGCGTGTGGCTGGCTGGCTCGGGCCGACACTCGAACTCGAGCTGGTCGTGGGGCAGGGCGCCTACATCTGTGGAGAAGAGACGTCCCTGCTGAACGCGCTGGAAGGCCGCCGTCCGGAAGTGCGGCCAAGGCCTCCGCAGATCAGCGAGTGCGGACTGTTTGGCGCCCCCACGCTGGTACACAACGTCGAGACCTTGTGCGCGATCCCCTGGATCGTGACCCATGGCGCCGCCGCGTATGCCGCCCTAGGCTTCTCCAACAGCCGAGGCACGAAGTTGTTGTCTTTGAATTCTCTGTTTCGCCGCCCTGGGCTTTACGAAGTCGAGTTCGGCATCAGTCTGGCGGACGTCGTCGAGCAGCTCGGGCAAGGGTTGCGTCGTGGCAAGCTGAATGGGCTGATGGTCGGTGGGCCGTTGGCCGGCATCGTTCCACCGACATTGCTCGACACCCGGCTCGGCTACGAAGAGATGCAGACCATCGATTGCGCCGTGGGGCATGGCGGCGTCATCGCGTTTGCCGACGACACGTCCATCCCGCGCATCGTTGCCCAGGTCTTGCGTTTCGGCGCTCGCGAGTCATGCGGCAAGTGCACGCCCTGTCATCTTGGTACGCCCATTCTTGCAGCGATGGCGGATGCGGCGGCCAACCGTCTGCCAGTTGATGCGGACCGTTTTCGCCGGTTGATTGACGCATTGGCGGCGACCAGCTTGTGCGGACATGGCCGGGGGCTGGCCGAGTTTGTCCAGTCTGTGCGCCGCCACTATCCGTCGGAGCTGCAAGCATGGTGCGACTGACGATCGACGGCAGCCCATTGGAGGTGGCGGAAGGCGCCTTGCTGATCGACGCGCTGTCGACGGCGGGCAAGGCAGTTCCGCACGTGTGCCACGACAAACGTTTGACACCTTCTGGCGCGTGCCGCCTGTGTCTCGTGCTGGTCGAAGGCCAACGGCGGCCGGTTGCGAGTTGCACAGCCGAAGTGGCTGAAGGCATGGTCGTGCAGACGCGCAGCCATGCGCTCGACACACTGTGCCGCACGAATCTGGAGCTCATTGCCGCGCGCTATCCGCGAACGGCGTATGCCGCAGACCCGAAGCACCCGTTCCACCGTCTGCTGGCCGAATACGGTGTGCCGCCCGGGGGCAAGCACGAGGACGGATTTTTTACAGATGACAGCCATCCCTACCTTGGCGTCGGCATGGAACGCTGTGTCCATTGCGACCGCTGTGTACGCATCTGCGAGGAAGTGCAAGGGCAATTCATCTGGGAGACGATCGGGCGCGACGATACGACGCGCATTGCAATCGGCAAGGGGCCTACGTTGCTCACAGCGGGGTGCGTCAGTTGCGGCGCCTGTGTAGACAGTTGTGCCAGCGGAGCCTTGTTCGACAAACGGTCCGGCGTCAAGCCTACGGCTTGGACCCGTACGACGTGCGCATACTGCGCAGTCGGCTGCCAAATGGAAGTTGGAACGGCCGGTGGCCGCGTAGTCGTGGTGCGCCCTGCCGATAGCCCCGTCAATCGCGGGCATCTCTGCCTCAAGGGGCGGTATGCGTTCGAGTACAACCACGCCCCAGACCGTGTCACCCAACCGATGCTGCGGCGTAATGGAAGGTGGCAAGCGGTGGGGTGGAATGAGGCGCTTGGCTTCACGGCGTCACGGCTGCAAGACATCATCGCCACAAACGGGGCGGATGCCATTGGCGTACTCGGATCGTCACGTGCGACCAATGAGGAGAACTACCTGGCACAGAAGTTCGCCCGCGTGGTGCTGGGCACGCACAACGTCGACTGTTGCGCCCGCGTTTGCCATACCCCCAGTGCGAAAGCGCTGAAGACGATGCTTGGCATTGGCGCAGCCACCAACACCTTCGATGATATCGAGCATGCGAGCGCGTTCCTGATCTGCGGCGCGAACCCGACCGAGAATCATCCGGTCGTCGGAGCGCGCATCAAGCAGGCCGTGTCGAGGGGAGCGCAGCTCGTGGTCATCGACCCGCGCCGTACAGAACTGGCGGCGTTGGCCGACGTGCATCTGCCAGTGCGCGCTGGCAGCAACGTGCTGCTGTTCAACGCGTTGGCCGCCGCGATCATCGAGGAAGGGTGGGTTGATCGCACGTTTCTGTCCGAGAGGGTCATCGGCTTCGATGCCTTCGCTGCGCATGTCGCGGACTACGCTCCTGAGAGCGTTGCCGAACGATGTGGCGTGTCGGCTCCGGCCATTCGTGCCGCCGCCAGAATCTACGCCAAAGGGCAGCCCGCCATGTGTTTTCATGGCCTGGGCGTAACCGAACACCTGCAAGGCAGCGAAGCGGTGATGGCACTCATCAACCTGGCGCTGCTAACGGGCAATCTCGGTCGGCCGGGCAGCGGCATCAATCCATTGCGTGGGCAGAACAACGTACAGGGCGCAGCACAGATGGGATGCGACCCGGCTACCCTCACCGGCGCCCAGTCCATTGGCCAGGCGGGCGCGCGCTTTGAACAGGTGTGGGGTGCCAAACTGCCCGCCACGCGCGGGCTGAATGTCGTAGAAATGATGGATGCAGCCCAGGCGGGGCGGCTCAAGGCGCTGTGGGTGATGGGCTACGACATTTATCTCTCGCTGGCCAATGCATCCGCAACGGCTGCCGCGCTTGGCGCCTTGGATCTGGTGATTGTGCAAGACCTGTTTATCAACCAGACGGCTGCGGCGTTCGGTACGGTGTTTCTGCCCGCGGCATCGGCCTTCGAGAAAGAGGGCACCTTCATGAACTCGGATCGACGCGTACAGCGTGTTCATGCTGTCACGACGGCTCCTGGGCAGGCACGCTCCGACTGGTGGATTATCCAAGCGCTGGCTGCACGCATGGGCAAGCCGGAGGGTTTCGAGTTTGACGGCCCCGAGCAGATCTGGGATGAAGTGCGCGCGCTCTGGCCAGAGGGCGCCGGCTTGGCGTATTCGCGCCTGGACGGCGAAAACCTACATTGGCCGTGCCCTGACGAAACGCACACCGGAACACCCGTGCTCCACCGGGAACGTTTTTCCGGCGGCAAGACGGCCGCTCTGATACCGGTCGCCTATGTGCCGACGCCCGAGCGGCCAGACGATGACTATCCCTTTCTTCTGACCACAGGTCGCGTGCTGGAGCACTTCAACGCCGGCACGATGAGCTACCGCACCCCGAACGCAGCGCTACGGCCGTCGGACACGCTGGACATGGCACCAGCGGATGCAGCACGCCACGGCTTTACCGAAGGTGATGTGGTCGAGGTATCAAGCCGGTATGGTTCCGCGATCCTGCCGTTGCATATCAGCCATGCGATGCAGATTGGACAATTGTTCTGCAGTTTTCACCGCGCCGATCTCCTGGTCAACCGATTGACCTCTCCCGTGCGAGACCGGCTGGTGCATACGCCCGAATATAAGGTGACTGCGGTACGGGTGAAAAAGCGCTGCAACTGATTAGGACCAGTTTGAGTGACGTCCGTATCACGGCGCTTTCGCGGCAGTGCTCTCCGCGGCAGCCACACTGCGCTTGACCGCGATGAAGCTGTCAGGACTCACCGATATGGAATCGATACCGCATTCGACCAGGAAGGCAGCAAACTCAGGGTGGTCGCTCGGCGCCTGACCGCACAGACCGACATGTGCACCCGCCTCGTGAGCACTCGCAATGACGCTTTGGATCATCCACTTGACGGCGTCATCCTGTTCGTCGAAAAGCGCCGCGAGATCGGCCGAGTCACGGTCAACGCCCAGCGTCAGTTGCGTCAGATCGTTGCTGCCAATGGAGAAGCCATCGAAACGTTGCGCGAAGGCCTTTGCCAGAATCACGTTCGATGGGATCTCGCACATCACGTAAACCTGGAGACCGGCTTCGCCACGATGGATGCCGTTGTCAGCCATGACCTCAAGCACGCGGTCCGCTTCTTTTGTTGAACGGCAGAAAGGGATCATCACCACGACGTTCGTGAAGCCCATCTCATTGCGCAGGCGTCGAATGGCGCGGCATTCGAGCGCGAAGCCTTCCCGGTAGCGTGGGGAGTAGTACCGCGATGCGCCACGGAATCCGAGCATGGGATTGTCTTCCTTAGGCTCGAATTCCGCGCCGCCAATCAGATGCGCGTACTCATTGGTCTTGAAGTCGCTCATGCGGACAATGACAGGGTGCGGATACTGGACCGCTGCGATCCGTCCCAATCCACGCGCAAGGCGATCGACGAAATATTCCGTGCGATCTTCGTAGCCAGTCGTCAACGCTGCGATGGCTTGCCTGGCACCTTCGTCCTTGAGTGTCTCGAAACGGGCCAGAGCCATCGGGTGGATCTTGATATGGTTGCTCACGACGAACTCCATTCGCGCGAGCCCGACACCGTCGGCGGGTATCCGCCACCAGCGAAACGCCGCCGCCGGGTTGGCGAGGTTCAGCATGACCTTGGTGCGCGTCGCAGGGATATTGCCAAAGTCGATCTCCTCGACCGCAAAGTCGGCAATGCCTTCGTAGACGAATCCTTCTCGGCCTTCTGCGCATGACACGGTGATCTCCTGCTCGTCATGCAGCAGATGCGTCGCGTTACCGGCGCCGACGATGGCTGGAAGCCCCAGCTCTCGGCTGACGATCGCTGCGTGCGATGTGCGTCCCCCCTGGTCGGTGATGATGGCAGCCGGCCGCCGCATGACGGGCACCCAATCCGGATCCGTCGTCTGGGTGACCAGGATGGCGCCGTCGACGAAACGCCCCATGTCGCTGGGGCTTTCGATGATGCAGACTTTGCCGGCGGCGATGGCTTCGCCGATGCTGACACCGGAGAGGATCTTGCGGCCTGCCTTCTTGATATGCCACGTCCTTACCGCACTGGCTTCACGACGTGACTCGACCGTTTCCGGGCGGGCTTGCACGACGAACACCTCGCCGGTGAGCCCGTCCTTTGCCCATTCAATGTCCATCGGTTGGCCATAGTGCTGTTCGATCACGCAGGCCCAGCGAGACAAAGCCAGGATATCGTGGTCGCTCAGGACGAAAGCCGCACGCTCGGCTTTCGAGGTGGGGACGTTCTTCGTCGGCTGCTCGTTGTCGGTTGTGCAGATCATTTTGAGGCTTTTTCCGCCAAGCTTTTTCCCGACAATGGGCGATAGCGACGGTTCCAACAACAGCGGCTTGAAGACCTCATATTCATCGGGATCGACTTCTCCCTGAACCACGTTTTCGCCGAGCCCCCATGCCGCATTGATCAGGACGGACTTGTCAAAGCCCGTCTCGGTATCGATGGAAAACATGACGCCGGCGCCCCCAAGGTCCGATCGCACCATGCGCTGGACACCGACCGACAGCGCGACCTTCAGATGGTCGATTCCCTTCGCTTGGCGGTAGCTGATCGCCCGGTCGGTGAAAAGCGACGCGTAGCAGCGCCGGCAGGCGTCAAGCAGGGCGCGCTCGCCCTTGATGTTGAGATAGGTCTCTTGCTGCCCAGCGAAGCTTGCTTCTGGCAGATCCTCGGCCGTTGCGCTGGATCGCACGGCAACGTCCAAGTCGGATTGCCCTGTTCGGCGGTTCAGTTCATCGTAAGCAAGACGGATTGCCCGCGCCGTCTCTTTTGGCCATTCACCGCGAAGCATGGCGCGTCGGATGGCAAGTCCCGCTTCGGCCAGGGAAAGTTTGCTGTCATCGAGGTCGGTGAGCGCCGAGAAGATGACCGGCTGCAAATCATTTGCCTCTATGAATTGCCTGAAAGCATCGGCTGTCAGTGCAAAGCCCGGCGGAACGTTGACGCCCCGTCCCGCCAGGTTGGCCAGCATCTCGCCGAGCGACGCATTCTTGCCGCCGACCCGTGGAACATCGGTCCGCCGGAGGTTTTCGAGCCAGACAACGTGCGCGGTGTCGTTGACCATGACGGCCTCCCTTTCGGTGCGGGTTCGACGGATTGTTGCAAGAGGAACCTAGGCGCCATGCCCGAATGCGTCGAAGTCCGGAAACTCGGCGTCAAGGAGCTCATAGATCGTCTTGGCCTTACCAGTGAGTTCGATATTCATGCCGCGGACGAGATGCTCGTCTGAGCGAAGCCACTTGTAGGCGATCTGCACATCCTCGATGGTCGGATCAATCGCAAGAATACGAGTCAACACCTCCATCTCGAACGGGCCGATGATCTCTCTGATCTCTTTCGCGGTGAGGTGCCCGTGGTTTTGTGATGCGGTCTTCATGGCGATTGCGTCTCCTATATTTTCAAGCCGATCCCCAACCTGAGACGACAAGCAGCAAGGGTGACTCGGCCAGTCCAATCAATACTGGCATGATGGATGGCGCTGGTTTTGTGCCGTATCAAACGAGGGCCGATTACCCTGCGCCCAGAAAAATCGCCTGGACACGTTGGCACTGTCATGCTGCCAGTCGTGTCCCCTGGAGGTGTGCAATGCCGGAAATCGTCACGCTCACGGTCAATCCCGCAATCGATATCGCCACGTCGGTGGAGCGCTTGACGGATACGCACAAGATGCGCTGCGCACCGGCCCGCTGTGACCCTGGAGGGGGCGGAATCAACGTCGCCCGCGTTGTCCATCGCCTGGGCGGGGATTGCCTCGCCATCTACCTTGCCGGCGGTCCGGTGGCCGAGCGATTGGCGCGTCTCCTGTCGGCAGAGGGCTTATCGTTCGCCGCCCTCCGGATCGAAGGGGAGACGCGAGAGAATTTTTCCGTGACGGAACTGTGCAGCCACCGGGAGTTTCGGTTCGTCATGCCGGGGCCGGTCGTCTTAGAGGCGGAATGGCAGCGCTGCCTGGACCACCTCGATGCGCTGCAACCAGCGCCGCGCTACCTTGTGCTGAGCGGAAGCCTGCCACTTGGGGTTGCCGACGATTTCTATGCATGGGTCATTGACAGGGCCAAGGCGCGCGGCAGCCGCGTCGTACTGGACACCGCCGGTCCGGCATTGCGTGCTGCGTTGCCGCATACGCCATACCTGATCAAGCCGAGCCTGAACGAGCTTCGGCAACTGACGGGGCACGCGCTGGAGACGGAAGCGGATTGCATGCAGACTGCGCGGGAGATTGTCCGCAAGGGGCACGCGCAGGTGGTCGCGCTCACCCTGGGTGCGGGCGGCGCCATGCTCGTCACGCAGGAAGAGGTTGTCCGCTCGGGTGCTGTCGGAACGTCAATTCTCAGCACGATTGGGGCAGGTGACAGCTTCGTGGGCGGAATGGTGTGGGCGCTAAACCGCGATGCAGGCATGCGAGAGGCATTTCGGTACGGCATGGCCGCCGCCGCAGCCGCGTTGAGCCATGCCGGTACCGAACTTGGCAGCGCCGCCGAAATCGAGCAGCGCTACGCAGAGGTCTCATTGTCTTGAGTTGCACCTGCCTCGGCCTGATTGACCGCTGTTGAAGCGCCGCTTGGCTCGCAAGGCCGGCGATGATCCGTTGTATGGATGATCGGTCTGTCGGCTAGGCGGCTGGGGGCGCTACGGAACGCCCCCTCGGCGCTACCGGCTCCATTTCACGTGCAGTTCGGTTTCTGCGTTGCCATAGTCAAATGTCAGGTGCCCATGGAATGCATGGTGGATTGCGTGGCCGATGTCGCGCGCCAGATGAAACCCGGTCGTCAGGATGTCAGTGCCGCTGCTCGTGGATTCGACGGCCATGATGCGCTCCATCGGATGATCTGCCCGCAGATCTGCCTCGCGGTGGCGCGCGAGTGTCAGGATCTCCTCCCGATGGGCCGCCTCAAAGTCCCCCGAGAGGTGGATTCGGGCTGCCGGCATCTGGTCGGCGGCACGCTGGCATGCCGAGCAGATCAACGAAGTGGCTCCGGGCGGTGGACTGCGCCATAACCAGCGGCCCTTGAGGTAGACAGCACCGCAGACTGGGCAGCAGCTTGCCGCGGGTGCCTTGTCGGGTTGCCGATACCGGTTGTGGATCGGCTCGACGGCAAATGGGCTCCAGCGTGCCGGCCGCACTCGTTCGGATTGAGAGCGTTGTTTCATGTTGACTCCTATGAGGGCGAGTTCCTCCGGCCTGCTGCAGACCAGAATCTGCAACGCAGTCGCGGTGGACAACTCTCAGAGTACCTCCCGCAGCGCGATGCACTTTGGGCTGAATCAACTCTGCGTGCAGCAGCTCTCATCGGGCCAGACTCGAGTCGAGCTGCGCCGCAATGCCGAGCGGCCTGTCGCTTGAGATAGCGCAATCAATGTGTATCAGCGCTGCCTAGACTGCAGATACTGCCGCTGCATCCGTGGAGTCCGTCGCCCATGTCTGCCCCTCTCACGCCTTTTCTTGGTGTCCGCGAAGCGGCCAGCCGCCTCACCGGAAGCGCTGCCGACTACGCCCCCCTGCTGGAGATGGCAAAGGGAAAGCGCTACGTTCTTCTTGGCGAGGCTACGCACGGAACACGCGAGTTCTATCAGTCACGCGCAGACATCACACGGCAGTTGATTGTGCAAGGCGGCTTTGACGCTGTCGCCATCGAGGGGGATTGGCCGGACGTGTGGCGCATCAACCGCTATGTCCAGGGCGAGGGCGCGGACACCGCTACCGAGGCGCTAGGCGATTTCCAGCGTTTTCCGGAGTGGATGTGGCGCAACCCGGAGATGCTCGACTTCATCACCTGGCTGCATGAGCACAACACGGCCCTTGCTGCCTCAGAACGTGTGGGCGTCTATGGGTTGGATCTGTACAGCCTGTACCGGTCTGCCGAGGCCGTCATCGAATACCTGCAGAAGACCGACCCCGAGCAGGCAGCGGTGGCGCGCATGCACTACGCGGCACTGGACCATGTGCGTGAACCCATGACGTACGGCTACGAAGCCGCCGCAGGTTTGAGGCTGCCAGCGCAACGCGAGGTGGTCGAGCAACTGCGTCGGCTTCGGGCAAGCGAGGCCAGGCTGATCGAGCAGGACGGGATCGCTGCCATCGACTCGCATTTCTTTGCCGAGCAGAACGCAATCGTCGTCGTCAACGCAGAAGCGTACTACCGCGAATCATTCGGGCACCGCGTCAATACGTGGAACCTGCGCGATGCGCACATGGCACAAACGCTGTTTGGTTTGGCTGCATACCGGCAGCGCCGAGGCGGCGACGGACGGGTCGTCGTGTGGGCGCACAACTCGCATGTGGGCGATGCGCGGGCAACGGAGTCCGCCAGCCGGCATGAGTGGAACCTTGGACAGCTCGTGCGTGAGCGGGTGGGCGGCGCCGCATTGCTTGTCGGCTTTACCACCTATACGGGCCATGTATGCGCCGCATCCGAGTGGGGCGGCGAGGCCGAGCGGAAGTGGGTGCGCCCCGCGCTGCCGGACAGTTGGGAACATGTGTTCCATAGCACCGGGCTGGATCGCTTCCTCCTGCCGCTTGGCGATACGGCGGCAGATGTGTTCCACGAGCCGCTGCTGGAGCGGGCAATCGGTGTGCTGTACCTGCCGAAAACCGAGTACGCCTCGCACTACTTCGATGCCGCCATCGGTGCCCAGTTTGACGCGCTGATCCATCTGGACGAAACCTTCGCCATCGAGCCATTGACCACGGCGCTGTTACCGTGAATGCGGCTGTTGCGCTGGCACTAGCGCTGGAACGCTGGCGGGGGAGCCCGCTTCTGCCTTCGGGGGCGGCATTGGGGTCACGTTGCCAGCCAGAATCATGTCGAGGTCGTGGCGGTCAACCACCTCCTTGTCCAGCAACATACGCGACAAAGCGTCCAGTTTGGCACGCTGGCCTTCCAGTGTTGCGGTCACGCGTGCGCTGGCATCGGACAACACCTTGCGCACTTCCGCATCGATCAACTGGGCTGTGTCTTCGCTATATTCCTTGCGCTCGCGCTGCATCAAGCCTGTGCCGGCGAGTAGCGGGTTGGGCGTCTGCTCATAGGTCGCCAGTCCGAGCTGTTCGCTCATGCCGAACTGGGTAATCATCTGGCGGGCCATGTCAGTGGCGCGTTGCAAGTCGTTTTGCGCACCGGTCGATACATCGTGGTACACGATCTGCTCGGCAACGTAGCCGCCCAGCAGCACGTCGAGCCGGTCCAGCAATTCGCTGTGCTTGAGCAGATAGCGGTCCTCCGTAGGCGTCTGCTGCGTGTAGCCCAGGGCAGCGATGCCTCTTGGAATGATGGAAACCTTCGAAACGCGATCGGCCAGGGGGCGGTGCTCGGCCACGATGGCATGGCCGGCTTCGTGGTAGGCAATCGTCTCCTTTTCCGTGGCGTTCATCACGCGGTTCTTCTTCTCCAGGCCGCCAACGATGCGGTCAAGCGCCTGGTCAAAGTCGGTGGTCTCGACGGCGGATTTACCTTCGCGCGCCGCAAGAAGCGCCGCCTCGTTGACGAGGTTGGCCAGGTCGGCGCCGGCAAAGCCCGGTGTTCGGGCGGCAATCTTGCCTAGGTCGACATCGGCCCCCAGCGTGACGTTTTTGGCGTGGACCTTGAGGATCTGCTCTCGCCCCTTGAGGTCCGGACGGTCCAGGGCGACATGACGGTCAAACCGGCCAGGACGAAGCAGCGCAGGGTCAAGTATTTCGGGCCGGTTCGTCGCGGCCATGATGATGACGCCCTTGTTGCTGTCAAAGCCGTCCATTTCGACCAGAAGCTGGTTCAGCGTTTGCTCGCGCTCTTCATTGCCGCCAACCAGGTTGAACGCACGCGTCTTGCCCAGGGCATCGAGTTCATCGATAAAGATGATGCATGGCGCCATGGATTCGGCCTGGCTGAACAGATCCCGCACGCGTGCGGCACCTACACCAACGAACATCTCGACAAACTCCGACCCGCTCATGCTGAAAAAAGGCACGCCTGCTTCACCGGCAACTGCCTTGGCAAGCAGCGTCTTGCCCGTGCCGGGTGCCCCCACAAGCAACACCCCCTTGGGGATCCTGCCGCCCAGGAGCTGATACCGCAGTGGCTCTTTCAGAAAGCTCACGATTTCCGACAACTCGTCCTTGGCTTCATCGATGCCGGCAACGTCGGCGAAGGTCACGCCGGTTTCCTTTTGCATGTAGACCTTTGCCTTGCTCTTACCGATTTCCATCAGCCCACCTGCGGCGGCCCCGCCCATGCGCCGGATCAGGAAGTTCCAAACCGCGAAGAACAGGAGCGCAGGCACAACCCACGACAAGAGGGTGCTCAACCATTTGTTGTCCGGCCGACCGACAAAGCGCACCTTTGCCGCCTCCAGCTCCTGAACAAGAGCCGGGTCATTCACGCGAAGGGTCTGGAAAGGATGGTCGCCCTTGCCTGTACGGTGGATGGCATCGACCTGCTGCTGCGTCAGCAACGCCTCGACGCCTTCCGTCGAGAACGTGCCGGTGATGTCCTGGTCACCAATGGCGACGTCCTTGATCTTGCCCGCATGCAGTAGGACCTTGAAGTCGCTGTAGGGGAGTGTGTCGACCTGCTCGGACATGAACAGCGTCTGAAACGCCAGCATGGTCAACGCGACGATGACGGCGTACCAGAGCGAGAACCTTTGCTGCCGTGGCTGCATACTCTCTTTCACGTGTTCACCTTCGCATGGTCGTGCGTCAACCGGCATCCGGATCGAACCTTGATGTTCGTGCCTGAGCCGGAATGACGGTTGATGCGGATCAACCCACCCGCAAGTTGGGGTCGGCTTACAGCAGGGAAACTTACGTTGCCACTATCGGCGGCGTGTGGGCGATGGCGGAAACAACCTCCAGCAGCCCGCCTGGTGACGAAAGAAGACGATGGCAAGCGGGCGGGCGGATGTCGTCAGCTCCGCCCGCACGCAGCCGCAATCGACGCCGGGGCAATGCAGGCGCGTGATTCGCAGATGCGGCATATCGCTCAGGCCAAACCACTTGGTGACCAGCTCGCGCAACGAGGTATCGCATTGGGGCATGGAGTTCTCCGGTGTCACGCGGCCCGAGCCTGCGGGTGTGCGGTCCGACATTCGGTCGAAAGCGCCAGCAGCATCAGCTTGAATAGCGTGCGCGCAGCTCGCACGGGGCTTTTCAGGCACGCCTCCACCTGTGCGCTGCGGCATTCTCCGAACAGGCACCACGAACAGAAGTGCTCGCAGTTGTTGGTCAGCAGCCGATAATTGCGCTCCCCCAGGCGTGAACCGGCACGGCGGGCGACTTCTTCACCGTCGTAGCAGGGGCTGGCGTCGCGCTGGATGGTCACTGCAAAACCGCATGCAAAGCAGCCAATGGAGATGCGCTCCACCGGCCCGCGGCGCTGACGGCGCGAGAAGCCGGCGTAGTGAATGACCTGCCCATTGCCGACATAGATGCCGTGGTGTTCGTACCCATCGCGGTCCGCTACAAGGTGTGCGCCAACAGGAAGCGCAGTGTCAAAAGCGGCGAGGTCTTGCGGCGCATTCCACAGGGCGATGCATTCGATGTTCCGGCTCATGGCGCGCTCCGTTGTACTGGCTGGGCGTTGTCGAGTTCTAGGGGGCGATGCGACAAGACGCTGCGCTGTTTGGTGATGTGCCACCAGTATTGGCAGTGCACACGCCCGCGTCATGCAGGCTGCGCTGAGAATGCTGTCGGAGCCGCGGGTTTCCATGTCAGGAAAGCCTGACACGGCAGCCGGCACCTCAGAAGCGATGTGCTTGATGCGAGTCCCAAGCCGCGCTTGCGACGGCTACCGTGCGCCACCGTTGATCTGCCGCAAGGCGCTCCGGCACTGCCGTGCCACGATGAATCTATTGACCCCAGGAACCCTGGGATCACTCATCAGGAGGCAGTCATGAGTCAACTCAAGCGTTATGACCCGTTCGCCATTGAACCGGTTGGCGATATCTTCCAGGGGCTTCTGCGCTCGGTTCGCGGCAGCATGGATAGCGCGCTGCCATTCAAGGTGGATGTGACGGAGTCTGACAAGGCATACAGCGTTGTCGCAGAAATCCCGGGTGCGAAAAAGGAAGATATCGACGTGACGGTCGATCGCGGTACGGTCATGATCTCGGCCAAGGTGGAGCGCACTTCCGAAGAGAAGGAAGGCGAACGCATCATCCGCAGCGAGCGCTACAGCGGCACCATGCAGCGCATGTTCACGCTGGATGCGGCAGTCGATGAGAGCAAGGTCGACGCCACGTACGAAAACGGACTGCTGCGTGTGACGCTGCCCAAGAAGGACGCCTCTCCACAGCAGCGCATCACGATTCGCTAGGCGCCAGGGGACTGTGGCATGCGGCTGCAATTTCTCGGCGCAACCGACACGGTGACGGGCTCAAAGTATGTGCTTGAGACCGGCGCGCACCGTGTGATGGTCGACTGCGGGCTGTTTCAGGGCTACAAGTCGCTGCGTCTGCGCAACTGGGACAAGCTTGCCGTCAACCCGCATCACATCGATGCGGTCGTGCTCACGCATGCCCATATCGACCACAGCGGCTACCTGCCGCTGCTCGTGCGCAATGGGTTTCATGGTCCGGTCTATTGCACGAAAGGCACGGCAGAACTGTGCAACATCCTGCTGCCTGACAGCGCTCGGCTTGCGCAGGAGGATGCACAGTACGCGAACGCCGAGGGGTTCTCGCGCCATCATCCCGCGTTGCCGCTCTATGACGAAAAGGACGCCGCCAGGGCGTTACGCCGGCTGCATCCCGTCGGCTATGGCGAGCGCTTCTCCGTTGCCGACGGCGTGGAAGCGGAGTTCCACCGTGCAGGACACATCATCGGTGCGGCCACGGCAACATTGCTGACCGAGGGGCGCCGCATTGTCTTCTCCGGCGACCTGGGGCGGCAGGTCGATCCCGTCATGCGGCCACCCGAGCCCATTGCGGAGGCCGATACCCTGTTGGTCGAATCGACCTATGGCGATCGCGTGCATCCGGAGGGGGACCCGCTCGATGCACTCGAGCAGGTTGTGCAGCGGACCATCGGGCAGGGCGGCACGCTGCTGATCCCGGCTTTCGCTGTGGGGCGTACGCAGGAGCTTCTGTATTGCCTTTACATGCTGATCCGCGAGCATCGGATTCCACATGTGCCGATCTACCTCGACAGCCCGATGGCCGAACTGGCGACGGGGGTGTTTGCGCATCATATTGACGATCTGCATATCGAGGCTGCCGACTGCCAGGCCGCCTGTGCATTGGCCATTCCGGTGCAGAGCCCTGAACAGTCGAGGCATCTGGGGAACGATCGCGCGCCCAAGATCATTCTTGCGGCAAGCGGCATGGCGACCGGCGGGCGGGTGCTGCATCACCTCAAGAGCTTTGGCGGCGGCAAGCGCAACGCCATCCTGATGTCGGGCTTCCAGGCCGCCGGCACGCGGGGCGCCGCGCTGCTGGCCGGTCAAAGGGCGTTGCGCGTGCACGGACGCGAGGTTGCCATCCGAGCCTCGGTTGAGCAGATCCAGAATCTGTCCGCCCACGCGGATGCCAATGAACTGATGACCTGGTTACGGGGCTTCACGCGGCCGCCACAGCAGACCTTCATCGTGCATGGCGAGCCAGCCGCCAGCGACGCCTTGCGCCAGCGGATCGAGCATGAATTGCAGTGGCCGGTCCGCATGCCGGAGTACCGCCAGTCCTACGAACTGGAGGGTGCATGACCGCCCCGACCGTTGCCCTGGACCCGCAGCGTGTGCTCATTGCCATGCCCGGCTGCGACACCGCCACCATGCGACTTGCCATTCCGCTGCGCGCGGAGTTGGGGCATGCCGCAGTGACCCACTTTCCCGACGGAGAGTCGTACGTGCGGCTTTACACGCCCGTGCACGGCGCAGAAGTGGCCATTGTCTGCACACTCGATCATCCCGACGAGAAGCTCTTGCCACTGCTCTGGCTGGCAATTGCCGCACGCCAGGGCGGGGCGCGCCGCGTTGGCCTGATTGCGCCGTACCTGCCGTATATGCGGCAGGATGTCATCTTCAATGCGGGCGAGATTCGCGCTGCGGAACACTTTGCCGCCTTGCTCAATCCCGTGTTCGACTGGCTTGTCACGGTGGATCCGCACTTGCATCGCATTTCGCGTTTGTCGGAGGTCTATCGCGTGCCGACGGTCGCCGTGGAAGCCGCCCCTGCCATTGCCGAATGGATTCAGACCCATGTACAGGCGCCGTTCCTGATCGGGCCTGACGAGGAAAGCAGGCAGTGGGTCGAGCAAGTAGCAGGCATGTGCGGGGCCCCATGGGCAGCATTGACCAAGACGCGACACAGTGCGTGGCACGTGGAAGTGACTGAGTTGCCGAACATTCCACCAAGGTGTGTGCCGGTACTCGTCGACGACATCATCTCGACCGGGCGCACGATGCTTGCGGCCGCAGGCTTGCTGCAGCGCGCCGGCAAACCGCAGCCGGTATGCGTAGGAGTGCATGCTGTGTTCGCCGCCGACGCGTACAGCCAGCTGTGTGCGGCCAGCGCCGAGGTGGTCACGTGCGACACGATCCCGCATCCTTCGAACCAGATTGCACTGACAGGGCCGCTGGTCGATGCCATTTCACGCATGTTTGATCTACCCCTGCCTTTGAGCAAGCAGATGCTTGTTTGACCGGGGCGCTTTCGTATCTGGAGGCCATCATGAAACAGATCAGGTTCCTGCCTGACGACCCGACATACTGCGCAGCAGGGCCGCGCCTGCAATGCCGCGCGTCGGTCGATGGCTGCTCCGCAAGCTACGCAATCACGGCGGAAGCCCTCGAGGATCATTTTGGTGCGCTTTCCTGCCGGTCGGACGATCTGCTGAGCGCGTTCAAGGTGCACCGTGGAGATATCGAAGAAGTTGCACGCCTTCTGTTCGAGCAAACAGGTTCCAAGGAGATCACGCTACACAGCGGGCACTTCCGGTTCGCTGGCTGACATGCCTGTCATGACCACCGTCTCCATGCCCCCAGTTGACGCGTCCATTGCCCCGCTGGGATGCCTCAGGTTCAAGGCGCTTGGCATTGACACGTGGCAGGAGCACGTCATCTACATGCACCCTGACAGCGCGATCTGCCGGTCCGAGGGCTTTGCCGCGCAGGCCCGCGTAGAAGTCCAGATCGGGCAGCGATCGCTGATCGCCACGCTGAACCTCGTGGGCTCGGGGTTGCTGGAAAAGCATGAGGTGAGCCTGTCAGCCAGCGCGGTCGATTCGTTGATGGCGCGCCCGGGTGACGAAGTCTGCGTCAGGCACGCGCCGTCGCTTGAGTCGCTGCGCGCCCTGCGGGCCAAGATCTATGGCGGGCATCTGGACGCCAAGCAATTGCAGGAGATCATTGCTGACATCTCGCATGAGCGTTATGCCGATGTCCATATCGCGGCATTCCTGAGCGCCTGCGCATCCAGCCGCATGACCATCAAGGAAACCATCGACCTCACACAAGCGATGGTCGACTCCGGAGAGCGTCTGCAGTGGGACCGCGCGGTCGTGGCAGACAAGCACTGCGTGGGCGGTCTGCCCGGCAATCGCACCAGCCCTATCGTCGTTGCCATCTGTGCGGCGGCGGGGCTGCTGCTGCCTAAAACGTCGTCACGCGCCATCACCTCGCCTGCGGGTACCGCCGACATGATGGAAACGCTCACCCGCGTCAACCTGAGCGCGGCAGAGTTGCGATGCGTTGTGGGGCAGGTTGGGGCATCGCTCGCGTGGGGCGGGGCATTGAGTCTCAGCCCGGCGGACGACGTCTTGATTCGAGTGGAAAGGGCACTGGACGTCGACAGCGATGCCCAGCTTGTGGCGTCCATTCTCTCCAAGAAGATCGCGGCCGGGTCCACCCATGTGTTGATCGACGTGCCTGTGGGGCCGACGGCCAAAGTCCGCAGTGTCGAAGACCTTGAACGCCTTGAAATGCTGCTCAAGCGTGTGGCGCAAGCTTTTGGGGTGCAGGTGCTGATGGTGCGCACGGATGGCGCGCAGCCCGTTGGCCGCGGGATCGGCCCTGCGCTGGAAGCAAGAGACGTTCTGGCTGTACTCCAACGGACCCCTACCGCGCCGTTCGACTTGCGGGAACGGTCTCTATTGCTGGCCGGCGCATTGCTGGAGTTTTGCGGTACGGCTGTTGCCGGAACGGGGCTTGTCATGGCAACCGACCTGCTGGACAGCGGTGCTGCATGGCGAAAATTCGAAGCGATCTGCGAGGCGCAGGGTGGCTTGCGCATCCCCGGAGAAGCCGTGTTCCGCCGCGACGTCGTTGCCGAGCAAAATGGAATCGTCACCCACATCGACAACCGCCACCTTGCCCGCATTGCGAAGCTTGCGGGCGCGCCGATGCGTCAAGTCGCGGGCGTACAGATGCGTGTGCGACTGCGGGATCAAGTGAATGTTGGGCAACCGCTGTTCACGATCCACGCGCAGGCCTCGGGCGAGCTGGAGTATTCGTCGGCATATGCGTTGACGCATGCTGTGGTGGGACTGTCTCCGATGGGAATCGGTTGAGCTTGATTGCCGCACCGTCGGCTGCTGTTTCGGGACATCTCACGATGCACGTGCGAAGCGCTTGGCGGCCAGAGTTTTCCGGGGAGCCGGTGGCCTGGTGCCGCCAAACGAAAGGCACATTGCGTTACAATTCGCACATGTCACGTGCGACCGCAAGCCTCTCGCTCCGGGCAATGCTGTTGTTGACCATCGTGTTGATGCAGCTGCTAAGCCCGCTTCTGCACGGCCATCTCGGAACACCGAAACAATCTGGCCTGCACGTGCACACCACGCTTCCTGCCGCGGTTGATTCTCATTTCCAATCCGTATCGTTTGCTCACCGTCCTCCCGCTATTGCGGAGGTCGCACCCCGTCTTCATGACTGGGCATTGACGAGCCAGGAACCCTTCGAGGTGGATGTCGAGCCTGCCATTGGCCCGGCAGACCTTGCCGCATTTCTTTGGGCAGCGGCCGCCGCCGGCGTATCCGCGCTGACGTTCCTTCTCCTTGCGGCGCTTGCCGGCGCCGCTGTATTACGTCCCGCCTGTCGGCCAGCGCCTGTTCGAGCGCGCTGGCGCGATCGCATCAATCGGCCACCTCCGGCCCAAGCTCCCCCGCTGAAGTTCTGATCCGTACCCGGTTGACGGCCGGCGTGCGCGTTGCTCCGTGACTTGTTGACTTGCAACAAGCCTCTCGTGTCTGCATTGGCGATGATGAATGTGTCAAAAGCGCTGTCTTTTGCTGCATTGCGCACGCCTAACGCTACGCGGCGGTAGCAACTCCGCTTTCCATGGGCCATCCACCGTAAGAGTTTGTCGTTCGCGTCGCATGGAAATGCTGAGCGACGGTTGATCTTGAGCTCGCTCGCGTATGCGCGGCAATCAGAGGTGGCGTCCGTGGCGTCGCCTCCGAGGATTGGAGTCAGGCATGTCTTTCAAACGAATCGTCGCGGCCAGTGCGTGTATTGCGCTGATCGCGTTTCCCCTTGAGCAGGCCGCTGCCCAAGCAGGCGCCCAAGTGGTGCCGCTATCGGCTGAGCAGGCGCGCTCCCTCGGCGTGCGCTTCAGCCCAGTCGCCGCTGCTTCAGGGCTGGAGGTCGGCACGCATGCGCGTGTCGTTCTCAAGCCGGATGCGCAATATGTGGTGGCCGCCCCATACGGGGGCATGGTGCCCCGGGTGTTGGTGTCGGTCGGGCAAACCGTCCGGGCGGGCCAGCCGCTGGCCGGTTTTTTGAGCCCGCAGCTCTTCGAAACCAGCCGCGCACTGACGGAAGCCAACTCGCAGGCGCGGCTCGCGCAGCAATCGCTCGCACGCGACAAGGCGCTGTATGACGACGGCATCATCGCTGCAAGCCGTTGGCAGGCAACGCAGGCGAGGGCCGCTGAAGCCGGCGCCATGGTCAAGGCGAGGCGGGCAGAGCTGGCCTCCGCGGGCATCGCATTCAGCGGCCCGGTTGGTGAGGCGCAATTGGTTGCCAGCCGTGGCGGTGTGGTGTCCGAAGTCAACGCCGTTCCGGGGGCGCGCGTAGAAGCGGCGGCACCCCTTTTCAGGATCGTTGACCCGGCCGCTCTGGAACTGGACCTGCTCGTCGGCCGCGATATACCGGTGCCGGCCACAGGTGACCGCGTCGAGGTCGCGCAACGCGGCGCGGGGGGCTCGGTCATTGGTGTTGCGCCCTCCGGTGATGGCACTGCAGGCGTGCGTGTGCGCGCATCGCTGGAGCGGCGTGGAGACCTGCGTGCCGGGGAGAGCGTCAATGTCACGCTCAAGCTGCGCGGCCAGGCCGATGCAAGCGCCTCTGGCCTGCTGCGGGTTCCTGTGGCCGCGTTGGTCTACGTGCGGGGCGTGCCAGGCGTGTTCGTCGCGACCGATAAGGGCTTCCGCTTCCAGGATGTCACCGTCGCCAGTACAGACGACGCCATCGCCATCATCCGTGCCAACTTGCCAGCCGGTACGCGCGTAGCGGTGACAGGTGTCGGTGCGCTCAAGGGCTTGCTGGCGGGAGAGCAGTGATGTTGCCCCGCCTGATTGAGTTTTCGTTGCGCCAGCGCGTGCTGGTGCTGATCGCGGCCGGTGTGCTGGCTGCCGCCGGCGTCTGGGCGTATCTGAACCTGCCGATCGACGCGTTTCCCGATATCTCGCCGACACAGGTCAAGGTTGTGCTGAAGGTGCCGGGCATGACGCCTGAGGAGGTCGAGCAGCGGGTCTCGACGCCGATCGAACAGGAGCTGCTCGGCCTGCCGCACAAGACGATCGTGCGCTCGGTGTCCAAATACGGCATCAGCGATGTGACCGTCGATTTTGAAGAGGGGGTGGACGTCTACTGGGCGCGCCAGCAGGTATCAGAGCGTCTGGCCGGCTTGGCGCGCGATCTGCCGTCGACGGCTGTGGGCGGCCTGGCGCCCATCACCACGCCGCTGGGCGAGATGTTCATGTTCACGGTGGAGGGCGATGGCTATTCCTTGGCCGAGCGGCGCCGCGTGCTGGACTGGGTGATCCGGCCAGCGCTGCGCACCGTGGGGGGTGTGGCCGACGTCAACGCCCTCGGCGGCGAGGTGCGCAGCTATGAGGTGACACCGGACCCGGCGCGGTTGCGCGCACGCGCTATCACCCTTGACCAATTGCGCCAGGCGCTGGACGCCAACAACCGCAACGACGGAGCAGGGCGGCTGGATCGCGGCGACGAGCATTGGGTCGTGCGTGTAGAAGGCGGCGTGCGCGGGCTGGATGATCTGCGTGCGATTGTCGTGGTGCCGGCACAGGGCCTATCTTCCGCGCCTGCGGTCACGGTCGGCGATGTGGCAACCGTGCGGCTGGGCGAGGCGACCCGCAACGGCGCTGTCAGCAAAGACGGCAACGGCGAAGCGGTTGAAGGACTGGTGCTGGGCCTGCGCGGCAGCGATGCCCGCAAGCTGGTCGAGGCGGTACAGGCGCGGCTCGATGCGCTCGGCCCGCAGTTGCCAAAGGGCATGTCGACCCACGTCTTCTACAACCGCGGCGAGCTGGTCACCCGTGCGGCCAATACCGTGGTTCGCGCGTTGATTGAAGCCAGCGTGCTGGTCGTCATTACGCTGTATTTGTTCCTGGGTGGGGTGCGGGCAGCCCTGGTCGTGGCGGCCACTCTGCCGCTGTCGATGCTGGCGACCTTTCTCCTGATGCGCTATGTGGGTCTGACGGCCAACCTGATGAGCCTTGGCGGGCTCGCCATTGCACTGGGCATGCTCGTCGATGCGGCCGTCGTCGTGGTCGAGAACATCGAGACGGCCATGGCGCGCGCGCAAGACCACAAGACAGATCCGGCGCTGCGCGGTGCGGTCATCCGCCATGCAGTGGCAACGGTAGCGGTACCCATGCTGTCGGGCGTGTCGATCATTGCCATCGTGTTTCTGCCGCTGCTGTCATTGCAAGGGTTGGAGGGCAAGCTCTTCGGGCCGGTGGCGCTGACCATCGTGCTGGCGCTGGCCTCGTCCGTGGTGATTGCCTTTACGGTGGTCCCGGCCCTCGCTTCCTTGCTCTTGCTTTCACATGCGGATGAACCGCCCTGGCTGATGCGGAAGGTCGCGAGCGGTTTCGCGCGAATCCAGGCATGGACGACAACGCATCGCCGCACGGTGTTCGGGCTGGCCGGGGCAGCATTGGCGCTGGCCGTGGTGTTGTACATGTCGGTCGGCAAGACCTTCATGCCGACGATGGACGAGGGCGATCTGATCGTGCAGTTGCAGAAGGCCCCGTCTGTTTCGCTCGCGGCGTCGCTCGACATGGATCAACGTGTGCAGCAGGCGCTCCTCAAGGAGGTGCCGGAAATACGCTCGATCGTCGCGCGCTCGGGTTCGGATGATCTTGGGCTGGACCCGATGGGCCTGAACGAAACCGACACCTTCCTGGTGCTCAAGCCCAAGGATCAGTGGCGCGGTAGCAAGGAAGACATCGCGGTAGCCATCCGGCGCGTCATGGAGCGCTTCCCGGGCGTGATCTACGGCTTCACGCAGCCCATTGAGATGCGTGTCTCAGAGATGCTGACCGGCACACGCGGCGACGTTGCCATCAAGCTCTTCGGCAGCGACCTTGCCGCCATCGATGCAGCGGCGCAGGCCATCGCTGCCAAGGTCCGCACCATCCCGGGTGCGGCAGAGGTGATTGCGCCCAACAACAGCGGCGTGCAGTACCTGAAGGTGTCGCTGGACCGGGCGGCCGTCGGTCAGGCTGGCTTCTCCGGCGACGCGCTGCAGGCGCAACTGCGGGCGCTGATCGAGGGCGACCGGATTGGCGTGGTGCCCGAGGGCATCGTCCGCACGCCGTTGATCTTGCGTGGCGGAGCAGGCTTGCGGCAGGCACCCGAAAATCTGACCAGCCTTCTGGTGACGGCACCCGACGGAAAAGCATGGCCGCTCACCTCTCTGGCGCATATCGAGCGCGTGGATGGGCCTGTGCGCATCAACCATGAAGACGGCGCCCGGTTTGCCGTGATCCAGGCCAATGTCGATGGTCGGGACCTGGCCGGCTTCGTGCAAGAAGCCCAGGCAGCAGTCGGCGGCATTGGCACGTTGCCAAAAGGATTGCGCGTCGTGTGGGGCGGCCAGTTTGAGAACCAGCAACGCGCCGCAGCGCGCCTTGCGCTGGTTGTTCCATTGGCCCTGGGCGCAATCTTCCTCTTGCTGATATTGACGTTTCGCTCGGTGCGGCAGGCCGTGCTGGTGGTCGCCAACATTCCGTTCGCGCTCGTGGGCGGCATTGCTGCGTTGCGGATATCGGGTGAATACCTATCGGTGCCCGCCTCCGTGGGCTTCATCGCGTTGCTCGGGATCGCGGTGCTCAACGGCGTGGTGCTGGTCTCCCACTTCAACACGCTGCTGGAGTCCGGCCTGGGCATGGCGCAAGCCGTACGCGCCGGCGTGCGAGACCGCCTGCGGCCCGTCCTGATGACGGCCTGCATTACCGCGCTGGGGATGATTCCGCTGCTGCTGGCCAGCGGGCCAGGGTCAGAAATTCAGCGGCCGCTGGCGATCGTCGTGTCAGGTGGGCTGATCTCTTCGACTGCGCTGACGCTGCTTCTTCTGCCCCTGCTGTTTGAACGCTTTGGGTTGCCTCGGCCGCGTGCGGCTGCGGGGCAAGGAGATTCACAATGAGGTTGGATCTGTTTCGCATCGTATTGGCGGGGGCGGGCACGCTGGTGCTTTGGACGGCCGTAGCGCAAGCGCAAGGTTCGTCGAGCCATCTGCCATCCGAGAACGCCGTGCGCGAGGCCGTCGCGCTGTCGCCCGATGTGCTCGCGGCAGAGGCCCGCCGCGATGCCGTACTGGCCCGGGCTGAAGGCGTCCGCGCCGGCACGGCGGAAACCGTGGTGCGTGCGATTGGCCAACGCCGCCAGGTGCGCGACCCTTCCGAGCGCCATGCCGAAGGGCAGATCACTGTGGAGCGGCCCTTACGGCTATGGGGCAAAGCGCAAGCCGATGCGCAGCTCGCCGACGCGGCCGCCGAGGCGGGCCAGCTTGCCGTCAAGGACGCACGCCATGAGGCATCGCGCCAGGTTCTGACTCTGTGGTTTGGTGCCGTACGAGCAGGCCAGGCACGCCTGGCCGCGCTGGAAAATGCCAAGGCAGCTGCCGATCTGGCGGCGCTGACTGCCCGCAGGGTTCAAATGGGCGATGCCTCACGCCTGGATGCCGAACTGGCCGCAGCTGATCGCGCGCGCACGCAAGCCATGCTGGCGACAGCCGCGGCAGCGGAACAGACTGCGCAGGCGGAGTTGCAAGCCCGGTTTCCAGGGCTGGGCCATCCCGCGTTCGGCGCCGATACCGCGCTACCCCCGTTGCCGCAAGATCCACCAGATCGATTACGTACGCAGTACATCCAGGACAGTCACGAATACCGGCTTGCCATGGCAGAAGAGGCGCAGGCGCAGCAGATGGCCAAGCGCGCCGATCTGGAGCGTCGAGCCGACCCGACCGTCGGCATGTTTGTTACGGTGGAGCGCGGCGGTGCCGAACGCATCATGGGTGTGAGCGTTGCCATGCCGATCGGTTCTGCGCATCGTCGCTCAACGGCGGTGGCGGCCGCTGCCGATGCAGAAACGGCGGCACGGCGCAGGCTGGGTGCCGAGCGACGGCTCGGTGCCGAATTCGATGTGCTCTATGGCAACTTGCAAGGCAAGCGGGCGAGCGCGCAAGCGCAGATGGAAGCGGCTACGCTGCAAAAAAGCGCTTCCGACCGGGCAATGCGCGCGTATCGCGCAGGGGAGTCGGGCCTGACTGAGCTATTGGCCGCGCGCCGTAGTCTGGCCGAGGCCCAACTGGCCGAGAGGCTCGCCCGCGTCGACCTGCTGGAGGCAGACAGCCGTCTCCAGCTCGATCTGCATCGGATGTGGGACTTCGACGATTGATCTGCTGCCGCTTGACCTCTTACTCAACACATCCTGGATAACGCTATGCAATCCGAACTGAAATACTCCTTCACCATGCGCGCGCTCCATTGGCTGGTGGTCCTGGCGGTGTTGATCGCCGTCGTGGCCATCGAAATCATGGATTTCTTCCCGAAAGGCAGTGCCGAGCGCGCAGCGCTATTCATCATTCACCAGACGGCGGGGCTTTCCTTGCTCGCTTTGATGGTGTTGCGCCTGTTGGCCCGGGTGGCCACGCAGGCCCCGCCTCCCGTTCCGGGCACACCGCTGATGCAGCTTGCAGCACGACTTACGCATGGCGCGCTCTATGCACTGATGGTTGGGATGCCCGTTCTGGGCCTGTTGGCACTGGCCTGGGGTGGCAAGCCGATCCAACCGTTCGGGCTGGATCTGCCGCTGGCGGTTGCACAAGACAAGACGTTGGCGCACTTGGCCAAGGAGGTGCATGAGTCGGGCGCCACGCTGGTCTATATCGCGGTGGGACTGCATGCCGCCGCGGCGCTCTGGCATGAATTCATCCTGAAGGATCGGCTGCTGCGCCGCATGATCTAGCGCACATGAAAACTGCGCCGACAAGAGGCTCAATGATGCACTCCACGCGCTTGCTCGCCAACGTAGCATTGCTTGCCGTGTCGGCGCTGACTCTGGCGGCCGGGTTGTGGGCACGGTACCTCGGTGCCGATGTCCTGGCGTGGCAACTCTGGCTGATTGGTGTCGTTCCAAACTGGCTAACCCTGGTCGTCACGATTGTTCGGTCACTGATGCGACGGCAGGCCGGCGTGGATGTTCTGGCAGTGATATCGATCAGCTTTGCGCTCCTGTCCGGCGAGGTGCTGGTCGCAGCGGTCATTGCGTTGATGCTCGCGACGGGGCGCACATTGGAAGACTTCGCGCAAGCGCGTGCGCAGCGCGAGATGACCGCGTTGCTCGGCCATGCACCCAAGCGGGCCAATCGCTTCGCCGACGGGCAGTGGCACCAAGTCAGTCTGGAGAAGGTGCAAGCGGGTGACCGGTTGCTGGTGCGGCACGGTGAAGTCGTGCCGGTGGATGGCACCTTGTCCGGGCCTGCCGATCTCGATGAATCCACGTTGACAGGAGAATCGCTCACCCGCCATCGTTTGACGCAGATGCCATTTGCAGCGGCGTGCTGAATGTGGGCGCCGCTTTCGAGATGATCGCGAGTGCATCCGCCGAAAAGAGCACGTTTGCAGGCGTTGTCCGGCTAGTCAGTGCGGCGCAGTCCGAGCGCAGTCCTTCCGTAAGGCTGGCTGACCGGTACGCCTTTGCCTTTGGGGGCGTCGCCGTTCTCCTCGCTGGGACAAGCTGGATTCTCACGGGTGATTCGGCGCGTTGTCTTGCCGTGCTTGTCGTGGCTACGCCGTGTCCGCTTATCCTGGCAGTGCCCGTCGCCATCGTTTCAGGGCTGTCGCGTTGTGCCAAGCGAGGCGTGCTGGTCAAAGGCGGCGGCGCGCTCGAGCGGCTGGCGTTGGCCGACACGCTGTTCTTCGATAAAACTGGCACGCTCACCAGCGGATTTGCACGACTGGTCGATGTTGAATGCGCACCGCACTACGCGTCCGATGTTGTGCTGGGCCTGGCCGGATCAATCGCACAGGCATCGAATCACGTCACGGCAGAAGCCGTCGCCAAGGCTGCGCGCGAACAGGGTGCAAAGCTGCGACTGCCGAGTGGGGTTGTCGAGAGTCCGGGCGCTGGCGTTTGCGGCCGCGTTGACGGGCATGTCGTCTCCATCGGCTCATTGCCTTATGTCTTGGGCTCATCCGCCGAGCCGTCCTGGGTGGAAGCGTTCGCCAAGCGCGTGAGCTATGCCGGTGCGTCGGCTGTCTTTGTCGGCGTCAATGGTGAACTCGTGGGCGCATTGCAGTTGATTGACCGCGTTCGCCTTGAGGCGCCTCGTGCGCTCCGACTCCTGCGTCGAGAGGGCATCAAACGGCAAGCGATGTTGACCGGGGATCGGGCAGATGTTGCCGAATCGGTTGGATCCATGTTGGGGGTGACGGAGGTCCATGCGGCCCTGTCGCCAGCGGCCAAGCTCGCGGTGATTCGGGGCGCCCGCGCCGACGGCAAGGTGATCATGGTCGGTGATGGCGTCAACGATGCACCTGCGCTCGCCGCGGCGGACATTGGCGTGGCAATGGGTGCGCGGGGCGCTGCGGCCTCTTCGGAAGCTGCAGACATTGTCTTGTTGGTGGACCGCTTGGATCGGCTCGTTGACGCGGTCCGGATAGCGCACCGTACACGCAGCGTGGCACTGCAGAGCGTGATGATTGGCATGTCTCTGTCGCTCGCAGCCATGGTTGTCGCAGCGCTGGGCCATCTACCACCGTTGGCGGGCGCCATGCTGCAGGAGCTCATCGATGTATTGGCGATCGCCAGCGCGTTGAGAGCGCTGTTGCCCACGCCAGATGAAGCGACCCGTTCACTCGTCTGCGCAGACGTCGAGCGCCTCAAGGCTGAACACGCGGAGCTGGAGCCCATTCTGAGCCGGATCCGCATGGTCGCAGACTCACTGCCCCATATGGGAGGCAGTGCCGCAAAAGGCGCGCTGCTATCGCTCAACCAGTCCTTGGCTGACGTCCTGGTGCCACATGAGCGCCGAGACGATACCCAGCTCTATCCGGACGTCGCCCGCCTGCTCGGAGGAGACGACCCGATGGCGGCAATGAGCGCCATGCATCGCGAGATATTCCGCGTGACGAACCTGTTGGGCCGGATCGTGGCGGATGTTTCCGCCGACGGCCCCGATGCCGCTGTGACGCAAGAGCTGCAACGCTTGCTGTATGGGCTCGATGCCATTCTGCGGCTGCATTGCGCACAAGAAGACGAACTGTTCCATGTGCTCGGAGGAGAGGCTTGATCGTCATGACAAACCTGCTCGCATTGTTCGCGACCATCCTGCTGCTGAACGTGATGCCGGCCTTCGCACCGCCCACATGGATGGTGATGTCATGGGTGGGCTTCTCACGGCCTGATGCCAACCCGGTGCTTCTTGCGGGCATTGCCGCTTGCGCAGCAACCCTCGGCCGCCTGGTTCTGGCGCGGCTATCCTGCACGCTCGTACGCAACCGCTGGATGCGCGAGGCGGATCGTCAGAACATCGACGTTGTACGTGCCTGGCTGGAAGACCGCAAAGGTATGACGGTCGGGCTGATGCTCGCGTATGCCTTCAGCCCGTTCCCATCCAACTACATCTTCATAGCCTACGGCTTGACTGGGATGCGGCTTTGGTTGATCGGCCTGCCGTTCTTCGTTGGCCGCTGGATAAGCTACCTGACCTGGACGCGCATTGCCCAGATTGGTGCCCGTTATCTGGATGTGGAAACGGAGATCGACGGGGCGTATATGGGTGTGTACTTCGTCGTGTCGCAGGTCGTGTTTCTGGCGCTCGTCTATGGGTTTGCCAAACTGGATTGGCAGCACTTGCTGCAAACGAAGCACCTGCGATGGCGGCGACGGGAATCGATTGCATCTTCCGCCAAAGACACACGGACAAAGGTGCAGCGCTGAGCAGGGTGCATTGGCAACGAGCCTGAGACGTATTGCCGACACGCTGGGCCCGCAGGGATCGCGCCCGCAGTGGTTGAGGTACGTCAACGCCTTGCGGGCGAATACAAGTAGCCTGAAAGAACCAGTGCGTTGCCCCTCTCTTCTTCGCCCGGCAAACCATGCCAAGACATGGGCGGCAGAGCTTGATCAGTCAGGCATGCACTACGACCCCGAGCGCCTTGCAGGAGATCGATATGTCGGCCTGGGCAATTGAACAGCACCGTGGCTGCTCCATTCATATTCTGGTGGTCGTTGGGCGTTGCGATGGATTCAAGTACGCCTACACCGGCTTTGTCTGCTCGCCAAAACAAGCCGCGTTGGAGTACCCGAAACTGGAGCGTTTCCACCACGTCTCTCCGGATTTTGATTCTGTGGATGTTGCCATTGCGGCAGGCATGCAGGTGGGGAGGGCGATTGCAGAACGCTGGACGTCGCATTCAGCGCAGCACCAAACATCTGAGCGGCCCACTCGCCCGCCCTCCTAGCAGACCGGTGTGTCGTGGAAACGGTGTTCAATATTCAGGCCGTCAGCAAGGTCTACCCAATGGGGAGCGTGAGCGTGCGCGCTCTGGAACACGTCGACCTGGAACTCGGGCCGGGTGAAATCGTTGTGCTGCTCGGGGCGTCGGGTAGCGGAAAATCCACGCTACTCAACCTGATGGGCGGGCTGGATACACCAACGAGCGGTTCCATCGTGTATCGGGACCACGATCTTTCCCACGCGGGAGACCGGGGCCTGACGCGTTTCCGACGGGAACATGTTGGATTCGTCTTTCAGTTCTACAACCTGATTCCAAGCCTGACTGCCCGCGAGAACGTCGCACTGGTGACGGACATCGCGGAGCATCCGCTGGATCCCACTGAGGCTCTGAACAGGGTCGGGATCGGGACGCTTGCGGATAACTTTCCCTCACAGATGTCGGGTGGTGAGCAGCAACGCGTTGCCATCGCCCGCGCGGTCGCAAAACGGCCAGATGTCCTTCTGTGCGATGAGCCGACCGGCGCACTGGATTTTCGGACCGGGCAACTGGTGCTGGAGGTGCTCGAACAGGTGAACCGCGAGTTCGGCACCCTGATCGTGATCGTCACGCACAACGCCGTCATCGCCGACATGGCGGATCGTGTCGTTCGTATGAGCAGCGGCACCATTGTCGAGCACCGCCGAAACGGGCAGCGTGCCCGAGTCGGAGACCTGGCATGGTGAGCATGCTTGTCCGGCTACTCTGGCGAGACCTCTGGCAAATGCGGGCGCAGGTCTTGGCGGCAGTCCTCGTTGTCGGATGTGGTGTCGCCACGTTTGTTGCGATGCGCAGCACCTATCTGGCTTTGTTGAACGCCCAGCAGGACTACTACGCGTCATACCGTTTTGCCGATCTCTTCGTGCATCTGAAGCGCGCACCACTGGAGATTGCCTCGCGCGTTGCTGCATTGCCTGGAGTGTCACATGTGGACGCACGCGTAGTGTCAGATGTCACGGTCGACATACCCGGCCTTTCCGAGCCAGCCACGGCGCGCCTCGTTTCCATCCCGGAGCTCGGTTGGCCCGCGCTCAACCTGCTGCATCTTCAAAGCGGCCGATACATTGCGCCGGGCAGAGAGGATGAGGTGTTGGTCAGCGCGGCCTTCGCAGATGCCAACAGCCTGCGAGCGGGCGAGTACTTCAGCGCCATCCTGAACGGCCGCTGGAAGCGCCTGCACATTGTTGGTCTTGCAATCTCGCCGGAGTATGTCTACGAGGCAGGCGCGGGCTCCATCTTCCCGGACAACCGCCATTACGGCATAGTCTGGATGGGAGTGAATGCGGTTTCGGCAGCGTTCCGCATGGATGGCGCTTTCAATGATCTCGTGCTGTCTCTCGATGGCAGCGTGCCCGCGCCGCACGTCATCGCGCAAATCGATCGAACGTTGTTGCCGTACGGCGGACTTGGAACAATCAGCCGCGATCACCAAATATCGAATCGGTTCATTACCGACGAGATCGCACAGAACCGCGTGACTGCCACCTATGTGCCAGCCATCTTTTTTCTGGTCGCAATGTTTCTGCTGCAGAACGTCCTGACCCGACTGATCGATACACAGCGCTCACAGATCGGCTTGATGAAGGCGTTTGGATACGGTGACCTTTCAGTCGGTTTGCATTACCTGCAGCTCGGATGCGTCGTTGCTGCGGCAGGCACCGTTGTCGGTATTGGAGGGGGATTGGCGTTAGGGACATATCTAACCGACCTCTACGCCCGGTACTACCGGCTGGCCCACCTCGAGTTTCGCGCCGATTTTTCGACGATGGCCTGGGCGTTCTTCATTAGCTTTGGAACGGCGGTTGGCGGTGCCATCGCGAGCACTGCGAAAGCCATGAGATTGATGCCCGTCGAGGCGCTTCGCGCGGTCGTTCCGCCAGCGTTTTCAGTGGGCTGGGTAGAGCGGGCGGGCATCTACCGGCAAATGAGCGTGGTGTGGCGAATGATTGCGCGCAATATCGCGCGCCAGCCCGTCAAGTCGCTCCTTGGTTCTTTGGCCATTGCGTGCGCAAGCGCGATTCTTGTCGTCGGCGGGTTTTTCTTCGATTCAATCGATTTCCTTTTCGATACCCAATTCCAGCAAATCGAGCGGCAGGATGTGACGGTGGCCTTTTCTCAACCCTTATCCCACCGAGCCATCTACGCAATAGAGCGTCTGCCCGGCGTGCTGAAGGTCGAGGGGTTCCGCGATGTACCGGTCAAGCTATCCGCGGGGTATCGGTCTCGGCGCGTCTCGCTGAGTGGGATCGCTCAGAAGGCGGATCTGCACAGGCTAATTGATGATGAGGGCAGACCGTTGCATATGCCCCCGGACGGCTTGGTGGTTTCGGCCCGACTCGCCGCCGTGCTTGGCATAAGACCTGGTGATCCGATCACGATCGAAGTGCTTGAAGGAGAGCGTCAAACCAGGCAAGTCACCTTGATGCGGCTGTCCGGAGATCTGGTGGGCGTCGCGGCCTACATGGACCAGCATGCACTGGCAAAGCTGCTTGGGGAGAGTGGAAACTGGTCAGGTGCGAGGCTGTCCGTCGATCAGCATGCGGCTGCCCATCTGTATGCGACGCTCAAGCGTCTGCCAGCGGTGAATGCAGTGGCGGTTCGCCAGTCCGTCATCGCCAGCTTCCGCAAGATCATGGACGAGAGCGTTCGTCTGTCCACGTCCATCAACTTCGCCTTTGCCTGTGTGATCGCGTTTGGTGTGGCGTTCAACGGCATGCGCATCGCTTACTCGGAACGTGTTCAACAGTTGGCTTCCCTGCGCGTACTCGGGTTCACGCAGGCCGAAGTCGCGTGGATTCTGCTCGGGGAGCAGTTTGTGCTCACCGCCATTGCGCTGCCAGCCGGACTTCTGCTCGGCTACGGCGTGTGCGGTCTCCTCTCTACTCGGCTGGCAACCGACTTGTACCGCCTTCCGCTCGTGGTTCACGCCGCGACCTTCGCTTACGCATTCGTTGTAGCCGGTGGCGCGGTCGTGTGTTCGGGGCTGCTGGTGGCGGCCAAGATCAGACGGTTGGATATCGTCGCAGTGCTCAAGGCAAGAGAATCATGAAGCGTGGTGGCCTGCGAAAGACGCTCGCACTTGCAAGTGCTGCGCTGGCGCTGGCATTGGCGCTCACGTACGCACTCTGGCCGGTACCTGCGGCCGTGGACACAGGGCGTGTCACCCGTGGGCCGCTTCAAGTCACGATCGATGAAGACGGCGAAATCCGTGCGCATGATCGTTACGTCATCACTGCGCCCATCACAGGCCGACTGCTTCGCGTTGAACTGCATGAAGGCGATCAGATTAAGGCAGGGCAGGTGATCGCCGTTCTGGTGCCGGTGCCGATGACTCCGGGAGAACGAGCTGCCCAACGCGCACGTGTTGATGCGGCAGAGGCAATTTTCAGTGAGGCCCAGGCGCGGGCCGCGCATGCGCGGGCAGACTACGACCAAGCGCGCCGAAACTTGGACCGGGGCGAAACGCTTTTGAGCAGCGGTGCCATGTCCAGGCAGGAAGTGGAGCAGATGCGGACCATGGCTGCCTCAAGTGCCAGCGATCTGACAGCAGCACGCGCAAGAGAAACGTCCGCCGCCGCCGACGTTCGTGTCGCCATGGCAAATTTGAAGGCGTTGGAAGCCGGGCAACCCGTTGAAGTTCGTGCCCCGACCAATACCGTTCTGTTGCGCATCGAGCAACAAAGTGAGCGCGTGGTGCTTGCAGGCGCGGCCTTGATGCTTCTGGCCGACCCATCGCGCTACGAACTCGTCGTCGACGTGCTATCGACCGATGCGGTCAAGATCAGTCCGGGCATGCGCGTATCGGTAGTGGAGTGGGGCGGTCCGTGGGCCGTCAACGCCACGGTCCGGACAGTAGGTCCAGGGGCGTTTACCAAGGTGTCGGCGCTCGGGGTTGAAGAACAGCGCGTCCATATTGTGGCGGATCTTGTCGACCCGCCAGGCAGGTTGAATGATGGGTACCGCGTACAAGGCCGCATCGTCATCTGGGAACAACCCGACGTACTGAAGCTGCCGATTGGCGCGTTATTCCGCTGCGGCGGTAACTGGTGCACGTTTATCGTTAAGAACGGAAAAGCTGTACAGCGAATCATTCAGATCGGACAGCGCAACGCGGAGGAAGCCCAGGTGCTCGATGGGCTTCAGGACCACGACACCGTGGTCGTCTATCCTCCGACCACGCTCAGTGACAGCATGAGCGTGCGCCCCCTGAACGCCCGCTGATTGCACGGAGGCTAGATGCTCACGCGGCGCAGACGCAGCGCATTGGATACCGCCGAAACCGAACTCACGCTCATCGCGAGCGTCGCGGTCATGGGAGACAGCAGCAAGCTGGCCTGCCGAATCTACTTCTGCATCATGCCGCCCGTACCCGGACCCATTCCGCGGCCCATGCCCATGCCCATTCCCGTGCCCTGATCGTCCATCATCATTTGCATCATCTCCTGCATCACGGCGGTGTTCCGTTCCATCATGCCCCGACACGTGGCCATCTGAGTGGCTTGGCCTCTTCTTGTCGCCGGTTGCCTGTCGCCCATCTGTCGCATGCCGGCCATCATGTCTTGCATGACCCTCATGCGCTCGTTCATCAGCGCCTGTCGTTCTTCTGGGGTATCGGCACGTGCCATGCGTTCCCTGATGGCGCGCAGATGGGCAATCTGCGCGTCAAAGTCTGCATTGCCTTGCTGCACAGTCGTCGCGGCTGGCGACGATGCCTTCTTCTCCTTGGATGGGCCGGCGGCGGGCGCAGCACAACTCCACGCGAGCAGTAGCGCGGTCGAGGCGGTTGCGATGAGGGTACGTCGACTGTTTGCCATGATGAGCGACCTTGCGTGTGATGTGCGGCGGATACCCGCACTGTCTGCCAATGTAGAGGCTCGCCACAATCGGCCATTGATGCATGTCAAGCGCTGCGGCTTGGTCTGTGGAGGAGGGAGGTTGGGGCAGGTGGCGTGGATTCGGCGGGGACCATACAAAGGTCGCACAAGCCCGGCTGATGCGCTGTTCAGCCGTTCATGCGCACGCAGTTACTTAAGTGGAGGCCGGCGAATTTGCCGGCCCCAAGGTATTGCAGAGTCAATTCAAATCAAAGGCGAGACGACATGTACTGTTCCCGGACCGCCAGCCCGGCGTAAGGCAGGTTGCTCGCGGTGACGATTGCCACGTAGTCGGAAAATCGCCACTGCAAACGTGCGGTCTGCAGTGGCGATCCGCCCAGTACCGCTGGCGATGCATCACCCATTGTCGACGTTGGCACACCGAGCACATCTCGCAGCGCATAACTAGCGCCGTCCCAGGCGGCGGTTGTGTCGTTGGCGCTCATACCCCGCCGGTAGACGTCCACACCGATCAGATGGCCATTTGGACCGAAGCTGAGCCATAACTCGCTGACGGGCGGACCGGCAAGACCGAGCTTATTGGCGTCGACGCCGCGACAACGAAGATAGCTGTAGCCGTGCTTGACATCTTCACAGGCTATGCGATTTTCGTGTGCCCACTGGCGGGCCTCCTCGGGGGTCGTGGCATCCAGTACGAACCCGCCGGGGACGGGGCGAGCTGGCGCGAGCTTCACAGCCCGAAGGTGCGCTAGTCCGCTGGCGCGCAGCGCGCTGACTTGCTCCGCAGTGGTGTTGTCGACGGGGCACGGAACGCCAAGCATCGCGAGCACAGGACGAGCCGCCTTCAAGTGCATTGCACCGACCAGACCGATTGCAACCGTAAAGGCTGCAATGCTGGGCAGTGCGTAGCGGCGCAACCCGCTTCGCGGGCTCACTTGCAGTTCTGGGCGGTGTTAGGGCCCAGATACTGAGGCATGGTCGACACGATGGTCGACTTGAGGCCGGTGAGCACGGGTGCTACGCGAGAGATGTAGCCATCCGGAACGCCATCGGTCTTCATGACAGCGGCGGCATCGGTGATGAACTGATCGAACACACAGCCAGGGATGCCAACGTCAGAGTGTGCAGTGGCCATGTCGTCACACATCACGGTAGTGCCGTCCGCCGCGACTTGCCCCGGGTAGCTGAAGGGGCCGCCAAACAGCGCTTTGAACTGGAGGTTCAGGCAGGCTTTGAGACGTCCGACCGTATCGTGTCCCGGCTTACCGATGTTTGCGAAGTACGGTGCTTCTTTGGGGTCCGCAAGCAGTCCGGACACCGCATCGTCGACCACCTTTGAAATGGCGGCCGGTGCGCTGGCATCTCCACCAAGCCCGGCCCACATGTCGGCGTTTTGGGGAAATTGTGCTGTCGACGCCGTTGATGCCATCGCCATGGGCGTGTCATCGCCCCCTCCGCATGCACTCAAGGTTGCGGTAGTCAAGGTCAAAACCAGTAGCAGTGCTCGCTTCATGGGTCAATCTCCTTTGGCAGGGTATGGATCGGGCACTGCGCGGTTTATCTCAAGGGCTGCGCAGCGCTGTTTTGATATACGTCTGCCAGGCGATTTCGGATGCAGAATGGATCAAGCCAGCACCCCATTCATGCGCTCCACGCGTTCCAGGCGTGACCCTTGGCCACACGTCGATCCGGCTCTAGCGGCAGCGACCAACACAGACCCCGCTGTTCTGCCAGCGTGCGGCCGATCCGACATCAGCACGGTAGCCGGCGTTCATGTAGCGTCCCCCTCCAGTTCGGCGAGCATAGCCGCGATCAACAACCCCAATCTGCGACCGCACGACGCTCTGAGCGTCGGCAACCATCGGCTCGGAGGATATCGACGATCTTTCTGATGCAAAGCCAACTCAATTCTGTGAACTGCCAATGCGTTGTCGCACGATCTGTTTATGCATCCGATAGCCGGTTGGGCTCGTATATCGGTTGCTTCCACATTGCGAAGCGCCACGATAGAGGTCAACGATGAAACGGTATCAACTCGCAGGGTTGTCTGGTGTTCTGGTTTCTTTCGCAATCATTTCTGGCGGCTATGCGTCCGTAGCGGCGGCCGCAATGGGCGATAGCGAAGCGACCACCATGGTGGGCGGCGCTCCGATGTATCCGTCCAAGAACATTATTCAAAATGCGGTCAATTCGAAGGATCACACCACGCTTGTTGCTGCCGTGAAGGCAGGCGGCTTGGTCGATACGCTGTCCGGGGCAGGCCCATTCACCGTATTTGCACCGACCAACGAAGCCTTTGCGGCGCTGCCCGCCGGTACGGTCGATAAGTTGCTCAAGCCTGAAAGCAAGCCGACCTTGGTCAAGGTGTTGACCTATCACGTGGTGCCCGGCCGGCTCACAGCACAAGACCTGATGAAGGCCGTCGCCGATGGCGGCGGCAAGGCGATGCTCAAAACCGTCGAAGGTGATCCGCTCACCGTCATGCAGAAGGGCGACCATCTGACCGTCACCGACGACAAGGGCGGGGTCGCCATGGTCACTATCGGCAATGTGTACCAGTCGAACGGCGTGATTCACGTCGTGGACAAGGTATTGATGCCGTAATCCTTCCCGTGAAGCGCGGGGGCGCGTGCCCTCGCGCGCTCGGACTATGACGAGAGGAAAGGCAATGTCATCCCAACTTCGCTACGCTCAAGACGTTCGTTGCGGGAACAACGCCGGTGGTATACCTTTGCCACATCCCGTCATGGGCAACCGAGGCACGCGAAATCATATGCACGTTGTCGGAGCATCTTTGCCCGAAGCCGAGGGCACGATATCAGCGCGCCAGGAAGCCGTTCGGGAACGGCTCGTTGAGTTGCTCAAGCAAACTGGCGAAGGAAGTAAATCAGCGTTCGCAGAGCTCTACACGCTAACTTCTCCCAAACTCTATTCGTTGGCGTACGGAATCCTGCGCAGCTCAGGTGAAGCCGAAGACGTGCTGCAGGATATCTATGTCGCCATCTGGCAACGCGCCGACCAATTCGATCCTCATCGGGGGACCGCCATGACATGGCTGATCTCGCTGGCGAGGAACAAGTCGATCGATCGTCTTCGGCAATCGCGCGAGACCACCGGTGATGAGGCGGACTGGGGCCAGATCGTCGATGAACGGGCAACGCCATCAGAAGTGGCGGACATGAGCCAGGAGCATCGACGCCTGGAGAGTTGCATTCGCAAGCTGGAGGGTCGCCAGCGTGGTGTGATCGTGGAAGCGTTCTATACAGGGGCGACTTACGCTGAACTCGCAGCGCGTCTGAGCGTGCCGGTCGGTACGATGAAAAGTTGGGTGCGACGCAGCCTGCTGCAACTGAAGATGTGTCTGGAGCAGCAGTCATGACGCCAGATCGTGATCTGGAATGCGCTGAATACGTTCTCGGTTTGTTGGACACCGAGGAGCGCAGCGCCGTGGAGCGTGCACTGCATGAAGATGCAGCCCTACAGGCAGCAGTCGATGCTTGGGAGTCTCGTCTTTCTCCCCTTGGTGAAGCCGTCACTTCCAGGCAACCACCTGCGCGCGTGTGGAGGCGAATCGAGGCCGATCTGGGGCTTGTAGAGCGAACTGGCGCGCCTACGACTCTGCCAGCAGGGGCACAGATGCGGCGTTTTTGGAACAGCATTCGGTTCTGGCGCACGTTGGCGCTTGCAACGACGTTTGCAATGGTTGCTGTCGTCGCGGTGAATCTTTTCCTCGCAGCGCCCACTGAGGCGCCGTCTGGTTTGAAGTCAGCTTATGCTGCGGCGGCGATTGCAGATGACGATGGCGTGCCGCATTGGACCGCGACCGTCGATAAAGCAAAGCGCGAGATCATCGTCGTGCCGGCTGTCGCATTTCAGGTCTCGGACAGCGCTTCGACTGAGCTCTGGCTGATTCCAGAAAATAGCAAACCGATCTCGTTGGGAGTCTTCCCCTCCAATCGCTCAACTTCAATTGTGTTGTCGAAGGAAAATGCCGCCAAACTCAATGCCCGTTCAGCTTTGGCTGTTTCGGTAGAGCCCAAAGGAGGCTCTCCGACGGGCCAAGCGACGGGTCCTGTGGTGGGCAAGGGCGCGATGCATGAGACGTAATGAGATCGTCTATCTCTGCGTGAGTAACTTCATTGCTGCAGCTCAGCTCGACACTGTTTGAAGTGCCGAGCAACGTCGCAGTCATGTAGCCTCCCTTCGCGCTACTGTCGCATTTACGCCTATACAAGGCCGCCGTGAGCGCCGGCCTCCTTACACCGCGCGGCGCACCATCAATTCCTTGATCTTGCCGATGGCCTTGGTCGGGTTCAGCCCCTTCGGGCACACATCGACGCAATTCATGATGGTGTGGCAGCGGAACAGGCGGTACGGATCTTCCAGATTGTCCAGACGTTCGCTGGTGGCCTGGTCGCGGCTGTCGGCGATGAAACGATATGCCTGCAGCAGACCGGCCGGGCCGACGAACTTGTCCGGGTTCCACCAGAACGACGGGCACGACGTCGAGCAGCTCGCGCACAGAATGCACTCGTACAGGCCGTCAAGCTCTTCGCGCTCTT
>NZ_MCGB01000112.1 GCF_001699815.1 Ralstonia pickettii | reverse complement strand
AAACAAGGGATGCACCACAAACATCAAAACCAAAACCAAAACCCCCTCCCCATTTGACGCCCCAAATTTTTCATGGATAACTGTGTCCCCCCCCAACAACACAGCGAGCCACCCCATGACCCTCCAAACCTGGCTGGCCTTCATCGGCGCCAGCATCATCATCCTGCTCATCCCCGGCCCGACCATCCTGTTGGTGATTGGTGATTCGCTGGCCAACCGTGGCCGCTCGGCGTGGAGCACCGTTGCCGGCGTGGCCGCTGGCGACACGACCGCCATGGCCGTGTCCCTTGCCGGTGCGGGCGCGCTGCTCGCCGCATCGGCCGCGGCCTTCACGGCGCTCAAGCTGATCGGCGGTTCGTACCTCGTCTATCTGGGCATCAAGTCCATTCTCAGTGCCCGCCGCCTGCAGGATGACGTACAGGCGGATGCGCCCGAGGCCACCATCCCCGTGCAGCAGAAGTCCGCCGGCCGCCGCTTCCTCTCCGCCTGGACGGTCACCGCGCTGAACCCCAAGAGCATCGTCTTCTTCGTCGCCTTCGTGCCGCAGTTCATGTCGGCCGAGCAGACTTTCCTCTCGCAGAGCGTGATCCTGCTGCCGACCTTCGTCATCCTGGCCGCCGCCAACGCATCGATGTACGCGCTGGCCGCCAAGCTGCTCGCCAAGCGCCTGACCAGCGTGGCCGCGCAGCGCCGCTTCGGCTACACGGGCGGTGCGGTGATGGTGGGCGCAGGCACGCTCACGCTCGGCATGCAGTCGGCCTGATCGCCCTTTCCAAGGCCGCACCGAAGGACACCCGATGCCCCGCAGTTACCTCCGCCCCTCGCCCGAAGGGGCCCACGGCCATCACCGCGTCACCAACATCGAGTTGTTCTTCGATCTGGTATTCGTGTTTGCGGTGACGCAGCTCTCGCACCTGCTGATCAGCAATTTCACGCTGCAAGGCGGCGCGCAGGCGCTGCTGCTGATGCTGGCCGTGTGGTGGGTGTGGATCTTCACGTCGTGGGTGACGAACTGGCTCGATCCGGACAAGCTCGCCATCCGCATGCTGATGCTCGTGCTGATGACGGGCGGGCTGCTGCTCTCGGCATCGCTGCCGCAGGCGTTCGGCTCGCGCGGGCTGGCCTTTGCGCTGGCCTATGTGTTCATGCAGTTCGGCCGCACGGTGTTCTTCATGTGGGCCGTGCGCGGCGAGTCGCTGCCCATGCGGCGCAACTTCCAGCGCATCGCCACGTGGCTCGGCATCTCTGCAGTGCTGTGGCTGGCGGGCGGCCTGTCGGACGGTTCCGCGCGCTGGGCGTGCTGGATCTTCGCGCTGGTCATCGAATGGCTCGGCCCCTCGATGGGCTTCTACACACCGGGCCTGGGCCGCTCCACCACCAACGACTGGAACGTGGAAGGCGGCCACATGGCCGAGCGCTGCTCGCTGTTCATCATCATCGCGCTCGGCGAATCGGTGCTGGTGACGGGCTCCACGTTTGCTGGCCTCGCCTGGACCGCAGAAAACATCGCGGCGATGGCGCTGTCGTTCATCGGCAGCCTGGCGATGTGGTGGCTGTATTTCGACAGGATTGCCGAGCGCGGCGCGCGCACCATGTCGCATTCGGCTGATCCGGGCCGGCTCGCACGGCTGGCCTACACCTACATCCACGTGGTGCTGGTGGCCGGCATCATCGTCGGGGCGGTGGCCGATGAGTTCGTGCTGGCGCATCCGGTGGGCCGCGCCCATGAAGGGACGACGCTGGCGGTGCTGGGCAGCGCAGCGCTATATCTGCTGGGCAACCTGCTGTTCAAGTGGGCGATCTTCGGGCGGTTGCGCCCGGCACATGCGGTTGGCCTAGTGGTGCTGGGCGGCGCCTGGCTGCCGGCGGGTGAACTGCCGGCGCTCGCGGTGTCCGCGCTGGCGACGGGCGTGCTGTGCGGCACCGCGGCGTGGGAATGGTACGCACGCTCCTGCGAGACAGCGGAACCCGAAGCGGCACACAACCCGTAAGTGGTTACCTGAAAATTCCAGTTTCTGGACATTACAAAAGGCCACTCGCGCGCCTACGCTGTCAACCAACATGACAGAACACGAGGGCCTCGCCATGATCGACCTCTACTACTGCGCCACGCCCAATGGCCTGAAGATGGCACTGTTCTTTGCCGAAACCGGCTTGCCGCACCGCGTCATCCCCGTCGATATCAGCCGGGGTGACCAGTTCAAGCCCGAGTTCCTGGCCATCTCGCCCAACAACAAGATCCCGGCCATGGTCGATCACGACCCGGCCGAAGGCAGCGACCCCGTGGTGCTGTTTGAATCGGGCGCCATGCTGCTTTACCTGGCCGAGAAGACCGGCCAGCTGACGCCCGCCGACCTGCACGGCCGCATGGAAGTGCTCAAGTGGCTGTTCTGGCAGGTGGGCGGCCTGGGCCCGATGGCCGGGCAGATCGGCCACTTCAACGTGTATGCCCCCGAGCGCGTGCACTACGCCATCGAGCGCTACACCAAGGAAACGAACCGCCTGTACGGTGTGCTCGACCGCCGCTTGGCCGATCGCCCCTACATTGCCGGCAACGACTACACCATCGCCGACATCGCGGCCTATCCGTGGATCGTGCCGCACGCCGGGCATGGTCAGGACCTGAACGACTTTCCGAATCTGCAGCGCTGGTTCGAAGCCGTTGGCGCACGCCCTGCCACGCAGCGCGCCTATGCCGGGGTCGAGCGCGCCTACTCGCGCCGCCGCGAAGACATCTCCGACGACGAGCGCAACGTGCTGTTGGGCCAGACGGCCAGCTCCACCGCGCGCTGATCCTCGCGGAGCCTCTGCGCTCCGCCCCTCTCTCCGCTTTCCTCTTCTGACAGGAGCCGACCATGCCGGCATCGCTGTGGTGGTTGTGCCTGGGCGCGTTCGCCATCGGCACTGAAGGGTTCATGATCGCCGGCCTGCTGCCGGTGCTGGCCGCAGACCTGGGCGTGAGCGTGCCGGCGGCTGGGCAGCTCGTCACCGTGTTTGCCGTCACCTATGCCGTGGGCTCGCCGGTGATGGCGACGCTGCTCGGCAACGTCGACCGCCGACGCGTGCTGATCGGCGCGCTGGCCATCTTTGCGGCAGGCAACTTGCTGGCGGCCACCGCGCACGGCTTTGGGCAGTTGATGGCGGCGCGCGTGCTGCTGGCGCTGGCGGCCGGCGTCTTTCTGCCGACGGCCAACGCGGTGGCGACCTCGCTGGTGCCCGCCTCGCGCAGTGGCTCGGCGCTCGCCATCATCACGGGTGGCGGCACGGTGGCGGTGGCGCTCGGTGTACCGCTGGGGGCGTGGATTGCCGCGCAGGGCGACTGGCGCTCGACGTTCATCGCATGCGGTGTGCTGTCGGCACTGGCCACGGCAGGCCTCGCCTTTGGCCTGCCGCGCGCGCTGCCGCACAGCGTGACCACGCTGGCGCAACGCCTGAGCGTGGCACGCCGCACCGGCATGCTGGGTGCGCTGGCGGTGTCCGCGTTGTGGGCCGCAGGCGGCTTTACGTTCTACACCTACGTCGCACCGTTCTTTGTGCAGGGGCTGGGCTTCGCGCCGCAGCATGTGGGCATCGTGCTGTTCCTGGTCGGCAGCTTTGCGGCGCTGGGCACGGGCCTGGGCGGCCACCTGACCGACCGCGCCGGCGTGGCGCGCGTGCTGGCGGTCAGCAGCGCGGGCATCGTGCTGGCCTTCTCGGTGCTGTCGCTGTCGGCACAGGTGCTGCACGGCACGGTGGCCGGCGCCGTCGCCATCGGCGCGGTCGTGCTGTGGGGCATGGCCGGCTGGGGCTTCGGCCCGGCGCAGGCGACGCGGCTGATCCGCCTGGCGCCCGATGTGTCGCCGATCACGCTGTCGTTGCATGCGTCGGCCGTGTATGCGGGGATTGCGCTGGGGTCGAGCGTTGGCGCGCTGGCGCTGGCGCATGGCGGGCCCGGCATGCTGGGATGGGCCGCCGCCGCGTGCCATGTGGTGGCCGTGGTGCTGTGGCGCATGGGTGGGCGGCATGAGGCGGCGCTGGCCGATGAACCGGCAGCCACGTCGGTCGCACATTGAACCCCCGGGCGCGGAACGCGACGCGCCAGGTTCTGAACCCGGTGGTCGAGCCTCAAACCGTCGTGCTCCACAGTTCGAGCTCGACATTTTCGACCTCAAACACTCGGGCTCCGGGCTTTGAGGTCGACGCTTGGGCCTCAAAGGCTCGGCGTCCGGCCCTCGACCCCTCGCGCTCGGCCCTCTGAGCCCGATTTTTTCGACCTCGAACTGTCATGCTCCGGGCGTTGAGCTTGGTGCCCAAGCCTTCGAGGCTCACGCTCGACAGTCTGAGCTCGGCAATCGGGCCTCAGAGCCTCACGCGCCACGCTCAGATGGCCGCGGTGGGCGCCCCCCGATCACCGGTCGAACGCCGAGCACCCCGCCGATCCAGGTACGGCAGCGCAAACAGATAGAGCCCCGTGAATAGCAGCAACGCCAGCGGCAGCAGCGGCGCATAGGTGATCCACGCAGGCGGCTGCGCCCCCTTGCCCACCCCCATGGCGACAAAGTTGGCGATGACGGTGAGCGTGAACGCCATCGACACCCAGCGGTGAAACTGGCGGATTGCGTTAGGGGCGCTCACTGTGCACCTCCGGCGGCCTGGATCATCTTCCAGCCGTTGCCGGCCGGGTCACGAAAACCGGCGTCGACGCTGCCGAAGCGGTCGATGGGCTCCTGCGTGAATTCAACGCCGCGCTCGCGCAATTGCGCATAGGCGGCGCGGCAATCGGCGACGGTCAGCACCAGCGGCGGCATCGCGCCCTTGGCCACCATGGCGCGCAGCGTCTGCGCCGTGGCCTCGTCGTGGATGGGCGGACCGGGCTGGAACAGGCCCAGCTGAAACGACGGCTGCTCCGGATGCTGCACCGTCAGCCACCGGTACGGGCCGTTGCGCACATCGGTGTGCACGCGAAACCCCAGCTTGTCGACATAAAACGCCAGCGCCGCGTCCTGGTCATCCACATACAGCCCGACGACATTGATCCCTTGGCTCATCACCGCTCCTTGTTGTTGGTGGGTGACGGATTTGTACCCTCCGCCAACTGGCGGCGCTTCTCCGAAACTGCTGTGACGAGGTCGGGCCGCTGCGCCGCCTTCAGCACACAGGCGGGCACGCGGTCGAGTTGTTGCAGCGACGCGGTGGCCTGTGCGTGGCGGCGCAGCGCGCTCGGGCTCTGCCCGGTGATGTCGCGGAAGATGCGGCCGAAGGTGCCGAGGCTTTCCCAGCCTGTGGCGTAAGCGATTTCGATGATGGGCAGGTCGGTGTCGCGCAGCAGGGTGGTGGCCTGCTCGATGCGGCGTGTGAGCAGGTAGCGGTGCGGCGGAATGCCGAAGGCCTGCTTGAACGAGCGCGCAAAATGCGCCGCCGATACGCCGCTCACTTCGGCCAGCCGCTTGACGGGCCACGCCTCGTGCGAGGCGGCGTCCATGCGGTCTTTGGCGCGCAGCAGGCGGCGCAGCAGCGCGGGGTCTTGCTGCGCGTCGGTGTGTGCCTGTGCCACCGCGGCCTGCGCCGGTGCGGTCAGCCCAGCTTGAACTCGCCGATGGCGTGCGCAAGCTTGCGCACACCCTCTTCCACCTGCGCCAGCGACGAGGTCGCGTATGACAGACGCAGCGTCGAGCGATCCGGGTCTACGGGGTAGAACGCCGCACCCGGCACGAACGCCACACCGCGTTCGATGGCCATCTTGGCTACATCGCCGGCATTGCGGCCCGGCAAGGTGCACCACAGGAACATGCCGCCGCGCGGGCGGTTGAAGGTCAGTTCGGTGTCGGGCAGCAGCGCACGCAGCCCGTTGGCCATGGCGTGTGCGCGTTCGGCATAGGCAGCGCGCGTGCGCGGCAGCACGGTCTCGAGGCGATTACTGCGCAGATACGCAGCGGCCGTGGCCTGCGCAAACGTGGAGGTATGCGCATCGGCAAACTGCTTGACCATCACCGCGTTGCCCAGCACCGGCTGCGAAGCGATCATCCAGCCCACGCGCAGGCCCGGCGCCACCACCTTCGACAGGCTGCCCAGGTAGATCACGCGCCCCTGTGCGCCGTCGGTCTGCTGCGACAGCGCGTACAGCGACGGCGGCGGGGGTGCGTCGAAATACAGATCGCCATAGGGGTCGTCTTCCACGATCAGCAGGTTGTGGCGCACGGCCACGTCCAGCAGGCGCTTGCGGCGCTCCAGGCTCATCAGCGCGCCGCTCGGGTTGCCGAAGTTGGGAATCACGTAGAGGAATTTGGGGCGCGCGGTGGACAGCACCTTTTCCAGCGCGTCGACGTCCAGGCCGTCGCCATCGGTCGGCACGCCGGCCACCTTGGCGCCATACAGCTTGAACGCCTGAATGGCGGCGAGGAAGGTGGGGGCTTCTGTCAGCACCGTATCGCCTTCGCCGATCAGCACCTTGCCCAGCAGATCCAGCCCCTGCTGCGAACCGGTGGTGACGAGGATGTCGGTGTTGGCGACGTTGGCGCCGCGCGCCTTCATCAGCGTGACGATAGCCTCGCGCAGCGGCTCGAAGCCCTCGGTGGCGCCATATTGCAACGCGCGGGCGGCGTCGGTGGTGAGCGCGCTGTCGGCCGCGGCCTTCAGGCCTTCCACGTCAAACAGGGCGGCGTCAGGAAAGCCGCCGGCAAACGAGATCAGGCCCGGCTTGCCGAGCACCTTGAACAGTTCGCGGATGGCGGAGGTTTCAACGTTTTGCAGGCGGGGTGCCAGCAGCGATTGCAGGAATTCCATGGCGTGCGTGTCTCTGTTGTTCGAGTGCCCGCCACTTTACGTGATGTGCGCCGCGTGCGCATGCCAACAGGGCGTCACAGCCGTGACTAGAATGCCGGCACCGAATCGGTAAAAAGGAGCCCCTGCATGGCTGTCCGACGCATCGCCCCCAATCTGCATGCAGCCGACCCGGCACGTGCCCGCGCGTTCTATGCCGAACTGCTCGATCTGGAAGCCGTGATGGACCACGGCTGGATCGTCACCTTTGCCGACACGGCCGCCACCATGACGCCGCAAGTCAGCATTGCCAGCGAAGGTGGAAACGGCACACCGGTGCCGGCGCTGTCGGTGGAGGTGGACGATGTGGATGCGGTGCATACGCGTGCCGTGTCGCTGGGTCTGGAAATCGTCTACCCGCTCGTCGATGAGCCGTGGGACGTGCGCCGCTTTTACGTGCGTGATCCGTTCGGCAATGTCGTGAACATCCTGGCGCACCGGTAAGCCGCCAGCCTCGAAAAAAAAGCCCGCATGCCAGAGGCGATGCGGGCGCGGCAGTGCCGGCGGACTGCTACCGGTGCTTGCCGCTGTGGGTGCGCTTGTCCTGGTGTGCGTCGGCGTCTTTGTCCTTGTCGACAACGCGTGTGATGCCGCCCGTGGCGGGCGGATCACTGGCCGGGAAGGTGTCTTCCACAGCCTTTTCCACCAGCTCTTCACGCTTATGTGCGTGGGGATGCTTCTCTTTCTTGCCCTTCTCCATAGCGCCCTCCTGTTTCAAGCGTGGTTGACGACATGCAAGCGAACGGCGTGCCCGAGCGCCCTCAATACTCTTCCCAGTACGGACGCGAGCCGTAGTACTCATGCACGGACTGCGCCCAGGTCGGGTCGGCCATCGTGGGCCAGCTGTCCTTGTCGAAACCGGGAGCCGCTTCCAGGCGATCCTTGTTGGCATCGAGCACGAAGCACTTGCGGTCCACGTCGAGCGACATGGCGCTCCACGGCACGGCGAAGAGCTTGTCGCCGATACCCAGGAAGCCGCCCACCGACATCACCGCGTAGGCGATCCGGCCGCGCTGGACGTCGAGCATGATGTCGGTGATCTTGCCGAGGTCTTCTCCATTGAGGTTGACGACGCGATCGCCCTCCAGCGTATCTGCGGCCATCAGTTCCGGGCCCGGACCCGCCGAATCGGAGTCGGCACGCCCGATGATGCGCATGCGTACACCGGCGGTGGTTCCTACACCGGTGCCAGTACCGGTGCCCAGCGCGGTGCCGGTTGTCGTGGTTTGCATAGCAGTTACCTCCCATCAATCAGTTGACGTTCAGGATGATGTGCGGCGGCCACGCATCTGCGCGGCGTCTCGCACGTAACCACCTGTGTCAGCACGAAGCTTGCCTGCGGCACATCGCCCGCAAAGGCGCGCGTGCGGCATGCCGCTTGCTCGACGGTACGGCGCATCAAACCAGAAACCCCTACCGGAGAGCCTCATGAACAAAGCTGAAATCCCTGTGGCGCAACGCGCCGTGCTGTCGATGCTGCTGGACGATCACCGCGAGGTGAAAAAACTGTTCAAGACGTTCCAGCAGGAGAAAGACGAAGCGACCCGCGAGCAAATCGTGCGCGAAGCGTGTGAAAAGTTGACCGTGCACACGCAGCTTGAAGAAGAGGTGTTCTACCCGTACGTACGCGACAACGGCGGCGAAGCGTTCAAGGACCTCGTCGACGAAGCCGTGGTGGAGCACGCCACCGCAAAGGATCTGATCCAGCAGTTGAACGGCATGCACGCGGGCGACGATCTGTTCGCGGCCAAGTTCACCGTGCTGGCCGAGTACGTCTCGCACCACGTGGAAGAGGAAGAGACCGAACTCTTTCCCAAGCTGGTCCGACAGCACGTCGACCTGACGCCGCTGCAGGAGACCATGGCCGCGCGCAAGGAAGCGCTGCTGGCCGAGACGGCGAGCTGACCGAGTTGACGGACCCGAGACGGACCCGACCACCTGACACCGGACAGACACCATGCAAGCCACCGTCTGCGATTTCCTCGTCGCCCGCCTGTACGAGTGGGGCGTGCGGCGCATCTTTGGTTACCCCGGCGACGGCATCAACGGCATGTTCGGGGCCCTGCAGCGCGCCGGCGGCAAGATCGAGTTCGTTCAGGTGCGGCATGAAGAGATGGCCGCCTTCATGGCATCGGCGCACGCCAAGTTCACCGGTGAGCTTGGCGTGTGCATGGCAACGTCCGGGCCGGGTGCTGCGCACCTGATCACGGGCCTGTACGACGCTCGGCTCGACCACATGCCGGTGCTGGCGATTACCGGGCAGCAGGCGCGCACCGCAGTCGGCGGGCACTACCAGCAGGAGGTGGATCTGGCGGCGATGTTCCGCGACGTGGCCGGCGCGTTTGTCCACCAGGCCAGCATGCCGGCGCAGGTGCGGCACCTGCTGGATCGCGCGGTACGCATCGCCATCGGGCAACGCCGGGTGACGGCGCTCGTGCTGCCAAACGATCTGCAGGAAATGCCCTACACCGAACCGCCGCGTGCGCATGGCACGGTGCACTCGGGCGTGGGCTACAGCGCGCCGAGCGTGATCCCGCAAGCCGCCGACCTGGAACGCGCAGCGGACATCCTCAACAGCGGCCGCCGGGTGGCGATGCTCGTGGGCGCGGGCGCACTCGGAGCCAGCGCGGAAGTGGCGGCCGTGGCGGAAACGCTGGGGGCGGGCGTGGCCAAGGCGCTGCTCGGCAAGGCCGTGTTGCCCGACGACCTGCCTTATGTGACAGGCGCCATCGGCCTGCTCGGCACCGAGCCGAGCTGGGAGCTGATGAACCATTGCGATACGCTGTTGATGGTCGGCTCCGGCTTTCCGTACGCGGAGTTCCTGCCCAAGGAAGGCCAGGCGCGCGGTGTGCAGATCGACCTGGACCCCGGCATGCTGGGGCTGCGCTATCCGATGGAGGTCAACCTCGTGGGCGACAGCGCGCAGACGCTGCGTGCACTGCTGCCGCTGCTCCAGCGCAAGACCGATCCCTATTGGCCCGACCGCATTGCACGCTGGAATGAAAGCTGGTGGAAGACGCTGGAAGACCGCGCATTGCAACCGGCCTATCCCGTCAACCCGCAGCACGTGTTCTGGGAGCTGTCACCGAAGCTGCCGGACGACGTGATCGTCACGAGCGACTCCGGCACCTGCGCCAACTGGTATGCGCGCGATCTCAAGTTCAAGCCCGGCATGATGGGCTCGCTATCGGGCGGGCTGGCATCGATGGGGGCGGCGGTGCCGTATGCGATTGCCGCCAAGTTTGCGCATCCCGAGCGCCCTGTCATCGCACTGGTGGGCGACGGCGCCATGCAGATGAACAACATGGCGGAACTCATCACCGTGTCGAAATACTGGAAGCGCTGGAAGTCTTCCAAGTGGATCTGCATGGTGCTCAACAATCAGGATCTGAACGAAGTCACATGGGAGCAGCGCGTGATGGAAGGCGACCCGAAATTCCCGGCGGCACAGGACATCCCGAACGTGCCGTATCACCGCTTTGCCGAATTGATCGGGCTGAAGGGCATCTACGTGGACAACCCCGACCAGCTGGCCGGCGCGTGGGACGAAGCGCTCAACGCCGACCGGCCCGTGGTGCTGGAAGTGAAGACCGATCCCGATGTGCCGCCGCTGCCGCCCCACGTCACGCTGCAGCAGGCACGCAACTTTGCGACGGCACTGGCGTATGGCGACCCGGATGCGAGCGGTGTGCTGCGCGGGACGGCACGGCAGGTGCTGTCGGCGCTGTTTCCGGTGCATAAGGAATAGGCGCATAGACGTAACGCCCCCGCTCACGCGGTGGCGCGTCGAAGCGTGAGCGCATGTCGACAAGACATGTGGGATGCGAGTCGAAGGGGCAAGGTGCGGAAAGCCGATGTGCTCGGTAAGATGCCGTCCATCCCCGGTTTTTCCACTCCACTCCACACCACGCACGATGATCCGCTTCGACGACCTCACCATCCTCGTGCTGGCCGTGGATAACGGCAGCCTGTCGGCGGCCGCACGCGTGTTGAACATTGCACCCGCGGCAGCAAGTGCAGCCGTCAAGCGGTTGGAGGCGGAACTCGGCGTGCGGCTGCTGGCGCGCTCCACGCGCAGCCTGGCGCTCACGCAGGAAGGCGAGCGCTATCTGCAACACGCACGCCGTGCGCTGGCCGATCTGCAGGCCGGGCAGGATGCGCTCGCCCTTGGACGCCAAGCCATCGGCGGCGATGTGTCGCTGTCGATCCCGTCAGACCTCGGGCGCAACGTGCTCACTGGCTGGCTCGACGACTTCCTCACCGAGCACCCAGCGGTGGCGCTTCAGGTGCGCATCGGCGACCGGCTGGTCGACATGTTCCGCCAGCGCGTCGATGCCGCGGTGCGCTATGGCGAGCCGGAGGATTCGTCCCTCGTGGCGCTGCCGCTGGCGCCGGACAACCGCCGCGTGCTGTGCGCGGCACCGGCCTACTTTGCGCGGCACGGTGTGCCCAAGACCCCCGACGATCTGCGTCGGCACAACTGCCTGTTGCTGGCCCTGTCCGACACCACGCACGACCAGTGGACCTTCCACGGCGCGAGCGACGACGGTCAGGCGCACGTTGTGCGCGTCACCGGCAACCGCATTGCCGACGACGGCGAACTCGTGCGCCGCTGGGCCGTTGCGGGGCATGGCATCGCTTACAAGTCGCGGCTGGATGTACTGGCCGATCTGCGCGCCGGCCGGCTGCAAGCCGCGCTGACCGACTGGCGCGGCGAGGCGGCACCGCTGCATTTGATCTGCACGCACCGCCTCGCGCTGTCGCCCACGCTGATGCGGCTGCGCGACTTCCTGCAAGAGCGCATCGCCGGTTATCTGGCCGACGCCTGAATCAAAACCCTTCCAGCACGATCTTGCCGCGCGCCTGATTGCTTTCAATAAAGGCTTGTGCGCGCTTGAGGTTGGCGGCATTGATGGTGCCGAAGTGCTCGTTCATGGTGGAGCGCAACGCGCCTTCGTCGATGAGCGCGGCTACGCGATTGAGCAGGCGGTGCTGCTCGATCTGGTCGTCCGTGCCGAACATGGAGCGCGTGTACATGAACTCCCAGTGCAGCGACAGGCTCTTCGCCTTGAGCTTGCGCACGTCGAGCTGCGCCGGATCGTCGATCAACGCAAGGCGACCTTGCGGCTTGAGCGCCTCGACGATCTGCTCGAAGTGGTGTTCGGTCTGGTTCAGGCTGGCGACGTAGTCCACTGCCGGCACACCAATGCGATGCAGTTCTGCGGCCAGCGGCTGCGCATGGTTGATCACATGGTGAGCGCCCAGCTCGCGCACCCAGGCGGCCGTCTCCGGGCGCGAGGCGGTGCCGATCACGGTCAGGCCCGTCAACCGGCGCGCGAGCTGCACGAGCACCGACCCAACACCGCCCGCCGCGCCGACAATCAACACCGTCTTCCCGCTGGGCGCTGCAGATTCCGGCACCTGCAGCCGGTCGAAGAGCAATTCCCAGGCGGTGATGGCGGTGAGCGGCAGCGCAGCTGCCTGCGCAAACCCAAGCGTGGCGGGCATCGCGCCGACCACGCGTTCGTCTACGACATGCAGCTCGCTATTGGTGCCAGGGCGCTGCAGGGCACCGGCATACCAGACCGCATCGCCCGGCTTGAAGAGCGACACCTCGGCGCCGACGGCGCGCACCACGCCCGCAGCATCCCAGCCCAGCACGCGGGGCTGACCATCCACCGGCGGCATGCCGAGGCGCACCTTCACATCCACCGGGTTGACGGAGATGGCGCGCACTTCCACAAGCAGATCGCGCGGGCCTGGCGTGGGTTCGGGCAGGGTCAGGTCGACGAGCGCCTCGGGGCGGTCGATGGGCAGACTTTGGTAGTAGGCAACGGCTTTCATGGCAGGCTTCCCAGTGATTTGGATCGTTGGATAGCCGCATCATGGGCGCGCCACGCCAGGGGAAACAGCCGCGCCGCGCAGATTCAGTTTCAACGCCGGACAGAAAATGCCACGCTGCCGCATCAAGCCGTGGGCATGCCGTGGAGGTCTGCGCTGCAGTTCGGGTGATCTTCGTTGTGGTCGTGCGCACGCAGCGCGCCCGGGATGCCGGTGCCCGCCAGACCATCGGCTGCGAGCCATGCCGCCGTGGCCGCAGCAGCGCGGTCGATCAGTTCGCCGCAGCGGGCGTAGTCGTAGGGCGACACGTCCAGCGGGCACAGCGGCGGCACGACGGCAATGGGCACCTGCCCAGCCCAGCGCTCCAGGTCTTGCACAAGCTGGCGCGCGACCAGCAGTGACAAGGCGTTCAGCGCGTGCTCGATGGCGCTGCGCGGGGCACGACGGTCGGCACACGCAAACCCGGCCGGCAACACGACGACGCGTGTGGCGCCCAGCCGGATGGCCGCAGAGATCGGCGTGTTGTTGGCAACGCCGCCGTCGATCAACAGGCGATCACCAATGCGCACCGGCGGAAACACGCCGGGAATGGCAGCGCTGGCCAGCACGGCCGGCACGATGGCGCCAGACGACAGCACCACCTCGGCGCCGGTGCGCATGTCGGTGGCCACAACGTGCAGGGGCAGCGTGGCCGCCTCCAGCAGGGTCTGCGCGAAATGCCGCGTCAGCAGGCGCTGCAGGCCGGATGCATCGACGAGGTGCTCGCGTCGCCCGCCCAGGATGCCCAGCATGCTGAACATTGCACGCCAAGACCACGGCATCACGTCGGCGCGCCGCACACCGCGCCACAGCGCCTCGAGCTGCGCGGTGCCGGCCGCGTGCGGATTGCACGCAAAAAAGGCAGCGTTGATGGCGCCGGCTGAGGCGCCCACCACCATGTCGGGCACCACGCCCGAGGCCACCAGCTCGCGCAGCATGCCGGCCTCGATGGCGCCGAGGCTGCCGCCACCGGCAAAGACAAACGCTGTTCGTTCCACTCTGTCCATGATCGATGCCGCGTTGCAGCAAGGAGTCCCAACTGGTCAATCAAGGGACGACTGGAACTAGAGTAGGTCTGCCCCGCCGTTGCAGCTAGTCGGGCCGGTCTGCGGCGATCAGCGGGCTTGCCGCGCGGCGTCTGCGAGGGGCTTCCAGTGCAGAAAACCGAACAGCAACGTCAGCAGCACGCTGTCGAACAGCGGCCCCTTGTGCAGCGCCACTTTGCGAAAGCACAGCACCACTTCCAGCAGGTGCGCAGCCAGCAGCACCAGCGCCCCGATGCGCAGCCAGCCGATGGCATCGGTCGACAGCGGCAGTGGCGTGGCATAGCTGAGCAACGCGAGGCCATACACGGCGAGCAGGACGATCTTGCTGAGGACGTTGAACATGCCAGGACTCCAGAGGGACGGTGATTCCGATGCCGTGCAGCATACCGGCCACCGCAGTCACCCCGGCTGCTTCAAACGCCTGGGTAGACGCCGCCCTCCACCGGCTGTATCTGCTGGCGAGCGGCGCTCAGGCCGTCACCGAGCCGAACCACCGCAGCAACGCCGCCTGCAGCCCCTCGGTCGGTCCGTCACCAACCCACGCCACGTGGCCGCCGAGGCGGACCAGCACTGCGGATGGCGCGGGCACCGTGCCAACCACCGGCAGCGCCCACGTTCCTGCATAGCGGGCGTCGGCCCGCCGTACGCGATTGGCCCATGGCGGGGTCCAGGTCGAGATCGGGGATGCGGCGGCCGAGCAGCGGGTGTCCTTCACCGAAGTCGTAGCGAACGTCGAGTGCGGAGACCATCCCCACGAGCCGCCTGCGTAGTTCATCCATGCGAAACACCTCCGAGGTGATCTCGCTCAGCGCCTTGGACCGCTCGTCCTGGCGAAGCGCACACCACGAAAAAAGGCCGTCCCGAAGGACGGCCTTTTCTGTTTCTGCGCCTGCCGAAACTTATTCGACAGTCACCGATTTCGCCAGGTTGCGCGGCTTGTCGACGTCAGTGCCGCGCGCCAGTGCCGTGTGATACGCCAGCAGCTGCAGCGGCACCACGTGCAGGATCGGCGAGAGCTGCCCGTAGTGCTCGGGCATGCGGATCACCTGGATGCCGTCGCTCGACTGGATGTGCGTATCGGCGTCGGCAAACACGTACAGCTTGCCGCCGCGCGCGCGCACTTCCTGGATGTTCGACTTGAGCTTTTCAAGCAGCGCGTCGTTCGGGGCGACGGTCACGACCGGCATCTGCTCGGTCACCAGCGCCAGCGGACCGTGCTTGAGTTCGCCGGCCGGGTAGGCCTCGGCGTGGATGTACGAAATTTCCTTGAGCTTGAGCGCGCCTTCCAGGGCAATCGGGTAATGCAGACCGCGACCGAGAAACAGCGCGTTTTCACGGCGGGCAAACTCTTCCGACCACGCGATGATTTGCGGCTCCAGGGCCAGCACCGCGTTCAGCGCCGACGGCAGGTGACGCAGATGACGCAGCGCATCTTCTTCCTGTTCGGCGTTCAGATGGCCGCGCAGCTTGGCGAACGTGAGCGCCAGCATGTAAAGCGCGGCCAGCTGCGTGGTGAATGCCTTGGTGGACGCCACGCCGATCTCGGTGCCGGCGCGCGTGAGGAACTTGAGCTGCGTCTCGCGCACCATGGCGCTGGTCGCCACGTTGCAGATGGCGAGCGTATGCGTGTGGCCGAGTTCGCGTGCGTGGCGCAGTGCGGCCAGCGTGTCGGCGGTTTCGCCCGATTGCGAGATCACGACGACCAGCGCGTTCGGGTTGGGCACCGTCTCGCGGTAGCGGTATTCGCTGGCAACCTCGACCTGCGTCGGGATCTTGGCGATCGATTCGAGCCAGTACTTGGCCGTGCAGCCCGAGTAGTAGCTCGTGCCGCAGGCCAGGATCAGCACGCTGTCGACCTTGGGCAGCACCTGGGCCGCCTCGGGGCCAAACAGGTCAGGCGCAAAGCCTTGTACGCCTTCCAGCGTGTCGCCCAGGGCGCGCGGCTGCTCGAAGATTTCCTTCTGCATGAAGTGGCGGAAGGGGCCGAGTTCCACAGCGGCAGCGTAGGTGCCGACTTCCTTCACTTCACGCGCGACGATCTTGTCGTTGGCATCGGCCACGGTGAAGCCGTCGCGGGTGAGTTCCACCACGTCGCCTTCTTCCAGGTAGGCCATGCGGCTGGCGGTACCGGCCACGGCCAGCGCGTCGGATGCGAGGAACGATTCGTTCTCGCCAATCGCCACCACCAGCGGGGAGCCGGCGCGCGCACCCACCACCACGTCGGGGTTGTCGCGTGCAAACACGGCGATCGCATAAGCGCCGTGCAGGCGCTTGACCGACGCACGCACCGAGGCGAACAGGTCGCCGCGCGTCTTGCTGCTCGGGTACGTGTAGGCTTGGTGGATCAGGTGCGCGACAACTTCGGTATCCGTCTGCGATTCAAAGCCGTAGCCGACGGCCTTGAGTTCTTCGCGCAGCGCTTCGTAGTTTTCGATGATGCCGTTGTGCACCAGGGCGATGGTGTCGCCCGAGAAGTGCGGGTGCGCGTTGACGGTATCCGGCCGGCCGTGCGTGGCCCAGCGCGTGTGGGCGATGCCGATGGCGCCGTCCAGGTGGCTCGTCTGTGCCTGGGCATCCAGATCGGCCACGCGCGATACGGTGCGCGCGCGCTCGAGCTGGCCATCGCGCTGAATGGCGACGCCACAAGAGTCATAGCCGCGGTATTCCAGGCGGCGCAGGCCTTCGATCAGGACGGGAACGATATTGCGCGTGGAAACCGCGCCAACGATACCGCACATGTTGATTTCTCCAGTTTGGGGTGTGGCCGCACGTTCAATGTGCGCCGCACTCGGTAATTCAGTATCGATGCTCGTGTGCCGAAGCGGCATCCGCTGTTCGGCGCAGGAGAAACCCTGTCAGCCTTCCTTCTTCTGCTTGACCGGGCGCTGCCAGCTGTCGATGGTGACCTGCCGCGCCCGCGAGACCGTCAGCTTGCCCTCGGGCGCATCCTTGGTCAGCGTGGTGCCGGCACCCAGCGTCGCGCCCTTGCCAACGCGCACCGGCGCCACGAGCTGCGTGTCGGAACCGATGAAGGCGTCGTCTTCGATGACGGTGCGGAATTTGTTCGCGCCGTCGTAGTTGCACGTGATGGTGCCCGCGCCGATGTTGACGCGCGAGCCGACCGTGGCGTCGCCCACATAGGCCAGGTGGTTGGCCTTGCTGTGCGCCGCGATCTGGCTGTTCTTGACCTCGACAAAGTTACCGATGTGCACGTCTTCGGCCAGCTCGGTGCCCGGGCGCAGGCGCGCGTACGGGCCGATGCGGGAGTCGGCGCCAACCTTGGCACGCTCGATATGGCAGAACGGCAGGATCTCGGCGCCGGCCTCGATGGCGGCATCGCGGATCACGGTATGGGCGCCGATGCGCACGCCGTCAGCCAGCGTGACGTCGCCCTCGAAGATGCAGTTGACGTCGATCACGACGTCGCGGCCGCAGGTGAGCTTGCCGCGCACGTCGATGCGCGCCGGGTCGATCAACGTCACGCCGTCTTCCAGCAGTTGCTGCGCGAGGTTGCGCTGGTGAATGCGCTCCAGCTCCGCCAGTTGCACCTTGCTGTTCACGCCCAGCGTTTCCCACTCGGCCAGCGGGTGGGCGGACGTGATCGGCACGCCTTCGCTGGCGGCGCGCTCGATCACGTCGGTCAGGTAATACTCGCCCTGCGCGTTGTCGTTGGAGAGCGTGGCGAGCCAGCTCTTGAGCTTGGCCGTCGGGCACACCAGGATGCCGGTGTTCACCTCATGGATGGCGAGTTGCGTTTCGTTGGCGTCTTTCTGCTCGACGATGCGCGTGATGCGGCCTGCGGCGTCGCGCACGATGCGGCCGTAGCCAGTCGGGTCACCCAGATGCACGGTCAGCACGCCCAGGTGGTCGTTGCCGGCGGCGCCTACCAGCGCGCTCAGCGTTTCGGCGCGGGTGAGCGGCACATCGCCGTAGAGCACCAGGGTGGGCACGCTCTCGTCGAGCTGGTCGACGGCCTGCATGACGGCGTGGCCCGTGCCAAGCTGCTTGTCTTGCGTGGCGAAGGCGATGTCGGGCGCGCCAACCATCTCGCGCACCCGATCACCGCCATGTCCGACCACCACCACCAGGCGCGTCGGCGACATGGTGCGCGCGGTTTCAATGACGTGCGCCAGCAGCGGTTTGCCGGTCAGGGGGTGCAGCACTTTCGGCAGGGCGGAGCGCATGCGTTTGCCCATGCCTGCAGCCAGGATGACGATATTCACAAGGAGGTTCCTAGAGTGACTCGAAGCGATAGCTGCGACGGGTTGCCGGCACCGGGAATGGCTGCCTGAAACCCACCGCCCGCCACCTCCCCTCAGGATGGCCGGACCGCCTGCAAACCCTTCTGCGGGGCGCTTTTGCGGCGTATAAGACACAGATGGAAAAATTCTAGCATGGGGCCCACCCTCCCCCTGAACCGGTCAAACGGTGGAATTGTTGCAATCGCGCCATGACCGAGACGGGTAGCCCGCTGGCCGGTCGGACGGATGGTGGACGCCCGGCATGGCGCGCTGCGCGCATGTGTGCGCCGTGTGCCACCCCGTGTGGAGCGGGCCCCGCTCAGTTTGCCGCCGCCTCCCCAGGCACGGCTTGCTCGGCCGACTTGTCGCCCGGCTTGCGCTCAAATCGCACGAACTCGATGCGGTCGTCGTGCGAGCCGGCAAACACCAGCGGGGCCTGGTCGTAGGCAGTCTGGCCGAACAGCGCGTCTTCGCCGATCTTCGCCAGGCCTGTGGTGAGGCCGTTGAAGTCGAACAGGTCGGTATCGGCCAGGTGCGACGGCACGACGTTCCGCAGCGAAGCGAAGATGTTGTCGATGCGGCCCGGCGTCTGGCGCTCCCACTCCAGCAGCATCTCCTTGACCTTCTTGCGCTGCAGGTTTTCCTGCGAGCCGCAGAGGTTGCACGGAATGATCGGGAATTCCATCGCGCGGGCGTAGGAAGCGATGTCCTTTTCCGCGCAATAGGCGAGCGGCCGGATGACGATGTGGTCGCCGTTGTCGGTGGCCAGCTTGGGCGGCATCGACTTCATCTTGCCGCCGAAGAACATGTTCAGGAAGAACGTGTTGACGATGTCGTCGCGGTGATGGCCCAGCGCGATCTTGTTGGCGCCCAGCTCCTTGGCCGTGCGGTAGATCACGCCGCGGCGCAGGCGCGAGCACAGCGAGCACGTGGTCTTGCCCTCGGGCACCTTCTCCTTGACGATCGAATACGTGTCCGCCTCGACGATCACATACTCCACGCCCAGCTTCTTCAGGTAGTTGGGCAGCACCTCTTCCGGAAAGCCCGGCTGCTTCTGATCGAGGTTCATCGCGATCAGTTTGAAATCGACCGGCGCGCGCTTCTGCAGCGCCATCAGCACCGACAGCATCGTGTACGAATCCTTGCCGCCGGACAGGCACACGAGGATGGTGTCGCCGTCTTCAATCATGTTGAAGTCGCCGATGGCGCGGCCAACCTGCGACTGCAGTCGGGTTTCGAGGCGGTGGAAATTATTGGAAAACGTCATGGCATCTCGACCCCGCCAGCGCTGAATAATGGCCGAACAGGCGTCAAATTGTGAGGAAAATCAGCATTTTAGCGCGCGCGGGGCGCCGTCTGCAGGGTCACGCGAACAGGCCTAGAATCGTTTGCCTATCTTCTGCTCGATGGAAACGAACCCAATGACGACAGCAATGCGGATTCTGGTGCTTGGCGCCGGTGGCACCGGCGGTTATTTTGGCGGGCGGCTCGCCCAGGCCGGCGCGGACGTGACGTTCCTGGTGCGCCCTGCCCGCGCGGCGCGGTTGCGCCAACACGGTCTCGTGATCCGCAGCCCGCACGGCGATGCGCAATTGCCCGTGCAGACCATCACCGCGGACCAGGCCACGGCTTGGGGCCGCGCCGACCTGGTGCTGCTGAGCTGCAAGGCCTACGACCTGGAAGACGCCATCACCGCGATCCGCCCCGTGGTCGGCGAGCGCACGGTGGTGCTGCCGGTGCTCAATGGGCTGGCGCATCTGGAACGGCTGGATGCGGCGTTTGGTGAATCGCGCGTGCTGGGTGGGCTGTGCCACATCAGTGCGACGAGTGCGCCGGATGGTGCCGTGCTGCATCTGAGCAACGGCCAGGGCCCCGCCGTGCACTCGATCACCTTTGGCGAGCGCACACCGCATGCGCCGCGCGAGCGCACCGAGGCGATTCGCGACGTGTTTGCCACGGCCAACTTTGATTCCGTGCTGGCCGAGAACGTCATGCAGGACATGTGGGAGAAATTCACGTTCCTCACTTCGCTGGCGGCAATGACGTGCCTGATGCGGGCGACGGTGGGCGAGATTGTTGCCACGGACGAGGGCGCGGCGCTGAACGAGGCGATGTTCAACGCGTGCGAGCGTGTGGCTGCGGCGTCGGGGTATCCGAATCGGCAGGCTGCGCGCGAACGGGGGCTCAATGTGCTGACGCAGGCTGGGTCGCCGCTGACGGCATCGATGCTGCGGGATCTGGAGAATGGCGCGCGGGTGGAGGCGGATCACATCGTGGGGGACATGCTGCGCCGTGGGCGGGCGTTGGGGACGGATGTTTCGCTGCTGCGGGTGGCGTTTGCGCATTTGCAGGCTTATCAGCAGCGGTTGTTGCGGGCGGCTGTT
>NZ_MCGB01000111.1 GCF_001699815.1 Ralstonia pickettii | reverse complement strand
GACCGCAACGGCGGCTTCTCGCGCGCCGACCCCGAACAGCTCGTGCTGCCGGCCATCATGGGCTCGCTGTACGGCTATGAATCGGTGAACGTGGAAGCGCAGAGCCGCGACGCGCATTCGCTGCTGAACTGGACGCGCCGGCTGCTTGCCACGCGCAAGCGGCATCGCGTGTTCGGCCGGGGTTCCATCCAGTTTCTGCAGCCGTCCAACCGCAAGGTGCTGGCGTATATCCGCGCGCTCGAAGGCGAAGCGCCGATCCTGTGCGTGGCGAACCTCTCCCGCGCCTCGCAGGCTGTGGAGCTGGATTTGTCCACCTTTGCGCAGCGGGTGCCGGTGGAGCTGATTGGCGGGACGGCGTTTCCGCCCATCGGCCAGTTGTCGTATCTGCTCACGCTGCCGCCCTACGCCTTCTATTGGCTGGAGCTGCGCGAGAACGAGCCTGGCCCGACCTGGTCGCAACCGGCTGCCGAGCAATTGCCCGAGTTCACGACGCTGGTGCTGCGCGCAGGGCTGGATGCCCTGGCCGATACGCGACAGCGCGAGGCACACCGCCAGTTGATCGAACGCGAAATCCTGCCAACCTATCTGCCCAAGCGCCGCTGGTTTGCCGCCAAGGACAGTGTGCTGCGTAGCGCAAAGTTTGCCTGGGGCGCCCCCGTGCCGGTGGATGCCGCATCCACCAACCGCCCGCTGGCCGGGGCAACGCGGCCCGAGGTGTTCCTCAACGAAGTGGCCGTCACGCTGGGCAGCCCCGACGGCACCGAGCGCGTCGAGCGCTACCTGCTGCCGCTTTCCATCGCATGGGAATCGGCCACGCTGCCGGCTCTGCCCATTCAGCTCGCCCTGGCGCGCGTGCGGCGCGGCCGCCATGTCGGCTACCTGACTGACGCCTTCACCACCGAGACCTTCGCCCGGGCGCTGCTCACCAACCTCGTGCGCGGCACCACGCTGGAAGCCAATGACGGCACCGTGCATTTCGAGCCTGAACCGAACATCGCAGAGCTGGCCGAACCTGCCGGGGCGCCTGAAGCCGGCAGCACACGGCCTGCGCCGCTGCCGCTGGCACCCGACACGCCCATCCAGTGGCTGGCGGCCGAGCAATCGAACAGCTCGCTGGTGATTGGCGAGTCCGTTATCGTCAAGCTGATCCGCCGTATCGCAACGGGCATCCACCCCGAGGTGGAGATGACGCGACACCTCACGCGCGTGGGCTACGCCAACACGGCGGCACTCATCGGCGAAGTCTCTCACCACGCTGCCGACGGCGAACGCGCCACGCTGGCCGTCATGCAGAGCTTCGTTCCCAACCAGGGCGATGCCTGGACGTGGGCACTGGACTACCTGCGACGCACCATCGACGAACTGGCCGTGCAGATGGAAGGCGTGACCACGGGCGATGGTGAATCGTCTCCGGTGGCGGTCTCGGAAGCGCGCGTGGATACCGACGAGGCGTTGGCCGGCTACGTCAACTTCATCGGCGTGATCGGCACGCGGCTGGGCGAATTGCATGCCGCGCTGGCGGCGCCCACCGAAGACCCGAACTTCGGCGCGCGCATTGCAGATGCCGACGATGCCACCTACTGGATCGCCCGCGTGAGCGAGCAGCTGACCCGCGCGCATGACAACCTGACGGCATGGCAACGGCAAAATCCCGACAGCGCACGGCAACCCGACGTGCAATGGCTGCTGTCGCAACACCAGGCGCTGCTCGACGCCGCCCGCGCGCATGCCGAAAACGGCCTGGGCGCAACGCTCTCGCGCATCCATGGCGATTTTCACCTCGGCCAGGTGCTGGTGGCGCAGGGCGATGCCTTCCTGATCGACTTTGAAGGCGAGCCCTCCCGCCCCGTGGAAGAACGCCGGCGCAAGACCAGCCCGCTGCGCGACGTGGCGGGGCTGATGCGCTCGCTCGACTACGTGGTGGGCGCCATGCGTCAGGGCCCCGATCATGTGGCCGGGCCCGCGCAGGAGCGCCGCAACGTCCTGCTGGAGCGGTTCCGCGCTGCGTCCACCGAACGCTTCCTGGAGGCGTATGCCGCTGCCATTCGCGGGCCCGATCTGAACGCGCTGGATCAGCCCGTGGTCGACTTTCACCTGCTCGATCTTTTCCTGCTGGAAAAGGCCGCATACGAAGTCAACTACGAAGCGTCCAACCGCCCGACCTGGCTGCCGATTCCGCTGGAAGGCTTCACACGCGTGGCACGCCGCCTGCTGCATGCAGAGCCACCATCACCCGCTGCAGAAGACCCGACGGGAGGCCCACCGTGACCGCGCTCGACTTTGCCACCCCAACCAAAACCGCTGCCGAACCCGAAGCACCGGTCGTGCTGCCGCCCGGCCTCGACCAGATGCAGGTCGATGCGCTGACGCATGGCCGCCTGGGTGACCCGTTTGCAGTGCTGGGGCCGCATCGCCTCGACACTGAAGATGGCCCGCGCTGGGTCGTGCGCGCTTTCTACCCGGGCGCGCGCCGTGTGCAGGCCATCGACTCGCGCGGCCAGATCATCACGGAGATGACGCCGGTGGGCCGGACGGGACTGTTCCACGGACCCCTGCGCGCCGATGCACAGGATGTGTATGGCCACCCGGAGCTGTATCGCCTGCGCGTCATCTGGCCTGCGGGCACCGGCCATGAAGCCGTGCAGGAAACCGAAGACCCATACGCCTTCGGGCTGCTGCTCGGCGATCTGGACATGCATCTGCTCAACGAGGGCACGCATTGGGCGCTGGCAAGCTGCCTGGGCGCGCAGGCGATGCGCATCGACGGCATCAGCGGCGTGCGCTTTGCGGTGTGGGCGCCGAACGCGCAGCGCGTGTCGGTGGTGGGCGAGTTCAACCAGTGGGACGGCCGTCGCCACCCCATGCGCCTGCGCCATCAGGCCGGCGTGTGGGAACTGTTTTTGCCGAGCGGCTTGGGCGTTGGCCCCGGCGCGCGCTACAAGTTCGAACTGATCGGCGCCGACGGCCGGCTGATGGTCAAGGCCGACCCCGCCGCCCGCCAGACCGAACCGCCGCCCGCCACCGCCTCCGTCGTGGCCGACCCGGCGCCGCTGCGCTGGAACGACGACGCGTGGATGCAAACGCGCGCCGAACGCCAGAAGCCCGACGCGCCCATCAGCATCTATGAAGTGCATGCCGGCTCCTGGCTGCGCGATCTGGAAGACGGCGGCCGCAACCTGCAATGGGATGAGCTGGCCGACCGGCTGATCCCCTACGTCACGGCGCTCGGCTTCACGCACATTGAACTGCTGCCGGTGGCGGAACACCCGTTTGGCGGCAGTTGGGGCTATCAGCCGCTGGGGCTGTTCGCACCGTCTGCGCGCTTTGGGGCGCCCGAGGCGTTTGCGCGCTTTGTCGACCGCTGCCATCAGGCTGGCCTGGGCGTCATCGTCGACTGGGTGCCCGCGCACTTCCCGACCGACGCGCACGGGCTGGCGCAGTTTGACGGCACCGCGCTGTATGAACACCAGGACCCGCGCGAAGGCTTCCATCAGGACTGGAACACGCTCATCTACAACTTCGGCCGCAACGAAGTGCGCGGATTCCTCATCGCGAGCGGGCTGGAATGGCTGGAGCGGTTCCACATTGACGGCCTGCGCGTGGATGCCGTGGCGTCGATGCTGTATCGCGACTACTCGCGCCGCGCCGGCGAATGGGTCCCCAACCGCTACGGCGGCCGCGAAAACCTCGAGGCCGTGGCGTTCATCCAGAAGATGAACACGGTCGTGCACGAACGCTGCCCCGGCGCCATCACCATCGCCGAAGAGTCGACCGCCTGGCCGGGCGTGACCGCGCCCGTGGAATTCAACGGCCTGGGCTTCGACTACAAGTGGAACATGGGTTGGATGCACGACACGCTGCATTACATGCAGCGCGACCCCGTGTACCGGCAGCACCATCACGACGGCATGACGTTCGGGCTGGTGTACGCGTTCTCCGAACACTTCATCCTGCCGATCTCGCACGACGAGGTGGTTCACGGCAAGGGCTCGCTGCTGGGCAAGATGCCCGGCGATGAGTGGCAACGGCTGGCGAACCTGCGTGCCTACCTCGCATTCATGTGGACGCATCCGGGCAAGAAGCTGCTGTTCATGGGCTGCGAGTTTGGGCAAGTGGGCGAATGGAATCACGACGCATCACCCGAGTGGCATCTGCTGGATGACCCGCGGCACCGTGGCGTGCAGCGGCTGGTGCATGACCTCAATGCGCTGTACCGGAACGAACCGTCATTGCATGCGCGAGACACCGCGCCCGAAGGGTTCAACTGGGTGATTGGCGACGACCGCACCAACAGCGTGTTTGCGTTCCTGCGGCTCGACGGCGAAGGGCGGCCGATGCTCGTGGTGGCGAATATGACGCCGGTGCCGCGGGAGGGGTATCGCATTGGCGTGCCGCCGGCGGACGGGGCCACGCAGTGGCGGGAGGTGCTGAACACGGATGCTGCCGTGTATGGCGGCAGCGATTTCGGGAACGGTGGGGCGGTGGATGTGGACCACGTGGCGGCGCATGGGCAGGAGCAGTCGTTGGTGTTAAGGCTGCCGCCGTTGGGGGTTGTGGTTTTGAAGGTTTGAGTTTCTTGCTGGTGGTGCATCCCTTGTTTCATCCCCTGCCGGGGCTGACTCACTTTCTTTGTCTTGCCAAAGAAGGTCAGCAAAGAAAGGCGCGCCCGAGATGGCGAAAGACTCCTTGAATTTATGTCGCAGAGAGGGGAAGGGAAAAACTCGCTTCGCTCAGACAGTTTCCCTTCCTCTTTCCTCTCTGCAACAGAAATTCCAGGCGCCATCTAGGGCTCCAAGGGCCAAACCATCGACCACAAGTGCAGTAGGCACCAGCAGCACAACGCGAAGCAAAGCGAGCAACACAGCAACAAGCAAGTGCCACTCGGGCACGCATACCAACGGTTCGGCCGTTGACGTTCCTGCCCTTGATGGCGCCTTGAATTTTTGTAAGCGGGCGGAAACAAGACGGGGAACTGTCTGAGCGAAGCGAGTTTTCCCCGTCTCCGCCCGATTACGAAATTCAAGGGATGGGTCGCCATCTCGGGCGCGCCTTTCTTTGCTGACCTTCTTTGGCAAGACAAAGAAAGTGAGTCGGGCCCGGCAGGGTACGAAACAGGGATGCACCACCAAGCCAAAAAGACGCACAACGAAACAACCTCTAATGCTCCGCTTCCCCAAAACCCTCTCCCCCGGCAAACCCTTCCCCCTAGGCGCTCAATGGGACGGCCTGGGCATCAACTTCGCCGTCTTCTCCGCCAACGCCAGCAAGATCGAGCTCTGCATCTTCGACCCCGCTGGCCGCAAGGAACTGACCCGCTTCGCCCTGCCTGAATGCACCGATGAGGTCTGGCACGGCTACCTGCCCGGGGTGGAAGCCGGCCTCGTCTACGGTTACCGCGCCTACGGCCCGTGGGAGCCGCAGCACGGCCATCGCTTCAACCCCCACAAGCTGCTGCTCGACCCCTACGCCCGCCGGCTGGTAGGCGCGCTGCGCTGGTCCGATGCGCTGTTCGGCTATCGGCTGAACTCCAACCGTGGTGACCTTTCATTCGACCGGCGCGACAGTGCACCGGCCATGCCCAAGGCCGTGGTCACCGATGAGTCGTTCAACTGGGGCAACGATATCCGCCCGAACACACCATGGTCGCGCACGGTCATCTATGAAGGACATGTGCGCGGGATGTCGATGCTGCGCGAAGACCTGCTGCCGCCCGAGCGCGGCACCTTCAGCGCGCTGGGCGACAGCGTCTTTATCGAGCGCCTGCAGCGGCTGGGCATCACCGCCATCGAACTGTTGCCCATTCACGCCTTCCTGCAGGACCAGTTTCTGGTGGAGCGCGGCCTGCGCAACTACTGGGGCTACAACACGCTGTGCTTCTTTGCGCCAGAGCCGTCGTACCTGTCGGCGCCTTCGCTGCATGAGCTGAAGGTGGCGATCCGGCGGCTGCATGCAGCCGGCATCGAGGTGTTGCTCGACGTCGTCTACAACCACACGTGCGAGGGCAGCGAGTTGGGGCCGACGCTTTCGTTCCGGGGGCTGGACAACGCGAGCTACTACCGCCTCGTGCCGGGCCAGGAACGCTACTACATCAACGACACGGGCTGCGGTAACACGCTGAACCTGTCGCATCCGCGCGTGCTGCAGATGGTGATGGATTCGCTGCGCTACTGGGTCAACGCATTCCATGTGGATGGCTTCCGCTTTGACCTGGGCGTCACGCTCGGGCGCGAGGGCAACGGCTTCGATCCGGGCTCGGGCTTCTTCGATGCCATACGCCAGGACCCGGTGCTCTCCACCGTCAAGCTGATCTCCGAACCTTGGGACGTCGGCCCTGACGGCTACCAGGTCGGCAACCACCCGCCTGGCTTTGCCGAGTGGAACGACCGCTTTCGCGATGGCATCCGCCGCTTCTGGCGTGGCGATTCGGGCCAGCGCCCGGACCTCGCCGCGCGCCTGACCGGCAGTGGCGACATGTTCGACCGCCGCCATCGCCGGCCGTGGGCGTCGATCAATTACGTGGCCTCGCACGACGGCTTCACGTTGCACGACCTCGTGAGCTACGCCGACAAGCACAACGATGCCAATGGCGAAGACAACCGCGACGGCCACAATGACAACTGCAGCGCCAACTGGGGCACCGAAGGCCCCACCCAGGACCCTGCCATCCAAGCCCTGCGAGAACGCGTGACGCGCGCACTGCTGGCCACGGTGTTCTTCTCCAACGGCACGCCGATGCTGTTGGCAGGCGATGAATTCGGCCGCACGCAAGACGGCAACAACAACGCCTATTGCCAGGACAACGCCCTTTCATGGCTCGATTGGTCGCTGCTGCAGAAAGACCCCGGGCAGGCGCTCGCCCGCTATACGGCGCGGCTGATCGCGCTGCGCAAGGCAAGCCCGGCGCTGCGCTGGCCGCATTACGTGCACGGCAACACCGAGATCCTGCCGGGCGTGCCGGACATCGCCTGGTTTGACGAGCGCGGCCAGACGCTCTCACCCGACGCGTGGAACGACAGCGAGGCGCGGGCGTTGGCGCTGCGCCGCGCCTGCGTCGAGACCATCGACGCAGAGGCGCGCCCGCACGTGGCGTTGTTGCTCATCAACGGTGCGGCGACAGACCTGACGTTCACGCTGCCCGAGCCGGCCATGGACTGGCTACTCGCCATCGACAGCGCAGCGCCCGAGCAAGACGCTCGACCACACAGCGGCGGTACCCTCAACGTGGCAGGGCGCAGCGTTGTGCTGCTGCTCGCCACGCAGCTCGCCACGATCGCCCAGATTGCCGGGCAGCCCGATGCAGACGCCAGCGGCGAAACCCTCGGGCACGTTCCCGACGCGCACAACGCAGCGCAGAACGCACTGCAGAACGCCACCCCAGAACAACCGGCGTCTGACGACGAGCGCACCGCCCCAACCGCCGGCCAAGCAGCCAGCGATGCCAATGGAGACGCCACGCGATGACCGCACCCGCCCCCCGGTTTGCGCACGACATGCCGTTCGGCGCCACCGTCCTGGCTGACGGCAACACCCGCTTCCGGTTGTGGGCGCCCGACGCGACCGCGGCCTGGATCGACATCGACGACACGCGCGGCAACGAGTCCATTCGTATGGACGCCGAACCCGACGGTTGGTACGCAGCGGTGGCACCCGTGGGCTCCGGCACGTGCTATCGGTACCGCCTCACCAATCGAGACGGCGTGACGCTGTCAGTGCCCGACCCCGCCGCACGCGCACAGTGGCAGGACATACCTGGCCCAAGCCTTGTCGTTGATCCGCAGCGTTACCGCTGGCAGCACGCCGACTGGCAAGGGCGGCCCTGGCACGAGACGGTGCTGTACGAACTGCACGTCGGCGCGCTGGGCGGTTTCAAGGGTGTGCGGGGGCGGCTGCCGGAACTGGCGCGGCTGGGCATCACGGCCATCGAGTTGATGCCGGTGGCGGAATTTCCGGGCGCGCGCAACTGGGGCTATGACGGCGTGCTGCCCTTTGCGCCCGACGCCAGCTATGGCACGCCGGACGACCTCAAGGCATTGATCGACACCGCGCACGGGCTCGGCATGATGGTGTTTCTCGATGTGGTCTACAACCACTTCGGGCCGGATGGAAACTACCTGCACCACTACGCGCGCAGCTTCTTCCGCGACGATGTGCATACGCCCTGGGGCGCCGCCATCGATTTCCGCAAGCCGCAGGTGCGCGAGTTCTTCATCCAGAACGCGTTGATGTGGCTGATGGAATATCGCTTTGACGGCCTGCGGCTCGACGCCGTGCACGCCATCACCGAGCGCGACTGGCTGGGCGAACTCGCCGCCCGCGTGCGACTGTCGGCCGAGCCTGGCCGGCATGTGCATCTGGTGCTGGAGAACGAGCACAACGCCGCATCGCTGCTGCGCGATGGCAACACCCATGGCGACTTCGATGCGCAGTGGAACGACGACGGCCACAACGTGCTGCATGTGCTTCTCACCGGCGAGCGCGAAGCCTATTACGCAGCCTATGCCGATGCGCCCGCGCAGCGCCTGGCGCGCGTGCTGCAAGACGGCTTCTGCTACCAGGGTGAGCCGTCACCCATCCATGACAACGCGCCGCGCGGTGAACCAAGCGCGCACTTGCCGCCCACCGCGTTCGTGCTTTTCCTGCAGAACCACGACCAGATCGGCAATCGTGCCTTTGGCGAACGGCTGACGCAGCTTGCCCACCCCGATGCGCTGCACGCCGCGCAAGTGCTGTTGCTGCTGAGCCCGCAGATTCCAATGCTGTTCATGGGTGAGGAATGGGGCAGCACCTGCCCGTTCCAATACTTCACCAGCCATCACGGCATGCTGGCCGAAGCCGTGCGGGAGGGCCGCCGCAGGGAGTTTGCCAAGTTCGAGGCGTTTGCCGATCCGCACCAGCGCGAGCGCATTCCCGATCCCAACGAAGAGCTGACCTACCTCGCCTCCTGCCCCGGCGAGGCGAACCTGGCCGAACCCGCACAGCTCAACACACTGAACCGCATGCACCGCCTGCTGGCACTGCGTCACGCAGAGATCATCCCGCGCCTGCCCCATGCGCGCGCGCTCGATGCGGTGGCGCTGGGCCACGCCGGGGCCATTGCCCGCTGGCGCATGGGCGATGGCAGCGTGCTCACGCTGATGCTCAATCTGGCCGATCAACCCGTGGCGGTGCCCACGGTGCTGGCGGGCAGCCCAGCCGATCTGCTGCACGAATCGCGCGAGGGCGCCGCCGCCGCGCTCATCACGCATCGCCTGCCGGAGCGCGCGTGCGTGGCATTGCTGCACACGCCATCACCCGGCTGACGTCTGACAACCGCAATGCGCCAACGCACCCGCACACCATGGATCGCACGACCAACCTATCCGGCACGCCGCGCACGCCGCTCCAGCAACTGGCCACCGATGCCGGGCTGCTGGTCGACTGGGAAGATGCTGCCAGCCGGCCCATGCGCGTGGCCGACGAGGTGCTGCGCGCCGTGCTCTTCACGCTCGGCCTGCCGGCCGGCACCCCGGCCCAGGTGTCGGAAAGCCAGGCGCGCCTGCGCGCGGAAGCCGAAGCGGTGGCCATACCGCCGCTCGTGACCGGCGTGGTCGGGCAACCGATCGTGCTGCAGACGTCTGCGCCCCAAGCCGCGTTGCTGGACGGACAACCCTATCGTGTTGATTTCGAGTCCGACGGCAGCACCGAGGGCAGGATCAGCGTCAGCGCAAGCGAGCACCATGCAACGCTGCGCCTGGCAGCGGTACAGGCCGTTGGCTACCACCGCCTGACCATCGACGCCGGGCCGGGCACCGTGATCGAAGCCACGCTCGCCATTGCTCCTGCGCGTTGCTATGGTGTGGCCGATGCGCTACGCCAGCACGATCGCCCCACCGACTCACGCCTGTGGGGCGCCTCCGCACAGCTCTATGGCTTGCGATGCGATGCGGAACGCGCGGCCAGCAGCGCAGGCCTGGGCGACTACACCGCCGCGGGCACGCTGGCGCGGCATCTCTCGCAGCGCGGCGCGGATGCGTTGGCACTGAGCCCTGTGCACGCCATGTTCACGGCCGACCCGCGTCGGTATTCGCCGTACTCGCCATCGAGCCGCCTGTTCCTGAACGCGTGGATGATCGACCCGGCCGCGCTCTTTGGGAACGAAACCGTACGGCAAGCCGTGGTCGACTGCAACCTCGTCGCGGACTATGCCCGGCTGGAAGCCGCACCGCTCATCGACTGGCCGGCCAGCGGCAACGCCCGCATGACGGTGCTGCGCGCGCTGCATCGGCGCCTGCTGCAAGCACCGCTCGGAGACACCATCGGCCAGACGCTGCTGGACGATTTTCGCGCGTACTGCATCAATGGCGGCGCCAGCCTGCGCGACCATGCGCACTTTGAAGCGCTGAATGCGCACCTTGGGCCCGCGCATTGGAAGCAGTGGCCCGCGCAGTATCAAGATCCGAGCTACCTGGGCGTTCAGGCCTTCGCGCGTGAGCATGAAGATGCGGTGAACTTCCACCTCTTCCTGCAATGGGCGGCGGCACGCCAGTGGGCCATCGCGCAGCGCACCGCGGAGGGCGCCGGCATGGCCATCGGCCTCGTCGCCGACCTGGCTGTTGGCACCGACAGCGCAGGCAGCCACGCGTGGGCCCGGCAACGCGACTTGCTGATCGGCGTGACGGTGGGTGCGCCGCCCGATGTGTTCAACGCACAGGGCCAGGGCTGGGGCCTGACCACCTTCAGCCCGCGTGCCATGCGCACGCAAGGCTTTTCGGCCTTTATCGAGATGCTGCGCGCGGTGATGGCCGTGCCCGGCGGTGTGCGCATCGACCACGTGCTCGGGCTCATGCGGCTGTGGGTGATTCCCGATGGCGCGCGGCCGCTCGACGGCGTGTACCTGCGCTACCCGATGCAGGATCTGCTGCGGCTGGTGGCGCTGGAATCGTGGCGCAACCGATGCATCGTCATTGGCGAAGACCTGGGCACCGTGCCTGCTGGCCTGCGCGACAAGCTCGCCGACGACGGCCTGCTCGGCATGCGCATCCTCTGGTTCGAGCGCGAATACACGCGCGACGATGCGCCCTTCAAGGCGCCGCGCACGTGGGCGCCAGCCTCCGTCGCGATGACCAGCACGCACGACCTGCCCACGCTCGTCGGCTGGTGGATCGGCAACGATCTGCGCTGGCAAGCCCAGCTCGGCCTGCTGCCGGCCGGCATGAGCGAGAGCGAGGCGCACGCGCGCCGCATGGACGATCGCGCCGCACTGGTTGCCGCCTTTGCAGAGCACAACCGGCTGGTGCTGGCCGATGGCGGCGTGCCGATGATCGGCGTGGCGTCGCTGCAGGCGGCGCTGGAACAGACGCGCGTGGCCACCGCGGCGCAAGCTGAAGTCATCTTGCAAGCCAGCGCGCAGGACTTTGCCACGGCAGCCACCGTGTTTACGGGCGCGGCCAATACGCCGCTTGCGCTGGTGCCGCTGGAGGACTTGCTCGGCCTTGTCGAGCAGCCCAACCTGCCGAGCACGATCGACACACACCCGAACTGGCGACGTCGTCTGCCAGGGCCGGCCGGCACGCTGATCGAGGCACCCACGGTGCTGGCGCGCCTGTCAGCGCTGGCCAACGCGCGCAACAGCATGTCATGAGCGAACTGACCACACCCCCCGCACCCGTCACCCTCCAACGTGTGCCGCGCGCCACGGTGCGGCTGCAACTGCACCGCGACTTTACGTTCGACCATGCGCGCGCGTTGCTGGATGACTTCGCCGCGCTCGGCATCTCGCACCTCTACACGTCGCCCATCACCACGGCGCAACCGGGCTCCACGCATGGCTATGACGTCGTCGACCCCACACACGTGAACCCCGAGCTGGGCGGCGAACGCGCGCTCGAACAGTTGGTGGATGCGCTGCATGCGCGCGGCATGGGGCTCGTCGTCGATATCGTGCCAAACCACATGGGCGTGGGGGGCGCGCACAACACGTGGTGGTTGGACGTGCTCGAATCCGGCCCCGAGAGCACCTACGCCAACTTCTTCGATATCGACTGGCAACCGCCCAACCCGGCCCTGCGCAACAAGGTGCTCGCGCCCTTCCTTGGCGAAAACTACGCCGACGCGCTGGCCGGCGGCCGACTGCAGCTGACCTACGACGACACGGCTGCGCGCCTGGCGATTGCGTACTACGATCACCGGTTCCCGATTGCGCTGGCCGACTATGCCGCGTTGCTTCGCGCGGGCAACGCTGACACCGCCACCCACGCGGTGGCCGACCGCTTTGCCGCGCTCGGCACGATCCGCTCACTGCGCACGCGCCGCGAACGTGCCGACGAAGCACGCGACGCGCTGCGCAACCTCGCCACCACGGAAGCCGGCGCCGCACACATCGCAGAAGCCGTGCGCACGCTCAATGCGCAACCCGATCAACTCGATGCGCTGATGGCGCGCCAGCACTGGCGCCTTGCCCATTGGTGCACCGCCAATGATGAGATCAACTGGCGCCGCTTCTTCGATATCGGCTCGCTGGCCGGCCTGCGCATGGAGCGCGCCGAAGTCTTTGAAGCCACGCACGCGCTGCTGTTCCGGCTCTATCGCCTGGGCTGGATTGACGGCGTGCGCATCGACCACGTTGATGGCCTGGCCGATCCTGCCGCCTACTGCCGCCAGCTACGCCGCCGTCTGCAAGACGAGCATGCCGCACGCCCCGCCGACCGGCTCACGAACCACCCGTGGATCGTCGTCGAAAAGATCCTCGCCAGCGATGAACCCATGCGCACCGACTGGGGCGTCGACGGCACCAGCGGCTACGACTTCATGAACCAGGTGGGCGCACTGTTGCACGACGCGCACGGCGAGACCGCCCTCACCCAGGGCTGGCTGGAGTGGATCGGCGCACCGGTGGCTGACGCGCCGTTCTCCGCGACGACTGCGCCCGCACGCCGCCAGATCCTGCATGTGCACTTTGCGGCGGAACTCGATTCAGCCACGTCGGCGCTGCACGCGGTGGCGCAGCAGAACCACAGCAGCCACGACGTGACGTGGCACGCCATCCGCCGCGCACTGGCCGAGGTGATCGTCCACTTTCCGGTGTATCGCACCTATGCGAATGCGCAACAACGCGACGCACAGGATTCGGCCATCCTGCAAACCGCCATGTCGCGGGCGGCGACCTGCCTGCGGCGCGTCGATCAGCCTGTGCTCGGCTGGCTCGATGCTTGGCTGGGCGGGCAACCGGCCGGGCAGGACAAACTGCGCCAACTGGCCTTGCGGCGGTGCCAGCAGTTATCGTCGCCGGTGGCGGCCAAGGCGGTGGAAGACACGGCGTGCTACCGATACGGGCGGCTGCTGTCGCGCAACGAGGTCGGCGCGAATCCGGGCGAGTTTTCCATGAGCGCCAACGCGTTCCATCACGCCATGCAAGCGCGCGCCCACACGTGGCCTCACGCGATGCTCACCACCGCCACGCACGACCACAAGCGCGGCGAAGACGTGCGCGCGCGATTGGCCGTGCTGTCTGAGCGTCCGACGCAGTGGCTGGCCGCCGCACACCAATGGCGTGCGGAACACGCTGCGTGGGTGCAAAAACTGCCTGCCGGCCCCGCGCCCTCGCCCGCCGCGCAGTGGATGCTGTATCAAACGCTGGTGGGCATCTGGCCGGCGGACCTCGACTGGCATGACGCCGATGCCGTGCGCGAGTTGGCCGAGCGCGTCGCACAGTGGCAGGAAAAGGCGCAGCGCGAAGCCAAGCTGCGCACTGACTGGTTCGCGCCCGATGCGGACTACGAAGCCGCCAGCCGCAATTTCGTCTTCACGCTGCTGACAGGCGAAGCGGCCCCGACCTTCCTGCCTTCGCTCTGCGCTTTCGTGCAAAGCGTGGCGCCCGCCGCGGCCATCAACGGCCTCGTGCAGACCTTGCTGCGCACCACGCTGCCCGGCGTGCCCGACCTCTATCAGGGCGCCGATTTCTGGGACACCAGCCTCGTTGATCCCGACAACCGCCGGCCCGTCGACTACGCCGCTCGGCACCGCGCATTGCGGGCATTGCACTTGCATGCGGGCCATGGCCTCGCGTCACTGCTCGCGCATTGGACCGACGGCCGCATCAAGCAAGCCGTACTGGCACGTGCACTGGCCCTGCGTGCCGCGCTGCCAGCGGTGTTCGAATCCGGCGATTACCAACCGCTGGCCGTGACCGGCAGCGGCGCACAGCACGTGTTGGCGTTTGCGCGTGTGCATGGCGCCAACGCGATCATCGTGATCGTGCCGCTGCATGCCTCCGCACTGCTGGGCCATGCCCCCGCACCAACGTTCGCGGATGGTGCTTGGCGGGACACCACGGTCTGTTTGCCGTCCACGCTCTCGCATCTTCCCCTGCATAACGCATTCGACGGCCAGACACTGCACAGCCCGCGCCTGGCGTTGGGCCAGGTGCTGGCGCACTTGCCGGTCGCCCTGCTGCATACCTGATCGCTGCTGCACCCCTCCGCACGGGTTAACACCGACTGCACCGTCCCTTGGCTCACTCTAGAATTCCTCTATTCATATAGATGACTAGAGCAATGCGTGAATCATGCATCGCTCACGTCACCCGGAGGAGACTGCATGTTCGGCTGGTTCAAAGAGATTTCGAAAGGGGAAAAGCGCACGTTCTGGGCCTGCTTTGGCGGCTGGGCGCTCGACGCGCTGGACGTGCAGATGTTCAGCCTCGTCATCCCGACCATCATCGCGGCCTGGCACATCGGCAAGGCCGAGGCGGGGCTGGTGTCGGGCATCACGCTGGTGGCGTCGGCCCTGGGCGGCTGGATTGCCGGCGCATTGACCGACCGCTTCGGCCGCGTGCGTACGCTGCAGATCACGGTGCTGTGGTTCTCGCTGGCCACATTCGCCTCGGCCTTCGCGCAGAATTTCGAGCAGTTCCTGGTGCTCAAGGCCATCCAGGGTTTCGGCTTTGGCGGCGAATGGGCGGCGGGCGCCGTGCTAATGGCCGAGAGCATTCGCGCCAGCCACCGCGGCAAGGCCATGGGCACCGTGCAGAGCGCATGGGCCGTGGGCTGGGGCGCGGCGGTGCTGCTGTATGCGCTCACGTATTCCTTCATTGAACCCGATCTTGCCTGGCGCGTGATGTTCGCTGCGGGGTTGCTGCCGGCGCTGCTCATCATCTACATCCGCCGTGGCGTGCAGGAACCCGTGCCGGCGGCCACGCCGGATGCGAACGCCAACGCGATGCCGATCTCTCGCTTTCCGCTGCTCGACATCTTCCGCCCGCAGGTGCTGCGCATGACGCTGATCGGCGGCCTGCTGGGCGTGGGCGCGCATGGCGGCTACTACGCGCTGATGACGTGGCTGCCGACGTATCTGAAGACAGAGCGGCACTTGTCGGTGCTCGGCACGGGCGGCTACCTGGCGGTGATCATCTTCGCCTTCTGGTGCGGCTGCGTGGCCAGTGCATGGCTGCTGGACGTGCTCGGCCGTCGCGGCAACATCCTGCTGTTCTCGTGCTGCTGCGTGGTGACGGTGCTGGTGTATCTGCTCGTACCGCTGTCGGATGGCGCGATGCTGGTGCTGGGCTTTCCGCTGGGCTTCTTTGCGGCGGGCATTCCGGCCAGCATGGGCGCGTTGTTCAACGAGCTGTATCCGCAGGGCGTGCGCGGCACGGGCGTGGGCTTTTGCTACAACTTCGGCCGCGTGGTGTCTGCCGCGTTCCCGGTGCTGGTGGGCAAGATGAGCGCCTCGATGTCGCTGGGCACGGCCATCGGCATCGACGCGGCCATCGCGTATTCGATCGTCGCAGTGGCCGTGCTGATGCTGCCCGAAACGAAGGGCCGCGACCTCGCTGCCGTTACGGTCTGAACACCCATCACAACATCATGACGACGCACTCGATCCGTCGCCGCCAGGAGACCCCATGCCCACCCGCCGCGCCTTCAACACCGGATTGCTTGCCATGCTAGGTTCCACCGCCCTTGCCGGCTGCGCCGCCACCGGCAACAGCGACGCCACGCGCGGCACTTCCGCGGGCATCACTGCCATCGATACGCATGCGCATGTATTCGAGCGCGGCTTGCCGCTGGCCGATGCGCGCCGCTATGCGCCCACGTATGACGCGCCGCTGCCGGCCTACCTGGCGCAGCTCGACGCGCATGGCGTGTCGCACGGTGTGCTGGTCCAGCCGAGCTTCCTGGGCGTCGACAACAGCTACCTGCTGGCCGCGCTCAAACAGGCGCCGCAGCGCTTGCGCGGCGTGGCCGTCATCGACCCGGCCGCGCCCGAAACCCTGCTCGCGCAGATGAACGCCGAGGGCATCGTCGGCATCCGCCTGAACCTGATCGGTGCGGCAGACCCGCAATTGAAATCGCCCGTGTGGCAAGCCTCGCTGGCACGCCTGCATGCGCTGGGCTGGCATGTGGAACTGCACGTCGAGGCACGCCGCCTGCCCGCGCTGCTGCAGCCGCTGCAGGAAGCGCAGGTGAACGTGGTGGTCGATCATTTCGGCCGTCCCGACCCGGCACTCGGCGTGGACGACCCCGGCTTTGCCGCATTGCTCGCCGCCGGCCGCTCGCGCCGCGTGTGGGTGAAGATTTCCGGTGCCTACCGGAATGGCGCCAACGGACGCGGCGAAGCCATCGCGCAGGCCGCCATGCCGCGCCTGAAAGATGCGCTCGGCCTGGACCGCCTGGTATGGGGCAGCGACTGGCCGCACACGCAGTTCGAATCGCAGATCGACTACGACAAGATGTGGGCCTTCGCCGGCGTGCTCCTGCCCAGCGCAGCGGACCGCAAGCAGGTGCTGGTCGACACGCCCGCGCAATTGTTCCGCTTCGGCTGAACGCGCGATACCCCGAAGCGCTCGCGCGATACCCCATTTCGCGAATCACGAATTTCGCCGCGCGGGCCGCGCTCCTACACTGGCCGCTCCTCATCCCCACAAGCCGTAAGGAGCAGACATGCAGCAGCATCGACTCGTCGACCAGCAATTCGGCCAAGTCGCCCAGGCCTACCTGACCAGCGCCGTGCACGCGCAGGGCGCCGATCTCGACGCGCTGGCCGCGCTGGCGCAATCGGCGCCGCACGCCAAGGTGCTCGATCTGGGCAGCGGCGGCGGGCACGTGAGCTTTGCCATGGCGCCGCACGTGGCCGCCATGGTGGCGTATGACCTGTCGGAAGACATGCTGGGCGTGGTGGCCGCCGAAGCCGCGCGCCGCGGCCTCGCGCAATTGCACACGCAAGCTGGCCGCGCTGAAAACCTGCCCTTTGACGATGCCGCGTTCGACATCGTTGCCACGCGTTTTTCTGCCCATCATTGGTACGACGTGCGCAAGGGCCTGTCTGAAGCGCGCCGTGTGCTCAAACCCGGCGGCAAGCTCGTCATCGTGGATATCGTCGCGCCGGAAGTGCCGCTGCTCGACACGCTGCTGCAGACCGCCGAGGTGCTGCGCGATGCGTCGCACGTGCGCGACTACCGTGTGTCCGAATGGCAGGCCATGCTGGCGGAGGCCGGCTTCCAGCCTGGCACACCGCGCACCTGGAAGCTGATGATGGCCTTCGACAGCTGGATCGCCCGCATCCGCACCCCGCAGGTCCGGGCCGATGCCATCCGCGACCTGTTCGACCGCGCAGCCGACGAAGCGCGCGCGTACTTTGCCGTGGCGCCCGACCATTCATTTGCCATCGACGCGATGCTCATCGAGGCCACCTGAGTCACATGAGCGGCTTTGGCGCCTTCACCCTTCTCATCCTTTTTGTCACACCCATTCGAGGGGTGCCGCGATACGGCGCCGTTTTCAGGGTTTCGCTTAATCCAGAATGAAAAAAATGTGATATCGGAACGCGTGTACGAACACGGGGTTGCCGGTAGCCTTCCGGGTTACCGTCGATCCCGGTCGGCATTTGGCGCGCGACACTGCGCCGACTTCCGATTTCCATGTACGCCCTGTTCCCCGCCTTCGTCTCGTCGCTCTTCCTGTTCTACGGCGTCTACG
>NZ_MCGB01000110.1 GCF_001699815.1 Ralstonia pickettii | reverse complement strand
GGCCACCTGAGTCACATGAGCGGCTTTGGCGCCTTCACCCTTCTCATCCTTTTTGTCACACCCATTCGAGGGGTGCCGCGATACGGCGCCGTTTTCAGGGTTTCGCTTAATCCAGAATGAAAAAAATGTGATATCGGAACGCGTGTACGAACACGGGGTTGCCGGTAGCCTTCCGGGTTACCGTCGATCCCGGTCGGCATTTGGCGCGCCGACACTGCGCCGACTTCCGATTTCCATGTACGCCCTGTTCCCCGCCTTCGTCTCGTCGCTCTTCCTGTTCTACGGCGTCTACGTCGTGACCACGCGCGGCCGTACGCGTGCCAGTCTGGCGTTTCTCGGCATGACGACACTCACGTGCCTGTGGCAAGGCATCTGGGCGTTTCTCTTCCAGACCCATGACATTGGCACCGCCCAGGTGCTCGCCAAGCTCGGCTGGATTGCCATCCTCGTCATGCCGACCATGCTGTATCACTTTGCCGTGGAGGTGGCCGAAGCGCCGAGCGAGCGGCCCTCGCTCCTGGCCGCGTATGCGCTGGATGCCGCGCTGATCGCGTTGTTGCTGACCACCAACCTCGTCATCGATGGTGTGCATCAGTTCCACTTCGGTTTCTATCCGAGGGCCGGCGTGCTGGAAGCCGTGCACATCGCCCAGACAGTTGTGCTCGTCACGCGCGGCATGTGGGTGCTCTACCGCGAGCAGCGACATGCCACCGCCGAAAAGCGCAAACGGTTGCTGACGTGCCTGTTCGGCGTCGGGTTGATTTCGTTGGCGGCGGCCGACTACGCGGTCAACTACGGCATTGCGTTCTACCCGCCGGGTGTGCTGCCGCTGGCCGTTGCGCTGGGCATCATCGCCGTGGGCGTGGTCAAGTTCGACCTGATGCGCCCGTATGCACTGGCCGCCACCGTTGCGCATGAAGTACGTACGCCGCTGACCACCATCCGCTTGCAGGCAGCCGAAATCGCCCGCGCCTGGCCCGACGTTTACCGCGGCTATCAACTCGCCATCGACAACGGCCTGTGCCAGCCGCCGCAGCATCCGGCCATGCTCGATCGCCTGTCCAAGCTGGCGGGTGCCATCACGTCGGAAGTCGCGTCCGCGCACAGCGTGATCGAAATGGCATTGGCCTCCGTCACGCTGGAGCGCCTCGACCGGCGCACCTTTGCGGCCCACTCGCTGCGCGAATGCGTAGAGACGGCCGTGGCGCAGTATCCGTTCCAGGCCGGGGAGCGCGAACGCGTGCACGTGCAGCCGTTCAACGCCGACTGGCGGTTCGTTGGCTCCGACACGCTGCTCGTGTATGTGCTGTTCAACCTGCTGAAGAATGCGCTGCATGCCATCCAGATCGCGCGCAAGGGGCACATCGAAATCTCCGCCCGCCAGGATGGCGACAGCTACGTGCTCGTGGTGCGCGACAGCGCCACCGGCATTCCGCCCAGCGTGCAGCGTCGTATCTTTGACCCGTTCTTCTCCACCAAGCATGTCGGCAAGGGCTCGGGCGTGGGGCTGACGTTCTGCCGCCGCGTCATGCAGGCATTCGGGGGGCGCATCCAATGTGAATCCGTGGTTGGGGAATACACGCTGTTCTCCATGCGGTTTCCCCAACCGCCTGCTATCTGACGTTTACACCTTTAGAACATCAGGACGCGTGTGCCAGCTCCGGCAGCGTGTCCAGCTCGTACGCCTTCACACGCATGCGCACGTGCTCCGGCAACCGCTGGATGACGCGCTCGGCGTTGGCGCACACCACCTGCTGATACCCCAGCGACACCAGCCGCCCGCCTGAAACGAACCGGAACACCATGTAGAACGAGCACGGCTGCACCCGGAAGGTGTTCAGGTGGCATTCCACGCGCTGAAACGGGAATGTCTCTTCAACGAATTCCTGATGCGCCAGCTTGGTCACGAAGATCACGCGTCCGCTCATGAGCAGATCTGCGTCAATGCATTCGTGGAACCAGCGCTCGCGCACCACGCCCTGCCACTCGAAATACCGGGCGAAATACGTGTTTGCGTAGGCGTTGGAATCCTTCAGATAGACATCGAAGGCGTGCTGAAACGTCTGCTGCGCGGAAATGGCTTCGGGCAGCTCGGCATTGCGCAGATAGTGGTCGACGACTGTGGCAATGGATTGGCCTGTCGGCATCGCATACTCCAAGAATGGATTTGGCTGCTGGCGGCAGCCGCGCATGTGCGGTGGTCCCGCGCATGTGTCCATTCTTCCGATGCACTTGCCGTTGCGTAACAGGCCAATGACGTAGCCCTACGAACGGGCGGCCTACTCCGCGGTCGCCACACTCCGCAGCCCTGGCGGACTCTGGTGAAAGCGGAACGTATTGCGCCCGCTGCGCTTGGCATCGTAGAGCGCTGCATCGGCCCATTCGAACAGCTCGTCCAGGTGTTCGTCGGCGGGCGTGAGCGTGACGGCGCCGGCTGATAGCGTGACGTACGGCGCGACGACAGACGCCGCGTGCGGTTCCGCCCGTTCGGCCACCATGGCCACGGCGCGGGCCACGACCTGGCGGGCGTCATCGCGGTTCAGGTCGAACAGCATGGCGACGAATTCTTCGCCGCCCACACGCGCGATGAAGTCATCTGGGTGCCGGCACGCCATGCCCAGCGTGTCGGCCACCATGCGCAGGCAATCGTCGCCACGAAGGTGGCCGTAGGTGTCGTTGTATTGCTTGAAGCAGTCGATGTCGAACAGCGCCAGCGTGACTGGGCGATTGTCGCGGCGGGCGTGGTCGAACAATCGCGGGGCCTGCGTCTCAAAAAAGCGGCGATTGAACAGCTGCGTGAGTGCGTCGCGGTTGACGTCGTTCTCGAGCACGCTGAGCAAGGCCCGCGTGCGCTGCAACTCGCCGCGCAGTGCATCCTGGGCGCTGGCCATGCCGGCACGCTGCAACTGCTCGACCGTCACGTCGCGCAACAGCAGGAAAACACCCGCGTGGCGTCCGCGCGCGTCGCGCAAGCCTTCGAGCGTGACTTCCAGCGTGCGGCCCGTGTCGGGCAGCCAGACCTGGTGGCGGTTGGGCAGGCGCGTACGTTCGAACTCGCGCAGGATGCCGGCCACGTTCAGCACGGGGGGCGGCATGGCATGCACCTGGGCGCTCGGCAACAGATAGCGCGCGGCGGCGTTGATGCTGGCGATGGAGCCATCGCGGGCCAGCACGATGCAGCCGTCTCGCATGGCTTCGATGATCTTGCCTCGCGCATAGCCGGCGGTGTCGCGCAAGCGCGGCCGCAGCACGACCCACCCGAGCATTGCGGTGCTGACGGCAAACGTGGCGGGTGTGAGATCGCCGCCCAGCGCCGTCGTCCAGTGCTGCAGATATGCCAGATGCGCGACCAGCGGCAGCAGTTACCCGATGACGAGCACCAGCCGCACCTGCGTGCGCGACGACACGTAGAGCCCGGAGGCGGCTTCGTCGATGGGCAGCACCAGCAACACAAGGCTGATGGCCAGCAGCACGTAGTTGTAGGCGGTGCCCACCCAGAACATGCGCCCGTGATCGAACACCGCGCGCTTTATCCCATCAATGACGACGAAGCGCCAATCGAGCCATACCAGGTGGTGCAGTTCATTGGTGGCGACCAGACCGATGAAGCCGGCGGCCACCAGCAGCGCCAGCACCCAGCCTGCGCGCACCACCGGCAATGCGTTGAATTCGGGCCGTATGAGGCCAACGACCATGCGCAGCCATGCCGCGGGCACCATCATGATTCCGAGATAGGCGACCTTGGCCCAACCCACGCGCACGGGCATGTCGAAGGTGACGACTTCCATAAGACGCGCGCCGCTCCATAGCGCGGTGCCGAGCGCCAGCAGCATGAAGGCGGAGACTTCCGCGTCATCGCGGCGCGGCCACGATAGACCGATCAGCGCGATCGAAACGAGTGCAGCGCTAGCCAGTGCAGCGATCAGCATGATCGGCAGGCCCAGCGCGCATGGCGATGCCGGCGAATGACGACGCCAGCCGATTGCTCCACGTGTATTCCCCGTTCGTTCGTTGTTCTTGCAGTGTATCGCGCACTGTTGTTGGGTGAATGACAGCGTGGTGCGCCTTCGATCACCTGCCATTTCTATCGGCATGAAATGTAAAAACTGAAGGCCCGCGCGGCTTTGCGGCGCATGGCTGGACCAGTGCGCGCGGGCGGACGCATATCGATCTGCCAACGAATTCGTTTGCGCGGCGCAACAAACGCCCTACGCTTGGCCCCTAAAAATTCATCAGGGGGTTGTCATGCAGGCAAGCGTTTCGGGCGCATTTTCGTTGCAAGGTCTGACGCAAGCGCTGAGGAAATTGTCGCGCCAGGCAGTGGGGGTGGTCATCGGGGCGGCGCTCGCGGTGGCGGTGCTGCACGCGCCGCAAGCCCACGCCGACAAGCTGGACGACATCAAGAAGGCGGGTGTGCTGCGGGTGGGCGTGTTCGATGCCAATCCGCCCTTCGGTTACGCCGATGCCAAGACCGGTCAGCCCGTTGGGTTGGACGTGGACTACGCGCAGGAAATCGCCAACAAGCTGGGCGTCAAGCTGGAACTGCGCGCCACCAACCCGGCCAACCGCGTGCCGCTGCTCACCTCGGGCAAGGTCGATATCGTGGCCGCCAACTTCACCATTACCGACGAGCGCAAGAAGCAGATTGAATTCAGCACGCCGTACTTTGCCAGCGGCCTGCAGTTCATCGCCAGGAAGGGGGTGCTCAAGCAGCCGGACGATTTGAAGAGGGACGGTATCCGCCTCGGTGTCGACAAGGGCACCACGCAGGAAACCACGCTGCGCGACGGCTATCCCAAGGCCCGCGTGATCGCCTATGACGATTCCCCGCTGGCGCTCACCGCACTGCGCACCGGTGCCATCCAGGCATTTGCACAGGATGGTGCCAAGCTCGGCGCGCTGCTTGCCACGCTGCCCAACCGCAGTGAGCTGGAGATCTCGCCTTTCGTGCTGACGCGCGAGTACATGGGCATCGGTGTGCCGAAGGGTGAAACGAAGCTGACGGCCACCATCGACCAGATCCTGCAAGGGCTTGAGAAGGACGGCACCGCCGGCCGCATCTATGACCGCTGGTTCGGCCCGAAGAGCGCCGCCCCGCTGCCGCGCGACTTCATCATCGGCAGCACCAAGTGAGCTTGAGCCTGCCGGCCGTCTTCCAGCCCCTGCCGCCGCGTTATCTCGGCTGGATGCTGGAGGGCTTTAGGATGACGCTGCTGGTGTCAGCGGCTGCCATCGCGGGCGGGCTAGCCATTGGCCTGCTCTTGACGGCGCTGCGCGCGAGTGCTCAGCCGTGGCTGCACTTGCCGGCCCGCGCGCTGGTGGCCTTTCTGCGCAAGACGCCGTTGCTGGTGCAATTGTTCTTCTGGTATTTCGGCGCGGCGCAATTGCTTGGCGAAGACGTGGTCGGGGCCATCATCGGCTGGGGCGGCATCGCCGTGGGTGCCTGGCGGTTGCCTGCGCCGTCGTTCGAATTTCTGGCGGCCGCGTTCGGCATCGCGCTGTATGCCGGTGCGTTCTTCTCGGAAGAGCTGCGCGCTGGCATTCGGGCCGTGCCGCGCGGGCAGCGAGAGGCCGCGCTATCGCTGGGTTTCACGCCGCGTGCCGCCTTCCTGCGTGTGGTGCTGCCGCAGGCGCTGCGCGTGTCGGCGCTGCCGTTGCTGGGGCAATGTGCCAACACCATCAAGAACACCTCGCTCGCCATGGGTATCGGGCTGGCAGAGCTTGCGTATAGCGCCCGGCAGGTGGAAACCGACACGCTGCTCGCCTTCCAGGCCTTTGCCGTGGCAACCGTGCTGTATGCCGGAGTGATTCTGTTGCTGCAATGGGTGGCGCCCCGCGTGCTGCGGCGGCTTGGCTGGACATCGACATCGACGCTACCGGACGGAGCCCCCGCGTGACGACGGAAGCCGTGCTCCTGCACCTGCGTTACCTGCTGATCGGACCGTATCCGAATGGTCCGCTGGCCGGGGCGGCGCTCACGTTGTGGATGGCGCTGTGGGCCTGCGTGATGGCCACGGCAGCGGGCGTCGGTTGTGCGCTGT
>NZ_MCGB01000109.1 GCF_001699815.1 Ralstonia pickettii | reverse complement strand
TTGCCGTGGCAACCGTGCTGTATGCCGGAGTGATTCTGTTGCTGCAATGGGTGGCGCCCCGCGTGCTGCGGCGGCTTGGCTGGACATCGACATCGACGCTACCGGACGGAGCCCCCGCGTGACGACGGAAGCCGTGCTCCTGCACCTGCGTTACCTGCTGATCGGACCGTATCCGAATGGTCCGCTGGCCGGGGCGGCGCTCACGTTGTGGATGGCGCTGTGGGCCTGCGTGATGGCCACGGCAGCGGGCGTCGGTTGTGCGCTGTTGCTGGACAGGCTCGACGCCACGCCGGGCTTGCGCCGGTTGGCGCGCCTGCTACGCGGGCTGCTGGCCACGCTGCGGGCTATCCCGGTACTCATGCTGATGTTCTGGGCGTACTTTCTGATCCCCATGGCCCTGGGCGTGTCGGTGCCGGAAACCGCCACGGTGGTCGCTGCACTTGCCGCCGTGGGCGCGGCCTACATCACCCAAAGCATGGAAGCCGGCTTGCGTGCCGTCGGTGCCGGGCAGCGCAATGCGGCACTGGCGCTGGGCATGTCGCCCCCACAGGCGCTGCTGACCGTGGTGCTGCCGCAGGCGTGGCGCATCATGCTGCCGTCACTCGCCAACCAATGGGTATCGACGGTCAAGGACACATCGCTGGCGTATATCGTGGGCGTGGTGGAACTGTCCACCGCCGCCAGCCAGGTCAACAGCCGCACGGTGGCCTACCCGGCCGAGGTGTTCGGCGCGGTGGCCGTACTGTATTTCCTGCTGTGCACCGGCATCGAGGCCTTGCCCAATTGGTTGCGCGCAGGCCCCCGCACGCCTGCGGCGCAACCGGACCACATGTCGACCTGGCAACGCTTTTTGCGCTGGCGCGAACGCCCTGTTTCAGATGCCGTGACTTGAGCCACACCGCTATCTTGGCTTCACAAAACGTCGGTATCATCGAGAACATGACCGATACCCGCGCCACCGCCCATCTCTATCCTGCGCACGACCTGGCGATCTGTACCGACGCCAATACCGCCGTCGAGCGCATCACCGCCATCTACGAGCGCTCTGCGCAGGCGGTTCGCGATCGCTTCCACGCCTTTGCGCGTGGCGAGGATTGCAGCGAAGACCTGTCCGCCTGCTACCCCTACCTCGGCATCACCGTCGACCCGAAAACGCTGGTGAGCGACGCGCGGCCGGCATGGGGCACAGTGGCGTATCCGGGCGTGTACGGCACGACGCTCACGCGGCCGGACCTCTTCCGCGACTACTACCGCGTGCAGATCGAGCGGCTGCTGCACTATCACAACAGCCCCGTCGTGGTGGGTGTGAGCAACCGGCCGATCCCGCTGCCGTTCGTGGTGGAGGCGTCCACCGTGGACATCACGCCCGAACAGGCGCGCGCGTTGGGCGGCGCGTTTACGCTGCCCGACCTCGCGCAGATCGACGACTCCATTGCCAACGGCACGTACCGCCCCATCGGCGACGAACCGCAGCCTCTGTCGATGTTCACGGCCGAGCGGGTCGACCTGGCCCTGCAGCGCCTGTACCACTACACCGCCACGCATCCGAAGCATTTCCAGCGCTTCGTGCTGTTCACCAACTACCAGCGCTACGTCGATGAGTTTGCCGCCCTCGGCCGCAAGCTGATGGAAGACGGCAACGACGAAGGCTACATCCGCTTTGTCGAGCCCGGCGACACCGAACACGAACTCGGCACCCCGGCGCCTGACGACTCCCACCGCATCAAGGGTCTCCCGCAGATGCCCGCCTACCATTTGGTGCGCGAAGACCGCCTGGGCGTGACGCTGGTGAACATCGGTGTGGGCCCGTCCAATGCCAAGACCATCACCGATCATCTGGCCGTGCTGCGTCCGCACTGCTGGATGATGATCGGCCACTGCGGCGGCCTGCGGCGTTCACAGCAGTTGGGCGACTACGTGCTCGCCCACGCCTATGTGCGCGACGACCACGTGCTAGACCAAGATCTGCCGCCATGGGTGCCCGTGCCGCCCATCGCCGAGATTCAGGTGGCGCTGCAGGAAGCGGTGGCGCGCATCACGGGGCTGTCCGGCGCCGACATGAAGTCACGCATGCGCACCGGCACGGTGGTCTCCACCGACGACCGCAACTGGGAGCTGAAGTACCAGGCGCTGTACAGCCGCTTCAACCAGTCGCGCGCGATTGCCATCGACATGGAAAGCGCGACCATTGCCGCCAACGGCTTCCGCCTGCGCGTGCCCTACGGCACCCTGCTGTGCGTGTCCGACAAGCCGCTGCATGGCGAACTGAAGCTGCGCGGCATGGCCAACCTGTTCTACCGCCAGCGCGTGAGCCAGCACTTGGACATCGGCATGGAGGCCGTGCGCCTGTTGCGCGAAAGCGGCGTTGAAGCGCTGCACTCGCGCAAGCTGCGCAGCTTTGACGAACCCGCGTTCCGATAGCGCGGGTGAGCACCGGTTAGCGCGGGGGCTGCTCCGGCAGCGCCTCGCGCAGGAAGTCCAGAAACACCCGCACCACCTCGGGCAAGGTGCGCCCCGCCAGGATCTGCAGTTCTACCGTCCGCCCGCGCATGCCGCGCTCGCGGATCTCCGCGGCATGCAGCTCACCGCGCTGCACGCGCTCGCGCACCGTGATCTCCCCCGCGATGCCCAAGCCGCCGCCTTGCAGCACGAAACTCAACAGCCCATCGAAGCGGTTGCTGACCAGCACCGGCTCGAACACGAGCCCGCGCTGACTGCAGCCCATGTCGAACAATTGGCGCACCGTGTTGTCCGGCCCCGAAAGCGCAATCGGAAACGGGTGCATCTGCGCCAGCGTCACGCTGTTGAACTTCGCCAGCGGGTGGTCGGGCCGCATGATGGCAAACACTGAGCCACGCTGCTGATACGCCACGCGAATGCCGTGCACGGCGGCGCGGCTGTAGGTCAGGCCGATGTCCACGTCGCCACGCAAGACGGCCTCGGTCACGCGCATGGGCTCTTCGGCGCGCAGGTCGAACTGAATGCCGGGATGCCGCTCGCGAAACGCCACGATGGCGCGCGGCACAAACTCGATCGCAAAGCCATCGGAGCACGCAATGCGCACACGGCCGCGCTGCAGCCCTTGCAGGCCCTGAATATCCGAGACCACGCGCTCTGCCTCCAGCGCCCCGCGCAGCGCGTGCGCGGCAAGCAGCTCGCCTGCTGCGCTGGGCCGCATGCCACGCGATTGCCGCTCGAACAGCGGCACGCCCAGCAGCTCTTCAAGCATCGCCACTTGCCGGCTGATGGCGGACGCGCTGACGTGCAGGCGCGCGGCCGCCTCCGTCAATGAACCGCTGCGCACAACCTCCAGAAAATAGCGGAGGGACGTCTCCTGCAGGCGATGAGATGACATAGGCGACGTAGGCGCAGGGGGCCTTTTTGCTTTGCAGAAAACGCAAAGATATCCCAAGAAAATTCTAATGGTCAAAAAGGTGTGGTATGCGCACACTCACCCGGAACTGTTCGACCAGCGGAGTGTCCAGATGCCCCTTCAGCCAGCAGCCCGTCAAACTACTGCGCACCGCGCGTCGCATCGCCTCCGGGTCCTCGTGCCGGCTCTCATGCTGGGTGCCACTGGCCTGGCCGGCGCCGCTGAACTGTCTTCGGCAGACGCCGAACGCCATGCCCAGGCAACGTACCGCGAATACTTTCAACTGCTCTCCCTGCCCAACGACGCCATCGTGCCGGAGGATGTCCGCAAGAATGCCGATTGGCTGGAGCAGGCGTTCCGCAAGCGCGGCTTCACAACAAAACAGTTGGCGAACAACGGCAAACCGATGCTCTACGCCGAGCTGCCGAACCCGGATGCCGGACGCAAGACGGTGCTGTTCTACATGCACCTCGACGGCCAGCCAGTGATTCCCGCGCAGTGGGCGCAGAAGAGTCCATGGACGCCCGTGCTCAAGCACAAGACCGCACAAGGCGACTGGGAAGAGATCGACGCGGCGCAGCTTTTCAGCGGCCCACTGGATCCGGAATGGCGCGTATTCGGCCGATCGTCCGCCGACGACAAGGGCCCGATCATGATGATGCTGGCCGCCATCGACGCACTGAAGGCCAGCGGCGCCCAGCCGGCCGTCAACGTCAAGATCATTCTCGACAGCGAGGAGGAGAAAGGCTCGCCGTCGATCAGCAAGGTCATGCAGGCAAACCGCGAGCTGCTGCGCTGCGACGCCATCGTCATCCACGACGGCCCCATGCATGCGAGCAACCTGCCAACGCTGGTCTTTGGTAACCGCGGTGCAGCCGAAGCGAGGCTCACCGTCTACGGGGCCAAGGTGCCGCTGCACAGCGGGCACTACGGCAACTACGCCCGCAATCCGGCCCAGCAGTTGGCCAACCTGCTGGCATCGATGAAGAACGACGCGGGCCGCGTGACGGTGCCAGGCTATTACGACCACGTGAAGATCAGCGAGGCCGACCGCAAGATCATGGCTGCCGTGCCCGACGACCAGGCAGCGCTCAACAAGCGCCTGGGCATTGCGCATGCCGACAAGGTCGGGGCCAACTACCAGGAAGCGATGCAGTACCCGTCATTGAACGTGCGCGGCATGGCCTCTGCAGCGGTGGGCGACAAGGTGGCGAACATCGTGCCCGACAAGGCCGTCGCCGAACTGGACCTGCGAACCACGCCAGACTCCAGCGCGGCCTACCTCGGCAAGCTGATCGAGCGGCACATCGAGCGCCAGGGCTACCACCTCGTCAAGAACGCCCCGACCGACGAAGAGCGCAGCCGCTACGACAAGCTCGCCACGTTCACGTATCAGAGCGAGGGCGCGGATGCCGCGGGTTCACCGATCGACTCGGCTGTGGGCACATGGGCCTACAGGTCGCTGACCGACACCTTTGGTGCGAACCCGGCGCCGGTCCGCATCCGCATGATGGGCGGGACGGTGCCCACGGCGGAAATCGTTGGCGTGCTGCAGGTGCCGTTCGCGATCATTCCTCTGGTCAATGCCGATAACAACCAGCATGCCGCGAATGAGAACCTGCGGATGGGCAACTACGTGGGCGGCGTGCGGACGATCTACGGCCTGCTGACGCACCCGCTCTGACAGGCGGCCGCTTTAAGCCGCGCGAAACAATCCATGCAGGCCGAGCGGCGCCACGCCGTTCAGGCTTGCCGTGGCGACGGGCCCTGCGGCAACATGCTGTGCATCGAACGCCGTCAGCCTCGTACAGCCGGCATCCACATCGAACACCGTACCGATCAACCAGCCCTCGCCTTCACGGGCGCTGGCCGATGCCGGCACGAACACGTGTTCTTCCACCAGCGTGCGGTGCCCGAAGCGGTATTGCTCGGCCTGCCCTGAATCCGTATCGACGCGCATGACCGTGTCGAAGCCGTGCAGCGCGTGCGGGCTTCCATTCGACAATGGCGCCGTGTGGGCCACCATGAACAGCGCACGATGACGCTGCGCGGTGCGCCGCGTGTCGATCTTCGGGAATTCGGCCACATGCGCGGTGCTGAACTGCTCAGCCCGACCTGTTCGCAGGTTCAGTTGCACTTGCGTGAGGCGCGCGCCCGGCGACGGGCGAATCTGCCCACGCATCAATTCACGCAGCGACGTGATGACGACCGAGGCATCGTCCGAGCGAAGGTAATCGAGGTGGATCTCCTGCCCATCCGGCGACGACCAAGCATTGCCCAGGTGGAACACAAAGCCCTCCGGCAACTTCAGCCAGCGCATGCGCGTGATGTCGTCCTTATCCAGCACCAGCACGCGCATGCCCAGCTCCGGCCGCCAGACATGGGAATCGAGAAACGACATGCCGGCGTGCGAGCGTTCAACGTCGTACACGAACGGAGGCAGCAGAAACACCAGGTGGCGCTGCGTCACGGCAAAGTCATGCACCATCGCCACGTCCGGAACGTTGACCGATTCCACACGCTTGAGCGCAGCGTCCGCGCCCACGCAGTAGACAGTCAGCAGACCAGCCGCGCTGCTCACGCCAAAATTCCACAGCGTGCCGTCGGGCTCGACCTTGGGGTGGGCGGAGAACGGCATGCCCTTGTAGTCGTCGCGCCAGGTCTGCACTCCCAGCGTACGCAGAGAATCCGGATCGACACGCGTGGCCGAGCCACCTTCCCACAGCGCGAGCATCTCGTCGCCATGCATCACCAGGCTGGTGTTGGCCACATTGATGCTGTCGGGCGAAGCGACCGGCTCCATGTCGGGGTTGGCGGTGCCGAACGTCGCGCGCAACGGCCGGCCGGCGGCGGTGTCGGCGACAAACTTGTCAGTGCGCACGAACACGCCGCGGTGCGTTACGCCCTGCTCGCTGATGTCGTAGCGCTGGATCATGCCGTCGCCATCAAACAGGTGGTGATAACGCACGCCGCCGATCTCATGCCGCGCGGGGCCATTTCGGTAGAACGCGCCGTGCAACGCGGGCGGGAACCTGCCTTCCACCTTCAGCGCGCGAGTCGGCATGTCGGCGCTGACGCCCTGGTAGCCCGCCAGCCACGGATACTGCGCGCGCGCCGCTGCAAACCCCGCAGCCCATGGGTCCGGGGTGGCGGCCATTACATCGGTCAGGGTCAAGCCAAACGGTGCGGCGCCCAGGGCCGCAATGAAGGATCGGCGTTGCATGACGGGGCCTCGCTCAAGATCAATGCAAGTGAATCGTCACGCGCTGGTCGCCCTGCACGTCGATGGCGGCATCGTCAAATGCGGGCGGACCGAAGCGGCCGCGCGCATCGCGGCTGAAGCCGTAGGGCTCGACGGGAATGCCGGCCGGGTTGGTGCCGAGTTTGCCGTCGTTGTTGGTGTCATGAAAGACCGACAACGCATAGCGCCCCGCCGGCAGATCCGGATAGACGAAGGTAACGCTCGCGCCCGACACGCTATCAAGCGCAGCAATGTCGGCGCGGATGGCGGAATCGGGCTTGAGCCAGCCGGCGGCGTCGCGGAACAGTGCGGCACGCACGGCGCCCTGGCGCCCTTGCGCGCCCTCCACCACCACCGTGAGCGTGGCTGCGGACACACTTGCGGCAAGCGTCGCCAACATCAGGGCCAGCGCAACGCGCGGCAGAGCAAACATGGCACTCATGAAAGTCTCCTGAATGGCCGGCGATGCGTTGGCAGGCCGGCGGTCAGGAGGCAATGTAGGCGGACACTGAGCGCCAGTCAGCGGTCTTGCGACGAAGTGTGGATGCCGCGGCGCAAACGGTCGCTTGCGCGCGATGAGCGAATCACAACAGCTTGATGGAATCACGCCAGACGTGCTGACAAAAACGCCCGCAGGCTCGGCGGGCGCTTTGTGGAGGTGGATGCTAATGCGGCAAGCTCGACAAACGGTGGTCGGCCAGCAGCACACTCGCACTCAAGGCGAGCTGGGCGGAGATGAAGCCCTCGGGCATCTCAACGTTTTCCCAGTCACAGATGATGTGGCCGGCGCGACAGATCTGGAAACGGGCCGTCCAGCGATGATCATCGCGTTGCAGCGGATCAACGAAGATGACATGCGCGCCATGTGTCACTTCCTGAATTGGCATTGTGGTTCCCCGTTGTTGATCGTTGGAAGACCACGTTAACAAAGGCGCGTGACACAAATCTGTCCGCCGCTCACCTACAAATGGGGGAGGGCGCACCTCAACCGACCAGGGGATCGGGCCGCGCCGACGAGCGCGTGCCCGGCAACGGGTAGTTATCGGGACCGTAATACGTGAACACTGCCGAGAACTTGACGGCGGCCGTCTGGTTGGCACGGGCCGCATGGAAGGTGTTGCAGTGGAAGAGCAGCACGTCGCCGGGCAGCAGCGGCACGGGGCGCGCGGTGTCGATCAGCGCGCGGTTCTCTGGCTGCTCCTGGCGCAGGAACAGCTTGGCGTCGAACCGGTCAGCGGGCAGGTCCAGCGTGTGGCTGCCCGGAATCACCCACAGACAACCGTTGTCGACCGTCTCTTCCACCAGGGCCAGCCACGACGACACCAGTTCGTTCCGTGCGAACGACCAGTAACGGCTGTCGCGGTGCCAATGGGTGGCCGTGCCAAACGCGGGGTGCTTGGTCATCACGCAGTTGTGGTGCGCGAGCGAAAGATGCACAGGGCCGCCAATCAGTTGTGCAATCGCGGCGGCCACGCGCGGGTCGCGCGCCCATTCCGTATAAGGCGTGCCGCGTGAATCGGCGTCGAGCAGGCGGCGCACCGTCTGGCCCCCTTCGGCTTCGCGCGAGGTCGGTGCTCCGGCATAGCCGACGTCGGTTTCCAGCTCCACCGGCGCCGCCGCGCTGGCCAGCCCGTCCTGTGCGGCGGCAAGTAACGCGGCGCTCACCTGCTGGCTGGCAAACCCGCGCAACACGACGTAGCCGTGCTCCTTGAAGAAGGCTTGCTGCTCGTCGGAAAGCGGATGTGCGTGGGTGGCGGTGGGGGCAGACGCAGACATGGTGGAAAAATGCGTACGGAGACGGCGAAAGACAATGAGTGTAACGCGCCGCCGTATGCGTTGCAGACCCGACACACGACGGGCCTGCGCAGGATCAAACGTGGGATGTGCTGTCCTGTTCGAGCCTTACCAAAACGACTGTTGGCCCGACAACCGGAAATACTTTGCGATCACCATCAAACCGAGCAGGCGTTCCTGGTCACGGTTCATGAATTGCGCCACCCACCGATTGGCGTTGCGGACGATCGCCAATGCATCGCCAGGGTATTTCCGGTAATGCTCAATTTTCTCCTGGAGGTCGGAATAATCATCTTTCAGAAGGACATAATGCACGTCCGGGATCAACCTTCCTTCCATGAACCACGTCTCATACCGGGGCCGCCTCATGAAGCACAGCGAATTGGACGCCATGATCCATTTCAAATTCGTTGCAACGTCGTTTCCCTCGACACTCACAATAAATTTGTATTGCAATTGCTCCGCAATCGTCATCGGCGATTTGTAAGTCGCTTTCCCAAGTTCTGATTTTCGAGTATCCCCGATGTTAACGTTTGCCAGGTCATGACATCGCTCCACAAACGCCCTGCGGTGTTCCTGATGGCACGGCCCCCGAAAGACCGCCATGGGCTTCTTGTCTTGGAAATCGATGGGGTCGCGTGCCAGCGAAAAATGCCGGATGGCGTCGAGCTTCAAGAGAATGCCATTATGGGAGCTGTTCTTGATCGGGCGGCTTTTTACGAACGCCGGGTGGTTCGGCTCGACAGTCACATCCCCGCAGTCGTAGTCAAAGCTGTATCCCGGACCAAAATAATCCATCAGGTCGACCAGATCATAGAAATAGGTACTCCCTATTTCACAATGCTTGTCGACGATGGTGCTTGTTGAGGATTTCAACAAGAAATTTGAATATTCCACGGCATTGCAACTGGTGTCGAATGCCTCCGAAATTGAGTTGTAATAGCTCAATCGATCGAAGACGTCCTGCGTACGACGCTGACCACTTTTTCTTTTCAGAAGCGTCTCAGCTTTTCCATTTTTTGTAGCACGCGCGAGAAAATGGTTAGAGGCATTCGAAAAGTAATACCAGAATTTTTTTGCAGAGACTCTGCTCAAGCGGTATTTGAGATGACGCATGAAACAAAAGATGCCGCGGAAATTTAAACCCAGGGTGTCGCTTTTCGGGCGAAAAGCTGTAGCCCCCACCCGCAGAAATGAGTGGCACATGATCCACTTTCTACTTGCCGCCGATGTACGGGACCACCGATCGCGCTTCCCCCTACAGACAGCGCGTCGGCCCCGGTTATGCCTCGTATCCGCAGCGGACCTCACTTTACCGTAAGAATCTTGCGACTCATTCCGTTTCTGGGTGGCAAGCCGCCCGCTCCCGCACCGGGTCTATTCCCGGCCGGCTGACCGTTGTCATGGCGTCACAGTGTTCTGCCTTTCGCGGCCGGCCCCTCACGTTGGCCTCACCCACGGCCCTGAAGGCGCGAGCGGGTAGGTACCTCCCCGCCCGCCTCGTTACTACTGCACGTCCAACGCGGTCACGGTCAGCGCGCCATTCACCTTCTCGGCGACGAAGTGCACTTTGCTGCCGACCTGCACTTTGGTGAGCATGGCCGGATCCTGCACGCGGAACACCATCGTCATGGGCTCCATACCAAGGTTGTCGAGCGGGCCGTGCTTGATGGTCAGCTTGCCGGCAACCGTGTCGATCTTCCTGATCTCGCCTTCGGACATGGCTGCGGGAGTTGTGGCCGCGGGCGCAGGCGCAGGGGCGGTGTCTTCGGCGGCGTGAACAAGCGGTGTGCCGACCAGCAGCGCGGTCAGCATCAGGGCATGACGAAACATGTTGGGCTCCTTGTCGAAAGAGGTGGTTGGGGGGATCAGGACTTGTTGCCGCGCACCTGCACGGCGCCGCGCATGCCGGCCTCGAAATGGCCGGGCTGCAGACAGGCAAACTCGACCGAGCCGGCGTGCGTGAAGTGCCAGACGATCTCGCCGCGCTGGCCAGGGTCAACGGTGACGGCGTTGGCATCGGCGTGCTCCATCTCGGGGTGCCTGCGCATCTGCTCGGCGTGGGCGAGGAGGTCGGCCGGCGTGCCCAGCGTCATCTCATGCCGCACCTGGCCGCTGCTCACGACTTCGAAGCGGATGGTCTCGCCGCGCTGAACGGTGATCTGCGCGGGCGTGAAGCGCATGGTGTCGGTCATGTCGACGTGCACCATGCGCGTGATGCGGGCGGCGTCGCCGGGTTCACCGATGGCGGCATCGCCGTGGTCGTGCCCGCCGGCGTGATTGCCGGATGCGTGGGCGATGGCGGCCATGGACATCAGCGCGGCCAGGAAGGTGGAACGGAGCAGATTGCGTTGCATGTTCGGTCTCGGTTTCGTATGGGATGTGGATTCAGCATCGATCAGTCGTCGATGCTGGTGCCGGTGTATTCGTAGGCGACGGTGCCCTTGGGGTGCTTGTACCAACCGGGGTCGGCATAGCTGTTGCGCGGCAGATCCCGGCGCACCTTCATCACCGTGAACATGCCGCCCATTTCAATGGGGCCAAACGGGCCCTGCCCCGTCATCATCGGCAGCGTGTTGTCGGGCAGCGGCATTTCCATCTCGCCCATGTCGGCCATGCCAGCCTGGCCCATGCCCATGTAGTCGGGCACCAGCGCATTCATCTTCTTGGCGAGATCTTTCTGCTGTACGCCGATCATGGTCGGCACGTTGTGCCCCATGGCGTTCATCGTGTGATGCGACTTGTGGCAATGGAAGGCCCAGTCGCCGGGGTTGTCTGCAATGAACTCGATCGCGCGCATCTGGCCCACGGCAATGTCCGTCGTCACCTCCGGCCAGCGCGCGCTGGGCTGGACCCAGCCGCCGTCGGTGCCGGCCACTTCGAAGGTGTGGCCATGCAGGTGCATAGGGTGGTTCGTCATCGTGAGATTGCCCATGCGGATGCGCACGCGATCGCCCAGACGCACGGGCAATGGGTCAATGCCGGGGAAGACGCGACTGTTCCACGTCCACATGTTGAAGTTGGTCATCTCGGCCACGCGCGGCGTGTAGGAACCGGGGTCGATGTCGTACGCGGCGAGCAGGAAGACAAAGTCGCGGTCCGCGCGGTGCTGCGCCGGGTCTTTCGGATGCACGACGATCAAGCCCATCATGCCCATCGCCATCTGCACCATCTCGTCGGAATGCGGGTGGTACATGAAGGTGCCGGACTTCTTCATCTCGAACTCGTAGACGAAGGTCTTGCCCGGCGGAATGTGCGGCTGCGACAAGCCACCCACACCGTCCATGCCGGCGGGCAGGATCATGCCGTGCCAGTGCACCGTGGTGTGCTCGGGCAGCTTGTTGGTGACGAAGATGCGCACGCGATCGCCTTCCACGCATTCGATCGTCGGGCCGGGGCTCTGGCCGTTGTAGCCCCAGAGGTGGCCCGTCATGCCGGGCGCGAATTCGCGCTCGACCGGTTCGGCCACGAGGTGGAACTCCTTCCAGCCACCGCGCATGCGCCACGGCAGCGTCCAGCCGTTGAGCGTGACGACGGGGTTGTAGGGCCGGCCGTTGGGCGGCGCGAGCGGCGGCTGCGTGGCGGGCTTCGTTTGCAGCGGTGCTTCGGGCAGCGAGGCCGCGCCGGCGCGCGAGACCATCGCTGCGCCCAGCATGGCCGCGCCCGTGCCGCCGAGAAATTGACGTCGGGAAACCATGTTCAATGTCCTTGAGGAGGGTTCGGCGCTGTGGTGGCCGCATTCGCTTCAGCGGGCGGCAGCCTGCCGCCCAGCGCCATCTGCAAGTCGGTCTGTGCAATCCAGTAACCGCGCAGCGCGTCGATGTAGCCGTTCACGGCATTCACCTGCTCGCGCGCATCGGCCAGCAGTTCGAACACGCTCACGAGCATGCCGTTGTAGCGCAGCAGCATCTCGTCGGAGATGCGCTTGCGCACGGGCACGACCTCGTCGCGGTAGTGGCGCGTGAGGTCATATGCGGTCTGGTAGCGCACGTACGATTCGCGCACTTCCGAACGCGCACGCACGGCCGTGTCGGCAAGCTGATCGGCGGCCTGCATGTAGATCGACTGCGCACGTGCCACGCGGGCGCCGCCCCAGTCGAACAGCGGGATCTCGATGCCGATCTCGTAACCCGTTTCGCGTGGTTCGTTGGATTTGCTATTGCGCACGTAGCCGAGGTCGAGCACGTTGATGAAGCGCGTGGCCTGCGTGAGCCCCAGCGACGATGCCAGGCCATCGACCTGCAACCTGCCCGCCTGGATATCGAGCCGGTTGCGCAACGCATAGGCCTCGATCTGCTGCAGCTCGGGGCGATCCTTCGGCAGGTCAGGCAGCCGCTCGGGCAATTTGAAGCCGGTATCCGTGCCCCACACACCAAGCAGGCGGATCAACGCCTCGCGCTCGGCCTGCGCCTGCTGACGCGTGCGCGCCAGGGTGGCAGTGGCTTCCGCATAGAAGGCGTGTTCACGTGCACGATCAAGCTTGCTGAAGTTACCTGCGGAAGCCAGACGCTTGGCGAACTCGGCACCGGCTTCTGCGGCTTGCTGAACCTGCTCGGCATAGCGCGCCGATTGCTCCGCCGCCACGGCATTGATGTACGCGCGGCGTGTGTCGGTCGCCACCTGCAGCATCTGGTTGGCGACCAGCAACTTCGTTTGTTCGAAGTAGCGGCCTTCGATGCGCGTGGCCATCGGCAGCGTCAGCAGGTTCAGAAAAGATAGCGAAAACGTGCGCTCGATCGACAGGTCGTCGCCGCTGCGCGTGCGTTTGAAACTGAAGCCGGGATTCGGCAGACGGCTGGCCTGCACGAGCGCGGCTTCGGATAGCCCCAGCTCCGCATACGAAGCCTGCAGGCCACGGTTGTTCAGCAGCGCGATCTGCACGGCGCTGTCCATCGTCAGCGGCTGGGCGAGCAGCTCGCGCGTGCGTTGCGCGGCGCTGTCGCGGGCTTCTGGTGAACGATGCCACGTGGCGTCCTTGCCGAGCCGATCGCGCGCCACGTCGGCAACGGTCTTGAAGCCGCTGTCTTGCGTGATGGTGGCGCAGCCTCCCAACAGCAGCAGCGTGCCGGCCAGCGCGCACAGGGCGAGGCGGCGTGTGGATGGTTTGAGCACGGCGCCTCCTCAGTGGTGGTGCATGCCGGGCATGGACTCGCCGGCAGGCTTGTTGGAGGTGGCGGCTGGTGCGCTCGCTGGTATGACGTGCCCCGCGTGGCCGCCATCCGCAGAAGCGTCTGACTTGGAGCTCACGGCCGCGTTGGTCTCGCGCCAGGGTGCTGGGCCGGTATCGCGATACGCGTGGTAGCTGTCGAATGTGCGCGGCGCGGCCACGGCGGGCACGGCCGCGTCCGCATTCAGTGGGTCAGGCGGTGATGCTGCAGGCGCAGACCCAGCACCTTGCGCCAACACCCATGGCGGCGCCAGCGCCAGCAGCGCGGCAGCCACGAACCATCGTGTGAAAAGCATGAGAAACCTCGATCGAGCGTGATGACGTACGGCCCCATGTCTTGCAAGGAGCCGTCAAACCAGAAGCCAGCCCGATCTATGGACGGACTGGCGGCGTCAAACGCGAATCGAGGGTGGACGTTGCAGCGCTTCGGGAATGAAGCTGCGGAAGGAAACAGCAAGGCCGCGCGGCGCAGCGGCCGGCAGCTTGATCAGCGGCACACCAAGGCTGGCGGCCAGGGGAACGACCGAACCGAGCGAACAGGCCGCGCAGATCGGGCAGGTCTTGCAGTGCGACTGTGCCGGCGCTTTCGACTCGGCGCCGGTGGCCATGGCATCTTCATGCTCATGGCAGGCATCGGACATGACGGCGCCGTCATCCAGCATTGCCACGGCAACCGTCGTGTCGTCCAGAGCGCCGCCGCGCGCCATCATGGTCGTCGCGGCCAACCCTTGCAGGGGGAGTGCCAGGACAACCAGCCAGAGCAGGAGGCGGGTCAGGAATCGGTGCATGGAAAGCAGGAGGGGGCTGAAAATCGTTTGCCGCGCAAACCGGTAGTGTAGCGCGATGCCATCAAATTTCACGCAATGCAGCACAAGATGAGTTGAGCGCGGCACAATGTCGGCCTGCTGCGTACCCATTTCTGCGCGCCCTGCTTTCCCCATCATTCCAGCTTCAACGCCCCCATGAATACGCAATCCCACCAGCTCAGCATGACGGTGCTGATGACGCCCGACATGGCCAATTTTTCCGGTAACGTGCACGGCGGCCACATCCTCAAGCTGCTCGATCAGGTCGCGTATGCGTGCGCGAGCCGCTACGCCGGCCGCTATGTCGTGACGCTGTCGGTGGACCAGGTGGTGTTTCGCCAGCCGATTCACGTAGGTGAACTGGTGACGTTCCTCGCGTCGGTCAACTACACCGGTCGCACGTCGATGGAAATCGGTATCAAGGTCGTGACGGAAAACATCCGCAACCAGGTCGTGCGCCATACCAACAGCTGCTACTTCACGATGGTGGCCGTGGACGATGACGGCAAGCCGGCCGACGTGCCGCCGCTGGCGCCCGCCAACGCCGAAGAAAGGGAACGCTTCGAAGCCGCGCAGCAGCGCCGCGCCCTGCGGCAGGAAATGGAAGCGCGCCACAAGGCGATCAAGGCGACCTACAGCACGCCGGTTTCGGGCGGTTGAGCTGCCTGCCTACGCCGTCAGCAAGGAACTGCAGGCCGCGTGGTATCGCCGTCGGGCATCGTTATCCACAGGCTTACCCACTGTTTCTGTGGATAACGCGGCGCCAGTGTTGCGCAAACCCGTTCGGCCTCGACGCGGCCTACGTCTGACAAATTCCGTGAAGGAACGCGCGCACGGCGTCGTTGAACACCGCCGGTCGCTGCAACGGCGCGAAATGGCTCACGCCCGGCAGCAACACAAACTGTGCTTCAGGAAGGGTCCGTGCCAGATAGTGCGCGTGCTCGGGCCAGATGAACTCGTCGTGTTCGCTCTGCGCGATGGTGACCGGCACACGGGTCGCCGCCAGTTCCTCGGCTGTTGCATTCGGCTGCGTCTGCATCATTTCGGTGACGGCCTCGACAAAGGCATCGAAGTCGTCCGGTGTGGATGACAGCGCGGTGTAATCCTTTAGGTGGCGACCGAAGCAGCGGTCGATGACGGGCGTCGGCGCGAAGGGTTTGGCGCCGCTTGGATCCATGTTGCAACCGAAGAAGAACACGCCAATAGCGCGCTCCGGTGTCTGCATGGCGAGGGTGAGCGCAACGCAAGCACCGTCGCTCCAGCCGATGAAGGCGGCGCGGTCGATGCGCAGCGCATCCATCACGGCCCGCACGTCGGAAGCCATGCGCGTGTAGGCGTAAGGCTGCGCATCGCGCGTGCTGCGACCGTGCCCACGGCTATCAATGACGATAGGCCGGTAGCCAGCAGTCATGAGTGCCGGAACCTGATATCCCCAATTGCCGCCATGGCCGAGCCCGCCATGCAGCAAGATCACAGGTGTGCCGGCACCGAAGGTCGCATACCAGATGCGGGCGCCGTCGTGCTCGACATGGCCTTGCTCAACGGCGGGGGGCAGCGGTTCTGCACCGTGGGCGGCAAACCGCGTCAGATCATCGTCGAAGGTGTCCATCTCGATCAGGTATCAGCCGGCATAGCCGAGTGCCGCAAACTGCTGCTTGAACCACCAGTAACAGAGCGCTGCTGGCGCCGCAAAGATGGCCACGAGCACCCAGCCAAGTGGCGTGAGGCGCTTGCGTCCGGCATCGCGGTAGGCCAGCTTGTCGCCGTCCACCAGAAACGTGATCCTGCGAGAATAGGGAAGCGACCCCAGCCACGCAACTTGTGTTAGGCCCGTGAGCACAAGCCGCAAACCCGACGCTGGCTACCTCGGCTCTTCGATGTGGATGCCCAGCTCATTGAGCACCTCACGTGCCGAACGAAACGCCTCGATGGCAGCCGGCGCGCCGGCATAGATGGCGCTGTGCAGCAGCACTTCGCGGATCTCCACAGCCGTTGCGCCGTTGTTGATGGCGCCGCGCACATGGCCCTTGAGCTCGGTGCTGCGGCCCAGCGCGGCGAGCATCGCGCAGGTGCACAAACTGCGCGTCTTGAGGTCGATGCCGTCCCGCTGCCACGTGCTGCCCCAGGCGTGTTCGTTGAGCCAATCCTGCAGCGGCGCCGAGAAAGCGTCCAACCCGCTCATCGCACGCTCCACGAATGCGTCGCCCATTACCTGCGCGCGGCGTGCGCGCCCGGCCTGCTTGTCTTGTTCCGACACGATGCCCTCCTCCGCATTGAAAATCAGGTCGATCAGGCTGGCTTGACCAGCAACATCATCAGCGCCGTACCAAGCAGCACTGCGCAGAACGCCAGCCGCAAACGCCGCGCTGAAAACCGATATGCCAGGGCCACACCCCACGACACGCTGACAACACCGCCGGCCGCCAGCGGAATGCCCGTACCCCAATCCACGTGGCCCGCATGCGCATACGCGGCGAGTGCAATGAGCGAGCCTGGCACCACCAGCGCGAGCGCCATGCCCTGCGCGCGCGTCTGCGGCATGCCGAAGAACGTCACCAGCGCCGACACCACCACCAGCCCGCCCCCCACCGTGAAGATGCCCGACATCGCGCCGCTGGCGATGCCCATCAACGGCAGCGCGGCGGCCGGCATGGTGTGCGGCACAGCGTGCGCAGCACCAGCGGCATTCGGCTTCTCCTTGAGCTGCGAGGCAAAGTACACGGCGAGCACGATCAGGAATACGGCAAACGCCGTATGCAGCAGGTTGGCGTCCAGCCCCGCCGCAAAGCGCGCGGCAACGTAGGTCGCCCCCATCGAGAACACGCAGATCAGCGCGACGGAACGCACATGCACCGGATGCCGCTGGTGATACCGCCAGAAGCCGATCAGCACATTGGGCGCAATCATCACCAGCGCCGTGCCCTGCGCCAAGTGCTGGTCCATTCCGTACAGATAGCCGAGCAGAGGAATGGCGATGAGCCCGCCTCCAATGCCGAGCAAACCGCCCGCCACGCCGAGACCCATGCCGAGCAGCAAATTGATCAGGCCCGTGAAAACCGCGTGAGACGTCATGCCGACAAGAAGGGAGGGAGGAGAAACAAACGCGGCGGCGCGCTGTATCCGCTACAGCGCGCCGCCGGAGATGAATGCGAAATTGTAGCGCTTGCCGCCCAGGCGAGGGCTAGGCGAGATGCGCAGCGAAGCCCGATTTTTCAGGCGCGATCTCGGCACGCAGCGTGAGCGACGGGATCTCGTATTCACCTGCATTCTGCGGGCGGAACGGGATCGGCGCGGTGGTGAACAAGGTGTCGAGTCGCTGGCCCAGCGCCTGCGTGGTCTGCGCAAAGCGCGCGTCGTCCATGCGGCCGGTGCGGTAGCTCACGAACGGCGGCACGACCTCAAAGCCGGGGTAGTACAGGATGCCGTGCTGGATCGGGAACAGGATGTCATCGATCGGGCCGTTGATGCCGCGCGGGCTGTAGTGCGACTCCCAGCCACCCGTGGTGACGATCAGCATGGCACGTTTGCCGGCGAGCGTGCCTTCGCCGTAGCGGTCGCCCCAGTGGGTGTCGGAATGCTCGCCAACGCCATAGGCAAAGCCGTATGCATAGACGCGCTCGACCCAGCCTTTCAGGATGGCCGGCATCGAAAACCACCACAGCGGAAACTGCAGGATCACGGCGTCGGCCCATTGCAGCTTGGCTTGTTCGGCAGCAATGTCATCGGCTTGCAGGCCGTTCTCGAACGCGTGCTTGGAATCGAGCGACGGATGGAAATGCGGACCGACCGGCCCAACAGTGCTGTCGCTTGCATCCAGCGCGGCCTTCCATTGCATGGCGTACAAGTCCGATACCTGCACGGTGTGGCCGGCGGCTTCCAGACGCTGGACGGCAAAGTCCTTGAGGGCGCCGTTGAGCGACTTGGGTTCGGGATGGGCGTAGACGATCAGGACATTCATGGTGGCAACTCCAAATAAGGAATGGCTCCAGAATGCGGGGCGCCCCGGTATATTGGAAATGAATTGTCAATATTCCAGGCATAGCCATGAATAATCTCAGGCGGTTGGACCTGAACCTGCTGGTGACACTCGATGTGCTGCTGACCGAGCACAACGTCACGCGTGCGGCCGAGCGGCTGAACTTCTCGCAGCCTTCCGTGAGCGTGCATCTGGCCAAGTTGCGAGACATTTTTGGTGACCCGCTACTGCTGCCCGGCCCGCGCGGCATGCGCCCAACCGCCCGCGCGGAAAGCTTGCGCGAACCGCTGCGGCTGGCGCTGGAAGCGCTGGAGCAGGCCGTCGCACCCGCCAGCCCGTTCGACCCGGCGCACGCCACCAACACCTGGCGCGTGGCCGCCACGGACTACGGCGAATCGACCATCGCGCTGCCGGTGCTGAACACCCTGCGCACAAGCGCACCGGGCACACGGCTCGCCATGCTGGGACTGGTGCCCACGCGTATTGAAAAGCAAGCCGAGCAAGGGGAGATCGACCTCGCGTTCCACACCACAGACGGCGCGCCACCCGGCCTGCGCCGCCGTGCGCTCTTCACTGAACGCTATGTGTTGATCGGCCGCGCGGGGCACCCGCGCCTGAAGCGCAGGCCGACACTGGCGCAGTTTTGCACGCTCGATCACGTGATCGTGTCGCCCGATGGCGGTGGCTTCTTCGGCGTGACGGACGAAGCCCTGGCGGCAGCCGGTGCCACGCGACGCGTAGTGCTGTCGGTGCCGCACTTCCTCTTTGTGATGACAGCGGTGGCAAGCACTGACATGGTCGCCATGCTGCCCGAGCGGCTGGTGCGCGGGGCCAGTGCGCTACAGGCGGTTGAACCGCCGGTGGAGGTGCCAGGCTATGAGATGTCGATGCTGTGGCATGAGCGCGTGCATCGAGACCCCGGGCATCAGTGGTTGCGTGATGTGATTGCAGGCGCGGTCTGAAGCACCGCGCCGCAGCCGTCACAGCCCGACCGTCGGCGCGGTGAAGATCCGATGCAGCCCGAGCCCGCCGATCGCCACGGCCGCCACGCGATCGACCCAGGTCTTGGCACGCAGGTACATCTCACGCGGCACCCGGCTCGAAATGCACAACTCGACGATGGTGTACCCACCGAACTTGACCAGGGACACCAGCCGCGGCCTCCGCTGCCTTCCACCCCCCCTTACTTGCACTGCGACTTGTTGATGGACACGTCGCTCAAGTCGGAGGCGGTGTAGAGCACCGGCACGTTCGGGTCGCCGGCAATCGTCATTGCCGCGTTCAGGTTCGCCAGGGCCTGAAGGTGGCCAGCCTCGCCGCTTGAAAAGCGCTGCTGCGCCGGTTTCGATGCGCCGTACATGCCGTTGCACAGCAGCGCCTTGCGGAAGATGTCCAAAACCGCGATCCGCGCTGAATACGTCTCGCGCCGTTCGGCCGCAGTGGCGGGCGCGTGGTTGATCTTGGCGTAGTGGTTGGCGCACTGCGTGCCGAGAATCGGGTACGCATCCTTGATGCCGTCACAGGATGCGACGGTCGCTGGCGGCGCAGCCAACGCGGCCGTGGCCGCCAGCGAGGCGATCAGGGACACCACCGTCAACAGCACGATACGGATGACAAGCACATTCGAGCGGATGTTCATTGCAGCTTCTCCTCAGTCAGATACGTGGACAAGAAACACAGCGGCAACCGGCAGCGCTGCGTGGACTGACGATACGGGCGGGGTCTGCGGCGGCGGAATGCACCAGAGGTTCTGGCGCAGGTCAGGGGAAGCGCGGCATGGGAAGAATGGCGGAAGGCCGTCACTGCTTCATTGGCGTGATGGTTGATTGCCATGGCAACGCGCAACGTGGGGTCTCGACAACGCTTCATGCGACAGCCGACTCGTTTGCGCATTCTCCGTTTGCCGGGCTGGCGCCGCCCCGGTAGAGTCCTTCTTCAATGGGTTCACACCCAGAGGTCTGGGCAAAACCGGAGTGATCCGGCGACGCAAAGCTACAGGGACTTCTCCAGAAGAAGTCAGCCAGTTGCCCGCCAACCCGCAGGGGGGCGGGCCTGAGGACGCACGCAGCGATTTGCGTGGTCAGGGGCACACAATGAAAACGATACAAACGGGGGGGCGTTCGCCCGCATTCGCCACGCTGGCCGTGGCATCGCCAATGGGCAACGCAAAGCGCAGGTTTGCGCGCGCCGCATGTGCTGCATTCGCTCTGGTGTCCGGCGCGCTGATGGGCGCCCCGCATGCCAGTGCTGAAGCGCTGCTGGTACCGTCCTACATCTATCCGTCGGGCACCGGCGCCACGCAATGGGGTGCGCTAGCCACAGCGGCGACGTCGGTACCGACCACAGTCATCCTCAACCCGAACAGCGGCCCAGGCACCACGCAGGACGCCAACTACGTTGCCGCCGTCGCCAAGGTGCATGCCGCCGGCGGCAAGGTGATCGGGTACGTGTCCAGCTCGTACGCAAACCGGTCGTTGTCGGCGGTGGTGCAGGACATCAACACCTACCAGGCGTTGTATCAGGTCGACGGCTTCTTCATCGACGAGATGACCGCCGACAGCACAACGGCACACATCCAGTTCTACCAATCGGTCTACAACTACATCAAGGGGCTGTCGCCCAACTACACGGTCACGGGCAACCCGGGCACCAATGTGCCGGAAATCTATGCAAGCCTGCCGGTAGCGGACCAGCTCGTTGTGTTTGAAGACAGCGCAAAGCACTACGCCAGCTATGCGCCACTGGCGTGGCAGGCCAACTATCCGACGGCACGCTTTGCGCACATCGTCTACGCGGCATCGGCCACGCAGATGCAAACCTTCGTTCGCAACGCATCCAGCAAGGGCGCTGCCGCCGTGTTCATCACGAACAAGACGTTGCCGAACCCGTATGGCGCGCTGCCGACTTACTGGAGCCAGGAGGTGTCCGCCACGGCCGTTGCCCCGTAACCGCGCGGGCGTGACGCACGCCGCTTGTGCGGGCTGAGGCTCCGCACATGCTTTATATTCGGGCCACACCGCATCCATCCCTTCGCTGCATGCCGGCGTTGAGGCAACAACAAGGAGAACTCCGTGGCCCTTTCTTCCAACAAGCTGCCCCCCTGGACAGTCGCTGCCCCGCTGCTCGCGTGGGTGGTGCTGGCCGGCGGCGCGTTCATGACGCCCCCCGGCTGGCTGATCGCACTGATGGCGCTTGCACTGGCGAGTGCCGTCTTTGCAGCCGTCCACCATGCCGAGGTCGTCGCGCACAAGGTGGGCGAGCCCTTCGGCACGCTCGTCCTGGCGATTGCCGTGACCGTGATCGAAGTCGCGCTGATCGTATCGGTGATGCTCTCTTCGGGGCCAGAGAAGGCGGGATTGGCGCGCGACACCGTGTTTGCCGCGGTCATGCTCATCTGCAACGGAATCGTGGGCGTGTGCCTGTTCGTGGGCGGCCTGCGTCACCGCGAGCAAGCCTTTCAAGCGCCGGGCGCCACCGCCGCGCTGGCCGTGCTGGCTGCACTGGTCACGCTGACCATGGTGCTGCCCAATTACACGAGTTCCACGCCGGGGCCGGTCATGACTTCGTCGCAATTGGCCTTTGCCGGGGTGACGTCGCTGGTGCTGTACGGCTGCTTCGTCATCGTGCAGACCATCCGCCACCGCGATTACTTCCTCGTCGACAGTGCCAACGAAGACGTGCACGCACCGCCGCCGCCCGCACGCGTGGCGGCGCTCAGCGCGGTGTTGTTGATGGTGTCGCTGGTGGCAGTTGTTGGGCTGGCCAAAGTGCTGTCGCCTTCGGTGGAAGCGGCCATCCTGAATGCCGGCGCACCGCCCGCCACCGTCGGCATCGTCATCGCCGCGCTGGTGTTGTTGCCGGAATGCCTGGCCGCCCTGCGCGCCGCCAATGCAGACCGCATCCAGACGAGCCTGAACCTCGCACTGGGCTCGGCGCTGGCGAGTATCGGACTGACCATCCCGACGGTGGCCGCCGTGTTCATCTGGATCGGCCGTCCGCTCGAACTGGGCCTGGGCCCGAAGGAAATGGTCCTGCTGTTCCTCACGCTGATCGTGTCGTCGCTCACGCTGGGCAAGGGTCGCACGACCATCCTGCATGGCGTCGTGCATCTGGCGATCTTCGCGGCGTATCTGTTTCTCTCGATCGTGCCCTGAGCGGCGCGCACGCTAGCGAATCGATGTGTGGGGCGCCTGGAAGGCGCCCTTCTTTTTTTCAGGCGCCACGTCTTGCGTTATTGCTCGGGCTCCATGCTTTGCAGCAACGTGGGAATCAGCTCCGACACCGTGGGGTGAATGTGCATGGCGCGGCTGATAGTGGTGTACGGCGCCTTGGCATACATCACGTCGAGAATCGAATGCACCGCCTCGTCGCCGCCCACCCCGAGAATCGACGCGCCCAGGATTTCGTGCGTCTGCGCGTCGACCACCACGCGCATGAAGCCCTGGCTCTCGCCCTTCTCTACCGCGCGGCCGACCCGCGTCATCGGGCGGTTGCCGACCAGCAGCGTGCGCCCCGATTGCTTCGCTTCCGTGAGCGACATGCCGACGCGTGCAAGTGGCGGGTCGATGTACATGGCGTACGCCTGGATGCGGTCCGACACCTTGCGCGGGTCGCTATCAAGCAGATTTGCCGCGACGATCTCGTAATCGTTGTAGGACGTGTGCGTGAAGGCGCCCCGGCCGTTGCAATCGCCCATGGCCCAGATGCCGGGGACGTTGGTGCGCAACTGCTCGTCCACGCGGATATTGCCGCGCTTGTCGATTTCCACGCCGGCCTTGTCGAGGCCGAGATCGTCGGTATTGGGCACGCGCCCGACGGCCATCAGCAGATGCGAGCCTGACACCTCGCGCGCGCCGCTGCCGCACTCCAGGCCGACCACGACACCGGCGCCGTCGCGCCGCACGCTCAGGCAGTCGGCGTTGACCTGCACGTCGATGCCTTCGGCTTCCAAAATCTCGCGCACCGCCTGCGATACGTCTTCGTCTTCGCGCGCGATCAGGCGCGGACCTTTCTCGACGATCGTCACGCGCGAGCCGAAGCGGCGAAACATCTGGCCGAACTCCAGCCCGACGTAACTCCCGCCAATCACGACAAGGTGCTCGGGCAGGAAGTCCACATCCATCATGGTGGAGTTGGTTAGAAACGGCACCTGATCGAGCCCGGGCATGGGCGGCACCAACGCCCGGCCGCCAACGTTGATGAAGATGCGCTCGGCTTCGAGCAGTTCGTCCCCAACGCGCACCGCGCGCGCGCTTTCGAAGCGGGCATGGCCCTGGAAGACCGTGCCGTGCTCCAGGCCACGCACCCATTGCTCCACGCCGTGGCTGGAGCGGCCGGAAATCTCGTCCTTGCGGGCCTTTACGCGCCGCATGTCGACGGTGACACCGCCGTCGATCACCACGCCGTATTCGGCCGCACGCTGCGCCATGCGCGCCGCGTAGGCGCTGGCCACCATGGCTTTCGTGGGGATGCAGCCGGTGTTGACGCACGTACCGCCAAAGCGGCCGCGCTCGACGATGGCCACCTTCAGGCCGGCGCCGGACAGGCGCGCAGCCAGCGGCGGGCCGGCCTGTCCGGTGCCGATGATGATGGCGTCGAAGCGTTGCGTCATGGCGCTCTCCTTCGTGTGCGGGCCGGTCGCGGCCGTCTCGCTATGGTAGGCGGCGCACGCGGCAACGGCGAGTCATGGCAACAGGAGTTGCCGACGCGCCGGGCAACATACGCAGGCAGCGCCTTCGCCGGAAGGAAAGCAGGAAGTCGGCCGGTGCGCTCAATGGCGAGCGCACCGGCGCATCACATCAATGGTGGTGATGGTGCTTGCCATGGCGACGGTAGCCCCGGTCGTCGCGGTCGGAATACGAATTGCGCTGGACGTTGCCGCCCAGAGCTGCACCGGCGCCGCCACCCAGGCCCGCACCAACGATGCCGCCCGTGTGGCCGCCCATGGCATTGCGCAGGTCATCCGCCGCTGCGGGCAAAGCCGTCAGGCCGGCGAGGGTTGCCACAATCAGGGCCGGTGCAATTTTCTTCAACATGGTGTTCTCCTTTTGCGCAAATGCAGGATGCGGCACTCAACCAACACTGAGGGAGCCGATCCGGGCTCGATGATTCGGGGCGAAGAATACAAGTCGTACAACAGGGCGGGTTAAACACATTCGTCAATCTCGTAACAGAATGTTGCGGACCGGAGCACGCCCGTAAGCCGTTGATCAGGCAGACAGAACAGGAGAACCCATGCCCAGCTACATCGCCTTCCTCCGCGCCGTGAACGTTGGCGGCACAGGAAAACTGCCCATGGCCGAATTGCGCGCGATGTGTGAATCGATCGGGCTGACCGGCGTACGCACCTACATTGCGAGCGGCAACGTGGTTTTTCAAAGCCGGCTGGCAGAAACGACCGTCAAGGCGAAGCTGGAACGCTGCCTGGAGGACTACGCCGGCAAACCCGTGGGCGTGCTCGTGCGCACGGGCGCCGAGCTGGCGGCGGTACTGGAAGGCAATCCGTTCAAGACAGCGGCGCCCAGCCGGACGGTCGCGATTTTCCTGGATACGCCGCCACCCGCCGATGCATTGGCTGCCGCCACCGGCCGCCGGACGGAAGAAATGGCCTTGGGCACCCGCGAAATCTACGTGCACTACGGCGACGGCATGGCCGATTCCAAACTGAAAATCCCCGCCGCCAAGACGGGGACGGCGCGCAACATGAACACCATCGCCACGCTGGTCGACTGGGCGACCGAATAGCGGCGCTAAGCGCCCGTCATTGCGCTGCCGACTTGCGCTTGGTCATGTGGTGAAAATACGCCAGCAGGTCGTTGAGCTGCGCATCGGAAAGCGTCTTCTCGTCGATGGCCGACATGCGTGCGTTGGGCCACCAGCGCAGCGATTGCGGATCGCGGATCAGGTGGCGCAGTTTCTCGTCGCCCAGATATTCCACCGGGCTGTACGGCACGTTCAGATCGGGGCCCAGGTTGGCATCGCCGGCGCGATTGAGCGTGTGGCACGAGAAGCAGACGCGCTGGAACGTGGCGAAACCGCGCATGACCGGGCCATCTGCAGGCAACCCCGCAGCCGGGCGGATGGCCGCAAAGCGCTCGCCGGGCAGCGCGGCAATGTCGATACGCACGATGCTGTAAGTCCACAGGCTTTCGTTCACCACCGACGCCTTGGCCGGCGGCGCCGTCCAGATCAGCCGGAACGGGCCGATGTCCTGGCCCTTGAGCGTCGGCCACGGTGCGGCGGGGTCTTCCACGGCCAGCCAGGCGCGGGGCCCGTCGGCGCGATCGCCCAGCAGCAAGCGCATCGGCAGGTGCGATACGTAGCCGTCGCTGGCGGCGGTGGTGGCGCTGGCCTCTGGGCTGACAGTCTGCCCGCGGAACAGCGCCGTCACCGGGATCGCCTTGAAGGTCAGGCGGTGCTTCAGGTTCTGGTCTTCCACGGTCACGCTGGTCAGGTGCGGATCGTGCAGCAATGCATCGCGCGACAGCGTGCGGTGCTCCGTGCCGATGTTGACGCTCAGCGTCGCACCGTCATCAGGCGCATCGGCCGCATGGGCGGCGTTGCCGAACGCTGCGCATGCGCAGAGCGTCCATCCGGCGATCGTCGCAAGCCAGTTCTTCATAGGGTCTCCTGTCGGGAAATTGGGCCATTTCGTTGCGACGAGAGTGTAGGCAAGCGCACGAGGTTTGGCACGGTTTTCGTTATCGATCCACCTGCGCTTGCACGCGCTGCCTGACAGTCTGCAATGCGGCGTCGAGGCGGTCGGGCGCAACGGAGCCAAGCGCCAGCCGCAGCGCATGCGGTACCTGCTTCGACGTCGCAAACGGCTCTGCCGTGGAAACGGAGATGCCATCCTCCTGCAGCGCCACGGCAACGCTGTCGGCAGCAGCATCCGCACGCGCGATGTGGTGTCCGATCCGGCGTTGATGGCGCGCCTGGCGCTCGATCCGTCACGCCAGTTGGTCGGGGCACGGTGCGCCGGGACGTTGATATTGGCCAAGCTTGGGCTGCTCGGCAGCGTGCCGGCCTGTACGGACCTGACCACCAAACCCTGGGTGCAGGAAACCGGCGTGGAAGTGCTGAACCAGCCGTTCTACGCCAACGGCAATGTGGCGACGGCCGGCGGCTGCTTTGCTTCGCCGTACCTGGCGGCGTGGATCATTGCACGCACAGAGGGCCTTGAAGCCACCGCTGAAGCGCTGCACTACGTCGCGCCCGTCGGCGAAAAAGAGGCCTATGTGGAAAACGCCCTGCGAACCTGCGGCCTCACCTGCCTGGCTGATCGCGGAGGCGCGAGCGGGCCGATAGACTGGTTGGCCCTTCACGCATCGCAGACACGCGATCAGGAGTCATTTCTTGAACACGCTGACGACACTGAAGACGCTCGCCCTTCCCGTTGCCGTTGTGCTGCTGACACACAGCGCCGGCACATTTGCAGCCGAGAGCCTGGCCAACGGCATCAAGCGCCGTGCGCCGCAGGGCATTTCCACCAAACTGTATGCGTGCGTCGACAAGGCGCCGGACAACGCGGACGCAATCGGCGCATGCCTGTCTGCAGAAAAGGCCGCGCAGAATGAGCGCCTCGACCGTACGTACAAGACGCTGCTCGGCACATTGAACAGCAAGGCGAACGACGCACTGGTGAGTTCAGAGCAGGCGTGGCAGGACTTCCACACCAGAACAGCGGCCTTTGAGACCGCCATCTACGGCAAGGGCAAGCTCGACGATCTGCAGCGCCTGGAGAACGAAATCTTCCGCCTGAGCGAGCGCGCCAACGCACTCGACAAGTATCTGGCCGCGAAGGGTCATTAAGCCGTTCAGGCGCCAGCGGCCGTCGACAGCCATTTGCGCAGGATGGCCACGGCGTAGCGTGAATCCACCTGCGTGATGAACTGCGCGAAGTCCACGCTGGCCGCGTCATCCGCGCGGTCGGAAATCGTGCGGATGGCGGCAAACGGCACGCCCCACTCGTGGCACACCTGCGCCACCGCGGCGCCTTCCATCTCGACGGCCAGGGCATCCGGCAATGCCGTGCGCAGCACCGCGCTTTCCGCCGAGGTGCAGACGAAGCGGTCCCCGCTGACGATCAGACCACGATGCGCCTGCGGCGCGGCAATCCCGAACGCCCGCATGACATCCGGACCGAGCAGCGCATGCGGATCAGCCAACACGGCGCCGGCGCTTTCCAGCAGCCCGCTGGCCAGTGCCGCGTCGGCGGGAAAACGCGCCATGCCGGTCAGCGGAATCTCCCAGCGCGGGAATAGCGGCGACGCGTCGACATCGTGCTGCAGCAGTTCTTCCGACACCACGACGTCGCCCACGGCCACGCCCGGAGCCAATGCCCCCGCCACGCCAGCGAACACCACGGCGCGTACGTTGAACTGCGTGATCAACACGGCAGTGGTGGACGCCGCCGCCACCTTCCCGACGCGCGACAGCACCACAACGACCGTTTGGCCGTCCAACTCGCCCGTCCAGAAATCGCGGCTGCCGATGTGGATGCACTGCGCGTCAGACAGCCATGTCAGCAATTCGTTGATCTCTTCATGCAGGGCAGCAACGATGCCGATCGGACCACGGGCGTTGGGTTGGGAAGACGGTGTGTTCATGCAGAATGCGGCGCCAGTCTGGAGCGTGGATACGTCGAAAGACGTCATTGTCGCCGCAATCCGGCTCCGGCCGGCGCCGGCGCTCAGAGGCGCTGCGCCGCCCGCTGCACGGCGTCATGGCGATCCGCACGCAAACGATCCAGCCGCGACGTCACCGCTTCGAGAATCTCCGGTGCCGCACGCTCGGGGCGGCCGCAATCGAACGGCGGCGCGGGGGCATATTCGATACCGAGCTGCACGGCCTGCGCATGTTCGGCGCCGGCAATGTCGGCCATGACCGTCAGCGCCATGTCGATGCCGGCCGTCACGCCGCCGCCCGTGATGAGGTTGCCGTCACGCACCACGCGGGCTTCGTCCACGGTGGCGCCAAACGCGGGCAGCAGGTTGCGCCATGCCCAGTGGCAGGCCGCGCGCTTGCCCTGCAGCAACCCCGCCGCGCCCAGCACGAGCGAGCCGCTGCAGACGGACGTGACATAGCGCGCGCCGTCGGCCAGGCGCCGCACCTGGCGCACGAACTCTGCGTCTTCCATGGCTTCGATCACGCCGAAACCGCCGGGCACGCAAATCAGGTCAGCATGCGGAATGTCCGCCAACCGCTGCACGTTCGAGATGGTGAGACCGCCATCGGCATGGATCTCACCACCGGCTGCGGAAGCCACCACGCATTGCGCGCCGGGCAGCCGCCAGAACACCTCATGCGGACCGGTGAAGTCGAGCTGGGTGACACGGTTGTACAGCGCAAAGACAACGATGAATGGGGAAGTCGTCATGGTTCGGATCTCCTGAAAGTGATGTGATGGCAGGTTGACGCTTAACAGGATCTCGCTCTATCGTGTTGGCAGCAATGACCAGTCTCCCACTTTTTCTGCCATGGCCCACCGCATCGCTGTGCTCATTTTTCCGGACTTCCAACTGCTCGACGCTGCGGGGCCGGTGGCGGCGTTTGAAGTCGCCAGCCGGTATCGGGACGACCACTACGCGCTGCGCACGGTTGCCGCGCAGGCCGGCCTTGTACGCAGTTCTTCCGGGGCCCGCTGGGATGCCGACGCCCTGCCCCCGGCCAGCCAGGTCGACACGCTGCTCATTGCCGGCGGCGACGGCGTGGATGCGGCCATGGCGGATGCACGCACGCGCCGCTTCGTGCAGCGTTGCGCAGCCCGCGGGGCGCGCGTCGCCAGCGTGTGTTCGGGCAGCTTGCTGCTGGCCGCCACGGGCTTGCTGAACGGCCGACGCGCCACCACCCACTGGAGCCGCAGCGAGCAGTTCGCGCGCGCGTTCCCGCAGGTGCAGCTCGAACCGGACCACATCTACGTAAACGACGGCCCCATCTGGACCAGCGCCGGCATCAGCGCCGGCATCGACCTGGCGCTCGCGCTCATCGCCGACGACCTGGGCGAGCGCCTGGCACGCGCGGTGGCGCGGCAGTTGGTCGTGTACTACCGCCGGCCGGGCGGACAGTCGCAGTTTTCAGCGCTAAATGAGATGGATTCGGCACGCGGCCGCTTCAAGCCGCTGCTCGACCACGTGCGGCGCAACCTGGGCGCACCGCACCGCGTGGGCGATCTGGCCGAGCACGCCTGCATGAGCCCGCGCCATTTCGCCCGCGCATTCCAGGTCGAAACCGGTCTCACCCCTGCAAAGGCCGTGGAAAAATTGCGCGTTGAGGCGGCCCGCGCCGCGTTGGAAAGCGGGGCCGTCTCCATGCAGCGGGTGGCCACCGAGTGCGGATTTGGCGATACCGAGCGCATGCGCCGCAGTTTTCAGCGCTTGCTGGGCGTGCCGCCGTCTTCGTTGCGCGCACGGTAAGACAGCAAACACCCGCGTCACTCCGCCATTTGGCTTCCTCAGGCCTGAACTTTGCGTCCGTGCTGCGACGCCGCCCGACACCGACAAGACAGGGCGCAAACCACGCACACAAGGAACCTAAGGAGCCAAGGAGGAGATGCGTATGGACACCCGGGAAATGCTGGCCATCGTGGGCGTCACGCTGGCCGTGATCACGGCGTATTCGCTTGCCCGCGATCTGACCGACGAGCCGCTGGGCCTGCACGCGCCGCAAACCGGCCTGATGCACGTGCAAGCGCAGGTGAGCGCGCCGCATCGGTGACGCGCACCGCGCGCAAAGGGCAACCCGCATTCCTGATCGAATGGCCGCGGCGGCTGGTAGAAGACATCGCGTCGACCTCCGCCTGCATGGCGCCGATGCGCTCTACAGCGGCACCTATGCCGATGCCGCGCTCGACCGCTGGGCCGATCGCATCCGCTGATAACGATAAAAAGGTCGAAGCGCCTTCCGATACCCGGCGCCTGCTCGAACGGCTGGGTCTTGCCGAGTGAAACGGCGGCTCGCGTCTGAGCGCTAACGCTCAGCTCGCCTTCGCCCGCTGGCGCTTCGTCGGCCTGATGGCCGATGGGTGGACGACCACCGTATCCTCCGGTGCCAGCGCGCGCCCGTCCTGCGCACGGAGTTCAAGGCGAGGCACCGGCTTACCCGTTGCCTTGTCGACGAGTACAACGTGCGCCTCATCCGGCGCAAAGCAGAACGCTTCACCCCACTGCCGCAGCGCCACCAGCAGCGGAAACAGCGCGCGCCCTTTCTCGGTCAGCACGTAGTCCTGATACGCGCTGCCGTCGGACGCCGGCACCGTCTCGAGAATGTCGTGCGCAACCAGGTTGCGCAGGCGCACCGCCAGGATGTTCTTCGACAGTCCGAGACTGCGCTGAAACTCACCAAAGCGGCGCAGGCCGTCAAACGCATCGCGAACGATCAGCAGCGACCACCCGTCGCCAATGGCGTCCAGTGGCCTGGCGACGCCGCAAAGAGAATCCGCGTGGCTCGTACGTTTGACCATCTGCATCGCGCATACCGTGCGCGCCCTCACATTGAATGTGGTTGCAATATAAAACCTCGACTGCTATAACGCAACGGTTTCATTTTGCAACCACATGAATGAAGAGGGGCACGGCATGCGTACTGATACGTTCGATGGGATGTACCCCTATGCACCTCGCTTTACCGATGCACCGGGCTTTCCGATGCATTACGTGGACGAGGGCCCCGCCGATGGCGAAGTCGTCCTGTGCCTGCATGGCGAGCCCACGTGGGGTTTCCTCTTCCGGCACCTGATCGCGGTGCTGCGCGGCACCCACCGCATGGTGGTGCCCGACCACATGGGCTTCGGCAAGAGCGGAACGCCGCCATCACGCAGCTACTGGCTGCAAGACCACATCGACAACCTCGAGCGCTTCGTGCTCGCGCTGGACCTGCGCGATATCACCCTCGTCATGCACGACTTTGGCGGCCCGGTCGGCATGGGCCTCGCGTCACGTCATCCGGATCGCGTGCGGCGCATTGTGAGCGTCAATGGGCCGACGCCGTTCGGGCAGGCGACGCTGGGTGAACGTCTGGCCGCCAATGCGGCGGTATCGCCGTGGTTTCAGTGGATCGTGCGGGCGGAATCGGAGGGGCGCATTGAAGCCGTGCTGGGTGAACTTGGCTTCAATATCCTCAGTACCCTGAAGCTCAATGGCTTTGAAGACCACCGGCTCATCAACGATGCGTGGTTGCAGGCGTACGGCGCGCGCTTTGCGACGCCAGCAGACTGCGTGGGTGCCATCGGCTGGGCCAAAGGCTTTGCTACCGGCGCGCATCGTTTTGAACTGCCGGACGCTGCAGCGCGCCGTGCCATTGTCACCAAACCCGCCATGGCGATCTGGGGCATGGCCGATCGCACGTTGCATGCGGAACATTTCCTGCCGCTGTTCAGCGAGCTGTTTCCGGATGCACCGGTGCATCGGTTGCCTGGCGTTGGACATTACAGCCTGGAAGATGCACCCGATGCGATTGCCGATCGCATCGCTACGTTTCTCGGGCAAACGTGATGGCGTCGCATTCGCTGGCTGCCATCCAACCGCGTATCCGGCGCCCGAGCGCAGGCGGCGCTCAGTCGCGATGTCCGGGCACGGCCGCCTGACCCCGCCCCAACAGCGCCTACGAGCGCCAGCGGGCGGGGCGTTTTTCCAGGAAGGCATCGATGCCCTCGCCGGCGTCTTCATCCATCATGTTGCGGGCCATGACATCGCCTGCGTAAGCATAGGCATCGGCAAGCGGCATCTGCCGTTGCCGGTAGAACATCGCCTTGCCATAGCGGATGGCGGTGGGGCTCTTCGACACGATGTCCGCCACCTTGCGGGCAACCGCGTCATCCAGGTCCGCCGCCGGCACAGCCTCGTTGATCAGGCCCCAGTCGGCCGCCGTGGCCGCATCGATAAAGCGCCCAGTCACCAGCATGTCGAACGCGCGCTTGGCGAGCACGTTGCGCGATAACGCCACCGCCGGCGTCGAGCAGAACAGCCCGACGTTGATGCCCGACACCGCAAACCGCGCCGCATCCGAGGCAATGGCCAGATCGCAACTGCCGACCAACTGGCAACCCGCCGCCGTTGCCACGCCATGCACGCGCGCAATGACCGGCACCGGCAGCGCCTGAATGGCCTGCATTACCACGCTGCAGCGCGCAAACAGCGCCCGGTAATACGCAAGCTCCGGCGTGCCGCGCATTTCACGCAGGTCGTGCCCGGCGCAGAACGCCTTGCCCTCGGCGCCAAGCACCACGCAGCGCACCGTCGCATCTTGTGCAATGTCGTCCAACACGCGCTGCAGCGCATCGAGCATGGCTTCAGACAACGCGTTGAACTGCAGGGGCCGATTCAGCCGCAGGGTGACGACGCCGTCGTGGTCGTCGCGCAGAACCAGTGCGTCGTTCGTGGCGGGGGTTGCCGTGGCGGCAGTGGTGGAATGAGGTTGCATGCGCACTCCTTTGCAGGGCGGTGCCGTGGGGTGGCCACCAGTCTATTCCCGCACAACGCAAGCCGCACTCGGGCGTTCCCCGTAACACCCTGCTGGCCGCCAGCGGCACCAGGCCTGAAATTCTACCCCTTCGCCGCGTTGACATCGGGCAGGCCGCTGACTATCACGCGTCTATAGCAGGGGTTGCACCCGGGCTGCGCAGTCGCACAGCAAGTCACACCACAAGCGAACGAGTGACACAGTCACGGCAAGGGGGCCAACGGGATGACGGAAACGCTGGACATGCAGCGAGGCTTGTTGCTGAACCTCTCGCCAGGACGCCGGACGTACTGGATGGCGCAGGCAGTGGCCATACTGTCGCTGGTGGTGCTGGTGTCGGCCGTGCCGTTCGCCAAGGTGCAGTTGGCGCAACTTCCATCGTTCGTGCCGATCTACGAATCGGCCCTCATCCTCAATGACCTGATTACCGCCGCGCTGCTCTTCGGGCAGTTCGCCATCACGCGGTCGCGCGCAATGCTGGCGCTCGCCAGCGGCTACCTGTTCACGGCCGCCACGGCGGTGGGGCACCTGCTGTCATTTCCGGGGCTGTTCGCATCCGGCGGCCTGCTGGGCGCCGGGCCACAGAGCACCGCCTGGATCTACATGTTCTGGCACACGGGCTTTCCGCTGTTTGTCATCGCTTACGCCGTGCTCAAAAGCCGCGAAGAGCGCGAGCCCGGCCGCTTCCCAGTCCACACGCTGACGCGGCAAACGGCGCTGGCCACCGTGGCGGCCGTGCTGGGCGCGTCCATCGCCTGCGTGTTACTTGCCACCGTGGGCGATCACCTGCTGCCCACCATCATGGCCGCCAACCGCTACACACGCACCATGGGCATCGTGGCGGGCGGCACGTGGTGCTTTTGCGTGGCTGCGCTGGTCGCGCTCTGGCGCAGCCGCCCGCACCTGACGCTCGATGTCTGGCTGATGGTGGTGCTGTGCGTATGGATCTGCGATGTCGCGCTCAGCGCCGTATTCAACGGCGGGCGGTATGACCTGGGGTTCTATGCCGGCCGCATGTTCGGGCTGTTGGGTGCGAGCTTTGTGCTGCTGCTGTTGCTGATCGAGAACACGGTGCTGCACTCCCGGCTGGCAGCGGCGCGCGCGGAACTCAAGCGGCTGGCGGCGAGTCATGTGGCGGATGGGGAGCGGTGACGCATCGACGCGGTGATGCGGTTGTGCCGCGCTACGCCCGCAGCACTTGCGTGGCCCGCGCCGGCATCGACATTGCCGCCACCCCCACCACCACACACGCCAGCCCGATCCACGCTGAAGGCGGCAACGATTCCCCCAGAAACACCACGCCGATCGCTACCCCGATCGGCACGCGCAGATAGGCCTGCGCAGTCGTACCGATCGCGCCGAGCGTTTGAATGAGCCGGAAGTAAATGGCAAACGCGAGGGCCGTAGAGAACACCGCCAGCGCCACCAACGCCATCAGCGAACGCGCAGAAGGCTGAAGTGCCCAAGGATGATCCACAAGCAGACTGGTGGGCGTCAGCACCAACGCGCCCATCAGCAACGAACCGGTAGCAGGCGCCGCAGGGTGCAGCCCCTTGAACGACCGGCCGTAGATGGCCGCGCCTGCATAGCACGCCGTGGCCGCCAGGATGGCCAGTTGCGCAACGAGCTGGCCTCCCAGCCCATCGAACGCGCTCGGCCCAATCACAAAACACGTGCCGACAAACCCGGCAATCACGCCGACCAGCTTGCGCAACGACACCGATTCGTGCCGCGTAACGAACGCCGTGGCCACAAACACCATCACGGGCGACGTCGAATTCAGGACGGTCGCCAGACTCGCGCCAACCGAGCGCTCGGCCCAGGCGATGAGCGTGAACGGCACGACGCTGTTGAGCAGCGACTGCACGCCGAAGCGCATCCAGACCTGCCTGTCTCGGGGCATGCGGATATTGCGGCTGCGCATCCACGCCAACAGCAGCGTCGCCGCGATCAACGTTCTGGCGGCGATGAAGGTGAGCGGCGGAATGGTCTCCACGCCCACCCGAATGAACGTGTACGACGCGCCCCACAAGGTCGACAGCGTGAGCAGCAGGGCCAGATCAGTGACGTGGCTGGATGCGGGCGTGGTGGTATGCGGCACGGAGTGCCCTCCTGTTTGGCGGTCAGGCTGCCGCCACGTGATACAGGAGGATCGTAGCGAGGCTGGGCGCTGGGTGTGCGGGAAACGGTTTGGTGTGGGGCGAAGTGTGGGCGTGGGGCAGCAGACGCGCACAGACCGTTGTTAAGTTGGGATGACCTTTCCGTGTCCCGTTGCAGAGCCCCGCTTGGTACGAGTCGCGGGCTTCTTGCTTGTAGGCTTGTTTGCACCGCCATTTCGGGACGCGCTCACCTTTGCACCTTTCGCTTTGGCGTTGGCCCCACGCTTGCCGGACTCCACATTCTCTTTGGATACGGCGGGCTTGGCCTGCAAGTGCAACCCAAGTGCCTTCATGACCTGCAGTACCGTCGAGAACGCCGGGTTCCCCTCTGCGCGCAGTGCCTTGTATAGGCTTGTACGTCCAAGGCCCGTTTCTTCTGCAATTTGAGCGATACCCTTCGCTCGAGCGATCACGCCGATCGACTCCGCAATAAAAGCGGCATCCCCCGTCTCGAGCGCCGCTGACAGAAATTCGGCCATCGTCTCTTCACTGTCCAGGTATTCGGCAGCGTCAAACTCTCCGTGATATGCGGCGCGTTCGACGCCCGCGAGTGGAGAGACCCCGGCGACCCGGGTTGGCAGGCGTGGGATCCTTCGCGGCGAGCATGGACTTGGAAAGGCAGTTCAGAAGCACTCATGCCGTCCCAGCCCATTGCAATCGATGGTTATCCCGGTCGGCTCCTGATCAGCGCTGGCGAGAAAGACACAACATGGTCATCGAAGATGAGCAAGCGGCTGTCCGAACGATATGCAGCTGGAGGAAAAACGGCAGAGCAGCTCCTCTTTCCGGAAGCAGGGCACATGCTGTCGGCCAAAGCCACAATGCTTCGGGATGAGGAAATCTCGGTCTTCTTTATGCAACACTTGGCATAGCGATGCGGGTGACATTGGATGCGTGGCTCGAAAGCATAAGAACCGCAGGCACCGTGTGCGATCCGTCAATGGCACTCCTGCAGTCCACAACATCATTCACGCAGCGGTTGCCCAGCACCGCTTGTGCCGTCACAGGCAAGCCAAGCTGTTCCGTCATCTCTTCGGCTTAACATCCAGAACGCAACGCAACACAACACAACAACGCACGTTTCAAAGGGGTAGGAGTTGTCGAAAAAGATCATCTCTCTGGTCTTGGCCTGTGCTTGCAGCATGAGCCAAGTGGCCTTCGGACAAATCTCAATGGAAGCGCCCCTGACCGACGCGCCCCAAACCGAAGCGCTCCAGGCGGAAGTCCTTCAAGCGGGCACACTGCAAGCGGAAGCACCCATGCCGGAAGCACCGCAAGCGCAAGCGTCCAGCTCCGAGCCCGCCCCAAGGGCGGAGCCCGTCGTCAAGGTCGAACAAAGCTATTGGGCGGCCGAAGGGCTGAGCGCGCGGATGCGCAAGGCGCGTGCGATCACGTTGTATTTGATGGACCCGGCCATGGCGTCGCTCAAGGCCGTGGACGAAGCGCAACTGAAAGACGCCGGATGCGAATACAGCACCGAAGACGCCGCGCTCATCGCCAACTTTGCCGAGTCCGTGGAAAGCGCCAGCGTGCGCAGCAACTCGTTCGCGCTGCAGTTCGAGCCGCGCGAAGCCGTCTACCTGGCGGTGGGCGGCGGCAGCGAGATGAAGCTGCTGTTCGAGAAGCCCTACCCGAACCAATCGGAAGTGCTCGGGCAGATCAACGGTCAACCCGTCACGGTCAACAAGAGCCTGGTGGAAGGCCTCTATCGATGGGCCGCAAAGGTTGGCCGCGTCCGTCGTTGCGAGAGCTTTGTGGGCAAATACCGTTAAGCCACGCACGCGCTCTCAAAGCGCGTGCACCAACGGCCGCAGGTTGGCATCCAGCACAAACTGCTGACACACGCTCGGCGCCAGCGGGCGGCTGAAGAAATACCCCTGAAACCGTTCACAGCCCAAGGCCGACAGGCGCTCAAGCTGCTGCTCCGTCTCGACGCCTTCCACCACCGTCGACAGGTTCAGCGTGCGGCTCAGGCTGGCAATACTGCGCACAATGTGTTCGTTGACGCTGCCCGCGCTCACATCTGCCAGCGAGCGGTCGATCTTCACGGTATCCAGCGGCAGCTCGCGCAGGTAGTGCAGCGACGTATGGCCCATCCCGAAATCGTCGAGCGCGACTTTCACGCCGGCCTCGCGCAGCTGCTTCAGGTTGCCGATGGCGGTGATGTCCGGCAGCAGCATCGTCGATTCAGTGATCTCCAGTTCGAGCTGCGTGGGCGACAACCCTTCGCGATGCAGGATGTCGAGCACGTTCCGGTACAGCCTGCAGTCCAGCAACTGCCGAGGTGAGAGATTCACGGCGACCACGAAATCGTCCGGCAAGACATCGCGCCAGGCCGCGCGCTGCTGACACGCGAGCGACAGAATCCGCAGGCCCAACTGATCGATCTGACCAATGTCATCAGCCAGCGCCACGACGATCGGCGAGGCCACGCGCCCCAGCACCGGATGCTGCCAGCGCAGCAGCGCCTCGGCGCCGAACACGCGCCCGGTTGAGCAATCCACCTGCGGCTGAAACTCCAGAAAGATCTGCCCTTCTCTCTTGATGGCGTCTTCCAGGTCGCTGGCCAGCGCCACCGCCATGCGGCCTTCGTCGCCCGGCAGGTCCAGACAGCGCCGGCCCTTCAGGCTCACCTCCGCCGACTCCGCAATCTGCAGCAAAGACGCAAGCACATCCTGACTGCGCCGTGCGGACAGAACATCCGCCATGCGGACAAACGGCAGGTAAATCGCCGCCCCCACCACCAGGCCGATGAGCTGCACCACCGCCCCCCACACCGAGCCCGTAGCCGCGTAACCGCTGAACAGCGCCGGCGTGGTCCACGCCACGGGGTAGCTGGTCTTGGGCATCAGGTCGGCAACGGTGGCCGCATAGGCGATCAGGATCTGCACCACCGGCGTGAGCAGGAACGGAATCGCATAGACCGGGTTGAGCACCAGCGGCAGCCCGAAGAGCAGGGGCTCGTTCACGTTGAACAATGCCGGCAGCATGACGACCAGCGCCATCTTGCGGCCGCGTTGCATGCGCCTGGAGATGAGCAGCGCCAAGATCAGGCTGAGTGTGCCGCCTGAGCCGCCCATGCGCGCGAACACCGCGAAGAAGTGATAGGTAAAGATGAACGGCGGCTGGCCACCACTGGCAACCGCCGCCGCATTGGCCTGCGCGGCGGGCTCCAGGATGTGCTGGTGCACCGTGTACAGCGCGTTCGGCCCGTGGATGCCGAACAGCCAGAGCACCTGCGCCGCCGTCTCATAGCCCAAACCAAACAGCAGGCTATTGGAGACTGCCGAATACGGCCACGCCAGCAGCGGGTCGACTATCGCCATGAAGTGCAGCCAGCCCGCCCACGCCATGCCGGCTTTGAGCAGGGCAAACGTCAGGATCGTCAGCATGCCGGCCGGCACAACCGACAGCACATCGCCCACCAGCAGATCGTTGCTCAAATGGTGGGACGGAATGCGCAAACGGCGGATGCTGCACAGCTTGAGAAACAGGCTGCCGCCCAGCGACGCCACCACCAACGCGCCAAACAGCCCCTGCCCCAGCGAGAGCCACGCCATCAACGATGCGTTCGCAGCCGGCGCGATGAGCGTAAAGAAGCACGACACCACCACCACGGCCGCCACGGTGGGGTTGACCACGCGGTGCCCGGCGCGCTGGTTGTGTAACTGCGCCAACACATCGGCAAACCCGAACAGCGCGACCAGCGAGCCGATGCCGATCGTGCCGGCCAGCACGCTGTCGCAAAAGGCATCCAGCCGCGTGCCAAAGGCCTCCAGCAGCAGGTGGCGCATGCCGGCGGTGGGCGGGTTGCGCAACAGCAGCGCCACCGCGCCCACCATGATGAGCGGCAACGAGAGCGCCAGCCCGCGCCGAATGGCAATGAAATACGGCCCGCGGTCGAAGCGCTCAGCGGCGCTCAACAACCTCAGCCAGGGCGATAGCGCCTGCGTCGTCATAGGACTCGATCTTGTTCGAGGTGGATCGGCAAATCCCGGGGCAGCCCGAAGTGTTGCCTATGGAGCTACGAATCCTAATCGACATGACTCGGCACGCACTTAAGCGTCATTTTGCGCAATACGCAAAATGGTCACCCGCCCATGGCAAGCTTTGTGCAATACCTAGGGGAAACCCGAAGTCTTGCCGTGCCGGTTGCCTCCAAAACGCACCACGGCAAGGCATCGGCACCGACATGGCGCCCATTCTGTGTACGGCGCACCCCAGAATCTGCAACGATCTTGCTTATGTCAATTTCCATTCGTGCACCCCGCAACGTGAAACACCCTGCACCCTTTCTTTCGCTGCTCCGCCTCGTGCGCGATCCGCACCGGCGCTATCGGCATGCGCGGTACATCCATGGCACGCGCGTCGGCCTGGGCGTGCTGCTCTCCATTGCCGTCACGTCGGGCTTGGGATGGCCGCATGGGGAGTGGGCCACCATCTCGCTGCTGATCGTCATTGCCGGCCTGCAGCACCACGGCAACATCCGCAAGCGCGCGGCAGAGCGCGCGTGGGGCACCCTCATCGGCGCCGTCGCGGGTCTGCTGCTCATCGTCCAGCAGACGTGGCTTGGGCATCTGCCGCTCACATACGCACTCACGGCCATCGCGTGCGGCGTCTGCGCGTATCACGCAATCGGCAAGGGCGGCTATATCGCGCTGCTGGCCGCCATCACGCTGGTCATCGTGGTCGGCCATGGTGACAACAACCTGCTCGACGGCGCCTGGCGCACGCTCAACGTGCTGGTGGGGATTGCGATTGCGCTGCTGTTCTCTTTTGCACTGCCGCTGTACGCCACGTACTCGTGGCGCTACCGGCTGGCCGAAGCATTGCGCGAATGCGCCCGGGCGGTTGCCGGCCTCGGCCAGCCCGGTGAAGCCTCGAGCGAGCGCAGCAAGCACCTCGGCAAGCTCAATACGCTGCTGGTGCAACTGCGCTCGCTCATGCCATCGGTGTCCAAAGAGATTGACGTGCCCCTGGAGCGGCTGGAAGACATCCAGCGCAGCCTGCGCATCTGCATCAGCACGCTGGAACTGCTCAACGCAACGCGCGGGACGTTGGGTGCGGCGCCTGCAGGCGCCCTGCCCGACGTGGGCGCCCGGCGCACTCGCGACACGTTGATCGGCATGTCGCGCGCGTTGCGGTTTGGCACGCTGGCGCGTCTGGCACGACCCCGCGCGGCCGACTCCGCCGAGGTAAGCCATGCCTACGGCACGCCCACGGTGGAAAGCGCGCTGGCCGACGGTTTTGCCAACGAGATCGAGAACCTCCGTCAGCAACTGCTGGCGATTGCGCCACAGTGGAATATCGGGTGAAGCAGGGGCGCCCGGCTAGGCGCGCCCCTTGCGAGTTGCCCCAGCTGTGGTCGCGACCAGTGCCGAGCAATGCCGCATCACCTCACCGGGCCAGCGCCGCAAACTCCACAGCACTCAATGCGCCCGCTTAAACGCGGAAGCCCTGGATGCAGCCGTTGAACGATGGATGGCCCCCATCGCTGCCCAGGAAGGTGAGCTGGTCGCCAACCTGGCGCGGCGACAGCAGGATGTCGTCAGAAGGTGGCGTGCGCCCGCTCGAACTCCCAGATCGCAGAACGGCTGCACATCAGCGTCGAAACCGTCAAAAGCCACATGCGCCAACGGCTCGTGCGCATGGGGGCACGAAACCGCACGGAACTGGCAACGATTCATCAACGCAGCCGGTAGGCGGGCCACGACGGGGTGCAGGGGTGGTGACGAAAGGCGCCGAATGCACGCCTGCGCGAACACGGAAATACTGATACGCCCCTCTGCCCCCGGCGCTCGACTGTTTCAGGTAGGCACGCGTCTCCCCGCACTCGCGCGCGAGTGTTTGAGCTCGAAAAATTGAATGTCTGCGAGCGGCGCTCGGGTGTTGGCGCTCGGCGTATGGGCCTCGGACCGTGGCGGTCGGGCCTTTGAGTGTCGCGCGTAGCCCGTTGGGCTCGGCACATATTGGGCTGGGCATTGTGCCCTGGCCTGGCGCCCCCGCCGTCCCGGGGTCGCTTTGCTGCTGTTTTTCTTTTATTTCTGCTTATTCGCACGCGCCAGCACGTGCAGAACATCCCACCGGAACAGATCCACCGTCACGCCATCCAGCGAGCTAAGAATGAACGCCCCGATCGCGTCCATAAACCCGGCCTGGAATTCGAGTGCCTTGTCCTTGACGTAGACCTGCTTATGACAGCGCAACGTCTGTGGCTCGAACTTGCGGTGCATCTTCATATCCATCCGCGCCTTGTGCAGGTACTCCTTGGCGGCCAAGGCTCCCTGTGCGTACAGGAGATTGTCATCGACGTTCATCGGACACCTCCGGGCGGATGCCGCCGCGTGATGCTGGTGAACTGACAGTTTGCGGGGCGATGCCCGCGTGGGATGGGGATGGGTACAGCTTGGGTCGGTTGATCCATTGTCTTGCCCTCTGGTTGAGTGAGGAGCCACCCACCTGGGAGGGTGGGCGGGCACACGACAAGGTCTGCAATACCGACGTTACTGTCATGACGGCAGGGCCGAAGCCCTCCCTGTCGGGCCCGCCCGAATGGGCGAACGACGACAGCGGTAGAAACTTGAGTTTCTTCCGGACAGGAACGATCGAGATTGCAGTCTCGGCTGCGGTTGTTGCCGCAGCGGGTGGGAGTTTAGCGGATACCTTGGCTCCGGGGAACATATCGAAATCTGAGTGCTGTGCAAGTATTATTCCCATTCCACATTGGCAAGGAATCTGGCTATGTCAGCGCAGTCAACTTCGACTTATCTAATCTCGCTGGAATTTAAAAACTTCAGTCGGGATATGGAGGATCATTACAAGACCATCGATCCATCTATCGAAGCGTTTTGGCACAAAGCATCAAAGATCCTTCGTCAATGCGAATACACTCATAACGACTGCACCATTACCATTGACGTCGGGTGGCAACGCATGGCTAATAGAATTCGGCGCGACAATGATCTGCTACGCCCAGTTCGAATTGGAACCCCACTTGACAAAAAATGGTTCAGCAAGGTTTCTCGGCCATTAAAAATCACAGCCAAAGTTAATACAATCAACAAAAATAAATATTCAGATTACAAGTGGTATCCGTCTTTTTTCATAGAAGCATTTATCCATGAGTTCTTTTTAATCGCAAATTTATCCACCCCAGGCTCAGCGAATTTTCGTTCACTCTTCATAAATTCCGGAAACGAATCCCGATCGACAGAGGTAAGACTATCTTCCTTCTGCTTTGAGAATGGCTGGGTTGAATCTCTTGACGGTGGATGGCCGACAGTGGAAGCTCTTCCAATAGAGGATGTACGCGAGTGGTTTCAAGCGATCAGTATTGGCTACAAGCAGAGAGCTAGCACCGGGATTGAAAAAGCACTATACGTTTTGCTCCATATGGCAAAAGATGAGACGAGGATCGACTCTGTAATATGGATATTCAATGGACTCGAGGCATTGGTATCAACTCGAGTTGGGGAAAGCGTGTCAGGCCTTGTGCGTCGACTGGGAATGATCCTGGATCTTGACTTACCTGCACAGAAAAAGCTCAACAAAGAAATTCGGTCACTTTATGATCTTCGCAGCTCTTTTGTGCATGGTGGTTATGCAGTCCCCCATCCAATTCATAGCGAGGTAATTGACCGGGCGCTAGACGACGATGCGACCAAACTGTACCAACTACATCAGTTTGGCGCCTCGCTGCTTATTTCTACAATCCAAGCCCTAATAAAGAAGAAAATCATAAATCTTCGTTTTGATGAATTTATGACGGTCGAAAAAATTTGACCCTCGACACAGGTATACAAAAAGATAGCGCGCCATTCATTCTGACAGATTGATCCACTTTATCGTTTTAGCCACTCCAAATCTCATCCAGACAACGTAGACGGCATGGCTGCGGACTACCCAACCATCTCTCACCACGCGTGCAGCAACGCCTTCTTGAGAAGGCCAGACAGCATCTCTGTGGCGATCCAACTTATGCCTGACAAATTTCCCTGCTCATTAATTCGATCGATATATTCACTAATATACCTTCTCAACTCCTCCACAATAAGGTGCGAATCCCCTACCTCATCATCTATGGCCCGGAAATCAAGGTCCTCAATATTCTCTCCATTCACTCTAAAAAACACAATACAAGGCGGTGTAATTTGCTCATCCACTCTTAAAATTCTGAGGAATTTCTCATTAAAATTGTCCGATAAACCATCAACCGCACCAGAGTGGAGATAAAAGACTGTCAAATCCTTTCCAGATGCAGAGTTCAAAACTTGGAAACCATTTGTGCTCTTAAGCGCCCGTCGAACTAGCCCATGCGTCATGTTATAAAAAATAAATGCGAATGCACGGGCCCGGCCTTCACGGATGTGCTCTCTGCAAATGCGCTCAAACTCATCTACAAAACTGTGATAGCCCATTCCGATACCTCGGTTGGCCCCTTGAAGAAATACGGTGAACATTCCCTTCCCCTTTACTCCCGCGCGAGCAGCAATGTGTCTGTTTGCACAGCAGTCCGACCACTCCGAAACCGCTCATGAAGGTCATTCCCACCCCTGCTGTATATGGGCACGAGCTTCTCTTTAGACGCGCTCAACGAATGGCAGATCTGCCGCCAAAGCTTGCCCGGGTGTTGCAAGCCATCGATAAAGCTGGTCGTTCGACAGAGAACCTTCGCAATAGCGAAGGAGTGCCTCCCCCAAATCCACACTTTCCACAACACAAAGGCGCCCGCAGGCAGCTACCACGGGTGCAACGCTCGGATCCACACCGGGATGACACAGGGTTACGCTAAACGCTGTGCGATAGCTAAGATGCTTTTCGCGGGTTGCCTTCATAATTAGTTGCACGCCCAGCCAGTCAGCCAAATCGTGTGCATCGCGGGAAGGCAAAACTGCAGATAACCCAACAAATTGACGCCAACCCGCATTGCGAAGAAGAGTTAGCAATATCTCGACGTTCTGGCCACGATTCTTGTCTCCAATGAGCTGAATCTCGTCGCACACAACTACTGTATTGCTCATGTCCCGGGGAACGCCGCTAGCAGACAACATGGCAAGATATTTCTCATAGGTCGCCACTAAGAGCGATGCTTTCAGAGGTTCCGGGGGGAACTCTCCCTCAGAATCCTCAACGCTATCGCCGGTTGCGAGCACTAATGAAGCGGGGTTGCCAGACAGAAAATTTGATAAGAACAGCGATTTGAAATCGTCAAACTTCTGCTTTGCTAAAGCCCGATGGGTTACCAAGTAAACTGTTCTACAGTCATTCTCAATACCCTTGGCAATCGCCCAGACCGCGAGCTGCGTTTTCCCGGTGGAAGTCGGTGACACAACCAACATGCTTGTGTCGCGAGCCACCCCGGCTACGAGACCTTGATGCTGGATATCGCTGAGAGAGGGTTTCCCATCTTGATAAAACAACAAGTGCCGTAAGGAGCCGTCAGAAAGACCGTGTTCATTTGGCAATTCAGTTTTCATTCCTTCCCCCGTTTTTCAAACTTGTCTTTTCCCTTGCAGATTTTTTGGAAGTACTAACTGCTTATCGCAGCTCCATCCCTAGAGCACTGACTCAACCAAAACGCGACTACATAGACACGCCGTGCTTCATCTCCAATCGATTCCAACACTTAGGGAAATTGCTACACCCCCAAAACGCCCCACTCTTCCCATTCCGCGCCACCAGCTTCACCCCGCAAGCCGGGCACGAAGGCGTTCGGGAATCCCCCTCAAACACCTTCGCCAGCAGCGCGGCCTGCTTGTCTTCGGCCAGCGCGCGGATGCGCTCAAGCACCGCCGGCCCGTCCAATAGCTGGATACCGGCAAGCTCGGAATACTCCTGCACCGGGTTGCCGACATAACCGGACAAAGACCAGAACACGCCCCGCTTGACCTTGTGCGCCAGCATGGAGCCGCCCAGCGCCCGCACCTGCTCCACCTTCACGGGCTTGGACCACGCCTTGCACTGGACCACCGCCACGGGCGCGCTCTGGCCAGCCATGTACAGCGTGGCGTCAATGCCGCCGTCTGCGCCGTGCGGCACCGTCTTCACCGTGAAGCCCATCTGCTCGTAGTACTGCACGCACAGCAGCTCGAACCGCTTCCACTCAAGTGCGTGGATGGCCTCCAGCGTCCAGCTTTGGGGCGGGGCGGGTTCTGCCGGCGTGGCGGCTTGTGGGGGGCAGCGGGTGTTGCGAGTCGGATGAGGCGGGTTGGGCGTGATGCTGCCCGCTGCGTTGCGGGCGGGCTGGGGCGGCGCCTTCGGCGGGCGGGATCGCCCAGTCGGTTCAGTGCGCGGGGGGCCGAGCCGGGCATCGGCCTGCTGGCTGCGCTCCCGCAAGTACGACAGCACGGCAAAGAAGCCGAGCAGCAGCGCGGGCATCCAGGCCAGCCCGCGCGCCAACATCCCGACGCCGCTCAACAGCGGATTGGCGCTAAACGCCGCCGGGAGGATGTTGTGAAAAATCAGATAACTGGCCGCCGCGCCAAGGGCCAGCATCCACCACGGCAGCGCCAACAGCACGTCGCTGGTGGATGCTTGTTTTCTCCTCCGCCCCATTTACCGCCCCCCGGCCGAATGCTTTTTAGATATTTAGGACTAGGCGCTTTCTCTGATAATCCGCTTCAAATCAGGGCGCCGTTTTTTAATGGGAAACAGCATAGGCGATGCATCGGGATTGCGCTGCCCCCGTTGGTGGGGTTTTTTGGGGGTTTTTTTGGGCGGGGGTTGGATAAAGATCGAAGCCTGGCGCCAGATTTATATTTGGTAAAAATCTGAATTAAAAATTACTCATATGCGAGGCACGAGCGGCGGCCGGGTGGGCGGTAAGCGCCGTTGTGCGGCGGCGTTTGGCTACGCGGCGGTTTGCTCGTACTCCCGCAAAAAACTGTCGGGCGCGATGCGGCACCTATTGCGCAGAAGATGCCGGCGCGAAGCTCGTGCTGTGCGGCCACACCCATATGCCACGCGCGATAAAGCTGGTGGATGGCCGCTTTATCGTCAACACGGGCAGCGTCGGCCTACAGGCTTACAGCGATGCCTATCCGTTTGCCCACACGATTGAACCCGGCAGCCCGCATGCGCGCTATGCCATCGTGACTGAACAGGAAGGTGAATGAACTGCCGAGTTCTGTGCGGTTGAATACGCGTGGAACGATGCAGCGGCGATTGCGGAGCAGCGGGGCCGGCAGGATTGGGCGGTTGCGCTGCGCACTGGCAAGGTGGAACCCCAGGGCTAGGCATGCTCAAAGGCCTAATGAAACCGTTACCCGCGATGCCAAAGATGTCGCGCGAGCAGAATGGGCGCATGTCGCGGGGTGACGTGTCACCCGACAAACTTATAATGGCGCCCGGCCATACGCCCACGCCGCCACCGCCTGCCGCGCACAAAACTTGCGCCGCACCTGCAGTGGCACCGCCGGGCCGCACCGTCACCCGGCCAAGCCCTTTTGCCCAACGCCATGCCATACCGCTTCCGTCCGTTGTCTGTTTTGTGCGCTGCTGTCAGCATCGCTGCCGCTTTGGCTGCGTGCAGCTCTGCGCCCACGCCGCTCTATCAGCAGGAGCAGTTCGATGCGACGGCAAGCCCCTACGCGCGCACCTTCCACGCCAAGTCTGACGCCACGTGCGAGGCGGCGCGCCGTGCGCTGCTGAGCCAGGGCTATGTGTCGAGTTCGCCGCGCCCGGACACGATCGATGGCAGCAAGAACTTCCAGCCGAGCAACGATTCGCACGTGGTGATCTCGTTCCACGTGGTGTGCGCAGAGGCCAATGCAGACGGCACGTCCAGCACGGCCTATGTGAACGCGGTGCAAGACCGCTACACGCTAAAGAAGACGAGCACGTCGGCAAGCGTGGGGTTGAGCATCCTGGGCTCGGTGTCGCTGCCCATCGGCTCGGGGGACGATTCGATGGTGAAGGTGGCCAGCGAGACGATTCCGGCCGGGGTGTTCTACGAGCGCTACTTCAACCTGGTCGACCACTTCCTGAAGATCGACCCCGCCCGCCAGGACCGCAAGGTCGCCAAGGCGGCAGAGAAGGATCACGTGGCCCCGCTGCCCGAGCCCGCACCCACGCCGCAGGGCGAGCCCATGAAGATGACGACGCCCGTGGTGCCCACGCCGGCCGCGCCGCCTGTGCCGGT
>NZ_MCGB01000108.1 GCF_001699815.1 Ralstonia pickettii | reverse complement strand
ATGTTGGCGACGGCGGCTGTGAGGAAGGCGACTTCCGTCCTGGAGAAATGCTCGAGCACGGCGTCGTATTCGTGATCCTCCACCCCGTGGTCGGCCGCGCGGGCCAGGGTGGTCAGCGCTTCCGTCCAGGCCAGCGCGGCGCGCTCGCGCGGCGTGAAGACCGCCGGCGTGTCGCGCCAGACCGCCACCAGATCGAGCTTGGCCGGCGCCACGCGCAGCTTGCGCGCCAGGTTCAGGTGGAATTGCACGCAGAACGCGCAGCCGTTGATTTGCGAGGCGCGCAGCTTGATGAGTTCGGTCAGCGGCTTTTCCAGCCCCGAGGCGTCCACCGCCTTACCGAGCGCCTGCAGCGCCGGCGCCACGCCGACGGCAGTATCGACAAATTCCGAGTAATCCATGCGAGGGGAAAGATCTTCCATGTCTGGCTCCTGTTGAGGGTCCATGTAAGGAGGAGTGGTAATATCAGTGCTCGAACATCATATTCGAACTCTTACATCATGAGCAAGCGTGCTACCGCCGGCAAGGACAACGACACCTCCCGCAACGCGCCCTCCATCCCCGAGCCCGGGCAGGGCAAACGCGGTGAAGAAGGCTATCTCGGCTACCTGCTGCGCCAGGCCAGCGCCGCTCAGCGGCTGCGCATGGAGCGCGCCATGGCCGACGTGGGCGTCACGCTGCCGCAATTCCTGGTGCTCACGATGCTCCGCGCCTACCCGGGTATCTCGAATGCCGACCTCGCCCGGCTGACCATGCTGACGCCCCAGACGGTAAGCGTCATCGTCACCAACCTGGAGCGCAGCGGCGCCATTACGCGCCGACCCCACGCGGTGCACGGCCGCATCCAGCACATCGACGTCACCCCGGAAGGGTCCGCCCTGCTCGCCGCGTGCCGAAAACGCTCGGGCGGCATCGAGCAGGATCTGCTCGAGGGGTTCACGCCCGAAGAGGAAGAGGTCGTGCGGCGCTGGCTCGTACACGTCGCCAAGCTCGGTAGCGACAAACCTGCCTCCTGATTGGCCGATCCGTTCTTCCGCCTTCGCGATTGATGCCTTGACTTCTGGACGGCCGCCACTATCATTAGATGTATCTTACGATATATCTGATGATGCTCTTCAGGAGAATGCAATGCGCGGTTGGTTCGGACATCACCACAAAATGTGGATTGAAAAGCATTTCATGATGGGTCGCCACGGTCATGGCGGACACGGGTTCGGGCGTGGCATGGGCGGCCCCGGCGGCTATGGCGAAGGTGACGACGAAGGCGGCAGCCCCTGGCGCGGCCGCCGGCTCAGTTCAGCCGACCTGCAACTGGTGCTGCTGGCGCTGCTCAAGGGCACACCCCGCCACGGCTATGAGTTGATCAAGGCGGTGGAAGAGCATTCGCTCGGCTTCTACACACCGAGCCCGGGCATGGTGTACCCAGCGCTGTCGTATCTGGAAGACCACGGTTTCGCTTCCGTCACTGTCGAGGGCAACAAGAAGCGCTACGGCATCACCCCCGAAGGCGAAACATGGCTGGCCGAGCGCCAGCACAGTGCCGATGCCATCCTCGCCCAACTGCGTGCCATGGGCGAGCGCGTCAAGCGCATGAACGAAGCCATGGCCTTCGACCGCGAAACCGACAACGCCGCCGAATGGACGGACACGGGCCACGACCCGCTGCGCACCGCGCGCTGGCGCCTGAAGTTTGCCCTCATGGAAAAACGCTTCGCTTCGCGCGAAGAACAGCAACGCGTGGCAGACATCCTGCTACGTGCCCTCAAGGAAATCACCGGCGAGCGGTAAGCGGTAAGCGGCAAGCAGCAGCATCTGTTCAGCCGCCCCGGGCGATGTTTGGTCGCCCGCGCTACCGCGTCGGTCCAGTCGGTCCATTCCGCAGCCATCTATGTTTGCCTTCAATCGCACACAAGGTCTCATGTCGCAGCTGCTCAGTTCTGTCAAACCCGCCACACGCCGCATGCGCGTGCGCGTGCGCGCAATCCATACACTGTCGCCGCGCATGCGCCGCGTAGTCTTTACCGGCGTGGCGGCTATGGATCTCGCTGATCTGGCTGGCGCGGCGCCCGGCGCGGCCATCAAGCTGATGTTTCCGCACGATGCCGCGGGCCCCGGCCGCACGCTGGGGCGTGCTTACACCATCCGTCGCTATCACGCAGCGCGCGATGAACTGGAAATCGATTTTGTGGTGCACGACGAAACACCGGCCGCGCAGCATGGCCCCGCTGCACGCTGGCTCGAACACGCCGCCCCTGGCGATGAAGTGGAATTCGCCGGCCCCAAGCGCGGATTCCGTGCCGACCCAGCGGCGCCGTGGACGCTGCTGATCGGCGATGAAACCGCGTTGCCCGCCATCTTCGCGATTTTGGAGGCGTTGCCCGAGCACGCGCAGGTGCTGACCTATATCGCCATTGGCGACGCCCGCGCCCGACTCCCGCTGGAGGGCGCCCTGGCCGAGCACCCGCGCAGTCGCGGCATCCACTGGGTGGAGAGCGACACGGCGCACGCCGGCGCCATGATGGTCGGTGCGCTCAGCGCTCAAGCCATGCCGGCCGGCACGCCGCAGGTGTTCCTGGCCGGCGAGGCGTCCTTGCTCAAGCAGGTCCGCACGCTGCTCGAAGGCGCCTGGGCCGTGCCGCACGATGCCATCGACGCCAAGGGCTATTGGACGGCCGGCCTCTCGCGTGAAGAACGCAAGGCGAGCGAGGCGCGCTGATCTCCGGGTCGCGTCAGGTCGCGACTTCCGTCTGGGGTGTGGCGCCCCTCACCCACTCGCGCAACAGGCGCTGCCCGTGCAGCAGCGCCGCGTCCATCGCTTCGCGCGGCGAGCCGAACGTGCATCCGGGCCGCACCGGCTGCGAGCCCGACAACGATTGCCCTTCCGCACCGCGGAAGACCACCTCGACACGCGCCTCCCAGCCCCGCCCGCCAGCGGGAACCACACGCGGGACGATCTCAACGTCTCCACAGATCTTGTGCACCTCGTTCCTCCGTCTGCAGCGCCTGAACAGCGCATTGCCCGCAATCTAGCAACGGGCATGCCAACCTGCGCCGCTCTTGGGATTTGATCCAGATCAACTTGCGGCGCAGACATGATCTTTAGGCCGCCCGCAGCATGCCGATGCAAAGAAGGACAGTGTGCCTTTCACGCTCACGCCTCCTTTCGACCATCCGCGCCCACGAAGCGCGGCACCATCATGCGCAAGAACCTGCCGGTCACCCAAGCCGAAACCGCCCTCAACCCGACGGACTACCTCATCTCCCGCACCGATCTCAAAGGCCTCATCGTCTTCGCCAACCCGGCGTTCGTGCGCATCAGTGGTTATGCGCACGACGAACTGATGGGGGCGCCGCACAACCTCGTGCGCCACCCGGACATGCCCGAAGCCGCCTTCGCCGACTTGTGGGCCACGCTGCAGGCCGGCAAGCCGTGGCGCGGCTTCGTCAAGAACCGCCGCAAGGACGGCGGCTTCTACTGGGTGCTGGCCAACGTGACGCCGGTGTTTCAGAACAACGCGGTGGTCGGCTATACGTCGGTGCGTTCGATGGCCATGCCCGCGCAGATCGCACGCGCACAACGCGCCTATACCGCGATCAACGAAGGCGACACGTCGTACACCGTGCGCGCCGGCCGCATTCTGCGCACGGGATGGCGGCGCGTCGTCAACCTGTTCCAGATCGACAGCCTGCGCTTCAAGGTGATCGGCCTGCAAACGCTGATTGCATCGGCCATCCTGATCGGCACGGTGTGGGCGCACATCGCGCTGGAAGCCGCCGATCTGCATGGCGCAGCGTGGCTCGTGTTCAGCCGCGATTGGCTGTGGCTCACCGGCGTGGGTTGCGCCGGGCTGGCAACGATGTCAGGCGTGCTGCTCGCACGCACGCTGATCCGACCATTGGAAGAAGCCGCGACGCTGGCCACACGCCTGGCTGCCGGCGATCTGACCACCGTAGTCGAAGCCCGCTCCAGCGACGAGCTGGGCGAAGTCATGCGCGCCATGGGCACCATGCGCGCAAGCCTGTCGTCCATCGTGCGCGACATCCAGGACGGCGCCGCCAGCGTCGCCCACAGCACGCAGCAGATTTCCGCCGGCAACCATGATCTCTCCGCCCGCACCGAGCAGCAAGCTGCCGCGCTGGAAGAAACCGCTTCGAGCATGGAAGAGCTGACATCGATGGTCGCGCAGAACGCCGACCACGCCCGCGCCGCCAGCGCCCTTGCCGAGCAGGCCTCCACCATTGCGGCTGACGGCGGCCAGGTCGTGCAGCGCGTCGTGCAAACCATGGACGCCATCCGTGCTGACAGCCAGCGCGTGACCGAGATCATCGCCACCATCGAGAGCATCGCGTTCCAGACCAACATCCTTGCGCTCAACGCGGCTGTTGAAGCCGCGCGCGCGGGCGAAGAAGGCCGTGGCTTTGCAGTCGTTGCCGGCGAGGTGCGCAGCCTCGCGCAGCGCAGCGCGCAGGCCGCAGCGCAGAGCAAGGAGATCATCCGCGCATCCGATCAATCCGTGCGCGACGGCGTGGATCTCGTCCATAAGGCGGGCGCCACCATGACGCAGATCGTGCAATCGGTGCAGACCGTCACGCAGCTCATGTCGGAAATCTCCGCCAGCTCGCGCGAGCAGAGCAGCGGCATCGCGCAGATCAACGCGTCGGTTTCGCAGCTCGATGGGGTCACGCAGCAGAACGCCACGCTGGTGGAAGAAGCGGCGGCGGCCACCTCGGTGTTGGCACGCCAGTCGGAAGATCTGAAGCACGCCATCGCGGTGTTCCGCGCATAGCGCCGCAGCAGGTGCGGCGCCTTACAGCGTGAAGCGCGTGTTGCGCTCCAGCAATGCCGTCACCGCCTCGGGCAACAGCGGCTCGCTGAAGTAATAGCCCTGCAGCACGTCGCATTGGTGCGAGGCCAGAAAGGCCGACTGCGCAGCGTCTTCCACACCTTCGGCGCACACCTTCACGCCAAGGTTGTGGGCCAGCACCACGACGGTGGTGCAGATCGCGGCATCGTTGGAATCTCGATCGATGTCCTTGACGAACGCGCGGTCGATCTTGATGAGGTCGATCGGCAAGCGCTTCAGATACGCCAGGCTCGAATACCCCGTGCCGAAGTCGTCGATGGCAATGCGCACGCCAAGCTGTCGAATGGCCGTGAGGTCTTCGATGGTGCGCTCGGTGCCTTCCATCAGCATCGACTCGGTCACTTCCAGTTCAAGGAAGCCGGAGCCCAGGCCATATTGGCGCTGCAGCTTGAGCAGCGTCGGCAGCACGGTGCCGCGCTTGAACTGCAGCGGCGACACGTTCACAGCCAGTGTCAGGTCATCGGCCAGGCCGCGTTTGTGCCACTCGGCGCGCTGCCGCGCGGCCTCGGTCAAGACCCAGTTGCCGATCTCGACAATCAGCCCGCTCTCTTCGGCCACCGGAATGAACGCGGCCGGCGGCAGCAACCCGCGTGTCGGATGAATCCAGCGGATCAGCGCTTCCAGCCCGCACACGCGGCCGGTCTTGGTGTCGATCTGCGGCTGGTACAGCAAGCGGAACTGCCCCTGCTCCAGCGCAGCACGAATCTGGTGCTCCAGGTTCAGCCGGTACGACACGCCGATGTCCATCTCCGGCGCGAAAAATTCCAGCCGATTGCGGCCGTTCTGCTTGGCGTAGTACATCGCCATCTCGGCGTGGCGGATGAGGCTATCGGCGTCTGCGCCGTGCGCCGGGTATTCGGCCACGCCAATACTCGCCGTCACGAACACCTCGTGCCCTTCCACGCGCACCGGTTCGGCAAACAGGTCAAAGCCGAAATCGACACCGCGCGAACCCGCGTGCGAGATCACCAGTGCAAACACGTCGCCGCCAAAACGCGCCACGGTGTCCACTGTATCGGCCGCATCGCGCAGGCGCTCGGCCACACGACGCAGCACCTCGTCGCCCAGCAGGTGGCCAAGGCTGTCGTTGACAACCTTGAAACGGTCAATGTTGACGAGCGCCACATAGAAGCGGCTACGCTGGCGTGCGGCCATCTCCACCGACTGCTGCACGCGGTCAGCCAGCAGCGTGCGGTTGGGCAGGCCCGTGAGCGAATCGATGGTGGCGTGCTGCGCCAGGCGCGTGCGCGTCATCTCCTGCTCGGTCACGTCGTCCTGAATGCCGACGTAATGCGTGACCGCACCCTTGGCATCACGCACGGGCGAGAGCAGGAAGTTATTCAGGAAGGCGTGGCCGTCCTTGCGGAAATTGCGCAGCAGCACGCGGATCTCACTCTCGTCGCGCAGCGCGGTTCGCACTTCGTTCAGCGCCGGCTGCCCAGGCTCGGACGAATGCAGGAAGCGCGCGTTGCGGCCCAGAATTTCCTCTGCGCGATAGCCCGTCATGCGCTCGAAGCCGGGGTTCACGTACACGATCGGAAAGTCGGGCTGCTGTGCGTCGGCCACAGTAATGCCGGACGGCACCGATTCGACCACGCGGCGCAGCAACCGCAGTTGCTCGTCCGATTCGCGCCGATCTGTGATGTCCTGCATGGTGCCGAACAAGGCGACGACCTCATCGCGATCGTTGCGCTCGATGTTGCCGCGCGAAAGCACCCAGCGGTGCTCGCCGTCGCGGCGGATCATCTCCAGCTCCAGCGAGTACGCCTCACCTTCGGTCACGGCACGGCTGGCGGCTTCGCGCAGACGGTTATAACTGTCAGCGGTAAAGAACTGCGCCTGCTGCGCAAAGGCCGGCGGCGCACCCGGCGGCATGCCAGTCAACACGTACATGCCCGACGACCACGTGGTCGAGTCGCGCAGCACGTCCCAGCGCCAACTGCCCAGGAGCGCAATCTGTTCCGCCACACGCAGGTTCGCTTCGCTGCTGCGCAGTTCCTGCTCGATTGCCGAGCGCTGCGAAATGTCGGTCACCCCGCCGACCATGCGCACGGCGCGGCCGTCCTGATCACGATAAAGGCTTGCGCGAATCTCCACCGTGCGCGTGGCACGGTTGGCATCGATCACCCGGCAGACGTGCTGCCAGCTGTCGCGGTCCGAATTCAATACAGTGCGCAGCTCGTGCGCGAAGGCGTCGACGTCGTCCGGGTGCACGAACTGTTGGAATGTCAGCGTGCGCGAGGTACCTCCACCTGTACCGTCGTCGTCGCCCTGGCCCAGCAACGCGTCGCTGCCAAGCAGCCGATGCAGGCTGGCGTTGGCCCAGGACTCGCCGGTGGCGATATCCCAATCGAAGATCCAGTCGTTGGTGGCGCGCGCCACGCGCTGGAAGCGTTCGGTCAGGCGGTGGACGGTGGCGTCGTGGCGCTGGATGGCGGCACGCATTTCGTTGAAGGTGCGCTCAAGCAGCGAGAGTTCATCGCGCGAGGAGCCGTGCTCGGGCACGCGGGCGGAAAAATCGCCCGTTGCGTAGTGGCGGGCCGCATCCACCAGCGCATCAATGCGCGGCATGACCATCCGCCGCAGCGCCATCTGTATGAGCGCCAGCAGCATCACCACCATCAGCAGGATGGCGCCGCCGCCGGCCAGCGTCACGTTGCGCTGCTGGCGAACGATGTCGGTAGCGTCCACGCCGCGCACGATGCGCAAATGCCCGCCGGCCGCGTGCGGCACCACCATGGCGGCGTAGGCGCGGCGAACGCCGTCGGTGTCGTCCACGAACACCGGTTCGCCTGGCTGCTGGGCCGCAGCGGCCACCAGCGGCCCGCGCACAATGGCCGGCACCTGGGCGGCCTCCAGAGCACCGTGGGTCGACAACACGTTGCCCGCCGCATCTACGAGGTAGACCGGCGCCTCCGACATGCCGTCGACGGCCGCCGCAATCAACGCGCTCTGCCGCACGGCCGCGTACGCCACGCCCCGGATGGTGCCGTCGTTGCCTGCCATCGGCCGCGCCGAAATCAACACTGCCTGGCCGGAGACGCGTCCGATCACAAATGTCGACAGGGACGGTCGGCCCGTCGCCATGATCTCGTTGATGTACGGTCGGTCCGACAGATCGATGGCAAGCTTCGCCGTATCGGGCGTACATACCAGCTTGCGATGCGCGTCGATGATGCCGAGGTTCGCGAGTTCGCTCTGGTTATGAAAGACGCGGTTGACGAAACTGCTGCACTCTTGCCGCTCCATGCGCAGCGCCGAATCGTCCGCGATGAGCACCGAGAGCAGCGTATTGGCGTTGGACAGCACCATGCCGACGCGCGCAGCGGCAGTCTCGGTTTCGTGGGTCAGGTGCTGGGCAAGGTGATCATTGAGCCGGTCACGATAAAGCGCCACACCAGCAATCGCGACAACAATGGCCGGCAAGGCGGCCACCGCGGCCAGGGCAAGCAAGCGGCCGCGCAGCGTGGTGGGAAAGAAAGCGTGCTTCGGCACTTGAATGACCGGTAGAGCCTTATGTGGAGAGCGGATGCACTCTGCGGTTGCACGATGCGCGGCTCAAGGACCATCCCCTCGACGCACGATGCAGTTGCGGCATCGTGCCGGATGACGGCTGACGCAGTGCGCAAGCATTTTGCTTGCAATTCCTATCGCACGCAACTTGTGGATAGCCTGTAGCCGACCCGGCCGCAAATCGGCGCGGCAGGCGGCACGAGGGGTGGTAGCAATGTGGGCGATGGGGTGTCCGAACCACCACTGCCAATGCCCTGATCGACGGCGATGCAAGCCCTGCTCACCGCGTCGACACCGTTCGGCGAAAGTCGCCTTGACGCGGCAGGCGCCCATAGAAAAAGCCACCGGGTAGCGGTACCCGGTGGCCTCAAGAATACGCTTTGAACGGGGAAGTTCAGCGCAGTTGAAGCATAGGCAATGGTCCCCATTCAGGCCAATACCCAGGATAGGGTAATTTAGGAAAAACCCTGCACGGGCAGCGGCTTTTTGGCCTCCGCGCCTTTCGCGTGTGCTTTCTGCACAACGCCGGGCTCCGTAACAACCCGTCCTCCGAAATATCCATCCTGGCGACCGGGTGCCGCAGCCCGTCTCACGGGATGTTGCGTTATAATGAAAACGATTCGCATTTAGCCACCTTGCTTTACCACGTTACGTAAACGACCACACACGATGCGGCTTTCCGAGCTTTCCCGCCGGGCGACGGCGGTGGTGGATCACGTTGAAGACCGTGAACCCGCCGATCCCATCAGCCAACGCCTGCGCGAACTCGGGTTCGTGACGGGCGAAGAGGTGCGCGTGGTAGCCGTCGGCCCGTTCGGCGGTGATCCGCTGGTCGTGCAAGTGGGCTTTACCCGCTTTGCACTGCGGCGCCAGGAGGCTGCCCGCGTGTGCGTGCGCGCCGAATCGGCCACGCAACCCGCCGCCGCCATCGCTTCGCCCGAAACGGCCCCGCCCGTCAAGGTGCGCGAGGCGGCATAGGCCGCCTTCTATTGCCGCCGCTTTCCGGCTCCGCTTACCCGGCTTCATGCAGATGCACGCTTCTTCCTCCTCCGCTTCCACACCCGCATTGCGCGTTGCCCTGGTCGGCAACCCCAACTGCGGCAAGACCGCGCTGTTCAACCTGCTGACGGGCAGCCGCCAGAAGGTCGCCAACTATGCGGGGGTGACGGTCGAGCGCAAGGAAGGGCGCTTTACTGCGCCGTCGGGCCGGCATGTGCAGATCCTTGATCTGCCCGGCGCCTACAGCCTGATCGCCACCAGCCCCGACGAAGCCATCACACGCGATATCTGCCTTGGCACGTTCCGTGGCGAGTCGCGCCCGGACATGCTGATCTGCGTGGTCGACGCCACCAACCTGCGCCTGCACCTGCGCTTCGTTCTGGAGCTGCAACGCCTGGGCTTGCCGATGGTGCTGGCGCTGAACATGGTGGATGCGGCCGAGCGGCGCGGCATCCGCATCGACCGCGCCAAGCTGGAAACCGCCCTGGGCGTGCCGGTGGTGCAGACAGTGGCCATCAAACGCAATGGCGCGGCTGACCTTGTCGCCCATATCGATCACGAACAACTGCCGGCCGTCCCGGTCGGGCTGCCGGCTGATGCGGATCCGCACGTTGAAGTGAAGCGCCTGCTGGATACCGCTGTGACCATGCCGCGCAGCACCGCCGAGCTGGACGACCGGCTCGACCGTATCGTCCTGCATCCGGTGCTGGGCCTGATGCTGCTGGCCGTGCTGATGTTCTTCATGTTCCAGGCGGTGTTCTCGTGGGCGCAGCCGCTCATGGACGGCATTCAGGGTGCCGTGGAAGCCGTGGGCGTGTGGGTCGGCAATGTCATGCCCGACGGCATGCTCAAAAGCCTGCTGGTGAACGGCATCATCGCGGGCACGGGCAGCGTGCTGGTGTTCCTGCCGCAAATCCTGATCCTGTTCCTCTTCATCCTGTCGCTGGAAGAATCGGGCTATCTGCCGCGCGCGGCCTTCCTGCTCGACCGGTTGATGGCGGGCGCGGGGTTGTCGGGGCGCTCGTTCATTCCGCTGCTGTCGAGTTTTGCGTGCGCGATCCCCGGCGTGATGGCCACGCGCACGATTCAGGACCCGCGCGACCGGCTGGTGACGATTCTCGTGGCACCGCTGATGACGTGCTCGGCGCGGCTGCCCGTGTATGCGCTGCTGATCGGCGCGTTCATCCCGGTGCGGAAGGTGTGGGGCCTGTTCAATCTGCAGGGGTTGGTGCTGTTCGGGCTGTACATGGCGGGCATCGTATCGGCGCTGGTCGTGGCCTACGTGCTCAAGTACCTGAAGCGCGATCGCAACGAGCACCCGCTCATTCTCGAACTGCCGTCGTACCGCCTGCCCAGCGTGCGCAACCTGATCGTCGGCCTCGTCGAGCGTGCACGCATTTTCCTGCGCCGCATCGGCACGGTCATCCTCAAGATGATGGTGCTGCTGTGGTTCCTCTCGACGTTCCCGGCGCCGCCGGCCAACGCCACGCTGCCGGCCATCGATTACAGCTTTGCCGGGATGATCGGCCGTGCGCTTGAAGTCGTGTTCGCGCCGATCGGCTTCACGTGGCAGATGTGTATTGCGCTGATCCCGGGCATGGCGGCACGTGAGGTGGCCGTGGGCGCGCTGGCGACGGTGTACTCGCTGTCGGCAACGCATGAAGATGCGGCTGCGCAGCTGGCGCCGATCATCTCGCAGCAATGGTCGCTGGCCACGGCATTGGCCTTCCTGGCTTGGTACGTCTACGCGCCGCAGTGCATCTCGACGCTGGCCACCATCCGCCGCGAGACCAACTCGTGGAAGGTCATGGCGGGCACCGCCGGCTACCTGTTCGCGCTGGCCTACCTGGCCGCTTTCGCTACCTACCAGATCGCACGGGTGCTGACATGAGCGTGTACCACGTTGTCGAAACCGGCGTTGTCGCCACCGTCGTGGCGCTGAGCGCGTTGTCGCTGACCGGCCGCTATGCGCCGGCGATGCGCGCCCGCACGGCGGCGCGCGTGGCAGGCTGGTGTAATCGGCCGTCACGGCCGGGTTGGATGCGCGCCTTCGGGCAGCGCTTGCTCACGCCGGGCGAGTCGCCCTCGTGTCACTCCGATCCCCTTTCGGGTAGCGCATGCGGCACCGGTTGCAGCGGCTGCGCTTCGGGCGACTCGGTATCCGCCGCGCCGGTTGTACAGCCGATCCACTTCGTACGGCGCAAATAACAGCCGACGCAACGCCACAACACTCACGGGCTCGCATCGCGCGGGCCCGTTTTGTTTTCGCGCAACGCAGGCGTAGACTGGTCCAAACCTGAACGGGGGACGCGTCATGACCGAAGAGTTGCTGGTCCAGTTGATTGCGGAAGTCGAGAAGGAAGACCCGGTGGATTTCGCCAACCTGCCCTTTGACGAGCAGATGTTGCGCGACCTGGTCTGCAAGCTGGTGTCACGCCAGCTGACGCAGATGGAAAAAGCCCACTTCAGCCAGGACGAGGTGATCGTCTCGCTCACGGCGAGCATCGCCAAGCTGGTCCTCGAAAATCTGGTGCTGAATGCGCGCCTGCTGGCACAGCAGGGGCACGGCGAAAGCGCACGCGCGCTGCTGGAGCGGATCTCTCGTCAGGCGAAGGGATAAGCGGCGCGGTTACTGCGCGGGCACCACGTTGTACTGCGTGCGGGCCCGCGTCAGCAGGCGCTTGGCGACGGAGAGGCCGCGAATGGCGGCGGCATCGTCGTCCACGGGGAAATCAAACTCGGCGCTCCAATTGCAGCCGGTGTGATCGGGGCGGTGAATGCACATCGCGCGCAATTCGCACTGTGCGCATTCCGGGTGTTGCTGGACGCAGCGGGCCAGCAAGGTCTTGAGTTCATCTTCGGACTTCAGACGGCGTTGCATCGGCATCTCCTGATTAACAGGGAGTTGGAACCCCGAGCGCGCACTGAGTTTCGCCATGAATGCGCCGATACTGTTTCAGCAAGTTACCGGATCACATCACGCGTTCAACCCGACCATGCTGGACACGCCCGCACCGGCCTGACACGCGGGGCACACGCCGTAGAGCGCCAGCGCGTGATCGCGCAGCACAAAGCCGCGCTCATTGGCCACACGTTCCTGCCGCGACTCGATGGCGTCGTCGTGAAACTCTTCCACGCGGCCGCACGACACGCAGATCAGGTGATCGTGGTGTGCCCCCTCGTTCAGCTCATACACGGCATGGCCAGCCTCGAACGCATGGCGCAGCAGCACGCCGGCGTCCACCAGCTGATTGAGCACGCGATAGACCGTTGAGATGCCAACGTCGATTTCCGATGTGAGCAACTGGCGGTACACATCTTCGGCGCTCAGGTGGCGGCCGTGCTCCGTACCGGCGGTAAGGATTTCCAGAATCTTGACGCGCGGCGACGTGGCTTTGAGCCCCGCCCGGCGCAGGTCGGTCGAGTTTGGCATGGCGTTCGTTGGGGCAAGATTTGGGTACAGCAGGCGGGGCACGACAGCGGGCGAGAACCCGAAACGGCGACGTTGCACGCATGCATGCATGCCGGGCCGCTGAGTTCTTGAAAAAAAAAACGGCATGGCTGGCAGCCCGGAAAAGTCGCAGTCGGGAAAGCGGGGTCTGAGTGCTTTCCCGACTGTCGGGCGGCTTGCTACTGCCAAACGCTCTGTGTATCAGAGCGGTCCCCACAAAAGATCGGTTGCCGGGCGCTGGCTCGCAAAGAGCAGCGAGCGCACGCAGCGAAATTCGGTTCGACGCGGTGTGCTTGGAAGACGTGCCCTGGGGGTGAGTCCATGTGCTGCAGCGCTGTCGATGGACACACTATAAATGCGAATCATTCGCATTACAAGTATTTTCTTTGCGAACTGAGGAAGGCCTCACTCCAAGCGTGGTTGGATCGGGGGAAACGTTAGCCGGGCTCGAGCAGCAACCCGCCGGCGTTGACCTGATGGCGCGCAAGCGCCCCGCCTTACGCACGTGCCGTTCATAGGCCATCGAGTGCACCGCTGACGAAATTGCGGGGCGATGATGGTTGCGCCCCTAAACATGTTCAAATTAGATAGTGGACTGATGTTCAGTGGGTTTCTAAATGATCGATCTTGTCTTGCTGCGCAGCTTTGTCACGGTGGTCGATACGGGCAACTTCACGCGCGCGGCCGAGCATTTGCACCTGACGCAATCGACCGTCAGCCAGCAGATCCTGCGGCTTGAGCAGCAGTTGGACTGCCGCCTGCTCGACCGCAGCCAGCGCCAGGTACTGCCGACGGAAGAAGGCGACCGCCTGCTCGGCTACGCGCGCCGCCTGCTGCGCCTGGCCAACGAAGCCAGCGAGGCGCTCAGCCCCGAACACACCGGCGGCGTGCTGCGCCTGGGCGTGCCGGAAGACCTTGGCAGCGGCGCGCTGATGCCGCTCATCGCCAGCTTTGCGCGCGAGCGCCCGCGGCTGCGCCTCGAGGTGGAAAGCGGCCTATCCCACCACCTCCTGCGTCTGTATCGCAATGGCGACCTCGACATGCTGCTCGTCAAGCAATGGGGGACCGACAGTGACTGCCATGCGCGCTGGGCTGAGCCAGTTTGCTGGATCGACAGCGCCGAGCGGCCGCACACGCTGCCGCTCGGGCCATCGCAACCTTCATTGCCGCTGGTGGTGTTTCCGGTGGGCGCCCTGTATCGGCAGGAGATGCTGCATGCGCTGGAATCGATCGGCCAGCCGTGGCGCATCACATATTCAAGCCCGAGCCTGGCGAGCCTGTGTGCTGCCGTCAGCGCGGGGCTGGGCGTGAGCCTGCTGCCGGCCAGCACCGTGCAGGCCGGGCATCGCGTGCTCGGGGCTGCGGATGGTTTTCCGGAGATCGGCGGGCTGGAGCTGGCGCTGTTTGCGCGGCCCGACCTCGACAGCGCGGGGCGTGCGCTGCGGGATCGCCTTGTCGAGATGTGCGCCGCGCGTGCGCAGGCGCTGCAATCTGCCGCCGGCTGAACGCCGAGGCACCAAAGAAAAAGCCGGACCCGCAGATCGCGGAGTCCGGCTCGGCACAGGTACGGCTGAGTTCAGCTTCAGGCCGCTTCGGCCAGCGGCACGCGGATCAGATGATCGAACGCCGACAATGCGGCCTTCGCGCCATCGCCGGTGGCGATGATGATCTGCTTGTACGGCGTCGTGGTCGCATCGCCTGCAGCGAACACACCTTCCGCGCTGGTCTGGCCACGTGCGTCGACGACGATCTCGCCAAAGCGATTGCGCTCAAGCGCGCCGTCCAGCCATTCGGTGTTGGGCACCAGGCCGATCTGCACGAACACGCCTTCGAGCGCGACCGTGTGCTCGACGCCATCCACGCGGCTCTTGTAGCGCAGGCCATTGACCTTCTGGCCGTCACCGGTGATCTCGGTGGTCTGCGCGTTGGTGACGATGGTCGCGTTCGGCAGGCTTTGCAGCTTGCGCACCAGCACGGCATCGGCCTTCAGCTCGCTGGCGAATTCCAGCAGCGTGACGTGGCTCACCAGGCCGGCCAGGTCGATGGCGGCTTCCACGCCCGAGTTGCCGCCGCCGATGACGGCCACGCGCTTGCCCTTGAACAGCGGGCCGTCGCAGTGCGGGCAGTACGCCACGCCCTTGTTCTTGTATTCCTGCTCGCCCGGCACATTGACGTTGCGCCAGCGTGCACCGGTCGACAGGATGACCGAGCGGCCCTTGAGCACCGCGCCGTTGGCCAGCGTCACCTCGGCAAAGCCGCCCGGCTTGTCTGCCGGCGTGAGCTTGACTGCGCGCTGCGTGTTCATGATGTCAACGTCGTACTGGCGCACGTGCTGCTCCAGCGCGGCGGCAAACTTCGGCCCTTCGGTCTCCTGCACGGAGATGAAGTTCTCGATGCCCAGCGTGTCGAGCACCTGACCGCCAAAACGCTCGGCCACCACGCCGGTGCGCACGCCCTTGCGTGCCGCGTACACCGCAGCCGCGGCACCCGCCGGGCCACCGCCAACGATCAGCACATCAAACGCTTCCTTGGCGGCGAGCTTTTCAGCGTCACGCGCGGCGGCGCCGGTGTCGATCTTGGCGAGGATCTCTTCCACGCCCATGCGGCCCGTGCCGAACGTCTCGCCGTTCAGGAACACGGTCGGCACGGCCATGATCTGGCGTGCTTCGATTTCGCCCTGATACAGCGCGCCGTCAATGGCGACGTGCTGGATGCGCGGGTTGATCACGGACATCACGTTCAGCGCCTGGACCACGTCCGGGCAGTTCTGGCACGTGAGCGACATGTAGGTCTCGAAGCGGAAATCCCCTTCGATATTGCGAATCTGCTCGATGACGTCGGCTTCGAGCTTGGGCGCATAGCCGCCCACTTGCAGCAGCGCCAGCACGAGCGAGGTGAACTCGTGGCCGGTCGGGATGGCGGCAAAACGCACGCTCACATCCGCGCCGGTGCGGCGGATCAGGAACGACGGTGCGCGCTCGGCAGCGTCGCGTTGTTCGGTCAGCACGATCATGCTGGACTGCTCGGCCACGTCGCGCAGCAGGTCCATCATGTCGCGGGAGCCCTCGCTGTCATCGACGTTGGCGACCAGCTCAATGGGCTGCACGAGGCGTTCGAGGTAGGCCTTCAGTTGGGCCTTGACATCAGCATCCAGCATGACGACTTCCTTTATTCGTTTTGATTCAATGACAGGGCACGGCACATGCCTGCGCCCTTAAGCAAACGGCCGGCAGAGCCGGCCGTTTTTTCTCGCTGCATTTCTGCAGCAAACAGCCTTACAACTTAGATCTTGCCGACCAGGTCCAGCGACGGCTTGATCGTCTTGGCGCCTTCGTTCCACTTGGCCGGGCACACGTTGCCCGGGTTGTTGGCGACGAACTGGGCAGCCTTGAGCTTGCGCAGGGTTTCCTTCACATCACGGGCGATGGCGTTGTCGTGCACTTCCATCGTCTTGATCACGCCTTGCGGGTCGATCACGAACGTGCCACGCAGTGCCAGGCCTTCTTCCGGAATGTGCACGCCGAAGGCGTTGGTCAGCGCGTGCGTCGGGTCACCCACCAGCGGGAACTGTGCCTTGCCCACGGCCGGCGACGTTTCGTGCCACACCTTGTGCGAGAAGTGCGTGTCGGTCGTGACGATGTAGACCTCGGCGCCAGCCTTCTGGAATTCAGCGTAGTTGTCCGCTGCGTCTTCCACTTCGGTCGGGCAGTTGAAGGTGAATGCGGCCGGCATGAAGATCAGCACGGACCACTTGCCCTTGAGCGACTCATCCGTGACTTCGATGAACTTGCCGTTGTGGAACGCTTGGGCCTTGAACGGTTGGACTTGAGTATTGATCAGCGACATAGTGGTTTTCGGTTGGGTTGCTTGGTTGACAACGGAGTGGATCGTATCGTCGATCGATGCATTGCACAAGTTGATTGATATGATTTTATCGATTGTTTTTTTCTATTGAAGAGGCAACCGAGCGCCCACCGCTCGAAGCGCCGTATATCCCAAAGGTGCGCCTGCGCGCATAGACGAAATTACATAGCGCACCCGCAGGTTGCACACCCCGCACGTGCTCTCGCGGCGCGCATATCACGTAAAGCCAAGGCGGCGCGGGCTAAGACTACAGCCTTGTCAGCGTCTGTCTGACTGGCATAGGTCTTGCGCGATGAGGTCGATCGCAAACCTCCGCCGCGCATCGGCGCCCTCCACTGTCCCTGCAGTTGGCAGACGGCCCGGCAGGCGAATTCCCTCGGGAGCATGACCTTGTCGCTGAACGTTCTCTTCGTCGCTTCTGAAGCTGTGCCGCTGGCCAAGACCGGCGGGCTTGGAGATATGGTCGGGGCCTGCGCGAACGCACTGCGCCGCGCCGGCATGAAAGTGACGGTGATGCTGCCGGGCTATCCCGACGCCATCACGCAGTTGCAGCACACCCGCACGGTGTGCGAGTGGACCGACCTGCCCGGTGGCCCCGCACGCCTGTTGAGCGGGCACATGGGCGCGCAAGGCATCCCGGTACTGCTGTTCGACGCGCCGGCACTGTTCGCGCGGCCGGGCAACCCATATCTGGATGCACATGGCGAGCCCTATGAAGACAATGCGCTGCGCTTTGCGTCGTTCAGCCAGGCCGCTGCGCGCGTTGCCGGCGGCGTACCCGGGGTGCATCGCTCTGACACCGTGCAGGCGCATGACTGGCACGCGGGGCTGGTGCCGCTGTTCGTCAAGCGCGCGCAGGCGCCGGTGAAGACCGTCTTCACGATCCATAACCTCGCGTTCCAGGGCAATTTCCCGATGCACGTGGTGCCGGACATTGGCGTGCCGCCCGATGCCGCGCATGAAGCCGAGTTCTGGGGCCAGTTCAGCTTCCTGAAGGCCGGCCTGCTTTGGGCCGATCGCATCACCACCGTGAGCCACGCGTATGCGCGCGAAATCCTGACCGACACGGCGGGTTGCGGCATGCAGGACCTCCTGCGCGCGCGCCAGCGAGACCTCATCGCCATCCTCAACGGCATCGACAACGATGTGTGGAACCCGTCGAAAGACCCGCTGCTGCCGCAGCCGTTTGTTGCTTCCAACCTGAGCGGCAAGCACACCGCCAAGCGCGTGCTGCAGCAGCGCTTTGGCCTGCCGGAAGACGCCAAAGCGCCGCTGCTGGCCGTCGGCAGCCGCCTGACGCATCAGAAGATGGCCGACGTGACGTTGCAGGCGCTGCCGCAATTGCTGGAATCCAACCCGCAATTGCAGGTGGCGGTGCTCGGCTGCGGAGAGCACGCCTACGAGACCGGCATGGCGGACCTGGCGGCGCGCTATCCGCGCCAGGTGGCCGCAAAAATCGGCTACACCGAGGCTTTTGCCCACCTGCTGCACGCCGGCGCCGATATCCTGCTGCATGGCAGCCGCTTCGAGCCGTGCGGCCTGACGCCGCTCTATTCGATGCGCTATGGCACGGTGCCCGTCGCGTCACGCGTGGGCGGGCTGATGGACACCATCACCGATCGTGGCTCGCCCGAAGCGGCGCTGCACGGCGCCACGGGTTTCCTGTTTGACGGCGACACCGCCGACGCCATGGTCGCCGCAGTGGAGCGTGCGTTGCACGTCTTTGCCCAGCCGCAGGCGTGGCGCATCCTGCAATACAACGGCATGACGACCGACTTCGGCTGGTCGCAGCCTGCCCGCGAATACATCGCGCTGTATCGCACCCTGGTGCCGGCCGCTACGCCCATGCCCGCTGTGGCGCTGGTGCAAGCGCCCGTCGCACCGGACGCTGTGCACACGCCCCGCCCCGAACAACCTGTGCGTACGCCGGCGCGGCGACGCTCGACGGCGCTGTCCGACGAGATCCGAGCGCACGCGGTGGCGCGCGCCGCCAGTGCCGAAAAGATCCGTGCCTGACCGCGCCTGACGCCCTGCCCCGCTTTCACGCATGCCCGAGACCAAGTCGCCCAAACCCGCCACTTCACGGAAAACCACGGCCGCATTGAAGGCGGCCAAGCCACCCGGCAGCAAAGCCAAATCGGCAACCAAGCCGACAGCGATGCCGAGCGAACGCCCGCCAGCTGCGACGCAGCCCCCGTATGCCCCGGCCATCTGCTACGTGCATCCGCTGCAACTCGGCAGGCTCGACCGCTGGGACGGCGTGCTCGATCGCATTGCTTCATTGGGCTTTGATCATGTGTTGATGGCCCCGCCGTTTGCGGTGGGTGCGGCCGGCAACGTCTTCGTCACGCGAGACCATGCGCAACTGCATGCCGCATTGGGCGGTGGGCCGGCCGACGCCGCCCTCGCCACCCTGGCCGAAGGCTGCCGCGCGCGCGGGCTTACGTTGCAGCTCGATCTGGTGATCGACCGCGTGGCCATTGATGCGCCGCTGCGTGCCGACCACCCCGACTGGTTCGCCAGCCACGCCGAAGACGGCGACGCGCTCGACCCACGCCTGCCGCCGTCGCACCTGGAGGTCGCCTCCTTCCGACACGACGACCCGCGCTGCGCCGACGCCATCCTGATGTGGTGGACGCAGCAGTTGCGTGCGTGGGCCGCATTGGGCATCGGCGGGTTCCGCTGCGAAGCGCCTGCACGCCTGCCAGCGGCACGCTGGCGCACATTGATTGCCGACGTGCGCAAAGACGTTGGCGTCATACGCTTCCTGGCGTGGACGCCCGGCATGGATGGCGCAGCGGTCGATGCGCTGGCAGGTGCCGGCTTTGACGCAACGTTCTCGTCGCTGCGCTGGTGGGATTTCCGCGCCGGTTGGATGGTGGAAGAGCACGCCCGCCTGGCTGCCGTGGCCCCGCCCATCGCCGCAGTGGAAGCACCGTTCGGCACGCGCTACGGCCAGGCATTTGGCGACGCGATGATCCGCGAACGCGCCTACCGCCGTCTCCTGCACGTGGCCGACACGCTCGATGCCGGCTGGCTGATGCCGCTGGGCTTCGAACGCGGCGCACTGCTGCCGATGCTGGCCGAGCGCGGTGACCCATCCGACCAGCAATGGATTGACGCGCACGCCGCGTTTGACCTGAGCGACGCGGTGCGCGATGTGAATGCGACCATCCGCGCCGCACGCGAGACGAACACCGTCGCACCACATGCCGAACTGCGCATGCTGACCGGCCCAGACGCACCCGCCACCGCCCTCTTGCGCGCCGATGGCCCGGACCTGCGCGCAGGCGATGCCGCCACGCTGACGGTCATCAACCCCGACCTGTACATGGGTGTGTCGGTGCATGCCGACCACTTTCTGCCCGGCGTGGCCGGCGGCTTTACGCGCGGCGTAGCGCTCGATCTGTTGACGGAGCCCGTCGGCAGTTGCGACGACACGCTGCGCGCCCGGGCACGGCCCTTGGCCGAGATCGATTTGCTGCCCGGCGACGTGCAGGTCTGGCGCGTGTTCCGCAATGCTCCGGTGCGCACTCCCGCAGCGGTCAAACCGGCCAAGAGCCTGCGCACCAAGGCCGGCGAAGCGAAGGAACCTGTCAACGCTGCCATTGCCTCGCCGCGCATCGGCATCGAACAGGTGCAGCCCTCCGTTGAAGACGGACGCTTTGCCGTGAAGCGCCTGGTGGGCGATGACATCATCGTCGAGGCCGATGTGCTGATGGACGGGCACGACAAGTTGGCCGTGCACCTGCTGTGGCGCGCGCAAGATGAAGACACGTGGCAGCACGTACCGATGATGCCGCTGGGCAACGACCGCTGGCGTGGCGCGTTCCGGCCCGAGCGGCTGGGGCGGCACGTGTACGCCGTGGCCGCTTGGCGCGACGCGTTCGGCACCTACCGGTCCGAACTGGAGAAGAAGCACACCGCCGGCGTGGAGGTGACGCTGGAGCTGGAAGAAGGCGCGCGGCTCGTCGCACTGGCGGCCGAGCATGCGCCCAACGACGCACCGGTCGACGCGCTGCACAAGCTGGCCCGCCTGTTGGCGGAGGCAGACCAGGCGCACCGGCTCAAGCTATTGCTCGACCCGGTGACCGAGCACGTGATGGCGCAGGCCTCGCACTACCGGCCGTTCTATGTCGAAAGCGTGGCGTACCCGCTCGACGTGGAACGCGCTGGCGCGGCATTCGCCAGCTGGTACAAACTGTTCCCCCGCTCGGCATCGGACGATGAACAGCGGCATGGCACGTTCGACGATGTGATCCGCCGCTTGGGCGCCATTCGCGGCATGGGCTTCGACGTGCTGTATTTCCCGCCCATCCACCCCATCGGCCGCACGAATCGCAAAGGCCGCAACAACAGCCTGCGCGCGGAGCCCGACGACCCCGGCAGCCCATACGCCATTGGTGCCACCGAAGGCGGGCACGACGCCATCCACCCGCAGCTCGGTACGCTGGAAGACTTCCGCCGCCTGATGCGCGCCGCGCGTGAGAAGGGCCTGGAGCTGGCACTGGACTTTGCCATTCAATGCTCGCCCGACCACCCCTGGCTGCGCGAGCACCCCGGGTGGTTTGCATGGCGCCCAGACGGCAGCATCAAATACGCAGAGAACCCGCCCAAGAAGTACGAAGACATCGTCAACGTCGACTTCTATGCCGACGACGCCAAGCCCGGCCTGTGGACCGCACTGCGCGATGTGGTGATGTTCTGGGCCGACGAGGGCGTGCGCCTGTTCCGCGTCGACAATCCACACACCAAGCCGCTGCCGTTCTGGGAATGGATGATCGGCGAGGTGCGTGCGCGCTATCCGGATACGGTGTTCCTGTCGGAAGCCTTTACGCGCCCCAAGGTGATGTACCGGCTGGCGAAGGTGGGCTTCTCGCAGTCGTACACGTACTTCACGTGGCGGCACACCAAGCAGGAATTCATCGATTACCTGACCGAGTTGACGCGCACGCCGGTGCGTGAGTATTTCCGCCCGCACTTCTTCGTCAACACGCCCGACATCAACCCGGTGTTCCTGCAGACATCGGGGCGGCCGGGTTTCCTGATTCGTGCAGCGCTGGCGGCCACGCTGTCCGGCCTGTGGGGCGTCTATAACGGCTTCGAGCTGTGCGAAGGCGCTGCGGTGCCCGGCAAGGAGGAGTACCTCGACTCCGAGAAGTATCAACTGCGCGCGTGGGACCACAACCGCCCCGGCAACATCGTCAAAGAGATTGCGCTGCTCAACCGCATCCGCCGGGCCAATCCGGCGCTGCACTCGCACCTGGGCGTGACGTTCCAGCCCGCCTCGGGCGACCGGATCCTGTTCTTCAGCAAATCGACGCCGCCCGTGCTGCCGGCGCAGCTGGAAACCTCGCAGGCCGAACCGGCCAACGCCCTGTCGCCGGATCGCTTTGGAGACAACACGGTGTTCGTGGCGATCAACCTCGACCCGCACCACGCGCACGAATCCGACATCGAACTGCCACTGTGGCAATGGGGCCTGCCCGACCACGGCGCGCTGATGGCCGAGAACCTGGTCAACGGCCAGCGCACCGTGTGGCGCGGCAAGTGGCAGCACATCCGTCTTGAACCCGAGCATCCGTTTGCCATCTGGCGCGTGCGCCCGGCCCTGCCATCGGAGGAACAACCGTCATGACGCGCAATCCGACCGCGCTGCTGGTGGACGACGCGCTCTGGTACAAGGACGCCGTCATCTATCAGCTGCATGTCAAATCGTTCTGCGATTCCGACAACGACGGCGTCGGGGACTTCCCCGGGTTGATCTCCAAGCTCGACTACATTGCCGAGCTGGGGGTGGACGTCATCTGGCTGCTCCCGTTCTATCCGTCACCGCGCCGCGACGACGGCTACGACATCGCTGAATACCGCGGCGTCCACCCCGATTACGGCAACATGGCCGACGTGCGCCGCTTCATTGCCGAAGCGCATGCGCGGGGCCTGCGCGTGATCACGGAACTGGTCATCAACCACACGTCCGATCAGCACCCGTGGTTCCAGCGTGCGCGGCGCGCCAAGCCGGGCTCTGCGCTGCGCGACTTCTACGTGTGGTCCGACAACGACAAGAGGTACGCCGGCACGCGCATCATCTTCATCGATACCGAGCCTTCAAACTGGACGTGGGACCCGGTGGCCAACGCCTATTACTGGCACCGCTTCTACTCGCACCAGCCCGATCTCAACTTCGACAACCCGCGCGTGCTCAAGGCAGTGATCGGCGTGATGAAGTTCTGGCTCAATCTGGGCGTGGATGGTCTGCGGCTCGATGCCGTGCCGTATCTCGTGGAACGCGAAGGCACGTCGAACGAGAACCTGCCCGAGACACACGAAGTGCTGCGCAAGATTCGCGCGGCCATGGATGGGGAATTCAAGAACCGCCTGCTGCTGGCCGAGGCCAACCAGTGGCCGGAAGACACGCAGGAATACTTCGGTGCCGGCGACGAATGCCACATGGCGTTCCACTTTCCGCTGATGCCGCGCATGTACATGGCGATCGCGCGTGAAGACCGTTTTCCGATCACCGACATCATGCGCCAGACGCCGGAGGTGCCCGCCGGCTGCCAATGGGCCATCTTCCTGCGCAATCACGACGAATTGACGCTCGAAATGGTGACCGATGCCGAGCGCGACTACCTCTGGGAGGTCTACGCAAGCGACCGCCGCGCGCGCCTGAACCTGGGCATCCGCCGCCGGCTGGCACCGCTGCTGGAACGCGACCGCCGCCGCGTCGAGCTGATGAACAGCCTGCTCTTCTCCATGCCCGGCACGCCCGTCATGTATTACGGCGACGAAATCGGCATGGGCGACAACATCCACCTCGGCGACCGCGACGGCGTGCGCACGCCAATGCAGTGGTCCCCCGACCGCAACGGCGGCTTCTCGCGCGCCGACCCCGAACAGCTCGTGCTGCCGGCCATCATGGGCTCGCTGTACGGCTATGAATCGGTGAACGTGGAAGCGCAGAGCCGCGACGCGCATTCGCTGCTGAACTGGACGCGCCGGCTGCTTGCCACGCGCAAGCGGCATCGCGTGTTCGGCCGGGGTTCCATCCAGTTTCTGCAGCCGTCCAACCGCAAGGTGCTGGCGTATATCCGCGCGCTCGAAGGCGAAGCGCCGATCCTGTGCGTGGCGAACCTCTCCCGCG
>NZ_MCGB01000107.1 GCF_001699815.1 Ralstonia pickettii | reverse complement strand
CTGCGCGTTCTGCGTGCAATTCCACCTGAACCTGGCGCGCAAGCTGCGCGTGGCGCCGGCCAAGCTCGATCTGGTGGCGGTCTGGCGCGACACGCCGGCGGTCTTCACGCCGCGCGAGCGCGCCGCGCTGGCCTGGACGGAAGCGCTGACCACCCTGGCCCGCGCGGCCGACCACGGGGTGGAGGATCACGAATACGACGCCGTGCTCGAGCATTTCTCCAGGACGGAAGTCGCCTTCCTCACAGCCGCCGTCGCCAACATCCAGGCGTGGAACCGTATTGCCGTCGCAATGCGCTTTGCGCCGCAGGTGCCGGCTGCCGTGACCGCGGAGCAAGCATGACCATGGACGCCGTCCGCCCCATCGAAGATGAAGCTGCCTTGCGTGCGTGCTTTCCCGTCATGCACCAACTGCGGCCGCATCTTGCCGACGCCGACGAGCTGGTCGCGCGCTGGCGCCGGCAGGTGCAAGACGGCTACCGCCTCATCGCCGTCTGGCGTGACGGGGTGCCGGTAGCGCTGGCGGGTTATCGGCAGCAGGAGAACCTCGTCTACGGGCCGTTCCTGTATGTCGACGATCTGGTGACCGATGCCAACCTGCGCAGCAGCGGCCTCGGCAACGTATTGATGAGCCACCTCAAAGCCGAAGCCGAGCGCCTGGGCTGTGCGCGGCTCGTGCTCGATACGCCGCTGTCCAACGTGCTTGGCCATCGCTTCTACTATCGCAACGGGCTGCTTGCAGGCGCTTTGCGCTTTGGCATGAACACGAAAACGGGGGCTGCGCGATGACAACACTGCTGCACGTGACCGTGAGCCCGCGCGACGATCGCTCGCACAGCCGGCGTGGCGCAAAGTGGGTGGTCGCACAATTGGCAGAGGCCGTTGGTGGCCTGCGCGTCATCGAGCGCGATCTGGCGGCCACGCCGTTGCCGCATCCCGATGCCGGTTTTGTCGAGGCCAGCCTCACGCCCGATGCCGACCGCACCGCAGCGCACCGTGCAGCGCTTGCGCTGTCGGAAACGCTGATCGGCGAACTGGGAGCAGCGGATGCCGTGTTGATTTCCACGCCGGTGCACAACTACACGGTGCCTTCGGCGTTGAAGGCGTGGATCGATCTGGTGGTGCGGCCCGAACGCACGTTCCGCCGCACGCCCACGGGCAAGGTGGGCATGCTGACCGATCGCTCGGTGCTGGTGGTATCCGCTTCAGGCGGCCACTTTGACGGCGCCCACGCGCAGACCGATTTCCTGATGCCATATCTGCGTTATGTGTTTGCCACGGTGGGCATCCATCAGGTGGAAGGCATCCGCTTGCAGAACACTGCGCGCGGTGCTGATTCCGCCATGCAGGCCTTCGAAAGTTTCCGGCAGGAACTGGCTGCGCGGATGTTGCTCATGCCGCTGGTGGCCTGAGGACTGTCACGCGAAGAGCCAGCGTGCCAGGTCCGCGGCGCCGGCCAGCCATTCGCGTGCGCGTGTCAATGCACTGCACCTGCGCTCATCTTCAGATCTGACTGCGTGGCCAGCGTCGTACGCACCGCCAGACGTATTCCTTTGATCTGCGTATCGATCGACAGGCTCGGCCGGCCCGCATGCCGCGCTGCCAGTTCGGGCGTGGTCGGCACGTGGATGAAGCCGCCGCGCACCTGCGGCGCGCGCATGGCAATGTGGTGCATCAAACCGTAGAACAGGTGGTTGCAGTTGTAGGTGCCTGCACTCTGCGACACGCCCGCGGGCACGCCGGCCTCGCGCAGCGCATGCACGATGGCTTTGATCGGCAGGGTGGAGAAGTACGCCGTTGGCCCATCGGCCACCACAGGCGTATCAACCGGCTGGTTGCCCGCGTTGTCGGGAATGCGTGCGTCGATCACGTTGATGGCTACGCGCTCCACCGAAATCTCCGTCCGGCCCGTGGCCAGCCCCAGCGCGAACACCAGGGCGGGTGATGTGGCCTCGATAGCGTCCACCAATATTTCGTTGGCGAGACCAAACACGCACGGCAACTGCCGCGCCACGATGACCGCGCTGTCCACCTGCGTGCTGTCGAGTGCCTGCGCGATGTCCCACGAAGGGTTGGTGGGGTCGGATTCAAACGGCTCGATGCCGGTGACAAGAACGGTAGTCATGCAGGCGCTCCTTGGTGATATCCGTAGTGATGCAACTATTTTCCGATCAAAAAGGCGGCAATGGCCGCCCCGTTTGTCTTACGTGTTCAGCGTACTCCGAACGTTACGGATGGCCTGCACCGTATCGTCGAACGCGCTTGCGCCGACATGCTCGCGCAAGCGCCGCGCCACCTTGGCGCTGGCGGCCTGCAACGCGGTTTCCAGTTCACGGGCGGCTTCCGTGGGGAAGAGGTTCCACTCTCGGCCGTCCTCTGCAGAAGGTTGGCGTTCCACCAGGCCCTTGGCGATCAAGCCGTCCACAAGACGCGTGGCAGTGGGCCGCGCAATGCCCAGCACCTCGGCCAGTTCGCGGTTGAGCACGCCGGGTCGTTTGAGCACCACGCGCAGCACGAACCCTTGCGGCGGCGTCAGGCTGAACGGCGCATACGCGACCGTCCATTCGCGCTCGACCGAGCGCGCCAGAGCGGTGGTGTTGAAGTACAGGCAGTGATCAAACATATACCGTAGTCTAGCGACGGATCATTAGGGATACAACGAATTTATTCATCCATCGATCTACTGGGGGGGCGGCTCAGCGTGCAGCTCAGGGCGGCGCATCCGCCATCTGCGTCAGCTGCTTCAGTGCCTGGACGAAGTACGCGCGATCGTGCGGTGCCAGGTCTTGCGTGGCTTGCGCGAGGCGGTTCATCGCCGTGCGAGCAGTAACGTGATCGCCGTCTGCGTGAGCAAACCACGCCAGCTCCAGCAGCAACCCGCTCACCTGCACGTGGCCGTAGCGATGGCGGCCGCTGTCGTGTTCGCGCAGACGCAGTGCGGCAACGTCGGACCAGCGCTGCGGCCAGTAGCGCGCGTCAAAGGCCTCGGCAAACGGGCCCGCTTGCGTACCGAGGTCGTTCAACTTGAGCGCTGCGCGGCTTGTGTCGGCGCGTGCTATGCGCATCAGCGCGATGGCGTTCCACGCCGATTGCAGCGGCCCGCCGTTGCGTAGCGCCTGCCATTCGCTCATGGCCAGCCAGCGGACGGCATCGACCGTGCCGTCGGCATGCACCGCGTTGCCAAGCACGTCGCGCAGCAGCCAGCACGTCATGCCGAGGTTGGCGGCAACTTGCTGCACGGCGTCGGAGGCCTGGCTTTCCAGCGCGGCAGCCAGCGCGGTTTCGAACTGCGCGACGATGCGCTGTGCGGCGTGTGCGCGTGCCTCCAATGCAATGCCGTCGGCATCCGCGTAGAGCAGGCGGGCGCGCTCGATGAGGGCGCTCAAGTTGTTCCACTCAAAACGGATCTGCGGGTGATAGCGCAGCAGGCTGCGACCGGGCTCGGCATCGGCGAGGCGGGCGAGCAGGCCGGCGGCAAGGTCGAGGTCGCGTCGGTCATACGCACACCATGCGGTGACGATGCGCTCCATGGCGGCGAGGTAGTCGTTGCCCAGCACATGGCGCTGCCGGCGGTGCGCGCGCAACTGCGAGAGCAGGGCGCTGGCGCGTGTCGAGTCGCCCAGCCGGCGCGCGGCCATTGCCTCGCCCAGGGTGACGAGGGCGCGCTGGAAGTCATTGTCTGCGGCGTCGCCAGCGTGGCGCAAGGCGAGCAGGGCGCCGCCGCGCTCGGTGTCGGAGGCAATTGTGCCGGTGCTCAGCGCATGCAGCAGTCGGCCTTCGCGCATGGCGTGACGCGCGGTCAGAAAGGCGTGCCAGAACGCGGGGTTGGGCGTGCCAGGCGCAGGGCCGGAGAGCGCGCTGGCGTTGGCTTCGGCGCTGTTGTCCGTGCTGCTTTCCGGCGCGGCGATACCGAGAAAGGCGCGCACATCTGTGTCATCGGCAATCCGTCCTTCCACCAGGCAGACCACGCGCGCCGCGTCTTCAGGCGTAAGCCAGAACGGGCCCTGGCTGCGCTTGTCTGCGTTGAGGAAGCGGGGCTCGCGGTCGCGCTGTTCGCCCCAGCCTGCCTGCACGCCCCAGTTCTGCCAGTCGCGAAAGGCGCGGCTGATCATCATGCGCTGCGTGCTGGCGTCCGACACAGCGCCGCGCAGGTCGGCCAGGCGCACCAGCGGTTGCTCCGGCGACAGACGATGCGCGTAGGCCAGGCGCACGAGCAGCCACAGGCTCTGGAACGGGGCGCGTCGTCCATCCACAGTTTGCGGTGTGGTCAGCTCGACATGGAGGGCGGGCAGGGTGGGCGGCGTCATGCAAACAATCAGGCGAAGCGAAACGTGGCGCCATTGTGCGCCACACCCATTGTTACAGGCGTTACGCGCGTGACGTGCAGCTTGTTGTGCACGCTGGCGGCAGCACGGAGCGCTCCTTACGATGCGCAGCGCCGGTGCCTGTGCGCATCGACGGTTGCCGGCAGCCATCTACCCATTTCAAGGAGCCTTTCATGTTCTCTCGCTGGTCGAAGACTTTCGCGTCCGCCCTCACGGCCTGCGCCGTTGCGATGAGCACCACCACCGCCCACGCCGAGCTGGTCGTGCGTAATGACCTCAAGCGCGCGTTCGACGACGCGGGTGTCTCGGGCACCTTTGTACTGATGGACATCGGCGCCGACCGCACCTATGTCGTCGATCCGGCGCGCGCCGCGCGGCGCATCCATCCGGCATCGACGTTCAAGATTCCGAACAGCCTGATCGCCTTCGACACCGGGGCCGTGCGCGACGATCAGGAAGTGCTGCCTTACGGCGGCAAGCCGCAGCCTTACCAGCAGTGGGAGCACGACATGGCGTTGCCCGAGGCGATCCGCCTGTCGGCCGTGCCGATATACCAGGAGGTGGCACGGCGTGTCGGCCTTGAACGCATGCAGGCTTATGTGGACGCTTTTGAGTACGGCAATCGCCAGCTCGGCAGCGTGATCGATCAATTCTGGCTGCGTGGCCCGCTGGAGATTTCCGCATTCGAAGAAGCGCGCTTCACCAGCCGCATGGCGCTCAAGCAGTTGCCGGTGAAGCCGCGCACGTGGGACATGGTCCAGCGCATGCTGTTGATCGAGCAGCAGGGCGATGCCGCGCTGTATGCCAAGACCGGCGTCGCCACCGAATACCAGCCGGAGATCGGTTGGTGGGTCGGCTGGGTGGAGCGTGCCGGCCACGTGTATGCCTTTGCTCTGAACATCGACATGCCGCGCGAGGGCGATATGGCCAAGCGAGTCCCGCTGGGCAAGCAGTTGATGCAGGCGCTGGCGGTGTGGCCGGCACCGTGAGAGGTGGATTTGCGAGGAACCCTGTCTGACTCGCAATCAGGGATGTTCGGAATCCCCAATCAGATCGATCCAGAGGACGATGAAAATCGTAAAAAACTGTTGCGTCAGACCGGCTGAAGACGGGCGGATGTGACACATCGCCCAAGGGTCGGGCATCGGGGGTCTTATGTTCAGGGTCTACAAGGCAATGGCCGTCGCCATCACGGCGGCCGTCGGAGCGAGTGGCGCGCTTGCGGCCGGCAGCCAGGACGGCGTGATTTATTTCACGGGCGCCATCGTCGAGGCGGGGTTCCGTGTGCTGCCAGCGCTGCAGGCGACGGGCACGGGCGAGGGTTTGCAGGCGCGTCGCTCTGCGTCAGGCGATCAGGTGGTGCTCGACTTTCGCTCGACAGCGGTGCGGGCCGTGCCGGTCGATGTGTCGGTGGAGGCTCGCGCGGCATCGTCGCTCAACCCCCTGCGGGTGGGCGATGCACGCAGCAAGGCGGACGTCCTGGCCAAATACGGCGGTTTCAAGGCCAACCTGCTGACGGCAAACAACGGCACGCTGACCTTGTCGCGCGCGCCGGGGGTGGAACCAGCGCTCGCGGTGGTGACGCTGTCCTACCAGTAATGAAAAAGGCGGGGGAATCCCCGCCTTGTTTGTGGACCGCTGCGACGGCGTTTAGGACGCCACTGGCCCCACCGGCGATTGGAACGGGTGATATTGATACAGCCACGTCTCGGACAGCGGCTTGCCATCCACACGCAAAAACAGCCGCATGTCGACCGGTTCCTTCCCGTCGACCGTCAGGTCGAACTGGGCGCGCCAGTGGCCCGGCACGCCGTTCGGCACGGCTTCGGTAAACACATACGAGAACGTGCCGCGCGAGGTGCTCAGCACGGCCTCCGGCTTGGTGCCGAAAGGCAGTTTCTCCAGCGGACCGCCCTTGAACTCGACCATGAATTTGCGCACGCCGCGCGGCCGCGGCTGGCCCGGCTGCCCGCCGTTGCCCATGCGCGTGGCCACGCAGCGCGCCAGTTGTGTCGGATACGGTTCATCGGCCAGCCAGTGCAGGCGATAGCGTAGACGGTACTGGCTGCCCGCACGCGCCGGTGCCTTCGGCACCCACATGGCGACGATGTTGTCGTGGATCTCGTCGTCGGTCGGGATTTCGATAAGCTGCACGGCGCCCTCGCCCCAGCCTTCCAGCGGCTCGACCCACAGGCTCGGGCGGCGCTCGTAGTGGACGCCGTCCTGGTAGTTGTTGAAATCGCGATCGCGCTGCAGCAGGCCGAAGCCGCGCGGGTTGTTGTCGCCAAAGGCAGACGCCATCGTGCGCGGCGGATCATTCAGCGGGCGCCAGATGCGCTCGCCATTGCCGGTCCAGAGGGCGAGGCCGTCGGAGTCGTGCACCTCGGGGCGCCAGTCAGTGGCGGTGCCCTTGGCGGTTTCCGAAAACCAGTACATCGACGTGGCGGGCGCGATGCCGAAACGGTCGACGTCCTTGCGCAGGAAGATGGCCGTGTCGATGTCCATCACCACGCCCTTCGTGCGGTGCATGACAAAGCGATATGCACCCGTGATGCTCGGGCCGTCGAGCAGCGTGTAGATCGTCACGGAATCGGCGCGGTTGTCTGCCGGCGTGTCGAACCACACGTGCGTGAAATTGGGAAACTCTTCCGGCTTGCCGGCCTGCGCCACGTCCAGCGCAATGCCCCGTGCGGAAAGCCCGTACTGATACAGCTCGCCGATGGCGCGGAAGTACGACGCGCCCAGGAAGGCGACCCAATCGTTCTTCTTCCAGTCGAGTTTCTTCTGGTCACCCAGGCGGCTTTCCTGGAAGCGGAAACCGGCAAAGCCGCTGCCGCGCGGCAGTTTGCGCGCCGGGCTGTCGGCGGGCATGTCGAAGTACGATTCGTCGTAAACGATTTCGCGGGCGGCGCCTTTTTCCACCACGTGCATGCGCACCGGGGCGCGGAAGAACGTGCCGAGGTGGAAGAACGTCACCGGAAACTGGCCGGGGCCGTCCGCAAAGAGTGCGTGGGCGGTGTCGAATTTGATCTTGCCGTGTGCCTCGTAGTCGATCTTGGACAGGATGTCGGCCGGCGCCGTTGCAGGGGGCGTGTAAGGCTTGCCGGCCATCGTGCGGGCGCGCTCGATCAGCGCATCGAAAGAAAACGGCGCGGCATCGCCCAGCTTGACGCGATCGGCGGCCAGTGCTTCGGGCGTGATGCCGAGCGCCGCCAGCGTGGCGGTAACCGAGGCGGAGGCAAGAAGGGTTCGACGTGTGACCATAGGTGCCTGTGATGTGACTGATGAATAAGAAGGGTCCGACATGGTAACGCGGGCCCGGGTTCCGACGTGGGTGGAGGGTCCACCGGATGGCCGATCCATTGCCGTTCAGACGCGCAGAACGACCATTCATCGCAGCGGGTTTGCACCTTCAAGTGCCGGCTACGATACTTGGCGGAACATCGACCTGGGGGGCTGGGATGGCGCGACGACTTCGCAGCATCGGCATCGCTTTGGCATGGGTCTGCACGGTATGCGGCGCCCAGGCGGCACCTTGCGATGCGCCCGCCCGGTTGAACGACGGCTGGCAGGTCGAAGCCGACCCCGCCGCAGCCGGCTTCGATGCCGGCCAACTCTGCACCGTCCTGCGCAATGTTGCCGACGCCGATATCAATTTCCACAGCCTGCTCGTGGTGCGCCACGGCCGTCTGGTGGCGGAGGTCTATCGTGCTGGCAAGGATGAGCGGGTGAAGGATCTGTTCCGCACCACGCGCACGTTCGATGCCAGCACGCTTCACGACATCCGCTCGATCAGCAAATCGGTGACGAGCCTGCTGTGGGGCATTGCGCAAGGGCAAGGCAAGACGCCGCCGCTCGACACGCCGGTGCTGTCGCTGTTTCCGGGGCTGGCGGATCTGAATCGCGACGGTCGTGAGGCGATCACGCTCTCGCAGATGCTGTCGATGTCGAGCGGCCTGGCCTGGAACGAATGGCGTGCGACGAGCCTGTTCAACAACGACGAGTTCGGGCTGTTCTGGCACACGTCTCAGGCGCACTACGTGTTTGACCGGCCGATGGCGGCTGCGGCTGGCACGCAGTTCAATTACAACGGGGGCAACACGGCAGTGCTTGCGCAACTGCTGGCGGAGCGCGTGGGTATGCCTGTGCCAGAGTACGCCCGCAAGCAACTGCTCGAACCGCTGGGTATCACCGACTGGGAATGGGTGGACGACTACCGTGGCCGTCCGCTGGCGTTTGCCGGGGTGCGCCTGCGCCCCCGAGACCTGGCGCGCATCGGCCAGCTTGTGTTGCAGCATGGCCAATGGAACGGGCGGCAACTCGTGCCCGCCGAGTGGATTGCCGAATCAACGCGCCCGCACATCGACACCGGCATGGGCTTGCAGTACGGCTATCAGTGGTGGCTCGGCAAGGTGGCGGCTGGCAGCGCGGAATACGCGTGGATCGGCGGCATCGGCAACGGTGGCCAGCGCCTGTGGATCGTGCCCGGGCTAGACCTGGTGGTCGTCACCACGGCGGGCGACTACAACCAGCGCGCAATCTGGAAACAGGCCGAAACCCTGCTCAACGAGGTGATGACAGCCGTGCAGCCAACGCCCCGGTAACGGCTGCGCGGCTGAACGTCTGAATGGGGCTTACAGGAACCGGTCGAGGATCTTGCGGCTGTGCTTGTCCAGCGCAAGCAGATCGCGGATCAGGTAGTGGATACCGTGGCTGTCGGAAATGAGCAGCGTGGTGCCGGTCAGGCGGCGGATATCTTCTTCGCCGCGCAGCACGAGGTCGGTCTGGCCGCGGTCGGTCTGCACCGTCCACGTGCTGGGCGTGGCGTAGGTCGATACGCCGACGATCGTGCGGATCTCGGGCATGAATTCCCGCGCGCCGAGTTCGGCTTCGATCAGCGCGCGCATTGGCGTGGGCAGCGCGTCGGGTTGCGTGATCCATGCCAGCTCGCGGCCGTCCGTGCTCATCAGGCTCAAGCCCTCGCCCGCGGCGGAGATCGGGAACGCGCGCACGGGCACCACGCCTTCATGCACGGTGCCGTCGGCCAGGGTCATCACAAGTTTGCCGAAGCCGTTGCGGCTCAGGGCGAAATCGGGCGTTTGCATCGCAGTCATTTCAGAGTGGGGATCACTGCGCGTAAGCCGGCGCCGCGGCGTCCACGCGCTCGCCGTCGCTGGTCAGATCGGTTTCGGCATCGACATTGCGGGCCTGCGCCTGATAGAGCTTGTAGTACGCCCCTTCGCGCGCGAGCAGCTCATCGTGATTGCCGACTTCGACGATCTGGCCGCGATCCATGACGACCAGGCGATCCGCCTTGCGCAGCGTCGACAAACGGTGCGCGATGGCAATGGTCGTGCGGCCCTGCACGAGGTTGTCGAGCGCCTTCTGGATTTCCTTCTCGGTGGTCGTGTCCACGGAAGACGTGGCCTCGTCCATGATCAGGATGCGCGGGTTGATGAGCAGGGCCCGCGCAATCGAAATACGCTGGCGTTCGCCGCCCGACAGGGCCTGGCCGCGTTCACCCACCAGCGAGTCGTAGCCGTGCGGCAGGCGCAGGATGAACTCGTGGGCGTGGGCGGCACGCGCGGCGGCAATGATCTCTTCGCGCGTGGCGTCGGGTTTGCCGTAGGCAATGTTGTCGGCGATCGTGCCGAAGAACAGGAACGGCTCCTGCAGCACCAGGCCGATGTTGCGTCGGAATTCCGACACGGGCAGCGAGCGGATATCGGTGCCATCCAGGCGGATCGCGCCTTCGGACACATCGTAGAAACGGCAGATCAGGTTCACGAGCGTGCTCTTGCCCGAGCCGCTGTGCCCCACCAGCCCGATCATCTCGCCCGGCTGGATCGACAGGTTCAGGCCGCGGATCACCGCGCGGTTGCCATAACGGAAGCCCAGGTCGCGCAGTTCGATCGCGCCCTTCACCTTCTCGAGATGCACGGGCCTGGCCGGCTCGGGCACGCTCGACACGTGGTCGAGAATATCGAAGATCCGCTTGGCGCCGGCCGCCGCCTTCTGCGTGACGGACACGATGCGGCTCATGGAATCCAGGCGCGTGTAGAAGCGGCTGATATAGGTCAGGAACGCCACCAGCACACCGACGGTAATGGCGTCGTGGCTCACCCGCCAGATGCCGAAGATCCACACCACCAGCAGCCCGACTTCGGTCAGCAGCGTGACGGTCGGGGTAAACAGCGACCACACCGCATTGACGCGATCGTTGATCGCCAGGTTGTGCTTGTTGGCCTCGGCAAAGCGCGTCACCTCGCGCTTTTCCTGCGCAAAGGCCTTGACCACGCGGATGCCCGGGATCGTATCGGCCAGCACGTTGGTGATTTCCGACCAGATCCGGTCGATCTTCTCGAAGCCGTGGCGCAGGCGGTCGCGCACCAGGTGGATCATCCACGCGATGAATGGCAGCGGCACGAGTGTCACGAGCGCCAGCCATGGGTCGATCGAAACCAGGATGACGGCCGTCATCGCGATCATCAGCACATCCGTGGCGAAATCGAGCAGGTGCAACGACAGGAACACGCTGATGCGGTCGCTTTCCGAACCGATGCGCGCCATGAGGTCGCCGGTGCGCTTGCCACCGAAATATTCGAGCGACAGCTTGAGCAGGTGCTCGTAGGTGGTCGTTCGCAGGTCGGCGCTGATGCGCTCGGACACGCGCGCCAGCAGATACGTGCGCGCCCAGCCCAGCACCCAGGCCACCAGCGCGGCGCCAAACAGGCCGGACAGATAGAGCGTCACCAGGCGGTAATCGACCGGCTGCCCGTTCTGGTAGGGGATCAGCACCTTGTCCATCAAGGGCATCGTCAGGTACGGCGGCACCAGGGTGGCGGCCGTGCCGATCAGCAGCAGGGCGAAACCGGCCAGCAATTCCCACCGATACGGCTGGGCGAAGCGCCACAGGCGCAGCAGCGCCCAGGTCGAGGGCGGCTGCTCCAGTTCACGGCTGCATTGCGGGCAGTTGTCTTCACCGGCCGGGAGGGGCGCTTTGCAGGTCGGGCAGATGTCCGCGTCGGGCTGCGCGGCCTTGGCGCCGGTGGTCAGGGCGTTGCGCTGGGCGTCGAAAGCATCGGCCAGCCGCAGCGCGTCGGTATTGTGGCCCAGCGTGTAGCGCCAGCTTGCCAGCCGGCGCTGGCCGTCGGACAACTCCAGCGTGCCGACGCCGGCGTGGTCGCTGTGGGCCAGCGTCATGCCGGGGGCGATGTCCCAGCTTTGCAAATCCTTTTCACCCACGGCTTGGCCGATCAGGCGACGGTTCGTAACAACCAGCCACCCTTGGGTAAAATGCAATCTCGCGTCCAAATCCAGCTGCAGCCCGGCCAGGACGGTTTCTTCTGGAGCAAGGCTTGAGCCGAGCACGACACGCCAGGGTTCCTGAGCGCGGACGACGGTGGGGGCGGACGATGGGGAGGACTGGGTCATCAGTGGCGCAAAGAATTCAAAAAGCGCGTCCAAATGGCCAAAAAACAGCCCAAAACGGGAAAAGGACGAACATAAATCGAGGCAAGAGTGCGGCGTCGCAATTGTTGCGGCCTGCAAAATTTGCTCGCAAGTATACATAGCCACGCCAGCACGGCATTTGGTGCGCTGCACAACGCACTCCGGGCTCAAGACGTCAACGCCGACGCCGTTGTAACGTTATTGAAAGGTAACGGTTCGGTTTCACGGACCAATTCACGGGTACATCGCCCCCTGCTTCCAAGCAAATTCAATGAAGAAGAAGGACATTGAGATTCTCGATGTCATGTCGCTGCGCGGCCCGAATATGTGGACATATCGGCCAGTGCTGGAGGCATGGGTCGATATTGGTGAACTGGAGGACTCTCCCTCCAACACGATTCCGGGGTTCTACGAGCGTCTGTCGACATGGCTGCCCACGCTGATCGAGCACCGCTGCAGCCCCGGCGTGCGCGGCGGTTTCCTGATGCGCTTGAAGGAAGGCACCTGGCCGGGGCACATCCTGGAACACGTCACCCTCGAGTTGCAGAACCTGGCCGGCATGCCCGGCGGTTTCGGCAAGGCGCGCGAGACACCCGTGCGCGGCGTCTATAAGGTGATCGTCCGCGCCTGGCACGAAGACGTGACCCGTGCTGCCCTGTTCGCCGCCCGTGATCTGGTCATGGCGGCCATCGAAGACCGCCCGTACGACGTGGACGCCGCCGTCGAAACGCTGCGCGACATGGTGGACGAACAGTGCCTGGGCCCCAGCACCGCCTGCATCGTCGAAGCCGCCGATGACCGCAATATCCCGTCCATCCGCCTGTCGGACGGCAATCTCGTGCAACTCGGCTACGGCGCTCGCCAGCGCCGCATCTGGACGGCCGAAACCGACCGCACCAGCGCTATCGCCGAATCCATCTCGCGCGACAAGGACCTGACCAAGAGCCTGCTGCAGTCGTGCGGCGTGCCGGTGCCGGAAGGGCGCATGGTCGACAGCGCCGAAGACGCCTGGGATGCGGCCGAAGACATCGGCGTGCCGGTGGTGGTCAAGCCTTACGACGGCAATCACGGCCGCGGCGTATTCACGAACCTGATGACGCGCGAAGAGGTGGAAACCGCTTACGCCGTGGCCATCGAGGAAGGCAACGGCGTGATCGTCGAGCGCTTCGTCTCCGGTAACGAACACCGCCTGCTGGTGGTGGGCGGCCGCTTGGCGGCGGCGGCGATGGGCGAAACCGCGTCGGTGGTCGGCGATGGCAACTCGACCATCGAAGAACTGATCGAATCGCAGATCAACTCCGACCCGCGCCGCGGCAACACCGAAGAACACCCGCTGAACTGCGTGCGCCTGGATTCCGCCGCGCGCCTCGAACTCAAGCGCCAGGGCTATGCCGACGGCAGCGCCGTGCCGCCCGCGGGCCGCAGCGTGCTGATACAGCGCAACGGCAACGTCGCCTTTGACGTGACCGACCGCGTGCACCCGAGCGTGGCCGCGCACGCATCGCTGGCCGCGCGGGTTGTCGGACTCGACATTGCCGGTGTAGACTTGGTGGCCGAAGACATCTCGCGCCCGCTGGACGAGCAGCGCGGCGCCATTGTCGAAGTCAACGCCGGGCCCGGTCTGCTGATGCATATTCGGCCGGCCCAGGGCGAACCACGCCCCGTGGGCCGCGCGATTGTCGACCACCTGTTTTCCGACAAGGATGGCACGCAGGACGATGGCCGCATTCCTATCGTCGGCATCACGGGCACCAACGGCAAGACCGTCGTGGCCAAGTTGGTGGCGCAGATGCTGCAACTGTCGGGCAAGCACACGGGGTTGGGCTGCAGCGATGGCCTGTACCTCGATCGCCGTCAAGTGGAATCCGGCGCGCGTACCGACCGCGCCGCGTGGGACGCCTGCCATCGCATCCTGATGAACCGCGCGGTGGAAGCCGCCGTGTTCGAGAGCGACAGCGGCATGATCCTCTCGCAGGGGCTGCCGTATGACCGTTGCCAGGTGGGCGTCGTCACCAACTTCGGCAAGCCCGATCACCTGGGCGATTTCTACGTCGAAGACGAAGACCGCATGGTCAGCGTCCTGCGCACGCAGATCGACGTGGTGCTGAAGACCGGCGTCGGCGTGCTCAATGCCGCCGATGCGCGCCTCGTTGAAATGGCAGAGCTGTGCGATGGCGAAGTGATCTTCTTCGCCTTGTCGGGCGATCTGGAGGCCATCGCCGCGCATCGCGCTGCTGGCAAACGGGCCGTGTTCGTGCGCGACGGCAAGGTGGTGCTCGCTACTGGCCCGACCGAACTGGCGCTGGCCGACGTGTCGGCCATTCCCCTGACCTACGACGGCCGCGTGCCGTTCCAGCTTGAAAACGTGCTGGCGGCTGTGGCCACCGGCTGGGCTCTGGGCATTTCGAACGATCTGATGCGCGCCGGCATCATGACCTTCGATGTGGGGCAGGTGGATGTGCCGGGCCGCTTCACGCTGTTCCAGCACCATGGCGCCACGATCGTGGTGGATGACGCGCACAACGCGTCGGCACTGGAAGCCCTGGCCGCTGCGCTGGACAACTTCCCGGCGCAACGCCGCACGCTTGTGTTCGGCGCCGGCCTGCAACGCCGCGATGAAGACCTGGTGGCGCAAGGCACGGTTATCGGACAGACATTCGACCGCGTGCTGCTGTGCGAAGACGCCAGCGTCAAGCGCACCGATGCCGAGTTCGATCGCCAAGCACGCGCGCTGCTCAAGCAAGGGTTGCAGGCAGGCGGTCGCGTGGCTGAAGTCGTCGTCGAAGGGGCCAAGCGCCGGGATGTCGTGGACGCGGCGCTCTCGCAGGTCACAGCAGGCGACCTGCTGGTTTTGCAATGCGATGAGTGTGCCATCGAGGGCACCGTCCAGCAGGTACACCAGTGGATGGGCCGTGCCGAATCCCAGAACTGACGATCGGGCCTGAGTCAGAAAGAACGCCCAAAGCACAACGGAAAGCTGATTGCATGGAAGTCTCTCGTATCCGGGCCTTGCGCGGCCCAAATCTCTGGTGCCGCCATACGGCCATCGAGGCCATCGTGGCCTGCTCGGACCAATCCCAACTGCTGGCCGAGCTGCCGGGCTTTGAAGACCGCCTGCGCGCGCGCTTTCCGGCGATTGGCCCGATGCGCCCCGATGACGAAGCCGATGCGCCATCGATTGCGCACGCGCTGGAAGCCGCCGCGCTGGGCCTGCAAGCTGCCGCCGGTTGCCCGGTGACGTTCAGCCACACCGAGCCCACGCTCGAACCGGGCACGTATCAGGTCGTCGTCGAATACACCGAAGAAGAAGTGGGCCGACTGGCATTCGAGCTGGCCGGCCAACTTTGCCTGGCCGCCCGCGACGACCAGCCGTTTGATCTGGACGATGCACTGCACCGCCTGCGCGAGCTGGACGAAGACGTACGCCTGGGGCCGAGCACCGGCTCCATCGTCGACGCCGCCGTGGTGCGCGGCATTCCGTATCGCCGCCTCACGCAGGGCTCGATGGTGCAGTTTGGCTGGGGCAGCAAACAGCGCCGCATTCAGGCCGCCGAAACCGACATGACCAGCGCCGTGGCCGAATCGATCGCGCAGGACAAGGACCTCACGAAGGCCCTGCTGCATGCGGCCGGTGTGCCAGTGCCGCTGGGCCGTTCGGTGCGCAGCGCCGAGGAAGCCTGGGAAGCCGCGCAGGAAATCCACGGCCCGGTCGTGGTCAAGCCCCGCGACGGCAACCAGGGCAAGGGCGTGGCCGTACGCATCCGCACGCGCGAAGAAGTGATGACGGCGTACGAAGCGGCGGCCGACATTTCTTCGGACGTGATCGTCGAGCGCTACATCCCCGGCCATGACTTCCGTCTGCTCGTGGTGGGCAAGCACCTGGTGGCAGCTGCGCGCCGCGACCCGCCGCAAGTCATCGGTGACGGCAAGCACACCGTGCGCGAGCTGGTCGACGAAGTGAACCGCGACCCGCGCCGCGGCGAAGGACATGCCACGTCGCTCACGAAAATCCGCTTCGACGACATTGCACTGGCCACGCTCGCCAAGCAGGGCCTGAGCGCCGACGCCGTGCCGCCCAAGGGCACGCGCGTGGTGTTGCGCAATAACGCGAACCTTTCCACGGGCGGCACCGCCACCGACGTGACCGACGACGTGCACCCGGCTATCGCGGCGCGTGCCGTCGCGGCCGCGCAGATGGTCGGCCTCGACATCTGCGGGGTAGACGCCGTGTGCGAAACCATGCTCAAGCCGTTCGAGGACCAGGCCGGCGGCATCGTGGAAGTCAACGCCGCACCGGGTTTGCGCATGCACCTGCAGCCGTCGTACGGCAAGGGCCGTGCCGTGGGCGAGGCGATTGTCTCGACGATGTTTGCGGATGGCGACGACGGCCGCATCCCCGTGGTGGCGGTGTCCGGCACCAACGGCAAGACGACGACCGTGCGCCTGATTACCCATCTGCTGGCGTCCAGTGGTCTGCGCATGGGCATGACCGGCACCGATGGCGTGTACATCCAGGGCCAGCGCATCGACACCGGCGACTGCAGCGGCCCGCGCAGCGCGCGCAACGTGCTGCTGCATCCGGATGTCGATGCCGCCGTCTTCGAAACCGCGCGCGGCGGCCTGCTGCGCGAAGGTCTTGCGTTCGACCGCTGCGATGTGGCCGTGGTGACGAACGTGGGCGAAGGCGACCACCTGGGCCTGAACTACATCAGCACGGTGGAAGACCTGGCCGTGCTCAAGAGCGTGATCGTGCAGAACGTGGCGCCGCGCGGCATGGCGGTGCTCAACGCCGCCGACCCGATGGTCGCGCGCATGGCGGAGGGCTGCCCTGGTTCGGTCACGTTCTTCGCGCACGATCCGGGCCTGCCGACCCTGGCGCTGCACCGCGCGCAGGGCAAGCGCGTGGTGTTTGTCGATGGCCCCGAGATCGTAGCCGCCGAAGGTGCCAACGAAACGCGCATCGCACTGGCCGACATTCCGCTCACGCGCAACGGCACGATCGGATTCCAGGTGGAAAACGCGATGTCGTCGATTGCGGCGGCATGGGCGCTTGGCATCGACTGGACGGTGATCCGCCGCGGGCTGGCGACGTTTGTGAACGACGCCGCAACCGCGCCGGGGCGCTTCAACCTGTTCGACTACAAGGGCGCCACGCTCATCGCCGACTACGGCCATAACCCGGATGCCATCCAGGCACTGTGTAACGCGGTAGCCACCATGCCGGCGCAGCGTCGCATGGTGGTGATCAGCGGGGCCGGCGACCGCCGCGACGAAGATATCCGCAAGCAGACGCAGATTCTTGGCGGCGTGTTTGACGATGTCGTGCTGTATGAAGACCAATGCCAGCGCGGGCGCGCCGATGGTGAAGTGCTTGCGCTGCTGCGTGAAGGGTTGCAGGGTGCGTCACGCACGAGCCGTGTTGATGAAATCCGTGGTGAATTTCTGGCTATCGACACCGCGCTGGGGCGGTTGCAGCCGGGGGACCTCTGCCTGATTTTGATTGATCAGGTGGAGGAGGCATTGGAGCATATTGCTCGGCGGGTTGCTGAGTAGATTAGAACCCCGGTGAACTTCGCTGGGGTTTTGGTTTTGTTTTTGTGGTGCATCCCTTGTTTCATCCCCTGCCGGGGCTGACTCACTTTCTTTGGTCTTGCCCAAAGAAAGTAAGCAAAGAAATGCGCGCCCGAGATGGCGACCCCCTCCTTGAATTTCTGTCGCAGGGAGGGGAAGGGAAAAACTCGCTGCGCTCAGACAGTTTCCCTTCCTTTTTCTTCCCTGCAACAGAAATTCAAGGCGCCATCTAGGGCAGGAAAGTCAAAAGACAAAAGCCACACCCTCTGGGCGCCAGCCCAAACGACAAGGCCAACCGCGCGACGGGTTGGCCTTTCTCTTTTGACGTTGAGCCCTTGATGGCGCCTTGAATTTTTGATGAGCGGGCGGATCAAGGAAGGAGGCTGTCTGAGCGCAGCGAGTTTGCCTCCTTCCCCGCACGGTCACACAAATTCAAGGGGGTGTCGCCATCTCGGGCGCGCCTTTCTTTTGCTTACTTTTCTTTGGCAAGACAAAGAAAAGTGAGTCGGTCCCGGCAGGGAACGAAAGGGGGGGGCCACAAAAAAATCCCAGAAGAAAACAAAAGCCGAAAATCAAAACGACCCTCAGAGAGATTCCCCTCCAAGAGGCGTTCCTTCATCCCAAATGCCCGTCAGGCCACAGGCGCCGTGCCCGCCCCATGCTCATGCCTGCCCGCCGGCTTGACGATCGCCAGCGTGGCAATCAACCCGCACAGCGCGGCGAACGACACCCACACGCCCGGCATCGCCTTGTTGCCCGTTTCGTGGATCAGCCATGTGGCAATCGCCGGGGTGAAGCCACCGAAGATGGCTGTGGCGAGGCTGTACGCCAGCGAGAACCCGGTGGTGCGCACTTCCGGCGGCATGATCTCGGTGAGCGTGACGACCATCGCGCCGTTGTAGCTGCCGTACAGGAACGACAGCCATAGCAGCACGGTCAGCATGCGGGCGAACGACGGTGCAGCAACCAGCCACTGCATGGCCGGGTAGGCCGTCACCAGCATCAGCACGGTAAAGAGGATCAGCAGCGGGCGGCGGCCGACGCGGTCAGACACCGCGCCCATCATCGGCAGCCAGAAGAAGTTCGAGGCGCCCACGCACAGCGTGACGATCAGGCTGTCCATGTCGGACAGGTGCAGCACGCTCTTGCCGAAGGTCGGCGTGTAGGCTGTGATCAGGTAGAACGATACCGTGGTCATCACGACCATCAGCGTGCCCGCGCCTACCAGGCGCCAGTTCTGGCCCATCGAGCGGAACACGGCGCGCAGGTCCGGACGGTGCTTGCGCTTCTGGAACTCTTCGGTCTCTTGCAGCGAGCGGCGGATGATGAACAGGAACGGCACGATCAGGCAGCCGATCAGGAACGGCACGCGCCAGCCCCAGGCGCTCATCTCAGACGGCGGCAGCAGGTACGACATCAGCACGCCCAGCAGCGCGGCAAACATGACGGCCACCTGCTGACTGGCCGATTGCCAGCTCACGAAGAAGCCCTTCTTGCCCGGGGTGGCGATTTCGGCCAGGTAGACCGACACACCGCCCAGCTCCACGCCGGCCGAAAAGCCCTGCAGCAAACGGCCGATCAGGACCAGCAGCGGCGCCGCCAGCCCGATGGTGGCGTAGCTTGGCACCAGCGCGATCAGCAGCGTGCCGCAGGCCATGAGCGCCAGCGTGACGATCAGCCCTGTGCGGCGGCCGTGACGGTCGATGTACGCGCCCAGGAAGATTGCCCCCAGGGGCCGCATCAGGAAGCCGGCGCCAAAGGTCACCAGCGACAGCATCAGCGAGAGGAACTCGTTGCCGGCGGGGAAGAAGGTGTCGGCAATGGCCTTGGCGTAATAGCCGTAGACCATGAAGTCGTACATCTCCAGGAAGTTGCCGCTGACCACCCGGAAGACGGTGCGAGCCTTGGATTCATTGGGGTTGGTGGTATGCATGGTGGATGTCATTCAACAGCTTGGGTACAACGTGCGGGCGAGCCGGACAGCGAACTGCGGGCCGCCTCGTAAAAGGTGGTGATGTGGTATGGCGTGCTCGACGGCATGTCGGCACGCAGGCGCTGGCCGGCCGGGTCGATGACCTCGTTCCAGCCTTGTGCGTGCAGGAAGCGCGCCGACCACACCGGCAGCAGGCGCGCGAGCATGGCGCCCTGCGTTTCGGTGCACAGCGCGAGGGCGCGGCCGTATTCGGTCTGCGCCCAGATGCGCTGGCTGGCGTCGCGCATCGTGCCGTCCAGATTGAGCGACAGGCACACGCCCTGGGTGTCGGCATCCACGCCGTCGGCGCAGGCTGCGTCCACCGCGCGGGCAAGGCTCTCGGCCAGATGGAGGCCGGCTTCGGAGCGCGTAAAGACATCGGCGTGCGCGCGTACGAGGTAGAACCATTCGAACTGGTGACCGGGTTCGATGCGGTTGTCGGTGCTGGCCTCGTCGATCGGTAACTCGGCGATGCTGCCCGTGCGCGTGTCGATGAAGCGCGCGAGGATGCCCTCGGCCAGCGTGCGCACCCCGGTCTCGGCCCAGGCGGGCGGTTCGTCGAGCGCGGCGGCGGCCAAGTAGGCCTCGGTCAGGTGCATCACGGGGTTCTGCGCGACGCCGGCCAGCGTGGTGCTGAACCTGGCGTCCATGGACGCGACCGGCAGCGGTTTGACCCCGGCCCGCGCAAAGCTGCGGGCGATCACGTCGTGCGCGTCATGCATCAGCGCGGCCGCACGTGGGTCGCCGCTCACGGCAAGCCAGTGTGCGGCGGCAAACAGCACGAACGCGTGCGTGTACAGATCCTTGGTGGTGTCGTGCGGGGCCAGCGCACTGTCGATCGCAAACAGCCAGCCGCCGTGGATCGTGTCGCGAAAGCGCGTGTCCAGCGCGTGGCACAGGGCAGCGGCGCGTTCGGCGCAGAGATCGCGGTGGCGCCTGGAGAGCTGTGTGGCACGCGCGAAGGTATACAGCTGCCGCGCACACGCCATCGCCCGGTAGCGCGCGGTGGATGCCGGCACCAGCGCGCCGTTGTCGACGATGAGCGCCTCATAGCAGAGGCCGGCCTGTGCATTCCAGCCGGGCCCCAGCCACATGGGCAGCAGGACGTCGTCGTAGTAGCGGCCGAATGACTCCAGCGCAGCCGCAATGGCGGGGGACGGTTCGGTCGAGGCCGTATCGGGCAGCGGGGGCGTGGAGGATTGTGAAAGCATGGGCGCCGTGATGATCGTGGCGGGCGTCGACCCGTTTAGCCAGGCCGATTGCTCGAATCTGTTCTGTTCACCATAGGCGACGTATATGCGTTGTACATGCGAACAGACCCGGGATTGTGCTCCAACTGGCGGCCCCGCGCCACGCACAACTGGCGCAATCCCGGTCACGGCGCAGGGTTGTGGGTCCAATGAAAGGTTTTTACCGGATGCTGCCTGGGCGTGGGTTGTGCGAAGATGAATCACCCCTGGCTCATCCCCTGGTCCTGCCCCCATCCATGCACCGTCGCGACCTGCTCAAGCAGTTGGCCGCCGGGCTGCTTGCCCTGGCTCCTGGTTTGTCCCGCAGCGCCACGCCCGGCACCGCCGCTGGCGCCCCCGAACCGTTTGACGAAGCCCGCCTGCTGGCGCGTGCCCGGGCCTTGGCCACAAGGCCATACCGGCCCCGCAGCACGCAGTTGCCCAAGCCGCTGGTCACGCTTGGCTGGGACGGCTATCAATCGATTGGCTATCGCCCCGATCACGCATTGTGGGCCGGCCAGCACTTGCCGTTCGAGGCCAAGTTCTTCCACCTCGGGCTGTTCTTCAAGTCGGCTGTCCAGATGCACGAGGTGGTGGACGGCCATGCCCGCCTGATTGCCTACGACCCGGCCATGTTCGATTACGGCAAGAGCGGACTGGATCACCAGGCGCTGCCGGCCGATCTCGGTTTCGCCGGTTTTCGGCTGACGACCAAGGCGGACCCGACGCGCGATGTGACGGCCTTCCTGGGTGCCAGCTACTTTCGCGCCGTCGGCGGGCAGTGGCAATACGGCATGTCGGCGCGCGGCCTGGCGATTGATACGGGGTTGCCTCGCGCAGAAGAGTTTCCGGACTTCACTGAATTCTGGCTGGTGCGCCCGGCCGCCGATGCCGATACGGCGCGCGTCTATGCGCTGCTCGATTCTCCGAGCGTGGCCGGCATCTACCGCTTCGACATCCGCCCCGGCGACACGCTCGTGATGGACGTGGCCGCCACGCTCTACGTGCGCAAGCCGATCGAGCGTCTGGGCATCGCGCCGCTGACCAGCATGTTCCTCTACGGCGAGAACGACCGCACCGACCGCGCCGGCGATCGCCATAGCGCCGCACGTCGCTGGCGCGCATCGGACTGGCGCCCGGAAATCCATGATTCCGATGGCCTGGCCATCTGGCGTGGCTCGGGCGAGTGGATCTGGCGGCCGCTGGCCAATCCGCCCGTGCTGCGCAGCCAGCGCTTTGCCGACGACAGCCCGCGTGGCTTCGGCCTGCTGCAGCGCGATCGCAATCCCGATCATTACCAGGATGACGGCGTGTTCTACGAGAAGCGCCCGAGCGTGTGGGTCGAGCCCACGCATGACTGGGGCGAGGGCGCGGTCGAATTGGTGGAGCTGTCGGCCAACGATGAAACCTTCGACAACATCGTCGCCTTCTGGCGGCCCGCCGTTGCGCCGCATGCCGGGCAGGAACTGGCGTTCGGTTATCGGCTGACGTGGGGCGCGCAGCCCGCAGCGGCCTCGCCACTGGCGCGGGTGGTGGCGACGCGTACGGGCATTGGCGGCGTGGTGGGGCAGCCGCGCAAATACTTCTCGTGGCGGTTTGTCGTCGACTTTGCCGGCGGTGAGCTGTCGCGGCTGGGGCGCAGCACGGCGGGGTCGACTGTGGAGCCTGTCATACGCGCCTCGCGCGGGCGGGTGGAGATTGCGTCGGCGCGGCCGCTGGCGAGCATCGATGGTGTCCGGGCAATGTTTGATGTGGTGCCGGATGCGAGCAATGCGCCGATTGAGTTGTTGCTGACGTTGCAGTCGGGGGAGCGGTTGCTTTCTGAGACTTGGGCGTATCAGTGGACGCCGCCGGTGGATCGAGGCGTGTGAGCGTCGTTTCTTGGGGCGTCGGCTTTTATGGCTGGTGCCGGTCCATCTCTTGTTTCATCCCCTGCCGGGGCTGACTCACTTTCTTTGGTCTTGCCCAAAGAAAGTAAGCAAAGAAATGCGCGCCCGAGATGGCGACTTCCCCTTGAATTTATGTGACCGTGCGGGGAAGGAGGCAAACTCGCTGCGCTCAGACAGGCCTCCTTCCTTTTTCCGCCCGCTCACAGAAATTCAAGGCGCCATCTAGGGCAGGGACGGCCAAACCGTCGCTGCCTTTGGTCAGTTGGTTAATCGCGGGGCGGTGTCTTGCCGAACTTCTTTGCCATTTCTGCCCAGCCTTCGGGGCCCAGCTTTTCCATCGTCGCGATATTTCGCTCGTAGATGTCCGCTGCGTCGGGCACGGCCGCGGCGGCGCGGGCGATGCTGTCTTCGCGCAGCAGATGCAGGATCGGGAGGGGCGCGCGGTTGGTGGCGTTGGCGATGTCGTCCGGCTCGGCATCGGCGAAGACGAAATCGGGGTGGAAGCTGGCCAGTTGCAGCTCGCCTTCGTAGCCGGCCTTGGCGAGCAGCGATTCGGCGCGCTCCGTAAGCGAGTGGAAATCGAGGAAATCGGCCAGGGCGGGGACGATCAGCAGCGTGGTGTCGATCTGTGCGGCGGGGGTGGTGTGCAGCAGATCGGCTTCGGCACGCAGGTGGTCGAGCACGTCGCCGTCCATCGTGGCGCGGCTGACGGCGTATCGGACCTGCCGCTTGACGTGGACGGCCTTGGCGAACGGGCAGAGGTTCAGGCCGATGACGGCGTCTTCCAGCCAGCGCTGCACGCTCGCGACATGAAGGGCAACGGCGTCCGCGTCCAACGGCAGGGCGTCGGCGGGTGGATCGAGCAGGACGAAATCGGGGGCGGGATCGGACACGGCGTAGTGAGGGAAGAGAGAGCGCGCAGTGTAGTCGATGGGCCGGGAGCGCTTCTTGCGAAGGGATGGGTGTTGTGATTTGCAACGCCCGGCGTGCGCCGTTGATGTACGCCGAGATCACTTCGGGTGCTTCGCGCGCCGCTTATGTGGTCCGTCCATTCCGTGTTTTTGTAAAAGAAGGAGCTCAACCATGATTGAACAGCGCCTGAAAACCGCCCTTGCCGTTGCCGCCACGTTTGCTGCGTCGGCTGCTTTCGCACAGATGACGCCGGCACCCCAGACTTCACCGCAGACCACCGGCACCGTGCAGACCGCCCCGCAAGACGGGCCGGCCACTTCGTCGTCTGACCCGCTGGTTCAGAAGCGCATTGACGACAAGGCCGCGAGCGACGAATACAAGGCTCGCAAGTCCGACGCCAAGGCTGCCTACAAGGAAGAAAAGAAGGCTGCCAAGGCTAACCGCAAGGCCGAGAAGAAGGAAGCTCGCGCCAAGCGCAAGGAAGCGATGAGCGAACAAGGCGGGCCCGCCCAGACGCCGAACAGCGAAGGCAAGTAAGCCGCCGGCCGAACCATGAAAAAAGGCGATCCGAGGGTCGCCTTTTTTCTGGTTGCCGGGTTTGCCTTCAGTGGCCGCGCGTTGTCGGCAGGCGGACCTGCGCAACGGCCATTTCCCATTGGGCGATGCGGTGTGCGGCCTCGTCGCGGCTGATGACGGGGTGGAACGTGCGCGAGGCACGCCATTGCTGGGCGACCTCGGCTTCATCACGATAGAAGCCGGTGGCGATGCCCGCCAGGTAAGCCGCCCCCAGCGCCGTGGTCTCGATGATCTCCGGACGCACGACCGGAATGCCGAGCAGGTCAGCCTGGAACTGCAGGAGCAGGTTGTTGGCCGAGGCGCCGCCATCGACGCGCAGTTCCGAGATGGTGGAAACGGCATCGCGCGTCATAGCCTGCAGCAATGCGGTGCTCTGGAAGGCGATGGATTCGAGCGCCGCACGTGCGATGTGGCCGATGGTTGTGCCGCGCGAGAGGCCGACGATGGCGCCCTGCGCGGTGGGGTCCCAGTACGGTGCCCCCAGGCCCGTGAACGACGGCACGAACACCACGCCGCCGGAATCGGGCACCGAGGCGGCCAGGCCTTCGACGTCGGCGGAGCGCTGGATGGCGCGCAGGCCGTCGCGCAGCCACTGCACCACCGCGCCACCGACGAATACGCTGCCTTCGAGCGCATAGCTGCGCTTCGTGCCGCTCTGGCATGCCGCCGTGCTGATGAGGCCGTTGTGCGACTGGACCGCTTTGTCGCCCGTGTTGAGCAACATGAAACAGCCGGTGCCGTAGGTGTTCTTGGCCATGCCCGGCTTGAAGCAGGCCTGGCCGAAGAGCGCCGATTGCTGGTCGCCGGCAATGCCGCCGATGGTGAGCGAGGCGCCGAGCCAGTCGGCATCGGTCTGCCCGAACTGATGCGCAGACGGATGCACCTCGGGCAACAGGCTCGGGTGAATGTCGAGCGCGCGCATCAGGTCCGCATCCCATTCGCCGGTGTGGATGTTCCACAGCATCGTGCGGGAAGCGTTCGATACGTCGGTCACATGCAGGCGGCCGCGTGTGAGTTGCCAGACGAGCCAGCTGTCGATGGTGCCGAAGGCAAGTTCGCCACGTGCCGCGCGCTCGCGGCCGCCGTCCACGTGGTCGAGAATCCAGCGCAGCTTGGTGGCCGAAAAATACGGATCGATGATCAGGCCGGTGCGCTTGCGCACCTCGTCTTCCAGGCCCTCGGCGCGCAGGCTTTCGCAGATGGCTTCGGTGCGGCGGTCCTGCCAGACGATGGCGTTGAAGATCGGTTTGCCCGTGGCGCGCTCCCACACCATGGTGGTTTCGCGCTGGTTGGTGATGCCAAGCGCCGCCATGTCGGCAGCGGAGAGCTTGGCTTGTTCGAGTGCGGCGCGGCAGGTGGCGAGCTGGCTGTTCCAGATGTCGAACGGGTCATGCTCGACCCAGCCGGGCTGCGGGAAATGCTGCGGAAACTCCTGCTGGGCACTGGCGACGATCTGGCCGGCGCGGTTGAAGACGATGGCGCGTGAGCTGGATGTGCCCTGGTCGAGCGCGAGGAGGTATTCCATAAGGCAGAAAAGAGTGACCGCCGGGCACGATCAGCCGGCCCCGCGGCATGTGAAACGAATGCAAGCATGGTAGCCCGCCGGCCCCGTGTTGGCGACCGACGGACACGCGCGAATTAACGTACCTTGCCTGCCTTCCAGGCAGCCAGCAGCTTGTCGTAGGCCACCGTCTCACCCTTCGGTCGCTCGTTGTCGAGCTTCTTCCACGGGGCGTGTTCGGTCGACAGCCACTTCGACGGATCGCTTTCCGGGTTCAGCTTGGGCGCGCAGTTCTTCATGCCGGCGCGCTGCAGGCGGCCCATCACCTGGTCCATTTCCTTGGCCAGGTTGTCCATCGCGCCTTGCGGCGTCTTCTCGCCCGTGACGGCCGTGGCGACGTTCTTCCACCAGAGCTGCGCCAGCTTCGGATAGTCGGGCACGTTGTTGCCGGTCGGCGTCCAGGCCACGCGGGCCGGGCTGCGGTAGAACTCGATCAGGCCGCCGTACTTGGCCGCGTTCTTGGTGAAGTAGTCGCTGTGGATATCGGAGTCGCGAATGAACGTGAGGCCGGTGATCGACTTCTTGAGCGACACGGTCTTCGACGTGACGAACTGCGCGTACAGCCACGCGGCCGAGCGGCGCTCGAACGGCGTGGACTTGAAGAACGTCCACGAGCCGACGTCCTGGTAGCCGTTCTGCATGCCGTCCTTCCAGTACGGGCCGTGCGGCGAGGGGGCCATGCGCCACTTCGGCGAGCCGTCGGCGTTCACGACCGGGCCCGGCTTGGTCATCGGCGCGGTAAAGGCGCTGTACCAGAACACCTGCTGGGCGATGTGGCCTTGCGCGGGCACGGGGCCGGCTTCGTTGAAGGTCATGCCGGTCGCTTCGGGCGGCGCGTACTTCTTCATCCAGTCGATGTACTTGGTGAGGGCGTACACGGCGGCCGGGCTGTTGGTGGCGCCGCCGCGCGACGTCGAGGCGCCTACCGGCGCGCAGTTTTCCGCACGGATACCCCACTCGTCGACGGGCAGGCCGTTCGGGATGCCCTTGTCGGCCGAACCGGCCATCGACAGCCACGCATCGGTAAAGCGCCAGCCGAGCGACGGATCCTTCTTGCCGTAATCCATGTGGCCGTAGATGCGCTTGCCGTCCAGCTCCTTCACGTCGTTGGTGAAGAAGTTGGCGATGTCTTCATAGGCCGTCCAGTTGACGGGCACGCCCAGGTCGTAGCCGTACTTGGCCTTGAACTTGTCTTGCAGGTCCTTGCGCGCGAACCAGTCGGCGCGGAACCAGTACAGGTTGGCGAACTGCTGGTCGGGCAACTGGTACAGCTTGCCGTCAGACGCGGTGGTGAAACTCGTGCCGATGAAATCCTTCAGGTCCAGGCCCGGGTTGGTGAACTCCTTGCCTTCGCCGGCCATGTAGTCCGACAGCGGCATGATCACGCCGTAACGATAGTGCGTGCCGATCAGGTCGGAGTCGGAGATCCAGCCGTCATAGATGCTCTTGCCCGACTGCATCGAGGTCTGCAGCTTTTCGACGACATCGCCTTCCTGCATGATGTCGTGCTTGACCTTGATGCCGGTGATTTCTTCGAAGGCCTTGGCGAGCGTCTTCGATTCATAGGCGTGGGTGTCGAGCGTTTCCGACACGACGTGGATCTCGGTCACGCCCTTTGCCTTGAGCTTGGCCGCGGCGTCGATGAACCACTTCATTTCCGCCATCTGCTTGTCTTGCGACAGCGTGCTGGGCTGGAATTCGCTGCTGATCCACTTCTTGGCTTCGGCTTCGCCGGCATGGGCTGCGCCGACTGCCAGGGCGCTCGCCAGTGCAATGGCACTGATCTGAAGCGTCATGCGCCAGGATGTTTTCATCGGTATCTCCTCGTGCTTGTTGGCTTGTTGTTCTCCCCGCAGCGAAAACATCCGGCATTCCGACGCGGGGAGCGTGATGGAATGCCTGTGCCCGTACGTCAAATTGGGCGTGGGAGCATCAGCCTGCGCAGATGCTCCCGGACCTGCAAATTCATGGACGATGCACCGGCATCAGCCGCGCCACATCACGATCGCCAGCACCACCATCGAGGCAATGAAGCCGCCCCAGGCGCCGGTCTCCTCCGACGTGAGCCCAACCCACGCCAGGTTGATATAGGCCGCGGTCAACAGGCCGATGAAGAGGCGGTCGCCGCGCGTGGTGGCGATGGGCAGGAAGCCCTTGCGCTCCACTGTGGGCCGCACCACCTCCCAGACCGTCATGCTGGCCAGCATCAAGGCGATGCAGCCAAAGAAGATCGCCACTTCGGGCGTCCAGGCCATCCAGCTGAACATGGCTGTGTCTCCCGTTCTTGTTTTAGACGCGGCCCATCGCGAAGCCCTTCGCGATGTAGTTCCGCACAAACCAGATCACCAGCGCACCGGGAATGATCGTCAGCACACCGGCTGCGGCCAGCACGCCCCAATCCATGCCCGAAGCCGATACCGTGCGCGTCATCACCGCGGTAATGGGTTTGGCATCGACCGAGGTGAGCGTGCGTGCGAGCAGCAGCTCCACCCAGCTGAACATGAAGCAGAAGAACGCCGTCACGCCCACGCCGGCCTTGATCAGCGGCAGGAAGATCTTCAGGAAGAACTTGGGGAAGCTGTAGCCGTCGATGTAGGCCGTCTCGTCAATCTCGCGCGGGATGCCCGACATGAAGCCTTCGAGAATCCACACCGCCAGCGGCACGTTGAACAGCATGTGCGCCAGCGCCACGCCCAGGTGCGTGTCCATCAGGCCGACCGTCGAATACAACTGGAAGAACGGCAGCAGGAACACCGCGGGCGGCGTCATGCGGTTCGTCAGCAGCCAGAAGAACATGTGCTTGTCGCCCAGGAAGCGGTAGCGCGAGAAGGCGTAGGCCGCCGGCAGCGCCACCACGGTCGAGAGCACCGTGTTCATCGTCACGTAGATGATGGAGTTGATGTAACCCCAGTACCACGACGGATCGGTGAAGATGATCTTGTAGTTGTCGAACGTGACGAGCTTCGGCCAGATCGAGAAGCCGGCCAGCGTCTCCTCATTGGTCTTGAGCGACATGCTCAACATCCAGTACAGCGGCAGCACGGCAAACGCCACGTATACCGCCAGCGTGATCGCGCGCGCGATCCTGCGCTTGTGTTCGTTGTTGTGGTTCTGCTTAGGCATGGTCGTCTCCCACGGCCGTGCTGGCGCTGCCCATGCGTTGCATCCAGTTGTAGAGGACGAAGCAGAACAGCAGGATGATGAGGAAGTACACGATCGAGAATGCCGCCGCCGGGCCCAGGTCGAACTGGCCGACCGCCTTCTGCGTCAGGTACTGCGACAGGAACGTCGTGGCATTGCCCGGGCCGCCGCCGGTCAGCACGAACGGTTCGGTGTAGATCATGAAGCTGTCCATGAAGCGCAGCAGCACGCCGATCATCAGCACGCCGCGCATCTTCGGCAGCTGGATGTAGCGGAACACGGCCAGGCGGCTGGCGCCGTCAATCTCGGCGGCCTGGTAGAACGCATCCGGGATCGAGCGCAGGCCGGCATAGGCCAGCAGCGCTACCAGCGGCGTCCAGTGCCACACGTCCATGATCAGCACAGTGATCCACGCGTCGAACGAGTGCGACGTGTAGTTGTAATCGATGCCCATCTGGTTGAGCCAGTAGCCGGCCAGGCCGATATCGGAGCGCCCGAAGATCTGCCAGATGGTGCCCACCACGTTCCAGGGAATCAGCAGCGGCATGGCCAGCACCACCAGTGCGGCCGACGCCTTCCAGCCCTTGGACGGCATCGACAGCGCCAGGCCGATGCCCAGCGGAATTTCCACGGCCAGCACGCACAGCGAGAAGATCAGCTGGCGCGTGAGCGCGTCCTGCAGATCGCCGTCGCGCAGGATCTGGCGGAACCAGTCCACGCCCACGAACACGTGCTGCTCGGGGCTGATGATGTCCTGCACCGAGTAGTTCACCACCGTCATCAGCGGCAGGATGGCGGAGAACGCCACGCACAGGAACACCGGCAGGATCAGGAACCACGCCTTGTTGTTGAGCGGCTTGTTCATCGGCCGATCCTCTCGTCATTGCTGTAATACAGCGTCTGCGGCGCATCCAGGCGCAGCCACACGCGCGATTCGGTCACGGACACTTCGTTGGGCAGCTTGGCCTTGATCGGCAGTCCGCCGGCTTCCCCGAGGCTGGCGGTCAGCAACTGGTGCGTACCCAGTTGCTGCACCTGATGGACGTTGGCGGCGACGGTGCCGACTTCGCCGGGTGCGGCCAGTTGCACGAATTCCGGCCGAATGCCGAGCTTGAGCGAACCGTTTGCGTTCTTGAGCGTGGCAAGCGTGTCGCGCCCCACCGACAGGCGCTGATCACCCAGCGCAATCACCTCGCCATCCACCGTCACCGGGTAGAGGTTCATGCCCGGGCTGCCGATGAAGTAGCCGACGAAGGTATGGTCCGGCCGCTCGAACAGCGCTTCCGGCCCGCCTTGCTGCACGACCTTGCCTTCGGTCATGACGACCACCTCGTCGGCAAAGGTCAGCGCTTCCACCTGGTCGTGCGTCACGTAGATCAGCGTGAGCTTGAGCTGCTGGTGAATCTTCTTGAGCTGGCGACGCAGTTGCCACTTCAGGTGCGGATCGATGACGGTGAGCGGCTCGTCGAACAGGATGGCCGCCACGTCCTTGCGCACCAGGCCGCGGCCCAGCGAGATCTTCTGCTTGGCGTCGGCCGCCAGACCAGAGGCGCGGCGCTTGAGCGCGTGCTGCAGCTCGAGGATCTCGGCCACTTCCTCCACGCGCTTCTTCACTTCGGCTTCCGGCGTCTTGCGATTGCGCAGCGGGAAGGCGAGGTTGTCGAACACGGTCATCGTGTCGTAGATGACGGGGAACTGGAACACCTGGGCGATGTTGCGTTCGCGCGGACTGGCGTGCGTGACGTCGCGGTCGTCGAACAGCACCTGGCCTTCCGACGGCGTCAGCAGCCCCGAGATGATGTTCAGCAGCGTGGACTTGCCGCAGCCCGACGGTCCCAGCAGCGCATACGCACCGCCGTCGCGCCAGGTCATGTTCATCGGCTGCAGCGCGTAGTCCGACAGCGCTTGCGGATTCGGGCGGTAGCTGTGGCCCAGATTGCGGAATTCAATGCGTGCCATGTGCGCCTCCCTGCTTGGGCGCGCTCACCAGCTTGCCCGCATCGTCGAACAGGAACAGTTCGGCCGGATCGACAAATACGTCCAGCGCCGCGCCCAGTTCGAACTCATGCACACCCGGCAACTGCGCGACCAGGCCGATCGTGTTCGACTGGCCAGCGGCGTGCGCGCGCACGTGCAGATACGTTTCGGAGCCCGACAGCTCGGCCAACTCCACCGTGCCCGGCAGCGCGACGGCACCGCCGTTGCGCGGCGCCAGGCGGATGTGGCTCGGACGCAGGCCGATGCGGCAGCGCGTGCCGGCCGTCATCGGCAGCGGGCGCGTCCATGCAACGTCAATGCCTTGTGGCAGGCGGATCTGGTTGCCTTCCACCACGGTGGCGTCCAGCACGTTCATCGGCGGGTCGTTGAAGATGGCCGCTGCGTTGACCGACACCGGCACTTCGTACATGTCGAGCGTCGGGCCGTCTTGCAGCACGCGGCCTTCATGCATGACGACGGTGTGGCCGCCCAGCAGCAGCGCTTCCTGCGGCTCCGTGGTGGCGTACACGACGGTCGTGCCGCCATCAGCGAAGAGCGATGCCAACTCGGCACGCAATTCTTCGCGCAGCTTGTAGTCGAGATTGACGAGCGGTTCGTCCAGCAGCACCAGTGGTGCCCGCTTGACCAGCGCCCGCGCCAGCGCGCAGCGTTGCTGCTGTCCGCCCGACAGCTCGGCCGGCAGGCGCTGCAGCAGATGTTCGATGTGCAGCTTGGCGGCGACGGCCCGCACGCGCGAGTCGATCTCGCCCTTGTTGGTGCCCTGCAGGCGCAGCGGCGAGGCGATGTTGTCGTACACCGTCATCGCCGGGTAGTTGATGAATTGCTGGTACACCATCGCCAGATTGCGATCGCGCACCCCTACGCCCGTCACGTCCTTGCCGTCGACCAGTACGCGGCCGGTGGTCGGCCGGTCAAGCCCGGCCATGATGCGCATCAGCGTGGTCTTGCCGGCTTGCGTCGGCCCCAGCAGCACGTTGATGGCGCCGGGCGCCAGCCGCAGGCTGGTCGGGTACAGATGCGTCTGCGCCCCGACCATGGCCGTAACCTGGTCCAGTTCCAGAATCAATTGATGTCTCCCGTCTTACTGCTTTGATTTCTTGATGTCTTGGCTCGGGCGGCGGGTCCCGGTGCTTCAGGGCGCTCGTTCTGCCACTGGTGTGGTGTCGCCTTCCGGCAGATGCCGCGCCAGCCAGACTTCCAGCCGGCTGCGGTCGGCATCGCTGGCGTGCAGGCCCAGCTTGGTCCGCCGCCACAGGATGTCCTGCGCCGTGCGGGCCCATTCGTGTTCGATCAGGTAGCGGATTTCGGCTTCGTACAGCCCGGGCGTTACTTCGGCGCCTAGTTCTTCCAGCCGCGTGGCGCCGGCCAGCAGCGTGTTCACGCGCGTGCCGTACTGGTGCGCATAGCGCATCGCCAGCAGGGTCGGCAGCCACGGCAAACGTTTTTGCAGGCGCGCCACAAAATCGTCGAAGGTGTATTCGGCAACCAGCTGCCCCGGCGCTTCCAGATCGCCGCCCGGCAGCGATGCGGTGGCCGTCCACGAAGGCTTGCCGGCCAGCGGCAGATGCGGGGCCAGTTGGTCCAGCGCTTCTTCGGCCAGCTTGCGGTAGGTCGTGATCTTGCCGCCCCACACGTTGATGAGCGGGGCGTTCGCGCCGTCGGCGCCGGTTTCGCATTCGACCAGGTAATCGCGCGTGATGGCCGAGGCGTTGGCGGCGCTGTCGTCCAGCAGCGGCCGCACCCCGGAGTAACTCCACACCACATCGCTCGGCGTCAGCTGCCGGGTGAAATAGCGGCTGGCCATTTCGCACAGGTATTGGATTTCGCCGGCATCGATGGCCACTTGGTCCACCGAGCCCTTGTATTCCAGATCCGTCGTGCCGATCAGCGTGAAATCGTTCTGGTACGGGATCGCAAATACGATCCGCCCGTCCGGGTTCTGGAAGATATAGGCGAACGGGTGATCGAACATCCGCCGCACCACGATGTGGCTGCCCTTGATCAGCCGCAGGCCGCGCGTGCTCGGCAGCGCGTGCGCAGAACGGGCGAACTCCGCCGCCCACGGCCCGGCGGCATTAACGATCGCCTTTGCGCGCACGGAGCGGATGCCGTCCGGGCCAGCCAGCGAGGCGTGCCACCCATCAGCGCGGCGCTCCGCGTTCAAGCAGCGCGTGCGGGTGAAGATCTGTGCGCCGCGGTCCGCCGCGTCCCGGGCATTGAGCACCACCAGGCGGGCGTCGTCCACCCAGCCGTCGGAATAGACGAACCCCCGCGTGTAGCCAGCCTTGAGCGGCTTGCCGGCCGGATGCCGCGCCAGCTTGATCGACTCCGAGCCCGGCAGAAAGCGCCGGCGTGCCAGATGGTCATAGAGGAAGAGGCCAGCGCGGATCATCCACGCCGGACGTTGCGCGGCATCGTGCGGCATCACGAAACGCAGCGGCCACATGATGTGTGGCGCCATGCGCAGCAGCACCTCGCGCTCCTGCAGTGCCTTGCGCACCAGGCTGAATTCGTAATATTCGAGGTACCGCAGCCCGCCGTGGATCAGCTTGGTCGAGGCCGAAGAGGTGTGCTGGGCCAGGTCGTCCTTTTCACACAAGACCACCGACAGGCCACGGCCCACGGCATCACGCGCGATACCCACGCCGTTGATGCCGCCTCCGACCACCAGCAGATCACAGTCCAGATGCGACGCGTCAGTGAGTTGCATGGGTTTGAATCTGTTGATTTTCGCGCCTTTCCTTGCGAATAGTGACGCGTTGGCGGATAGTTTAGTGAAGGGCGAAAATAAAGCAACATAGGGAATCGCCTAATCCGCTCATATGTGTTCGTTTGTGTTCATTTCGTGACTTGATGCTTCCGCGACACCGCCAGATCCTCGAATACGTCCGCCAACACGGCGATGCCTCCGTCGACGCGCTTGCCCGCGTGCTCGGCGTCACGACGCAAACCATCCGTCGCGATATCCGGCAGCTCGAAGACGAGCGCCTGCTCGCGCGCTATCACGGCGGCGTCGGCCTGCCTTCGTCGGTCGAAAACATCGACTACGACCAGCGCCAGGTCCTGCACATCGACGCCAAGCGGCGTATCGCCGAGGTCGTTGCGCGCCACGTCGAGCCCGGCCGTTCGCTCATCATCAATATTGGAACGACCACCGAAGAAGTCTCCAAGGCACTGGTCGGCCAGAACGGGCCCCGCGGTCTGCGTGTCATCACCAATAATCTGAACGTCGCGTCGATCCTCTCCGGCAGCCCGGACGCGGAGGTCATTGTCGCCGGCGGCCTCGTGCGCAACCGCGACCGCGGCATCGTTGGCGAGGCCACGATCGACTTCATGAAGCAGTTTCGCGTCGACATCGGCATCATCGGCGTCTCCAGCATCGACGAAGACGGCACGCTGCTCGACTATGACTACCGTGAAGTGCGCGTCGCCCAGTCCATCATCGAGCAGTCCCGCGAAGTCTGGCTCGTGGCCGATCACTCCAAGTTCGGTCGCCGCGCTGTTGTCCGCCTGGGCCATGTCTCGCAGATCGACAAGTTCTTCACCGACGTCCCCGTGCCTGAGCCGATGGCCGAAGTCCTCCGCGCCGCCGAGGTGGACGTGATCGTCGCCAGCGAAACGCGCTGACGTTTGATCCAGCTTCTCTGCGGTCTTCGACCGTTCCACTACAGTGAAATGACAAGGCGCGCACCTTGCGTGCTTCCCTGTCATCCAGACTCGTCACACGGAGAGCATTGTGAGCAAGCACTCACATGCGGCTATCCTTTCGATCTTCGGGGGTATCGTCACTGAACACATCGCTGCGCTGCGCGACGCCCTTGCCAAGCTGGCTGCGCCCAGTCCCAGCGACGAAGATCTTCACCAGTTCCGCGTCACCCTGCGTCGGCTGCGTTCCGCTTGGGTGCGTTTGCGCCGGTCCTGCCTGCCAGCTTCGTTGCCAAGTGGAAGCCCCGCTTGCGAGCGCTTGCCGCATCCACTGGCCCAGTGCGCGAATGGGATGTGCTGCTCACCGATTGGCTCCCCGCCGTCCAGGCGTCCCTACTCGATAGCGACAAGGCCGGCCGGGCGTGGCTGGACGAGGCTTTTGAGAAGTCCCAAGAGGTGCGCAACCGCGCTTGGGGGGAATTGCGTGCCGGGCTGGCCTCGCCGGACGTGCCGGAAATGTTGTTCGAACTGGAGCAGGCAGTCGCTGCCTTTCATGCGGACGGCGAGCCTGGGCGGCATTCCCGCTTTGCTCGCGCCCGGGCCGGAGCGCTCCGAAAGAAGCTGATTCGTCGCGGGCGTCACCCCAAGCGATCGTCTGCACCACGACTGCATCGTGCCCGCATCGCCGCAAAGCAGTGGCGCTATCTATATGAAGCGTTCTACCCGGCGCTTGGGGCCCACGCGGCCAAGCGCTACCGAAGTCACTTGCGCAAACTGCAAGACGCCTTGGGCGAGGTTCACGATGCGAGTGTTTCCCTTGATTGCGTTGCCGACTTATTGGACGAGCCGCCGCCGCTATCTATAGTGAGCGCCTTTCACAAGCGCGCCAGCGCCGCGCGGAAGCGGGCAGGACGGGGGCTGCGCTGGGTACGGTCTCACAAGGCGCTGTAGCCCCTCGAAAAGTGCAGAAAGACCCCGCGAAAAGAAAGGGCTTGCGCTGTTCGGGAAACCCGCCTATAGTTCGCCCCTCGCTGCAAAACACAGCGCCGAAACGCAAGTGGCGGTGGTGGTGTTAAGTGGTGGAGAAGCAGGTGTAGAGCGGGTTTGCGGTCGATTGGGTGGTTGACGGTTGGCTGGAGATTCGGTGGTGGTTGGCGGCGCGTTGGTGGATAAAAATTCTTCGACGAGTTGTTGACAGCGACAAAAAAGCTCTGCATAATCTCGTTTCTCTGCTGCAGAAAACGCAGCGACGCGATAAACAAAGTTGATCGCGAAGTTCTTTAACAAGCAAACAGCCGATAAGTGTGGGCGCTTAATACTGGGTGCGGCGGATTTCGATCCGCTAGCTAACAAGTAATAAAGTGCTCGCACAGAAGTAAGGTTTGAACGAAAGTTCAAGTCAGATTCTGAGAGTGAGCGACCGCTCGTAAAGAGCGAAAACAGCAGATTGAACTGAAGAGTTTGATCCTGGCTCAGATTGAACGCTGGCGGCATGCCTTACACATGCAAGTCGAACGGCAGCATGATCTAGCTTGCTAGATTGATGGCGAGTGGCGAACGGGTGAGTAATACATCGGAACGTGCCCTGTAGTGGGGGATAACTAGTCGAAAGATTAGCTAATACCGCATACGACCTGAGGGTGAAAGTGGGGGACCGCAAGGCCTCATGCTATAGGAGCGGCCGATGTCTGATTAGCTAGTTGGTGGGGTAAAGGCCCACCAAGGCGACGATCAGTAGCTGGTCTGAGAGGACGATCAGCCACACTGGGACTGAGACACGGCCCAGACTCCTACGGGAGGCAGCAGTGGGGAATTTTGGACAATGGGCGAAAGCCTGATCCAGCAATGCCGCGTGTGTGAAGAAGGCCTTCGGGTTGTAAAGCACTTTTGTCCGGAAAGAAATGGCTCTGGTTAATACCTGGGGTCGATGACGGTACCGGAAGAATAAGGACCGGCTAACTACGTGCCAGCAGCCGCGGTAATACGTAGGGTCCAAGCGTTAATCGGAATTACTGGGCGTAAAGCGTGCGCAGGCGGTTGTGCAAGACCGATGTGAAATCCCCGAGCTTAACTTGGGAATTGCATTGGTGACTGCACGGCTAGAGTGTGTCAGAGGGGGGTAGAATTCCACGTGTAGCAGTGAAATGCGTAGAGATGTGGAGGAATACCGATGGCGAAGGCAGCCCCCTGGGATAACACTGACGCTCATGCACGAAAGCGTGGGGAGCAAACAGGATTAGATACCCTGGTAGTCCACGCCCTAAACGATGTCAACTAGTTGTTGGGGATTCATTTCCTTAGTAACGTAGCTAACGCGTGAAGTTGACCGCCTGGGGAGTACGGTCGCAAGATTAAAACTCAAAGGAATTGACGGGGACCCGCACAAGCGGTGGATGATGTGGATTAATTCGATGCAACGCGAAAAACCTTACCTACCCTTGACATGCCACTAACGAAGCAGAGATGCATTAGGTGCTCGAAAGAGAAAGTGGACACAGGTGCTGCATGGCTGTCGTCAGCTCGTGTCGTGAGATGTTGGGTTAAGTCCCGCAACGAGCGCAACCCTTGTCTCTAGTTGCTACGAAAGGGCACTCTAGAGAGACTGCCGGTGACAAACCGGAGGAAGGTGGGGATGACGTCAAGTCCTCATGGCCCTTATGGGTAGGGCTTCACACGTCATACAATGGTGCATACAGAGGGTTGCCAAGCCGCGAGGTGGAGCTAATCCCAGAAAATGCATCGTAGTCCGGATCGTAGTCTGCAACTCGACTACGTGAAGCTGGAATCGCTAGTAATCGCGGATCAGCATGCCGCGGTGAATACGTTCCCGGGTCTTGTACACACCGCCCGTCACACCATGGGAGTGGGCTTTACCAGAAGTAGTTAGCCTAACCGCAAGGAGGGCGATTACCACGGTAGGGTTCATGACTGGGGTGAAGTCGTAACAAGGTAGCCGTATCGGAAGGTGCGGCTGGATCACCTCCTTTAAGAGCGTGCATCCGACGTTAGGCGTCCACACTTATCGGTTTGTTTGATGTTACAGCCAAGGGTCTGTAGCTCAGGTGGTTAGAGCACCGTCTTGATAAGGCGGGGGTCGTAGGTTCAAGTCCTACCAGACCCACCAAGTTACGGACGGTGGAAGTTGTTCTCTGCCGTGACTGGGGGATTAGCTCAGCTGGGAGAGCACCTGCTTTGCAAGCAGGGGGTCGTCGGTTCGATCCCGTCATCCTCCACCATTACCTTTTGGTTACCAAACGCAAGCATCGACGCTGTGTCGATGGTGTTTGCGTTTGGCCTAGCCAAGACGAGCGTAAAAGTTCGGCTGTTCTTTAACAATATGGAATGTAGTAAAGGTGTCGCGGTGCGTTGATGAGACGCACACTCAAACGCGACACTGGGTTGTGATTGTATCAACCAGTATTACCAGAGCAATCGATGAGATTGTCTTGGAATACGGCACAACGCGAGAACTCAGCCTATAGCGAGACATACTCGTTATAGGGTCAAGCGAATAAGTGCATGTGGTGGATGCCTTGGCGATTACAGGCGATGAAGGACGTAGTAGCCTGCGAAAAGCTGCGGGGAGCTGGCAAACAAGCTTTGATCCGCAGATATCCGAATGGGGAAACCCGGCCCGAATGGGTCATCCCTTGCTGAATACATAGGCAAGGGAAGCGAACGCAGTGAACTGAAACATCTAAGTAGCTGCAGGAACAGAAATCAACCGAGATTCCCAAAGTAGTGGCGAGCGAAATGGGATCAGCCTTGTACTCTTTAGCAGTATTGTTAGCAAAGCGGAATGGAAAGTCCGGCCATAGTGGGTGATAGCCCCGTATGCGAAAACAGTATTGTGGAACTAGGTGTACGACAAGTAGGGCGGGACACGTGAAATCCTGTCTGAAGATGGGGGGACCATCCTCCAAGGCTAAATACTCGTAATCGACCGATAGTGAACCAGTACCGTGAGGGAAAGGCGAAAAGAACCCCGGGAGGGGAGTGAAATAGATCCTGAAACCGCATGCATACAAACAGTCGGAGCCTGGAAACGGGTGACGGCGTACCTTTTGTATAATGGGTCAGCGACTTACATTCAGTGGCAAGCTTAACCGATTAGGGAAGGCGTAGCGAAAGCGAGTCCGAATAGGGCGTTCAGTCGCTGGGTGTAGACCCGAAACCAAGTGATCTATCCATGGCCAGGTTGAAGGTGCGGTAACACGTACTGGAGGACCGAACCCACTAACGTTGAAAAGTTAGGGGATGAGCTGTGGATAGGGGTGAAAGGCTAAACAAACTTGGAAATAGCTGGTTCTCTCCGAAAACTATTTAGGTAGTGCCTCGTGTCTCACCTTCGGGGGTAGAGCACTGTCATGGTTGGGGGGTCTATTGCTGATTACCCCGCCATAGCAAACTCCGAATACCGAAGAGTGCAATCACGGGAGACAGACATCGGGTGCTAACGTCCGGTGTCAAGAGGGAAACAACCCAGACCGCCAGCTAAGGTCCCTAAATATTGCTAAGTGGGAAACGAAGTGGGAAGGCTAAAACAGTCAGGAGGTTGGCTTAGAAGCAGCCACCCTTTAAAGAAAGCGTAATAGCTCACTGATCGAGTCGTCCTGCGCGGAAGATGTAACGGGGCTAAGCAATATACCGAAGCTGCGGATGCACGTAAGTGCATGGTAGGAGAGCGTTCTGTAAGCCTGTGAAGGTGTCTTGTAAAGGATGCTGGAGGTATCAGAAGTGCGAATGCTGACATGAGTAGCGATAAAGGGGGTGAAAGGCCCCCTCGCCGTAAGCCCAAGGTTTCCTACGCAACGTTCATCGGCGTAGGGTGAGTCGGCCCCTAAGGCGAGGCAGAGATGCGTAGCTGATGGGAAGCAGGTTAATATTCCTGCACCGTCGTATGATGCGATGGGGGGACGGATCGCGGAAGGTTGTCCGGGTGTTGGATGTCCCGGTCCCTGCATTGGAGATGGCACTTAGGCAAATCCGGGTGCGTGATTCAAGGGTGTGGGGCGAGCGACTTTAGGTCGCGAAGCAATTGGAAGTGGTTCCAAGAAAAGCCTCTAAGCTTCAGTCATACGAGACCGTACCGCAAACCGACACAGGTGGGCGAGATGAGTATTCTAAGGCGCTTGAGAGAACTCGGGAGAAGGAACTCGGCAAATTGGTACCGTAACTTCGGGATAAGGTACGCCCTTGTAGTTTGACTGGCTCGCGCCAGAAGGACGAAGGGGTTGCAATAAAATGGTGGCTGCGACTGTTTAATAAAAACACAGCACTCTGCAAACACGAAAGTGGACGTATAGGGTGTGACGCCTGCCCGGTGCCGGAAGATTAAATGATGGGGTGCAAGCTCTTGATTGAAGTCCCGGTAAACGGCGGCCGTAACTATAACGGTCCTAAGGTAGCGAAATTCCTTGTCGGGTAAGTTCCGACCTGCACGAATGGCGTAACGATGGCCACACTGTCTCCTCCCGAGACTCAGCGAAGTTGAAGTGTTTGTGATGATGCAATCTCCCCGCGGCTAGACGGAAAGACCCCATGAACCTTTACTGTAGCTTTGCATTGGACTTTGAACCGATCTGTGTAGGATAGGTGGGAGGCTTTGAAACCGGGACGCTAGTTTCGGTGGAGCCGTCCTTGAAATACCACCCTGGTTTGTTTGAGGTTCTAACCTTGGCCCGTGAATCCGGGTCGGGGACAGTGCATGGTAGGCAGTTTGACTGGGGCGGTCTCCTCCCAAAGTGTAACGGAGGAGTTCGAAGGTACGCTTGGTACGGTCGGACATCGTACCTAAAGTGCAATGGCAAAAGCGTGCTTAACTGCGAGACCGACAAGTCGAGCAGGTGCGAAAGCAGGACATAGTGATCCGGTGGTTCTGTATGGAAGGGCCATCGCTCAACGGATAAAAGGTACTCTGGGGATAACAGGCTGATACCGCCCAAGAGTTCATATCGACGGCGGTGTTTGGCACCTCGATGTCGGCTCATCTCATCCTGGGGCTGTAGCCGGTCCCAAGGGTATGGCTGTTCGCCATTTAAAGAGGTACGTGAGCTGGGTTTAAAACGTCGTGAGACAGTTTGGTCCCTATCTGCCGTGGGCGTTGGAATCTTGACGGGGGCTGCTCCTAGTACGAGAGGACCGGAGTGGACGTACCGCTGGTGTACCTGTTGTCTCGCCAGAGGCATCGCAGGGTAGCTATGTACGGAAGAGATAACCGCTGAAAGCATCTAAGCGGGAAACTTGCCTGAAGATGAGGATTCCCTGGAGACTTGATCTCCCTGAAGGGTCGTTCGAGACCAGGACGTTGATAGGCTGGGTGTGGAAGCGCAGTAATGCGTTCAGCTAACCAGTACTAATTGCCCGTGCGGCTTGATCCTATAACCGGTATGTTTCCGGCTGGGTCCGCCTTGTGCCTGATACACACAACTCACAACCCCAAATCTACATTCCCATATTGGTCCCGTTGACCTCGTCAACGTGACAACAAGTCATAGCCTGGTGACCATAGCGAGTCGGTACCACCCCTTCCCATCCCGAACAGGACCGTGAAACGACTCCGCGCCGATGATAGTGCGGATTCCCGTGTGAAAGTAGGTCATCGCCAGGCTCTCCCCTCCAACACCCCAGCTCTTACACAGAGCTGGGGTGTTTGTTTTTGGAGGCTCGGTTCGCGACTGGCTTGCTGAACGAGGTTCGTAAGCACCCGGTGAACCCGTCTTGCCAGCTAGGTGGCGCTGGGCGTCCAGCGATGCGGGAGCAGTTCGGCGATGTCGGCCGCCTTGTGGGTCGGCAGTCGCGTGAGGACGTCTTTCAGATAGGCGTAGGGATCGTGCCCGTTGAGCTTGGCCGATTGGATCAGGCTCATGACGGCAGCCGCGCGTTGACCGGCGCGCAGTGAGCCTGCAAACAACCAATTGGAGCGACCC
>NZ_MCGB01000106.1 GCF_001699815.1 Ralstonia pickettii | reverse complement strand
TGAGGTCGACAAGATCTCGGACAACAACGCAGGTGTGAACGGCCCTTGGCCGCGCGCCAGCGATTCTTGCATTTACTGCCACGGCTTCGAAGGCAACGCCGTTACCCAGGCCTATCCGCGCCTGGCGGGGCAGAAGGAGGCCTATCTCAGGAAGCAGCTCAAGGCATTCGCCAGTGGCGAGCGTAGCGATCCGACCATGACGCCAGGTACGCCTGGGGCGCGCATCACTTCATCGCTGCGGTTGGCGCGTTTCGGCCCGACATGGCCGAACTGCCGCCGCGCCTGTGCGTGCATGCCGCTGCGGTCGATCGGCTGTACGCCGATACGCTGGTCGACCTGGAAGCCGAAGCCGGCGACCTGCTGCAGGCCGGTGTGCCGTGGTCGCGTGTGCGGCCATTACAACAGTGCATCGATATGCCGCCCGACACGCTTACGCAGCCTGCGCCGATATCGCCCGTGGTGTTCAAGAGCGTCGGCAGTGCCCTGTGGGATCTGGCCGCCTGCGTGCTGGCGCTATCCAAATCCAGAACTGTTTAAAAACCTAGCATGTGCTCAAGACGCCCGCCCCAGGCGGATGTCAGGCACCGCTTGTAACAGAAAACCTCTAGAAAAAGGGTTCTAGCCAAGGCAATCACACGGGATAATGGCCATCCCTTCCGCCTGGGAGGAGACGTAGAGCGCACCGCAACGTATTGATCACGTTTACGTCGGATGCGTCTGACACAGGAGCACATATAGAGATGGCCTATAAAAAAGCACTGGCGGCTGCCGCCGGGATGATCCTCGCCACCGCCGCGCACGCACAAGCTGCCGGCAGCAACATCGTCAGCCTCGGCTGGTTCCGCGTGATGCCGAATAGCTCGAGCGACCCGCTGGTGGTCAAGAGCATCGGCGGTATCCCGGTGAATCAGTCGCAGTCCGGCACGGGCGCCAAGATTCAGGAAGCCGATACCGTTGGTCTCGCCTTCACGCATTTCTTTACCGACAACGTTGCCGTTGAACTGGTGGGTGGCATTCCGCCGCGCCACAAGATCGAAGGGACGGGCGCGCTGTCGGGTTACGGCGAAATCGGCTCGGCCAAGCAATGGAGCCCGGCCGTGCTGGCGAAGTGGTACTTCTTCAACGCCGACACCAAGTTCCGTCCGTACGTGGGTCTGGGCCTGAACTACACCTGGTTCTCCGACGAGAAGATCACGAACAGCGCCTTCCAGACGAAGCTGGCTGGCCCGGGCAGCAAGAGCAACGTGTCGACCGACGGTTCGTTGAACCCGGTGCTGAACGTGGGTGCTACGTACGCCATCACCAAGGACTGGTTCGTTGGCCTGTCGGTGTCGTACCTGCCGCTCAAGACCACGGCAACGATCGACAGCACTACGGCGACCGGCGTCCACGTCGTGAGCGAAGCGAAGATCAAGATCAACCCGGTCGTGACCTTCCTGAACGTCGGCTACCGCTTCTAAGCGGCTTCCGCGTCAACAAAAAGGCGTGCCACAGCGGCACGCCTTTTTTGTTGCCAACGCCCGGCTCAGGCGGAAGATTTGACCGGGTAGCCGGCTTGCTCGATGGCCGCCCTGACTGCATCGGCGCTGGCGCCGCTGGTGACGGCCACGGTCTGCTTGTCCAGATCCACCTGTACATTGGCACTTGCATCGACCTGCTGCACTGCTCGCGTGACAGCCGACACGCAATGGCCGCAGCTCATGCCGGTCACAGAAAAGGTTGTGGAAGACGTTGTCATGGCGTGCTCCTGAAAAGAGGGAAGAGAATCACGGGAGCAGTATGAACCTTCCCATCGTGGGAAGTGCAAGCGTAGAATGAGGGCTTGACCTTACCAAGATGGGAAGGTCTAGGCTGATGCCATCTTCTTCAGAACGGACGCTTCCATGACCGCCGCCAGCCTTGCCGACGTGACCTCCACCGACCTCGATATCAGCGGGATGACGTGCGCGGCTTGTGCGGGCCGGGTCGAACGTGCCTTGCGCGCCGTGCCAGGCGTGACCGAAGCCAGCGTGAATCTCGCGACCGAGCGCGCTCGCGTGCAGGGCGGTGCCGGCAGCGATGCACTGATCGCCGCAGTCTCTGCCGCCGGGTACGAGGCGCGCGTCGCTTCCGATGAAACCGCCGCCTCCGTTGTTGCCGAACCCGACTTCTGGGAAGGTGCCGGCCCCGTGTGGATTGCCGCCGCCCTGTCCGTGCCGCTCGTGTTGCCCATGATCGCAGGGTGGTTCGGCGGCGGCTGGATGCTGCCTGCGTGGGTGCAGTGGCTGCTGGCGACGCCGGTGCAGTTCGTGATTGGCGCGCGCTTCTACAAGGCGGGCTGGAAGGCGCTGCGTGCGCGTGCCGGCAATATGGACCTGCTGGTCGCGCTCGGCACGTCGGCGGCGTATGGGCTGTCGCTGTGGCTGTGGTGGCGCGCCGGTGCGGACGGGATGCACCATGCGCCGCACTTGTACTTCGAAAGCGCCGCCGTGGTCATCACGCTGGTGCGGCTTGGCAAGTGGCTGGAAGTGCGTGCCAAGCGCCAGACCGCGCAGGCCATCCGTGCCCTGCAGGCGCTGCGCCCCGATACCGCTCGCGTGCGCAGCGCCGATGGCACGCTGCGCGATACCCCGGTCGCCCAGGTGCGCGTGGGCGATGTGGTGTCCGTGCGTGCCGGTGAACGCATCCCCGTGGATGCCGTGGTGCTGGAAGGCGCGAGCCACGTCGATGAATCCATGCTGACCGGCGAAAGCCTGCCCGTGCCCAAGCACGAAGGCGACCGCGTGACCGCAGGCGCCATCGCCACCGACGGCGTGCTGCTCGTGCGCACCACGGCCATCGGCGCGGACACGATGCTTTCGCGCATCATCCGCCTTGTGGAAGACGCGCAGGCCGCCAAGCCGCCGATCCAGCAACTGGTCGACCGCGTGAGCGCCATCTTTGTGCCGGCGGTGCTGGTGGCGGCCCTGCTCACGCTGGCCGGTTGGTTCATCGCTGGTGCGGGGTGGGAGACGGCCATCGTCAACGCCGTGGCCGTACTGGTGATTGCCTGCCCGTGTGCGCTCGGCCTTGCCACGCCGTCTGCCATCATGGCCGGCACGGGTGCGGGCGCGCGGCGCGGCATTCTCATTGCCGATGCGCAGGCGCTCGAACGCGCCCAGCAGGTGGATTTCGTGGTCTTCGACAAGACCGGCACGCTCACCGTCGGCCAGCCGCGTGTGACGGCGGTGGAAGCGGCATCCGGCGTCGACACCGACACGCTGCTCGACCAGCTTGCCGCGCTGCAGGCTGAGAACACGCACCCGCTGGCACACGCTACGCGTGAATATGCGATGGAGCGGGGCCGTGCAATCACGCCCGCGCAATCGCCGGAAGTGTTGGCGGGGCGCGGCACGCGCGGCATCGTGAATGGCGCATCGCTGCAACTCGGCAATGCGCGGTGGATGGACGAACTGGGACTGGATCGCGGCGCATTGCAAACGCGTGCCGATGCGCTGGAGGCGCAGGGCAACACCGTCTCGTGGCTTGCGCAGCGTGATGAAGGCGGGGTGCAACTGCGGGGCCTGATTGCGTTTGGCGATGCGCTCAAGCCCGGTGCCAAGGAGGCCGTAGCGGCGCTGCAGACGCGGGGCGTGCGCACCGCGCTCGTGACGGGGGACAACGCCGGCGCCGCGCACAGCGTGGCGCACGCGCTCGGCATCGACGAAGTGGCCGCGCAAGTGCTGCCGCAAGACAAGGCCGCGCGTGTGACGGCTTGGCAGCAGAGCGGCCATGTGGTGGCGATGGTGGGCGATGGCATCAACGATGCGCCCGCGTTGGCGGCGGCCGACGTCGGCATCGCCATGGCCACGGGCACCGATGTGGCGATGCAGGCCGCCGGTATCACACTCATGCGCGGCGAGCCGCGCCTGGTGAGCGATGCGCTGGACCTGTCGCGCCGCACCGTCGCCAAGATTCGCCAGAACCTGTTCTGGGCTTTCATCTATAACGTGGTGGGCATTCCACTGGCGGCATTCGGCTTGCTGAACCCCACGTTTGCCGGCGCGGCAATGGCGTTCTCCAGTGTGAGCGTGGTCACCAATGCGCTGATGCTGCGCCGCTGGCGCGCCACCGGAGACAACGCATGACGCGCACCCATCTCATCGACCCAGGCCCCGTCAACATTGGCGAGGCCGCAAAGGCCAGTGGCGTGTCGGCCAAGATGATCCGCTACTACGAGAGTATCGGCCTGCTGCCGCCGAGTCCGCGCACCGAAGGCAACTACCGCATGTACGACGCGCGGGCGTTGCATGTGCTGCGCTTTATCCACAGGTCGCGCTCTCTGGGTTTCGCGCTGGAGGAGATCCGCACGCTGCTGTCGTTGTGGAACGACCGCGAACGCGCCAGCGCCGATGTGAAAGCTGTCACCCTGCGCCACGTGGCGGATCTCGATGCGCGCATCAGCGAGCTGCAAAGCATGCGCGACACGCTCATGACGCTTGCCAACGCCTGCCACGGCGATGACCGCCCCGATTGCCCGATCCTCCAGAGCGTGGCCGGCGAGGGTGATGAAGGCGGCGGCACCGATGCCTGCTGCCACTGACGGGCCGCACGATTAACGCAGATTGCGACAGGCGGCGTCTATGCCACAATCTGGCAACCCAAGGAGGAGACGCCGATGACGCAAGCCCCCGCTCAGGTCACTGCCCATCCAGCGCTGGAAAGCCGCCAGCGCATGAAGGACGGCACTGAACTGCTGGTCCGCACCTGGTTGCCCGCGCCCGACACCGGCGAGCCGCGCGGCACCGTCATCCTCGTCCATGGCATGGCCGAACACAGCGGCCGCTATCCGCATGTGGCCAAGGTGCTCACCGATCTTGGCCTGCGCGTAAGGGCCTTCGACCTGCGCGGCCACGGCAAGAGCGGCGGCCCGCGCATGGCGCTCGACGCGCAAGACAACTACCTCACCGATCTCGCAGAAATCGTCGATGCGGCGGTCGCCGAATGGCACGAGATGCCGTTCGTGCTCGGCCACAGCATGGGCGGATTGATCGTCGCGCGCTTCACCACCGCGCGTATCCGCCCCGTGCGCGGCGTGCTGTTGTCATCGCCCGCACTGCGCGTGAGGTTGCCGCCCGGAACGGGCATCGTGCGGGGGATTCTCTCCGCCATCGCGCCGAGGTTGCCGGTGCCCAATCCCGTCGATCCAGCCAAGCTTTCGCACGATCCGAGCATCGCCGCCGCCTATCGGGCAGACACACTGGTGCAAAGCACGATCAGCGCATCATTGCTGGAGTTCATGCTCAATGCGATCACGCAGGCGCAGCAAGACGCGCCGCGCCTGGAAGCGCCGATGCTGCTGATGGCCGGCGGCGCGGATTCGATTGTCGATCCGTCTGGCAGCCGCGACTTTTATGCGAATGCGCCGGAGGATTTGCGCTCGTTGGCGTGGTTTGAATCGGGGTACCACGAGATCTTCAACGAAGCCGAACCGCTGCGTAGCGAGGTATTCGGAAAGATGACGGAGTGGTTGGCTTCGCGGATTTGATTTGAAGTGAGTTGGTTGCACCACAAAAAACAAAAACCAATAACACCAAGGAAAAGAAGCACGGAGACATGGACACCTACGACTACATCATCATCGGCGCAGGCTCCGCAGGCTGCGTCCTCGCCAACCGCCTGACCCGCGACCCCGACGTTTCCGTGCTGCTGCTGGAAGCCGGCGGCAAGGACGATTACCACTGGATCCACATCCCCGTCGGCTATCTGTACTGCATCGGCAACCCGCGCACCGACTGGCTCTATCGCACCCGCGAAGAACCCGGCTTGAACGGCCGCTCGCTCGGCTACCCGCGCGGCCGCGTGCTGGGTGGGTGCTCGTCGATCAACGGCATGATCTACATGCGTGGTCAGCGTGAAGACTACGACGGCTGGGCCGCCATCACCGGTGATGATTCCTGGAGGTGGGACGCCGTGCTGCCGCTGTTCAAGGCCAGCGAGAACTATCACGGCGGCGCGAACGCATGGCACGGCGCAAACGGCGAATGGCGCGTCGAGCCGCAACGCCTGCACTGGCAGGTGCTGGAGACCTTCATCGAGGCGGCCGTGCAGGCGGGCATCCCGCGCACGAGTGACTTCAACCGCGGCGACAACTTTGGCGTTGGCTACTTCGAGGTCAACCAGAAGCGCGGCATCCGCTGGAACACGGCCAAGGGCTTTCTGCGCCCGGCCTCGCAGCGTCCGAACCTGACCATCGTGACGGGTGCGCAAGTCCGGGCGCTGACGTTTGACGGCAAGCGCTGCACTGGCGTGACGTATCGCGGGGCCGGGCAGGACTACACGGTGGCCGCGCGCGAAGAGGTGATCCTGTCGGCGGGCGCGATCAACTCGCCGCAATTGCTGGAGCTGGCCGGCATTGGTCAGCCGGAACGTCTGCAGGCGCTCGGCATTCCGGTGCGCCAGGCGCTGCCGGGTGTCGGAGAAAACCTGCAGGACCACCTGCAACTGCGCAGCGTGGTCAAGGTGAACGGCGTGCCCACGCTCAACACGCGCGCCTCAAACTGGTGGGGCAAGGCGCTCATCGGCATGCAATACGCGTTCAACCAGAGCGGGCCGATGAGCATGGCGCCGTCGCAGCTGGGCGTGTTCGCGCGCTCGAACCCGCACGTGTCGCGGCCCGATGTGGAGTACCACGTGCAGCCGCTCTCGCTCGACAAGTTTGGCGATCCGCTGCACGCGTTCAATGCGTTTACCGCGAGCGTGTGCAATCTGCGGCCGACCTCGCGCGGCACGGTGCATGTCACGTCCGCCGACCCGTTTGCCGCGCCGACCATCGCGCCGAACTACTTGTCCACAGAGGAAGACCGCAAGGTCGCGGCCGATTCGCTGCGCCTCACACGCCGCATCGTCGCGCAGCCAGCCTTGGCGCAATACAGGCCCGAGGAGTACCTGCCCGGCGCGGCGTTTCAAACCGACGAGGAACTTGCCCGCGCCGCCGGCGAGATCGGCACGACCATCTTCCACCCGGTCGGCACGTGCCGCATGGGGCGCGCCGATGATGCAAACGCGGTGGTCGACGCGCAGCTGCGCGTGCGCGGGATCGAAGGCCTGCGGGTGGTCGACGCGTCCGTCATGCCGACGATTACGTCGGGCAATACCAACTCGCCGACGATCATGATTGCGGAGAAGGCGAGCGAGATGATCCGTGCCGCGCGCAAGGCCCGAGCCCGCGGTGAGGCCGTCCCGGCCTGACACCAGCTCGCGTGCCGATGACACGGGCATGACACACCGCCCGTGTCCACTGGATGCGCAATCCGCATTGCCCCGATAGGTAACTCTACGTAACCCCCGGGCGTGAGTCGGAAATCCAATACCGGTGCGGGTTTCCGGGGGGTAAGCAGGGTGTAATCGTCTCGGTAAAAACCCCGATGTTTTGCAACGCAACAGCCGTTGACAATCATCCGCACCATAAAAAGGACGGGAGACCAGAGGGAATCATGGCGCAGGACATCATTCTCGAAACGCGCGGACTGACCAAGGGCTTCAAGGGCTTTACCGCCGTGTCCGACGTCAACCTGCGCGTGCAGCGTGGGTCCATCCATGCGCTCATCGGCCCGAACGGTGCCGGCAAGACGACCTGTTTCAACCTGCTGACCAAATTCCTGGTGCCCACGCGCGGCACGATCCTGTTCAACGGCGTCGATATCACGTCGGAGAAGCCGGCACAGATCGCGCGCCGCGGCGTCATCCGCTCGTTCCAGATCTCCGCCGTGTTTCCGCATCTGACGGTGATGGAAAACGTTCGCGTTGGACTGCAGCGGCAGCTCGGCACGGCGTACGCGTTCTGGCGCAGCGAGCAGTCGCTCAACACGCTGAATGCGCGGGCGATGGAGTTGCTCGAACAGGTGGGCCTGACCGAGTTTGCGCACACCGTGACGGTGGAGCTGCCCTACGGCCGCAAGCGCGCGCTGGAGATTGCCACCACGCTGGCGATGGAGCCCGAGCTGATGCTGCTCGACGAGCCCACGCAGGGCATGGGCCACGAAGACGTGGACCGCGTGACGGAGCTGATCAAGCGCGTCGCACAGGGCCGCACGATCCTGATGGTCGAACACAACATGAACGTGGTCTCGTCCATCGCCGACAAGATCACGGTGCTGCAGCGCGGCCAGATCCTGGCCGAAGGCCCGTACGAAGACGTCTCGAAGAACCCGCAGGTGATGGAAGCCTATATGGGCACCGCCGATGCGGCGCTGGAAGGCCATTGAGGCCACTGATCGACGCTGATCGATCACGCGACGCGGCCACACGCCGCGCATCAAACGTAAGCGAACGCTAGACCCGAACACACGAGAACACTGCATGAGCACGCCCGCGCTCCAGATCAAGGACCTGCACGCCTGGTACGGCGAATCGCACATCCTGCATGGTGTCGACCTGACCGTGAACCGCGGCGAGGTGGTCACGCTGCTCGGCCGCAACGGTGCGGGCCGTACCACCACGCTGCGCGCCATCATGGGCCTGGTGGGCACGCGCAAAGGCTCCATCGTCGTGCATGACGCTGGCGGCCAGGGTGTGGAAACGATCGACCTGCCCACGCACAAGATCGCCCACTGCGGCATCGGGTACTGCCCCGAGGAGCGCGGCATTTTCTCGAGCCTGTCGTGCGAAGAGAACCTGATGCTGCCGCCGGTGCTGAAGGGCCAGGTGGCCAAGACCGGCAATGCCGGTATGAGCATCGACGAGATCTACGAGATGTTCCCCAACCTGGCCGAGCGCCGCCAAAGCCAGGGCACGCGCCTGTCGGGCGGCGAGCAGCAGATGCTGGCGGTCGGGCGCATCCTGCGCACCGGCGCGAACCTGTTGCTGCTCGACGAGATTTCCGAAGGACTGGCGCCGGTGATCGTGCAGGCGCTGGCCCGCATGATCCTGATGCTCAAGAAGCGCGGCTACACGGTGGTGATGGTGGAGCAGAACTTCCGCTTTGCCGCGCCGCTGGCAGACCGGTTTTATGTGATGGAACACGGCCGCATCGTCGAGCGTTTCGAGGCGGCGCAGTTGCAGGACAAGATGCCGGTGCTGCACGAGCTGCTCGGCGTTTAAGAGGTTTTCCCGATCGACTTGCAAGACCCATGCGCCAGCGTGATCCGCGGCGCGCACGACACAGGAGACAAGACCATGACACTCAAGAAGCTGGCTGGTGCATTGATGGCGGTAGGGCTGGGGGCGGCCGCATTCGGCGCGCATGCGCAGGTGAGCGGCGACAAGGTGAAGATCGGCTACATCACCGATCTTTCGGGGCTGTATGCCGACATCGACGGGCAGGGCGGTGTCGAGGCGGTGAAGATGGCGATCGAGGATGCGGGCGGCAAGGTGCTCGGCAAGCCGATCGAACTCGTGACGGCGGACCACCAGAACAAGGCCGACATTGCCGCATCGAAGGCGCGTGAATGGATGGACCAGCAAGGCCTGGACATGCTGCTGGGCGGCACGAACTCTGCCACGGGCCTGGCCATGAACAAGGTGGCTTCCGAGAAGAAGCGCGTGTTTATCGACATCGGTGCCGGCACGGCGCGCCTGACCAACGAAGAGTGCACGCCGTACACGATCCACTATGCGTACGACACCGTGGCACTGGCCAAGGGCACGGGCAGCGCGGTGGTCAAGCAGGGCGGCAAGTCGTGGTTCTTCCTGACCGCCGATTACGCGTTCGGTCACTCGCTGGAGAACGACACCACGGCTGTGGTGAAGGCCAACGGCGGCACGGTGGTCGGTTCGGTCAAGCACCCGCTGTCGGCATCGGACTTCTCGTCGTACCTGCTGCAGGCGCAGTCGTCCAAGGCACAGATCCTGGGCCTGGCCAACGCCGGCGGCGACACGATCAACTCGATCAAGGCAGCCAAGGAATTCGGCATCACCAAGACGATGAAGATCGCAGGCCTGCTGATGTTCATCAACGACGTGCACAGCCTGGGTCTGCAGACGGCCGAAGGCCTGCTGATGACCGACAGCTGGTACTGGGACATGACCGACGCGTCGCGCAAGTTCGCCAACCGCTACTTCATGAAGATGAAGAAGATGCCGAGCAGCCTGCAGGCAGCGGATTACTCGGCGGTGTCGAACTACATCAAGGCCGTGGCCGCTGCTGGCACGGATGATCCGGACAAGGTCATCGCCCAGCTCAAGAAGACCAAGATCGACGACTTCTACACGAAGGGCTATATCCGCCAGGACGGCCGTGCCATCCACGACATGTACCTGCTGCAGGTGAAGACGCCGGCCGAATCGAAGAAGCCGTGGGATTACCTGAAGGTTGTCGCGACGATCCCGGGCGAGCAGGCTTTCACCACGCCGGCCGAGTCCAAGTGCTCGCTGATGAAGAAGTAAAAGCGTAGGCAATCCGGCGCCGCCGTCCGTGTGGAGGGCGGCGCCATCAACGTTGTGTTGGTGTTCTTCCCCTGACCGCGATGGAAATCTTCGGCGTTCCGCTACCGGCCATGCTCAGCCAGCTGCTGCTGGGTCTGGTCAACGGTTCCTTCTATGCGATGTTGAGCCTGGGCCTTGCGGTCATCTTCGGGCTGCTCAACGTCATCAATTTTGCGCACGGCGCGCTGTTCATGCTGGGCGCGGTGCTCACGTGGATGGGCTTCTCGTACCTGGGCGTGCCTTATTGGGCGATGCTCGCGCTCTCGCCGCTGGCGATCGGCTTGCTGGGCGTGGTGATCGAACGCACGCTGCTGCGGTTCATCTACAAGCTCGATCACCTCTATGGCCTGCTGCTCACGTTGGGCGTGACGCTCGTCATCGAAGGCGTGTTCCGCGCCATCTACGGTGTGTCTGGCCTGCCATATGACACGCCCCAACTGCTGCAGGGTGCCACCGACCTCGGCTTCATGATGCTGCCCAACTATCGCGCGTGGGTGGTGGTGGCGTCGCTGGCGGTGTGCTTTGCCACGTGGTTCATGATCGAGAAGACGAAGCTGGGCGCTTACCTGCGCGCCGGCACGGAGAACCCCAAGCTGGTCGAAGCCTTTGGCGTGAACGTGCCGCTGATGGTCACGCTTACCTACGGCTTTGGCGTGGCGCTGGCGGCGTTTGCTGGTGTGCTGGCGGCGCCGGTCATCCAGATCTCGCCGCTGATGGGGCAGAGCATGATCATCACCGTGTTTGCGGTGGTGGTGATTGGCGGCATGGGGTCGATTCTCGGTTCGATCGTCACCGGGCTGGGCCTGGGCGTGATCGAGGGGCTGACCAAGGTGTTTTATCCACAGGCGTCGGCGACCGTGGTGTTCGTGATCATGGTGCTGGTGCTGCTGGTGCGTCCGGCGGGCCTGTTCGGTAAAGAGAAATGAGCGGCGCGGCCAACATGACCAACTCTTCTTCCCTCAAATACGTGCTGTACGGGCTGCTTCTGGTGGCGCTGATTGCCGCGCCGCTGGTGGGCGCGTATCCGGTGTTCGTCGCCAAGCTGCTGTGCTTTGCGCTGTTTGCCTCCGCCTTCAACCTGCTGCTGGGTTACACAGGGCTGCTATCGTTCGGGCATGCGGCGTTCTTTGGCGGCGCGGGCTACGTGGCCGGCTACATGATGCGCGACCTGCATGTCACGCCGGAGCTTGGCCTGCTGGCGGGCACTGCAGCGGGCGCGTTCATCGGTTTGATCGTCGGCCTGCTCGCCATCCGTCGTCAGGGGATCTACTTCGCGATGATCACACTGGCGCTGGCACAGATGCTGTATTTCTTCTGCCTTCAGGTGCCATTCACCGGCGGCGAAGACGGCCTGCAGGGCGTGCCGCGCGGCAAGCTGTTCGGCGTGCTGGATCTGTCGTCCGACCTCACGCTGTATTACGTCGTGCTCGCTATCGTGGTGCTGGCGTTCCTGCTGATCGTGCGCACGATCCACTCGCCGTTCGGGCAGATCCTCAAGGCCATCAAGGAGAACGAGCCGCGCGCCACGTCCCTCGGCTACGACACCGATCGTTTCAAGCTGCTGGCCTTCGTGCTGTCGGCGGCGCTGACGGGCCTGGCCGGTTCGCTCAAGACGCTGGTGCTCGGCTTCGAGACGCTCACCGACGTGCACTGGTCGATGTCCGGCTCGGTCATCCTGATGACGCTGGTAGGCGGCCTGGGTATCCTGTCTGGCCCGCTGCTGGGTGCGGCGCTCGTGATCGCGCTGGAAAACAAGCTCGGCGACATCGGCAGTTTCCTCGCTGGCGCCACTGGCATCGACGGCTTCAATATCCTTGGCGAATCAGTCACCACGGTCACGGGCGCGATCTTCGTGATCTGTGTGCTGACGTTCCGGCGCGGCATCATGGGCGAAATTGCGGCGCGTGTGCCCTGGCTGCGACGTTGACGCCACAATGCGCGAAGATGCCGGTAAATTTCACCCGAACGGCTGCACTTGGTGCCTCATGCACCGTAAGGGTTTGCTCTAGTTGCTGCATTGCGGTGCATCTTTTACAGTCTCGTTACGGTTTTCGCACGAGATAAATGAGGCGGGAGCGAGGAGACGACAGCACGCACCGCATGTACGGTGGAGATGCAAAATAGATAAAGGCCCTGCCAGGCGATCCCCGGCAGGGCCTTTTAGTTTGTGCGGTCTCCTTCCGCGAGAGCGCCGGCCAGCAGTGCCCGCCCCCGGGCGCTGACCGTCACTAGCTGCAGCTCAGGCGGGGATTCGGGCGCGCAGTCGACCAGCCCGTCGATACAGGCATCCTCCCAGATCGACAAGCGCGGGCACGACGTCCGCCACGTTTCCAGCACTTCGGCGTAGGGCCGGGGCCGCTCGGCCAGCGACTGCAGCAATTGCAGGGTGAGGGCGCGGGTCGGGTCTGCCATGGCGGGCTCCGTGGGGCGACGCATCCATTCTGGTTCGTGCAGATTCACAAGAGAAATGCATTAGGCGTCGACGCCTATGCGCGCGCTGCATGACAATGGCGCCTTCGCCAGAGCCGCCCATGATCCTGTCCACCCGCCTTGCCACGCCTGAAGACCGCGCGCACCTGCTGACCGCCGTCGCGTCGACCGCCTCGCCGCTGCAGCTGGCGCATGCCGTCGATACGCTGCTCGCTCATCCGAGCGTGCATCCATGCTTCCTGGTGGAGACGGGTGAGGTGTTGGCCGGCGTGGTGCCGATCACGCTCGTGCCGCATCTGATGCTGGGCGGTCTGGTGGCGTGGTTGCCGGCTGGCGTGATGCTATTTACCGGTGACATGGCCACGCGTGAGGCCGCCTTGGCGGCCGTCAATGAGTACGCCAGGGCACACGGCATACTCCACGTCCTGCTGCCGCCCGCGGCGCTTTCGGCTGAAGACGCCGCAGCGCTCGGCTTTGTGCCCGACGCGTCGGGCTGCTGGCGGCGCAGCGCACGCCCGTCGCCCAAGTCGCTGGGCTAATCCTTCGTGTTTCGTTTCTCCTGATGGAATTCGCTTTGCTCGCCGTGGCCGGCTTTCTGGCCGGCCTGATCGATGCCGTAGCCGGTGGCGGCGGCCTAGTGCAGATTCCCGCCCTGTTCTCTGCGTATCCGAACATCGCGCCCGCTACGCTCATCGGTACGAACAAGGTCGCGTCGATGTCGGGCACCGCGACGGCGGCGGTGCGCTACGGCCGCACGGTGCGCATCTATTGGGGCGCGACGGCACCGGCGGTGGTCACCGCGTTTATGTTTTCGCTACTGGGCGCGTGGGCGCTCATGCATATTCCCGCCGAACCGCTGCGCCGTGCGCTGCCGTTCGTGCTGGCGGTGCTGCTCGTCTACACGGTGGCCAAGAAGAATCTGGGCGCCGATCACGCCCCGAGCCTCCAGGGCTGGCGCGAGCGGGCGACGGCGTTGCTGGCTGGCGCCGCCATCGGTTTCTACGACGGCGTCTTCGGCCCGGGCACCGGCAGCTTTCTGATGATCGTGTTTGTGCGCGTGTTTGGGTACGACTTTCTGCACGCGTCGGCGTCCACCAAGATCGTGAATCTGGCGACCAACGTGGCGGCCCTGTTACTGTTGGCCGCCAAGGGCCACGTGTGGTGGCAGCTTGGCGTGGTGATGGCAGTCGCCAACGTGGCCGGCAATCAGGTCGGCAGCCACCTCGCGTTGCGGCACGGCAGCCGCTTCGTGCGCAAGGTGTTCATCGTGGTGGTGCTGGCGTTGATTTTGAAGACGGCTTACGACGCGTTCATCCGTTGAGTTGCTTCTCGAGCGTCACGCTGCGCTCGGTAATGACATCGCCCGTGTGCTGCGTGGTCACGGTTTCGATCAGCATGATTCCGCATTCCTCGTCGGCAACCGGAAAATGCCGCACGCCACGCGGTACGACGCAGAAGTCACCGGGGCCGAGATGCACATCGGCGCGGTCCTCGAAGGCGATTTTCAGGTGGCCATAGACCACGAAAAACAGTTCGTCTTCATTCGGGTGGTCGTGCCAGACGAATTCGCCCTTGAGCTTGGCGACCTTGATGTATTGGTCGTTGACTTGGCCGACAATGCGCGGCGACCAATAGTCCGTGACCTGTTCCAGCGCGTGCGTGACCTGTACGGCGTGTCCTGCGAGCATGGTGCGCTCCGATGGGTGGGAAGGCACTGAAGATACGGGCGCCCGCCGCGCATTCCCAACCAAACTTTCTAATCGCGCCGATCACGCGGGCTAATGCGCGGTGCGTTGTCACCGTGTTGCCGCACGGGCTGGCTAGGCTGCAAAGTTCCGCTTTTACTGCGCAGCATCATGGCCCTGAGTCTTGACGACATCCGCACGCTGTTCGATCGCCACGGCAGCATTGCCTACAGTGGCGAGCCCGTCACCCAACTCGAACATGCGTTGCAGACGGCGGCGCTGGCGGAGGCGGCCGGCGCGTCGGATGCGCTGATCACGGCGGCGTTGCTGCACGACCTCGGTCATTTGCTGAACCTGCAAGGTGAGACCCCCACCGCGCACGGCATCGACGATCAGCACCAGTACGTTGCGCTGCCATTTCTGCGCGCCACGTTTCCGGACGCCGTGCTGGAGCCGATCCGCCTGCACGTGGATGCCAAGCGCTGCCTGTGCGCGATGGACGCGCATTACTACGCACGCCTATCAGCGGATTCGGTACGCAGCCTGGCGCTGCAGGGCGGCGTGTTTTCGACACACGAGGCCGAGGCCTTCATGCAGCGTCCATACGCTGCCGATGCGCTGCAATTGCGCCAGTGGGATGACCTCGCCAAGGTGGCGGGGCAGCGCACGCCTGACCTTGCGCACTTCCTGGCGATGGCCGCGCGGGTTTCAGCGGCAGCCTAGACTGCGTAACGTCGCGCCCACGGCTTCGTCCCACGGCGTGTGCGGTTCGGCGCCGAGTGCCTGCACGAGCTTGGCATTGTCCATGCGCACCGGGTGCTGCCACAGATAACGCATCTCGCGCATCTCGCGCAGCATCTCCGAGAACGGTGTCAGCGCGGGCATCAGCCACCACGGGAATGCGCGCGTCTTGACGGGGTGGCCCACCGCGCGGCCAATCGATGCGACCATCTGCGTGCCATCGGCATCCCAGTGGCCGCGCATGTGATAGACGGCGAAGTCCGGCAGACGGTCGCCTTGCTCGACAAGACGCAACATCGTTTCGGCCACATCGGGCAAATACGCCCATTGATGACCGATGCCGGCGGCGCCCGGATGCGTAACGGTGCGGACAGGCTTGCCCGGCTTGACCAGCGCGCCGGCAAACCAGGTGTTGCTGGTTTGCGGCCCGAAGAAATCGCCGGCGCGCACGATCAGGCTGCGCACACCGTCGGCGCTGGCGGCCTGCATGCGGCGCTCCAGCTCCGCGCGGATCTTGCCCTTGCGCGTGAGCGGTGCCTGCGGGGTGGTTTCGCGCAGCACGGGAAACGTGTCCGGCGCGAAGTTGTACACCGTGCCCGGCAGCACGATGCGCGCACCCGAGGCGCGGGCGGCGGCGATGGTGTTGTCGATCATCGGCAGCACCAGGCCGGCCCAGTTCTGGTAGCCCGGCGGGTTGACGGCGTGGATGATCAGCTCCGCGCCTTGCGCCGCGCCGACCACGTCTTCGCGCACCATCGCGTCGCCGCGAATCCACTCGAATGCGGTGTTGCGGTTCGTCAGCGCGACCGGATTGCGCTGCAGCGCCCGCACATGCCAGCCACGTGCCACCAGCCGACGTGCCACTTCGCCGCCAATGCCGCCAGTGGCGCCCAGTACCAATGCGATGCGTTTTACCTGTTCCATGATCGTGCTCCTGATGTGAGAGAGAGCGTTGCGATGGAGGCATTCTGGGCGCAGCTATGCTTCAATGGAATTGTTGATATCAAGCGTACAGCTATACAAATTTGTATGAGCGGATCAGAACCGGGTTGGGAGTTGTATCGGACGTTTCTTGCCGTCGTGCGAGAAGGATCGCTGTCGGGCGCCGCCCGCGCGTTGGGGCTGACGCAGCCGACCGTGGGGCGACATGTCGATGCGCTCGAACGGGCGCTGGGCATGTCGCTCTTCCTCCGAACGCAGCAAGGGCTGAGCCCCACAGAAGCGGCGCTATCGCTGCGGCCGTTTGCGGAATCGCTCGAAGCCACGAGCGCCGCCTTGCTGCGCGCCGCTTCCAGCCAGGGCGAGGGCGTGCGCGGCACCGTGCGCATCACTGCCAGCGAGGTGGTGGCGGTGGAAGTGTTGCCGCCCATCCTCGCCGACCTGCACGCCGCCTATCCGGAGCTGACGCTCGAACTGGTGCCCTCCAACCGGATGGAAGACCTGCTGCGCCGCGAGGCGGATATCGCCGTGCGCATGCAGCCACCGAGCCAGGGCGTGCTCGTCGCGCGGCACATCGGCGCGATCGAGCTGGGGATATTTGCCCACCGGCGCTATCTGGCGCAGCGCGGCACGCCAAGCACGGTGGAAGAACTCGCGGCCCACACCTTGATCGGCTACGACAAAGAGAACGCGTTCCTGCGCAGCATGCGAGCGCAACTGCCGTGGGTTCAACGCAACCGCTTCGCACTGCGCACCGACAGTGACCTGGCTGCGATTGCCGCGCTGCGTGCGGGCTTTGGCATCGGCTTCTGCCAGATCGGGCTGGTGCGGAACAACGCAGATCTGGTTCGGCTGTTCGGCGATCAGATTTCCATCACGCTCGACACCTGGCTCGCCATGCACGAAGACCTGCGTGACAGCCCGCGCTGCCGCGTGGTGTTTGATGCGCTGGCGACGGGGCTGCTGCGTTACATCAACGGCGATTGATCGATCGCGTTGTCAGCGGCCCTGGCGCAGTGGGTCGAGCAGGCCCTTCAGGCCGTTGTGATCCAGCTCCTGCATCAGCGCCAGCAGTCGGCCGATCTGCCCCGGCGGAAACCCTTCGCGTGCAAACCAGTTGAGGTAATGACCCGGCAGGTCGGCAATCAGGCGGCCCTTGTATTTGCCAAAGGGCATCTGCGTGGTGACGAGGCGGTGGAGGTCTTCGGGGTTCATGGGCGCTATTGTGCCGCCGATGCGGGGACGAACGTGGGCACCTGCGCCAGCAAATGCTCCACAAAACCGGAGAGCTTCGGTAGCGGCCGCCGGTCCTGCCGATACACGACATGAATCGGCCGCGGCCCGGGCGCATACGCTTGCAGCACGCGTACGAGTCGGCCGCTTGCCAGGTCTTCGGCGACGAGCACTTCGGGCTGCAGCAGCAGGCCGGCACCGGTCAGCGCTGCCGCGCGCAAGCCATGGCCGTCGTAGGCGCCATTCCAACCGGATTTGCGAGGGAGCAAGACAGGAAGATCGTCGTGATTGGTGCCAGCGGCACGCTGGGCCGCGCCGTGGTGGCGGAACTGGAGCAGGGCGGTGCGCACGAAATCATCCGCGTCGGCCGCACGCAGGGTGAGCATCAGGTCGACATCACCAATGCCGACAGCGTGGCCGCACTGTTCGACAAGGTTGGCCGCGTTGATGCGATCGTCTCCACCGCCGGCAACCTGTTCTTCGGGCCGCTGACAAAGATGACGGCCGCGGATTTCACCGTTGGCCTGCAGGACAAGCTGCTCGGTCAGGTGCGCCTGGCGCTCGTCGGCCAGCATTATCTGAACGACGGCGGCTCGATCACGCTGACGACCGGTATCGTGGGGCAGGAGCCTGTTGCACAAGGCGCCAACGCGAGCGCCGTCAACGCGGGCGTGGAGGGTTTTGTGCGCGCCGCCGCGTGCGAACTGCCGCGCGGCATCCGCATGAACGCGGTGAGCCCGACGGTGCTGACCGAATCGATGGAGGCGTATGGCGCGTTCTTTCCGGGCTTCTAGCCTGTGCCGGCAGCGCGTGCGGCGCTGGCGTACCGACGCAGCGTGGAGGGCGTGCAGAGCGGCCGGGTGTATCGCGTAGGCTGAATCTGCCCAGATCGTGAACACGTTAAGGTTTGGGGTATCTCCCCCCTTGCTCGCGTGGCGTGACTCCTTCTAGACTCGTTCATCCCCGACCCAGCGGTCGGCCAAATCGCAGATCCAGGGCGGGCGCAGACCCGCTTCGCATATCTCAGGAGACGGACGGCATGAAGGTTTCGCGCGCATCCCGCATTGCACTCGCCGCGACGGCACTGTTGGCAGGTACGGCGTTCGCCCAGGTGAAGGTCGGCATCACGGTGTCTGCCACGGGGCCGGCCGCTTCCCTAGGCATTCCGGAAAAGAACACCGTCGCGCTGCTCCCCAAGGAAATCGCCGGCAAGAAAATCGAGTACATCGTGCTCGACGATGCGTCTGACACGACCACGGCCGTCAAGAACACGCGCAAGTTGATCACCGAAGACAAGGTCGACCTGGTGATCGGTTCGACCGTCACGCCGAACTCGCTGGCGATGGTGGATGTGGTGGCCGAGAACGAAACGCCAATGATCACCTTGGCCGCATCAGCGCGGATCATCGAGCCGATGGACGCCAAGCGGGCGTGGGTCTTCAAGACGCCGCAAAACGATTCCCACATGGCGACCGCCATTGCCGAGCACATGGCCAACCACGGCGTGAAGACGGTCGCGCTGATCGGTTTTGCCGATGCCTATGGCGATTCGTGGGCGCAGGAGTTCGACAAGGTGGCTGCATTGCGCAAGCTGAAGGTCGTCGCCAATGAGCGCTTTGCTCGGACCGATACGTCGGTGACGGGGCAGGTGCTGAAGATCATGTCAGCCAATCCGGATGCGGTGCTGATCGCAGGCTCGGGTACGCCGGCCGCGTTGCCGGAACGGGCGCTCAAGGAGCGCGGCTACAAGGGCAAGCTGTATCAGACGCACGGCGTGGCGAACGCCGACTTCCTGCGTGTGTGTGGCAAGGACTGCGAAGGCACGTACCTGCCCGCGGGCCCGATCCTGGTTGCCGAGCAACTGCCGGACAGCAATCTGGTAAAGAAGCCGGCGCTGGCGTACAAGACTGCATATGAGAAGGCCTACGGCGGGCAGGTTTCCACCTTCGGTGGCCACATGTGGGATGCCGGTTTGTTGTTCACGCAGGCGATGCCCGAAGCGCTGAAGAAGGGGCAACCCGGCACGCCGGCGTTCCGCAAGGGGCTGCGCGATGCGATGGAGACGACGACCAACCTGGCCATCTCGCACGGCGTGATGAATATGAATGCGAAGGATCACCTCGGGCTGGATCAGCGGGCGCGGGTGATGGTGGAGATCAAGGACGGGAAGTGGAAGCTGCAGAATTAATGACGTAGCCCACGTCATTGCCCAAAGCAAAACGCACGGTTCGCGCCGTGCGTTTTGCTTTTGGGGCTCAAGTGCTGGCGAGGCTTTTCGGTACTGGCGATGCCGCGGTTGTGGGCAGCGCCGCGACATGGTCGGCGTGCCGATTGGACCGGCGCGCCGTATCGCGGTGGTGGGCAGCGCAGGCTATTTGCAAGCGTATGGCACTCCTGAATCGCTGGACGCACTGCGCGGGCATCGGTGCATCCGATATCGCTTTCCGAGTAGCGGCGCCTTGTATGACTGGGCGTTTGTCGAACCCCGCGGTGGTGCCATTCAGTCGGCCGATGTGACGGGGGCTTCATCGCCAATGATGTGCTGGCGATGGTCGAGGCGGCGAAGCAGGGCATGGGCTTGGCGCACGTGTTGGAAGACCTCGTTACCGAGCATGTGGCGGCCGGCCGCCTGGTTCGAGTGCTCGAGCCGTGGTGTCCGCCGATGTATCGCTTTCATCTCTATTTCCCAGGCACGCCTCGGATGCCGGGCAAGCCGCGCGTCTTCATCGACTTTCTGCGGACGCACTCGGGTCACGATGCCTGAAGGCCAACCCTCGGTGTGTTTCACGTGAAACACAAGCCTGCCCGACAAGCGGTGCATGTTTCACGTGAAACACGAAAAGCGGGGGAATTTCGTCTCGATTACCGCATCGTCGAACTGTGGTGTAGCTGCGCGACTTATAATTCCGCTTCTCCAAATTTTCAATGCCTCCATGCGAGGAGGAAGCCATGCTGTATCCAATTGAATTCGATGTGATCGTGGTGGGCGGCGGACACGCCGGCACCGAGGCCGCCCTGGCGGCGGCGCGCATGGGCTGCCAGACCCTGCTGCTGACGCACAACATCGAGACCTTGGGGCAGATGAGCTGCAATCCGTCCATCGGCGGCATCGGCAAGGGTCACCTGGTCAAGGAAGTGGATGCGCTCGGCGGCGCCATGGCCATTGCGACGGACGAGGGCGGGATCCAGTTCCGTATCCTCAATTCCAGCAAGGGCCCGGCCGTGAGGGCGACTCGCGCGCAGGCAGACCGCGTGCTGTACAAGGCGGCGATCCGTCATCGCCTGGAAAACCAGCCGAACCTGATGCTGTTCCAGCAGGCTGTGGAAGACCTGGTGGTAGAAGGCGATCGCGTAATCGGGGCGGTGACGCAGGTTGGCGTGCAGTTCCGTGCACGTGCTGTGGTACTGACGGCCGGCACGTTCCTCGACGGCAAGATCCACGTCGGGCTAAACAACTACACCGGCGGTCGCGCGGGCGACCCGGCTGCGGTATCGCTGTCGGCGCGTCTGAAGGAATTGAAGCTGCCGCAAGGCCGCCTCAAAACCGGCACGCCGCCGCGCATTGACGGCCGCTCCATCGATTTTTCGGTGCTCGAAGAGCAGCCGGGTGATCTCGATCCGGTGCCGGTGTTCTCGTTCATGGGCCGCGCGGACATGCATCCGCGTCAAGTGCCGTGCTGGGTAACGCACACCAACGAGCGCACGCACGACATCATCCGCGCCGGGCTGGACCGCTCCCCCATGTACACGGGCGTGATCGAAGGGGTGGGGCCACGCTACTGCCCTAGCATTGAAGACAAGATCCATCGCTTCGCCAGCAAGGACAGCCACCAGATCTTCCTGGAACCGGAGGGCTTGGCGACCAACGAGTTTTACCCGAACGGCGTGTCGACCAGCCTGCCGTTTGATGTGCAGCTCGACCTGATCCACTCAATGCGCGGGCTGGAGAATGCCCACATCCTGCGTCCCGGTTACGCCATCGAGTACGACTACTTCGACCCGCGCGGCCTCAAGGCCTCGCTGGAGTCGAAGGCGATTTCCGGCCTGTTCTTCGCTGGCCAGATCAACGGGACGACCGGTTACGAAGAGGCCGCGGCGCAAGGCCTGCTGGCGGGCATCAACGCCGGCCTGCAAGTGCAGGGCAAGGATGCCTGGACGCCGCGCCGCGACCAGGCTTATCTGGGCGTGCTCGTCGACGACCTCATCACCCGGGGCGTGACCGAGCCGTATCGCATGTTCACCAGCCGGGCCGAGTTCCGCCTCAGCCTGCGGGAAGACAACGCCGACATGCGCTTGACCGAAGTCGGCCGCACGCTGGGCGTGGTCGACGACGCTCGCTGGGATGCCTTCAACCGGAAGCGTGACGCTGTTTCACGTGAAACAGAGCGCCTCAAGTCGACTTGGGTGAATCCGGCCACGCTTCCGTTGGAAGACGCTGAGCCGGTCCTGGGCAAAGGCATTGAGCGCGAGTACGCCTTGGCCGACTTGCTGCGCCGGCCTAACGTGACGTACGAAACCCTTGTGGGCATGCAGGGCGGCAAGTACGCGCTCGAATCGCCGTTGGCTGAAGACCCGTTGCTGGCCGAGCAGATCCGCGAGCAGGTCGAGATCGGCATCAAATACCACGGCTATATCGCCCGGCAAGCCGATGAAGTGGAGCGCCTCGGTGCGAACGAGAACACCCGTCTGCCGGCCGATTTCGATTATTCGCAAGTGCGCGGTCTGTCGATCGAGGTCCAGCAGAAGCTCGCCAAGCACAAGCCCGAGACCATCGGACAGGCTTCACGTATCTCCGGCATCACGCCGGCCGCCGTGTCGCTGCTGCTCGTGCACCTCAAGAAGGGCGTGCTGCGTGGCCAAGTTGGCCCGCGCGCCAGTTCAGAAGGCGAGGCCGCTTGATGGCGAATGCACTGACAGACGCCCGGGCAGAGTTGGAAGCCGGCGCCCGTGCGCTTGGCTTGTCGCTGGACGACGCGCAGGTCGATCGCCTGCTGGCGTATCAAGGGCTGCTGGCCAAATGGAACCGCGTCTATAACCTGACCGCCATTCGTGATGCCGGCGACATGCTGACGCATCACCTGCTGGATTCGCTCTCGGCCGTGTCGCGCATCGCCGGTTTGGCCCGCCGTGCCCAACCCGACGCACCGCGCGTGCTGGACGTCGGTTCGGGTGGTGGGCTGCCGGGCATTCCGCTGGCCATCGCTTTCCCAGATGTAAGCGTCACGATGGTCGACATCGTGCAGAAGAAGACCGCCTTCCTGACGCAGTGCCGCGCCGAGCTTGGCTTGGCCAATGCCCAATCGCATTGGGGCCATGTAGAAAAACTGGCCGATGCCACCGGCTACGGCGTCATCACGTCACGCGCGTTTGCCGAGTTGGTCGATTTCGTGAATCTGGCCGGGCACCTGCTGGCGCCCGGCGGCCGCATGGTCGCCATGAAGGGCGTGCGCCCGGATGCCGAAATCGAACGCCTGCCCGCCGGCTGGACCGTCGAAGCCATCGAGCGCCTGACCGTGCCGGGGCTGCCGGCTGAGCGTCACCTGGTCATCCTCGCGCCGTCGGCGTGAGCGAACGTTGTAGCGAGCCATTCACCGCAGAGGAGTCATGTCGAATATTTTCGTGATCGCCAACCAGAAGGGCGGGGTCGGCAAGACCACCACCACGGTGAATCTCGCGGCCGGACTGGCCGCGCAAGGGCAACGCGTGCTGCTGGTCGACCTCGACCCTCAGGGCAATGCTTCGATGGGCTCCGGCATCGACAAGCACACGCTGGAATTCAGCGTCTACCAGGTGCTTGTCGGGCTGGCGACGATTCCGCAGGCGCGCCAGCGCTCGGAGGCAGGGCGCTATGACGTGCTGCCCGCCAACCGCGACCTGGCCGGCGCCGAAGTCGAACTGGTCGATCTGGAACATCGCGAGAACCGCCTCAAGCTTGCGCTCGCCGAGGTGGAAGCCGACTACGACTTTGTCCTCATCGATTGTCCGCCGTCGCTCTCGCTGCTCACGCTCAACGGCCTGTGCGCCGCGCATGGCGTGGTCGTGCCAATGCAGTGCGAGTACTTCGCGCTCGAAGGCCTGTCGGATCTGGTCAACACCATCAAGCAGGTGCACGCCAACCTGAACCGCGATCTCAAGGTGATCGGTCTGTTGCGCGTGATGTTTGACCCGCGCGTGACGTTGCAGCAGCAGGTCTCGGCGCAACTCGAATCGCACTTCGGCGACAAGGTGTTCAAGACGGTCATCCCGCGCAATGTGCGTCTGGCCGAAGCGCCGTCGTACGGCATGCCGGGCGTGGCGTTTGACGTGGCATCGAAGGGGGCCAAGGCCTATCTGGATTTCGGTGCCGAGATGATCGCGCGCGTGCGGCAGATGGCCGACACGCCGGCCTGAGCGGTAAGAGGAACAACATGAGCACGATGAAAAAAAAGGGACTGGGCCGCGGCCTCGAAGCGCTGCTCGGCAGTCCAGCCGAGATTGTCGAAGCCGCCAAGCAGGAGGGCGCCCCGACGGTCCTGAAGCTGGAACAGATGCAGCCCGGCAAATATCAGCCGCGCACGCGCATGGACGAAGGCGCGCTGCAGGAGCTCGCCGCCAGCATCCGCGCACAAGGCCTGATGCAGCCGATTCTGGTGCGCAAGGTCGAGTCAGACGGCGCGAAGCCGAAGTACGAAATCATCGCGGGTGAACGCCGCTTCCGCGCTTCGCGCCTCGCCGGCCTGACCGAAGTGCCCGTCCTCGTGAAGGACGTGCCGGATGAATCAGCCGCTGCCATGGCGCTGATCGAGAACATCCAGCGCGAAGATCTCAACCCGCTGGAAGAGGCGCAGGGCATTGCGCGCCTGGTGCGTGAATTCCAGTTCACGCACGAGCAGGCGGCGGAATCGGTAGGGCGTTCGCGCAGCGCGGTGTCGAACCTGTTGCGCCTGCTCAATCTCGCTCAGCCCGTGCAGACCATGCTGATGGCCGGCGACCTCGACATGGGCCACGCCCGCGCGCTGCTCGCCGTCGATGGCGCTACGCAGATCACATTGGCCAACCAGATCGTCAACAAGCGCCTGTCGGTGCGCGAGACGGAAAAACTGGTCGCGTTGACGCTCAAGCCATTCGAGCTGAAGTCACTCAAGCAAAAGGGCGGTCACCAAGGTGGTCGTGACGTCGCGCGCCTGGAAGAGGAGTTGGCCGATCAACTGGGCCTGGGTGTGCAGATCAAGCTGGCGGCCAAGGGCCGTGGTCAGTTGACCGTGCAGTTCAGCAGTCTTGACGAGTTCGACGGCTTGCTCGCGCGCCTGCGACCGGACGGCAACGAAGAGGCGGCCTGAGTTTCCCTGCGACAGTTTGACGCACGTATTGGAGCCGTCGTCGTGGCGCCGTGTACGGGCACCCTTTGGCACGGAATTGGTGCAATTACCTCGCGCGTCATCGACGCCGCGCTTCGCCAGCACCATCATGGAATCAACGGGGTGCAGCACCATCAGGCGGATTCGGTGCCCCGGCGACAGCACCGTATTGCGCTCGCCGTATGGAACGCGGCCGCACGGAGTGCTGTCGAAGGCGCCCGCACGAGCATTCGCTTGCGCGTTGACTGGCGAACGCCATGTCCCGTAAAATCGTGCGGTTTTAAATCCGCCTGACCCAAAGCGGTGCGGCATGATGAAAGCGCATTCTTCCATGCAGCCAACCGACCGGCAACGGCCCGATTCTTACGCTTCGTTGAAAGCCGCCCGACCCACGTCGGCGCAGGATCCGAAGCGCGACGGTTGGGACGATGAGGAGCAGGCGGAGCCGCCGGTGCATGTGCTCTCGCATGACGAAGCGGTCGCCCTGTTCGGCGAGCAGGCTCTGCAGGCCTCGCGTATCACGCCCTTTTCCATCGTGCTCGGCCAGGTGGCCATCACACTGTTGTGTGCGCTCGGTTGGTATGTCGGCACTTGGTTCGCGGGAGCGGGCGCTGCGTCAGCCGCCGAGGCTGGATTGTCGGCGCTGCTGGGCGGTGGCGTATGCGTGGTGCCTTCGGCATGGTTCGCGATGCGGCTGTCGACGGCCAAGGGGTTCGAATCCATCGCCCGTCTGGTAGTGGGCGAAGCGATCAAGGTGCTTGGCACGGTCGCGCTGCTGGTGATCGTGGTGGTGGTGTTCAAGGGCCTGCATTGGCCGCCCTTGCTGATCACCCTGATCCTGGCGCTCAAGATGTATTGGGTCGGTCTCGCGCTGCGATAGTGCGTTGAATCGGCTCCAGCCCACCACGACATGGCGGGCACACTGGACGTGTTGGTACACGGCAAGGACCTGATGCAGGAGAAGCCAGGTTCATTGCGCTGACACTCCGCAAGAATAAGGTGGCGTGTTTCAGCCGCGTGCAGTCCGCGATCTCCAGGGGAAACCTGGTTGCATCGGGCGCGAGTCGGAACGGGTCACGAAGAATGTTTCGCAATATTGGACTGAATCATCATGGCAACTGAAGTCGCAGAAGCCGCCGGCCACGCCGCCGAGCACGCTCTTACGCCTTCCGCGTATATCGCGGAGCATTTGCAGAATTTCAACAGCATCGGTGGCAAGCAGGCCTCCGTCGTCGACTTCTCCGTCATCAACTGGGACACGATGTTCTGGTCCGTGTTGATGGGCCTGATCGGCATCATCGTCCTGGGCATTGCCGCACGCCGCGTCACCGCCGGCGTTCCGGGTCGCTTCCAGGCTTTCGTTGAACTCGTTGTCGAGATGGTCGACGATCAGGCCAAGGGCATCATCCACGGCGATCGTTCCTGGATCGCTCCGCTGGCGCTGATGGTCTTCGTGTGGGTTACGCTGATGAACGCGGTCGACCTGATCCCGGTGGACTGGGTCACGGGCGTCAACCACCTGCTCGGTACCTTCGGCGTGCACGTCCCGCACCACCGCGCGGTGGCCACGGCTGACCTGAACGGTACGTTCGGCATGTCGTTCGCTGTGCTGATCCTGATGATCTACTACAGCTTCAAGATCAAGGGCGCCGGCGGCTTTGCACACGAGCTGCTGTCGGCACCGTTCGGCGCCAAGTGGTACCTCGCGCCATTCAACCTGATCCTCAACATCATTGAATTCCTCGCCAAGGCTGTGTCGCTGGGCATGCGGTTGTTCGGCAACATGTACGCGGGCGAACTGGTGTTCCTGCTGATCGCGCTGCTTGGCTCGGTCTGGACGTTCGGTGCTGATACGTCGGCACTGGGTTTCGTGGGTCACGTGGTGGCTGGCGCAGTGTGGGCGATCTTCCACATCCTGATCGTGCTGCTGCAAGCCTTCATCTTCATGATGCTGACGCTGGTGTATATCGGCCAGGCACATGAACACCACTAAGTAGTTGCGGTTCAGGTTCTCCGGTTCCGTTTGATTTTTCCAAGTTCTCAAGTTCTTAGTCTTTCACGTAAAAGGGAGTCATCATGCAAGCATTTCTCGCCAACATCCAAGGTCTGACCGCCATCGGTATCGGCATCATCATTGGCCTGGGTGCTATCGGCGCCTGCCTCGGCATCGCACTGATGGGCGGTAAGTACATCGAAGCCTGCGCACGTCAGCCTGAACTGATGAACCCGCTGCAAACGAAGATGTTCCTGCTGGCTGGCCTGATCGACGCGGCATTCCTGATCGGTGTTGGTGTGGCCATGCTGTTCGCGTTCGCCAACCCGCTGCTGTCGGTCATCAAGTAATTCTTTTCGGTCTGCATGATGCCGGAGGCGGCTAGGGTGAACGCACCGCGTGACCCTCGCCGCTTCGTGCATTGATCCGTAGTCTCAATACCGAAAGGAACACACCATGAACCTGAACGCCACACTCGTCGCGCAGATGGTCGTGTTCTTCATCCTGTGGTGGGTTGTTGCCAAATTCATTTGGCCGCCCCTGGTGAAGGCGCTCGACGAACGCGCGAAGAAAATCGCCGATGGCCTGGCCGCTGCCGATAAGGGCAAGGCTGAGCTGGAGCTGGCCAACAAGCGGGTCGACCAAGCACTGACCGAGGCGCGCAATGAAGGCGCGCAACGCATCGCGGACGCTGAAAAGCGCGCCCAGATGACCGCCGATGAGATCAAGCAAAACGCCCAAGCCGAAGCCGCGCGCATCATCGCGCAAGCCAAGGCCGAAGCCGAGCAGCAAACCGTGCGCGCGCGTGAATCGCTGCGTGACCAGGTTGCTGTTCTGGCCGTCAAGGGTGCCGAGCAGATCCTCAAGCGTGAAGTCAATGCGCAGGTCCACGCCGATCTGCTCAATCAACTCAAGGCTGAGCTGTAATCATGGCAGAACTCGCAACCGTTGCCCGTCCGTACGCAGAGGCGCTGTTCCGCGTGGCGAAGGCCGGCAATCTGGGTGCATGGTCTGAGCTCGTGTCGGAAATGGGGCAAATTGCCGCCGTGCCCGACATGAAGGCAGTCGCCGATGATCCGAAGCTCTCCAAAGCCGATGTGGCGGGGATCTTCCTGTCGGCGCTGAAATCTCCGGTATCGCATGAGGCGAAGGAACTGGTTGGCCTGCTGGTGGCCAACAAGCGCCTGACGCTGTTGCCGGAAATTGCCGCGCAATTCCATGTGCTGCGGAATGCCAGCGAAGGCGCCGCCGACGTCGAGATCACCAGTGCGTTCCCGCTTGAGGGCGCGCCCCTGACCGAACTGGTCGCCACGCTCGAACGCAAGTTCGGCAAGAAGCTGCAGGCTCACGTGAGCGTCGATCCTTCGTTGATCGGCGGCGTGCGTGTGCAGATTGGCGACGAAGTGCTCGACACCTCGGTGCGCGCGCGCCTGACGCAGATGCAGTCTGCGCTGACCGCCGCGTAATGCTGTTTCGCGAGGCGCCGATGCAATCGACGATATCGCGCCCGCAGACAGATTGAAGAATTAGGAGCATTCGATGCAACTGAACCCCTCCGAGATCAGCGACCTGATCAAGACCCGTATCGAGGGCTTGAAGGCTGGCGCTGACGCAAAGAACACCGGCACGGTCATCTCCGTGACGGACGGTATCTGCCGCATTCATGGCCTGTCGGGCGTGATGCAAGGCGAAATGCTGGAATTCCCGGGCAACACGTTCGGCCTCGCGCTGAACCTCGAGCGCGACTCTGTCGGCGCTGTGGTGCTGGGTGAGTACGAGCACATTTCCGAAGGCGACGAAGTCAAGTGCACGGGCCGCATTCTGGAAGTGCCGGTTGGCCCGGAACTGCTGGGCCGCGTGGTCAACGCACTGGGCCAGCCGATCGACGGCAAGGGCCCGATCAACGCCAAGAAGACGGACGTGATCGAAAAGGTCGCTCCGGGCGTGATCGCGCGTCAGTCGGTGAGCCAGCCGGTGCAGACCGGTCTGAAGTCGATCGACGCAATGGTGCCGATCGGCCGTGGGCAGCGTGAGCTGATCATTGGCGACCGCCAGACCGGCAAGACCGCCGTGGCAGTCGACGCCATCATCAACCAGAAGGGCAAGGGCATCTTCTGCGTGTACGTGGCAATCGGCCAGAAGGCTTCGACGATCGCCAACGTGGTGCGCAAGCTCGAAGAGCACGGCGCGCTGGAATACACGATCGTGGTGGCTGCCGCCGCTTCCGATTCGGCTGCCATGCAGTACCTGTCGGCCTACGCCGGCTGCACGATGGGCGAGTACTTCCGCGACCGCGGCGAAGACGCGCTGATCGTGTATGACGATCTGACCAAGCAAGCTTGGGCGTACCGTCAGGTTTCGCTGCTGCTGCGCCGTCCGCCTGGCCGTGAGGCTTACCCGGGCGACGTGTTCTACCTGCACTCGCGTCTGCTGGAGCGTGCTGCGCGTGTGAACGCCGAGCATATCGAGAAGATCACCAACGGTGAAGTCAAGGGCAAGACCGGTTCGCTGACCGCACTGCCCGTGATCGAAACGCAGGCCGGCGACGTGTCCGCGTTCGTGCCGACCAACGTGATCTCGATTACCGACGGCCAGATCTTCCTGGAAACCGACCTGTTCAACGCAGGTGTACGCCCCGCAATCAACGCCGGTATTTCGGTGTCGCGTGTGGGTGGTGCTGCCCAGACCAAGGTCATCAAGAAGCTGTCCGGCGGTATCCGTACCGACCTGGCCCAGTACCGTGAACTGGCTGCGTTCGCGCAGTTTGCTTCCGACCTGGACGAAGCGACCCGCAAGCAGCTCGAGCGCGGCCGCCGCGTGACCGAACTGCTCAAGCAGCCGCAATACCAGCCGCTGCAGGTGTGGCAGCTGGCCGCGTCGCTCTACGCAGCCAACAACGGCTTCCTCGACAACGTGGACGTGAAGGACATCCTGGCGTTTGAAAAGGGCCTGCACGACACGCTGAAGACGAAGTACGCCGACCTCATCAACCGCATCGAAGATACGAAGGATCTGTCGAAGGACGATGAGGCCGCCCTGCGTGCCGCGATCGAGGATTTCAAGAAGTCCGCCGCGTTCTAACCGCGTCATTCCCTGAACTGGTCACGCTTAGCCTGCGTGGCCAGGTCGGAACGGAGAGAGTGAAATGGCCGGAACAAAAGAAATCCGCACCAAGATCAAGAGCGTGCAGAACACGCGCAAGATCACCAAGGCGATGGAAATGGTCGCCGCATCCAAGATGCGCAAGGCGCAGGAACGGATGCGTGCTGCCCGCCCGTACGCCGAGAAGATCCGCAACGTGGCTGCGCACATGGCGCTGGCCAATCCGGAGTACAAGCACCCGTTCATGGTTGCGCGCGACATCAAGCGTGCCGGCCTGATCGTCGTGACGACGGACAAGGGCCTGTGCGGTGGCTTGAACACCAACGTGCTGCGTGCCGTCACCACCCAACTGCGCGATCTGCAGAACAAGGGCGTTGAGACGCAAACCACCGCCATCGGTACCAAGGGCATGCAGTTCCTTGGCCGCGTCGGTGCAAAGGTGGTCTCGAATGTCGTGCATCTGGGCGACACGCCGCATCTGGAAAAGCTGATCGGTGCAATCAAGGTGCAGCTGGACGCGTTCAACGCTGGCCAGATCGATGCCGTGTACCTGGCGTACACCCGCTTCATCAACACGATGAAGCAGGAGCCGGTGGTCGAGCAGCTACTGCCGCTGACCGCCGACAAGCTCGCGCAGAGCGATGCCGAGAAGCAGGCCTACTCGTGGGATTACATCTACGAGCCGGACGCGCAAACGGTGGTCGACGAGCTGCTGATCCGCTATGTCGAGGCGCTGGTGTACCAGGCGGTGGCCGAGAACATGGCCTCCGAGCAATCGGCCCGGATGGTGGCGATGAAGGCGGCTTCGGACAACGCGAAGAACGTGATCGGCGAACTGCAACTGGTCTACAACAAGACCCGTCAGGCAGCGATCACGAAGGAACTGTCCGAGATCGTCAGCGGCGCAGCTGCAGTCTGATAGCCACGGCAAAGAATCAAGTTATTGGAGATACAAATGAGTATCGCAAACGGAAATATCGTGCAGTGCATCGGCGCCGTGGTGGACATTCAGTTCCCGCGCGACGCGATGCCGAAGGTCTACGACGCGCTGGTGCTGGACGACAGCAACGACGCTTCGTTCGCCGAGAAGGGCCTGACCTTCGAAGTGCAACAACAGCTGGGCGACGGCGTGGTGCGTACCATTGCGCTGGGTTCGTCCGACGGTCTGCGTCGCGGCATGCGCGTGGCGACCACCGGTGCGCCGATCTCGGTGCCGGTCGGTCACGGCACGCTGGGCCGCATCATGGACGTGCTGGGTCGTCCGATTGACGAAGCCGGCCCGATCGCCTGCGACGAAAAGCGCGCGATTCACCAGAAGGCCCCGAAGTTCGACGAGCTGTCGCCGTCGGTGGACCTGCTGGAAACCGGCATCAAGGTGATCGACCTGGTCTGCCCGTTCGCCAAGGGCGGTAAGGTGGGTCTGTTTGGTGGCGCCGGCGTCGGCAAGACCGTGAACATGATGGAGCTGATCAACAACATCGCCAAGCAGCACTCGGGCTTGTCGGTGTTTGCTGGCGTGGGCGAGCGTACCCGTGAGGGCAACGACTTCTACCACGAAATGAAGGACTCCAACGTGCTCGACAAGGTGGCCATGGTGTTCGGCCAGATGAACGAGCCGCCGGGCAACCGTCTGCGCGTGGCGCTGACCGGCCTGACGATGGCCGAGCGCTTCCGTGACGAAGGCCGTGACATCCTGTTCTTCGTCGATAACATCTACCGCTACACGCTGGCCGGTACCGAAGTGTCGGCACTGCTGGGCCGTATGCCTTCCGCCGTGGGCTATCAGCCGACGCTGGCTGAAGAAATGGGCAAGCTGCAGGAACGTATCACGTCGACCAAGACTGGCTCGATCACGTCGATCCAGGCCGTGTACGTGCCTGCCGATGACTTGACCGACCCGTCGCCGGCAACGACCTTCCTGCACCTGGACTCGACCGTCGTGCTGTCGCGTGACATCGCTGCACTGGGTATCTACCCCGCAGTGGATCCGCTCGACTCGACGTCGCGCCAGCTCGACCCGCAAGTGGTTGGCCAGGAGCACTACGAAGTCGCCGACCGCGTGAAGAAGACGCTGCAGCGCTACAAGGAACTGCGCGACATCATCGCGATTCTGGGCATGGACGAACTCTCGCCGGAAGACAAGCTGGCTGTGGGCCGCGCCCGTAAGATCCAGCGTTTCCTGTCGCAGCCGTTCCACGTTGCAGAAGTGTTCACGGGCTCGCCGGGCAAGTACGTGCCGCTGAAGGAAACCATCCGCGGCTTCAAGATGCTGGTGGACGGCGAGTGCGATCACCTGCCGGAACAGGCGTTCTACATGGTCGGCTCGATCGACGAAGCCTTCGAGAAGGCCAAGAAGCTCCAGTAAGAGCAACGTCTGGCACCGCGCGTGAGCCGGGGCCAGTACTGGCTTCCTGAAGCCCCTTCAGGAAGCCGCTTTTCTGAGCAAAGGAATCGAGATGGCAACCATTCATGTAGACGTCGTCAGCGCTGAGCACGAGATCTTCTCCGGCAATGCCAAGTTCGTGGCGCTGCCTGGTGAAGCCGGCGAGCTGGGCATTCTGCCCGGCCACACGCCGCTGATCACGCGCATCAAGCCGGGCGCCGTGCGCATCGAGAAGGAAGACGGCGGCGAAGAGTTCGTGTTCGTTGCCGGTGGCATTCTCGAAGTGCAGCCGAAGAGGGTGACCGTGCTGGCCGATACCGCAATCCGCGGTCACGACCTGGACGAAGCCAAGGCGAACGAAGCCAAGCGTGCGGCTGAAGAGGCGCTGCAGAATCAAGGCAGCGACCTGGATCTGGCCCGTGCGCAGAGTGAACTGGCCGTGGCCGCTGCGCAGCTTGCAGCGATCGCGCGCCTGCGTCGCAAACGCTAGGGCAAGTGTGTACCGGCCGGTGTCATCGGCCGGCGCAGAGGAAAAAGCAGCCCCGAAAGGGCTGCTTTTTTTTTGCCTGAGAACTGGCGCAGTGCCTGCTCAGCGGTGCTCACCTTCGCGCTTCTCATCACCGCGATTGCCTTGCGGATGCGGCTGGGCCTCGTGGTGTTCCTGCCGAGGTGGTTGTGCCTGCTGCTGCGGTTGTGGCGCACGAGCTTCAGGCGGACGCGGTTGAGGCTGCGGCTGTGGCGGGCGCATCTCAACGTGCGGTTGCGGTGCGGGACGCGGGGCTTCCATGTGCGGTTCCGGCCGGCGTTGTTCGGGCTCGGGGCGTGCGCGCATCTGCGGCGGTTCGTTGTGCTGGCGCTCCTGCATGGCCGGTGCCGGGTTACCGTTGAAGCGATTCGGCTCCTGGCCGCCGCGCTGCGGCTGAGGTTGTGGCGCTTGCGCGCCGGCTTGCGGCAGTTGCGGACGCGGTTCGAAGGCGCGGCGCTCGTCTCGCGGTGTACCGGGCGCGCCGTCGCGCAGCGGTGGACGTGTCGTCATGCCCGCCGGGCCTTGTGGCGCCTGTGTAGTCTGCGGTTGTCCCGGGCGGTCCTGCGGCGCGGCGGCACCCGGCAGCGGGCGTGGCCGGTTGATCGCGCCCGGGGCCATCAGACCCTGTGGAGCTGATCCAGGTTGGGCACCATGGGCCGTCTGCGCATTCTGCGGGTTTGGGGAGCCCATCAACCCTTGCGGCCCATTCGGACCGCGTTGTTCCGCCGGTCGGCCAAGCTCGTTACCGGCGCGTGAGGGCCCATTTGGTCCATTGGGCCCACTCGGCGCGGCGCGGGTCAACCGTAGACCCGCTGCCTGCGCAGCGGCTGGCGCGGTCGGCATTCCCGTATCGGCGTGGCCTCGCACTGGCGCAACGCGGGCGCTCACGTTGCCGCCCGTCCATGCCGGGCCAGCGCCCGGGAGCGCACCGCCTTGAGAGCGGAACCGTTCTGCCAATGCATCGTGTCCACCTGCCGGCGCGGCGGGTGCTCGTACTGCAATCGCCTGACGTGCAAACGCCTGCGGCGGCGGCAACTGGTGCGGCCCGCCGTTGGCCGCTGCACCCACCAGGCTGGCACGCAGCGGTGCCAGCGCCGGCGTCGACACAAACTGCGCATGCGCCATCTGCGCGCGCAATTGTTCCGGTCGCAGATGCGTCATGGCGGGACCGACCGGCTGGCCGTTGACGAAGGTCTTGGCTGGCACCGCCGTCAGTGCGGCTGGGTTGTTGGCATTGACATAGGTGACGCGGTTCACGTTGCGAACGTTGGTCACGTTGGTGGTGTTGTTGATGATGGTCTTGTTGACCGTGACGTTGTTCACCACCACCGTGCGGTTGATGTTCGTCACGTAGGTCGGGCTGGCCGCATACACCGGGCGATACGCCTCGCCCGGCGCCAGCGGGAACCATGCCACCCCCGGCGAGCCGATCGAGATGTTGATCCCCCAGCTCACTCCACCGCCGCCTCCGCCGCCCACGAAGCCGACGAGCGCTGGCGCATAGACCGGCCGCGGTACCACCGGTCCCGGCACCCAGCACCACGTCGTGCCGACGTACGCCCAACGGCCGTAGTGGAAAGGCGCAAAGCCCCACGGCGCGTCGTCCACCCACGTCCAGCCCCAGGGCGCCACCCAGGCCCAATGGCCCGTGCGATACGGTGCCCAGCCGACGGGCACGGCGCGCGGTACCCACACGGCGCCATAGCCGTCTTCTTCACGCCAGGTGCCGTTGTCGTCGAGGGCCTCGTAGCCGGTCATTTCGCGGCCGACGTAGCGGGCGGAGACCGAAGCGTCTTCGCGTGCATCGCGCGATTCGGCCCAGCGGTCGAAGGCGTCGCGACCTGGGTTGTCGGTGCCGCCGGCCTCGGCGAGGTCCGTGCCGCCGAAGCGGATTTGCTGACCTGCGCCCAGCGGCGTGGAGCGGTCATCGCCGTAGGCCGTGCCCTGACCGTGCCACACGGTGACGGTCGTGCTCGAACCATCGGGGGCGACGTCAAGACGGTATTCGCCCGGTGCCTGCGGCGTGAACGCCAGGTTGGGCGTATCGATCTCGATGGTCTGGTCGGCCGGCAGCGACCGCACGCGTACCGACAGCGCGCCTTGCGTGAGCTTCACCTGCGTGTTGCGGTCGTCCAGGTCGACGAGCGTGGCGCCGGTGTTCTGGCCCAGGCGCAACGCTGTGGAGCCGACGTGGAGCTCACTGTGGCTGCCTTGGTCGGACCACAGGCGGTCACCCGTGGTGAGCGGGCGGTTGAGCGAGGCGCCGGCCCAATCATCGGAGCCGGCGGGCGCGAAGCTCACCGTGCCGGAAAAGTCCGACAGCCGCGCCACCCGTGAAGCCGGATCGGCTGCCATCGCGGCCTGCGCACCGCAGACCAGCAGCACGGCGGCAACACCTACCGCGCGCAACACATACGGCAGCCGTACACCGGAAAGGGGGGAACGACGGGAAACTTTGGACATGATGAGCCCTCGTTTTTATAGCGGCCTGTGCCGCGTGGATGTCTCCATTTAACGCGGCAGGCGGCGAGGGGTCGACTTGCCTTTGTAAGAGCGTGTTTCGCGGTAGCAGGCAGCCCCCAGATGTATCGGCTGGATCCAAGGCACTTGCGAGAGGCGGGAAGCTGTCGGGCAGGCGCGCGAATTGCGCACACAAAAAAAAGCGCGCGGGCCGGGGAGCGCCGCGCGGACGGGAAATCCCTTCGAGGGGTCAATTCGAAAGGAGGGGGTAACCTTGCACCGGGGTCTGCGTCCGTGGTCGTCGCCCTGGACGGGGATGGTCATCCGGCGCCTGATATGGCGCACAACAATTGGACACAAACGCTGAGGTGCGAAGGCATTGTGGGTGACGGGGTGGCCCCGAGGCGTAACAAAGTGTGTCGGATTGCAATCGAATGCAAGCGCGGTAAAAGCCGCCCTGTGTGAGTCCGAAAGCGCCTGAAGGGCCGGTTCGGGGAACGCCTGCTGCACCTGCACAGTCCCATCGTTTTGCCGCTGAGGCAGACGGGGCTTGGAAAACGGCGAACCAGCGGTGTGTGTCCTAGTCTGGGGTGTCGGGTTGATAGGAGGGAGGCATGCACAGGCATGCGATGCACGATGTGTTGCAGAAGTCGGTGAGGGCGGGCGTTTTTGTTACCTTGATGGGGGCACTTGGCGGGTTGGGCAGCGCACAGGCCGGAACAGAAGCGGTCTTCGCTGCGCCTGCAGCACCCGCGAGTGCGCCGCCCGCCTCGGCACCTGTTGCTTCTGCGCCAACTGTCCCCCTTGCAAAAACGAAAGAGCAGCACGAGCGCCTGGCGGGTAGTTTCTGGCAGGGCACGGTGGGAAAGGGCGCCGACAGCCCAGGGTGGAACGTCTGGCTGAACGTGTACGACCCGCCACCCAGAGGGCAGGACGCGGACAAGGACCCGGTGGCCGACACGCTGACTGGCGATGCCTACGACGACCGCCCCCAGGGCCGCACCTTCTGGACCATCGAAGGGCGCAACGTACCCGAGCGCCGCTTCGTGTGGCGCGAGCGCGCAGAAGCACTCGATGCGGCTGGCCAGCCCGTCGTGCGCGAGGGCGGCACGCTCTCCGGTGCGCTGTCGGCCGACGGCTCCACCGCCACCGGCACCTGGAGCGATGGTGGCCGCAGTCAACCCTTCACGCTCAAGCGCGTGGCGCGCTATCAGGAGTCCACGGGCGCTTCCGGCCAGGCCAAGCTGACCGAGCGCTATCCGGTGACGGGCGATGCCGGCATCGACACGCTGATCCAATCGCTGCGCGTGCGCAAGTGCGATCAATTCGACAACGAATGCGTCATCCGCATCAGCGCCATCGGTTTGGGCGACACCGTGAGCCTCTTGCGCATGGTCTGGGCCTACAGCGGCGGCGCGCACGGCAACTACAGCTTCACCGCCGGCAACTGGCGACGCGGTGCGCAGGGCTTCCAGCCGATCGCCTTGGCCGATGTGCTGAACCCCACATCCGCCTGCCTGCAGAGCTTCAATACGCAGATTGTCGATGCGCTCAAGCGCGAAGGCGCACCCGATGCGCCGCGCGGCGCCCTCAAGGAGCGCGACCTGCGTAACGCCGCGTTTCCGTTTACGCTGCAAGGTGACCGCATCGTCGTGCACTACGGGCCGTATGAGGTCGGACCCTATTCGTCGGGCGCGTTCCGTGCTGCCGTGCGCATCGATGACCTGGGCGCCGCATGCAAGCGGCCCGCAACCTGATTCCATCTGCATCGTCAACCATGTTGTCCGCCAATCCCTCCTACGCTGACGAGCAAGCCACCATGCGCCGGCTGCTGTCCGGCAAGACCATCGCCGTGGTCGGGCTGTCGCCGCGTCCCACGCGGCCCAGCTATGACGTGGCGCGCTATCTGCAGCAGGCCGGCTATCGCATCGTGCCCGTCAATCCGCAGCACGCGGGCGAAGACGTGCTCGGCGAGCCCTGCTACGCCACGCTCACCGAAGCTGCGACGACGCTTGCCGCCGCCGGCCAGCGCATCGATCTGGTCGATATCTTCCGGCGCTCAGAGCAGGTGCTGCCCGTCGTGCAGGAAGCCGTGATGCTGGGCGTGGGCGGCATCTGGGTGCAGCTCGGCATCGTGAATGACGAGGCGATGGCCGTGGCGCGCAACGCTGGCATTCCGGCCGTGCAAGACCGCTGCACGAAGATCGAACACTGGCGACTCGGCATCGGCGAGCAAAAATAAATGTCAGCCCCCAAGGCGCCCTGTGCGACGAACGCGACGGCGCCCCGGACTGACATTCCGCTGCCGCTCGCGCCGTGCGGCTTCCTGACGTATCGGAAGGTCCAAGCCAGCGCGACGCGCTACACTCGGGCGGTCGTCGCATCCCGCTTACGTCATGGCCGTCGATCCGCAAATCCTGCAGTTCTACCAACGCCTTGCCGAACAGTTCGGCGCCCTGCCACTGCCCGAGGACGCAGCCGCGCAGCGCGCGCGCTTCGAGGCGATTGCTGCGGTATCCGCCCGACCCGATCCCGACGGCGTTGAAGTTTCTGACTTGAGCGTGCCGCTTGCGGGCCGCACGCTCGACGCCATCGTCTTTCGTCCGAAAGGCGTGGCAACGCCGCGTTTGCTGGTGTGGTTTCACGGTGGCGGATGGGTGGTTGGCGCGCCGCGCACAACGCATCGCATGCTGGCCGCATTGATGGCGCAAGACACCGGCTGCGCCGTGATGAGCGTCGACTACCGCCTCGCGCCGGAGCATCCATTTCCCGTGCCGGCCGATGATGCCCGCGACGCGCTCGCGTACCTGGCCGAGCAGCGCGTGCACCTCGGCTTCGATCCGGACTTCCTGGCTGTGGGTGGCGACAGCGCCGGCGGCCATCTTGCGGTGCAGGCCGCGCAGGGTGCGCGCCCTGGCCTCGTCAATGCGCAGTTCCTGCTGTACCCCGTCACCACGCCGGCTTTTGGCAGCGAGAGCTACAACGCGTTTGCGCAAGGCCCCGGCCTCACGCGCGATGAAATGCGCTGGTACTGGGAGAAATACATCGGTGCAGACGCCCTCGCCAAGCCCCTCGCCGAGCAAGACCCCCGCATCTTCCTGATGGCGCGCACGCCGGCAACTACGCCGCCCGATACCGTCGTCATCGTGGCGGCGCACGACGTGCTGCGCGACGATGGCCTGCAATACGCCGACTACCTCGTGCAGCACGGCGCGCAGGTCATCACCATCGAAGCCTCGGGCATGACGCACGCCTTTGCGCGCATCCAGTTCGAGGCCGAGCGTGCACGTGAATGGATGCGCCGCGCGGCGCACGCATTCGTCGGGATGATCAGCGGGGAATAAGTGAGGGGCAGGGCCTAACGCGTCGGCGTGCGGCGCTGGCGGAACGCGGCACGCACGCGGCGTGTGACAAACAGCGAGAGATAGTCCTGCACGCTGGCATCTGCCGCCAACGCGCGCATCGTCTGCATGTACTGCTCGCGGACGAGATCGGCCGGTGCGCCGGTGTCCTGTGCGATCTGCTGGATCTGCTCGTCCTGGTCTGCGATGGGGGTACCCATGTGTCCTTCCCGTCGTTGCTTTGGCAGTGACGCGCGGGGCTGACTTGCGCGGCGAGTGATCACTATAGGAAACGCGCCGGAACAATCCAGCCTTGTTGCAAAGCTTTCAGCGGGCAGCCTGTGCGGCATCAAACCGGTGCTGTTGCCGGTGCAAACACTGCACCGGCAAGGATCATTTCCCCCAGTTCGCGGGCATGCTCTGCAGACCGATGGCAGCGCCCGATACGTCCGTCACGCGGGCCAGTTCACGATACGCAATGGCCTGCACGCGTTCGGGCAGCGGCACGAACTTCGCACGCGCGGCCAGTTCGTCGCCGTGGAAGTAACCCCACGTCAGGAACTTCAGCGCGGCCAGCGTGCGCGCGCCCGATGCGCTGACCACCGGCACGACGATGAAGGTGCCCATAGTGATCGGCCACGTTTCCGCGCCCGGCAGATTGACCAGCGGCGCGGTGAAATCGCCCTTGCGGTTCCATGCGCTTTGCGTGACGGCTTCGCGGAAACCGCTCACCTGCGCGCTGACGAAGCGGCCCGCGACGTTGCGCAGTTGCACGCCGCTCAGGTCGTTGTCGAGGATGTAGTTGTAATCGACATAACCGATGGCGCCGGACGTGGCCTGCACGGCTTTGACCACATCGCCGCTGCCCTTGGCCGCTGTGAAGCCTGCGGGCCAGTTGATGGTCGACTTCGTGCCGTACGTGCTTTTCCATTCGGCGCTGACGGCGCTCAGGTAATCGGTGAAGTGGTACGTCGTGCCCGAACCATCGGCGCGCACGACCGGATGGATCTTCAGCTTGGGTAGCGTCACACCCGGGTTCAGCGCGCGCAACTCCGGCGCATCCCAGCTCTCGACCTTGCCAAGGAAGATCTGCGCCAGCAGTTCGCCCGTCAATTTGAGCTGACCGCGCGGTACCCCTGGCACGTTCACAAACGGCACCGCACCCGTCACCACCGACGGCACGCAGACGAGGCCCGCCTTGGCAGCCTCCGCGCTGGAGAGCGGCACGTCGGACGCACCAAAATCCACGGCGCCTGCGCGAATGCGCTTCAGGCCTTCTCCCGAGCCCACCGCGTCATAGCTGAGCGTAACGCCGGATGACGCGGCATACCCCGCCGCCCAGACGCGATAGACCGGTGCAGCGGCGGTCGAACCTGCCCCGCGCACCTCCGCGCGAGCGAGAACCGGCAAGCCCGCAGCCGCAACGGCCAGGGCGAGAACAACGTGCTTGAACATGAGAAGACCTGCGGGGCTGCAGAAGACGCAAAGCATGCGATTGTAGCGACGCGCATGTGACAGCACGGCGTGTAGCCCTGATAGAGCCCATCTACAACATGGGGATCTGTTGTAAGACGTTCCGCAAACGTTGGGCGGAGTAGGGGGTGGGATCGGCGGTTTTGTTTAGGACCCGCCGCTCCCCGGCTACCGATCAGGCGACGGTGCTGGCCGCGTCGGCCTTGATCAAGCCCTCGGCTTTCAACGCTGCCACCACCTGCGGCCGCGCACCCACCCGTGCCATATACGCCTGCACATGCGGATACGCGCCCATCGGCAGCGCCAGGAAGTTCGTCCAGTTCAGCACCGCAAACGCATAGGCGTCGGCCACGCTGTAGGTGTCGGCCAGGTAAGGCTGTTTGGCGAGGCGGGCGTCGAGTTCGGCAAAGCGCTTGGCGAGCTTGTCCTTGGCGCCCTGGCGCGTGGCCTCGGGTGTGTCCTTGTACCAGAGCGGGCCGAAGCCTTTGTGCAGCTCGGTGCTGACAAAGGTGAGCCATTCGATCACGGCCAGGCGGTGCGCGCTGCCGGGCTTGCCGATCAGCGCCTGTGTCGGGTCGAGGTCGGCCACGTACTGCAGCAGCGCGGCAGCTTCGGTGTGGCGCGAGCCGTCGGCCAGCTCCAGCAGCGGCACGTAACCGCGCGGCGAGATCGTGTAGAAATCCGTGCCATCAGCGGTGAGGTGCTTGGCCAGGTCGACGGCGGTCAGGTCAAACTGCGCACCCACTTCGCGCAGGGCGATATGGACGGCCAGCGAGCAGGCGCCGGCGGAGTAATAGAGCTTCATGGTCTGGGTCTCGTGAACAGGTTGGGAAAGCCGCCAACGGCGGCGGTGACGACACTGTAGGATTGCGTCAGTGCCAATGAAATAGGCAGAACAGCAAATCATGCTTGCGCAAACGCAATACCGATTGAGCGCGGCAGACCTGGAGATCGTGCTGGCGATGGTGCGCACGGGCACGTTGGCGGCGGCTGGTGAACGGCTTGGGGTGGATGCGTCCACGGTGTTCCGGTCGTTGCAGCGCATCGAGCGCGGGCTGGGCGCCACGCTGTTTGCGCGCTCGCGCACGGGCTATCTGGCGGGCGACCTAGCGCACGCGCTGGCGGAGCAGGCCGAGCAGGTGGAGTCGGCACTGGAGGCCGCGCGATCGGCGGTACATGCCGTGCCGGACCAAGTGTCGGGCACGGTACGCATCACCACCACGGACACGATCCTGGTCGGCCTGGTCGCCCCCGCGTTGAAGGCGCTGCAAGCCCAGCATCCGAACCTCAACTACGACCTGCGTGTGAGCAACGAGCTGGCCAGCCTGACCCGGCGCGATGCCGATATTGCCGTGCGGGCCACGCGCCGTCCGCCGCAGCATCTGGTGGGCAAACACATCGGGCCGATTCGCGTGGGGTTATACGCGGGGCGCGCAAGCGGCATCACCTACGCCGATGTCGAAGCTGGCCGCACGCCGTGGCTCGCCATTGACGATGCAATTCCGGATCACCCGTCAGTCAGTTGGCGCAAACGGCATTTCCCCAAGGTCATGCCCACGTACTTCGTCAACAGCTTGCAGATCGCGGCCGAGATGGTCGGCATGGGCATGGGCGTCGGGATCCTGCCCGTGGTGATGGCGCAGACGCGCAGCGATCTGGTGGCGCTGCGGGATCTGCAAGACGCCAATCAATCGGAGCTATGGCTGCTGACGCATCCGGAGTCGCGCCACCTGCGGCGGATCGCGGTGGTGTATGGCCACTTGGCGCAGACGCTGCGTCTGCCGTAGTTCAGTTCGCAGCAACGGCCGGGGCGACGACGGGCTCGTCGGGAATGAGCGCGGCGCGGCGACGCAGATCCTCCGTTGTCTCGCCACGGCCATCGGGCCGCCAGCCCGGCGGGCGGAACAGGTAGCCAAAAACCTCGCCGGCCGAGCGGGCGGTCTTCAGGTCTTGCCACAGCGCCCGCCAGTGCGCGAATTCGATCACCAGCAGGTTGTACGTGCGCATCGGGTGCACGAGGCCGTAGCGGCACGGCACGTCTTTGCGTTCGGGGATGTAGGTGCCGAACAGCCGGTCGAACACGATCAGCACGCCGCCGTAGTTGCCATCCAGATATTCGAGGTTGGACGCGTGGTGCACGCGGTGTGCCGAGGGCGTGTTCAGCACCCATTCCAGGGGCCCCAGGCGGGGAATCCACGTGGCGTGGATCCAGAACTGGTACAGCAGGTTGAGCGACAGCAGCATCAGCACGATGCGCGGCGGCATGCCCAGCAGCGGCGCCAGCGCAAAGAAGGCGAGCGTGCCGGTCAACCGGCCCGTCCAGCCGAAGCGGTAGGCAGCCGAGAGGTTCAGGTCATTCGGCGAGTGGTGGATGGCATGCGTGCACCAGAACCAGCGCACGCGGTGCGCGGCGCGGTGGTACCAGTAGTAGCAGAACTCCTGGCCGAGAAAGCACGCGGCCCAGCCCGTCCAGTGGTCCATCGGCAGCGTCCAGAGACGATGCTGGTAGACCCATTCGAGGCCTGCGTCCAGAACGCCAGAGGCAGCAGCCAGCGTAGTGGGTACTCGCGTACCAGGAAATCGACCACCGACACGCCGGCGGCCTTCCAGTCGTAGCTGGCCCACCCGTTTCTCAGCGACAGCACGATCGCCTCGGCCAGCGACGACACCAGCACGAGCACGACGGCGATCTTCAGGATGGTGAACAGCACGGCCATGACGCTGGGCTCCGGGCTCCGTTGGGAATGCCAGCGACGGTACTGCAAACGGTGCGGGGGCGGCAATCGGGGCCGACGCCGGGGTGTCTTACAACGTGTTCAACGCGCCCAGGTGTTGTTGCGGTTCCCCGGTGGCGGGGTCGATTTGAAGGGCGTCGTGCATGGGCTTGTGTTTCAACCGGGTGAATTGCCTGGGCAATCATGCGAGGCGTTGCCTTTTGTCGCAGCCATCCTTTTGTGGGAACGGGTTTTGCCGCCTCAAGTTCGCCTGTGCGGTGCCGTAGCAGCTTGAGTGGCCCCGACAGTCAGCAGTCGGTTCTGGAGGGCGCTGCGGCCAATACCGTACGCAGTCAGATTCATGGAAAACGTTTCGCCTAGAAGAATCATGATCTCCTCCCTCCGCACCCGCATTCTCTTCATCTCATCGGCCACCGTGGTTGGTGCCCTGGCGCTGTCTGGGGCCGCAACGTATTCCATCGTGCGTTCCAACACGATGGAATCGATCGACCAGAACCTGGCCGCCGTTGCCAGCGGCAACACGCTCGCCATCGACAAGTGGGTCGGGGCAAAGGCACAGGCCGTGAAGGCCACCGCCGGCGTGATCGAGCACGGTGACCCGCAAGGCTTCGGCAAGCACATGGGCGATGCCAACGGCTTCCCGATCATCACGATCGGCTGGACCGACAAGAGCTTCATCTCCACCAGCGCCACCACGCCCAAGGACTACGATCCGACCGGCCGCCCCTGGTACAAGCAGGCAATCGCTGCGGGCCAACTGCTCGTCACCAAGCCCTACGGCGACGTGTCGACCGGCGTGCCGTACGTGTCGTTTGCTGCGCCGCTCGTCAAGAATGGCGAAACCACCGGTGCGTTGTCCGGGGCTGTGCCGCTCGACGGCGTGCGCGAGGTGGTCGCGGCGGTACACCCGACACCGTCGAGCCTCGCCTTCGTGGTCGCCAAGGATGGCCAGGTGATCGCTCACCCTGACGCAAAGCTGATGCTCAAGCCGGCCACCGACGTTGCGCCGTCGCTCACCGTCGATACGCTCGCCAACCTGGCCAAGGCGACGTCGCCGCTGGAGGTTGAACTGGCCGGCGCGCCGAAACTGCTCAAGGCGCAGGCCGTGCAGGGCACCGACTGGTATCTTGTAATCGCGCTGGACAAGGCCGAAGCCACCGCCGGTTTGCGTAACGTCGTCAAGGCGCTGGCCGTGGCCATGGTGCTGCTGACGCTGGCCGCTGTGGGCATTGCCGCGTTCTTCACGTCGCAATCGTTCCGCCGCCTGTCGCAGGTGCGCGATGCGATGGACACCATCGGCTCCGGCGGCGGCGACCTGACGCACCGCCTGCCCGTGGTCGGCAACGATGAAGTCGCGCAGATCAGCGCGTCGTTCAACACCTTCATCGACAAGATTGGCGAAGTGCTGCTGGAAGTGCGCGCCAGCGTCGACAGCATGAAATCCGCCACCGGCGAGATCGAAGCGGGCAACCGCGATCTCTCCAACCGGACCGAGGTTTCGGCCAGCAACCTGCAGGAAACCTCTGCCGCGTTGACGGAGCTGACGACCAGCGTGAAGAACTCTGCCGATGCGGCCGTGCAGGCCACGCGCCTGGCCAGCGACGCAAGCGATGCCGCCACGCGCGGCGGCGAGGTGGTTTCCAGCGCCGTCAGCACGATGGACGAAATCGCCAAGTCGTCGGCGCGCATTACCGAGATCATCGGCGTGATCGACAGCATTGCGTTCCAGACCAACATCCTCGCGCTGAACGCTGCAGTGGAAGCGGCCCGCGCCGGCGAGAACGGCCGCGGCTTTGCCGTGGTGGCCGGCGAGGTGCGCACGCTGGCACAACGCAGCGCTACGGCCGCGCGCGAAATCAAAGACCTGATCCAGGCATCGGAAGCCAGCGTGAAGACCGGCGCGCAACGCGTGCAGGCCGCCGGCGCAACGATGCAGGAAATCGTGCAGGGCATCGAACGTGTGGCGCGCATCATCGGCGAGATCGACGGCGCGATGCACGAGCAGAGCACTGGCATCAGCCAGATCGATCGCAGCGTCGCCGAGATGGATCAGGCCACGCAGCAGAACGCGGCACTGGTGGAGCAGTCGACGGCTGCATCGTCCATGCTCAACGAACAGGCGCACGGCCTGGCTCGCACGGTTGGGCTGTTCAAGTTGCGCAACGTCTGACGCGCCGCTACATTGACCGCCCGTCAAAGTGGGTGACCGGCACGCTGGTCAGATCGATGTCTTCCAGGCAGCGGACGTTGACGGCAATCATTGGTGTGCCGTCGGGCATCGCGCCCTCTGCATAGGGATGGATGCCGCAGGTCGGGCAGAAGCGGTGCTTGATCACATGCTTGTGGAAGAGATAGGTGCTGGCGTTGTCTTCCGGCGTGAGCAATCGCACCTTGTCGCGGGCCACGAACCACAGCAGCGACCCCTTGCGCTGGCAGATCGAGCAGTTGCATGCCATCGCGTTTTCGGGATGCCCCTCAACTTCGAACGCGACGTTGCCGCAGTGGCAGCTTCCTTTGTGTGTCATGCCGGTCTCCTGTGATGTGCGTTTGTGGCGGGCTTTGCGCCGTCCACTATAGGCGAGCCGGTTTGCGTACGAGGGGCACGTTCTCGGGAATCGCCCTAGGTCAATGGCTCTGTGTGCCGATGCGACAATCGCCGCGAGCGCGCCAAACGAATGAGCCAATCAACGCGCCACGGATCGCCGCGCCTTTGCGGCGACCGCGTCATGAGGAGCCATCATGCATCGCCATCGTCCTGTTACCGTGATCCGGTCGGTTTCTGCCGCCGCCATCTTTGCCGGCTGCGCCGGCGCGTTTGCGCAAGCGTCGCAACCGGCTGCGGCAGCGGCTCCACCCTCGGCACCGCCGCTCTCGGCGCAGATCATCAACATGGGCGGTATGGCCCCGGACGAGGTCGGCCCAGTCATCGCCGAGATGGGTACGCTGCGCACCAAGACGCTGGTGACGGCGGCCAATGGCACGGTGGGCGTCCAGGTCGGCACCGTGGCCAAGCACACGCACACGTACTCCGACGAGATCCAGTATGTAATGTCGGGCACGGCCACCGTCTGGCTCGACAACGCGCCGCGCGAGGTCCGGGCGGGTGATCTGATCGTGATCCCTCGTGGCGTGGTGCACGGAACGCTGACCACCAGCACGGATTTCAAATCGATGGCGATCAAGCTGCCGCCGCAGCGCGCCGGCGATACACACAAGGTGCCGTGATATCTGCGCCCTGATCTTCGGCATGTTGGCCTGGGTCAGGTCGGAATAAAAACACCATCCCTTACAATGGCGCCCTCCTAAAGAGTCCATCGCCATGTCCGCACCGCTCGCCAACGACACCTTCCTGCGCGCCCTGCGCCGCCAGCCCACCGACTACACGCCGCTGTGGCTGATGCGCCAGGCGGGCCGCTATCTGCCCGAGTACAACGCCACGCGCGCACGGGCTGGCAGCTTCCTCGGCCTGGCCAAGTCGCCGGCGTATGCGACCGAGGTGACGCTGCAGCCGCTGGATCGCTATGCGCTGGACGCGGCAATCCTGTTCTCCGACATCCTGACCGTGCCCGACGCCATGGGCCTGGGGCTGTCGTTTGCACAGGGCGAGGGCCCGCGCTTTGCCAAGCCGGTGCGCACGGAAGCCGATGTGGCTGCGCTGTCGGTGCCTGACATGTCGTCTCTGCAATACGTGTTCGACGCCGTGGCGGAAATCCGCCGTGCGCTCGTGCAGGACGGCCGCCAGCGTGTGCCGCTCATCGGCTTCTCGGGCAGCCCGTGGACGCTCGCCTGTTACATGGTCGAAGGCGGCGGCTCGGACGACTTCCGCACCGTCAAGTCGATGCTCTATGCGCGCCCGGACCTGATGCACCGCATCCTGGAGATCAACGCGCAAGCCGTGATCGACTATCTCAACGCGCAGATCGATGCCGGTGCCCAAGCTGTGCAGGTGTTTGATACCTGGGGCGGTGCCTTGGCCGATGGCATCTATCAGCAGTTCTCGCTGGCCTACATGGCGCGCGTGGTGGAAGGCATCCGCGCCGGGGCAGACGGCCAGCGCGTGCCGGTCATCCTCTTCACCAAGGGCGGTGGCCTGTGGCTCGAAGCCATGGCCGAGACCGGTGCCGACGCGCTGGGTGTGGACTGGACCGTCAACCTGCAGCTTGCGCGCCAGCGAACGGCAGGGCGCGTTGCCCTGCAGGGCAACCTGGACCCGACGGTGCTGTTTGCTGAACCCGACGCGATTCGTGCCCAAGTGCGTCGCGTGCTGGAAGACTACGCAGCCGGCGGCGGCAGCGACGGCCACATCTTCAACCTCGGCCACGGCATCTCGCAGTTCACACCGCCCGAAGCGGTGTCGGTGCTGGTGGACGAGGTGCACAGCTTCAGCCGCGCGCTGCGCACGAAAGCGAGGTCACACGGTTGAGATCAATGCTGCGGTGCGATAGCGTTTGAATCGTGCCGCAGTCGTGCGTGAAGCCAGGGGCACGAGTTGAATCTTCGCCGCTTTGGTGCATTAGGGGTGAGTGACTACTTGCGTGCCGGTGGCCCCATCTGGCCCGAAAGAGGTGTCAAGCGATTTATTTCGTGCTTTCTGGTGCGTAACCCGGCTGTCAAGACTTGACTTATGCACAAAGCTGTCGCGGCTGGTTCTTTCCGCGGCGCAACAGGGAAGGCTGTGTGCACCCAACGCATAAGTGTTTGATTTTTCTGAAAGAAAGGCGTGTGCGCGTAAATCGTGCAAGCTAGAAAAACGGTGAGTCCATTGGCCTTTGCAGAGACTGCAGGCGACTTTTCAACAAAGTTATCCACAGGCTATGTGGATAGCCCGGAAAACGGTCGCCGATCATGGCGCCAAGCCACAAACCTCAAGTAATACTTGAACATCGAACCGGCCACGGCAATGGCTGTAAAGGCAAGGTGAGATGGGCAAGACGCATTTTCCAGGTGCAGGATCCGCCGCTGCATCGCAACATTCCCTTTGCAATTCAACCGTTTGCGCCTTGCATGACCACGTCCCAAGTCGACGCCGCGTTTTCTGATGCCAAGGTGTCGGCCTCCATTGCTCGCGTGGTGATTGATACGCCGCTCGATGCGGTGTTCGATTACCGGTGTGGGCAGCCCGTGCTGCCGGGGCAATTGGTTGTGGTGCCGTTTGGCAACCGGCGTGTGGCGGGGTTAGTCGTCGAAACCGCCGCGACCACCGATGTGCCGCAAGAAAAGCTGCGCGATGTCGAGCGGGTGCTCGACTGGGTGCCGCCGCTCGACGCCGAATGGCGGGCCCTGGCCGAATTTGCTGCCGGCTACTACCACCGCGCGCTCGGCGAAGTGACGTTACCGGCGCTCCCGCCGCTGTGGCGAACCCCGGGCAGTTGGGACAGTCTCGCCCGGCAGGCCACCGAAACCGTCTACGTGATGTTTGAACCGGCCCGGGCAGCGTTGCTGGACAGCATTCCGAAACGTGCGTCTGGCGCCATGCGATTGGCCGAAGCGCTGACCGGCGATGGCGAGCTGTCCACCAGCGCTGCTGTTGAACTGCACGGGCAAGCCGTCGCCAAGCTGCGGGATTGGACGTCCGTCGGCTGGCTGCGCGCAGAACTGCGGCCGAAGGCGCTGTTGCCGCAACCGCTCGAACTGCCACTGCCTTCCATCGCGCCCGCACTGAACGACGAACAGACCGCCGCCGTGGCAGCCATTGCCCAGGCGGGGGCGGCCGGCAACTTCAGCCCGTTCCTGTTGTACGGCGTCACCGGCAGTGGCAAGACCGAGGTTTACCTGCACGCCATCGCCGACGCCTTGGCGCGCGAGCCCGCCGCACAGGTCCTGATGCTGGTGCCCGAGATCAACCTGACGCCACAACTGGAGGCGCGCATTGCGGCGCGTTTTCCCAGTGTGCCCATGGCGGCGCTGCACAGTGGTCTGGCCGAACAGCCGCGTGCGCTGAACTGGCTGGCCGCCCATCGCGGTGAGGCGCGCATCGTGCTTGGCACGCGGCTGGCGATGCTGGCGTCGCTGCCCAAGCTCGCGCTCATCCTCGTCGACGAGGAACACGACACTTCGTACAAGCAGCAGGAGGGCCTGCGCTATTCCGCACGCGACCTGGCGCTATGGCGCGCCAAGCAGCGCAACATCCCCGTCGTGTTGGGCTCGGCCACGCCGTCGCTGGAGACCTGGTGGCGCGCGGAGCAGACGCCCACCACGCGCCTGACGCTCTCGCGGCGCGCGCAGGCCGAAGCAGTGCTGCCGCGCGTGTCGCTGATCGACCTGAATCTGGAGCGCCGCGCCGGGCGCCAGATTCGCGATGGGCTGTCCAAGCCACTTGTCGATGCGATTGCCGATCGTCTGGCGCGCGGCGAACAGAGCTTGCTGTTCCTCAACCGCCGCGGCTACGCGCCCGTGCTCTCGTGCGACGCGTGCGGCTGGCTGTCGGGCTGTCCGCGCTGCTCGGCGTACCTGGTGCTGCACAAGCCCGAGCGGCGCCTGCGCTGTCACCACTGCGGGTACGAATCGCGCATTCCGCATCACTGCCCAGACTGCGGCAACGTCGACATCGCGCCGCTCGGGCGCGGCACCCAGCGCATCGAAGAGACGCTCGGCGAGCTGTTTCCGCAGGCCCGCGTCGCCCGCATCGACGCCGATTCCACGCGCCGCAAGGGCAGCGCCGAAGCGCTGTTCGACACCGTGCACGAAGGCAGCGTCGACATCCTGATCGGCACGCAGATGGTCGCCAAGGGGCATGACTTCCAGCGCGTGACGCTGGTGGGCGTGGTCGCGCCCGACCCCTCGCTGTTCTCGCACGACTTTCGCGCAGGCGAGCATCTCTTTGCATCGCTGATGCAGGTGGCGGGGCGCGCGGGCCGGGCGGGGTTGGCGGGCGAGGTGCTGATTCAGACGCGGTATCCAGATGCTCCGGCGCTGCAGGCGCTGGTTCGGCACGACTACGATGGGTTTGCGCGCCAATTGCTGCGGGAGCGCAAGCAGGCCGGGCTACCGCCGTTTGCCTATCAGGCGCTGCTCACTGCCGAGCACAAGGAAGTCGCGCGGGCGCTTGAATTCTTGAGTGCTGCGCGCTCGGCAGGTGA
>NZ_MCGB01000105.1 GCF_001699815.1 Ralstonia pickettii | reverse complement strand
TTGGCGGGCGAGGTGCTGATTCAGACGCGGTATCCAGATGCTCCGGCGCTGCAGGCGCTGGTTCGGCACGACTACGATGGGTTTGCGCGCCAATTGCTGCGGGAGCGCAAGCAGGCCGGGCTACCGCCGTTTGCCTATCAGGCGCTGCTCACTGCCGAGCACAAGGAAGTCGCGCGGGCGCTTGAATTCTTGAGTGCTGCGCGCTCGGCAGGTGAAGCCTTGGCTGCTGAATTGGGTGCGCCAGTGTTCTTGCATGACCCGGTGCCGATGACGATGGTGCGGCTGGCCAACCGCGAGCGGGCGCAGTTGCTGGTGGAGTCGGGTTCTCGGGCGGCTTTGCAGAAGCTTTTGACTGCCTGGACTGAGGGGTTTGCGGGGATCGGCAAGACGGTGAAGGGGGTGCGGTGGCAGTTGGAGATTGATCCTTTGCGGATTTTAGCGCTGGTGGTCCATCTCCCTTTCGTTCCCGGCAGGGGATGAAACAAGGGGTGCACCAAAAACAAAAAATCTAGAGGACACCCCAAAAAAATCCACCGCGCCCCCGCCCCCGTCCACTCCTATAATCCGCGCCACAAGAACCTTCTTTGGAGACCCGCAGGATGCAATCCCTCCATCCTCCCCAGCACATTCGGGCAGCGACCCTGCCAGAGCTGACGCTGCGCGGCATGATCCTTGGCGCGATCATCACCGTGATCTTTACCGCTTCAAACGTGTACCTGGGCCTGAAAGTCGGCCTGACGTTCTCATCGGCGATTCCCGCAGCGGTGATTTCGATGGCGGTGCTGCGCATGCTCGGCGGCACGAACATCCTCGAGAACAACATGGTGCAGACGCAGGCGTCTGCGGCCGGGACGCTGTCTTCGATCATCTTCATCCTGCCCGGCCTGGTGATGATCGGGCACTGGCAAGGCTTCCCGTTTTGGCAAACGTTTGGAGTCTGCATGGCGGGCGGCATGCTGGGCGTGGTGTTCACGATTCCGCTGCGCCACGCGATGGTGGTGCAGAGCGACCTGCCTTACCCCGAAGGCGTCGCAGCAGCAGAAATCCTGCGCGTGGGCAGCGGCCAGTCGGCGGACGGTGAAGATGCGGCCGATGGCGATGCGGTGCCCGCCGCCACCGGCATGCGCGATCTGGCCGCGGGCGGCGTCGTCGCGGCCATCGTGGCGTTTGCCACCAGCGGCCTGCGCCTGCTGGGCGAAGGCGCGAGCTGGTGGTTCGCAGCCGGTGCTGCGGTGGTGCGCTTGCCGCTGGGCTTTTCAACCGCGCTGCTGGGCGCGGGCTACCTGATTGGCCTGGTGGCCGGGCTGGCCATGCTGGTGGGCCTGGTGATCGCCTGGGGCATCGCCGTGCCGTATCTGACCTCCATCACGCCGATGCCGGCCGGCAAGGCGCTCTCTGCGTTCGGCACGGATGTGTGGCGCACGCAGGTGCGCTTTATCGGCGCAGGCGTGATTGCGGTGGCGGCCGTGTGGACGCTGGGCACGCTGATCGGCCCGGTGGTGCAAGGCGTGAAGCGCTCGTTTGGCAGCCTGCGCCCGAAGGCTGATGGCGCGCTGCGCACCGAGCAGGACATGGCGCCGCGCTGGATTCTGCTGGTCACGCTGGCCATGGTCGTGGTGCTGGTGATCACCTTTGCCGCATTCCTGGCGCCGACCATGCTGTCGGTCGGCTCGCGCTGGACGCTGATCACCTGCGCGGTGATCTTTGCAGTGGTGTTCGGCTTTCTGGTGGCGGCGGCGTGCGGCTACATGGCCGGGCTGATCGGTTCGTCGTCGAGCCCGATCTCGGGCATCGGCATCATCGCCATCACCTTGGTGTCGCTGCTGCTGTTGGCCATCGGCGCGGACAACGGCATCGTGGGTTCGCCCGAAGCGAGCAAGCTGGGCATTGCGCTGGCGATCTTCACAACGTCGGCCGTGGTGGCCGTGGCGACCATCTCCAACGACAACCTGCAGGATCTGAAGACCGGCTGGCTGGTCGGGGCTACGCCGTGGCGCCAGCAGGTGGCGCTGCTGATCGGCTGCGTGGCGGGCGCGGCAGTCATCTCGCCGGTGCTGGAGCTGCTGTACAACGCGTATGGCTTCCCGGGCGCGTTGCCGCGTGCCGGCATGGACGCCGCGCAGGCGCTGTCCGCACCGCAGGCCACGCTCATGACGGCCATCGCCACCGGCATCTTCACGCATCAGTTGGAATGGAACATGGTGATTGCAGGCGTCGTCATCGGCGTGTTGCTGATCGCTGTGGACTGGGCGCTCAAGCAGCGTGGCGGTGTCGCCCGGCTGCCCGTGCTGGCAGTCGGTATTGGCATCTACCTGCCGCCGACGATCAGCACGGTGCTGGTGGCCGGCGCGGTGCTGGCGTGGGTCATCGAGAAAATTCTTGCCAGGCGTGCACAGGCCGCCGGCGTGCCATATGCGCGCTATGCCGAGGTGCCGAACCGCCACGGCGTGCTGCTGGCGTCGGGCCTGATCGTGGGTGAAAGCCTGGTGGGTGTGCTGATGGCGGCAGTGATCGGCGCCACGGGCAAGGATGCGCCGCTGGCGATCGTGGGCGCGTCGTTTGAAGGCACGGCGCAATGGCTTGGGCTGATCGTGTTCGCCTTGGTATGCTGGGCCTTCGCGCGCCGCGTTCTCGCGGTGCGTCCGACTCACTGAACCCATCCCGCAACATGCTGCTCCGCGACGCAACGCAGGCCGACCTGCCGGCCATCCTCGCCATCTACAACGACGTGATCGCCACCTCCAATGCGATCTACACCGAAACACCCGTCACGCTGGAAGACCGCACCGCGTGGCTGGCCTTGCGTGCCACGCAGGGGTATCCGGTGCTGGTGGCCGACGATGACGGGCAGGTGGCAGGCGTTGCATCGTTTGGGGATTTCCGGCCCTACCCGGGCTTTCGCACCACCGTCGAGCACTCGGTGCACATTCACCGCGACTGGCGCGGCAAGGGGCTGGGCAGCCTGCTGGTCGAAGCGCTCTGCGAACGTGCCGCTGCCCTGGGCAAACACCTGATGGTGGGCGCCATCGACGGTGCCAATGCAGGCTCGATCCGCCTGCATGAAAAGCTCGGCTTCAAGGAAGTGGGCCGCATGCCCGAGGCCGCCATCAAGCATGGCCAGTGGCTCGACCTCGTGTTCATGCAGCGCTGGCTGGAAGCGCCGGGAACGGTCCGCAGCGACTGACCGTTCTTCGATGCGTCAGGCGGGCTGCGTTGCCGCCTGTGTCCAGCGCCCGCAACCGCGTCGCACGGTCTCATGCAGGTTGCGGGTTTCACGTTGCGCCGCGCGGATCCATTCCGCATCGGCGTCGCGCGCCTCCACCACCTCCCGCACCATGTCGAGCGCGCCTTCGGACGACAGCGCCTCGGCATGCGCCGACAGCAGCTTGCTTGTTTCCAGGATGTGATCGGCGAGCGCGCCACGGTTGCCCGTGGCCGGGTCGACGTATTCGCCGGCCAGTCCAAAACGGCATGCCTGGAAGCGGTTGAAGGTGTAGACGAGGTAATCGTCTTCCACGGGCATGAACGGGCGATCGAGCAGCAGCCAGCGGCCCAGCGCCTGGATATAGGCGGCGATGGCGGCGGCGCGTTCAACGGTCAGCGGGGTGTCCATCACGCGGACTTCGATCGTGCCGAATTCAGGCTTGGGGCGGATGTCCCAATAGAAGTCTTTCATGCTTTCGATGACGCCGGTGGCGTGCATCTTGTCGAAGTACGCGATGAAGGCGTCCCACGTCAGCACGAACGGCGCGCGGCCCGACATCGGGAAGGCGCTGACCGAGTTCATGCGCGCGGAAGCAAACCCCGTATCCACGCCCTGCACGAACGGCGACGACGCGGCCAGCGCAATGAAGTGCGGCACGTAGCGCGACATGGCGTGCAGCAGGTACAGCGCATCGTCCGGATTCGGGCAGCCAATATGCACGTGCTGCCCGAACACGGTGAACTGCTTGGCGAGGTAACCGTACAGATCCGAGATGTACTGATAGCGCGGCGATTGTGAAATCTGGCGCTGGCTCCACTGCTGGAACGGATGGGTGCCGCCGCCGCAGATGCCGATGTTCAGCGCCGTGGCGGCTTCAGCCATGCGGTCGCGCATCTCGCGCAACTGCCAGAGTGCCTCGTCATGGCTGTGGCAGATGCCGGTGGAGATTTCGATCATCGAATCGGTGATCTCCGGCTTGATGTCGCCGGGGTATTCCTTGCCCTTGAGCATGCGCAGCAGGTCGGGCGACGCCGAGGCAAGGTCGTAGTCATGACGATTGACGAGCTGCAATTCCAGCTCGACGCCAAACGTCAGGGCTTCGGATTTCGAGAATGGTTCGAGGGACATGGGGCTCAGTGCCTCCCTTCGTCTTGTCGCACCTCACCTGCCCAGCGCAGCGAACGCGCGGTCAGGATCGGCGCAGCAATCTGCTGGATCGCCAGCGTGCACAGGATGATGGCCGCCAGCGGACCACCGGTTTGCGGATACAAAGCCGCCGTATCGTGCATCAGCAACCATGACAGTCCGGACATGGGCCCAAGGGCCAGGCCCAGCGCGATGCTCTGCCGCATCGACAGGCCCGTGAACGAGCCCAGCGCCGTCGTGGCCGCCAGTTTGGCGATAAAGCGCGACAGCACCAACGCCACCGCCGCCACACCGCCAATCACCCAGTCCGACGCCTTGAGCGGCAAGCCGAGCGACACGATCATCACCACGATCAGGATGCTGCCCGCGCTACCGAAGTGCGACGGCCACACGCGCGGGTGATCGTCCTGATGCTTGAACACAACGCCTGCCAACAGCAGCGTGAGCGGTACCGACAGCTTGAGCAGCTTGGCCATCGCCAGTGCAAACAGCACCAGGCCGACGAGCACCAGGAATGCATAGTGATCGTCACCCGCCATGCGGTGATACAGCGCATGGCCCACCTTGCCGACCACCCAGGCCAGAAGCACGGAACCTGCCAGCAGGTAGAGCGGGTGGATCAGCGCCGCCGCCCAGTGGCCGTATTCACTGTGCAGCCAGCCGGCGGTCAGCGGCACCAGCACGCTTGCGTAGATGCTGTTGAGCGCGCCCAGCGAGAGCAATCGCTCCGTCACCTGGCCTTCGGCGCGCAGTTCGTTCTTGAGTTGCAGGAGCACCGTCGGGGACGTGGCCACCGCGATGGCGCCTGCGGCCACCGCCACCGACGCCGTCACGCCAAACAGCTGCAACACCCAGGTGACCAGGCCCCAAGTCAGCAGGCTCTCGAAGCCACTGGTGAGCAACAGCCAACGGTTGGCACGCAGCCACTCGAACGACAGCCGGTGCCCCAGCTCGAACAGCGCCAACGCCAGCGCCATCTCGATCAGGATGTGGGTCTGGTCGAGCATGTCGGTGTCGATGAGCGGGCGGCCGAGCACGCCGGCCACCAGCCCCGCCGCCGCATAGCCGACGATACGGGGCAGCTTGAGCGCCGCACGCGCAAACTCGCCACACAGCGCCGCGCCGACCAGCGCCAGGCCGATCCAGAAAAGACCGCCAGGCGCGGGCGGCCACGAAGGGAAGAGATCGTGAAGTCCTGTCATGGGCGACATGGTACCCGAAGCACCCCTTCGGGAAAGTCAGCCAAGCACTGACACGCGTTAGGCCCTTGTTACACGATATTTAATAATAGATCGATGATTTTGGATGCAGATGGCGACAACTCTATGTTCTGCGCCTCTGGCCGCCGGAAAAGAAAAACCGCCCCGGAGGGCGGTTTTCATACTGCGAATGGCTGAGAGCCGGTCGGATTACTTGCCGCCCACGCTCTCCAGCGGCGTCCACTTGCCGCCGGTGACCTTGTAGACGGTGATGCCGCCGTCCTTCAGGTCGCCCTTGTCGTCGTAGGCGTAGTGCTTGGCGGTCACGCCTTGCGTGTTGGTGGCAGCCAGGATCGGCAGGTACTTGGCCGGGTCGGACGAACCCGCAGCCACCATCGCCTTCATCAGGGCCATCGCGCCGTCGTAGGCGTACGGCGAGTACGTCTGCACCGGCGTGCCGAAACGCTTCTCATAGCGGGCCTTGTAGCCAGCGCCGCCCGGCATCTGCTCCAGCGGCAGACCGGCCAGCGATGCCACCATGCCTTCCGCCGCTTGCGGGCCGGCCAGCTTGATGAAGTCGTCGGTCTTGGACATTTCGCCCGACATGAGCGTGGACTTCATGCCCAGCTCGCGCATCTGCTTGAGCAGCGGCGCCGATTGGCCTTCGGCGCCGCCGTAGAACACGGCGTCCGGGTTCTTGCTCTTGATCTGCGTGAGGATGGCCTTGAAGTCGCTGGCCTTGTCGTTGGTGAATTCGCGACGCACGATGGTGGCGCCGGCAGCCTTGGCAGCCTTCTCGAACTCGTCGGCCAGACCCTGGCCGTAGGCCGTGCGGTCATCCACGATGGCGATGTTCTTGTAGCCCAGCTTCTTGACGGCGAACGTGCCGACCACCGAACCCTGCTGGGTATCGGAAGTCATCATGCGGAACGTCGTCTTGTAGCCTTGCTTGGTGTATTCCGGCGCGGTTGCCATGGCGATCTGCGCGATGCCGGCCTGGTTGTACACGCGCGACGCCGGGATGCTGGTACCCGAATTGAAGTGGCCGAGCATGCCCTTGATGCCGCTGTCCACCAGCTTCTGGGCGACTGCCGTACCGGTCTTCGGGTCAGCCTGGTCATCTTCCGCCATGAGCTGGAACTTGACGTCCTTGCCGGCGATCTTCGGCTTGGTGGCGTTGAACTCTTCAACGGCCAGCGTCGCGCCGTTCTTCATGTCCGTGCCGTATTGCGCTTGCGGACCCGACATCGGGGCAGCAAAGCCCAGCTTGATGACTTCCTGGGCCGATGCCGCCGTCATTGCACCACCCGCCAGCGTGCACAGTGCTGCCGCCAGACACAGTTGCTTCAATTTCATTTGTGCGTCTCCTAGTTCAAACGCAATTTGGATCAATAGCGCGACGGGATCACCGTCGCCCTCCTCCCGCTTCGCATCCCATCCGCACCCGTCGTGCGAATGGAACCGCGAATCCTGCTCGTGCTCCCCGTCAGCCGATGGTCATCAGGCTGGCGTTGCCACCCGCGGCGGCCGTATTGACCGACAGCGAACGCTCGATCAGCAGGCGCTCCAGCGCCAGCCCTTCCCCGCCGTGCGGCAGGCCTTGCACCCCCACGATCGGGCCGGCACGTCGTGCCAGTCCTTCGCAGATGGCGCGCAGATGGTCCGAATCGCCGTGATGCAGCACCGCATCAAACGCCGCTTCGTCGGTCGAGCCGACCACGCGGACGCGCGATTGTACTGCCGCCGGCAAGCCCCGAAGTACTGCTTCGATGGCAGGGTTTTCCTGCACAACGGCCACGCTGCCGACAGCCAGCACGGCCGCCAGTTGGCGCAGCCAATCCGCCGGATCGGCCGCCACGCACAGCACGGCTTCGCGCGGCAACAGCGTGTAGGTGTTGCGCTCGCCGGTCGGGCCGGGCAGCGTGGCGGTGGCGCCCGTGGCCGAGGCTGCAGCCAGGCGCTCGCACAGCGCCGCCAGTTCCGGCGATTGCTGGCGTGCCCATTCCGTCAGCGCATCGAACGGCGCCAGCAGCGCGCGGCGCGCGTCGGTATCGACCTCCGTACCGGCACCAGCGGTGAGTTGCATTGCGGTGCGCATGGCGTCCTGCGGGCAGGTCGACAGCAGACGCAGCAGATACAGCGGGCCGCCGGCCTTCGGGCCCGTACCCGACAGCCCTTCGCCGCCGAACGGCTGCACGCCCACCACGGCGCCGACGATATTGCGGTTCACATACAGGTTGCCGACGTGCGCGCGGTCGACCACGTGTGCGATGGTCTCGTCGATGCGCGTGTGGATGCCCAGCGTCAGGCCGTAGCCCGTGCCGTTGATCTGTTCGACCAGCTTGGTCAGGCCAGCGTTGTCCGCCGTACGCTTCCAGCGCACCACGTGCAGCACGGGGCCGAAGATCTCGCGCGTCAGGTCCGACAGGCTGTCGAGTTCGATCACCGTCGGCGGCACGAACGTGCCGTGCGCGCATGCGGCCGGCACCGGTGCCTGATGCACACGGCGGCCCTTGGCGCGCATCGCTTCGATGTGGCCGACGATGTTGTCGCGCGCTTCGGCGTCGATCACCGGGCCGACATCGGTGGCGAGACGATCCGGATTGCCCATCGCCAGCTCGGCCATGCCACCCTTGAGCATCGCGAGCACGCGGTCGGCGACGTCATCCTGCAGGCACAGCACGCGCAGCGCCGAACAACGCTGGCCTGCCGAATCAAACGCAGACGACAGCACATCGGCCACCACCTGCTCAGCCAGCGCCGACGAATCGACAATCATCGCGTTCTGACCGCCGGTCTCGGCAATCAGCGGAATCGGCGCGCCGTTGGCATCCAGGCGGCCGGCAAGCGTGCGCTGCAGGATGCGCGCGACTTCAGTCGAGCCGGTGAACATCACGCCCTTGGTGCGCCCGTCCTTCACCAGCGCCGCGCCGACAGTCTCACCGCGGCCCGGCAGCAGTTGCACGGCACCGGCCGGCACGCCGGCTTCGCGCAGGATGCGCACGGCTTGCGCCGCAATCAGCGGGGTCTGTTCAGCGGGCTTGGCCAGCACCGGGTTGCCCGCAGCCAGCGCGGCGCTGACCTGGCCGGTGAAGATCGCCAGCGGGAAGTTCCACGGGCTGATGCAGACCACCGGGCCCAGCGGACGGTGCGTGTCGTTGGAGAACCCACCGCGCACCTGCGCCGCGTAATAGCGCAGGAAGTCGACGGCTTCGCGCACCTCGGCGATGGCGTTGGACAGCGTCTTGCCGGCCTCGCGGATGATCAGGCCCATCAGGTGCTGCATCTCGCCTTCCATCAAGTCGGCGGCGCGATCGAGCAGCGCAGCGCGCGCTTCCGGCGGCGTGGCTTGCCAGATCGGGGCGGCGGCGGTGGCGGCCGACAGCGCGGCATCCACATCGGCTTCGGTGGCTTCCGTCACATGGCCGACGATGTCGCGCAGGTCCGCCGGATTGCGCACCGGCTGCGGCGCGCCACCCACGTACGATGCGTCGCCGATCGTCGGCTCGGCGGTCCAGACCGTGCTGGTGCCGGCAAGAAGGGCGGACGACAACGACGCCAGGCGCTGCTCGTTCGCCAGGTCGATGCCCGACGAGTTTGCGCGAACGTCACCGTAAAGGGCGCGCGGCAGCGGAATCTTCGGATGCGGCAGGCCGAGCGTCCCTTCATCGGCGTGCATCTTTTCCACCACCGCCACCGGGTCGGCGACGAGGTCGTCCAGCGGAATCGACTCGTCCGCAATGCGGTTCACGAACGAGGTGTTGGCGCCGTTTTCCAGCAGACGGCGCACCAGGTAGGCCAGCAGCGTTTCGTGCGTACCGACCGGCGCGTAGATGCGGCACGGGCGGTTCAGCTTGCCCGGCTTGTTGCCGACGACCTGCTCGTACAGCGGCTCGCCCATGCCGTGCAGGCACTGGAATTCGTATTGGCCGGGGTAATAGTTCTGGCCGGCCATGTGGTAAATGGCCGCCAGCGTGTGCGCGTTGTGCGTGGCGAACTGCGGGAAGATCGCCTCCGGCGCGGCCAGCAGCTTGCGCGCGCAGGCCAGGTACGACACGTCGGTGTAGACCTTGCGCGTGTAGACCGGGTAGCCCTCCAGGCCGTCGACCTGGGCGCGCTTGACCTCGCTGTCCCAGTACGCGCCCTTTACGAGGCGGATCATCAGGCGGTGCTTGCTGCGACGAGCCAGATCGATGATGTAGTCGAGCACGAACGGGCAGCGCTTCTGGTAGCCCTGCACCACGAAGCCGATGCCGTTCCAGCCGGCCAGCTCGGGCGCAAAGCACAGGCGCTCGAGCAGGTCGAGCGACAGTTCCAGGCGGTCGGCCTCTTCGGCGTCGATGTTGATGCCGATGTCGTATTCACGCGCCAGCATCGCCAGCGCCTTCACGCGCGGATACAGCTCGTTGATCGTGCGGTCGTACTGCGCGCGGCTGTAGCGCGGGTGCAGCGCCGACAGCTTGATCGAGATGCCCGGCCCTTCGTAGATGCCGCGCCCGCCCGAGGCCTGCCCGATCGCGCGGATGGCCTGCTCGTACGACGCGAGGTAGCGCTGCGCGTCTTCCTCCGTCATCGCGGCCTCGCCGAGCATGTCGTAGGAGTAGCGGAAGCCTTCGGCCTCGAACTTGCGCGCGTTGGCCAGCGCTTCGGAAATGGTTTCGCCGGTGACGAACTGCTCGCCCATCAGGCGCATCGCCATGTCCACACCCTTGCGGATCAGCGGTTCGCCGCTCTTGCCGATGATGCGCGTGAGCGCCTTCGACAGCCCTGCTTCGTTGTGCGTGGCCACCAGCTTGCCCGTGAGCAGCAGACCCCAGGTGGCGGCATTCACGAACAGCGACGGGCTCTGGCCGACATGCGAATACCAGTTGCCGTTGCTGATCTTGTCGCGGATGAGCGCGTCGCGCGTGGCCTTGTCCGGAATGCGCAGCAGCGCTTCGGCCAGGCACATCAGCGCCACGCCTTCCTGGCTCGACAGGGAGAATTCTTGAATGAGGCCCTGCACCAGCCCTTCACGGCCGGTGCCGACCTTTTGCGTACGCAGCTTGCCGGCCAGATCCCGCGCGAGCTGCTTGGCTTCCGAGGCGAGCGCGCCCGGCAGGCGGGCCTGCTCGAGCAGCATCGGAATGGCTTCGGTTTCAGGGCGGCGGTAGGCTGCGGTGATGGCCGCGCGCAGAACCGACTGCGGTTGCACGCTTTGCGCAAATTCGAGGAACGGTTGCACCGCGGCGTCATCGCCGTCATGCACGTCGGAGACGGCGGCGGCGGCGGACGGGAGGCCATCCGCCGCCGTGCCGTTTGCGTCATTTGGCAGCTGCCCCCGCTCCACTTGGTCCAGATACGTGAAGATCGCCTGCTTGATCAGCCAGTGCGGCGTGCGGTCAATGGACTGCGCAACGCGCTTGAGGCGTTCACGCGAAGCATCGTCCAGCTTGACCCCGAGGGTGGTTGTAGCCATGTGGGTTCCTATCCAGAGCTGCCATTGCCTAGCTTGTGGCCGGCAAATTGGGCGGATCATACGCCTGGCGATCTTGAAGGTGCAACCTAGTGAAACCCCTTGGTTCGAAATGGGTAGATGAGGGTGCAACCGCACATGGTGGGC
>NZ_MCGB01000104.1 GCF_001699815.1 Ralstonia pickettii | reverse complement strand
TCACCATCGACTCGAACTCGTGCTCCGAAAGGCTGAGCGCAAATGGCGTCATGGTCGGATCGCTACGCTCGCCACTGGCGAATGCCTTGAGCTGCTTCCTGAGATAGGCCTCCTTCTGCCCCGCCAGGCGCGGATAGGCCTGGGTAACGGCGTTGCCTTCGAAGCCGTGGCAGTAAATGCAAGAATCGCTGGCGCGCGGCCAAGGGCCGTTCACACCTGCGTTGTTGTCCGAGATCTTGTCGACCTCATTGCTTATCCGCAGCAGGCCATAGACTTCCGGCCCATAAACGATGCCGCCGACCACGGCAGCTGCCAACAGCAGCCAGCCTGACAGGATGAGCATCCGCTTGCCGCGGCTGCGTGGTTTCGTTGTGGTATTCATCAAGCCTTCCCCCCGGCTACGGCCTGTAGCGCCTGCAACGCTGCCTTGTGGCCGGAACGCACCGCACCGTCCATGTAACCCGCCCAGATTTCCGCCGTTTCCGTGCCCGACCAGATCAGCTTGCCAACAGACGGATGCAGGGCTTCACCGTACGTGGTGAGAAAACCGGGCGGCATCGGCGACACGCAGCTCAGCGTCCATTTGTCTGCCTTGAGCCAATCACGCTGATGGAATGCGATGGGGTGCAGCGCTTCATCGCCAAACGCCTCGGCATAGATCTGCGAGAGCTGGGCCTCGGCCTCCTTCGGATCGGCCGGCAGCATGCTGATGTGCACGAACGCGTTGATCACGCCGAACGAGACATCCTCCGGCGAGTTGTCGTACGCCCAAAGCACCGGCCCCCCCGGTTGAAAAATCCAGCCGTTCAGGCCCTTGTCGCGCCAGAACGCTTTCTTGTAGACGTGCGTCGTCTTGCGTCCGGGCGCAAACGCCGGCCAGCGGCGCTGCATTTCGCGGCGTTTCTCCGGCAGCGGCGGGTCGAAGGCGATCTGATTGCACAACATCGGCGCGAGCGCGACGATCACGTTACGCGCACGGACCACACCATTGGCGGTATGAATGGCGACCGGTCCGTTCTGCCAGTTCTCAATGCGCAGCACGGGGCTCGACAGTCGGACCTTGTTACCCAACGCTTCCGCCATCTTGATCGACAGAATCTGCGAGCCGCCCGAGAGTCGGGTGCCTTGCGCGCCGTCCTTAACCGCTTCGAGCCGGTCGTAGTTGCATTCGGCTGAATTGACCATCGACAACCAGTGCAGCAGCGACAGTCGCGCCGGCGAGGCGCCACCCGTGATCGCCAAGCCGGTCGACCAACCGATCTGGTCTGCGTTTGCGATGTTCTTTTTCACCAGCCAGTCGCCGACCGACATCGCGTCGAACTCGGCGGCGCGCGGCGATTTCCACGGCGCGCCACACGGCACGCTTTTGGCCAGTTCCTCGAGTTCATGTGCAATCTTCGGATCCGTGCCGAAGCCGCCCTCGGTATCGACTGCGGCACGCGCGCCACCGGCCAGCATCACCGTCTTGCCCTGCCAGTAGGTGGGAAACGTACCAACACCCAGCTCGCGAGCCAGATCGGCAACCGCGGTCTGGCCCGGCCCGATCCATTGGCCGCCCGATTCCGAGAAGTAGCCTTTGCCGAGATCGTGGTTGAGGGTGCGTCCGCCAACACGGTCGCGTGCCTCCAGCACCACGAAGGATTCGCACCCCGCACGCTTCAGGTCACGTGCAGCGGTCAGGCCGGCCAGCCCGGCACCGATGATGGCCACCTCGAGCACGTCGCGCTCATCGCCGGCGGCAACAGCGGCGCTCGCCACCTTGGGCAATACCGCCGCCGTCGCCGCAGCTGTCACCGATGCGGCCATGCCGAGAAAGCCACGCCGCGTGAGCGCTGCCGCCTCCGGCGCCTCATCGCCTTTCTTTGCAAAATCGTCCATCTTGCTTCCCGCCTAGCTTGAAAAATCTGCGTGGTTTATCGGCTTGCGATGTAGTGCGCGAGGTCGTCGATATCCTGCTGCGACAGCGCTCCGACGACCGCAGTCATCGAACCCGTGGCATCGCGGCGCGCACCGCTCTTGAAGTTGTTCAACTGATCGCGCAGATAGCCGTAACCCTGCCCGGCCAGTCGCGGATACAGGTCTTTGCCCTCCAGCTGCTGCCCGTGACAAGCGGCGCAGTTGTTGGCCTTAACCAGCGCCTCGCCGCGCGCCACGCGGGCCGGGTCCGCCTGGAATGTCGTGTTCGGCAACGGCGTCATCTTCGAGAAATGCGCCGCCAAGCCGTCGATCTCGTGTTGCGACATGCTCGCTGCCAGCGACGTCATAGTCGAATTGCTGCGCTCGCCGCTGGCGAAGGCGGTGAGCTGCTTCTTGAGGTAGGCCTCCGGCTGACCCGCCAGGCGCGGATAAGTCTGGGCGCGTGCGTTGCCCTCATAACCATGGCAAGACACGCACACTTCGCTAACGCGTGGCCATGGACCGCCGACACGCGTGTCCTCCTGCGTGATCTGATCGAGCTGCTTGCCAAACTGCAGCAGGCCATAGAACTCCGGCCCGTACATGACGCCGCCGACCACCACTGCGGCCAACAGCAGCGCGCCTCCCAGTACCAGAATCCGCTTGCCGCGGCCGCGTGATTTCGTTGTGGTATTCGTGTTCATCATGCTTTCCCCCCAGCCGCGGCCTGAAGCGCTTGCAATGCCGCCTTGTGGCCCGACCGTATTGCGCCGTCCATGGTGGTAATCCAGATTTCTGCGGTTTCCGTACCCGCCCAGATCAACCGGCCGATTGGCGGATGCAGCACGTCGCCGTACTTGGTGAGAAAGCCCGGAGGGATGGGCGATGTGCAGCTCAGTGACCAGTTGTCAGCCTTGCCCCAGTCGTGCTCGTGGTACGCGACGGGATGCAGCGCTTCGTCGCCAAACGCCTGGGCATAGATGCGCGAGAGCTCGGTTTCGGCAGCCTTGGGGTCGGACGGCAGCACGCCGTTGTTCACAAAGGCCGAGATCACGCCGAACGAGACATCCTCCGGCGAGTTGTCGTAGGCAAATTGGACCGGCCCCTTCAATTGCACGAGCATGCCGTCCAAGCCCTTGTCACGCCAGAACGCCTTCTTGTAGACATGCGCCGTCTTGCGCATCGGCGCATAGGCAGGCCAGCGGCGCTGCATTTCGCGGCGCTTTTCCGGCAGCGGCGGATCGAAGGCGATCTGGTTGCACAGCGATGGCGAGAGCGCGACGATCAAACTGCGCGCGCGAACCACGCCCTTCGCGGTATGGATGGTCACCGGTCCGTTCTGCCAGTTCTCGATGCGCAGCACCGGGGTCGACAGGCGCACCTTGTCGCCCAGCGCCTCGGCCATCTTGATCGACAGGATCTGCGAACCGCCCGAGATGCGGCTCTCCTGTGCACCGCCCTTGATTGCTTCGAGCTGCCTGTAATTGCAATCCGCCGAGTTGATCAGGGACAGATAGTGCAGCATCGATAGTTTTTCCGGTGCAGTACCCGTCGTCAGCTGCGCGGCAAGCGCCCAGCCGATTTGGTCTTCCGGTGTGAGGTGCTTGGTTGCCAGCCAGTCGGCTAGCGACATGGCGTCGAACTCGGCAGCACGCGGTGAGGTCCACGGTGCGGCGGTCGGCACGCTCCTGGCCATCTCCTCGAGCTCGCGCCGCAGCTTCGGATCCGTGTCAAAGCCGCCGTCGTTTGCGAGGGTTGTGCGTGCGTTGCCGGCAAGCATCACTAAATCGCCCTCCCAGTGCGTCAGGAAGGTGCCGACACCCAGCTCGCGAGCCAGATTGGCAATCGCGGTCTGGCCCGGCCCGATCCATTGGCCACCCGCTTCCGAGAAGTAGCCGTTGCCGAGATCGTGGTTAAGGGTCCGTCCGCCAACGCGGTCGCGCGCCTCCAGCACCACGAAGGACTCGCACCCCGCACGCTTCAGGTCACGTGCCGCGGTCAGGCCTGCCAGCCCCGCGCCGATGATGGCCACCTCGAGCACATCGCGGCTATCGCTTGCTGCAGTGACTGCGCTCGCCACATTCGGCAGTACCGCCGCCGTTGCCGCTGCCGTCACCGATGCGGCCATGCCGAGAAAGCCGCGCCGCGTGAGCGCGGCCGCCTCCGGCGCCTCATCGTGTTTCTTTGCAATGTCGTCCATCTTGCCCCCGGGCTTAACTTGAAAAATCTGCGTGATCTATTGGCTTGCGATGCATTGCGCAAAGTCGTCGATATCCTGTCGCGACAGCACTCCGACGCCCCTGGCATCGCGCCAGTGACATCGCTGCGTGCACCGCCCTTGAAGCGGCTGAGCCCTCCCCATGCGCTCCATGGGGAGGACGGATGCACTGGAGTCAGTCGAAGTGGCCAACCTCGACAAAGTCGTCCTGCTGGAGCAGCGCATGCGGGTCGGTCATCACCCCGTTGCGCTCGACAAATCCTGCATAGGTCGTGCTGCACGACCACCCGAGCAGCCGCTGCATTTCCTCAGGGAAGCGCTTGACGCGCTCGATGGGCAACGTCAGGTAGTGGTTCTCTTCCTGCCGCAGGATCGCGAGGTCATACGACATGGTCAGCCCCGTGCGCGGCGCATTGCTCCGGTTCTGACCACCGCCGTGGTACGTCGAACCGATGAAGATCAGTGCATCGCCTGCCTCCATCGAGGTCGGGATCGCCTCTTCCTGCTTTGGCATGCGTTCGTCATCCCACTTGTGGCTGCCCGGGATGACCAAGGTCCCGCCGTTCTCTTCGGAGAAATCGGTGATGGCGATCATGATCTGCACGCGAGCTTCCCGCTTGTAGCCAGGGTGCCGCCACAGCCAGACCGAATCGTCGCGATGCAACGGCTGCATGCCCTGACCAGGTCGAATCTGGATAGCCTGCGTCACACCCACCTGAATATCGGGGGCCACCTCGACCTGGTTCTCACCGCTCCAGAGCTTGATCGGCTTCTGCAGAATGAGGCGTGCGGTTTCGAGATACAGCGGGTTCAGCGCGACGTCGACCATATGATCGGTGCGGGCAAACAGACGTGACAGCCGCCGCGTTTGCGTACCGGCAAAGTATTCGTCCACCCCATTCGGCGTGGTTTCGAGCATCGGAAGAAGGTCCTTCTTCAGGTGTTCGAGCAGGCTGGGGCTGAGGAAGCCCTTCACGATCGCACCGCCGTCTTCTTCAATGACGGACGCGAGTTCAGAGGGCGCTGCTGAATTGGGGAAACGCTTGACGGACATGGTGTTACCTCACGTTGATGTTGAGGGCTGAATAGCGGCAAAACGGCCCAAGGCGTCGTGTTGCTTTGCAGTGAAAGCGCTCGCCTTCAGGCTGCCGCGTGCCGCAGCTTGCGGTTCAATCGATCGTCCAATGTGTTTGCCGCAGCCAGAGCCCCATTGACGAGACACCAGCGGAACGGCTCTGGCGGCAGCGTGGGCGTGTCGTAGCGCAACGCTGCCAGCAGCGGCGGCTCGGACCCGCGAATCTTCTGGGCGAGCATGTTCCCGAGCATGGATTGACTGGCCAGGCCATGGCCAGAACACCCGGCGGTGTAGTAGATGTTCTGGTTTGCGCCGGTGGTGCCGACCACGGGAAGCGCGTTGCCGGCGGTGCTGATGTAGCCGCTCCAGCAATGCCGCAATGCGACGTCCTTCAAGGTGGGCAAACGCTCATGGAGGTTTGCTCTCAGCGCTCGATACTGGTCGTAGGCGGGCACGTTCGGCGTTTCTGATCCGTACGGATAGTGGATGCGCTTGACGGTGGAGATGATTGTGTTACGTGCCGTCAGCCGGAAGCTCTCCATGCTGTAGTGGCCCGTCACGATGCCTTCGCGCCTTGGCCAATCCAGCGAGGCCAACTGCACTGCGGACAGCGATTCGGTCTCAATTGCCGAGATCCGCAATGGCACGACCTTGTTTGCAAGCAAACCGAGCTGCGGGGTGTAGGCATTGGTGGCCAGCAACAGCACCGGGGCGCTGACGCTACCGCGCGGAGTCTTCACCTGAATGACCGGCCCTTCGGTGTAAGACAGCAGCGGCGTGTTCTCGTAGAGCTTCACGCGAGCCCGCAGCGCGGCACGCCGCAGCCCCATGACGTATTTGCCCGGGTGGAGCGTTCCTCCGGCCGGCGTGTATTCACCAAACAGAAACGCCGGTGGAATCCCGCGTGCGCGCATTTGCGCGTGATCGAGAAATTCCGACTTGTGGCCGTGTTCGGTACCGACCAGCATATCGGCGCGGATCTTCTTTTCCTGCGACGGATGGACACCCGCCCGAATCCACCCGGACTGCACGTACTCGCAGTCGATATCGTGTTCCTTGAGCTTGTCTTCCACGAAGCCGACAGCGTCGTCGTAGTAGCGGACGATCTGCGTCGCCCGCTCCTTGCTGAGGCCCCTGAACATGAGATCGTATTCGAGCGCCATGGCGCCGGCCAGATAGCCTGCGTTGCGCCCGCTGGCACCAAAGCCGGCGAAATCCCGCTCAATCACAACGACGTTCGCGCCCAGCCTGGTGAGCTCCAGCGCCGCGGAAAGGCCTGCAAAACCGGCACCGGCAATCACCACATCCGCGCTGACGTTACCCTCGAGCGCATGCTGCATGTCGTCGGGCTTTTCAACCCACCCGCCCAGCGCCCGATACTTCCCCAGGTCGGCTCGCTCTTTACCACGCTCAAGATTCGTACTCATTTCGGACTTCCTCAATCCCGGCTCAAGATGTGGGCGACCAGCGCGGTTTCTTCGAAGCCTTTCATCCCTCCATGCACGACGACGGGGTGCTTTGCCATGGTTGCCTCCTACGACTTCGTCTGTTGAGGGTTGCGTAAATCAAACCTGGAGCGATGCGCGACGGTGCGCTGCACATCAGTTGAAGCCGACTCTCATATCCGGGCGAAAGAGAAGCGGCGCCGCCCTTCTGTTTCACCGTCAAGTTGGGAGCCGTTCAGCACTTTCCGAAATGCATTGCGCATGCAGCCAGCGCTGCGACGCATGAAATTCCTCACCCGATTCTGCGGCCGACACCCGCCTTGAATGAGCGTATTACTGGCCCTCTAATTACGTTATTACGGCCTAATATTAACGGCGTGACGGCCTACACTCAAGGAAGAACATGTTAGGGAAAACACCGACCGGGCGCGACGCAAACGCTGTCGAGTTGGCTCAGCTTCGCTCGCTGCAAGTTACCGTGTGGCGCGGCAGACCACCGAAAGCGTTTCGCAGCGCGAGGTTGGCAGGGAACGTCCTCCGCGAGGGACTCGCGTTAAAGACGCACGCGAGCGCTGCGCGTCAGGAAGCAGTTATCGCTCGCACACAAGGACGTGAGAGAAAGCGGCAGCGTTTTTCCCATTCCGTCGGATAGGCCTATAATTTGCGGAAGTTTTTGTATAAGCCACGGGAGAGTCAACGTGCCAAACAGCGCGGTCAAGCAAGGAACCCCTGACCATTCGGAGGGAGCCAAGTCCGCCGTGCGCCCATCAACACGGCGCAATCGGGAACAGCGCATTCGCGAGATCATCGAAACCGCGCGCCAGGTCTTTCAAGAAGACGGCTATGCCGGATTCGCGATACGCCGTGTAGCGGATCGCATGGGCATCACCCATGGAAATCTCCAGTACTACTTTCGAACGACGGAAGAATTGCTGCGCACGGCGCTCCCGGCCTATATGAGCGAGGTCATGGAGGACTACGCGGCAATTGCGAGTCGTCCGGGCACGGGAGCAGCGCAACGTTGCTCCGCGCTGATCAATCGCATCTTCCAGAACATCAACGAAACCGATCTGCCGAAATTCATGGTGGAGATCTGGGCATTCGCTTCGCATGAAGCCTTTGTCGCAGAACTGCTGGACGATATGCAGGCGCGTTTTCGGAGCATCTTTGCGAAGTTGTTGTCGGAAATGCATCCCACGTTGAGTCACGAAGAATGTCTGGTGCGTGCCGCCGTGATCGGTGCCCAAATGGACGGCATGACGCTATTCGCCTCCCACGGCGATTACCCCGGAAGAGACTATGTCGAGCTCGCTCGTGTTGGGAAACGCGCCGTCAAATTGGTCGTGAGTGCTTCAGCAGCAACGCTGCAAAGCGAGGTCCCTCTTCGTCGTCCACGCACACAGCACGATGGTAGCGATGCCCGTGTCAGCATTTTTGGATCTGACGGATATCTGCAGCCGGCCCTACTGGAATTGCGCGCGCGTCAGTCGACTCAAGACACCTTCCATTACAGGCCGACGGCGCAGGGCAAACGCAGAGAGCTGAAGATCAACGAGATCATCTCCACCGCCGCCAACCTGCTGGCGACGGAAGGCTATGCAAATTTCACCCTGGCACGGGTAGCCAGAGAACTCGGCACCCTGCCATCGGCGCTTCAGAACTATTTCCCGACCCATGACGACTTGCTCCGCTCGACGATGGAGGCGGTGGGGCAGGCTTATCTGGACCGCTACTCGGAGATCGGCAAACCGAGCGGCAAACCGGCACTGGAGCGCGTGCTCGAAATTGCCGCAGAAAACTTCGAGGAAACCTGTGTTCCTGCTGTGCAGCAGCTGTGGTCGGAGATGTGGGCGCTGGCCCAGCATTCGGATATCACGCGTGAACATGTGAGAAACGGCTATGCCGCCTACCGGGTGGTCTGGGCCGACCTCATCCGGGAAGTCGACGCGACGGCAACCGCGCGGGAATGCCTGGCTCGCGCAACGCTCATCACAGCCCTGCTGGACGGTGTCACGGTGCTGAGGTTTGATGCACAGCACCAATCGGTGAGCGAGGACCGCACGTTCGAACTGGTCATGGTGATGACAGCGCTCATCGCGCAAGGACGGATCGCCCCCAACGACGTTCCGTAAAGCACGAACAAAAAAAGATGCCGTGCTGCCACGGCATCGAAAGACCCCAGAGGAGACCAAAGCTAGGATCTAGGAGACGTCACCAGCGTACGTTTTCAATAGCATCGGCTTACTGCGTTCGCTAGTTTGAGGGGGCTTGGCGATGGCGCACGCCGCTGAGGCGACGACTTTGCTTGCCTCACCGCACCTGCGTGCAGTAAGGCGCCCGGAACGGCTCGCCTGGCGTCAGCGACGGATCGTTGAGATTGCTGATGTCGTAGCCGTAGTTGCATCCTCCGGTTGGCAGGGGCCGGTAAAACAGCTTGTCGCCGTAGAACCGGTAAACCAGCGTATGGCGATCCGGGCAATCCGGGGTCACGGGCGCACCGCCGTGCAGCGAGCCCGAGTGGAACAACAGCGCATCGCCCGGTTCCAGATCCCACGAGACAACGTCCCACGACGCTGGGTCTCTTGCACGGTCGGCTTCAATGTTGGGCAGTAGAGGCCAATCGGTGTTGACCCACAGCGACTTGGTGTGATCGTTGGGATCGTTGTAAGAGGTACCGTTGTACTGCGCCCCAAGGTGAGAGCCTCGTACGACCTCCAGCGCATTCTTGCGGGGAATCTTCTCAAAGCAGGTCCAGATGTTGAGCAACTGCGGCCCGCTGAACGGATAGTACGAAGTGTCCTGGTGCCACGGCGATCGGCCGGCCCTGCCGCCCTTCTTGATGAAGAGTTCCTCGCCGATGAACCACACATGCTCGGAATCCCAGAGCGACGCTACAAACTCATCGAGTCCCAACGCCTTGACCGTCGCGACGTGTACATCGCGGTTGTCGAAGTTGCCGTAGTCGTTGAAATGCTCATCCGGCGTACCTGCAAAGGCGTAGCCGTGCTGCGGGCTGGGGTGGGCAATCCCGTAATCGAACGCCTCGCGCATCCGCTTGAGACGTTCGGGTGAAAACAGGCCTCGGGCGACGGTGGCGCCATCGCGCGCCAGCTCCAGCTTCATCTGCTCTGTCACTTGCATGTGAACCCCTTCTTACCTCGTTGGATAACGAACCGTCTCGAAGATGTCGGGAGACACGGGGAGACGTGTGAGCGCTTTAACTGGCCTCAGAGCCCAGCCAGCACGCCCTCTTTCGAAAACAGGATTGGCTTGCCGCCCGCGTCGATCACAGCGGCGGTGAGTGCCGCGCGGTCTTCACGCTGTGCAACCGCCAGCGGCGCGCCGTCTTCACGCTGCTTGAGCACGAGCCCATCCAGCCCAACCGCAACGAACCCGTTACCCGACGCCACAAGACCGGTGATCGAACTCTTCGTCTCGGCCTTCAACGGTTGCCAGTTCGCTCCACCATCGCTGCTCTGGAACAGGCTGCCGAGCAGACCACCCACCACAATCCGCCCATCGGGCATGGCTACACCCGACCAGAGCGAGCCCTTTCCACCGGTTGCCAGATAGTCCCAAGTGGCGCCGCCATCCGTCGACTTGAGCACCGTCCCCTGCTCGGCAGAGATGTAGAACGCGCCCTTGCCATCCGCAAACACGTGGTACAGGTTGCGGTCGGCCCTGCCGCCCCCGGGCGGTTTTGGCAGCGTCGTTTTCGTCCACGTCTTACCGCCGTCATGGGTCTGCAGCATCAAAGACCACAGGCCGATCGCAATGCCGTCGCGGTCGTTTGTAAAGAGCACCGAGAACAGCGGTTGATCGACGGCCGTATCCATGCGCTGCTTTTGCCATGTCTCACCGCCATCGCTCGTCGCGAGAATCACGCCCCACTGCCCGACTGCCCAGCCGTGCCTTTCATCGGCAAAGGAGACAGCCGACAGCGTGGCGGACGCCGGCACCGTGCGCGCCTGCCGATACGTCTGGCCTTCATCGTCGGAGAGCAGAACGATGCCGTGCTCGCCCACGGCGACGATGCGTTTTCCGGCGCGCGTGGCGTCCAGCAGCATCCTGTTGGTCGGCGCTGGCCACGTATGCGCAGGCTTGGCGCTCCAGGTGGCGACTGTGCCTTCGGCGGGCGTTTGTGCAAACACTGCGGCAGCCGCGCACAGCGCGATGCTGGTAAGAATCGTTTTCATCATGGTTGCCTCCGGATCAGTGGCTCAACAGGCCCGGCGCACGCGCTGGCTTACGCCGCGGGAACCAGCGCTCCAGCACTGAGGCCAGCGCTGGAAGCGCGGTCATCGCCATCACCAAGTTCACGATGAACATGAAGGCCAGCAGCTTGCCCATGTCCGCCTGGAACTTGAGCGCCGAGAAGCTCCACGTCGCCACACCGACGGCCAGCGTGATGGCGGTAAAGATCGTCGCCACGCACTCGAACTCGAGCGCCCGCTCCATCGCCCGCTCAATCGGGTCGCCCTCGGCCAGGTGCCGCTGCAGGCGGTTGTAGATGTACAGCGCGTAGTCCACACCGATGCCCACCGCCAGCACCATCACCGGCAAGGTCGCCACCGTCAGGCCGATCTTGAGTTCCTTCATGAACCAGTAACCAATGAAGGTGGCCACCGTCAGCGGCACGCAGCAAGCAAGCATCGAGCGCCAGTCGCGATAGGCCAGGAACACCAGGATCACGATGGCCGCGTACACGTACAGCATCATCGGCAGCTCGCTATGCTCCACCTCGTCATTGGTGGCGGCCAGCACGCCGGCATTCCCTGCCGCCAGGCGGATGTTGACGCCGGGGAACGGATGCGACACGCGGTACTGCTTGATGTCCTCCAGGATCCGGTTGATCGTCGTCGCCTTGTGGTCGGTCAGGTACAGGTGCACGGCGGTCATGCTGCAGTCGGCCTTCATGAAGCCCTTCAGACGCGCCACGTCCACCGACACCGCACCGTAGTTCTCGGGGTCGATCGGCACGACGTTCATCTTTGGATAGTCTTCGTTGTAGCCCGCGTTGTAGGTGCGCAGCATCCCCGAGTACGACTGGGCGGAGACCACGCCGGGCTCGGTGCGCATGGCGGCGGTGAATTCGTCCTCGTACAAGCCGACGGCTGGGTTGTTGCACGCCTTGCCGGTCGACTCGACGGCCACCGACAGCCAATCGAGCCCCATGTCGTAGTTGCCTGCGATGGACGTCGCATCCCGGTTGAAGCGCGCTTCCTCGCGCAACTCCGGGGCGCCAGGCTGCAGCGTGCCGATCACACGGTCACGGCTCTGCCAGACCGCCAGCCCAAACACCATCAACGTGATCAACAACGTGACGCCGGCGTACTTTGGCTGGGCAACCTTCGACAGAGGACGCAGCACCGCCGAGCGCCAAGCCGCACGCTTGAGCGCGCTCTGCGCATACGCCTGCGTGAAGTTGAAACACGAGGCAGCCACCGGCAGCAGGATCAGGTTCGTCACGATCTTGTAGGCCACGCCCAGCGAGGCCGTGATTGCCAGCTCCCGCACCATCGGAATCGGGATCAGCAGTAGCGTGATGAACGAGACGAAGGCCGTCACGAGGGCCAGCACGCCCGGGATCAGCAGACCGCTGAAGCTGTGGCGTGCGGCGTCGTACGAGCTATTGCCGCGGGCAATCTCGCGCACGATGAAGTTGACCTGCTGCACGCCGTGTGACACCCCGATGGCAAAGACCAGGAACGGCACCAACACCGCCAGCGGATCCAGCCCGAAGCCCAGCAGCCGCAGCGTGCCGAACTGCCAGACCAACGACGACAGCGAACACACGATCAGCAGCACCGTGAAGCGCACGGAATGGCAATACCAGTACACCGAGAGAGCCGTCAGCAGCAGCGCGATCACGCAGAAGACGAGCACGCCCTTGGCGCCATCGGCAATGTCACCAATCTGCTTGGCGAAGCCGATGATCTGAACTTCGTAGCCGGCATCTTCAAACGGCTTGCGGATCTTGTCTTCAAGCGTGTGGTTGAACGCCACGTAGTCGAGCACCTTGCCGGCACTGTCGCGCTCGTTCAGCTCTGCGGTGATCATCGCGCTGTCTTCGTTATGCGAGACGAGCGTGCCCACGTAGCCGCCGAGCGTGGTCGCGCGACGAATACTCGCCACGACTTCAGGCGTGAGCTGATCCGGCGTGATGTTGCCCGAGATGATCGGCTCGGCGCGGAAGCCTTCTTCGGTGATCTCGTTGACGAACGCGTTGGGCGTCCACAGCGAGCGCACACCGATGCGATCCACGTTCGGCAGGTAAATGACCGCCTGAGTCACGTTGTACAACCGTGTGAGCCCTTCCGGCGTCCAGATGGAACCCTTCTTCGCGCGTACCACCACCGTGATGCGATTGGCCCCGAGCAGATCGTTCCGGTACTTCTGGAACGTCTGGATGTATTCATGGCCGATCGGCATCTGCTTCTCGAAGCCCGCATCCATGCGCAGTTGCACGGCAAACACGGCCATTCCTGCAGTGAAGAGGCCAATCACCGCGAGTACGATCATGCGGTGACCGAAGAAGGCTTTTTCCAGCCCCGCAACAAGACGATTCAACACGACACTACCCCTTCAAGTATTTCTGGCGGCGCACCGCGCGCGCCGCCGCCCGACACGGACGCGTCAGAAGTTGCGCGTGACGAATGCGCCGATAAAGTTGCGATCCGAATACGGATTGCCGACCGTGTTGTGCCCGCCCCAGAACGCCGTGAAGTTGATGCCCGCCTGCCAGACGGTGGGGTTCTGGTTGAACAGCACGTAGAAGTTGGCCGACTTCGCGCCCTGCATGTAGTTCGCGTTAAAGGTGGGCGTGTAACCGTACAGGCCCGCGTTGAACGTCACACCCGGCGTGACCTGCCAGCCGGGGATCAGCGTGCCGTCATACGTCCAGTTGAAGTCGACCGTCACGCCGCCCGAGGCGGCCGTACCCTGGCGCATGCCGATGGGGTAGCCCGTGCCTGAGTTGTTGTTCAGCCACGTCAGATAGCCTGCCTGCGGCGCCTGCATGACCTGCACGCCGTTGATGGTGCGTGTCACGCTTCCGCCAAGACCGGGGTAGTAGACCATCGTCGCTTCTGCGGTCAGCGAGGCCGAATCCGCTCCTATCATCTTGAGGAACGGATACTCGCTGCGCGTGAGTGCCAGAATGCCGTTGATACCGAATTGCAGCTTCTTGCGGTCCACCCACTGCTGGCAGTCGACACCGGCCGGGTTCACGTTCAGGTCCATCGGTCCGCCTGCGCCGTAGCAACCCGAGAGCGCCACGGCGTCACGCGGGCGATACGACAGCTCGGTACCGACTGCCCACGGTCCCACCGGGAAGTTCGCGCTGATACCAAACAGCTGACGATTCTGCTGATACGACCACTGTGCTGTGTTATTCGTGAACGAACTCAACACGGGCGACTTGTCGGTGTAGTTCTCGTAATAGAAGGCGAAGTTCGCGTCGATGGAGGTCGGCACATAGTTGAACTTCACCCCGAACTGCGGCTTGTACTTTGAAGGCAGCTTGTTGGAGACCGGCAGCCCGATCGAGAACGACGGTGGGCCAGCGAAGTCGCCATTGACCAGGCCGTTGTTGATCGCCGCAATGGTGCCCGGGTCGTGGCTGTTCAAACCGTTCTGGCCCGCCACCGTACCCGCGCTCGGGCCGTTCGCGTTGAAATTGGTCGTGTTCACGGTGAAAGGCTCAGCACCACGGCCCACAGCGTTGGACGCCGACCAGAAAGAGCCAACCGGGGGCATGCGGTTGCCGTTCCAGATGAACTGGTAATAAGCCTCGGTGCTCAAGCCATGCGAGAGATTCGTGGCAAAGCTCACCATCGGCGCAGGTAGCAGCGCCTGCTTGAGCTGCGAGCCAGGAATCAGAAGCTTCTGGATATCGAGCGAGTTGGTGGCATTGATGCCGCCCATGGCATACATGCTCTCGCCCCAGTTGATGACCTGGTTGCCGATACGGACGTGGGCGTTCTGATCCGCCACGGTAAAGTCCTTCTGCGCCCATAGGTCAAGCACGTGCGCGTCATAAACCACCTGCGCCCTCGCATCACTCGACAGCGGCGTGCGCTCGGTGTTCTTGGCCATGAAGTCGTACATGCCCGTGCCGCGCGCCATGAACTTCAACCCCTCGCTGGGCATCGTCAGCAGCAGTTCGCTGGTCGCGCTCAGGTATGTGCTGTAGGGCTTCCACTTGCGATAGTTCAGATCGCCGTTGTCGCCAGCGCCCCACTGGTCGGTATTGGCCGCCGCACCGCAGCCATTTGCATTCGGATCACCCGTGAGCGCGCAGCTCGGGCTTTTTGTCCGCGTTGCCACACCGGCCGTGATGTTGCTCACCAGCGAGCCTTTCACCGCGTCGTCCGTGCCCAGGGTGAAGTCGTAGGCGTACGCTGCAGACGTTGTTGCCGCCAACACGGCGAGCGAAATCGCTGTCCGCGTGGACATCTTCTTGGTATTCATTTTTCCTCCAACCCGTTTTGATACCGGTACGCCCCTCCTCAAGCGCGTGCCGGCCCCCGCTCATGCGGCCACGTTCAGCGCTCGCTCACCGCGCGCAGTGTCTCTGCGGTAAAGAAATCCGTCTTGAAGCGCGGATCATTGATCTGCTCGTACCAACGAATGTCTTTGCCCTGACCGAACGTCGTTTGATCCATCACGTAACGGCCGTTGCTGAGGTCGTACATCGCGAACGGCAGGTTGTCGCAGGTGCCGCCCAGCTCCCACACCGGAATCGGGTAGCTCTCGCGCACCTTCCAGAGCTTGCCCTGGGCGTCGTAGTCTTCGCCGACGAGCGCCAACCAGCTGTCTTCATCCAGGTAGAACACCTTCTTGGATGCAACGTGACGCGCGCTGGGCTTGAGCGTGGCCTCGACCACCCAGACGCGGTGCATCTCGTAGCGACGGTTGCCCGAAGCAACGCCGTCGGGCGTGGCAACGTCGTGCAGGTTGGTTTTGAACTTGTACATGCCGAACGCGTTGTACGGCACCAGCAGTTCCTTCTTGCCGACGAGCTTCCAGTTGAACCGGTCGATCGTGCCGTAGAACATGTTGGCCTCATCGATCAGGTACTGGTTCTCCATGCCGATGACCGGCGCATCGTGCGTATAGGCCGGCATGCGGCGCACACGACGCTGCCCCGGGAAGTAATAGAACGTCTCCGACGACTTGTTGAAGAACTGCCGCTGTACAAAAGCCTGTCCGGCCAGCGCCGGTGGCGATTCCATCTTGAAGAAGGCGGCACTGCTGAGCTGGTCAACATCCTGCGGCGTCGTCTTGCCGGGCTTGCCCCATGGGAGGAGAGCATGCTGTGGAGAGATCACGTCGATCCATTCATTGCCGCCCGGGCGCGGGGAAATCGAGGTGACCATCTTCGGCCATTCCAGACCTTCACCGTGGTAGCGATATATGTAGTTCAGGATCGCTTCTGCGCCGTTCTTGGGCTGCGGGAATGCAACACCCGGAAGGGTGGCCGTCTGCAGCTGCTCCCCCGTCGAATCCAGCTTCGCTCCGGTCAGATTTGCCTTGGAGTTCTGCGCAACGAAGTCGGGCACCTGGCATTCGCGATGCGACGGATACACGTCCATGCGATAGCCCTTCTTCTGCTTGATGAGCTGGATCTGGCCTGGCGTCAGCTTGTCTGCGTACTTGTCGATGTTTGACGCATCGATCGAGTACAGCGGCTTCTCGCTCTTGTGCTTCCAGAAATCGCCGCGAACCTTGCCCCACTCCCAACCCGCTTCGGGCGACTGTTTACCTGCGTAAGCAGGTACCGCACCATCTTTGCTCGCGGCGCGATCACCGCCCTCCGGCGTGAGGTCTTCCGCCATGGCGGCGGTGCCGATCACACAACATACTGCGGCCGCAATAGCGGATACGAATTCAATGCGTTGCTTCTTCATCATGGGCTCCTTCCAATATCTCTCGCCGTGCAGCCAGCATGTCCGGCCGCCTCAAGCGCTCATTCCTCACCGGATCCGGCCACGGCCATCGCGCGAATCTCGATCAGCAATCCAGGCAAGGCCAACTGCGTCACCCCTACCGCCGACCACGACGGATAGCGGCTCGGAAAGAACTGGTCCTTGACGGCGATAAACGCGTCGATATCGCCATGCAGGTCCGTGTGAAACGTCGTGAGCTCGACCACATCGGCCAGGCTTGCGCCCGCCTCGTTGAGAACGAGCTTCAGGCATTCGAATGCGATCTGCGCCTGCGCTTGCATCCCCTCCGCAGGCTTCATGTCAGCATCCACCCCAACCTGGCCGGACACCCAGACCATGTCGCCCACGCGCGTTGCCGGCGAGAAGTGATACGCGTCGTAGTGCCCTTGGAAAGGAGCCGGGATGATCGATTGACGCTTATTGCTTGCAGCCATGGCCTGAGCCTCTCTGCTAGATGCGTTGATGGAAACAGGTGTGCGGAGCAGAAGAAGACGCCAACAGCGCTCTAGCCCTGCACCTGTTTTCGGGCTGCCATTTGAAGATCGTCTCGCCGCCAAGAAAGCCAGCACGGCCGCGTGACGCGCGGTGCGGCACCGACCTGAGCGACACCCATCTGAGCATCGCCTTATGAATACGTATTGACGGCCTACAAATAACGTTAGTACGGCCAAATATTAGCGTTGCACCGGCCTATCATCAAGGTGTGACAAACTAGGGAAAATACCAACCAAGCGGGACGCAAACGATGTCCAACCGGTCCATTAAGGGGTGCTGGTGTGGATTCGGCGGTTCGATCGCCGCAGCGCAACGCTGCAGCACGCGCATGTGCCGCGTTGCCATTAGATGGAGAGCCGGAACAGGAGCGACCTGAGGGAGCCGCCGGGGGGCTGGGAGTCACGCGGGCGGTCGACTGAACCGATCCGCGCATGGGCAAGCGAATGGATTCATGCGTTGCAGGCCTGGCTAATTGCCGAAGCTCGAGTCAAGACCGACAGGCCGACGCGACATTGCTGGCGCAGCGATCAGCACACGCGCCAGCTCGCGTGCCACCCATCAGAAGAAGGCGACCTCATCGTTGCGCATCAAAAGCAACGCTTTACGAGTGCCGAGAAAGTCGACGAATGAATAAGCCGCCAAGCTCGAGCAAGTTCTGCGCCGAGCTGATGCGACCTGCCGCCGTGAAAATGCCGTGCATATGGCGAGGCAGGTGGTGATGCTCCAGCAAGCCGCCTGCCCGCGCTGCCATTGCTGCGTATTCAATGCCTTCGTCGCAGAGTGGGTCCAGGCCAACGGTGGCGATAAACATCGGAGGCTGACGGCGGCCCTCTGCATGCAGCAGCGGCGACAAGGTGGGCTGGTCAAGCGGTGTGCCTGCGGGCACGTACAGCTCACGGAACCATTGCATCGATTCTGCGACGAGCGGCAGCCCGCCCAGGAAGCGTCCGTAGGACGGCCGGCTTGCGGTCAGGTCCGTCACCGGATAGAGCAGCACCTGGCCCGCGACCTCGTACGCCCCTGTAGCCGGCGAATTGCTGATGATGGTCGCCATACTGCCGCCCGCGCTATCGCCGGCCAGCACTACGCGGCTGGCGTCAATGGACAACGCTGCCGCATTGGCGACCAGATGGCCGAGTGCCTGCTCGCAGTCCCGCAGCGGCACGGGCCATTGATGCTCTGGGGCCAAACGATATTCCACCGACGCGACGACGCAGCCACTTTGCCGGGCCAGCAGTCGGCAAATGCCGTCATGCGTGTCAATGCTGCCAATCACCCACCCGCCGCCGTGCAGGAACACGACCAACGGCCCCTTGTCGCCCGCGCCCTCCGCTTCGTCCGGCTGGTACAGCCGCACCCGGATCTCTCCGTCGGTCACCGGCACCATGATGTCGCGATGGCCAACGCCGTCAATGCCGTTCAAGCCGTTCAGGCCGCAGGCCCGGGCAAAGTTAGCACGCGAAGGCTCCGGCGCCAGGCTGCCGTAGTGCAGGCCGCCCGCCTCGCGGAACGCCTGCACGAGGGGCCGCGCATCCTCCGCCACCTCGGCGAGCGGCTGCCAGGAGCGTTCCGAAGACATGTCCCTGCTCCCGTCAGATCGGCTCGAATGCGCCGAGATCCCAGCGCGCCATCGCTCGGTATTCATCCACCGTGCCGGACCAGTTGTTGATGACCTTGCCTTTGGCGTTCTTGTACCAGCTTGAGCAGTCGGCCGAAAATGCCGAGCCGCTCATTGCCGCCTGCAGCGCGCGGTTGTAGTCGTCGGATAGCGACCTGCTGACGTGGCATGCATCCACCCCCGAGGCCTCGATACCGCGAATCGCATCGATGATGTAGCGCTGCTGGATCTCCAGCATCGACAGGATGGAGTTGTGGTTCAGGTTGGTGTTCGGGCCATAGATCATGAATAGATTGGGAAAGCCCGGTACTGCCATGCCGAGATACGCTTGCGGTCCGTCGGCCCAGGCATCGGCCAGCGAACCATCTAGGCCACTGACCTGCAGGTCACCCTGGAATGCCTGGCTCTCAAAACCGGTGCCGAACACCACGACCTCGAAAGCATGCACGCGGCCATCCTTGGACAGGATGCCCTCTTCGACAAATGCCTCGATTCCGGCAGTCTCGAGCGTGACGTTGTCGCGCGTCAGGGCCGGATAGTAGTCGTCGGAGCGCAGAATCCGCTTACAGGCAAATTCATAGTCAGGCGTGAGCTTGGCACGCAGGACGGGGTCGGCCACGCTTCGCTCCAGATGTTCCAGCGCCAGGCGCTTGCCTTCGCGCTGCGCATCGGTGCCGACGCGGGTGCGCTCGAAGCCTGACTCTCGGAATGCATGGAGCCGCTCGCGGCTCTTCTCGAACAGGGCCGGATCGCGCTGAAATTCATCGAGCTGTTCCGTGGCGAAGACAATCTGATTGCGCGGCATGATCCAGTTGGCGCTGCGTTGGAACACAGTCAGATGGTTCACCACCGGGGCAATCTCGGGAACATACTGCACCGCGCTGGCCGCGTTACCAATGCTGGCGACGCGCTTGCCGCGCAGGTCCACGTCATGGCGCCAGTCGGCGGAATGGAAGTACTGCCCCTTGAAGGTGCCCAGTCCCGGCACCTTGGGAATCAACGGTCGGTTGAGCTGCCCCCAGGCCGGCACGAAGAAGCGCGAAGTCAGGCGCGAGCCGTCGGCCAGCTCGAAGCGCCAGAGGCGATCGACCTTGTCCCAGACCGCGCCGCGGATTTCGCTGTTGAAGCGCAGATGGGAATCGAGTCCGAAACGGGTTGCGAGCGATTCCATGTAGCCGAGCAGCTCGTCGCGGCCCGCGTACATGGCACTCACGCGCAGATGCGGATGGAAGCTGTAGCAGTAGAGGTGCGATTCGGTGTCACACGCCGCGCCGGGATAGGAGTTGTCGCGCCAAACGCCGCCCAGCGCCGGGCGCTTTTCCAGCACGACGAAATCATCGATACCCGCCCGCTTCAACTGGGCCGCCATGCCAAGCCCGCCGAATCCGGCGCCGAGGATGACAACCTTGTAGTGACCGTTGGTTTCGACCTGACTCATGATGCTTCGCTTCCTGTACTGCGGGCCCCGCCCGACGACGGGTCCCTTTGCAATGGATTGATAGATGCCAGCCTGCGCTGTTCCCGAGCGCATCGCAGGCGAAGGTCGGGCTTCGCACCTGGCGCAGGTCAGCACATGGTTCTCCAGCCAGTGGCGCGCTGGCCTTGACTGGTCCAGCGGGCGCCCCACTCCGGCCTTAGTACGCCTGTTCGTAGAGCCGCAGGGCGTCGGCTTGCTGCACGTCGATCGGGTTGTTCTGTAGTAAGCGCTGCTGCTGCATGGCGTCCGCGGCAAGCATCGCCAGGCTTTCGCGCGTGACACCTGCATCGCGCAGCCGCCGCGGCGCACCGGACCGATCCATCAGGTCCTCCATGAATGCAATGAAGGCAGCGGTGCGGGCATCGTCATCGCGATCTGCCTCGCCGATGCCCAGCGCGCCCGCCAGTTCTGCGTACTGCGCAGCCGCTGCTGCGGCGTTGAAGCGCAACACCGGCCCAAGCATCAGCGCGTTGGACAGACCGTGCGGGATATGGAAATGCCCACCCAGCGGATACGCCAACGCGTGCACGGCCGCAACCGGCGCGTTGGCGAAAGCCTGGCCCGCGAGCGTCGCGCCAAGCAGCATCGCCTCGCGCGCGCGCCGGTCGTTACCGTTCTCGCATGCAGCCAGCAGATTGGCCGACAGCAGGCGCAGCGCCTCACGCGCCAGCGCGTCGGAAATGGCGTTCTTCTTGTGCTTGCTGGTGTAAGCCTCGATGGCGTGAACCATGGCGTCGATCCCTGTGGCCGCGGTGTGCTGCCGCGGCAGGCCGACGGTCAGCTCGGCGTCGAGGATCACGCGGTCTGCGTAAAGCTGGGGCGCGACGATTCCCATCTTGGTCGTCTCGCCGACGGACACGATGGAGATATTGGTCACTTCCGAACCGGTACCGGCCGTGGTCGGCATCTGCACCAGCGGCACGCGTGCGCCCTTGACGTTTCCGATGCCGTACATCTCGGCCAGCGGCTGCTCGGAGACAGCCAGCACGGCCGCCAGCTTTGCAATGTCCATCGACGAGCCGCCACCCAGACCAATCACGAGATCAACACGGGCCGCGCGCGCATGCTCGACGCAACGCAGCAGCACCGCCTCAGGCGGATCGGCCACGACCTCGTCGAAAACGGTCACGCGGAAGCCGGCGGTCGCCAGCGATGCCTTGGCGCTCTCCAGCACCCCGGCCTTGTGCAGGCCACCATCGGTGACGACCAGCACACTGCGGCGCTCGGTCCATGCGGCCAAGAGCTCTCCGAGGCGGCGCGCGGCGCCCCACTCCTGGAGGATGGAAGGGACCGTGTCGAAACGTACCGGCTGTTGGAACTGATCCATGCTCTTGCTCGTTGGTGCTGTCGGTTGCCCCGCGCTCAGACCTGTGCGCACAGGTACTTGATTTCCAGGTATTCGTCGATGCCGTATCGCGAGCCTTCACGGCCGAGACCGGATTGCTTCACGCCGCCGAACGGGGCCACCTCGTTGGAAATCAGACCGGTGTTCAGGCCCACCATGCCGTACTCCAGCGCTTCACCAACCCGCCAGATGCGCGCGTTGTCGCGGGTGTAGAGATAGGCGGCAAGGCCGTACTCGGTGTCATTGGCCATAGCAATCGCCTCTGCCTCATCGCGGAAGCGGAACACAGGCGCGACCGGACCGAACAGTTCCTCGCGCGCCACGCGCATGTCCGGCGTGGCGCCGGCAATCACGGTCGGCTCGAAGAACGTGCCACCCAATGCATGGCCCTTGCCTCCAACGACAACCCTCGCGCCCTTGCCGACGGCATCGTCGATCATGGCTTGCAGGTGTTCGCACGCTGACTGCTGAATCAGCGGCCCCTGCTGCACGCCTGGCTCCACGCCATTGCCGACCTTGAGCTCCGCCACGCGGCGCACCAGCGCCTCGACGAAGCGATCGTGGATGCCGTCCTGCACCAGAAAGCGGTTGGCGCATACGCACGTCTGGCCGCTGTTGCGGTACTTCGACGCCATCGCACCTTCGATGGCGGCATCGAGATCGGCATCGTCGAACACGATGAACGGCGCGTTGCCGCCCAGCTCGAGCGACATCCGCTTGATCGTCGGCGACGACTGGCTCATCAGCACCCGGCCAACCTCGGTCGAGCCTGTGAAGGACAGTTTGCGCACGACCGGGCTGGCCGTCAGGACCGCGCCGATCTCGCGCGATGGGCCACACACGATTTGAAGCACCCCGGCAGGAATGCCCGCACGCTCGGCCAGCACCGCCAGTGCAAGCGCGGTCAGCGGCGTCAGGTCGGCCGGCCGCACGATAATCGAGCAGCCCGCAGCGAGGGCTGGCGCCACCTTGCGGGTGATCATCGCCGCCGGGAAATTCCACGGCGTGATGGCCGCGCACACGCCGACCGGCTGGCGAATGACGAGGATCCGCTTGTCGGTCTGCGGATGCGATGCGACGTCACCGTAGATGCGCTTGGCCTCTTCCGCGAACCACTCAACAAACGACGCCGCGTAAAGGATCTCGCCGCGCGCTTCGGCCAGCGGCTTGCCCTGCTCCGAGGTCATGATCAGGGCTAGGTCATCGGCGTTGGCAATCATCAGATCGAACCAGGCACGCAACAGCTTGGCCCGCTCGTGGCTGCTGCGGCGCTGCCAAACGGCCTGCGCTTGTGCGGAGGCCGTGATTGCAGACTCAACTTCGGCACCGCTCAAACTGGCCACGCGGGCCAGAATCTCGCCCGTGGCGGGATTGGTCACCGCAAACGAGCGTCCGTCGGACGCCTCTTGCCATCCCGAGGCCAACCAGGCGCGCGTTTCCAGTAATGAAGGGTCGCGCAGGCGGGCCTGGAGCGCTGCAGTAGCTTGGGTGTCGTGGTTCATTACGTTGAACTGCATATGGAATGGATGACGCTTCGCAGAGAGCGGTCGGGCAAGCCATGCCGAGGCTGGCGAACCAGATCAGATATCGGTACGCCATGGCGACGCGCTGGTACAGGCGCAAAGGATGACAATCAATTGCAGTGCCACACGCAAGGCGCCAGCCCCAACATCTCGGTCCCGACAAATCTCCGATTATTACGTGTTTGCGGCCTACAAAACACGTTACTGCGGCCAAATATTAGCGTCTTGTTGGCCTAAAATCAACGCAATAAAGGTTAGGGAAAACACCGACGGAATTTGGCGCAGATGATGTCGAATCGAGTGAGTTGGGCGTGTTGCGGGACATGCAGGCGTGACTGAAGTGCGCGCGATTTCTTGCGAATGGCGCGGCATAGCCATTTCGGACTGGGACATTGCACCTAGATTTACATCGCCGCACTCTCGTCACTGCAAATTGCATTGAACCGCATGCCGAGCTGCCACCCACTCCTCATTAGTAGGCTCCACCGCCACGCGAATCCGGCTCGCTGAACTGGAAATGATCGCTGCATGCGCTTGGTTGGCTTCGCCATCCAGGTTGGCGCCCAAATAACCAAGTCCCCCCACAACGCGTTCGCGCAGTACGGCGTTGTGTTCGCCGATACCGGCCGTGAATACCAAGAGATCCAGGCCACCAAGCACCGCTACCAGGGCGCCGATCTCGCGGACGATCCGGCGCACGTAGAGCGCAAGCGCTGCCTGCGCACGCGGGTTGTCGGCCTCGCGCGGAATCAGGTCGCGCGGGTCGGAAGACAGCCCTGACACGCCAAGCAGACCCGATTCGTGATACAGCACGTGCCCGACCTGTGCTGGGGAAAGATGCTCCGTCTCCATCATGTAGAGCACTGCCCCCGGATCGAGCGAGCCACATCGCGTCCCCATCATCAGGCCTTCGAGCGCGGAAAACCCCATCGTAGTGGCCACGCTCTTCAGCCCGTGCATTGCACACAGGCTGGCGCCGCTGCCCAGGTGCGCGACGATGGTTCGCCCGCGGGCGATGTCGCCATGCCGTTCGGGCAAGGCCATCGACATGTACTCGTACGACAGCCCATGAAAGCCATAACGCCGCAGGCCACGCTCCCATGCACTGTAAGGCAACGGCAGCATCGTCTCGACCTGTGGCAGCGTGTTGTGGAACGCGGTATCGAAGCAAGCAACTTGCGGCACGTCGGGCAAGCCCGACAGAAGCGCCTCGATGGCTTCCAATGCAAACGGCTGATGCAGCGGCGCCAGCGGAATGTAGCTGCGCAGATCGGAAAGCACCTCCGCGCTCACGCGTACCGGCGCAAAGTACTTGGCGCCGCCATGCACCACCCGATGGGCCACGGCCTTCAGCCGGCGGCCTTCCAGCCTTTGCTCGACACGCTGGCGAATGTGCATGAGCGCGGCGTGATACGGCTGTACACCGTCAAGCTCCAGCGCCTGTGTCGGCGCGCCAGCCTCTGTCGCCGTGGGGTGTTCAGTGCCGATCCCCTCCACTTTGCCGTTCCACATGGGCGCACGCGGCAACGGGTCCAAGGTGGCATCGAACAACGCAAACTTGATGCTCGATGAGCCGCAATTCAGTACGACGATGCAATCGTTCATGGCGGCAAGCTGCGGTAGCGGTGAGCCAGCAAGGTGGCAAGCGCGCACGACGCGATGCGCGATTCACGCGAGTCGGCACGGCTGGTCAACACAATGGGCACGCGGGCGCCGAGCACAATGCCCGCGCTGGCAGCCCCGCCAAGGTATTCCAACTGTTTGGCGAGCATGTTGCCGCTTTCCAGATCGGGCACCACCAGCACATCGGCCTGCCCTGCCACTTCCGAGACGATGCCCTTGATGCGCGCTGCAGCGGCAGATACCGCGTTATCGAAAGCCAGTGGCCCGTCCAGCACACCGCCTTCAATCTGGCCGCGGTCCGCCATCTTGCACAGTGCGGCCGCATCGAGCGTGGCCGGCATGCGCGGGTTCACGGTCTCGACCGCCGCAAGGATCGCCACCCGGGGGCGTTCCACGCCAATCGCATGGGCCAGATCGATGGCGTTGCGGACGATGTCCGCCTTCTGATCGAGGGTCGGCGCGATGTTGATGGCGGCGTCCGTCACGATAAACGGCCGCGGATACGCGGGCGACTGCATCAGGAAACAATGGCTGATCCGGCGCTTGGTACGCAGCCCCGCTTCGTCGCGCACGACCGCTGCCATCAATTCATCGGTATGCAGGCTGCCCTTCATGAGCGCCTCTGCCCTGCCCTGCGTGACAAGCTCCACCGCGCGGGTGGCAGCGGCGCTGCTGTGCGGCACGTCTTCAATCTCTATGCCACGGAGGTCAAGGCCGGCATCGGCGGCTACGCGCATCAGCTTGGCGTATGGCGCGACGAGGCAAGGCACGATCAGGCCTTCAGCGTGCGCGTCCATCACGGCTGTCAGGCTCAGCGCATCGCACGGGTGGACGATGGCCATGCGGACTGCACCAAGAGGTCGCACATGGTCGAGCAGCCGGTGCATACCATCACTGCCGGTGGTGATACGCACATCCGGCAGTGTGGTGCGCGGACGCTCGATCCGCTCGGTGGGCGCGATGACCTCGGCCTCGCCCGTGATGGCCACCGTGCCGCTGTCGTTTGTACACGTGCATGCCAGCGTGACCCGCTTTCTTTCGTCCTCTTTGCTGACCACCGTCACGCGGATGGTCAACGTGTCGCCCACGCGCACCGGTGCAAGGAATTGCAGCGTCTGCCCAAGGTAGATCGTTCCCGGGCCGGGCAAACGGGTCCCGAGCAAGGCGGAAATGAGTGCTCCGCCCAGCATGCCGTGGGCGATCACGCCGTGAAAGCGCGTGGATGCGGCAAATTCGGGGTCGAGGTGCTGCGGGTTGACGTCCCCGGACAGCACGGCAAAGAGCTGGATGTCCTCCGCCGTGAGGGTGCGCAGGATGGCCGCAGTGTCGCCAACGGCAATTTCGTCAAAGGTGCGATTGCGCACCACGCTAAGGTCGCTGCCCGGCAGCAGCGCCGGCGGTGCAGGCAAATGATCGGGGCCCATGTGCGCTCGTCAGTAAGTTTTGCGGAGTTGACCGTCGCCCTTGCCGGAGGCACGCAAAAGGGTCGGGTTCGACTGCTCGCTTGCGGAACGCGGCAATGCATCGCCCGGCAAGCCCCACGTCGACAGCATCCCCTGCAGCGCCGTGTGGATCGGCATGGCATTGCCGGCCGTGCTCAGCGCCCGGACGGAAGCCTGCTGCCATTCCAGCATGACGCGTTGGTAATCCGCCACGAAGCTCGACTGGTTCGAGATGGCGGTCTGCAGCACCCCTTGCAGCACATCCATGGCCCGCTGGCTGCTCTGCCAGAATGCGTTGGGTAGCAGCGCAGCAAACGCGTTCCAATCCTCGACGCTTTGCAGGTCGGCCAGCGCAGACTCCGTGCGGGCAACGTCTGCGGCCAGCAGCTCGGCGCCGAGTTCATACCAGCGCTGCCGCGTTGCCTTGAGCAGACCCAACGTCTGCAGTCCGAATGCAATCTGCGCCTTTTGAAGCGCGAGAGGAACGTTGGCGGGTGTATCCATGTTGGGCTCCTTAAGCCATCTGGCTGATGGTTTGGCGAAAGCGTGTCAATGATGCGAGAAACAGCACGGTGCCGATTACGCAGATGGCCAGACATTGAGGCCACACCACCAGTCCCATCGACCAGACCTTGGACCAGATCCCCGCGTTGTTTCTCCACACGCATCTATTTCTCCAGCACGTAGGTGCCGGGCGCGTCGGCCAGTGGCGGCAATCCTGGAACGCCCATCTTCGGCGGTTTGACCAGCGCGGAGCCCGATGCATGTGCAACGAGCCATGCGTGCCACGCCGGCCACCACGAACCGTCGGTGGCGGGCGCCGATGCCAGCCAGTCATCCGGCCCCGCCGATGTCTCGCCTGTGTGGCGTGTCTGCATCTGGAACCTTCGATGCGAGTTGGTGGGCGGGCTGACGATGCCGGCGTTATGACCGCCGCTGGTCAACACGAACGTCAGCTCCGCCTCGGTCAGGTGATGCAGCTTGTAGACGGAGCGCCAGGGCGCCACGTGGTCGGTCAGCGTGCCCACCACGAAGATGGGCAAATCGATCTCGTTGAGTGCCACCGGCTTGCCGTTGACGGGATAGTGGCCCTCGCTCAGGTCGTCGTTCAGGAAAAGATGCCGCAGGTACTGGCTGTGCATGCGCGCGGGCATGCGCGTGGCATCGGCGTTCCAGGCCATCAGATCGTTCATGGGTGCGCGGTCGCCCAGCAAGTATTCGCCCACCAGGCGCGACCACAGCAAGTCGTATGAGCGCAGCATCTGGAAAGCCCCGGCCATCTGGCTGGCGCGCAGATAGCCGGTCTGCTCCATCTGCGCTTCAAGCAGGCTGACCTGTGCCTCGTCGATGAACAGGCCCAGTTCGCCCGGCTCGCAAAAGTCAGTCTGCGCGGCAAAGAGCGTCATGGACGCCAGCCGTGCATCGCCATCGCGTGCCATGGCAGCCGCAGCGATGGCCAATAACGTGCCCCCCAGGCAGTAGCCGGCGGCGTGGACGCGCTGGCCCGGCACGATGGCATTGACGGCATCGAGCGCGGCAAAGACGCCGAGCTTGAGGTAGTCATCCATGTCGAGGGCGCGATCCGCCTCGTCGGGGTTCTTCCAGGAGATGCAGAACACGGTATGGCCCTGCTCGACCAGATAGCGGATCAGCGAGTTCTGCGGCGACAGATCCAGGATGTAGTACTTCATGATCCAGGCCGGCACGATCAGGATGGGCTCGGCCTGGACCTTGCCCGTAGCCGGTGCGTACTGGATCAACTCGATCAGGCGGTTGCGCAAGACCACCTTGCCGGGCGTGATGGCCACATCGCGGCCCACCATAAAGCGTTCGGTACCGGCAGCCGGCGCGCCGCTCATGGAGCGCTCCAGATCGTCAAGCGCATTGAGCGCGCCGCGCACAAGGTTGGTGCCGTGCTGCTCAAAGGTCCGGCGCAGGACAATGGGGTTGGTTGCCAATTGGTTGCCCGGCGACATCATGTCGAGCCATTGACGCGCAGCAAAGGCGACCACGTCCTCATGGTGCTTGGCGACACCCCACACGCCGCGCGTGGCGGCCTCCCACCATTGTTCTGTCAATAGGAAGGACTGGTGCAGCACGTTGAACGGCCACAGGCGCCACTCGTCGGCCGCGAAACGACGGTCGCGGGCCGGCGGCTGGACGCAAAGACACGCGTTCTGAGGGCCGGACGCCATGCAGTTCCGGATGTAACCCTCGAGTTGTTGGGCCTGCGTTAGCGCCAATCGCCACAGATCCAGCCGCTTGCCCGGTGAGCCGGCCAGATGCAGCGCCCAATCGAACAGGGCCAGTTGCATTGATGCAATCGAAAGCGAATTGGACGCGCGGGCAAGCGCCGCGTGAAATGGTAGGTCGATCTGCTCTGCAGTCGGCGAAGACGGCACGGGGGCGGTGCGCATGGTCGGGGCGTCAAACGATTGCGAAATATGCAATCCATTAGATGCCAGGGGCTACGGCCCGGACTTGATGCACCTCAAACTGGGACAAGAGGGCCGACTCTAGGTGGTTTCACAGAAACGACATCTGCGGTTGCCTGCCAGTCGTCGCAGTGGCGGTGGCGACGGAGTTCCGCGGTTGGGAGTGGACATGAGCGCGCTGCTTTCATATCGCGCCGATGCCGCTCGGTTCCGGCTGGAACCGCGGATTCCAAGAGGCCCGGTCAACGGGCCACCGGCCTAAATGGGTGTGTTAGAGTCCGGCGGGGAAAACGCGGCGGTCTGCAACATCGGGCCCAGATTTCCATCGCGCTCCAGGTTGTGCCCGCGAATCTGTCGCAACCACAGGATGCATTGAGCGCAACGCGCCGACTCCATCAGACGAGATGCAATCTCCACTGCTCGGGCCAAAATAGGCCCAGGGCAGTGCAAACTCCTGCAAATGGCGCGGCAAAGCCATTTGTGGTTGAGGTACCCATCTGGATTCATATCGGTGCACTCGCAGCCCCTGACTACCACCTCGTCATCGAGGCGCAACACAACATCCATTTAGAGAAAACCGTGTTCATTTGCATCAACCAGAGCTGCGGCACGCAGTGGCAGCTTTCCGACGTCGTGATCAAAGACGAGGGCCAAGGGCCGCTGTTCCGCTGTGCGCTGTGCGGCGCACGCAACTATGTCGAACGCTTCGAAGCTGCCGACGGCACCGTCGTCTACGAACAACTCGAAGGCAAGCCGTACAAGTGACCCAGCGCAACAACATGACCCTCGAACCGACCGCCACGCCCTTCAGCACCCTAGCGCTCGCCCCGGCTGTGCTCGCGAACCTTGCGCAGCTAGGCTATACCGACATGACGCCGATCCAGGCCGCAAGCCTGCCGATCGCCCTTGCCGGCCACGATCTGATCGCGCAGGCAAAAACGGGCAGCGGCAAAACCGCTGCGTTTGCGCTGGCCCTGCTCGCACGGCTCGACGCGCGCAGCTTCGACGTGCAGGCGATGGTGCTGTGCCCTACGCGCGAACTTGCCGATCAGGTGGCGCAGGAGATCCGCCGCCTGGCCCGTGCCGAAGAAAACGTGAAGGTGCTGACGCTGTGCGGCGGCACACCGATGCGCCCGCAGGCCGCAAGCCTGGAGCACGGCGCCCACGTCATCGTCGGCACGCCGGGCCGCATCATGGACCATCTGGAGCGCGGCAATCTCGCGCTCGGTGCACTGAAGACGCTGGTGCTGGACGAAGCAGACCGCATGCTCGACATGGGTTTCTTCGATGACATTGCGACGGTCGTGCGCCAATGCCCGGCCGACCGGCAAACGCTGCTGTTCTCGGCGACGTACCCGGAAGGTATTGCAAAGCTGAGCCAGCGGATTCTGCGCAACCCGAAGGAAGTGAAGCTCGAAGAGCGCCACGACGACAGCAAGATCCGCCAGCGCTTCTACGAGGTGACCGACAGCCAGCGGCTGCATGCGGTGGGGCAACTGCTCAAGCACTACCGTCCGGTCAGCACGCTCGCGTTCTGCAACACGAAGCAGCAATGCCGAGACCTGCTCGACGTGTTGCGCGCGCAGGGCATTCACGCGCTTGCGCTGCATGGCGAACTCGAACAGCGTGAGCGCGACCAGGTGTTGATCCAGTTCGCGAACCGCAGTTGCTCAGTGCTGGTTGCGACCGACGTTGCCGCGCGAGGGCTCGATATCGCCCAGCTTGAAGCGGTGATCAACGTTGACGTGACGCCCGATCCCGAAGTGCACGTGCACCGGATTGGCCGCACAGGCCGCGCCGATGAGAACGGCTGGGCGCTGAGCCTCGCCAGCATGGATGAGATGGGCCGCGTCGGCAATATCGAAGAGGCGATGGGCCGCGAGGTCGAATGGCACCAGCTCGACGAGCTGGATACCGGCAATGACGCACCACTGCTGCCGCCAATGGAAACGCTGCAGATTCTCGGCGGCCGCAAGGAGAAGATCCGCCCCGGCGATGTGCTGGGTGCGCTGACCGGCGATGCGGGTTTTCGCGGCGACCAGATCGGCAAGATCAACGTGACCGAATTCTCGACGTACGTTGCGGTCGAACGCGGCATCGCGCGCGACGCGCTGCGCAAGCTCAACGCCGGCACGTTGAAGGGCAAGAAGGTCAGGGTTCGGCTGATGGATGAATGACGCCCCTGCCCTGCGCAGCTACCGGTTGCCGCCCGCAGGAAGCGCGTGATTCAACCCAGCATGGCAGCGGCAACACCCGCCGCCGCACAGAACGCCACCACGATCAGCGGTGGCGTTTTCCATTGCGTCAGCAGCAGGAACGCAATCGCCGCGACGGCAAAATCGAGCCATGACCGCACGGCGCTCGTCCAGACCGGCGTGTAAAGGGCAAACGCCAGCAACCCAACCACTGCGGCATTCACCCCCGCAAGCAACGCTGCCATGGACGGGCGCGCGCGCAATCCCTGCCAGTAAGGCAACGCCGCGATGACCAACAGCAAGCCCGGCAGGAAAATACCCACCGTAGCGAGGGCAGCACCGGCCCAGTGATTGAGCCCGGGGCCGATCGTCCAACCGAGGAAAGCGGCGAAGGTGAAGAGCGGCCCCGGCACGGCCTGTGCGGCACCGTAGCCAGCCAAAAAATCGTTCGATGCCACCCAACCGGTCGCGACCGTCTGCTGCTCCAGCAACGGAAGCACGACGTGCCCGCCCCCAAAAACCAATGCACCCGAACGATAGAACGCGTCGAATACCTTCGCGGGCATCCACGGATGAAGATCCGTCAGAACCGGAAGTCCGAACAGCAGCGCGCAGAACAACGCCAGGCTGACGATGCTGGCCACGTGAGACACGCGGAATGCGGCCTCCTGCCCTGCCCTCTGGCTACCGCTGGCCGGAAGGGATGTCCGGCACAACACCAGGCCCAGCGCGGCGCCAAGCGCAATCACGACAAGTTGCGCGTAGACGGTCGTCAACGCGCCAAGCACGGCGATGCTGAGTACCGCGATGCCTGCGCGCTGCCAGTCTGGACAGAGCTTGCGCGCCATGTCCCACACGGCCTGCGCCACCACAGCAACGGCAACCAGCTTCAAACCGTGGATCAGGCCCGCGCCAAACGGGCCGCCGAGGCTCGGCGCGAGCATCGCAAATGCCAGCAGCAACAAGACGGAAGGCAGCGTAAAGCCGCACCACGCCGCCAACCCGCCGCGCCAGCCGGCCCGGAGCAGGCCGACGGAAAACCCGACCTGGCTGCTGGCAGGCCCCGGCAGAAACTGGCACAGCCCGACCAGATCGGTGAATGTTACGTCGTCCAGCCAACGGCGGCGCTCCACGAACTCGCGGCGGAAGTAGCCGATATGCGCGACAGGGCCGCCGAAGCTCGTGAGGCCCAGCTTGAGAAAGACCGCCAGCACTTCCATGGCAGAGCCCGCTTGATGTGTACGGGACGGTGTGGCGGAAGCGGTCATTGGCGCGGGATATCGACGTTTGAGAAACCCGTATTAGAACATTGCCGCCATGGCTTGGAAGGCAACTAAAGTGGCAGGATAGGCATCGCCGTCACCGCCATTGGACTCTGCCGGGTATCCTATCATGCACTTTGACCACACCATTGGCGCACAGCGCCATGTGTTCAACGATCTCAAGACGCTGCTGGCCAAGGCCAGCCCGTCGCGTTCGGGCGACTATCTGGCTGGCTTGGCAGCCGCCAGCGAAGGCGAACGCATGGCCGCGCGCATGGCGCTGGCGGATGTGCCGCTGTCGGTGTTTCTCAACGAAGCGCTGGTGCCCTATGAAGACGACGAGGTCACGCGCCTGATTCTTGATCGGCACGACGCGCAGGCCTTCCAGCCGATCGCCTCGCTCACAGTGGGGGAATTCCGCAACTGGCTGCTCCTGCATGAGACCGACAGCCAGACACTGGCAAGCGTCGCGACCGGCGTCACGCCGGAAATGGCCGCCGCGGTCAGCAAGCTGATGCGCAACCAGGATCTGGTCGCCGTGGCGCGCAAGTGCCGCGTGGTCACGCGCTTTCGCAACACCATCGGTTTGCCCGGCCGGTTGTCGGTCCGGCTGCAGCCCAACCACCCGACGGATGACCCCAAAGGCATTGCTGCATCGATCATCGATGGCCTGCTCTATGGCTGCGGCGACGCGACCATCGGCATCAACCCGGCCGGCGACAATCTCGGCGCCATCGTTTCGCTGCTGCAATTGGTTGACGAACTGCGCAATCGCTACGCCATTCCCACGCAGTCTTGCGTACTGACGCACGTGACGAACACGGTGCGCGCCATTGACCAAGGTGCGCCGGTCGACCTGATGTTCCAGTCGGTGGCGGGCAGCGAACAGGCCAACGCGCGATTCGGCATCAGCCTCGCCTTGCTGGCCGAGGCCCATGACGCCGCGCAGAGCCTGGCGCGCGGCACGGTCGGCAACAACGTGATGTATTTCGAGACCGGCCAGGGCAGCGCGCTGTCGGCCAACGCACACCACGGTGTGGATCAGCAGACCATGGAAGCGCGCGCGTATGCGGTGGCGCGGGCGTTCTCGCCGCTGCTGGTCAATACGGTGGTCGGCTTTATCGGGCCGGAGTATCTGTACGACGGCAAGCAGATCATCCGCGCTGGATTGGAAGACCACTTCTGCGGCAAGCTGATGGGCCTGCCGATGGGCTGCGACGTCTGCTATACCAACCACGCAGAAGCCGATCAGGACGACATGGATACGCTGCTCACGCTGTTTGGCGTGGCGGGCATCCATTTCATCATGGGCGTGCCGGGCGCTGACGACATCATGCTGAATTACCAGAGTACGTCGTTCCATGACGCGCTCTATCTGCGCGACATGCTGGGGTTGCGACCCGCACCGGAGTTCGAGGCGTGGCTACAAAGCATGGGCATCGTCGATGCTGCCGGCCGCCTGCAAGACGCCACGGCGCGGCAACCGCTGCTGCAGTTGGCTCACGCACTGTGAATTCCGTGGGGAAGCCAGACATGCCGAAACACACCCTCGTCCAGCTGAATCCGTGGGCGCACCTGCGCGCCTTTACCGACGCCCGTATCGCGCTGGGCCGCGCCGGCAACAGCCAGACGACCGACGCCGTGCTGGCGTTTGGCGTGGCGCATGCCCAGGCGCGCGACGCCGTGCACCTGCCGCTCGATAGCGCAGCGGTGGCGACCGCACTGGGCGAAGCGGGCTTCACGGCGGTGACGGCGCACAGCGCGGCAGCCGATCGCGCGGAATACCTGCGCCGTCCCGACCTTGGCCGCCGCCTTGACGAGGCCAGCCGCGCAAGACTTGGCGCGTTGCGGCCAGCGCAGCCGTTCGACGTTGTCTTCGTGATTGCCGATGGGCTCTCCGCATTGGCGGTGCAAAGCCATGCAGTGCCGCTGCTATGCAGCGTGCGTGAGCGTCTGCCGGCCGGCTGGTCGATCGGGCCAGTCGCCATCGCAGAGCAGTCCCGGGTTGCGCTGGGGGATGAGATCGGTGCACTGCTGGGCGCGCGGCAGGTGGTGATGCTGATCGGTGAGCGGCCAGGGTTGAGTTCGCCTGACAGCCTAGGCATTTACCTGACCTACGCCCCGCGTGTTGGCCGTTCCGATGCGGAGCGGAACTGCATCTCCAATGTGCGGCCGGCAGGTCTGACCTATGACCAGGCAGCGACCCGGCTGGTGTTCCTGCTCAACGGCGCGCTGGCGCTGGGCCGCAGTGGCGTCGACCTGAAGGACGACACGCCGGCCGTTGCCTACGGGGCAGCCCGACTTGCCGAACGTCACGACCCATGACACACTCCCTCCCGCTGCCCACACCGGCAGCACGCAGGCGCGGCTGACGCTCCAACGACAGCTGCAACACGCCGCAGGAGAGACCGGGCTCAACGCACACGCGCGCAACGCCCGGCGCCGATGGAGCAACCACCCCGGAAACTCTCAGGCAAAAGGACTGTGGCGTCGACTGCGAATCTGGAGAGAGGCGTGCACGCGCGCGCCCACCGAAGGGGAAGGCGCCAGCGCTGCTGACGCCCAAGCTCTCAGGTCCCAAGACAGATGGGGTGAGCCGACCGGATCGTCCGGTCATGACATCACTCCATAGGGACCGCCATGACGCACATCGTCATCGTCGGCGCCGGCATATCCGGCGTCACCACTGCTTACACGCTCTCGCAACTCGGTTATCAGGTCACGGTACTCGACCGCCACCTGTATCCGGCCATGGAAACATCGTTCGCCAACGGCGGGCAGCTTTCCGCCAGCAACGCTGAAGTCTGGAACAGCACTGGCACGCTGCTCAAGGGCATCAAATGGATGCTGCGCAACGATGCCCCGCTGCTGCTCAATCCCAAGCCCTCGTGGCACAAATACTCGTGGATCGGCGAGTTCGTGGCCAGCATCGCGCACTACCGCCGCAACACCATCGAAACCACACGCATGGCCATCGAGGCACGCAAGCATCTGTTTGCGATGGCGGAACGCGAGCAGATCGATTTCGACCTGCAGAAGCGCGGCATTCTGCACGTCTATCACGACAAGGCCAGCTTTGCGGCAGCAGGCAAGGCCAACGCCCTGCTCGTCGCCGGCGGCCTTGAGCGCCACGCCGTGAGCCCCGAGGAGATTGCCGCCATTGAGCCGACGCTACGCGGCAACTACTACGGCGGCTACTTCACCGAATCCGACGCCACCGGTGACATCCACAAGTTCACGCGGGGCCTTGCGCAGGCCTGCGAAAGGCGCGGCGTGCGCTTCATGCAAGGCGTGGATGTGCGCGATGTGCAAACCACTGAAGGCGGCGTCAGCCTCCTGCTGCAGACCACGCTGGATGACCGCCTTTCCACCAGTGCGGCGAATATCGTTCAGGACCTTGCCGCCGATGCGATGGTCGTCTGCGCGGGCGTGGGCAGCCGGCATATCGCGCAACTGGTGGGCGATCGCATCAACGTGTATCCGGTCAAGGGTTATTCGATCACGGTGCACCTGGACGATGAAGCCAGCGTGCAAGGCGCGCCGTGGGTCAGCCTGCTGGATGAGAGCGCGAAGATCGTGACAAGCCGCTTGGGCACTGGCCGGTTCCGCGTGGCCGGCACGGCGGAGTTCAATGGCTACAACCGCGACATCCGCGCCGACCGCATCGAACCCCTGGTGGCCTGGACGCGCCGCAACTTTGCGATTGGCACGTCGCGCGTGGTGCCCTGGGCCGGCTTGCGCCCGATGATGCCGGACATGATGCCGCGCGTCGGCCGTGGCAGGCACGCGCGCGTGTTCTACAACACAGGCCACGGGCACCTCGGCTGGACGCTGTCCGGCGCCACTGCCGCGATGGTGGGCGACGTGATCGCGCGAGATTGCCCGGTGCATTGATCGCAGAAAACGAAAAAGCCCGCCGGGACGCTGGCGGGCTTTTTCATTGCGAGAACGATCCAAGCGATCAGAACTTGTGTCGCACGCCCAGCATCACGCCCAAGCGCGAGTTGTTGCCGTACAGGTTGCCGGAGTTGTTGAACGCGGCGGCGCTGTCCAACGCCACCCAACTCCCCTGCAGATGCGTGTAGTCCACCTCGGCATACACATCGGTGCGCTTGCTGAAGGCGTAGTCGAGCATGCCGGCGGTGGTCAGGCGCTTGCCGCTGGAATCGAGGTGCTTCATCCAGTCGTACTGCACGGTGCCGATGAAGCTCAGTGCGCCGGAGATCGGCACCTTTGCGCCCACATAGGCGGCCTGGTTCTTGTAGTCGGCCACGTCGAGGCGGCTGTTCGTGTAGCCGAGGTACCACGTGGCAATCGAGGTATCCAGCTTGCCGCCAAAACCCCAGACCGTCTGCTTGCTGGCAAGCGCCGCCGGCACCGCGCCGAAGAACGCCGACGACACATCGCGCGTGACCTGATACACCGCGCCCACTTCAGCCGACCCCATGCTGTAGACGACCGAGCCGGCGCCGGCCGAACTCTTGCTGAAGCTGCCTGCCGCTTCACCAAAGGTCCATGCTCCGGCAAGTTGCAGGCCGCCGAACGACTTGATGTACTTGACCGTGTTGTCGTAGCGCAGGCCGGTGTAGTTGCCGCCCTGATAGCCGACGATGGAGTTGTTGGCGAACGCCATCGCTTCGTACGAAGACAGCACTTCATGCGCCAGCGTGTATTGCCGGCCGAGGTAGAGCTTGCCGTAGTCGCCTTCCAGGCCCACCACCGCGGTGCGTCCGAACAGGCGCCCGCCCTGCTGGCTGCCGCCGGTATCGGGGAAGAAGCCCGATTCCAGGATGAACATGGCCTTGGTGCCGCCACCCAGGTCTTCGGTGCCACGCAGGCCCCAGCGGCTACCGGTCAGCACGCCGTCCATCATCTGCAGATTGCTGTTGCCTGCCGCGTTTTCGTGCGTGCTGTAGCGGATGGTGGTGTCGATCAGCCCGTAGAGCGTGACACCGCCGGTGGTTTGCGCTGCCGCTGGCAGGCTCGTGGCTCCGAGCACCAATGCGGCAATCATTGTCTTGTTCATGGCTCCCTTGTCTCCTCTTTGATGTGATGGGGATGGATGTGCAACGGCTGCCCGCGCAGCCGTGGTGTTGCGTGGATAACGCCCACGGCCGCACGACCGCGAGCGCCAAAGTCTTCGTGACTCAGTGATCAGCCGTATTGGTGGTGGTGCGGCTCAGTTGCGCCTGTACGGCCATGCGCACAGCGGCGTTTGCCGCGCCGTAGCCCAGGTAGCCGTTGCGCTGGACAAGCTCGAAGAAGAAGCGCTCGCGAAAGGGCTCGGTGTAGGTGTGCAGAAAATCGCCGTGCGGGTCGCGGTCGTAGAGCAGACCATCGTCGTGCAGGCGGGTGAGCAGCGCATCGTCCAGCCCCAGGCGGGCGGCAACGTCGTCGTAGTAGTTCTCTGGCACGTGCTGCAGGTGGGCGGCGCCTCGGTCGATGGCCTCAATCGTTTCGAACAGCCGCTCGGTGCGGAAGGCAATGTGATGCACGCCCGAGCCCGCGTAGGCGGCAATGAACCGGCCGGTGGCGGTGCGCCCGCTCTCCGATACGTTGAGCGGAATCCGCACGTTGCGGTCGGGGCTCACCATCGCACGGCTTTTGACTAGGCCGTACGGGTCGGCAATCTCCTGTTCGGGTTCGGCTTCCATGCCGAAGATGGCCCGGTAGAACAGCACGAAGCTGTCGAGCCGATGTGCGGGCAGCGCGTGCGCGACGTGGTCGATTGATGCCAATCCCGCTGCATCGTCCTGCATGCCAGGATGGAGAACGAAATCGCTTTCGTAGATGCTGCGATCGGCTTGGCGGTCGTCGATCAGATAGAGCAGCGTGCCATCGGGGGCCCGCAGCGCGGGAATGCTGCGTTCGGCAGGCCCCACCGGCCCGCGCCACTCCTGGGCGCACAGCACACGTGCGCGTGCCATGGCGCGCTCGGCGTCGTCCACCTTCAGGCCGATCGCGCAGACAGACGGCCCGTGCAGCTCGAAATGCTCCGACGCCGCGCTGTCCTGCTCCATGTTCAGGATCACGTTGACGCGGCCTTGCCGATACAGGTCAACGGCCTTGGAGCGATGGTGCCCGGCAAAGGCAAAACCCAGCGCACGCAGGCGCGTTTCAAGCTCCCGCCCTGCCGCGGCATCCACGGCAAACTCCAGGAAGTCCACGCCTTCAAATTGAGCTGCGGCCGGCAGTTCTGCCCCGCCCGCTTCGGACTCCAGCCAGAGTAGTGAACGCATGCCATCCAGCGCCGTGAGCCGCGCGGGCGCGGAGCGGAAATCGTCATTGAAGACTTCGAGCGACAAGGGCCCGGTATAGCCCGCAGCAAGCAAGTCGCGCGCAAAGTCCGTCACCGGCAGGTCGCCCTGCCCCGGGAAGTTACGGTGATGCCGGCTCCAGGACAGTACGTCCATCGACAGCCTTGGCGCATCGGCAAACTGCACGAAGAAGAGCTTGTCCGCCGGCACGTTGTGGAGGCCATCCAACGTGTCGCCCAGCGACAGCGTATGGAAGCTGTCGAGAATCAGCCCGAGCGCCGGGTGGTCAGCCTGCTGCACGATTTGCCACGCTTGCCGCCAGGTTCGCGTGTGCCGCCCCCATGCCAGCGCCTCGTAGCCCACACGCAGCCCACGCCCGGCCGCAGCTTCCGCCATCTGGCGCAGATCGTCTGCTGCGCGCGCCGGGTCGTCGATGGCGATGTCCTGCACGTTGCTGCATACCAGCACCGTCTCGACGCCCAGTTCGGCCATCACGTCGAACTTGCGCTCGGCGCGCGCCAGGTTTCGGGCGAACAACTCACGCGGCATGGCTTCGAAGTCACGGAACGGCTGGTACAGCATGATCGCGAGCCCAAGGTCTGCCGCCATCTGGCGCACGCGGTCCGGCGAGCCGTCGAAGTTCAGCAGATCGTTTTCGAAGATCTCGATGCCATCAAAACCGGCAGCGGCCGCCGCCTCCAGCTTTTCAGGCAGCGTGCCGGACAGGCACACGGTGGCGATGCATTTGGGATAGCGCGCTGCGCGGAGCGAATTCATGGCGATGCGTTGTCTGTCGATGCCCGCAGCGTAGGTGGCCACACCCCGCATTCACAAGCGGCATTCGCGCAACAGCGTGCGATCACCGTACAATCATGCGCACATATCGCTCGTTTTTAGGGTTATCGCCATGACGAAGGAACCGCTGAACCGGCGCGACTGGATTGCCGGGCTGGAAAAAGGGCTCGCGATCCTGGAGGCATTCGACCACGAGCACCCGCGGTTGACGCCCACCCAGGCCGCCGAGTTGACCGGCCTTACCCGCACAGCCGCGCGCCGTTACCTGCTGACGCTTGAACACCTGGGCTACCTCACCAGCGAAGGCACGCTGTTCAGTCTGACGCCGCGTGTGCTGAAGGTCGGCTGGTCGTACTTCGATTCGGCGCGCCTGCCGCGCACGGTGCAGCCGTTCCTGCAGCAGGTGACCGCCGCCGTGGGCGAGGTGGCATACCTCAGCGTGCTGGATGATTGGGAGCTCGTTTTCATTTCGCGCACCAGCACCAGTCGGGTCATGAGCACGGGATTCGTCCTGGGTGCACGCGTGCCCGCCCCGCTCGCGTCGGCCGGTGTGATGATGCTGGCCGCGCAACCCGAGCAGAAGGTCAAGGCATGGCTGGAAACCTGTGTGCTGACGCCGTACACGCCTTACACGATCCTGCAGCGGGACCGCCTGTTCGATGAAATCCGCAAGGCCGGCAGGCAGGACTACGCCGTGGTCGAACAGCAGTTGCAGATTGGCGTGCGGGGCGTGGCCGTGCCGTTGCGTGACCGGCACGGCAACGTGATCGCCGCGCTGAGCGTGAACATGCAGGTCGGTGAAGAAACCACCGAGCACGCCTTGCAGCGGGTACTGCAGGTGCTGCAGGACACCGCCCTTTCGATCATGCGCGTGCTGTAGCGCGCCACGCACCTTCGTTGCACCAGGACGCCATGCTTTGACACACGTACGGACTCGGAGAAACCCTTGAGTCGTGCGTTATTCGCACCATATTGTGCGATTATCGAACGAATTCAACGGGCGATCGCTTGTGCGTCGCCCCGGCGGCGGACTACGCTGCGTTGCGTGTACAGACGGCCCTTCATCGAACGCATCGCACGATAGGCCGCACAGATAAAACCGGAGACAACCATGACCGCAGCCCCTGCCCACGAGCCCTTGGGCAAGCACCAGTCGAAGAAAGCCGCCGCCAGCGGCTGGATCGGCTCGGCGCTCGAGTACTACGACTTCTTTATCTACGCCACCGCAGCGGCGCTGATCTTTCCGCAAATCTTCTTCCCCAAGGGCGACCCCAAGACGGCCATCATCGCCTCGCTGGCCACGTACGGCGTGGGTTACATCGCGCGGCCGATCGGGGCGTTCGTGCTGGGCCATCTGGGCGACACGCACGGGCGCAAGAACGTGCTGCTCTGGTGCATGTTCCTGATGGGTTTTTCGACCATTGCCGTGGGCTTGCTGCCCACGTACGACCAGGTTGGGCTGTGGGCTCCCACGTTGCTGGTCATCATGCGGCTGATCCAGGGGTTTGCCGTGGCCGGGGAAATTTCGGGCGCCAGTTCGATGATCCTGGAGCACGCACCATTTGGCCGGCGCGGGTTTTTTGCGAGCTTTACGCTGCAAGGGGTGCAGGCGGGCCAGATCCTGGCGGCTGCCGTGTTCTTGCCGCTGGCGCACTACATGCCGGCCGACCAGTTCAACAGCTGGGGCTGGCGCATTCCGTTCCTGCTGAGTTTCGTGGTCATCATCGCGGGCTACGTCATCCGCCGCGAAGTGCACGAAACACCGGCGTTTACCGCTGAGCAACAGCAACAAGGCCGCCCGCGCTCGCCCGTGATCGACGCTTTCAAATACAGCACGCCCGACATGTTGCGCGTGGTCTGCATGGCGCTGATGAACGTGATTCCGGTGGTGGCGACTATCTTTGGGGCCGCCTACGCGGTGCAGCCGGCTTACGGCATCGGCTTTGCCAAAGACATCTACCTGTGGATTCCGGTGGTGGGCAACATCGTTGCCGTGCTGGTCATTCCGTATGTTGGCGACCTGTCCGACCGCATCGGCCGCAAGCCACCGATCGTGCTGGGCTCGCTGCTCGCCGGCGTGCTTGCGTTTGCGTATCTGTATGCCATCAGCATCAAGAACGTGCCGCTGGCCTTTGGCATGTCGATCCTGATGTGGGGCGTGGTCTATCAGGGCTACAACGCGGTGTTCCCGAGCTTCTATCCGGAGCTGTTCCCGACGCGCACCCGTGTATCGGCTATGGCGATTTCGCAGAACATCGGCACCGCAATTACTGCCATGCTGCCGGCCCTCTTCACCGCCGTGGCACCGCCGGGAGCCACCAACATCTGGCTGACCGTGGGCGCCATTGCCTTTGGCGTAACGGTGATTGCCGCCGTGGCCGCCATGACCGCTCGTGAGACGTACCGCATCCACATGGACGACCTGGGTCAGCCAGCCGCCCAACCCGTCGACAAGGCAGAATATGCCCGCCAGCGGGCCGGAGCCCTCGCTGCCTGAAACACCCCTGCCCTGAACCATGATTTCTGGAAAAACCACCCTCATCGCCCACATCGGCTACCCGACCGAGACGTTCAAGTCGCCGATGATCTACAACCCCTGGTTCGAGCAAAAAGGCATCGATGCCGTTGTGATGCCCATGGGGGTCAAGGCAGAGGATTACCCGCAGAGCTTCGCGTCGATCTGCCGTTTCACCAACCTGCGGGGCGCGCTGATCACCATGCCGCACAAGGTCACCACGGTGGAGTTGGTCGATGAAGTCACGCCGGCGGTGCGCATTGCCGGCGCCTGCAATGCGGTGCTCAAGCGCGATGACGGCACGTTGCTGGGCGACCAGTTCGACGGCGCCGGCTTCGTGCGCGGCGTGCTGCGCAAGGGGCGCCAGCTGGAAGGCGCGCGCGTGCTGCTCTCGGGCGCCGGCGGTGTCGGCTCGGCGATTGCCGCGTCGCTGGCGGCGGCCGGTGTGGGCGAGTTGGCCCTGTACGACACGCGCGCAGAATCCGCCGAATCGCTCGGCCGACGTCTACTCGAGCACTACCCCGCGCTTGCGGTGGGTACCGGATCGAATGATCCGGATGGCTTCGATGTGGTCGTCAACGCCACACCTGTCGGTATGAAGGACGATGATCCTCTGCCCTTCGACGCCGCCCGCATCGCACCGAGCTGCTTCGTCGGCGAGGTCGTCATGAAATCCGAGTACACGCCGCTGCTGCGCGCGGCGCTCGACAAGGGTTGCGATGTCCAGGTCGGCACCGACATGCTGTTCGAGATGATTCCCGCGTACCTGGAGTTCTTCGGCTTCGGCACCGCCACCGCAGATGAGCTGCGGCGCAGCGCTGCCATTGCCTACTGAGCCGATGACGCGTCGCCCTCTGAGCTTTGCCCTGCTACTGCCGTTGTTACTGTCGGCACAGCCGGTTGCGACCGACAGCTACCTCCCCGCCCTGCCAGCCATTGCCCAGGCGCTGGGATCGGCCAGCACGAGCCTCACGGTCTTCGCGCTGGCCTTTGGCATCGGGCAACTGCCGATGGGCAGCCTGGCCGATCGTTTTGGCCGGCGCCATGTGCTGCTGATCGGGCTCGCGTGCTACGCCCTGGCTGCACTGGCCGGCGCGCTGGCGACAACCGCTTCCATGCTGACCGCTGCGCGCGCGCTGCAGGGCTTCTCGATGGCCGCCATCCTCGTGTGTGCGCGTGCTGCCGTACGCGATCTGCACCCGGCACGCGATGGTCCGCACGTCATGGCACGCGGCCTCACGGGGCTGGGCTTCGTGGCGTTGATGGCACCGATTCTCGGTGCCTTTGTCGCGCAACACGCGGGTTGGCGCTGGGTGCTGGTGGGCATGAGCCTCTATGCAATCGTGCTGTGGGCGATGTGCTGGTATGGCTTTGCCGAAACCCGGCAAGAGACACACATCCAGGCAGGCAGCGTGCGCGAGATCTTTGCCAGCGCGGATTTTCGCGCCTGGGGGCTGCTGGCGGCCACGACCTACGCCGGCATCTTCTGCTTCCTGCTGCTCTCGCCGATGGTCTATATCGCGTACCTCGGCTTATCGCCCGAGCTTTATGGTTGGATACCGGCTGGCGGCTCGCTCGTCTATATCGTGAGTACGACCGGCTGCCGGCGCCTGCTGCGCCGCCAGAGCCTCGTGCGGACGGTGCAGCAAGGCGCCACCCTCAGCCTGGTTGGCGCCGGCATCCAGGGTTTGGGCTGCTGGCTGCTTCCCGGACAAGCGTGGCCGCTGCTGCTCGGGCACGGCATCTATTGCATGGGCCACGGCATTCACCAGCCCTGCGGCCAGGCAGGCGCGGTGGGCGAGTTGCCGCACCTTGCGGGGCGCGCGGTGTCATGGTCGGGCTTCATCATGATGCTGGCGGCCTTCTGCCTGGGGCAGACCGCAGCAGCCTTTGATGACACGTCGCACAGCCTCGGCGCCTGGCCCATGGTGGTGCCGATGATGCTTGCCGGCACCGTGCTGGCGTCCATCGCCTTCCTTTGGCTGCCGAAGCTGCAGAGCCAGCCGGATCCACAAAGCGCTGCCGCATAGCGACTGCCGGATGCGCATTGCCACCCCCGTGGTACACAATGCGGTGTCCCCATTCTTTGCTTCAGCCACAGGAGTTTGACCATGAGCCGCAACGCCGACCTGCCGTTCAAGACCGCCGGCTTGGAGTTCATTGAGTTCGCCACGCAAGCGCCGGCAGCGCTCGGCCAGGTGTTCGCATCGCTCGGCTTCAAGGCCATCGCCCGGCACGTAAGCAAGGATGTCACGCTGTATCGGCAAGGCGACATGAACTTCCTCGTCAATGCTGAAGCCGATTCCTTCGCGCACCGCTGGGCCGAGGAATATGGCGTGGGTATCTGCGCCATCGGGATCCGCGTCGACGATGCCCAGCACGCCTATGACCGCGCCGTCGAACTGGGCGCATGGCCGGCCGAGGCAGAGCCGATCGGCCCGAGCGAACTCGTGATCCCGGCTATCCAGGGCGTGGGCGATACGCACCTGTATTTTGTCGACCGCTGGCGCGGCAAGCACGGTGCCAGGGGCGGCCTGGGCGACATCTCCATCTACGACATCGACTTCCGGCCGCTGGACGCCGCCACCGCGCATGAGGACTGGCACCACGCCGGCGTTGGACTGGCCCGCGTCGACCACCTGACGCAAACCGTCGGCCCCGGCCGCCTGCAGGATTGGATCGACTTCTACCGCAACCAGCTCGGCTTCAGCGAAATCCACGAGCTGCACGCCAACTGGCACGTGGCGGCCGATTCCCGCGTGATGGTGTCGTCGTGCGGCATGATCCGCATTCCGCTCTATGAAGAAGGCACGCACCGCGCCCATCTCATGCACGCCTACCTGCCCGACCATCCCGGCGAAGGCGTGCAGCATATTGCGCTGGCCACCGACGACATCCTGCGCACAGCCACATCGCTCGCCGCCAACGGCCTCACTTTCGTCGAGCCGCCCGCGCACTATTACGACACCGTCGACGCGCGCCTGCCTGGTCACGGATTGGATCTGCAAGCCCTGCGCCGATACGGCATCCTGGTCGACGGCGAAATCGTCGACGGCGCACCCAAACTGTTCCTGCAAACCTTCGTCAAGCGCCATCCGGGCGAGATCTTCTTCGAGATCGTGCAGCGACTCGGGCACCACGGCTTTGGCGAAGGTAACCTGCCGGTGCTGACCGCGGCAGCCTGATCCGGGAAACGCCGCAAAGAAAAAGCCCGCCAAGTTTCGGCGGGCTTTTTTCGTGCTGCGGGTGCTGCAATGCCAATCAATAACCGGCTGCCAGCCCCGTGTTGCGACGCGGATCATTCGCGCCATAGAAGCGGTTGTTGCCAACCGGCTTGCCGCCCAGCGACGGCGCCCCGACGATGATCGCCGCCAGGTGGTTGGCCGGCTGCGGCGCGCCAAGGTTGTGGCCCATCGATGTCAGGATCTTGCGCGTATCTTCCGACAGCGCATACGGCTCGACGTTGGTCACATCCGGCAGCCATTGCTGGTGGAAGCGCGGCATGTCGACGGCTTCCTGCACGTTCATGCCGTAGTCGATCGCGTTGATCATGGTCAGCATGACGGCCGTGATGATGCGGCTGCCGCCCGGCGTGCCCACCACCATGACAGGCTTGCCGTCCTTGGTGACGATCGTCGGGCTCATCGACGACAGCGGACGCTTGCCCGGGGCGATCGAGTTGGCCTCGCCCTGCACCAGACCGTACAGGTTCGGCACGCCGACCTTGGCGGTGAAGTCGTCCATCTCGTCGTTCAGGATCACGCCCGTCTTGGCCGCCGTGACCTTCGCACCAAACCAGTCGTTGAGCGTGTACGTGACCGACACCGCGTTGCCGTACTTGTCGGCAATCGAGTAGTGCGTCGTGTTGCTGCCTTCATGCGGCTCGACGCCCGGCTTGATGTCCTTCGACACGCCCGCCTTCTTCGGGTCGATCACGGCACGGATCTTGGCCGCGTAGTCCTTGCTCAGCAGACGGTCCAGCGGGTTCTTCACGAAATCGGGATCGCCCAGGTAGCTGTTGCGATCCACGTAGGCGTGGCGCATGGCTTCGATCTGGTAGTGCGTAGCCTGCGCGGAATGCCAGCCCAGATCTTTCAGCGGATAGCCTTCCAGGATGTTCAGCATTTCGCAGATGATCACGCCGCCCGAGCTCGGGGGCGGTGCCGACACCACGTGATAACCACGGTAGTCGCACTCGACCGGCGCCAGCTCGCGCGTCTTGTAGCTGACGAGATCATCTTGCGTGATCAGGCCACCGCCGGCCTTGCTCGATGCAGCAATGGCCTGCCCGACCCAGCCCTTGTAGAAGCCGTCGGTGCCATGTGTGCTGATCTCACGCAGCGTCTTGGCCAGATCATGCTGCACCAGCTTCTCGCCCACCTGGAAGGGCTGCCCCTTGTTCAGGAAGATCGCGCCCGATGCGGCGTCTTCCTGGAAGTCCTTGGTGGAGGTGTGCAGCATGTCGACATCGCCCTGATCGAGGACGAAGCCCTTTTCGGCCAGCGTGATGGCCGGTGCGATCAGTGCAGCGCGTTGCATGGTGCCGTACTTCTGGCGGGCGTATTCCATGCCGGACACGGTGCCCGGCACGCCCACGGCCAGATGACCCTTGGTGGACGCGCCCTTGATGACGTTGCCGTCCTTGTCCAGGTACATGTTGGCGGTGGCGGCCTTCGGGGCGACTTCACGGAAGTCGAGGAAGGTCTTGCGACCATCGGCCAGCTGGATGGTCATGAAACCACCGCCGCCCAGGTTGCCGGCTGCCGGATAGACCACGGCCAGCGCGTAGCCCACAGCCACTGCCGCGTCGACAGCATTGCCGCCGCGCTTGAGCACTTCCACGCCGACCTTGCTGGCCAGGTGCTGTGCCGCGACGACCATGCCGTTCTCTGCGGCCACGGGTGCGACGGATGCCGCGTGTGTGACGGTCGTGATGCTGATCGATGCGATTGCGGCGGCGATCCACCGCATGCCTGTTCTTGGATTCTGCATAGGAGCTCCTTTGGTACCCTCATGGACGCCGGTCGTGCCAGCGTACGTGTTATGGCGCGCGAACCTTATCAGGCGGCGCGCTGGCGCACTATAGCCTCATCCCCGTATTGACGCGTTGCGCGGGTGGTGGGACGCAGGCAACGCTAACCCAGTGGTACCTCAAGCCCAACCTTCACTCGGTTGAGCACCACGGCCGTGCGGTACCACTTGATGTTGTCGTTGTCGTCGAACAGGCGGCGCGCGAGGGCTTCGTATTCCGTCATCGTGGCCACGTTCAGGATGAGGACGAAATCGGCCTCGCCGGTCACGTAGTAGCACTGCTGCACCTCTGGGCCGGAGAGCGCCCTCTTGAGCGCGGCCATTGCCGCGGTATTGGTGCGCTCGGCATGCACCTCAACGATCACGGTGATGGGTTTGCCCACCCGCTCAGGGTGCACCACCGCCACGTTGCCGACGATGACGCCCGCCTCCTCCATCCGCTTGATGCGCCGCTGCACGGCTGCGGTCGATAGATTGACCTCCTCCCCGATCACACGCAGCGGCGTGGTGTAGCACCGCTGCACGGCGTTGAGGATGGCGATGTCGAAGGCGTCGAGTTCGAGCGATTTCTGTGGGGCCATGGCCGACTCGGAGCGAGAAATTTTTGCGTCTGGCTCGGCAGAATAGCTGAAATTGCTCTCCGGACGTGACATAGGATTTCATGGTTCATGTGTTCGCAGAGGCCCATCCCATGCATTGGCAATCCCGGCTCGTCAGCCCGGAAACCCTTGCCCCTGGCGGTTTTCGTTCATTAGTGACACCGGTCTACCACGGTTCAACCGTGCTGTGCGACCACGCGGCGCAGGTCGTGGACGACTGGCGCCATGCGCAGCACGGCTATACCTACGGCCTCTACGGCACACCGACCGCCATCGAACTCGGCGCACGGATTGCGCAACAGGAGCGCGCTCGCCACAGCTTTATCGTCCCCGGCGGGCAGGCTGCCATCGCCCTCGTCTACTTGGCCTGCTGCGGGGCGGGCAGCCATGCACTGGTGTCTTCAGTGCGTACGGACCCAATCGCAGCATGGCCGACGGCCTGCTCAAACGCATGGGTATCGACATCGAAACCTATGACCCGCTCATCGGCGCGGGCATCGCCGGGCGCATCCGCCCGAACACCGCGCTCGCTTGGACGGAGAGCCCCGGCTCGGTCACGAGGGAAGTGCAAGACGTGCCGGCAATCGTGGCTGCGGCGCACGCGCGCGGCGTGCCGGTGGCGCTCGACAACACCTACATGGCCGGCGTGTATTTCGATGCCTTTGCGCATGGTGTGGGCATCAGCATGCAGGCATTGACCAAGTACGTTGGCGGCCACAGCGACCTGTTGCTCGGTTCGGTATCGGTCAACTCGAAGGCGATGTTCGAACGTGTAGGCAGCGCGTTTGCCGACCTGGGCATGGGCGCCTCGCCCGACGATTGCAGCCTGGCGCTGCGTGGCCTGCAAACGCTGGGGCAGCGGCTTGAGCGCCTGCAAGCCTCCACGCTGGCGGTGGCGCGCTGGCTTCATCTGCAGGATTGCATTGCCACTGTGCTGCATCCGGCGCTGCCGTCATGTCCTGGCCATGAACTCTGGAAGCGCGACTTTACCGGCGCAACCAGCGTGTTTTCGGTGGTGTTCCAGGAAAGCGTCACCGCCGAACAGGTCAATGCATTCATCGATGCGCTGCGCATGTTCCGGATTGGCATGAGCTGGGGCGGCACGAGCAGCCTGGTGATGCCATATCCGGATCTGGCACGGCCGAACCGCCACTATCGCGGCCGCCTGGTGCGGCTCAATGTCGGCCTGGAGGCGCCGGAAGACCTGATTGCCGATCTGCGGCAAGCCATGGCTCGCGCAGCCATCCAGGAGCCCGCCGCCGTCGCATGACCGCCGGCGCGTCATTCAGCCGATGCAAACGGCGGCGCACGCCGCTTGACCGGCTGCGTCTTGACGATGGCGGTGTTGGTCTCGGCGTGATAGGCCACGCGATCGAGAATCTGGTCGAGCTGATCGATCGAGCGCACGTACAGCCGGGCGATGAAGCAGTCCTCGCCGGTGACCTTGTCGCACTCGCCAATCTCCGGAATCTCTTCGATCAGCTTCTGCACGATATGCAGCTTGCCCGGCATGGGCCGCACCCGGACGATGGCCTGCAGCGTGTAACCCAGCGATGCCGGGTCAATGTCGATGGTGTAATGCCGGATCACGCCGCGCTCTTCCAGCCGGCGCAGACGCTCCGACACGCTGGGGGACGACAGCCCCACCTGCTCGGCGAGTTGCTTGAGCGAGATGCGGGAATCGGTCAGCAGGACGTCAAGAATGCGTTGATCAAGCGCGTCAATCGTATTCACCGTGCCTCCTTTCGCCCATTCAGGCATTTCGCCTTATTTCATTAGAAAGAACTTTTAGTTTGCCTTAGAAAAGCAATGGAAGTCAGGCAATCCGCATGCGATCCTTTTTGCATCCAATGCTCAAGGTGGTTCGCATGAACGATAAGACGCGCGGCACGGTCGAGATGACCACCGCCATGGTCATCTCCGGGACGATCGGCTGGTTCGTCGTCCGCTCAGGCCAGCCGGTGGCCGACGTTGTGTTCTGGCGCTGCGTGTTCGGCGCGCTGACGCTGCTTGCGGTATGCGCCGGACTGGGCCTGCTGCGCGGCGCGATCACGTGGCGGCGCGCCGCGATTGCCACGCTGGGCGGCGTGGCCATCGTCATCAATTGGCTGCTGCTGTTTGCAGCGTATCCGCGCGCGTCCATCTCGATTGCCACGGCGGTCTACAACACGCAGCCATTCATGCTGGTCGGGCTGGGCGCGATGTTTCTGTCGGAAAAGCTGACGGCCGCCAAGCTCACGTGGCTGGCCATCGCCTTTATCGGCGTCGTACTGATCGTGCAGGTGGGGCCTGCCGCCAGCGTCGGTACCGATTACCTCGCGGGCATTGCGATGGCGCTGGGCGCGGCGTTTGCGTATGCGGTGGCCGCGCTCCTGATCAAGAAACTGGCCGGTACGCCGCCGCATCTGATCGCGCTCATCCAGGTGTGCGTGGGCGTGCTGATGTTGGCGCCGCTGGCCAACCTGTCGCATCCGCCCGCCGATGCGCATACGTGGGTGATGCTTGTCACGGTGGGCGTGGTGCATACGGGGTTGATGTACATCCTCCTCTATGGCGCCATCCAGCGGCTGCCGACGCATCTGACGGGGTCGTTGTCATTCGTCTATCCGATTGTTGCCATCGTGGTGGACATTGTTGCGTTCGGGCATCGGCTGCAACTCGCGCAGTTTTTGGGCGCGGGGGGGATCCTGCTGGCGGCGGCGGGCATGAACCTGGGGTGGTCGCCGTATCGGTGGTTGCGGGCGCGGGCCGAATCCCCCGTTTCCAAATAACGCAATACGCGCAATAGCCCCCCGCATTCGCAACACGAATGGGCGGCCCAACTGCTGTTATTCTTGTGTGTTTTCCGCTGGCGCCCGGCGCGCCCTGCGCCTGCCTCTCTCTCCCCCTTGGCAGCCGGCGGACAGAAACCCCAAAACATACGTACAAGATGAAGGAAGGTCACCCGCCGGAGCCGGGTCGCGAAACCGCGATCGCCTGGATCCTGGAACAAATGCAAACCTACGATCTGTCTGTCGACGATTTGCAGGCGCATGGCTGCTTTGACGCGCCACCGCCGCCGCCCGCACCACCTGCGTCCATCGGCCCGGTCTACATGAGCGCCGACGGCCAGCACTGGGACGGCTCGGGCGACATGCCCGACTGGCTGCAACGCGCCGTCAATGCCGGACAGAGCATCGAACATTTCCGCGTGGGCTGACGCGCAGACAGCGCAGGTACGCCGGTTGCGCGGTTGTTGGCGTAAGCGCTGCCGGTTCGTTGATCTGTGAGTTTCCACTGCATTGCCGGCCGGCGCTCCAACCCAACGGAGGACGTCATCATGCCGGAACGCAAAACCGTAGAACGTGCGCGCGCCGACAAGCGCCACGGCAAGGCCGCCTCAACGCAGGCAGGCAACTTCGTGAAGGAAGAGATGGATCACATCCGCGAAGGCAAGCACGGTGCGAAAAACACCAAGCAGGCTATCGCGATTGGACTATCCAAGGCACGCCGCTCTGGCGTTGCCATCAAGCCGCCGGGGGAAGGCAAGGCGTCGGCTGCCACGCGCAAGAAGGCGGAACATGACGTGAAGGCGGGCAGCAAGAAGAGCAGCCACGCCAGCGCCAGCGCCAGCAAGGAATCCACCGCAAAGCGCAGCAAAACCACCACACGCACGCTGCAAAAGGAAGGCCATTCGGCGGCATCCAAGTCGTCGCTATCCAAGCAGGCCCATAGCGCGGCCTCCAAGCGTTCGAGCAGTGAACGCTCGGCGGCGGCCAAGAAAGGCGCCGCCACCAAGGGCGCGGCGGGACGCTCCGCTGCCGCAAAGAAGGCGGGACGCACGCGCGCTGCGCACGCCAGGTAAATCTTTCCTGTTCAGTCTGCAGGCGACCCATTGGGGTCGCCTTTTTTATTGCCGTTCGCTGCCCTAAAAAAGAAATTCAAAAAATTTCCGCTCTCCGTGTCAGGAACGCAGCCATGCGCCGACGAAGGTGCACGGAACACATCTGCGCGATGCCGCAGTGCACCGTACGGCGAGGGATTTCGCCCCGTCAGCCGTTCAACGACACCTGTTCACTCAAGGAGAACACAAATGAAACAACACGCCATGATCGCCGCCGCTCTGGGTAGCCTGCTCGCGCTGGGCGCACTGTCGACGCCGGTGCACGCCGCCGACGCTGCCGGCAAGGAAAAGTGCTACGGCGTCGCCAAGGCCGGCCAGAACGATTGCGCCAGCCCCGGCAGCGCCCACGCCTGCGCCGGCCAGTCGAAGATCGACAAAGACCCGATGTCGTGGAAGTACGTGCCGGCCGGCACCTGCGCGCAGATGGGCGGCACGATGCAGACTCCGTCCAAGTAACGCGCGACGCCGGTGACCGCCATGCAGACCGCTCTGCCAACCTGCGCCGGCGCAGGCCTGCGCGCGCCGCACTTTCCTGCCCTGCTGCACGGGGAAGCCCGCTTCCCGTGGGCAGAAGTGCACAGCGAGAACTATCTGTATGGCGGCCCCGCACGTGCAGCGCTGCTGGCCGCGCGAGCGCACCAGCCGGTGAGCCTGCACGGCGTGGGCATGGGGCTTGGCAATGCGGATGGACTGGATGTCGAACACGTACGCGCCATCGCCATGCTTGCCGATGCCGTAGCGCCGGCCGCCATTTCCGAGCACCTGTGCTTCAACCGCAGCGGCGCGCAGGTCGTCAACGATCTTTTGCCGCTGCCCTATTCCCGCGAATCGCTCGATATCGTCTGCGCCAACGTCATGCGGGCACAGGACATTCTCAAGCAGCCGCTGCTGATCGAGAACATTGCCGCGTACATCGACTGCCGCACGCTGGTCGATGCCGACGAGGCCATCTCCGAAGGCGCATTCCTGACCGCCCTCGCCCGACGCACGGGCTGCGGCATCCTGCTGGACCTAAACAATCTGTACGTGAACAGCGTCAACCATGGCGTGACAGTCGAATCCGTACTCACCGATATCGACCCAGCGCTGGTCGGCGAAATTCACCTGGCGGGCTTCAGCGTGGAAGACGGCATGCTGATCGACACGCATAGCGCGCCGGTCCATGCGCCCGTCTGGGCGTTGTACAACGCGTGGGTTGCCAAGCACGGCGCACGCCCGACACTGATCGAATGGGACGCTGAACTGCCGCCCGTGCAGGTGTTGCTGGACGAGGCGGCACGTGCCCAGGCGGTACTGAATCGCCACACCAACGCCATGCAGGAGACACGCCATGCGACTGCCTGACTGGGAGGCACACCTCATCGGCGCGCTGACGCATCCTGTAAGCGACGATGAAACACGTGGCATCGCCATCTACCGCAATGCGCGTCTGGCCATTCTGCGTAACACGCTGGCGGGGGCCTATCCCGTCTGCCGCGCGCTGGTCGGCAACGACTGCTTTGATGCGCTTGTGCGCGACACGCTGGCCGCGCAGGCGTCTACATCGCCCAATCTGCATCGCTATGGCAATGCGCTGCCGGATGTCATTGCGCAATGCCCGTTGGCGCACAGTGTGCCGTATCTGGCTGACGTGGCGCGGCTGGAATGGTGCGTCCACTGGGCGCATTACGCCCCGGATGCACACGTCGAAGCGGCGAACGCCACCCTCCTCGCGCAGCCCGCGGACACCGTCCGCGCGGGGCTGATCGAAGGTGTGCAGTGGGTGGCCTCACCGTGGCCGGTGGTGTCGATCTGGCGCGCACATCAGCCCGGCGCAACCATCGCGCTCAACGAAATCGACCTGGACGCAGCCGAAGCCGCTGCGATTGCCGTGCGGGGGCACCGCGTTGCCGTGCTCGATCTCGATGCCGCCACAGCGATGTTTCTGGCAGCTTGCGAGGCTACGCCATCGCTCCAGACCGCGCTCGAGACCACGTTGGCTGAGCTGCCAGCTTTTGATCTGACCGCGAGCCTATCTGGCCTCTATCGCTCGGGGCTGCTCGCGCTATCTGCATGCCACACAACAATGCCTACCGGAGACACGCCATGAATACCCTCACCACAACCTTTGCCCCACTCACGCGTATCCGCGCATCGCTGGAACGGCTTGCCGGCCCGCAGAGCATGCTCTGTTCGATCATCCTGTTGATCGCGCGCGCGTATCTCTTCTACGTGTTCTTCCGCTCGGGCCTGACCAAACTGCACGACTGGGACACGACCGTGCTCCTCTTCACCGAGGAATACAAGGTGCCGCTGCTGCCGCCCGCACTGGCAGCGGCGCTTGGCACCTTTGGCGAACTGGTCTTCCCCTCTCTGATGCTGGCCGGCATCGTGCCCCGGCTGGCGGCGGCGGGGCTGTTCTTTGTCAACGTGGTGGCAGCGGTGTCGTACTGGGCCAATCTGTCGGCATCGGCCATCGAGTTTCACTTGGTTTGGGGCGTGCTGATTGCGCTCGTGGCGACGGTGGGACCCGGCTGGCTGGCGGCGCAGAACCTTTGGCAGCGCCGTAAGCACTAAGCGGATTGTGTGGGCGGCAGGCTTATGATGTGAGCCTGTCGCCCTCTCTTCAGGAGCATCGATGCGCTTCCCTCAGTTGTCCTTCGCTGCCTCGGCCGGTGTGTTGGCTGCAATCGGCGCCGCAGCGCTTCTTACGGCCTGCGCGTGGGGCGATAGCCCGAACACCGCCGGCGCGCGCATGCTCGACGACTCGCTCCTGACGTACCAGGTCAAGGCGGCGCTGGATCAGGACACGGCGCTCAGCACGCGCCAGATTCGCATCCGATCCAGCCCGGACGGCAAGGTCATCCTGACGGGCTGGGTCGATACCCCAGAGATGGCCCGCCGGGCCGGCGACGACGTCAAACGCTTTGTTGACTCGGCCAAACTCGACAACCAGTTGCGCGTGCTGTCGCGCATGCAGGTGCTCGGCGGCGGCCCGTACATCCCGGCCGGCTTGCCGCCCGAGGCGCCGGCCAGCGCCCCGGCCGCGCGCTAAACCACGCAAGCGGTTACGCTGCCCGCGCGCCTGCTCGCCCGGGCACGCGGCCCACGGGCAGCGATTGCAGCAGCCCGAAGCCAATCTCTGCGATCAGGAAGGGCACCACCAGCAGCGTAGCGCCCGATGCCAGCGCGTATGCCTGCCACGCCGCAAACAGGCCGCGCGCCACGGCGTCGTACCGGCCGAGCACCACACTCGTCTGTCGGATACGCAGCACCGACCACACGCACACCACCGATCCCATCAGGTTGGCCATCAGCAGATGCGTCGGCTCAAATGGCGGCAAGCTGCCGATGCCCAGCGCGTGCGCCAATGCGCTCAGCGCCTGATGCAACAGCGCGAACGTCCATGGCGTGGCAAAGGGTGCGGTCACGATCAGGTCATACCAGGCGCTGGCTCGCACAATGCGCAGGAAGGTCGATTCGGAAACCATGGTGAAACTCCAAAAGGGAAGTGAAGGAGTCGCCACGCTAAAGCTTGGTGTACGCTCCAAGGTCAAGCCCCCCCCCTGACCGCCCCCCCGTCCAAACCACCATGCCTGCTGCTCTCCCCGCGCCCATTTCCAATGCGCATACCGGCGACCTGTCCATCGGCGACTTGGCTGCTGCCACCGGCGTCTCGCGGGATGGCCTGCGCTTTTACGAGGCACGTGGACTGATCCGTGCGCGGCGCCGGAGCAACGGTTACCGCGCCTATCCGCCCGAAATCGTGGAACTGGTGCAGTACGTCCGCACGGCCCAGCAGCTGGGTTTCACACTGGCGGAAATTAGAGAAGGCATGGCGCAGGTGTGGCAGCAACCCGACACCGTTGCCGCCGTCACCGCGTTGCTGCGGGAGAAACTTGCCACCATTGATGCCCGCATCGCCAGCCTGCAGGCCATGCGAGAGGCACTTGCCACGCGCGTCGGCATGGCATGTCCACTTGCACCGGCCTGAGACGGTCGTCATGTCTTGTCATATAACTGTCGCAGACTGGCACTGGAGGGCGGGGTTTTTGCGTTTTCCCCCATCCTGACAGCTTGCTGAGCCGTGAAAGGCGCTTGAAAGTTCGCGTCGGTAAAAACGCTCCCGTCTCAAGGGGGAGTCTGCTGCAGTGAAATATCGGGGTGCGTTTCATTCAAGGGCAAGGGCCGTGCTATGCGCGGTGGCCTGCCTGCCATTTGCCGCTGCCTGGGCAGCCACGCCGGCATCGGCGCCGGCTGCGGCCAGCATGCCGGTCCCGACCATGCCGCCGATCCAGCCATCCGTGCCGGGCGTGACGGGTGCTGGCTTCAACCTGGTCGAACTGTTGCAGGAGCTGAAAGGCAACAACCCGCAATTGATCCAGGGGCGCCACACCTACCTGTCAGCCAAGTCGATACCGCCGCAGCTTGCGTCGCCCAACAACCCGCAGCTCGGCTATATCTGGAACAGCATCCCGAAGGGATTCCCGCTGGCGGTGAACCGCGCGGGCGGCAGCCAGTACAACCTGACGCAGCAGATTCCGTTTCCGGGCAAGAAAGCGCTGGCGGCCGAGATTGCCGATCGCCAGGCTGAGTCCCTGAACGCGCAAAACGACGCGCTGTACCTGCAGCTCTATGCGCAGCTTTCCACCACGTACTACCAGGCGATTGCGCTGCAAAAGCAGATCGACGTGCAAAAGCTGACCATCACGCGCCTGGAGCAGGTCAAGCAGATCACGCGTGTGCGCTACGCCAACAACGCCGCCGCCTACGCAGACTTCCTCAACGCGCAGGTCATGCAGAGCAGCGCGCAGAACGACCTGTTTGCCGCTCAGCGCCAGTACGACAGCACGCTGCAGACGCTCAACACGCTCATCGGGAAAGATCCGAGCTTCCCGCTCGTGCTGCGCGCAGACGACGAGGCTGTCCACCTGCCGGAAGAACCGCTGCCCGAACTGGAAAACCAGGCGCTGCGCGAGCACCCGTCGATCAAGGCATCGGCCGAGCTGATGGACGCGGCACGCAAGAGCGTGACGCTGGCGCGCAAGGCCTACCTGCCCGACTTCCAGGTCATTGCCACCGTCACGACGGACAACCCGCCGTATGGCGTGCGCCCGAACAGCTACCAGATCGAGCTGGACGTGATCATCCCGTTCTGGTTCCTGACCAAAGAGAAGTACGGCGTGAACCAGGCGGTGGAAAGCCAGATTGCCACCGAGGCGAACGACGTGTCGGTGCGCCAGCAGACGTTACTGGCCGTCGATACCGCCTACAACACGCTGCGCCAGACGCTTGCGCAGCTCGACTTCAACAAGCAGCGGCAACTGCCGCAGGCGCTGGCGGCCTATCGCGTCACGATGACCAACTACGCCAGCAACAACGCCGATTTCAACGACCTGCTTACCGCCCAGGGCGCGCTCAAAAACGCCGAACTGGCGGTCGCGCAGGCGCAGGCCACGGCCTTGCAGGCCTATCACGCGCTGCTCGCGGCCACCGGCCGCTCGCCGGTTCAAGCTCAATAACATCATGAAGAAGTTCTCTCCTGTCGTTGCTGTGATCGCCCTGGCAGCGGCCCTCGCTGTGGGCGTGGTGGTCGGACGCAAGTGGCCTGCCGCCGTGCCGGCCGAGACTGCAAAACCCGAAGCGGGCCCGGCATCTGCGCCGGCTGCCGCGTCGCGTCCGAAACCGGACTCCATTGAAATTCCTTCTGGCGGCTTCGACCCCCAGCAGGTGAAGGTCGCGCAGGCCAGCCAGCTTTCGGTGCCGGTGGAATTGTCCACACCCGGCAAGCTGGCCTACAACGCGGAGCGCACCAAGCTGGCGTCCGCACGCGTGGCCGGCCGGCTTGATCACATCCTCCAGTTCGAAGGGGCGCTGGTGCGTGAGGGCCAGCCGATTGCCGAGCTGTACGCGCCGGACTACATCTCTGCGCAGAAGGAATACCTGCTGGCGCTGAATACCGCCCGCCAGCTCAAGGGCTCCAACATGAAGGACTTGCAGGAAGACGCAGACGCCACCGTGCAGTCCGCCGCAGGTCGCCTGCACGTGCTGGGCATGTCCGATGCCGATGTCGCGCAAATAGCCAAGCGCGGCACACCGGCTGAACACCTGACGCTGCGCGCGCCCATCTCGGGCACGATCGTCAAGCGCAACATGGACCCGGGCGCCTTCCTCAACGTGGGCGACTCGTTCATGAGCATCGTCGATACGCGTGTGCTGTGGTTTACGGGCAATGTGTATGAGAACGACATTGCCAGCGTGCGCATCGGTCAGCCGATCTCGCTGCACACGTCGGCGTATCCGGACCGCGAGTTCACGGGCCGCGTGAGCTTCATCGCCCCAAACATCGACCCGGCCACGCACACGTTGACGGTGCGCTGCGACGTGCCGAACAACGACGGCCTGCTGCGCCCCGAGATGTACGCCACGGCGCGCATCCAGACCGGCACCGGCCAGGCCACGGTGGTGCCGAAGTCCGCCCTGGTGAAAGACCATGGCAGCTACTTCGTGATCGTGCAGAGCGATGCTACGCACTTCAAGCGCGTCGAAGTGCACGGCAAGGACATCGGCACCGACGGCAACTTTGCCGTGACGGCAGGGCTTGAGGCTTCGTCGCAGGTGGTGGTGCGCGGTGCCGCGCTGCTTAACGAGATGATCGTCAAGGCAGGAGCGTAGGCATGGGCTTCAACCCCATCGCGGGCATTCTCAAGCGGCGGCTGCTGATTGTCTTCCTGGCTGTCGCGTTGCTGGTGGCTGGCGTGCTGTCGTTCCGCGAGCTGCCACTGCAGGCGTATCCGGGCGTGGCACCGCTGTCGGTGCAGGCCATCACGCAGTGGCCCGGCCGCAGCACGACCGAAGTCGAGCAGCAGATCACCATCCCGATTGAAAACGCACTAGCCGGCGTGCCGGACGTGCAGTCGTTCCGCTCGGTATCGCTGTTCGGCCTGTCGGTGGTGACGCTCAAATTCAAGGAAGGCACCGATAGCTTCAAGGCGCGGCAGAACTTTTCGCAGTATCTGGCGAGCGCCAACCTGCCGACGGGCGTGCAGTCTTCACTGAGCCCCGACTCGGACGCCACCGGCGAGATCATGCGCTTTCGCCTCGAGGGCGATGGCGTCGACCTCACCACGCTCAAGAGCTACCAGGACTACGACATCTCCAAGGGGCTCAAGCACGTGCAGGGCGTGGCCGATGTCAGCTCCTTCGGTGGCAAGGTGAAGGAGTACCACATCGTCCCATCGCCGGCGAAACTGCAGTCGTACGGCATCACGCTGTCGCAGCTCATCACGGCCATCGGCAACGCCAACAACAACACCGGCGGCAACCTGCTGCGCGATGGCGAGCAACAGTTCGTCGTGCGCGGCGTGGGCCTGCTGCAGACGGTGGACGACATCCGCAACGTGGTGGTCAACACCAACAATGGCGTGCCGGTGCGCGTGCGCGATATTGCCGAAGTGGAAGTCGGGAACGTGCAGCGTCTGGGCCAGGTGCAATACAACGATCAGCCCGACGTGGTGGAAGGCATCGTGCTGCTCAAGCGCGACGCCAACGCCACCGAGGTGCTGGCCAAGGTGCGCGAGAAGGTGGCGGAGCTGAACAACGGCGTCCTGCCCAAGAGCATTCAAGTCAAGCCGTTCTACGACCGCCAGGTGCTGCTCGACATCACCATGGGCACGGTCGAACACACACTGGTGGTGGGAATCTCGCTGGTGCTGGCGGTGTTGTTCGTCTTCCTGGGCAACTTCCGGGCGGCGGCCGTGGTGGCGGCGGTGATTCCGCTGGCGCTGTGCGTGTCGTTCATCAGCATGGAGCACTTCCATGTGCCGGCCAACCTGATCTCGCTCGGGGCGATCGACTTTGGGGTGATCGTCGACGCGGCCGTGATCGTGATGGAAAACATCATGCGGCACCTCGAAGAAGGCGCCGAGAAGCTCGAAGACGCGATCATCAAGGCGACCAACGAAGTGCAGCGCGCGATGATTTTTTCCACCGGCATCATCATCGTGGCGTATTCCCCGCTGTTCTTCATCGGCGGGGTGGAAGGCATCATCTTCAAGCCAATGGCCTTCACGATGGGCTTTGCCCTGATGGCGTCGATCGTGCTGAGCCTGACGTTCGTGCCGGCTACCACGTCGTTCGTCTTCGGCAAAACGCTGCATCCGCATTCGCCGGCCTTTATTGCGGCGATTCTGCGCTGGTACAAGCCATTGCTGCGCAAGCTCATTGCACGCCCGATGGCCGTCTTTGCCACGGCCATTACGGCGCTATTGCTGACGCTGTACAGCGCCACGTTCCTCGGTACGGAGTTCCTGCCCACGCTGGAAGAAAACAACCTGTGGCTGCGCATCACGCTGCCCAATACGGTGGACCTGGATTACTCCGCGTCGGTGGCCAACGACTTGCGTATATACTTCACCAAGCAGCCGGAGATCAAGCAGGTTTCGGTGCAGATTGGCCGCCCGGACGACGGCACCGACTCTACCGGCGTATTCAACCAGGAATACGGCCTGTACTTCGCACCGCCCGACCAGTGGGAGGCCGGCATGACCAAGGGCAAGCTGGTCGAGCGCCTGTCGAAGCATCTGGAGAAGATTCCCGGCATCGAATACAACTTCTCGCAATACATCCAGGACAACGTGGATGAGGCGCTCTCGGGCGTGAAGGGCGAGAACTCGGTCAAGCTGTTTGGCAATGACCTGAACATGCTCGAAGCCAAGGCCAACGAAATCCAGGCGCAGCTCAAGAAAGTATCGGGCCTGGTGGACGTGGGTATCTTCCGCGAGCTGGGCCAGCCGACGCTGAACGTTTCGATCGACCGCCAGGCGGCTGCGCGCTTCAACATCAACGTGAGCGACGTGCAGAACCTCGTGCAATACGCCATTGGCGGCGCCCCGGTCACGCAAATCCTGGAGGGCGAGAAATCGTTCGGCTTGGCGGTGCGCCTGAATCAGCAGGCACGTGCGTCGTACGACGCCATCCGCGAGCTGCTGATCGATACGCCTGACGGCCAGCACATTCCGCTGTCGATGATCGCCAAGGTGGAAATGACCGATGGCCCGTTCTTCATCTACCGCGAGGAAGGCAAGCGCTACATTGCCATCAAGTTTGGCGTGCGCGGCCGTGACCTGGGCGGCGCCGTGGACGAGGCCCAGCATGTGGTGGGCAGCAACGTAAAACTGCCCGAAGGCTACACCGTCAAGTGGGACGGCCAGTTCAACGAGATGAAGGTCGCCCAGGGCAAGCTGATGGTGATCGTGCCGTTGACCATCCTTGTGATCTTCCTGCTGCTCTACAGCACGTTCGGCAATTTCAAGGATGCGCTGATGGTGGTGCTGAATGTGCCGTTTGCCGCCATCGGCGGGCTGCTGGCGCTGCACATTGCCAACGAGACGCTGTCGATTTCGGCGGGGATCGGCTTCCTGTCGTTGTTCGGCATCGCCATCCAGGACGGGGTGATCCTGATTTCGTACGTCAATCGTCTGTCCCAATCCGAAAACGTGCGTGAAGCGACCGTCGATGGCGCCGCGCTGCGCCTGCGACCAGTGATCATGACGGCCATGCTGGCAGGCCTGGGTCTGTTGCCGGCGGCGCTGTCGCACAGCATCGGCTCGGAAGCGCAGCGCCCGCTGGCGCTAGTGATCGTCGGGGGCATGGTCACTACCACGATTCTCACCCTGCTGGTGTTGCCGGTGGTCTTCACGTGGGCGCATCGCCATCGTCGTCCGCCCCCGCGCGATTCGGACGTCAATCCGACTGCTGCCATGCTGCCTTAACCTGCGCATGTGCTGAAAGCGCAACGGGCGCATCGCTTTACCGGCGGTGCGCCCGTTTTCATTTGGGCTCACACCAGAATCGGACCAATCTCATGGCGACGCGTGGACGAGGCGAGCAGAGTGCATCTCTGATTCCCACCGCACGCACCGCCACCATGCACCCCACGTCCAACGTCTCCCCCAGCGTCGTCGCACAATTCCCGCTGCAGGTCATCACTACGCTCACCGAGCTGTTTGGCACCGATCTGCAGCAATGGCGTTTTATCGTCGATTTATTTTGTGAGACGGTGGAACAGGATCTCGCCAACCTGGCGAACGCCATCCGCACCGCTGACGACGACACACAGATCGTTGAAGCGGCGCACCGCATCGTCGGTTCGGCTCGCATGCTTGGGCATCAGGCGATTGGCGATGCCGCCCGCTGCATCGAGCGCGCAGCGCAGAGCATCGGACCGTATCAGCAGCGTGTGGAAGACATGCAATCCGCCCTCACCTGCCTGCGCGCGCTGGCCAGTGAATTCCGCCAGCAGGCAAGCGGCTGCCCGTGGTCAGACGCTGCGGTTGCGGGCTGACCGTCCGCCACCCTGCGCCGCACATCGCTTGAACAGGCCCCTCGGCTATTTATGTTTTCGGTCACATAAATTAAGAAATTAGGCTGCAAGTTGCGTAAATCGCAATACAACGGGTGACTACAACTATTGATCTAGAACAGGCTGCCCCACTATCTTTCGCGGGCAACGTCGGCGCATTCCAACTGCAGCCGGCTGGCACGCACCGGCCATGACCGGCGCGGCCGCACCGTTTCACCACGTACGTCACAACACGGGCTCAACTTATCCGGGGGTGGATTCGATGTCCGAAGCAGTCCTGCATCCATTTTTTTCGCGCGAGCGCACCGTCGCCGCGGTTGGCTTCAACCGCTGGCTGGTTCCGCCTGCCGCACTGGCCATCCATCTGTGCATTGGCATGGCCTACGGTTTTTCCGTCTTCTGGCTGCCGCTCGGCCGCGCGCTGGGCATCACCAAGCCGCTCACATGCGGCGCCGATGTCTCGCTGGTCGCCGAGCTGTTCACCACCACCTGCGACTGGCGCGTCTCCAGCCTGGGCTGGATGTTCACGCTGTTCTTCGTGTTCCTGGGCGCATCCGCTGCCATGTGGGGCGGTTGGCTCGAACGCGTTGGCCCGCGCAAGGCTGGCGTCGTGTCGGCTGTGTGCTGGTGCGGCGGGCTGCTAATTTCCGCACTGGGCATCCAGATTCACCAACTGTGGCTGCTGTGGGTGGGCTCGGGCGTGATCGGCGGCGTCGGCCTGGGGCTGGGCTACATCTCGCCCGTGTCGACGCTCATCAAGTGGTTTCCGGACAAGCGTGGCATGGCCACGGGCATGGCCATCATGGGTTTTGGCGGCGGCGCGATGATCGGCGCCCCGCTGGCTGACCGCCTGATGAAGCTGTTTGCGACGCCCGAATCTGTGGGCGTGTCGCAAACCTTTATTGTGCTGGCCGGCATCTACTTCGTGTTCATGATGGCAGGTGCGCTGGGTTACCGTGTGCCGCCCACGGGCTGGAAACCGGCAGGCTGGACACCCTCCCCGGCCAAGGCGAAGGACACGATGGTCACGCAACGCCATGTCCACGCAAACGAAGCGCTGAAGACGCCGCAGTTCTGGCTGATCTGGGCCGTGCTGTGCCTGAACGTATCGGCCGGTATTGGCGTGCTGGGCATGGCCTCGCCACTGCTGCAGGAAGTGTTTGGCGGCAAGCTGCTGGGCGTGACGACGTCGTTCATGGACCTGACCGCCGCGCAAAAGGGCCAGATCGCAGCCATCGCTGCGGGCTTCACGGGTCTGCTGAGCCTGTTCAACATCGGCGGCCGTTTCTTCTGGGCGTCGCTCTCGGACCGCCTGGGCCGCAAGATGACCTACGCGGTCTTCTTCGTGCTCGGCTTCGTGCTGTATGCGTCGATTCCGTGGACGTCGCACACGGGCAATATCGCGCTGTTCGCACTGGCCTTCTGCGTGATCCTGTCGATGTACGGCGGCGGTTTTGCGACCGTGCCGGCGTATCTGGCTGACATGTTCGGCACGCAAATGGTGGGCGCCATCCACGGCCGGCTGCTCACGGCGTGGTCGACGGCCGGCATCCTGGGCCCCGTGCTGGTGAACTACCTGCGCGAATACCAGATCGCCCATGGCGTGGAACGCGCAGCCGTGTACGACATCACGATGATGATCCTGGCCGGCCTGCTGATCCTCGGCTTCATCTGCAACCTGCTAGTGCGCCCTGTCAACGCGAAGCACTTCATGACCGAAGCGCAGCTCGACGAGCAACGACATGCTGCGGCAACCAAGAGCCCAACGCCGTCGGTTGCTTCGCCGGAGACGTCGCTGGAATGGCAGGCGCATCCGGGCTCGGCGGTAGCCGTGGTGCTGGCCTGGGCCGCCGTGGGCCTGCCGTTGGGCTGGGGGGTTTGGATTACACTCCAAAAAGCTGCCGTTCTCTTCTCCTGACACGTGATTTAAAGCCGCCCCGCCACCCATGAAGCACCAGAAGATCGAGTTCTACCGTCACCCGGCCGGTGGCTGGGGCGCGCTCAAAAGCGTTGCGCATCAATTGCTGTCGCAGGGCATCGCGGCCAAGGGCGCCAAGACCATGCTGTCGGCCAACCAGCCCGATGGCTTCGATTGCCCCGGCTGCGCCTGGCCTGATCGCGACCACGCCTCCACGTTTGAATTTTGCGAGAACGGCGTCAAAGCCGTGGCTGCAGAAGCGACGTCGCGCCGCACCACACCGGAGTTCTTCGCGCAGCACACCGTGCGCGAACTCGCCGAGTGGTCGGACTACGCGCTGGAAGATCAAGGCCGCCTGACGCACCCGATGGTCTACGACGCGGGCAGCGACAAATACGTCCCGATCGACTGGGACGCCGCCTTCGCGCTGATCGCGCAGCACCTGCGTGCGCTGCCCGATCCGAACCAGGCGATCTTCTACACCTCGGGCCGCACCAGCAATGAGGCGGCCTTCCTCTACCAGTTGTTCGTGCGCGCCTATGGCACGAACAATTTCCCCGACTGCTCCAACATGTGCCACGAGCCTTCCGGCACGGGCATGCGGGCCAGCATCGGCGTCGGCAAAGGCACCGTCACGCTCGACGACTTCACCAAGACCGACTCCATCTTCATCTTCGGGCAGAACCCGGGGACGAACCACCCGCGCATGCTTGGCGAACTGCGCGAAGCATCCAAACGCGGCGCCAAGATTGTTTCGTTCAACCCGCTGCGCGAGCGGGGGCTGGAGCGCTTTGCTGATCCGCAAAGCAAGATCGAGATGCTGACGCTGGGCTCCACGCGCATTAGCACCGAATACCACCAGGTGCGCATCGGCGGCGACCTGGCGACGATCAAGGGCATCATCAAACACGTGATCGAGCGTGACGACGCGGCACGCAGCCGCGGCGAGCCCGCCATCATCGACCACGCCTTCATCGCCCAGCACACTGGCGGCTACGACGCCTTCGCCGCTGACGTGCGCACGGAGTCGTGGGCGACCATCGAGGCCGAATCGGGCCTGCCAGAGCACGAAATCCGCCAGGCGGGCGACACGTACATCAAAGCCGGCAGCGTCATCGCGTGCTGGGGCATGGGCATCACGCAGCACAAGCATTCGGTTGCGACGATCCAGATGATCGTCAACCTGCTGCTCCTGCGCGGCAACATCGGCCGCCCGGGTGCCGGTGCGTGCCCGGTGCGCGGCCACAGCAACGTGCAGGGCGATCGCACGATGGGCATTTACGAGCAGCCCGCCCCCGCGTTTCTGGATCGGCTGGAGCAAGTCTTCGGTATTCAAGTGCCGCGCGAACATGGCTACGACACCGTCGGCGCCATCGAAGCGATGCAGCAAGGCGCCGCGCGCGTGTTCTTCGCCATGGGTGGCAACTTCGCGGCCGCCACGCCGGACACCGCCGCCACGTGGGCCGGCCTGCGCCAGTGCGACCTGACCGTGCACGTGACCACCAAGCTCAACCGCAGCCACATCGTGCACGGCAAGGCCGCGTTGATCCTGCCGTGCCTGGGCCGCACCGAGGTCGACCAACAGGCCGGCGGCGCGCAAGGCGTGACGGTGGAAGACTCGATGAGCATGGTGCACATGTCGGCAGGCATCAATCCGCCGGCCTCTCCGCATCTGCTCTCGGAGCCGGCCATCGTGGCGCGCCTGGCCGAAGCGACGCTGCCCGAAAGCACCATTCCGTGGCGCTGGCTGGTGGAAGACTACGACCGCATCCGCGAACGCATTGAAGCCGTGTTCGACGACTTTGCCGGCTTCAACGAGAAGATTCGCGTGCCGGGTGGCTTCCGCCTGCGTAACACCGCATCGGAGCGTGTCTGGAACACGCCGTCAGGCAAGGCGGAATTCCACGCGCATGCCGTGCCGACTGATACCCCGGTCCACCGCGCCCGCGAGCGCCATGCCGACGCCACCGTCTTCACGCTGGCCACGGTGCGCTCGCATGACCAGTACAACACCACCATCTACGGCATGGACGACCGCTACCGCGGTGTGTTCGGCCAGCGCCGCGTGGTCTTCATCAACAAGGAAGACCTGCACACGGTCCGCATGAAAGACGGCGAGTGGGTCGACATGGTGACGCTTTCCGAAGACGGCACCACGCGCCGCGCCGATGGCTTCCGTCTGGTGGCGTATGACATTCCGCGCGGGTGCCTGGCGGCGTATTACCCCGAGACCAACCCGCTGGTGCCGCTGTCTTCCGTGGCCGACCAGGCACGCACGCCGACATCCAAGTCGATTCCGGTGATGCTGGTGCCGAGCCAGGTCGCGCGCACCGCTGACACCCAAGCGGCCACCACGGCCGAAGCCTGATGCCCACCGAGCCGGCGTGGTCTGCGCTGCAGCTGGCGCTGCTGGCCGCATTGCGCGAGACCGACGCCGGCAAGCCGGTGTCGATGCCGTGGCTGACCAAGCGCGTGGGCGAGCGCGCCAGCACGGTCCTGCGCGCGCTGCATCCGCTGGCCGATGCAGGCCTGCTGCGCGTCACCATGGACGACACACGCTGGCTCATTGCGCTGCTCGACGCCGGCCGCGTTCTGCCTGACTTCACTGCATGACTTTTCTGCCCCACCACCCCGCCGGCTTGCCCGTCGTTTCCACCGCCGCGACGAAACGCACGCGCGCTGGCACGCAAGAGGACACCCCCGCCGCCATTGCCGATGAAGCTGCGGTGGCGCTTGTCTTCAACGGCATCACGCATGCGGTGATGATGGCGTCGCCGACTGACCTGGAAGACTTCGCGCTGGGCTTTGCGCTGTCGGAAGGCATCATCGACAGTCGCGCCGATTGGCGTGGCGCAGACGTGGAAACGCATCCGCATGGGCTCGAAGTACACGCAGAAATTGCTTCGCATTGCTTCGTGCGGTTGAAGGAACGCCGTCGGGCGCTGGCCGGCCCGACCGGCTGTGGGCTGTGCGGCATTGAAAGCCTGCAGACTTTTGAAGACGCGCCGCAACCGCTTGTGCCACCCGCGTGGTTGGCATCACTTGCCGACGCGCAGGTATTGGATGCCATGCAGGCGATGACGGCGCATCAGCCGGCCAACGCGCTCACGGGCGGCTTGCATGCGGCGGGCTGGGTGCCCGCAGACACCCATGCACCACTGCATGTTCTGGAAGATGTGGGCCGCCACAACGCTCTCGACAAGCTGATCGGCCGGCTGGCTCGGCTCGGCATCCGCCCCTCGGATGGGTTCATCGTCATGACGAGTCGTGCGAGCTTCGAGCTGGCGCGCAAGTGCGTTCAACTGCAGGTGCCGCTGCTGGCAACGATCTCCGCGCCGTCCTCACTCGCGATCCGCCACGCCAAGGCCGGCCAGCTGACGCTGCTTGCGTTCTGCCGAGGCGATAGCGTGACGCGGTTTGCGTAACGCACAGAACGCGCGAGATTAGATCTCCACCTTGCTCCCCAGCTCAACCAGTCGGTTGGCAGGAATCCGGAAGAAGTCCGACGGTTTGGCGCTGTTGTGCTGCATCCAGGCAAACAACGACTCGCGCCACATCGCCATGCCCGGCAGTGGCGACGGCACCACCGTGGCGCGCGTAATGAAGAACGAGGTTTCCATGTCTTCAAAGACGATGCCCAGCCGCTCGCCCACGCTGCGGACGATCTCGTCCACAGCGGGCGTTTCCTTGAAGCCGAAATCCACCACTGCGGTGTGGATGTCGTCGCCAATGGTTTTGATGACCAGGCGCTTGGCAGGGTCCACATAGGGCACGGCAAGCGTGCGGAAGTGGATGAACAGCACGCGCTTGTGCAGCACGTGGTTGTGCTTGAGGTTGTGCAGCAACGCCAGGGGCACGAAATCGATGCTGGGCGTGAGATACACGGCCGTGCCGTCCACACGATACGGTGGATGGCGCAGCAGCCCGTCCATGAACGGCTCAAGCGGAATGCCGCCTTCTACATTGCGCGCCTTCAGCAGCTGTGTGCCCGAGTGCCACGTCACCATCAGGAAGAAGATCAAGCCGCCCAGCAGCAATGGGAACCAGCCACCCGCGGCAATCTTGAGCAGGTTGGCGGCGAAGAACGACAAATCGACCGCCAGGAACACGGCGCCAATACAGGCCACCAGCGACAGGCGCCACTTCCACGCGTTGCGCATAACCACCGTGACCAGCCCCGTCGTCAGCACCATGGTGGTCGTCACCGCAATACCGTAGGCCGCAGCCAGGTTGTCGGACTTGCCGAAAGCCAGCACCACCGCCACCACCAGCGCCAGGAGCACGTAGTTGACCACCGGCACATAGATCTGGCCGATCTCCACATCCGACGTGTAGAGAATCTTCATGCGCGGCGCATAGCCCAGATGCACGGCCTGCGCCGTCATCGAAAACGCACCCGAGATGACCGCCTGGGACGCAATGACCGTGGCCGCCGTGGCCAGCACCACCATCGGGCCCACAGCCCAGTTCGGCATCAGCAGGAAGAACGGGTTCTGCACGGCGCTCGGCTCGCGCAGCAGCAAGGCGCCCTGGCCGAAGTAGTTCAGCAGCAGGCACGGCATCGCAATGTAGAACCACGCATAGCGGATCGGGCGCGCGCCAAAGTGGCCCATGTCGGCATACAGCGCCTCGGCACCGGTCAGCGCCAGGAACACCGAGCCGAACACGATGAACGCCAGCACCGTATGCCGGAATCCGAATTCGATGGCGTACACCGGGCTCAGCGCCACCAAAATCTGCGGCGACTTCACCACCGAAACCAACCCCATCAGCCCCAGCAGCACGAACCAGATCACCATGATCGGCCCGAACAGGCGCCCAACCACGTGCGTGCCATGCCTTTGAATCAAAAACAGCGCGATCAGCACGATCAGCGCCAAGGGCAACACCCACTTCTGCAGCGCAGGCGCCATGATTTCCATGCCTTCGATGGCGGAGAGCACCGAGATGGCGGGGGTAATGACGGCATCGCCATAGAACATGGCGGCGCCCAGCAGGCCGAGGAGCATCAACGTGCGTGTGAACCGGGCGCTGCCGCTGCTCGCGCGCATGGCCAGCGCCGTCAGCGCGAGGATGCCACCTTCGCCGTTGTTGTCGGCGCGCATGACGAAGAGCACATATTTGACGGATACCACCAGCGTCATCGCCCAGAACAGCATCGACAGGATGCCGAAGACGGTCTGATCGGAAAACGGGACCCCATGTTCGGGGTTGAAGCATTCCTTCAGGGCATACAGGGGGCTGGTGCCAATGTCCCCGAAGACCACGCCGATTGCGCCCACCATGGTGGCCATCAACGCGGGATTTTTCTTGGTTTTACTGGCTGCGGCTGTCGTCATGGGTAGGCTGCGACTGGAACGACGGGGTGCGCACGCAATTTCCGTGCACCGTCTGCGGCGCTGGCTTACGGGGTGAGCCGAGTGCGGCAGAAGCCACTAAAGCTTAGGTGAAAACGCCCGGTTTTGCGCGGGTGTTTGCACCGATGGCAAGAGCGCGCCAACCCTGGTGCAGGCCCGAAAACAGCGGCCGCGGCCGCTCCAAACGGAAACCTTGAAAAAACAGACTTTGACGAGGCGACGCGCCAAGCATATATTCACCAAACGATCGTTTGGCCGGTTCGGCCGGGTCTGCCTGCTACGTTTGTATTTGGCCGGCGGCCGATCGATTTCTCAACTTCACGACTCAAAATCATGGCTACTGGTACCGTCAAGTGGTTCAACGACGCAAAAGGTTTCGGCTTCATTACCCCGGATGATGGCGGCGAAGACCTTTTCGCACATTTCTCCGCGATCAACTCCGCAGGCTTCAAAAGCCTGAAGGAAGGTCAGAAGGTGTCGTTCGAAGTTACGCAAGGCCCCAAGGGCAAGCAAGCTTCGAACATCGTGCCCCAGTAACAAGGAGCACGCGGGCGCGGTAGACCGGTTTTGGCTTGCCGCGCGGGGTTTCCTCGCGCGTGTATTGGCCGGAATATTCCGCCAGGCAGGTTGTTTCAGTACGTGTTTGCCATCAAGCAGTCGGATGGCCACCGGAAGCGGTGGCCTGGTTTGACGAACCCCTATTGGGAGCATGCAATGGCCAGCCGAATTGAAGAGAACGCCGTTGAATATGATCCGCCCGCCGGGGCAGCTGCAGAAATGCATGCTGCCCCGAGTTTCATTCGGGATTCGGAAATCCAGTTTTCGCGCTCGCAGACATTCCACGAGGGCCAGCGCGTCAGCTTCGATGTAGAAATCGGGCCCGATGGCGAACTCATCGCCGTCAACATCAAACCAATATGACACGCCGGTTTCAACTCGGCATGTTCAAAAGATGAAGGGAGGCATTGCCTCCCTTTCTCATGGTCGATGCGCCGGCTTACTTGGCTGTCGGCATCACGAACTCGGCGCCCTTGGCAATCGAATCCGGCCAGCGTTGCATCACGCTCTTGTAACGCGTGTAGAAACGCACGCCTTCTTCGCCATAGGCGTGGTGGTCGCCGAACAGCGAGCGCTTCCAGCCGCCGAAGCTATGCCACGCCATCGGCACCGGAATCGGCACATTGATACCGACCATGCCCACCTGGATCTGCCGCGCAAATGCGCGCGCCACGCCGCCATCGCTCGTGTAGCACGACACGCCGTTGCCGAACTCATGCGCATTGATCAGATCCACCGCCTCGGCAAGGTCATGCACGCGCACCACCGAAAGCACGGGGCCGAAGATCTCTTCCTTGTAGATCGTCATCCCGGGCTTGACGTGGTCGAACAGCGTGCCGCCCGTGAAGAAGCCTTCGGCATGGCCGTCGACCGTGTGGCCGCGGCCGTCCACGACCAGCTCGGCGCCCTCTTCCACGCCCTTGGCGATATAGCCTTCCACCTTGGCCTTGTGGGCGGCGGTCACAAGTGGACCCATTTCGCTGTCGGCCTGCATGCCGTTGCCGATCTTGAGCGCGCGGGCGCGCTCGGCAAGGCGCGGGACGAGCTTGTCAGCCACGTCGCCCACTGCCACAGCCACGGAGATCGCCATGCAGCGCTCACCGGCCGAACCGTAGCCTGCACCGATCAAGGCATCCACCGCTTGGTCGAGGTCTGCATCCGGCATGACGACGAGGTGATTCTTTGCGCCGCCCAGGGCTTGCACGCGCTTGCCGCGCTTGGTGCCTTCGGCGTAGATGTATTCGGCGATGGGCGTGCTGCCGACGAACGAAATGGCCTGCACATCCGGATGCTCGAGCAGCGCATCAACGGCATCCTTGCCACCCTGTACCACGTTGAACACACCATCGGGAAGGCCCGCCTGCTTGAGCAGGTCGGCAATCATCAGGCTGGGGGTCGGGTCACGTTCGCTGGGCTTGAGGATGAACGTATTGCCGCACGCCAGCGCAACCGGCGCCATCCACATCGGCACCATGAACGGGAAGTTGAACGGCGTAATGCCGGCCACCACGCCCAGCGGCTGGCGCAGGTTCCAGTTGTCGATGCCGCCGCCGATGTTGTCCGTGAACTCCGTCTTGAGCAGGTTCGGAATGCCGCAGGCGAATTCGACGACTTCAATGCCGCGCGTCACTTCGCCTTTGGCATCGGAGAACACCTTGCCGTGCTCACGCGTAATGGCGGCGGCCAGAGCATCGTGGTTCTGGTCGAGCAGCTCCTTGAACTTGAACAAAACGCGCGAGCGCTTGAGCGGCGAAGTCTCGGCCCAGTCCGGGGCAGCCGCATGCGCGGCGGCTACGGCGGCGTCCACTTCGGATTTGCCGCCCAGCAGCACCTGCGCGCTCACCGCGCCCGTAGCGGGGTTGAAGACATCGGCGCTGCGTGTGCCGCTGCCGGCATGGCGCTGCCCGCCGATGTAATGGCTGACAACGGATTCGGTCACGGCGGGATCAATCGGTCGGTTCATTTCAGGCTACCTCTTGCAGAACGGTACGAACGGTGTCGAAGATGCGCGCGATCTGCGCCTCTTCGATGATGAGCGGCGGGGAGAACGCCAGGATGTCGCCGGTGTAGCGCACCAGCACACCACGCTCCAGGCATTTCAGGAAGACTTCGTAAGCGCGCGCGCCCACGGCGCCGGGGCGCGATTCCAGTTCGATGCCGGCCACGAGGCCGAGGTTGCGGATGTCCTTCACATGCGGCGCGCCCTTGACCGAATGCGCTGCCGCTTCGAACGCCGGCGACAACGAACGCGCGCGCTCGAACAGCCCTTCGCTGCGATACAGGTCCAGCGCGGCCACCGCCGCGGCCGCGGCCAGCGGGTGGGCCGAATACGTATAGCCGTGGAACAGCTCGATCGCGCCTGGCGCGCCGGCGTCGACGACGGTGTCGTGCACCGACTGGCGCACGGCCACGGCGCCCATCGGCACGGCGGCGTTGTTGATGCCCTTGGCCATCGTCAGCAGGTCCGGCGTCACGCCAAAGAACTCGGCCGCCGTTGCCGCGCCCAGGCGGCCAAAACCGGTGATGACTTCATCGAAGATCAGCAGGATGCCGTGCTTGTCGCACAGCGCGCGCAGACGCTGCAGGTAGCCCTTGGGCGGCACCAGCACGCCCGTGGAACCCGCCAGTGGCTCGACGATGACGGCGGCGATGGTCGACGCGTCATGCAGCGTGACGAGGCGCTCCAGTTCGTCGGCAAGGTGCTCGCCCCAGGCCGGCTGGCCCTTGGAGAATGCGTTGTGCTCGGGCGCATGCGTATGCGGCAGGTGGTCCACACCCGGCAGCAAGTTCGCCGAGAACGCCTTGCGGTTCGGCGAAATGCCGCCCACCGAGATGCCGCCGAAACCCACTCCGTGATAGCCACGCTCGCGGCCAATCAGGCGTGTGCGCTGCCCTTCGCCCCGCGCGCGGTGGTAGGCCAGCGCAATCTTGAGCGCCGTATCCACCGCTTCGGAACCGGAGTTGGCGAAGAAGATGCGGTTCAGGCCTTCCGGCATGATCTCGGCGACTTTTTCTGCCGCGCGGAACGCCAGGGGGTGCCCCATCTGGAAGGTGGGCGCGAAATCCAGCGTGGCGGCCTGCGTCGTGATGGCGTCGACGATTTCCTTGCGGCAGTGGCCGGCGTTGACGCACCAGAGGCCGGCAGTGCCGTCCAGCACCTCGCGGCCATCGCCGTCACGGTAGTACATGCCCTGGGCGGAAGTCAGCAGGCGCGGTGCGGCCTTGTACTGGCGGTTGGCCGTGAACGGCATCCAGAAGTAGGACAGATCGGTGGTTTCCAGCGGGTGGGGTGCGGGTTTCATCGGCGGCTCCGAAAAAACAGCGGAAAGGGAACGGGCTGGGCAAGCCAGCGGTTGAAGCAAACTGTACAGAGTCCAATGCGACACGGACATGCACAGATGGCGGTTCTATAAGAAACTGTATAGGCCCTCATCACGGCTTCGTGCCGCATCGCAACATGCAACTCGAACTCGATCCTTCTCATCCCCAGCGTACGTTGGTCGACCAGATCGTCCAAGGCATTCGTGCGGCGGTCGACAACCATTCTCTGCTGCCGGGCACGCGGCTGCCCTCGGTGCGCAAGTTGGCCCAGGCGCACGATGTAAGCACTTTTACGGTGGCGGAGGCCTATACACGGCTGGCGGCTCTGGGCGCCATCGTGGCCCGGCCACGTTCGGGCTACCTCGTAGCGGCGCGTACACCCACCCAGCCGGCCCCCGTGGCCCCACGCTGGGAGCCGCCCACGCTCAACGCGGCGTGGCTGCTGTCGGATGTGTTTGCCGACCGCTCCATCTCCATCAAGCCCGGCTGTGGCTGGCTGCCGAACGACTGGCTGGACGAGCGCGGCGTACAGGAAGCCATGCGCACCGTGAGCCGTGTTTCCGCGTTGCGGGTGGCGGGCTACGGACATCCGTGGGGCTATGCGCCGTTGGGCGAATACGTAGCGCAGTCGCTTGCGCTACGGGGCCTGCCGGTGGAACGGTCGCAAGTGCTGCTGACCAGCGGCGCCACGCAGGCGCTCGACCTGATCGTCCGCACGCTGTTCAAAGCCGGCGACGTCGTCGCGGTGGATGATCCGGGCTATTGCAACGTACTCCAGGTACTCAAGCTGGCCGGTCTGCGCGTGGTCGGAGTGCCGCGCACACCGGACGGGCTCGACACCGCGGCACTGGAAGCCATCCTGCGCGCGGACGATGCCGACCGGCCGCGCGCCCTCTTCACCAGCTCCGTGCTGCAGAACCCCACTGGCTCCTCAATGACGGCGCAGAACGCCTATCGCGTGCTGCAACTGGCCGAACAGCACGGCCTCTGGATCGTTGAAGACGACCTGCACCGCGAGCTGGCCGACCCCGCCGCCCCGATGCTCACCGCACTCGACGGCCTGCGCCGCACGCTGTACGTGAGCGGGTTCTCCAAGACGATCTCGCCCTCGTTGCGCGCAGGCTACGTGGTGGCCGATGCCGCCATCACACGCGAGCTGGCACGCACCAAGATGGCAGTGGCGCTCACCTCGTCGGAAATTACCGAGCGCATCGTGCACGCGTTCGTCACCCGCCCCGTCTATGCCGAACACGTGGCGCGGCTGATTGCGCGGCTCGGAGAAGCGCACACGCGCGTCGAAGCGCTCATGCGTCAACATGGTGCCGAGCCGTTCGATACGCCGGGCCGCGGCCTCTTCCTGTGGGCGCGGCTGCCCGGCCAGGCCGACGCCTCCGCACTGGCCAATCGGGCTATCGAGCACAACATCTGGCTCGCGCCCGGTCAGTACTTCCGGCCGCATGACGAGCCGAGCCCGTGGCTGCGCTTCAACGTCGCGTACTCCGCAGAACCGGCACTCTGGGAATTCCTCTTGCACGCGTGACGGCGCTGCCCCGCATGCGGCGCAACGGCGTATTGCATGCAATCAATCGCGTAACGGGCAATCAAACGTGAAATTCGCGTGAACGGAAGGCGGCAGCGTCACAAATGCGCGACACCATGCTTAGTCGCCTACCGTTCTCTTGCCGTACCGACTCCCAACGCCACCTGCAGACCAACCTGCACAAGGAGTGCCATGGACATTAAGACCGTCCGCGAAACCGCCTTCGCGATGCCGCTCACGAGCCCCGCCTACCCACCCGGCCCGTACCGCTTCATCCACCGCGAATTCTTCATCATCACGTACCGCACCGACCCGGCCAAGCTGCGCGCCATGGTGCCGGAACCGCTGGAAGTGCCCGAACCGCTGGTCGCCTACGAGTTCATCCGCATGGCCGACTCCACCGGCTTTGGCGATTACACCGAAAGCGGCCAGGTCATCCCGGTCACCTACGAAGGCAAGCCCGGCACGTACACGCTGGCGATGTACCTGGACGACCATCCGCCCCTGGCCGGCGGCCGTGAAATGTGGGGCTTTCCCAAGAAGTTGGCAAGCCCGAAGCTGGTGACCGACAAGGACACGCTGATCGGCACGCTCGACTACGGCCCCGTGCGCGTGGCCACCGGCACCATGGGTTACAAGCACCGCGAGCTGGATCTGGCCGAGCAGAAACGCCGCCTGGAGCGCCCGAACTTCCTGCTCAAGATCATTCCGCACGTGGACGGCAAGACGGCGCGCATCTGCGAGCTGTCGCGCAACCTCATGATCGACATCGACATGAAAGGCGCCTGGACGGGCCCCGCGTCGCTGGAACTGGCGCACCATGCACTGGCGCCCGTGGCCGAACTGCCCGTGCTGGAGATTGTCGAAGCCCGGCACATCATTGCGGACCTGACCCTTGGCATGGGCGAGGTTGTATTCGATTACTTGGCGCAGTAGCACCTGCCCAAGGCCATTCTTATCCCGTCACCGTCAACCCCCGGAGTACACACATGTCTGATTTGAAAGGCAAAGTCGCCGTCGTCACGGGTGCCGCCAGCGGCATCGGCAAGCAGATCGCCCTCACGCTCGCCAATTCGGGCGCGGCCATTGCCATCGTTGACTTGAACGAAGACGGCGCCAAGGCCGTCGCCAAAGAGATCACCGATGCAGGCGGCAAGGCGATCGGCCTGCGCATGGACGTGACCGATGAACAAGCCGTGGACAGCGGCATCGACCGCGTGGCCGAAGAACTCGGCTCGGTCGACATCCTGGTCTCGAATGCCGGCATCCAGATCGTCAACCCGTTCGTGAGCTACTCGTTTGCCGACTGGAAGAAGATGCAGGCCATCCACGTCGACGGCGCGTTCCTGACCACGCGCGCCGCACTGCGCCACATGTACAAGGACGACCGTGGCGGCGTGGTGATCTACATGGGCTCGGTGCACTCGCACGAGGGCTCGCCGCTCAAATCGGCCTACGTGGCGGCCAAGCATGCACTGCTCGGCCTGAACAAGGTACTGGCCAAGGAAGGCGCGGCGCATAACGTGCGCTCGCACGTGGTGTGCCCCGGCTTCGTGCGCACGCCGCTGGTCGAAAAGCAGATTCCCGAACAAGCCAAGGAACTCGGCATCAGCGAAGATGACGTGGTGAAAAAGGTCATGCTGGGTGATACCGTGGACGGCGTATTCACCACGGTGGAAGACGTGGCCGAGACGGTGCGCTTCCTGGCCACGTTCCCAAGTGCCGCGCTGACCGGCCAATCGTTCGTGGTGAGCCACGGCTGGTTCATGCAATAAGTCTCTGCACACGCAAGGAGGTTGAGGAGATATGCCCGCACCAAAACTACGCGTGGCCGCAACCAAGCGGCCCACGCCGGCAGAGTCGTCACGCCCCGCCGATGCGCCGCTCACCACGGCGCAGCGCATCGTGCTCCCGGCGTACGAGAACATCGCGCTGGTGCTGCAAGGCGGCGGCGCGCTTGGCTCGTACCAGGCCGGCGTGTTCGAAGGGCTGGACGAAGCCGGTATCGTGCCGAACTGGATTGCGGGCATCTCCATCGGGGCATTGAATACGGCCATCATTGCCGGCAATGCGCCCGAGCATCGCCAAGCAAAGCTGCGTGAGTTCTGGCAGATCATCACGCAGCCGACGTTCTCGCCGCCGCTGCCCGACATCCTGGAAAACGCCTGGTTTGACGGCAACGCGCATCTGCGCAAATGGCTGACCGCCATGCAGGCCGCCGACACGCTGCTCGAAGGCCAGCGCGGCTTTTTTACACCGCGCTTTCCTGCACCATTGCCTGCCAACGAAGTCGACCCGCTCGAAGCCAGCTACTACGACACCGCGCCGCTCAAGGCGACGCTGGAACGCCTTTGCGATTTCGACCGCATCAACGACGGTGGCATCCGCGTATCGGTGGGGGCTGTGAACGTCCGCACCGGCAATCTGGAAGCGTTTGACAACACCGAGCGCCGACTGCGCGCGGAGCACTTCATGGCATCCGGCGCGCTGCCGCCGGGCTTCCCTCCCGTGCTGATCGACGGCGAGTATTACTGGGATGGCGGTGTCGTCTCCAACACGCCACTGTCGTATGTGCTGGGCTCCAAGCCGCGCCGCGACACGCTGGTGTTCCAGGTGGACCTCTGGAGCGCACTGGGCCCGGTGCCCAATACGATGATCGGCGTGGCCAGCCGGCAGAAGGACTTGCAGTACTCCAGCCGCACGCGGCTTACCACCGACTGGATGGAACGTTCGCAATCCACGCGCCGGCTAATACGCAAGCTGCTCGACCACCTGCCGCCTAAAGAGTTTGAGCGCACCCAGTGGTACAAGCACGCGCAGGAGATGGCCTGTACCAAGCGCTACAACGTCTTCCACCTCATCTACGCTGCCAAGGAACACGAAGGGCCGGGCAAGGACATCCAGTTCGGTCCATCGACCATGCGCGACCACTGGGCCTCGGGCCTGGCGGATATTCGCGAATCGCTCTCGCACCCGGAGTGGCTTGAGATGCCCGATAACGACACGGGCTTCATCACGCATGACATCCACCGCCATCCGGGCGTGGAGCGGGAAGACAAGAGGCTTTGAGCCACCGCTGCGTCGCTCAGGGCCGGACTACTCCGGCGCGGCCGGCATACGCAGCGCAGTCGACAGCGGCGGCCGCGGCAGCGCGGCCGTCCAGGCACGGCGGATCACCGAGCTGATCTGCTTGTAGACCTCTTTCGAGATCACGGTTTCAGCCAGCATCGTGTCGATTTTGCTCTGGCCGATGTACAGCGCAAACAGCACCAGCAGACGCTTCTCCAACGCAGCGCTGTAGCCGCCAAACTTCTCGCGCAACTCTGCCAGGCCCTCTTCGGCCGCCTCGATCCGGGTGATCAACACGCCATCGAGCAAGTCTGCCATGCGCTCACCCAGCACGGGTTGCAGCGATGCACGGTTGTACGCGCGCAAGCGTTCGAGCACCGTCTGGCGGCAAATGAGCAATTCAAAGCGGTCGGCCAGCGCATTGGCCAGCGGGCGATCGATATGCGCCACACGATGCAGCCAGACCGCGAACCGGTAGCCGGCGTGCTTGGCCAGGATGCGCCGCGAAGCGCGCTTGTAGCCCAGGCGCCCCTCCGTGCGGGCCGCGTCGATCATGTCGGCGGTGTTTCGCATCATCGCGTCGAGGTTGCGGATCGAGACGAGGCCGTTGCCATATTCGGGAATCAACTCGCGCTCACGCGTGGCGAGCGAAACCAGGCCGATGGTCAGGCGTTCGCGTTCGGACAGCGCTTCCTCAAGGTTCAGTTCGAGCGCGCCGGCCGCGACCTCCCGCCGATACACCTCCGCTGCCCGATCGGTCGCGCCCGACGTGAAATGGAAGTGCCCGCCGATGCGGCGCATGGTCGATTCCACTTCCTCCGTCGACATGTTCAGCGCCTGCCCTTGCAGTGCCTGCTCTTGCGGCGACAACTGATCGAGCCCCAGCCACCGCATCACCCAGCGCAGCGTGGCGCCGTTGAAGAGCACGCTGACCAGCACAAAGCCGGTGGCGAGGATGGTCACAAAATGACGATCGGCCGCGTGTACGGCCTGGTTCTCGGCCACCCCCAGCGCCAGCACCAGTGTGACGGCACCACGCAGGCCGCCCCATGCAATCGCCAGTTTGTAGGCATGGCTGACCGGCGCGGAGAGCTTGAGCCACGCCATCGCGGGCAACAGGCCAAACAGCACGGCAAGGCGCGCCGCCAGTGCAGCCAGCACGATCACCGCGAGCCACAGCGCGTCTTTCCACACCGCGCCGTGCAGCAGTTCCGGCACGCGCACCGCAGCCAACAGAAAGACGACCGCTCCAGCCAGCGCCGCAATCTGCTCCCAAATCAGTTGCAGGTGCGACCAGTTGCGCGGCGTCAGGCGCGTGCGTCCCAGCGCGCCGATCACCAGTCCCGCGCAGACCACCGACACCACGCCCGACACGCCCAGCATGTTTTCCGCCACGAGATACAGCGGATACGGCAGCGCCAGCGTCCACGCGGCTTCGGCCTGAGCAATGCCGCGCAGAGCCGGCAGCAGGAATGCGGCGATGCGCCCGGCAATCAACCCGAACACCACGCCGCCACCGAACGCCCTGGCCAGTTCACGCAGACCGGTGCCGACGGTGGCGTCACCGCCGTGCCCCGTCAGCATGGCAAGCAGCACGCCCATGATCGCAATGGCAGCCGCATCGTTCAGCAGCGCCTCGCCCTCCACCAGGCGGATCAGCCGCGCCGGTGCGCCCACGTCGCGAAACACCGCAATCACGGCGGACGGATCGGTCGTGGCAATCATCGCGCCGAGCAGCAGGCACGTGACGATGCCGAACGGCGTGACGGCGGCCGCTGCAAGCCCGATCACACCCGTGGCGACCACCACGGCCACGATGGCCAGCATCAGGATCGGCGCGGCGTCCGGCGCCATGCTGCGCACATCGACCGACAGCGCCGCCTGAAACAACAGCGGCGGCAGGAACAGCCACAGGTAGGCCTCTGCCGGCCAACTCGGATCGACGAGCGGCGCGAAGAACGTGGTCGCAAAGGCAGGCGCGCTGTTCCGCAAGATCACATAGGCGCCGCCGATGCCGATGCCCGCCAGCGCCAGCAAGGTCGACTCGGGCAACGTCAGCCGCGAGGCCAGCATCTGCACCAGCGCCACCACCGCGAGCAGACCGCCCGCCACCAGCAACAGGATGACGACGCCGTTCACGAGGCGGTCTCCCGCGCAGCCAGCCAATCTGCACGTTCGGCATCGGTCAGGTCCGGCACGACTGCCGTGCCGGTTTCGGCGGCAGCCACGGCGGCTTCGAGCACGGCCATGACGGCCACGGCTTGCACGGGCGGCACAGGGTTTGTGCGCTGACCAAAGATGGCGTCGCGCACAGCGGCGTAGTAGGCGCGCTGATCGCCAGCGGGCGTTGCGATGCGGTTTTCGGAGGATGTTGCGCCATCGATGAAAAGGCCGGCGTCATCGTCCACGCCCCAGCCTTGCGCGCCGGGTTGCATGCCGGCGAGCAGTTGCGCTTCCTGCTGATCCATCCGGCGTTTGACGAACGAACCGCGCGTGCCGTGGACGATCCAGCGCGGGGATCCGCCCGCCACCAGCATGCTCGCGTGAAGGACGGCTCGGCGCTCCCCCACGTCCAACACGACATGCGCCCAGTCCGGCGTTTCGGCGCCCGGCCGCTGGCGTGCAAACGAGGCGCTCACCGCATCGGGCAGCCCAAGCAGTTGCAGCGCCTGGTCGATCAGGTGCGGGCCCAGATCAAACCAGATGCCCGTGCCCTGCCCCGCTTGCTCGCGCCAGCGCGCACGCACCTGCGGTCGATACCGGTCGAAATGCGCCTCGACGTGCATGACTTCGCCAAGGGTGCCGCCTCCGATCGCGGCTTGCACGGCGAGGAAATCGCTGTCCCAGCGCCGGTTCTGAAACACCGACAGCACGCGCCCCGCGTCGCGCGCCACCCGCGCCAGATGCCGCGCTTCTGCGAGCGTGACGGTGAACGGCTTGTCCACGACGACATGCTTGCCCGCTCGCAACGCCGCTTCTGCCAACGGCGCATGGCGGTCGTTGGGTGCGGCAATGACGACGAGGTCGACGTCCGCATGCGTTGCCGCCGCTTCTGGCGTGCAGATCACCGCGTTTGGCCGATCCGCGCGCACCGCCTCCGGTCGATTGGAGCCGATGACCTGCAAACGCAGCCCTGGCGTGGCGTCGATCAACGCGGCGTGAAAGCGCTTGCCGGCATAACCGTAGCCGACCAAAGCGGCGCTCAATGGCATCAGATGTGATGAATGCGGCATGTAAAAAAATGGCAGAAAACAAGCGAATAAGACGATGACGGCGCAACTTGGTGCCCAGAATTTCGGGGCAGGACATGGAAAAATTGCCCTATTCCCGCCTAACAAACGTTGCCATTGTCAAAAATACGCCTTTACTTTCTTGTAAATAGGAATTGTTCTCATTATTATCTGCGCCTTCACATTCTGAAGGCGCCAACCTCGGGGGAGGGAGTCGCGCTCCACTTTTTACTTTACGGGAACTGCAATGCCGCCGAAACGTTTGTGCCTGTCTCTGGCCGTCCTTGGAACGCTGCCCTTTGCTCAAGTGGCAAGTGCCGCCGACACCGTTGCTGCAGCCGACGCTGGCACGTTGCCGACTTCCACGGTCAAGGGTGCGCGCAGCAGCACGAGCTACGACACGCCCATCGCCAACACAGCCACGAAGATTCCCGTGCCGCTGCGCGAGATTCCGCAATCGGTGAACGTCGTGCCGCGTGCGGTGATCCAGGATCAGGGCGCGCTGTCGATCAATGACACGCTGCGCAACGTGCCGGGCGTGTCGGCCTCGCTGGGCGATGCGCAGCGCGATCAGGTGACCATTCGCGGTTTCTCGTCGATCAATGACCAATACGTCGACGGCCTGCGCGATGATTCGCTCTACTTCCGCGACCTGTCCAACATCGACCACATTGAAGTGTTGAAGGGCCCGGCGGCCGTGCTGTATGGGCGCGGTTCGTCCGGCGGCATCATCAATCGCGTGACCAAGAAACCGCTGGCCACGCCACTGGCCGAGGTGGGCGTGGTGGTCGGCACGGAGCGCCAGAAACGCGCCGAGTTCGACCTGAACACGTCCATCAACGACGACGCCATCCGCGCGCGCATTACCGGCGCGGTTGAAGATTCGGGTGGTTTCCGCAACGACTACTTCCTGCGCCGCCAGGCGATCTCGCCGTCGTTCCTGTTCAACCTGGCGCCCGATACCAAACTGACCGTGCAGTTCGATTACCTGCACGACAAGCGCATCGCTGACCAGGGCGTGCCGTCGTACCACGGCCGCCCCGTGGATGTGCCCATCGGCACGCGCTATGGCTCGGCCGATGCGGGCGCCGGCAATGTGGAGTCCACCGTCAAGAGCGTGACCGGCACGCTGGACCATCGCTTCAACGACAAATGGTCGTTCCACAGCGTGGTGCGCAATTACGAATACTCGCTGGGCCGCAACAACTACACGACAGTCAGCCGCGTCACCGATGGGCCAATCCCGACCGTCACGCTTGCCGTCAACCAGCGCAACCGCAGCGACCGCGGCACGCTGTGGCAGAACGAGCTGACGCAGAAGGCCGAGACCTGGGGCATCCAACACACGCTGCTGTACGGCATCGAGCTGGGCTACCAGGACAAGAGCGACCGTGTGGCCGCCGCGCCGGGCAGCACGACCTACAACCTGTTCAACCCGACGCTGCAAGTGTTGCCGACCGTACCCGGCAACGCGGTGCCGACCAACTACGGCCTCTCGCACAACGAGACGTATGCGGCGTACGTGCAGGACTTGATCAAGTTTTCGCCGCAATGGACGGTGCTCGCCGGCCTGCGCTACGAAATCCTCAAGCAGAGCCGCGACGACCTGACCCCGCGCAATGTCGATCTGTCACGCACGGACAAGCCGGTCAGCCCGCGCTTCGGCGTTGTGTATCACCCGGTCGAGCCGCTCTCACTGTACGCGTCGTACAGCCGCTCGTTCCAGCCGCTGGCCGATAGCTTCACGTTCTTCCCGAACAGCGGCGCACTGGCTCCGCAATCGACCACGAACTACGAGATCGGCGCCAAGTACGACCTCTCGGCCGGCGCGAGTGTCACGGCCGCGCTGTTCGACATGAAGCAGACCAACCTGACGGCGGCGGATCCGGTCACGCTGCTGGGCGTGCCCATCGGCACCCAGCGCACGCGCGGCCTGGAGTTGTCGTTCACTGGCGAGATCGTGAAAACCTGGTCGCTGATGGCGAGCTATGCCTATCTGAACGGTCGCCTGGAAAACCCGAACGACCGCAGCGGTGGCGTGGCGGTCAACGGCAACCAGCCGTCGCTGACGCCGCGGCACAGCGGCTCGGTATGGCTGAAGCACGACCTGCCGAACGGCTTCTACGTGGCCGGCGGCGTGCGTGCGGAAGGTGCGCGTTACGCATCGCAGTACAACCTGACGACGCTGCCCGGCTACATGACCGTCGACCTGGGTGCCGGTTATCGCAGCAAGCACCTTGATGTCACGCTGAACCTGCAGAACCTGTTCAACCGCGCGTACTACGTGTCGGCTCACGGCGCCGCCGAGAACTACAACATGCCCGGTGCCCCGCGCATGGCGCTGCTGGGCGTGCGCTACAAGATGTAAGCGTCGAACAGGCGAACGGGCGAACGGGCGATGCTGCGACCGGTGCTGTTCCGCTTGCACTGGCTGATCGGGTTGTCGGCCAGTGTGGTGCTGGCCGTCGTTGGCGCCACCGGCGCGCTGATGGCGTACGAAGACGAACTGCTGCGCGCGCTCAATCCCGGCGTGCTCACCCTGCCCGCGCGCAGCGGACCCGCGCCGACGCTGCCGCAAGTGGCGGCGCAGGCGCGCGCTGCCATGCCGGACCGCCCCGTCACCTTCATCACCGCTGCGTCCGACCCCACCCAGCCGTGGCGCGTCTGGTATGCGTGGCCGCCCGGCAAACACGGCGGCAGCAGCCGCGGAGAGCTGCGCTACGTCGATGCCACCACCGGCACGTTGCTGCCGGAGGCGCGCGCGCAGCGCTTCTTTGCCACCGTCAAGCTGCTGCATCGAACGCTGCTTGCTGATGAGATCGGCAAGCAGATCGTGGGGGCCAGCACGGTGGGGCTCGTCGTGATGGCGCTGTCGGGCTTGTACCTGCGTTGGCCGCGTCGCGTCACGAACTGGCGAAGCTGGCTTGTCATCCGATGGAGCCGTGCGGGCCGCATCCGATGGTGGGACGTGCACACCGTCATCGGTACGCTGGTGTTGCCGCTGTATCTGCTGGCCGCCTTCAGCGGGCTGTATTGGGCATATGACTGGTACCGCGATGGCCTGCAGCGCTTGGCCGGCATGCCGGTTGTCTCCAAGGCAAAACCGGTGGAAGTCCCGCGAAAACCGCTCGAAGATGCGGCAATTGAGCGCACGTGGAACGCTTTCCGCGACAACGCGTCGAACTATGGAACGGCCACCCTCCGTATCGACGATGCCCGCTCGGGCCAGGTCGATATCAACTGGCTGCCGGCCGATGCTCCGCACGACCGCGCCTTCAACCGATTGACGCTGGACGCTGCTACCGGCGCCGTCCTGCGCAACGAATCCTTCGCTGCAAAGCCGCCAATGCAACGCCTGCTGGCAGGCATGTTGCCGCTTCACAATGGACGCTATTTCGGCCCGATCGGCGTCGTGCTAGTGTTGATCGGAGCATTAATGCTGCCGGTATTTGCAGCAACAGGGTGGTGGCTGTATCTGGATCGGCGCCGACGCGCGCAACCGCAGCGCAAACACGCATCCGCAGCGACACGTCCTTGCTGACAACGTAGGGACGTCGACGCGATGTCGGGCGCCTCAACACAACAAGGACAACACCATGGTGATCGAAAAATCCCGCGACCTTTGCCTGCGCCCGCTCGAGCGCAATGACCTGCGTTTCGTGCACGAGCTGAACAACGACGCGAAGATCATGCGTTACTGGTTCGAAGAACCGTACGAAACCTTCACCGAACTCTCGCAACTCTACGACCGCCACGTGCACGATCAGCGCGAGCGCCGCTTCATCTGCGAGAACAATGCCGGCGAAGCCGTGGGTCTGGTCGAATTGATGGAGCTGAACTACATCCACCGCCGCGGCGAATTCCAGATCATCATCGCGCCCGGCTGGCAGGGTCACGGCTATGCGTCAACCGCGACGCGACTGGCCGTCGACTATGCATTCATGGTGCTGAATCTGCACAAGCTGTACTTGGTCGTCGACGTGGTGAACGAACGCGCGATCCACGTATACGAGAAATGCGGCTTCCAGCGCGAAGGCGAGCTGATCGAGGAGTTCTTCAGCAACGGCGCGTATCACAACGCCTTGCGCATGTGCGTGTTCCAGCGCGACTACGTGAAGACGATCCGCAACGCCAACTGACGCCAGGCGGGAGAACCTAAGCCGTGTGCAGCCACGCGTGCAATTCGCGCTGTCCGGCTTCGGTCATGCTCAGTGCGCGCGAGTGCTTCTGCCGCGCCAGCCATCCCAATGCGATGCAGCGCTCCGCCACGGCGGCCCCGAGCGCGCCTGCCAGATGCGGGCGACGCTCGCTCCAGTCCATGCAGCCGTAAGCAAAGCGGCGTCGGCCGTTGCGCAGCGCATTCACATCGACGCCGATGGCGGCCAGCGCCTGCTCGCCCTCGGGCGTAACGTCGTAGGCGCCGTGGGTTGCATCGAGCTGCGTCAGCCAGCCGCGCGACAGGAGTTTCTCCGACACCTCGGTGCCGAGCTGCCCGGCCAGGTGGTCATAGCACAGGCGTGCCGCACGCAGGTTTTCAGGCACGACTGAGCGCCGCGGGTCGGCAGGTTTTTCAGGCGCGACCACCAGCAGCGATTCGATCATCTCCGCCACCGCCGGAGAGCGCAGCCCGAAGTACTTGTAGCGTCCGCTCGACAACGAGGTGATGAGCGCATCGGCCTCGAGCCGGCGCAAGTGCGCGCTGGCCGTGGCCGGCTCCACACCGGCGCCGTAGGCGAGTTCCTTGGCGGTGAGCGAGCGGCCTTCCATCAACAGCAGCAGCATGCGGATGCGGGTGGGGTCGCCAATGGTGGCAGCCACACGGCCGATGTCCGGCTGGGTTGTCGATGCGGTGGCTGGGGAAGATGCGGTCATGGTTCGATGGAGACCAAACTGTTGGCGCGTGACAGGCGGGCGACCACTCCAGACAATAGGAGCCATCTTACTCCCGCGCCCCACGCTGATGACCGCCCTCGACACCGCCCCGCCCGCCGACGTGCTGCAAGCCATCGTGCATGCCGATCCCGCACCCTACTACGCCGAACTTGCCGCCACGCGCCCGTTCTTCTTCGACGCCACCCTCGGCTGGTGGGTGGCCGCCAGCGCCGAGGCTGTAGATGCCGTGCTCGGCAGCAGGGCCTGCCGCGTGCGCCCCGCCGATGAACCCGTGCCCAAGGCCGTAGCTGCAACGCCCACGGGCGCATTCTTCGGCCGCCTCGTGCGCCAGATCGACGGGCCAGATCACAGCACGCGCAAGGCCAAGGTGATGGCCGCGCTGGGCCGGTTGGATGTGTCTGCGCTGGCCGGCCAGGCGCTGCGGCATGCCCGCACTGCGCTGCCCGACGCAGCGAGCCTAGATGCCGCGCTGGATGCCGATGCCCACTTTCGCGTGCCGCTCGCCACGATGGCGCAAACGCTGCTGGGCGATCACGCCGATGCGCCTGCCTGCCAGGCCGACATTGCCGCCTATCTGGCCGCGTTGGGGCCGGGGGCCAGCGCAGGGGTCGTCGCGCAGGCCGACGCCGCCGTTGGCCGCTTGCAGCAGCGCTTTGCCGACTCGCCGTTCGCTGGCGGTGACGATGACAGCGACGCCGACATCGCCAATCTCGCCGCCCTGCTCGCGCAAACCTACGACGCCTGCGCCGGGCTGCTCGGCAACTGCATCGTTGCGCTATCGCGGCACGCCGGGTTGACTGCCCGGCTGCGCGCGCAGCCGCTCGCCATCGAGCCTTTTGTGCGTGAAGTCCTGCGCCGCGATGCGCCGGTGCAGAACACGCGCCGCTTCGTCGCGCACGATATCGCGCTGCTCGGCCAGCCGCTGCGCGCCGGCGACAAGGTCTTGGTCGTGCTGGCCGCCGCCAACGTGGATGGCACAACGAACCCGGACCCACTACGCTTCGACAGCGACCGCACAGCGCCGCGCCTGTGGACGTTCGGCGGCGGCACGCACCGCTGCCCCGCCGATGCATTGGCCACCGCCATCGCGCGCGAAACGGTGCGGCATCTGCTGAGCCTGCCGGATGTCGACCGGTGGCTCGCCGGGCTCGGCGAGGTGGCATACCGCCCCTCGCCCAATGCGCGCATTCCCCGCTTTCAAGCTTGAAGTTGCACCAACGAAGACATCACGAAAACGCCCCACAGGAGACTTGCCATGATCGCCGTCATCTTTGAAGTCGAGCCCGCACCGGGCCAGCGCGACACCTACCTCAACCTGGCCGCACGGCTGAAACCGCTGCTCGAGCAGGTCGACGGCTTCATCTCGGTGGAGCGTTTCCAGAGCATCACGAACCCGGACAAGATGCTCTCGCTGTCGTTCTTTCGCGATGAAGAGGCCGTCAAGGCCTGGCGCAACATGGAGCAGCACCGCGGCGCGCAGCACGTCGGCCGCGACCACGCGTTTGCGGACTACCGCCTGCGCATCGCCCACGTGGTGCGCGACTACGGCATGACCGAGCGCGACGAAGCCCCCACCGACAGCCGCGCCGAGCACGCCTGAGCGCAGGGCAAGGCACGTCGCCGGGCCGGATGTGACGCCTTTTTCGCCCCCCGGGCATTACCTTTGCTTAATCAGTCAGAACCCGCACGGCCGAGCACGCCGCACCACGGCCTCGGCATGCTGCCGTGCGCAACGATTGCAAAGGAATTGTCATGAATACCGCTTCTCATGAGGCTGAACGTGAGCCGCAAGTCGCTCCCGCCCGCACCGTTCAGAGCCCGGTGCGTTATGCCGTGGTCGGCGCCGGGTGGATTTCCCAGGCCGCATTTCTGCCGGGCGTGGCGCAAAGCGGCAATTCCGTCGTCACTGCGCTGGTCACCGGCGATGAGGCCAAGGCCACCGTACTGGCCGACCGCTACGGCATCGAGCACGTTCACGGCTATGCCGATTACGACCAGTTGCTCGCCGCTGGCGATATCGACGCAATCTACCTCGCGCTGCCAAACGACATGCATCGGCAGTACGCCCTTCCGGCCCTGCAGCGCGGCATCCACGTCCTCCTTGAAAAGCCCATGGCCACCAGCGAGGCCGATTGCGAAGCGATGATCGAAGCGGCCCGCAACGGCAATGCAAAATTGATGATCGCCTACCGCCTGCATTTCGAGCCGGCCACACTGGCCGCCATCGAACTCGTGCGCGCAGGCAAACTTGGCCGCATTCGAGCGTTCTCGGCCATGTTCAGCCAATCGGTGGCGCCGTCCAACCACCGCGCCAGCCACGGCTATTGGGCCGGGCCGGTGTCCGACATGGGCGTCTATCCCATCAACGCGGTGCGCAACCTCTTTGGCGAAGAGCCGGTAGAGGTGTCGGCCTGTGGGGTTCGGGACCCGGATCTGCCCTTCAACTTCGATGACACTGTCAGCGTGACGCTGCGCTTTGCCGACCACCGCGTCGCACAGTTCGTGGTCAGCTACAGCGGCGCGAACATCGACCAGTACCGCATCCTGGGGACCAAGGGGGATCTGGAGGTCTCGCCCGGCTTCATGTTTGGCGTGGGCCTGAAGTACCGCGCCACGATCGACGGCAAGACGCACGAACAGGCGTTCGACGCGACCGACCAGTTTGGCGGCGAGCTGCAGTACTTCTCCGACTGCATCCTCAACAACCGGGAACCTGAACCCAACGGCGAAGAAGGCTTGGCCGACGTGCGCGTCCTGGCCGCCATTGAGCGCGCGCTGGAATCAGGACAGCCGCAGAACCTTGGGCCGTTCCAGCGTCAGGGCCGCATGGAGACTGCGCAGGTGCGCAAGCTGCCACCCGTGCCCGCACCGGAACTGGTGGACGCGGCTGAACCCAGCAAGGGATAGACACCAGGGAGAAAAAACGCCCGCGACGAACGGCGGGCGTGGGATTCACGATTTACAGCTTGATGCGTTGCACGGCGTCGCGCATGCGCTTCCGGATCGAGACGTCCGAGTTGGTGTTGCTGCTGGAGCCGTCGGTTTCCATGGCGTTATCGCAACGCCATTCCGTAGCTTCACCGTTGTCGGTCAGCGCACAGACGCGGTGCGTCCAGCGGTCCCACACAAACACATCGCTGCCCGCCTCACCGGAGAGCAGCGGCTCAAAACGGTACATCCACAAGTACCCGGCACCCAACAGGGTGACCAGAAAGATCGCCATCCAGGACGCTTTGATTCGGCGCCACATTCTCATTTCTCCTCGCAGAGCCGCTGCGCCGGACGCGTCTGACAGTGCGTCGCTGGGCCAAAAGCGCGGTGCTCCGAAGGATAAATCGTAACATGGGGCACCCGGGCCGCCGCTCAAGCGGGCAGTCGATACGGCAGTGCCGCTACACCAACGACCGCTCGCGGCGCTTCAGTTGAAGACGTCCTGACGGTAGCGGCCAGATTGCATCTGCGCCGTCAACCAGCCGGACGCGGTCGCCAGGTCGCTACCGTAGCGCGCCTGGTGCATGCGGATCAGCGTGTCGCGCACCGCTGGCGCCATCGCACGACCGTCGCCGCACACGTACAAGGTCGCGCCTGCATCGAACGCCGCCCACACGGCTTCGCGCGCATCCCACAGGGCATGCTGCACGAAGCGATGCGGATGCTCGGCCACGCAGGAATACGCGGGAAAGACGCGCACCAAACCTGCGTCTTCCCACGCACGCAAGGTGTCGCGGTAGAGAAAGTCGTGCTCGGGGTGGCGACAGCCGAAGCAGAGCAACGACGTCGCCACCGCCTCACCTGCCGCCTGCTGCGCGGCGCGTTCTTCCAGGAATCCACGGAACGGCGCGATGCCTGTACCGGCGCCGATCAGCACCATCGGCTTATGGGCGTCTACGTCCGGTGCGAACGGCGGGTTGGGCGTGCGGACGGCGGCAGCGATCTCCGCGCCTGCACGCAACGTCATCAGGTAGTTCGATGCCGTCCCGCGATACGTACCCACCCCGGACCAAGCCGGCCCTGACACCGTGCCCACCGTTAGCGCGGCCACGCCGGGCGACACACGCGCCGACGACGCGATGGAATAGAAACGCGGGCGCATCGGCCCAAGCCGCGCGAGGAATGCTTCCAGGGTCAACTCAATTGCAGGCAAGCGGATCAGCAGATCGAGCACGCTCACGTGCGGGGCTTGAATGTCCTGGTCGAAGCGCTCGGCCGCATCGTCGCCTTCCAGCCAGACGGCAAGTTGGCCTCGCGTGAACGGACAGCGCGTGGCCGCGTGCAGCGCGGTGATGTCGCGCACGGTGGCGGTGTCCTGCAGCTCGACGAAATCACGCAACAACTGACGCACGGACACCGGCTGGTTGAGCGGCAGGTGGCGCACGTGCGCATGGCGCGCGGTCAGGGTGACGAGCGCATCGGCCTCCAGCGCAAGCCGCGCGATGGCTGCGTCGACACGGTCGTCGGCATTGCGTGGGTAGACAGCGAGGTGGTCTCCCGTGGCGTAGGTCACGTCGTCGGGCAACTGCACCGTGAGATGACGCGTCGGGCCGCGCGGCGCCTCCCGCGTGAAATCCCACAGGCCGGTGGCGTCGCTGACGAGTTCTTCATTGGCGAGCACCGTCATCGCCCGTGCGGCGGGCGGCAGCATGGCGGCGCGGAGCGCATCAGGCGCAACGTAGTCGACGCGGACGGACGGGCCGTCGGCATGTGTCTGGCGGGCGCCCAGGGCGCTCCAAAGGCTGCGCGTCCAGGCGTCGACGGCAGCATCGAAACCGGCATTTCCGTCCGCCTCACCGCGCGGCACGATGGCGTGCGCGCCGGCTGCCGCGAGCATCGCTTCCACCCGCTTTGGAAACGCCTGGAACGCAGGCCATTGCGAGTTGCCGCAGCCAAGGACGGCATAGCGCAATCCGGTTGCCTGCCGGGTGAGCGCATCGGCGGCATCCAGCCGCGCCTCAAGTGTGCGGGCGCTGTCCGGTGCACGGCCGTTGTAGGTGGCGGCCACCACAACGAGCGTGCCCCGCTGCGGCAGCGCGTCGGCAATGGTGTCGAGCGGCGCCACCTTGGCGTCGAACCCGGCGCGCGATGCGGTGGCGGCAAGCTGCTCGGCGATGTCCTGGCAGGTGCCAAGGCTGCCGCCGTACAGCACGTGCATCGGTTCCCCGCCCCCCGCAAGCGCCCCTTCGGCATCGTCTTGCGTGACGGCCTCGGTGCGCGAAGGCGTGGCGACCGACAACCGCTCCCGTGCATGGCGCAGCCGCGCGCGCAGGCGGAAACCGTCCGGTTTGAGCGTCAGTGTTTCCTTGATGTGGAAGCCGTAATCGTAAGGGTCGGACAGCGCGAAGCGCTGCAGGATCACCGCAAGCGCCAGTTTGGCTTCGGTCAGCGCAAACTGGCGGCCGATGCAGGCGCGCTCGCCATTGCCGAAGGGCTTGTAGGCGTGCGGGTGGAGCTTCGCTTCGTTCTCTGGCAGGAAGCGGTCGATATCGAAGGCTTCGGGGCGATCCCACACCGCCGGATCGCGATGCAGCGCCAGCAGCACGGTCACCACGCGCTGGTCCTTGCGGATGGCGTAGCGGCCGCCAATGCGCGTGTCTTCGTAGGGCGCCACGCCAAAGCTGGGGGCGGTCGGCCAGAGGCGCAGCGTTTCCTTCAACACGCGCTCGATCACATCCAACTGCGCGAGGTGCGCATACTGCGGCACGGTATCGCCCGGCAGCACGCGGTCAACCTCGGCATACGCCTGCGCCAGCACGGCTGGATGGCGCAGCAGCATGTACAGCGCAAAGGTCAGCAGGCCGCTCGTGGTTTCATGCCCGGCGATCAGGAAAGTGATGACCTGGAAGCGGATGTTGGTGTCATCCAGCGGCTGGTCTGATAGCGGATCGCGCGCGTTGAGCATCAGCCCCAGCAAGTCGCTCGCGCCGATGCCGCCATCTTTTGCCTGACGGCGCGCGCGGATCACCTCGTCCACCAGTTGATGCATGGCGGCCACGTCGTGCTCGAACCGCCGATGGTGCTCGCGCATGAAGCGGTCTTTGAGCGGCAGGCGCGTGAGCTTGCCCATGGCTTCGGACAGCACACCCACCATGGCCGCCAGGAACGGATGCAGCTCGGGCGTGTTGAACGAATCGAAGCGGTATCCAAAACCCGCCAGCGAGATGGTGTCGAGCGTGAGCCGCGTCATGTCGTCGGCCACGGGGATATCGGCGTCTGGCCCCTGGCGCGCCCATTTGTCGGCCAGCGCATTGGCCACGTCGAGCATCACGTCGAAGTAGCCCTTCATCGCACGCTGGCTGAAGGCCGGCAGCAGAATGCGATGCGCCTTGCCCCAGTTGGGCTCGTCCTGATGCGCCGTGAAGAGGCCATCGCCCGCTCCCGCCCGCAGGAACGACAGCGGCGGGCCGATCAGCTTGCGAAAGCGCGTTTCGTCGCAGAGTTCAGCCACCAGATCGGCGGAATAGACGAACGGCACGCGCCGCCCGGCAAAGTCGAGCTGGTAGAGGCCTTGGGGAAACTGCCGGCTGGTTTCCAGAAGCGTCTGGGCCAGGCGGTCTTTAGGGAGTTGCAGCAGGTTGCCCAGCCACGGCAAGCCTTTGGGCTGCGGGATGGGCTCCGCCGCAGCGGGCGAGGCATTGGCGGGCAACTCGGAGGCGGAGCGCATGCGCGGTCGACTGCGAAAATGGGTTGTCCGCCAATGTACGCGCCGCTGCGCCCCGCATCAAACAAAGTCGCCATGTTTGAATGCAGGCCCCTAAAAGTGAATCGGGCGACCCGCAGGCCGCCCGATCTGGGGACGATGTGAAGCGCTGGATCAGCGACGGCGCGGCTGTGAATTGAACGGCGCGTTGACCTGGGCTTCGAGTTCGCGGATCTGACGCTGCAATTCGTCGACGCGGGCGCGGGCGGCACGGCGTTCGATATCCAGCGCCTCGGCTTCCGTGCGGGCGACCTTCTGTCGTTCCTGGGCCTGGGCCTGCTGCTGACGTTGGATATCCAGGTCGGTCTTCAGGCCACGAAGCTTTTCCTGTTGCGCGGCAATCTGGCGCTCGGAACGCTCCTTCTGGGCTTCCAGGCGGATGCGCTGCAACTCGAGATCCGCCATCGTGCGGGTCTGCTTGGCGAAGTCGCTGTACAGGCGTTCGGCAGAGGCTTCATTGGTGGTCTTGATGACGCGCCAGAGGTCTTTCTGCTGGAACAGCGTGACGTAGTACGTCAGGTCACTCTGGGCAAATAGCAGGCTGGCGCCGTAGGCCCCGTTATAGGTGGTACGCAGCTCTGACAGTTCGTGCGCCTGCATGCGCTGTTGCAGTTCGAAGACGGCGCTGGTCGGGGCTGGACGCTCGGCGCGGGCGGCGCCGGGCGTGGCTGGCGCAGCGGGTGCCGTCGCAGCCGGCTGGCCAACCGTGGCAGTCAACGCCGGCACAGGCGCGGCGGCAGCAATCGGTGCAATAGCAGTGGGCGGAGCGGCCGGGCTCTGCGCCACGGCCGATGTGCAGGCGGCCGTACCAGCCACGACTGCGATGGCGGCCGCGATGGCCAATCCCCTCTGAAACGCCTGGTGCGACGCTTTCCCTGATTGTTTTTTTGTTCTCATCTCGACCCTGTGGATTCTGCGCAGGTGTTGCAGCCAAAAACTATACGCGATCCGCCACCCGAGTGGCGCATCGGGCGCCCGCCGCAGAGTAGGGTGTTGTATGGCGTCACTCCAGCTCGCGAAGCTCGGTTTCGCCGTCGGCGATCTGGTATTTGCGCATCTTTTCCCACAAAACCTTACGGCTGATGCCGAGTGTGGCGGCGGTGTCCTGGCGGCGCCAGTTGTTGGCGTCCAGCGCCGCGAGGATACGGCGGCGCTCTTCTTCGCCGCCATTGCCACCACTTCCACCCCCCACCGCGATCGCCATACCCGCCATTGCCACCATTTCCCGCCTCGCGCTCGAACGCATCGCGCTGCAGGCCGGCAAACAGCGGCAGGATGCGGGCCTCGTCCCAGCGGCCGAACTGGCGCAGGGTGATGCCGATGCGCTCGGCCAGGTTGCGCAGTTCGCGCACATTGCCGGCAAAGTAGGCCCGCCCGACCGATGCCCGCACCCATTCGGGCACCGGCGGCATGGCATCAAACGTTTTGTCGCCCAGCAAATGCCGCAGGAAGGAAAGCAGCAGCGCGATCTTGTCATCCGCGCCGCGCTGCTCCAGGCTCGGGATGCGCAGCTCGATCACCGCCAGGCGGAAGTACAGATCGGCGCGGAATTTGCCCGTGGCGACCATCTCGCGCAGATTCTTGTTGGTAGCGGCCACCAGGCGGAAATCCAGCTTGACCGGCACCGTCGAGCCCAGCCGCGTGCATTCGCTGTCTTCCAGCACGCGCAACAGCTTCACCTGCTGATACAGCGGCAGATCGCCCAGCTCGTCGAGAAACAGCGTGCCGCCGTTCGCTTGTTCAAAGTAGCCGCGGTGCGCATACATGGCGCCCGTGAACGCGCCCTTGGCATGGCCAAAAAATTGGGATTCGAACAGCCCGTCGGGAATCGCGCCACAGTTGACCGCCACGAACGGGCCCTTGCCATAGACACTGTTCTTGTCATGCAGCAAGCGCGCAATACGTTCCTTGCCGGCGCCGGTTTCGCCGTAAAGCATGACGTTGCTGTCGCAATCGGCAAAGGTATCGACCTGCTCCAGCAGCCCGTGCATGGCCGGCGACGCCGCCACGAGGTCGCTCTGATCCTGCGCCTGGGCCTGCGCCGACGACATCGACGGCAAGACCTTGCTGATCTGCGCGCGCAGTTCAGTCGCGCCAAAGTCCGGCCCGAGCACGTGCGTGTATTCGGGCGGGAAGCGGCTCGAATCATGCTGCGCGTCCGAGGCCACCCAGATTACCGGCATGCCTTGCGCGGCCTGCCAGTCGAGCACCGTAAAGCCGCCGCTTTCCACCACCGAGGCGCTGATCACCGCCACCGCGGGCTTGAGCCGAGGCTCGGCCGGCTGAAAGTCGATGCCGCCCGCGCGGATCACCTCTGCCCCGAACGGCGCCATGAACCGCGCCACACGATCGGCAATGTCGTGACGGCCTTCCCAGACAAAAATCTCAAGCGTTTCGTACGCCCAGCGATCGGTTTTCATGTCGTCGCTTCCATGTCAGTAAACCAGCTCGACGGCGTCGCAGTCGAGCGAGAGGAGTTTGATGTCGGCGTAGCCGAGTTGGATGCCGAGAACCCCGAGCAGTGGGCTGAGAACGGCATCCAGGGTCGTCCCGACCAACGCCAACACCGGCGCTATGACGGGTGCAAGATCAGAACCCAATTGAACGGTTCCTCCGAGCGGGAGAGTCACCGTTAGTTGGAGCTGATTCAGATTGCTGTTCAAGATGGAACTGAAGACGGCCTGCGTCGCAACGCGTGGCGGAGACTTACCGCTGGTATCCGTTTGAGGATTCAGGCCGATCTGCGTTGCGGCAATGGTTTCGTCGCCCCAATTGGAGTTTGCGATTGGCGACACGTTGGCTTTAATACTCACGGCCCCGAGGGGCCCCAAATCAACCAAACCCGCGGGAGATGCGCTTGCGCAATCCATTGAACCATTGACCGCCTTATCTGCATCGGTCGCGATACATATCGACACGGGCTGGGGCTGTGCGGAAATCGTGGCTGATGAGCTGGCACGAGGAACAGTGCAGCTATTTGACTTCGCATGGGCTTGCGCTGCCGCGACTTGCAGGCCAATAGGCACACTCACAGCAAGGACCCCCGGCGCGCCAACCAGCACCCCCACGCCCAAACGCACCTGAGCCGTCCGCGCCTGGGTCTTCCATTGCCCGGCGCTCGGACCCGACAAAAATTGCCCCGGCGGCCCAACAGCAATCGCCGGTGGCTCAATGATCTTCAACGACAACGTGACCGCGCCGAGACCCAGCAGATTTAGCTTCACAGGCGCCACATTCACAGCCGACTGACTATTCGCAATCTGCGCAGCCGTTGTCAGAAGATCGAGCACGTTGACGGTGGCATTGAGCGCAGCCTGTTCATTACCGGCCAGCGCCAGCACCTGCAGCAAGCCCGGCGAAGAGGCTCCACCATCGCCAATATTGATCGGCACATTCAGATCGCTGCCAAATGACAACGCATTGCTGGCGCCTGCCCCACCCACCGACACCCCAGCCAGCCCTGACTGCGATGCCACTGAGATGACGGCATTGATGCGCCACGCCTGCGGCAGCACCACGGTCAGCAGCGCCTGTGGGGGCGACATGCCCAGCGCCAGTGCCGCATTGCGCTGCCCGGCACCGACGGCACGCAAGCCGGCTTCCATGCTTTGGGTGATGTAGGCCGCGCCCACGGCGGCAAGTGCAGCGACCACCGTGGCGGTTTCCGGCACCGACACGCCCAGGGCCATGGGGATCAGAAAGTACGCCCAGAACATCAGCATGAGTACCGGGATAGCCCGCAGCGTGGCCAGCAGCCCGCGTAGCAGGCGCGCCAACCGGCGCAAGCCCGGCGTGGCGTCGAGCCTGTCCAGCAACAGCGCACAACCGACGCCCGCTGCCGTGGCCATCACGCAG
>NZ_MCGB01000103.1 GCF_001699815.1 Ralstonia pickettii | reverse complement strand
CCCGGCGTTACGGACCTTAACCGGCCACCTTGTAGCCCATCCGGAAACCACCCCAGTGACGGCCCTTGACGTAAATCGGCGCCGACACATCCTTCATCATCGCAAACGTCCCGTTGCCCATATCGCGACGATACGTCTGCAACAAAAATGCCTCAGTATTGCGCGCGGCCCCCAGCCCCGTGCGATCGGTGAACAGCCGGCGGTTGCGGCTGTTGGCCGCATTCAAGACCGGATCACTCCCCTGCGGCTGCGAGAACTTCAGGTTGTGCGTCGGAAGGTAGCCGTTGGTGTCGACCGCCGCACAAAACACCACGCGTGGATCCAACTGGAGCAACGGCTCCTGTACCGCAGGCAACACACGGTCCGTGAACGTCGTGAACCGCGTCATATGCTGCGGCGGGTCGGTATTCGGCACAGGCGCATAGGTGCGGTCGAACAAATCGCCCTCATTGATATCGCCGCGCGCCAGCGCCGATTCAAACAATGCGCTGATCTTGCCGGCGGCGGTCTGCACCGCTTCGATGAACGGCGTATCGGCACTCTGCACACCCGTTGAGGCCGTCAACCGGATCAGCGTTTCCGACGCCCCCAGCAACCCCGAAAGCTGCCGTTGCGCGTTGTCGATGTTGTGGCTCGATTGCTTCACACCCTCAGCCATCGCCTCCACCTCACGCGCGAGCGACGCGCATTCGTCTTCGATGGCCGCAGTGGATTCCGCAATGCTGGTCGCCTCGACATCGAAGCGCGCAATGGCCTCGCCCGCCACGCCAATCACCGCGCCAATGGCCTGCGTGCCGGCATCCACACGCTGGGCGCGCGCAACGTTTGCACTGCTGTCGCCGATCAGCTTGTCGGTCTGGCCAGACAAATCCGCCAAGGTGGTTTCGATACGCTGGGTTGCTTCGGCGGTCTGTCCAGCGAGCTGCTTCACTGCGCCCGCAACCACTGCAAAGCTGCGGCCCGATTCCCCCGCGCGCGCCGCTTCAATGGCGGCGTTGATTGCCAGCAGATTGGTCTGCCTGGCAATCTGCGAAATCTGCTCGGACGCCTGCGCCACCTGGATCAGCGCTTCACGCAGTGCAGCAATCTGCTGTTCCATGCTCGCCACACCAACGGCCAACTCGCGAATGTCGCGCAGCGATGCATCGACCGTTTCGCGCGAGCCGCTCACCTCTTCGCTGGCATGCGATGCGACTTTGCGCGCGTGCTGCGCCGCTACGGCGATATCGTGATTGCCGCGCATGGTGACATCGGCCGCGTTGCGCAACTGATCGAACACGTCGGCCTGCCGGCGCAGGCGCACGGCCACGTCTTCCACGTTGCCGGAGACCTCGCAGATGCCCATGCCGACGCGGCCGGCCTCTTCGGCAATACGGGCAACAAGGTCGGGAGAGGCTTTCGGGCCGCGGCCCCAGGCGAATGGCTTCACGTGCGGTTGTCTCCAATTGTCGTTGTTGTGTGCGCCCTCGCGCTGATGGCGAAGCGGCCCTCTAAGGGGGGTATCGGCACGTGCGAAGCGCGCTTGAGCGACGCTACCCGCCCTGACTTACGCGGGCATTACATGCACCTTGCGCTGCACTAGGCCCGCGCGGAACGGTCGCGGCGCAGCCGTGACTCGTAGGCGGCAGCCGTCATCGGGGGGCCGAACAGGAAGCCCTGCAACTTGTCGCACCCCGCGGCTTGCAGGAACTCGGCCTGCTCCAGCGTCTCGACACCCTCTGCCGTGACGGTCATGTCCAGCGACGCGGCCATCGCGACCACGGCACGCGAGATCACCACCGAATCGCGATGGCGCGGAATGCCCGAGACGAACGAGCGATCCACCTTCAGGTTGTCGATCGGGAAGCGTTGCAGATACGACAGTGACGAATAGCCCGTGCCGAAATCATCGATCGAGATGCGAATGCCCAGGGCCGTGAGCGCATCGAGCATCGGCATCACTGCGGCCGTGTCGCGCATGAGCAGGCCTTCGGTGATCTCCATTTCCAGCGCGCTGGCGGGCAATCCAGCTTCGGTCAGGCAGCGCGAGATGGTCGGCACCAGTCCCTCGCCAAACTGGCGCGGCGACAGGTTCACGGCCACGAAGAACTCCGGCATGCAGGTGGCGCGCCAATGCGCAGCCTGGCGGCACGCCTGCGCCAGCACCCATTCGCCGATGTCGCCGATAAGCCCGGCGTCTTCCGCCACGGGAATGAACTCGGCGGGGGACACCTCGCCCAGTTCGGTGCTGTGCCACCGCAGCAGCACTTCAGCGCCAACGATGTCCATCGATGTGGCGTCGACGATAGGCTGGAAGCGCAACGACAGCTCGCCCGCCGTCAGCGCGCGGCGCAGGTGGTATTCCAGCTGGAAGCGCCGCTGCGCCCGCTGCGACAGGCGCGCGGTGTACACGCGATGCTGGTTGCGGCCGTTCTGCTTGGCGTTGTACATGGCGGCATCCGCACAGCGCAGCAGCGTGGCGGCGTCGTTGCCGTGCTCCGGGTACAGCGCGATGCCGATCGACGCGCCCAGGTAGTACTCCGTGCCGCTGGTCGAGAACGGCTGCGCGATCGAATGGACGATGCGCTTGGCCAAGCGCTCCGCTTCCCCCAACGAGCGCACATTGTCGAGCAGCACGACGAACTCATCGCCGCCGAGGCGCGCCAGCGTATCGCTCTGGCGCACGCAGGCCGACAGCCGTTGCGCGACGATGCGCAGCAGGTGGTCGCCCGCTTCGTGGCCAGCCGTGTCGTTCACCTTCTTGAAGCCATCCAGATCGAGGAACAGCACGGCGACCTGATGCCCCTCGTTGGCCTGGCTGGCGGCCTGCTCCATCACCGCCTGCATCCGCTGCGAGAAGTACGCGCGGTTGTACAAGCCGGTGAGCGCATCACGCTGCGCGAGGAAAGTGAGCTGCTGCTGGGCCGCGCGGGCCGGCCCGATATCGTTGAACGAGATCAGCACGGCTGAGGGGGTATTGTCGCCAGGGCGCACGATGGGCAGCACGTTTTCGTGCACCCACACCACATCGCCGTCAACCAGTTCCAGGCCAACAGTCAAGCCCAGCAGCGGCCGGCCGGTGGCCAGCACCACGCGCGTGGGGCGCTCGTTGACCGGGATCTCGCTGCCGTCTTCGCGCAACGAGCGCCGCATCAGCGCCAGGTGGCTGGTGCCCACCGGCGACACGCTGCCCGCCCGGAGAATGCGCCGCGCGCTCGGGTTGCAGGCGAGGATGGTGCCGTCGGCCGTCTGCACGACGATGCCTTCGGTCAGGTTGTCGACGGCGAGGCGATAGCGTTCTTCGCTCTCCCTCAGATCGCGCGCGATATGCGCCTTCTGCACGGCCACACCGATGATGTCGGTAATACCGTCGAGCAGCCCCATGGCATCGCGCGTGGGCGCACGCGGGGTGTCGTAGTAGATGCCCATCGCGCCGATCATCTGCGCGTTGTCGCCGCGGATGGGCGTCGACCAGCACGCGCGCAGGCCGAGCGGCGCAACGATGTCGCGGTAGCCGTCCCAGAGCGGGTCGGCGTCGATGTCTTCCACCACCACGGTCTTGTTCAGGAACATGGCCGTGCCGCATGAACCGACCGAAGGGCCGATCGCGATCCCAACCAGCACCTGGGAGAGCGTGCAAGGCAGCGACGGTGCCACGGCTTGCGTGATGTGCTCGCCATCAGCACTGAGCAGGACCGAGCACATGGCGCCATCGTCGAGCAGGGCCTCCACCAGCCGGCACACCTCGGCCAGCAGGTCGGGCAACGGCACATTGCGCGAGCTGAGTTCGAGCACGGTCTTTTCGCAGCGCAGCAATTCCTTGGCGCGTGCGGTTTCGGCGGCCAGTGCACGGTAATTGGCTTCGGATTCCCGCAGGGCCTGTTCGGCCTGCTTGCGCTGGGTGATGTCGCGTGCCACCACCTGGATGGCGGTGCGCCAGCCAAGCTGCACCGGCGCGGAAAGCACCTCGACCTCCACTGGTGTGCCATCGCAGCGCAGCAAGGTCTGCTCGACCGGGGGCAAGCCTGCACCGTGCGAGACCATCCACTCCCGGCGCTGGCGGGCGAGGTGCATCGAGTTGTCGTGCACGAACTCGTCCAGCTCATGGCCCACGATGTCGCGTGCCGTCTGCGCGCCAAACAGGCGAACGCCCGCCTCGTTGACGAAAACGATAATGTCGTCCGCCACGATGTACAGCGCATCCGGCATTTGCCGGACGAGCGCCTCGTAGCGGTCATCAGCGAGCGGCAGCGGCCTGCGGCTGTCCTGGTCGATCACATCCGGTCCAGGACGGTCAGGCCGCTCAGCAGAGGTGGCGTCCATATCTGGGTTCTTTTTCAAGATATCGACCATCGTGTCGGGAAAGTTAAGGCGTTTGGCTGCCTCTCCCCCCTTCAGGGTGGGGCAAATGGCCGATATGCGGTCAAGCGGCACGTCAGTTGCGGCACAATGCCCGCACGACGTTCCTGCACAACTGTTCGCACCTTGGCGTTATGCAATCGTTTTCGTCTTCCGTCGGCCACGTGGCCGGCCTGATTTCGCGACGCACCCTGCTCGCCGAAGGGCTGGCGGAAGCTGCTGTGCAATTTCGCGACGGGCAGATCGCTGCGTGTGACGGGAACCCGACGCGCGGGATGATCGACTGCGGCGACCTGCTCGTCCTGCCCGGCATCGTCGACCTGCACGGCGATGCCTTCGAACGCGCCGTCATGCCGCGACCCGGTGTGGCCTTTCCCTACGAGACCGCGCTGGCCGACGTTGACGGCCAATTGCTGGCCTGCGGCATCACCACCGAATTCCACGGCGTCACGTATTCCTGGGAGGGCGGCCTGCGTGGCCGCGCCTACGCCGTGCGCATGCTCGACACGCTCGATGCCATGCGCCCGCACTTGGGGGCACAGCATTTGATGCACTTGCGCTTCGAATTGCATCACGCCGATGGCGTTGCCGATGCGCTCGCCTGGATGGATGCCGGGCGCGTGCACTTCCTGTCGTTCAACGATCACCTGCCGATGATGCGCGACAAGCTGGGCGACGCACGCAAGCTCGCACAGTACGCCGATCGCGCCGAGTGCGACATCGACACGTTCCTCTCGCGTCTGCATGCCGCCGCAGTCAACGCCACGAGGCTCGCCGAGGTGACGGGCACGCTCGCGCGGGCGGCGCAGCAACGCGGCATCTGCATGGCTTCACACGACGAACCCGACATTGCCACGCGCAACACGTTCCACGCGCACGGCTGCACCGTCACTGAATTTCCGTTGACCGAGGATGTTGCGCAGGCAGCGCGCGCGCATGGCGGACATATCGTCTTCGGTGCGCCCAACGTGGTACGCGGCGGCAGCCACCATGGCGCACCGAATGCGTCGGCCATGGTGGCGGCGGGCCTGGGCACCGTGCTGGCTTCCGACTATTACTACCCGGCCCTGCTGGCAGCTCCGTTCAAGCTCGCCGAGCGCGGCGTGGTGCCACTGGCCGAGGCCTGGGCGCTGGTGGCGGCCAACCCGGCAGAAGCCGCAGGACTGACGGATCGCGGCGTACTCGCGCCTGGGCTGCGCGCCGATGCCATCGTGGTGGATGACCGCCGCCCCGGCCTGCCGCGCGTGGTGGCGGCCGTGGTGGGCGGACGGCTGCGCCATGCCGCGGGCCAATTGCCGCTGATCGGCTGAACAACACCATGGAGCAGGCGCGGGCACCCTTATCGTCATCGATACCGGCGGCCTGGCGATACGCGCTCTACCTGCTGCCGCCCGAGCCGTGGTACGGGCTGGGCACACGGTGGCTCGGCCGCTGCGCGCGCACCAACACCGCCATCTCCGCAGATCAGCGCGAAGCGTTTGCCTGTGAAGCCGGCATCGATCTCGCCACGCTCGACCGCTGGACCGAAGCGCCGCGTCAGTACGGCCTGCACGCCACGTTCAAGCCGCCGTTCCGCCTGGCAACCGATCGCACCGTCGATGAGCTGGACGCCGCGCTGCGCCGCTTTGCACAGCAGCAGCAAGCCTTTGCGATCGAGCCCGCCTTGCAGACGCTGCGCGGCTTCTTGGCTTGGAGGCTGCGTCATGGCGATCCCGCCCGCGACACGCTCCACCAGTTCGCCGACGCGTGCGTCGGCGAGTTCGACGCCTTCCGCGCACCCCCACCCCCCACTGAACTCGCGCGCCGCCGCCGCACCGGCCTGTCAGATGCGCAGGAGCGCCATCTTCAGCGCTGGGGTTATCCGTATGTGTTTGATACGTTCACGTTCCACGTCACGCTGACCGGCCGGCTCGACCATGCCGAGCAGCTCGCGTGCTATCGCGCACTGGAAGCCACGCGCATGGTGCTGCCAGCCGCCATGCCCATCGACCACATTGCCTTGTTCTCGCAAGCTGCCCCGGAAGCACCGTTCACGGTGGCACGTGTGTACCGGTTTGATGGCAGCACCGAAGACTTCGACGCTGCGCAGAGCGCGCTTAGCGCTTGAGTTCGACCACGTCGATCACCTGCGTCTGGCCGTGCTGCTCAACCTCCTGGCGCATCACGACGGCCGCTTCGGGGCAATACCAATCAGTGATGTGGGCAACAGTGGGGTCAGGCTCGAGCGTTTCATTGCCCAGCCGCAGCACCCCGAGGCGCGCGGTGCGCGTGTAGCGGATCGGCCGGCACTGCAACTGGCCGACCACGGTGTTCATCGGCTGCGGTGGCCCGACCTCCCGCTCCGACACCTCCACCTTGGCGCGCTCGGCCCGCATGCGCCCCACAGAGATCCCCAGCCGCGGCGACACCACATCGAAGTCGAAGCTCGATTCATACGTATCGCCCGGCAGCATCTGGGCTTCGGGCGCCAAGCCGGCGCCGTACAGGAACATGCCCGAGATGGCCGTGCTCACGGTGCCGACCAGATCGGCATGTTCGCTTTGCGCAAACACGCGGCCATTGATGCTGACGATGCGTGTGACCACGCCGGCTTCGTCCACCAGCAGCTGGTGCTCCTGCACCGTCTCGATCGGCCGGCCGCCCAGCGCTACGAGGCCCGATTTGGCGTAGATGTGCAGGCCGATCTCGCAGCCGTCCTGCATGTCGCGGCTGACATCGTGGAGCGTGAACTCGACGATCATCGGCGTCTCGCCGTTGCCGTCCAGGCGCACGCGGCTACCGTCGTGCACCCATGGCGCGGAGCACAGCCCCGCTGCATGCACAGGCCACGCCAATGCAATCGCCGCCACGGCTGCGGCGGCGTTCCATAAAGAAAAACGCCGATGCATCGGGTGATGCATCAGCGTCTTCATGAACCCATTGAGCATGGGCTTACTGCTTGGGCGCGTCCTTCTTGTTGGCGCCCTCGCTGTACGGGTCAAACTTGCCACCGGCCTTCGCACCCTGGCTATATGGATCGAACTTCTCACCGGCCTTGGCGCCCTGGGTGTACGTGTCGTACTTGCCCTTCTCGACATTGGCCGGCTGGGCGCCGGGGTTGAGCGCGCTGGCGGTGCTGTCGTTCTTGTTGGCGCCCTGCGAATACGGGTCGAACTTGTCGCCGGCCTTCGCACCCTGTTGGTACGGGTCAAACTTGTCGCCGACTTTTGCGCCTTGGCTGTAGGGGTCGAACTTCTTCTGGTCGGTCTGCGCGTGGGCTACGGTGCCGATGGCTGCCACGACAGCTACCGCTGCCACGAGGGTAAGACGTTTGTACGGCATCTGAAGCTCCTTTCCTATGGGTCGTTTGGGCTGGCTGATAGCGCAGCCTCGTTTTGAACGCATCCCGATGTCATTGCGCAACTGGCACGTTGGCGACGGCGCCGGGAAACCCCCTCTCCTCGTCGTACGCTATGGCAAGCGCACAGGAAAGTCAACGCGCAGGAACTGCATATTTTTTGGGCAGATACGTGCTGAAGTGTGGCTCAGTCAGCGACGTTCCGGCTGGCGGATCGCACGCGGGCCCATCACGGCAATCAACGCCATGGTGAGCGCCACCACCGACAGCCCCCAGCGCAGGTCGGAGCGATGCGCAATCAACCCGATGATGACCGGACCGATCAGCAAGCCCACGTAGGCAAAGCGCGCCACGGCGGCAATGCCTTCGGCGGCCGGCACGCCGGACAGGCGGGACGCGGTGATGAAGAAGATCGGCACCATGTTGGCGGCGCCCACGCCCATCAGCGCAAAGCCTGTCAGGACAGCCATCGGTGCTGGCCACAACAGTGCAAGCAAAATCCCGCCCGTTGCCAGCACGCCACTGGCGCCAAGCACATGCTTGTTGCCCCAGCGCCCGCGTGCGAGATCGCCGCTGAAGCGCGCGAGCGCCATCCCGCCCGAAAACGCGGCGTACCCGGCGCTGGCAATGGCTTCGGGCGATTGCGCGATCTCGCGCATGTACACGGTCGTCCAGTCGTACATCGCGCCTTCGCCGACCAGCCCCAGGAAGGCCAGCACGCCGAGCAGGAACAGCGTGCGCCCCGTGGTCGGATGTGCCGGTTCGCCTTCTGCGTGCACGTGATCGGGCAGCATGAACGGGCCGGCACACAAGGCGGCCGCCATGGTGACGAGCGCCATGCCGCCGCAATGCACGGCCGGCGGCACGCCCAGTTCCAGCAGCACGCCGCCCACCGCTGCGCCCGCCATTCCGCCCAGGCTGAACATGCCGTGTAGCGAAGAGATGATCGGCTTGTGGTGATTCGCCTCTACCGTGGCGGCCTGCGCATTGATGGCCACGTCGAAACCGGCATTGGTGATGCCAAACAGCAGCAGCACGGCCAGCAGCGCCGGGTAGCTCGGCATCAACATGAGGAGCCCGGTCATGACACCAAATGCCACGCCGCCCTGGACGCTTGCGCGCCGCGTGCCGACGCGCGCCGCCCACTGGCCTGCAAACTTCATCGCAACGATGGCGCCCGCGGCCACCATGAACATCGCCAACGACAGCGACGCCTCGGACAGCCCGAACCGCGCCTTCACCGTTGGAATGTGGATGCCCCACGTCGCAAACGTTGCACCGTTGGCGAAAAAGAGCGCCATCGTCGCTGCGCGCGCCGACAGAGGAAGACGGCGGGGCTGCAAGGCGCCGGCGGATTGGACGTATTCGGAAGGCATGAAGGACAACTGAGAAAAACGCGGGCGCAGGCGTCGCGCCGAAAAGCCATCATGCTACCGCGCCCGGCTGATGAACGTATGACGCCGCCCTGCGCCAGGCAGGTATGCGGCTTGCGTCACCACGCTCGCAACCACCGCATCGGGAGACCTGCCATGCCCCGCGTGATCTGGAAGGGCGCCGTGAGCTTCGGCCTCGTCCATATTCCCGTCGCGCTGTATCCGGCCACCCGCAGCGACGACCTCGACTTCGACTGGCTCGACCGCCGCACCATGGACCGCGTCGGCTACAAGCGCATCAACAAGACCACCGGCAAAGAAGTGCCGCGCGAGCAGATCGTGCGCGGGTATGCCTACGAGAAAGACCGCTACGTGATCCTGACCGACGAGGACATCCGGGCCGCTAACCCGGCCTCGACGCAAACGGTCGATTTGCTGACCTTCGTGGATGCGGCGGAGATTCCGTTTCTGTATCTCGATACGCCGTACTTTCTTGCGCCCGACCGGCGCGGCGAAAAAGTCTACGCGCTGCTGCGCGAGGCATTGACGCGCTCGCAGAAGATTGGCGTCGCCAACGTCGTGCTGCACACCAAGCAGCATCTGGCCGCACTGATCCCGATGGGGCCTGTGCTCGTGCTGCATACGCTGCGCTGGTCCAACGAAGTGCGCGACTGGTCCGAACTCGATGTACCAGAAGAAGGGGCCAAGGCCGCCAAGCTCACGGCCAAGGAGATCGACATGGCTGAAAAGCTGATCGACGACATGAGCGGCACGTGGGACCCTGCCGAGTACCACGACACCTTCCGCGACGACATCCTGGCATTGGTCGATCGCAAGGTGCGCGAAGGCCGCACGGAGTCCGTCGAGCCGATGGAGGCCGAAACCGCTGCACCGCGCTCCGGCAACGTGATCGACCTGACCGACCTGCTGCGCCAGAGCCTCGCCAAGCGTGGCGAGGGCAAAGATGCCTCCAACGACAAAGCGCAGGAAGAGCCTGCCCCGCGCAAGCGGGCACCCCGCAAAGCCGCCTCCAAGACGGCGCGCAAGACCACCACGCGCAAGCGCGCATAACACGACGGAGCCGACGCCGTGCCACGCCATCTCGCCGACTACCGCAGCAAGCGCGATTTCACGCAGACCCAGGAACCCGCCGGCGCGCGCCGCAAAGCCGACGAGCAGCGTGACCATGGCGCCCTGCACTTCGTGATCCAGAAGCACGACGCAACGCGACTGCACTACGACTTCCGGCTGGAACTCGACGGCACGCTCAAGAGCTGGGCCGTCCCCAAGGGCCCGAGCCTGGACCCCGCCGACAAGCGCCTCGCGGTACATGTTGAAGACCACCCGCTGGACTACGCGGATTTCGAAGGCCATATCCCCGAAGGACAATACGGCGGCGGCGACGTGATCGTGTGGGACCGCGGGACATGGCGCCCGCATGGCGATCCGCGCAAGGCCTATCGCGACGGCAAGCTCAAATTCGACCTCCATGGCGAGAAGCTGCATGGTGCATGGGCGCTGGTACGCACGCATTTGCACGGCACGGGCAGACATCCGAAAGAACAGTGGCTGCTGATCAAGGAACGCGACGACCAGGTGCGCGCATCGAGCGACTACGACGTGACACAGGCGCTGCCCGCCAGCGTGATCACCGGAGAGAACGTCGGCGCAAAACCGAAGGCTAAGGCCGATGGCCGCAAGACCCAGCGTGCCGATCCGGCACAAGTCCAGCCGCCCGCCGGTGCCGTGCCCGGCACGTTGCCGAAAACGCTGGAGCCGCAGCTTGCCACGCTCGTCGATGCGCCGCCAAGGCAAGGCGAGTGGAATTACGAAGTGAAGTTCGACGGCTACCGCATCCTGGCGCGCATCGACGGCAACACCGTGCGCCTGTTCAGCCGCAACGGCCGCGACTGGACGGCCAAGCTGCCGCGTCAGGCGCGCACGCTGCAGGCGCTGGGCCTGCGCGAGGCGTGGCTCGACGGCGAAGTCGTGGTGATGGGCGAGCGCGGCGTGCCCGACTTCCAGGCGCTGCAGAACGCCTTCGAAACCGCGCATGCCGAACACATTGCCTACTACCTGTTCGACATCCCGTTCTGCAACGGCATGGACTTGCGCGGTGTGCCGTTGCGCGAGCGGCGGGCGCTGCTTGAGCGCATTCTCGATGCCGCCCCGGGCAACCTGGACCGCGAAGCGGTGCTCTTCTCAGGGACATTTCACGCGGCACCCGAAGACTTGCTGTCTTCCGCGTGCAGCATGTCGCTCGAAGGGGTGATCGGCAAGCGCGCCGATGCGCCGTACCGGGCCGGCCGCAGCCCTGCCTGGATCAAGCTCAAATGCGGGCAGCGGCAGGAATTCGTGATCGGCGGGTACAGTGCGCCCAAGGGTAGCCGCAGCGGCTTCGGTGCCCTGCTGCTCGGCGTGTATGACGACGCGGGCAAGCTGCGCTATGCGGGCCGTGTCGGCACGGGCTTCAACGAGACGAGTCTGCACGCTTTGCACCACGAGCTGACGGGTCTGACCGTCGACACGCCGCCCTTCGCCAACCCGCCCACCGGCAGCGATGCGCGCGACGTGCAATGGGTGAAGCCCGAACGCGTGGCGGAAATCGCCTTTGCCGAATGGACGCGCGAAGGCATCGTGCGGCAAGCCGTGTTCCAAGGTTTGCGTGACGACAAACTCGCGCGCAACATCGTGCGTGAACAAGCCAAGCCGCCCAGCGCTGCCGCACGCAAGGAGACCCGCGCCGTGAATGCTGCCGAACGCAAGGTGCGCCCCGGTGCCGAACGCATCGCCGATGTGGACGTCACGCATCCAGATCGCGTGATCGAGAAAGCCAGTGGCACCACCAAGGCGGACCTGGCGCGCTATTACGCCGGTGTGGCCGAATGGATGCTGCCGCATCTTCGCAACCGCCCGACATCGCTCGTACGCGCGCCCGACGGCATCGACGGCGAGCGCTTCTTCCAGAAGCATTCCGCCGCGCTCAAGCTGCAGGGCATCACGCAGCTGGACCCATCGCTCGACCCGGGGCATCCGTCGCTGCTTGCGATCAACTCGGCCGAGGCCCTGGTCGGCGCGGTGCAGATGGGCACGGTGGAGTTCCACACGTGGAATGCGCTGGCCGACCGCATCGAACAACCCGACCGCATCGTCTTCGATATCGACCCGGACCCGGCGCTGCCTTTCGCGCGCGTGATCGAGGCCACGCAGCTCATGCTGGCCATGCTTGATGAACTCGGCCTGAAGGCCTTCCTGAAAACCAGCGGTGGGCATGGCATGCACGTGGTGGTGCCGCTCACGCGCCGCGAAGCCGCTGGCTGGGACACGCTCAAAACGTTCGCGCAAGCCGTGGTGCAACACATGGCCGCGACCTTCCCTGACCGCTTTGTCGCCAAGATGGGGCCGCAGAACCGCGTGGGAAAAATCTTCATCGACTATCTGCGCAACAACCGCGGTGCGAGCACGGTGGCCGCCTATTCGGTGCGCGCGCGGACGGGGTTGCCAGTGTCCGTGCCGATCCGCCATGACGAGCTGGAAGGGCTGCAGTCGTCTGCCCAGTGGACGCTGCGCACGCTGCCCGAACGGCTCGCCAAGCTCAAGGGCGATCCTTGGGCCGCCTATGCCGGTACGCGTCAATCGGTCACGGCCGACATGCGCAAACGCGTTGGCGCCGATGACTGAGCCGTCACACACCGGCGGTTCTCAAAGAATTGGGCGGTGAACGCCCCATTGCTTGTCGGCCGAAGTGCGGGGCCACTGCGTTAACATGCCTGCGTCTGCACTTGGCGCATGTGTGCGCGCCCCACTCTGCCCCCCCGCCGATGGCCCGAATTCGTCCGACCCGTTTGCTGACCCTGTCGCGCAGCGCGCTTGCCTGCGCCGTGCTCTTGACCATTGCGGCCTCGCCGCTGGCGCACGCCAAGAAAGCCAAGACCCAGGCGGCACCGCGCACCACCGCCGCGCAAACACGCCAGGCTGCACACAACCCTGCCGGGTTGCCCGCCAACGTGGCGCTGGCTTTTGCGCGCGCGCATATCCCGCTGGATGCGGTGAGCGTGTTCGTGATCCGCACCGGCACCGCCACGCCCATCCTGCAATGGAATGCCGACGCCGGAATGAACCCGGCGTCGACCATGAAGCTGCTGACCACCTTCGCGGGGCTGGACCTGCTTGGCCCGGATTTTCGCTGGAAGACCACGGCCTACGCCGACAGCGCTCCGGTCAACGGCACGCTCAACGGCAACCTGTACCTACGTGGCCAGGGCGATCCGAAGCTGATTCCCGAAGAGCTCGTCAAGCTGGTGACCGACGTGCGCCGCGCCGGCGTGGATGAACTGGCGGGCAACATCGTGCTGGATCGCACCTACTTCGAGGGCGATCTGTCGGAAGCACCGCCGCTGGACGGCGACAGCGCGCGTGCCTACAACGTCGCGCCCGACGCGCTGCTGTATTCATTCAAGACGCTCACGTTCACGCTCTCGCCGGATGCCGGCAACGGCGCGGTCAACATCGATGTATCACCGCCGCTGGCGCAGTTGCAGATCGATAACCAGTTGCGCACCACGCGCGGCGGCTGCGGCGACTGGAAGACGACCTCCGGCGCCAACATCTCCACGCAGACCGACGGCCACGTCATAGCCAGCTTCGACGGCCGCTATGCCGCCGCGTGCGGCGAACGCGTCTTCAATATCGCCGCGCTCACGCATGCCGACTTCATCTGGGGTGGCTTCCTGGCGCTATGGCAGCAGGCCGGTGGCACGACGCGTTTCACGCCGGGCTTGCGCGAAGGCAAGGTACCGCGTCAGGCCGTTCTGCTGGCCACGCACTACGGCCCGCCGCTGTCGGAAGTCGTGCACGACATCGACAAATATTCGAACAACGTGATGGCGCGCCAGCTCTTCCTCACCATCGGCGCGGAAATCGGGCGCAAGCCCGCATCGGTGCGGCAATCGACCGAGGTCATCAACCGCTGGCTCGCCAAACAGAACCTCACGATGCCGGAGCTGGTGCTGGAGAACGGTTCGGGCCTGTCACGCACCGAGCGCATCAGCGCACGCAACATGGGGCGCCTGCTGCAGCAGGCCGACGCCAACCCGAACGGCGGCGTGCTGCGCGATGCGCTACCCGTTGTCGGCGTGGACGGCACCATGCGCAATCGCCTGACACGGGCCGGGGTGGCCGGCAATGCCGAGATCAAGACCGGCACACTCAACGGCGTGCGCGCCATCGCCGGGTATGTGGAAGGCGAAGACGGCCAGCGCTTCGTGGTGGTCAGCATGATCAACCACCCGAACGCCAGCGGCGGCCAAGCCGCGCACGATGCACTGCTGCAATGGATCTACCAGGGCGCGCCGCGATGAGCTCACGCAAGTCACTGCTGGGCATCACCGGCACGTCGGGCAGCGGCAAGACCACGCTCGTCGAGCAACTCATCGCCCGTTTCGTGCACGACGGGCGCCGCGTGGCGGCCATCAAGCACACGCATCACGGCTTTGATCTCGATTCGCCCGGCAAGGATTCGCACCGCATGCGCGAAGCCGGCAGTGCCGAAGTCGTGCTCGTAGGCGGTGAACGACTTGTGCTGATGCGCGAATACGCCAACGCGCTGGAGCCCGAACTCGACGACGTGCTGGCGCTGCTCTCGCCCGCCACCGACCTCGTTATCGTTGAAGGCTACAAGCGCAGCACGTTTCCGAAGATTGAAGTCTTCCGCCCTTCGCTCGGCCGCCAGCCGCTTTGGCCGGAGATCGGCGGCGTAGTGGCGGTGGCCACCGATTCGCCTGCCGCCGTGCAACCACCCGAAGGCGTGGCCGTGCTGGATCTGAACGACGTCGATGCGGTGTACCGGTTTGCCGTACAGCAACTGGCCAAGTCGGCCATATGAAGCACTCTTAACATGTGGGCAAGGCGGATTGGCTATGATGGGGTGATCCAGTTTTTCGCCAGCCCCCTCCCAACAACATGCTGTCCCGTCTATCGGCCGCGCCGCTTGGCGCGGTTTTTTTTTGCGCCTCGCCATCGTGCCGCAGAGCGATGTGGTCGAGGTCACGCCAGCGCACTTGGCGTGACCTTGCCAGCGGCCGACGCCAAATAGAAACCATCGCCGCAAACAAGAACGCCCGCTTCGCGCGGGCGTTATTTTGCTCAGTGGTGCTTGGTCAGTGCGTTACACCGTCGGCCAGCAGGCGTTGCAGCACGTTGCTGGAGATCAGGCGATGGCCACCTGTGGTGGGGTGCACGCCGTCGGCGAACAGGTACGCCGTGTCTGCACCTGCAGTCACCAACGTGTTGGCGGAGCAGAACAGCGAGCTGCCGCCAGCACCCGGCACGAGTGCGTTGATCTTGGTCGCATCGCAAGCCGGCACGCTGGTATTGCTGAAGCCGAACATCGCCCCGTTCTGAATCACGGCCGTCAATTGCGAATTGAAGTCGATCACGCGGGCACCGGTACCGGCAAGCCCAGCCTGCAGCGTGGTGTTGAACGTGCCCACCAGCGCATGCAGCAGCGCCTGACCTGCCGCACCGCCCGCCACGCCTTGCGGCGTCAGGCTGCTGTCGGGCAGGTTGAACACGTAAAGCTGCGTTGCGTTCTTGCTGACCATGTCCTTGACGTAACCGACCAGATCAGTCGCCGCCTGCTGAACTTGAGCGGTGGCGATGGCAGGCGTCACACCCGAATTGGGGGTCGCCACGGCGGCGGCCCAATAGAAGATGTCGTTGTTGCCGCCAAAGACGAACACCACGTCGTTGTTGCCGTTGAACGTGTTGTTGCTGGCCGCGTAGAAGTTGGCGAGTTGCTGCTTGACCGGATACGTGAGCGCCCCGGCGCCACCGTTGTGGCCGATACCGTTCGGGTCGGTCACGCGCGAACCGCCTTGCGCGTAGTCGAAGCAACCAGGTTTTGGGCAGTTCTGCACCGAGTTGGCATAACCCATCACGGCCGGCGTAAGGGCCACACCGAGTTGCGCCGCCACCGTTTCCGCCCAGACCGGGCCAGGGTTGGTAGTGAACTTGCCGCCGCCCACGGCAGCCGCTGCCGGCGTGTAGGTGCCGGCATCGCTCAGGCTGTCGCCGAACACCACCATGCGCTGCACTTTGGCGACGTTGGGATTGCCGCTCTGATCGCTTTCGCCGCCGCAAGCGGCCAGGCTCAAGGCCAGGGTCGCCGATGCGACGACGCCCATCCATTGACGGAACTTCATGATGTCTGTCTCCCGTGTGGAATTTTTATGGTCTGTGGTGCCGCGGTGCGTAACCTCGCCGTGCGTGTTTGAAGCACGCGGAACGACACAACGCCCAAGTGTAGCGAGGTTGCCGGGCACACGGCGAACGCGCGGCCCGTAAGAATTAGAGGTCCGTCTCGAACGCGGCGGCCGCGCGACGCAGGCGGTCGTTGACAGCCGCCCAGGCGGGCGTATCGGCTAGGGTTTCCACCCAGATGGCGTCGTAACCGCCGCGATCGAGCTCACGCAATAGCGCGTAGAGCGCGTTGGCATAAGCGGCGGGCGTGGCGGGGGCGACGCGCTGGTCGCAGCCATCACGCAGTGCCACGGGGGCACCGAGCCACACGATGCGTTTGTCCGCAGGCAGTGCAGCCAGGCGTGCAGACACATCGGCGGCCGACAGCAGATACAACGGCGTGCGCGGCGCGTAATGCGCCTTTAACGTGCCCGAAGCGCGCGGCGCAGCGGCATCGGGAGCCGCCGGCAGTTCGCCGGTCACGCGCTCGATGTCCTCGGGCGTGATAGCGCCCGGGCGCAGCAGCACGGGGCCAATGCCCTGATCCAGCCGCGAGAGATCGATGATGGTCGATTCGATGCCCACGTCCACGCCGTCACCTTCGAGCACGAAGACGGCATCACCGAATTCGTCCCGCACGTGCTGCGCGGTGGTCGGACTGACCTGGCCGAACTTGTTGGCCGACGGCGCCGCAATGCCGCCGCGTCCGCGCTTGAAGCGCGAGAGCAACGCCTGCGCCACCGGGTGCGACGGGCAACGCAGCCCGATGCTGTCCTGCCCGCCTGCCACGGCGGCCGGAATGTGCGGCGCACGTTTCAGGATCAGCGTAAGCGGTCCCGGCCAGAAGGCTTCGATGAGTTGCAGTGCGATGCCGGGCACATCGTCGGCCCAATAGGAAATATCGGCGCCATCCACCACGTGCACGATGACGGGGTGATTGGAGGGTCGGCCCTTGGCCGCATAGATCTTGGCGATGGCCGACGGGCTTTCGGCATCGGCGCCGAGGCCGTACACGGTCTCGGTCGGAAAGGCGACCAGCTCGCCTGCCTCCAGCCTGCGCGCGGCCTCATCGAGGCGCTCAGCGGAAGGCATGGTGTAGGGCGATGTGGTCCGATGCGGCATGGGCGGCTCGTCTTTAGTCGGACTGCAGGCCGAGCACGTGCGCGGCGTGGCGGAACGCCTCGTCCACCACTTCTGGCGAGGTGCCGACGCAGTTCACGTGGCCCATCTTGCGGCCCGGCCGCGCATCGGCCTTGCCATACAGGTGGACCTTCGCACCGCTGTGGCCCATCACTTCGTGCCACGCGGGCGTACGTTCCAGCCCGTACTCAAACCACACGTCGCCCAGCACATTCAGCATGCGCCCCGGCGAGTGCTGCCGCGTGCTGCCCAGCGGCAGGCGGGCCATGGCGCGCACCTGTTGCTCGAACTGGCTCGTCTCGCACACATCCATGGTGATGTGACCGGAGTTGTGCGGGCGCGGCGCCATTTCATTGGCCACCAGCGAGCCGTCCTGCAGCACGAAGAACTCGATGCACAGCACGCCGACGTAGCCCATCTCTTCGGCGATCATCGCGGCAGCGGCGCGTGTGCGCGTGGCAATGTCGTCTGACACGCTGCGCGACGGCATGATCGTTGAGAACAGGATGCCGTCACGGTGCACGTTCTCGGCCAGCGGCCAGGTGGCCGTGCTGCCATCGGCACCGCGCGCGGCCAGCACGGACACCTCGTAGGCCAGCGGCAGCATCTTCTCCAGCACGCACGGCACGTGCTGCATGGCGCCCCAGGCGGCGCGCAACTCTTCAATCGTCGAGACACGCGCCTGGCCCTTGCCGTCGTACCCCATGCGGGCAATTTTCAGGATGCCGGGCAGCAGGTCGGCGGGGAGTTGCTCGATATCGGCTTCATGCTCGATCACCCAGCTCGGTGCGGGGTGGATGCCCGTGCGTGCGGCGCACAGCGCGAAGAATTTTTTCTCGGCGATGCGGTTCTGCGCGATCGACACACAATTGGCACGCGGCGCCACGAACGCGCCGAGTTGCTCAAGCTTGTCCAGCGCTTGCGCCGGCACGTTCTCGAATTCGGTGGTCACCGCGGGGCACAGCGCAGCCATCTCGGCCAAAGCGGCTTCATCGGTATAGCCAGCGCACAGATGGCGCTCGGCGATGGTGCCGGCGGGGCTGTTCGGGTCCGGATCGAGCACGCAGACCTTGTAGCCCATCGCCTGTGCGGCGTGCGTGAACATGCGGCCGAGCTGGCCGCCGCCGAGCATGCCAAGCCACGCATCGGGCAGGATCGCGTTGGGAACGTTCAGCGCGCGGGATTCCGCGGTGTGGGCTTGCGCCAGGCGCGGGTTCAGGTCGTCGGCCATGAATCGGGTCGTAGGTTACTTAGGCGCCGTGCACAGGGAGCGTCATGCCGCGTGCGACTTCGGTCTGCTGGGCGCGGAAAGCTTCGAGCTTGTCGGCAAGGGCCGAGTCGGTGGTGGCGATGGTGGCAATGGCAGCCAGCGCTGCGTTGGCGGCACCGGCTTCACCAATGGCGAACGTCGACACCGGAATGCCCTTGGGCATCTGCACGATGGAAAGCAGCGAGTCTTCGCCGCGCAGGTACTTGGACGGCACCGGCACGCCGAACACCGGCACGATCGTCTTGGCGGCGATCATGCCCGGCAGATGCGCCGCCCCGCCCGCGCCGGCGATGATGGCGCGCAAACCACGGCTGCGTGCGGCTTCGGCGTACCGAAACATGTCGTCCGGCATGCGGTGCGCCGAGACAACCTGCGCCTCGAAGGGAATGCCGAACTGCGTGAGCATATCGACGGCGTGGCGCATCACTTCCCAGTCGGAGCTGGAGCCCATCACCACGCCAACGAGCGGAGCAGATTGCTGTGCGGTCATTGTCATCGCTCCGGTTTATCGCAGGGACTCGCCGGTCAGGCGGGTCAGCGCCTCGCGGTATTTGTCAGCGGTCTTTTCGATCACGTCGGCAGGCAGTTGCGGCGCCGGCGCGGTCTTCGGCCACGGCTTGCCATCGATGCGCACGGCTTCGAGCCAGTCGCGCACGAACTGCTTGTCGAACGACGGCGGGTTCGTACCGACCTGGTACGAATCGGCCGGCCAGAAGCGCGACGAGTCTGCGGTGAGCGCCTCGTCCATCAGCGTAAGCGTGCCGTTTTCGTCCAGGCCAAACTCGAACTTGGTGTCGGCAATGATGATGCCGCGCGTGGCGGCAAAGTCCGAGGCTTCCTTGTACAGGCGGATGCTCACGTCGCGGATCTGCGCGGCGAGGTCCGGGCCGATGCGGCGCTCGACTTCATCGAACGAGATGTTCTCGTCGTGCTCGCCCATCTCGGCCTTGGCGGCGGGGGTGAAGATCGGCTCGGGCAGCTTCTGCGCGTTCTGCAGGCCGGGGGCCAGATGCACACCGCACACGGCGCCGGTGGCCTGGTAATCCTTCCAGCCGCTGCCGGCCAGGTAACCGCGCACCACGGCTTCCACCAGGATCGGCTTCAGACGCTTGACCACAATGGCGCGGCCGCGCACCTGGTCGACTTCGTTCGGGGCCACCACGGTTTCCGGCGCGATGCCCGTCTCGTGTGTCGGCACGATGTGGCGCAGCTTGTTGAACCAGAAATCCGACATCTGCGCGAGCACACGGCCCTTGTCCGGAATCGGCTGGCCAAGAATCACGTCAAACGCCGAGAGGCGGTCGGTGGTGACCATCAGCAGCTTGTCGTCGCCGACAGCGTAGTTCTCGCGCACCTTGCCACGGCCGAGCAACGGCAGGCTGGTGATCGACGATTCGTAAAGGGCGGAGGATGCAGGGGTGGCGGACACGGCGGAACCCGGGAGGAGATAAGAAAACGTGGAAGGCCAGCATTATACGTGGCCCATGGGTGGCCCATAAGATGGCCCATGCAATGCAAAACGGCTGGCGCAGTGCCAGCCGTTTGCTAAATGTGACGCAAAATGCTTATTGCACCACTTGCGCCAGATCGCCGCTTTGGTACTTCTGCGCCATCACTGACAGGCCGATCGGCTTGATCTTGCCCGCCTGACCTTCGCAGCCGAACTGGATATAGCGCGCCTTGCAGATTTGCTTGGCGGCTTCGCGCGCCGGCTTAAGCCATTCGCGGGCGTCGAACTTGTCCGGGTTTTCGGCCAGGAACTTGCGCACCGCGCCCGTCATGGCCAGCCGGATGTCGGTATCGATGTTGATCTTGCGCACGCCGTACTTGATGGCTTCCTGGATTTCCTCGACGGGCACGCCGTAGGTTTCCTTCATCTTGCCGCCGTACTGGTTGATGATGGCCAGCAGTTCTTGCGGCACGCTCGACGAGCCATGCATCACCAAGTGGGTGTTCGGGATGCGTGCATGGATTTCCTTCACGCGGCTGATCGCCAGGATGTCGCCGGTAGGCTTGCGCGTGAACTTGTAGGCGCCGTGGCTGGTGCCGATGGCGATCGCCAGCGCGTCCAGTTGGGTCGCCTTGACGAACTGGGCAGCCTCTTCCGGGTCGGTCAGCAGGGATGAGTGGTCGAGCTTGCCTTCCGCGCCGTGGCCATCTTCCTCGCCGGCCATACCGGTCTCCAGCGAGCCCAGGCAGCCGAGTTCGCCTTCAACGGTCACACCAACCTTGTGCGCCATCTCGACCACGCGGCGGGTGACGTCGACGTTGTAGTCGAAATCAGCCGGCGTCTTGCCATCTTCGCGCAACGAGCCGTCCATCATGACCGAGCCGAAGCCCAGGTCGATGGCGCCCTGGCAGATCGCGGGGCTTTGGCCGTGATCCTGGTGCATGACCAGCGGGATCTCCGGATAAGCCTCGACAGCAGCCTGGATCAGGTGCTTGATGAACGATTCGCCGGCGTATTTGCGGGCGCCTGCGCTGGCCTGCAGGATGACCGGTGCGCCGGCTTCCTTGGCAGCTTCCATCACAGCCTGGACTTGCTCCAGGTTGTTCACGTTGAATGCCGGCAGGCCGTAGCCGTTTTCAGCGGCGTGGTCCAGCAGTTGGCGCATCGAGACGAGTGGCATGGTTTTCTCCTATGGATCGATCTGTATTCGGTCTCAGGAACGCGTGGACGTCTGGTAGACGTAGCAAACGGCGTTCCGTCGTGGGCGTCAGTGCATGCCGACGCGAACAATCTTGAGCGTGTTGGTGCCGCCGGCCTGGCCCATTGGCTCGCCGACGGTCAGGACGATGAAGTCGCCACGCTGCACGACGCCGCGCGCGACCAGCAGTTCTTCGGCTTGGTGCAGGGCTTCGTCGCGGTCGGCGCTGTTGGCCAGCGGCAGCGACTGCACGTTGCGATACAGGGCCATCTTGCGCTGCGACGCCACGTTGGGCGTCATCGCATAAATGGGGATGTTGATGCCGTGGCGGCTCATCCAGAGCGCCGTAGCGCCGGAATCGGTGAGCGCGGCAATTGCCTTGACCTGCAGGTGGTGCGCCGTGAACAGCGCCCCCATGGCGATCGACTGGTCGATACGGCTGAAGGTCTGGTCGAGGAAATCTGCATCGAGATGCACGGTTTGCGACTTCTCGGCTTCCACGCAGATGGCGGCCATGGCTTCGATGGTCTCGACCGGGTAGCGGCCGGCGGCGGTTTCCGCCGACAGCATCACGGCATCGGTACCGTCGAGCACGGCGTTGGCGACGTCCGACACCTCGGCGCGCGTCGGCACCGGATTGACGATCATCGATTCCATCATCTGCGTGGCGGTGATGGCCAGCTTATTGTTTTCGCGGGCCAGCTTGATCATGCGCTTCTGGAGCGCCGGCACGGCTGCGTTGCCGACTTCCACCGCCAGGTCGCCACGCGCGACCATGATGCCGTCGGACGCAGCCAGGATCTCTTCGAGCACGCCCGGGCGGATGGCCTCGGCGCGCTCGATCTTGGCGATCATGCGGGTCTTGTGGCTGTGCGGTGCGCCGGCCACGGCGGCCAACTGGCGCGCCATTTCCATGTCGGTCGCGTTCTTGGGGAAGCTGACCGCGACGTAATCGGCGCCCAGCGCCATCGCGGTCTTGATGTCTTCCATGTCCTTGGCGGTCAGCGCCGGCGCCGACAAGCCGCCGCCCTGGCGGTTGATGCCCTTGTTGTTGGACAGATCGCCGCCGATCTTGACGATGGTCTCGATCTCTTCACCCACCACGCGCTCGACTTGCAGCACGATCAGCCCATCGTTGAGCAGCAGCAGATCGCCCGGGCCAACGTCGCGCGGCAGTTCCTTGTAGTCGAGGCCGACGCGCTCCTGGTTGCCCAGCTCGCAGCGGGCGTCGAGCGTGAAGCGATCGCCCGGCTCAAGCGTGATCTTGCCGTTCTCGAACTTGCCGACGCGGATCTTCGGACCCTGCAGGTCGGCCATGATGGCCACCTCGCGGCCCACCGAGCGCGCCACTTCGCGCACGAGCTTTGCACGATCGATGTGATCCTGCGCCGCGCCGTGCGAGAAGTTCAGCCGCACCACGTCGACCCCCGCGGCGATCATGCGGGTCAGGACTTCCTGCGTGCTGGACGCGGGGCCGAGCGTTGCGACGATCTTGGTAGCGCGGGTCATGGGCGGCGGTGTCTCGTTGTTGTGGTGGGGATGTTGGCGGCGCTGGCGGTCAGGCCCCAGCGGCCTGATTCTGCGCGCGTTGCTCCAGGATTTCGACAGCCGGCAGTGTCTTGCCTTCCAGGAATTCGAGGAACGCACCGCCGCCGGTGGAGATATAGCCCACCTTGTCGGCGATGTTGTACTTGGCGATGGCAGCCAGTGTGTCGCCGCCGCCCGCAATCGAGAAACCCGACGAGGCAGCAATCGCCTCGGCCAGCACCTTGGTGCCATTGCCGAACTGGTCGAATTCGAACACGCCGACCGGGCCGTTCCAGACGATGGTGCCGGCGGTCTTCAGTTGTTCGGCCAGTTGCGCAGCCGTCTTCGGGCCGATGTCGAGGATCATGTCGTCGTCGGCCACATCGGCCACGTCCTTGACGGTGGCGGCCGCGGTGGCACTGAATTCCTTGGCGCACACCACGTCGACGGGGATGGGCACCGACGCGCCGCGTGCCGCCAGCATCTCGATGATGGCCTTGGCATCGCCCACTAGATCAGCTTCCGCCAGCGATTTGCCGATCTTCAGACCGGCAGCCAGCATGAAGGTGTTGGCAATTCCGCCGCCGACGATCAGGTTGTCCACCTTGTCGGCCAGCGATTTCAGGATGGTCAGCTTGGTCGAAACCTTCGAGCCGGCCACGATGGCCACCAGCGGACGTGCCGGCTGGCCCAGCGCCTTGCCCAGCGCATCCAGCTCGGCGGCCAGCAGCGGGCCGGCGCAGGCGATGGGTGCGAACTTGGCGATGCCGTGTGTGGTGGCTTCCGCGCGGTGGGCGGTGCCGAAGGCGTCGTTGACGTAGACGTCGCACAGCTTGGCCATTTTCTGGGCCAACTCGTCGCTGTTCTTCTTCTCGCCCTTGTTCACGCGGCAGTTTTCCAGCAGGACGACCTGGCCGGGTGCGACCTCCACGCCGTCAACCCAGTTCTGGACGAGTTTGACGTCACGGCCAAGCAGTTCGGACAGACGCTTGGCAACCGGCGCCAGCGAATCTTCCGGCTTGAATTCGCCCTCGGTCGGACGGCCCAGGTGTGAGGTCACCATGACGGCGGCACCGGCGTCCAGCGCGGCTTTGACGGCCGGCACGGAAGCGCGGATGCGCGTGTCTTCGGTGATGTTGCCAGCATCGTCTTGCGGCACGTTGAGGTCGGCGCGGATGAACACGCGCTTACCGGCAAGCTTTCCTTCGGAGATGAGATCGGACAGACGCAGGACGTGAGGCATGGCAGCTTCGGAAGAAATCGCGGAAAACGACGATTTTACCCGATGCGCCTGGTCAAAACGTGCGTTTCTCGGCGGAGTCCTCCGGCCTCGGCCGTCTTGCCGAGGCCGATTGGCGGGGACTACGCCGGCAGCGGCGTGCGGCGGCGCAGTTGCATCCAGCTTTCGGCTGAATACACGGCAAGACCCGCCCAGATCAGCACATAGCCCGCCACCTTGGGCCCCGCAAACGGCTCGTTGTAGAGCCATACGCCCAGCAGCAGTTGCAGCGTTGGGCTCACGTATTGCAGCAAACCCAGCAGCGACAGCGGAATCCGCCGCGCGCCGGCGCCAAACAGCAGCAGCGGCAGCGCCGTCAGTGGCCCGGCCAGCGCCAGCAGCCACTGCGTGCCCGGCGACGCGGCCAGGAAGGCGTTCTGATGCTGCGAAGCCAGCCAGCCGAGATAGGCCAGCGCCAGCGGGAACAGCAGCAACGTCTCCAGCGTCAGCCCTTCCAGCGCGCCCAGCGGCGAGGTCTTGCGCAGCAGGCCGTAGAACCCGAACGAGAACGCCAGCGCCAGGGCAATCCACGGCAGCGTGCCGGCCTGCCAGGTCAGCCACGACACGCCGGCTGCCGCCAGCGCCACCGACACCCACTGCACCGGCCGCAGCCGCTCGCCCAGCACCAGCGCGGCGAGCATCACCACCACCAGCGGGTTGATGAAATAGCCCAGGCTGGCTTCGAGCACATGGTCGTGGTTGACGGCCCAGATGTAGGTCAGCCAGTTCGCAGCCAACAGACTGGTGCTGACCGCGTAGCGCCCCACCACACGCGGTTGCGTGCGCAGCGCCCACAACCACGCCCCGTGCCGCTTCGCGAGCAGGATCACCACCATCACCGCCAATGACCAGATCACCCGGTGCGAGAGAATCTCGACCGGCGACACCGCCTTGAGCAGCTTGAAGTACAGCGGAAACAAGCCCCACATCGTGTAGGCCAGAAACGCGAAGATCACGCCGTTGCGATTGGAAGCCGACATGTTCATCCCCAGAGACGCAGCACGGTAAAAACGCCCATGCCGACGAAGATCATGCCGAGCATGCGCCGCGTGGCAACGTAGAACGCGGTGGCGGCAATTCCGGCCATCAGGCGCGGGTTGGTCCAGCTCGCGTCGAAGTGCCCGTGATTCCAGAGCAGGTCGGGCAGGACGATGGCGACGAGCGCGGCAGCCGGCGCAAAGCGCAGCGCGTGCTGCACGCGGGTGGGCAGGGTCATGCGGTTGCCCACGATCAGGAACAACGAGCGTGTGACGATTGTCACGACCGTCATGCCGGCAATGACCAGCCAGATTTCGAGCGCGCTCATGCATCGTCCTCGTCAATTGCGACGTGCGCGGCCCGTCGGCGCTGCCACTGCAGACGCGCGGCGACTTCGTCCGCGGCCAAGCCGGCGGCCATCGCACCCGTGACGGCAATTACGAGGCTCAATCGATACGGCAGCTTGAAGGCAACCAGCGCCAGCACCGCCGCCACAGCCACCGCCATGAGCGTGGCACGGCTACGAATGGTCGACACCATGACGGGAATCAGCGCAAGCGTCCCGGCCAGCGCCAAGCCCCACGCATCGGGAAACAGGCTCGCTGCGACGATGCCCAGGATGGACGACACCTGCCAGCCAACGAAGCTCAGCAAGACCATGCCCCAGTAATAGCCCTCTTTGCCCGCCTGCGGCGCGGCCGAGGGGTACTGCTGGGTGAACAGCACGAACGGCAGATCGCCGTTGAACACGCCCAGGACCACGCGCCGCATGAACGGCAAATGCCCGAAATGCTGCATCAGCCCGGCGCTGAAGATGATGAAGCGAACGTTGACGATGAACGCCGTCAGCAGCGCCGTCCAGATCGGCAAGCCCGCTGCCAGCAGCGGTAGCACCGCCAGCTGCGACGACCCCGCATACACGAAGATCGTCATGCCGATGGCCTGCGGGATGGTCAGTACCGATTTGCTCATCGCCACGCCAGTCACCAGCCCCCAGGCCAGCACCGGCGGCATCGACGGCATATAGGCGCGTACGCCGGCAAAGAAGCCCGCACGTTCAGCCGGATCGATGGCCGCCCAGCGGCGCTGCAAGGCTGCCGCCCAGCGGACTAGCGCCATGGCGCCCCCAAAAGTGGCGAAAAAGACTCTTCTTGATGAGCCGGGCAGGGGCAGCCGGCAGCGCGGGCGCGCAGGAACGTCGGGGGCGACATGGGTGGCTCGTAGGAAACACACGATTATACTTTTGATGTTAAGCATCCGCTTAACGACAAAGCGCGTGCGCCACGTCTAATGAGGGATTCATGCCGGGCGCCACGCACTGCAACAATCGGCGTTGGCGCGCCTGCGCCCACCCCTTACAATTTCGCCTTTGTCGGTTTTTGAACCTGCGGCCCATATCAGGGCGCGGCTGACCTGCTCAGACCGCGCCGGCACTCCTCACTCACCATGACCACGCAAACCGCACCCACGATCGAAATCGGCGCAGACGACCTGCCGCTGCATTGCCCGACCGCCAAAACGCCGGCCTGGAACTACCACCCCCGCGTGTTCCTTGACATCGCCGACACCGGCGAAGCCAAGTGCCCGTACTGCGGCACCGTCTACAAGCTGGCTCCCGGCGTTGAACTGAAGGGCCACCATTGAGCCCGATTCACCTGCAGTACACCGGACGCCGCGCCCGCCAGGCGATTCGATGATGCGCAAGATCCTCGTCGTCGCCCCCAACTGGATCGGTGATGCGCTGATGGCGCAGCCGCTGTTTGCGCAGCTCAAGGCGCGGCACCCGCGCGCGCAGATCCACGCCATTGCCCCGAAATGGGTCGCGCCCGTGCTCGCGCGCATGCCGGAAATCGCGCGCGTACTGCCCACCGAACTTGCCCACGGCAAGCTGCAGCTCGGCAGCCGCACGATGTTCGCGCAGCAGCTCAAGGGCGAAACCTTCGACGCAGCCTATGTGCTGCCGAACTCGTTCAAGAGCGCGCTGATCCCGTGGCTGGCCGGCATTCCGCTGCGTATCGGCTACAAGGGCGAGTCGCGGCTGGGCGTGCTGAACGTGCGCTACCCGAATCCGCCCAAGAATGCGCGTCCGCCGATGGTGCAGCACTACGCGGCGCTGGCTTTCAAGCCCCATGCCAAGCTGCCCGACACGCTGCCCGACCCGAAGCTGGACGTTGATGTGCAGCGCGTGGCAGCCACGTCCGCCAAGTTCGGCATTCCTGGCAACGCGCGGCTGATTGCCTTCTGCCCCGGCGCGGAATACGGCCCAGCAAAGCGCTGGCCGGCCGAGCACTTCGCAGAGCTGGCGCAGATGCTGCGCCGCTCGTTCCCGTACGCGCAGATCGTCGCGCTCGGTTCGGGCAAGGACCGCGAGATGGCCAACGCCATCGTCGAGCGCGCGCCGTTCGTGCGCAACCTGTGCGGCGAGACCTCGCTGGATGAAGCGATCGAACTGCTCGCCCGCGCCGAAGCCGCCATCTGCAACGACTCCGGCCTGATGCACGTGACGGCTGCCCTGGGGCGCCCGCAGGTGGCCGTGTTCGGCTCCAGCGACCCCCGCCACACGCCTCCGCTGTCGCCTGCTGCGAGTATCATGTGGCTCCATCTGGAGTGCAGTCCGTGCTTTGCACGCGAATGCCCGCTGGGCCACTTGCGCTGCCTGCGCGACATCGGCCCCGAGATGGTGTTTCATGAATTGCGCCGGCTGCTGCAGCCGCAGTAGTACGCTGTCCTTAACGTTCACCGCCATGCCACGATTTGCCCGCCTGTTCGAAGCCGCCGAGGACATCCTCGAAGCCTATCGCGATGCGCTCAAGCGCCGCGATGCCGATGGCGCGCTCAAGCTGTGGCTCGACGAGGATTCGGTGAGCTTCATCCTGCCCGACGGCCAGCGCCTGCACGGCCACGAGCAGCTGCGCGGCTGCCTCGATGCGCTGGTCGAGAAGAATCCGGTCTGGATCGAATGCCTCTCGCAACAGGTGCATTCGTCGCTGGGTGTGTCGATTTTCGAAGCCACGGAAGCGCTGCGCTTTTCGGCCACCGCCACCGAGGCCGATCTGTACGTGCATACGACCTACGTGCTGATGCAGAACCACGAAGGCTGGCGCATCGCCCACGTCCATTCCAGCCAGGCCGCTGAAGAACGCGTGGCCGCCTCCATCGCCAGCGTTACGCACTCTCTGCACTAAGCTGCCGCGCTGGGCGTGGCAGCCGTCTCGATCGATGACCCACCCGTCTCGCCACGCCACTCCCTTTGAACTGAATCTGGGCGCCCTGCTCGCAGGGCCGTTCGAGCCGCACGCGTTCCGTTCGCCGTGGTGGCTGATCGGCGGCAATGCACAGACGATCGTGCCCGCGCGCCTATGGCGCTTTCCGCGCATTGCGTATCGGCGCGAACGCTGGGACACGCCCGACCACGACTTCATCGACCTCGACTGGACCACGCACGAGACCGACGCGCACGCACCGCTCGTCGTCATGTTTCATGGCTTGGAGGGCGATTCGCGCAGCCATTACGCGCGGCTGCTGATGGACGCGCTGCGCGCGCGCCGCTGGCAAGGCGTCATTCCGCACTTTCGCGGGTGTTCGGGCGAGATGAACCTCGCGCCGCGCATGTACCACTGCGGCGATGGCGCCGAGATCGCGTGGATCCTCGAACGCCTTTACCGGACGGTTTGCCAGCCGCAGAGCCGCAAGCTGCTGGTTGTCGGCATCTCGCTGGGCGGCAACGCGCTGCTGCGCTACCTGGGCGAGCACGGCACCGATGCCCGCTACGTGAGCGCCGCGGCGACGGTCTCCGCGCCACTGGACATGCGGGCCGGCGGCGCAGCGTTGTCCAAGGGCTTCAACATGGTCTACACGCGCATGTTCCTGCGCACGCTCAAAGACAAGGCCAACGCCAAGCTCGACCAGCATCCCGGCCTGTACGACCGCGCCGCCATGATGGCCACGCGCACGCTGGGGCAATTCGACAACCTCGTCACCGCGCCGCTGCACGGTTTTCGTGACGTGCTCGACTACTGGACGCGCGCCTCGTCCAAACCCGTGCTTCGCGAGGTTCGCGTGCCGGTGCTGGTGCTGAACGCGCGCAACGATCCGTTCCTGCCCGGACAGCATCTGCCCGGCATGGCCGACGTGTCCCCCGACATCACGCTGGACCAACCGTTGCACGGCGGCCATGTCGGCTTCCTGCTGCGTCATGGCAAGACGGGCCGCGTCGATTGGATGCCCGCACGGGTCCTGCGCTTTTTCGATGATGTACTGGGCCACCAAGCCAACGCGGAGGACGCTCATGGATGACATCGTCCGCCAAGCGATGGCCAAGTGGCCGAACGTGCCGAATTGCTTTGGCTGGCTGGCGCTGGATCGGCGCGGCCAATGGCGCATGCGCAACGAATATGCGCAGGCCAACAAACTCTCCGGCGAGCCGATCCGCCACACCGCGCTCATCGATTTCATCGTGCGCAACTACGCGCATGACGATACGGGGCGCTGGTTCTTTCAAAACGGGCCGCAGCGGGTGTTTGTCGAACTCGATTACACGCCGTGGGTGGCGCGGTTGTCAGCCGACTGCGCGCCGGCGGCATTCACGACGACCACCGGCGCTGCGTTCTCGCCGAGCGGCTGCTTTGTCGACGAACACGGCAGCGTGCTGCTCTCGGGCCGCGTTGGCGGATGTGAGGCGGAAGAGACCATTGCCGTGCTGCACGATCATGACCTGGAGCCGTTCTCGTCGTTGGCCCAATGGCACGCAGACGCCTGCGGAGCCGCGCTGGGAACGCTGACGCTGGGCGATCAGGCGTTCGACATCGAGCCGATTGCGCGCGCAGAAGTCGCAAAGCGCTATGGCTTCGTGGCGCGGCCAGCGGAATAGCGCCGATCGGCCCACCGGCCCTACTTCGGCAGCGCCTTGTCTTCCGCCTTCTCTTCCCGGTATTGCCGCTCCATCTGGTGCAAGCGCGCATCGACTTCGGACAGCGTGTAGAAATCCGCATCCCCCGCATCGCGGGCGAGCTTGAGCTGCTCCACTGCTGATCCCCACGCCCCATCCCGCGCGTATTTCTCTGCCAGCGCGCGATGCTGCTCAACGCGCCTGCCCTTGTCGGCGTAGGCCCTGGCGAGCATGTCCCACCAGATCGGCTGGGCAGTGTCTTCGCGGGTCTTGTCTTTCAGGTACGGAATCGCGTCATCGGTCCGGCCGGCAGATAGCAGCGTTTGCGCATAAGTGATGCCCACCGCGCGCGACAGCGGATACGCAGCCAGCGCCGCGCGTGCCAACGTCAGCGCCTCGGGCGCACGGTTACGCGCGCGTGCCAGTTCGATGGCCGTGACGTCCAGCTCGACGCTGCCGGACGTGATGCCGGGAATGTTGCCGTACAGGCGTCGCGCCTCCTGCAGCGCCTGTTCAGCATCGTCCAGCCGTCCCGCCATCTGATTGGCAACCGCCACGCCGTACCACAGCGCCGCGCGCTTCTCGACCGGCGCATCCGGCGTTGACGACAATTGCGAGCGCATCGCATTGCGCACATCAATGTACGCGCTCGTCGACGTTTCCTGCAGCACGCGCGCACGCACCTTCGCAAAACCAAATTCCGGGCGACGCGGTTGGCGCGGATGTGGCAGGCCACGCGCGCGGTCTTCCATGTCGGCGATGCGCTCGCCGGTCAGCGGGTGGGTGCGCGCATAGCCGGGAATCACGCCCGTATCGGCAATGTTCGTGACGCGCTGCAGGCGACGGAAGAAGTCCGGCATGCCGTCCGGGTTGTAGCCTGCGCCGGTGAGCAGCGTGAAACCGACGCGGTCGGCCTCGCGCTCCGCGCCGCGCGAGAACGCGAGCTGGTTCGACACCGCCGCCGCCTGCCCGCCCATCGCGAGCGCCTGCGCGGCGTCACCGCTCTTGGTGGCAGCCAGACCCGCCAGCAGGATCGACGCCAGCGCAATCCACATCGACTCACCGGATTTATCGATGCCGCGCGCAATATGCCGCTGCAGCACGTGGCCGATTTCGTGGCCGAGCACGGAGGCCAGCTCCGACTCACTGTCGGTCGCGACCAACGTACCCGTGTTCACGCCGATGTAGCCGCCCGGCAACGCAAACGCGTTGATGCCGGGGTCACGCACGGCAAACAGCTCGAAGCTCGACGCCGACGTGCTACCCGCCACGTGCTGACGGCGCGCGGCTTCGATCAGCTTGTAGCCGATGGTGTTGAGGTAATCGGTGATCAGCGGGTCGGGCACGAAATCCGGATCGCGGCGGATCTGGCGCATCACGCGGTCGCCCAGGCGGCGCTCCATCTCGGGCGACAGCGACGCCGTCGACGGATCGCCCATATCGGGCAACTCGTATGTCGGCGCGTCGATGACGGTCGGCTCCTTCGGCAAATACGGCGACTGCCGGCCGATCTGCACGCTGCGATTCAGGTTGCTCTGCACCTGATCCGCTGCCGCGGCGGAACCCAACCCCGGGTTGACGGAGGCCGGCGGGGAAGACGCCACCGCCACCGCCTGCGCCAGCACAGGCAACGGCAAGGGCGCCAGCCACGTCGACAACAACACAGCGGCCGTCAGCTTGCGGACGCGCGGCCGAAAAAGGGAAAGCGTCATACGGAAAGCACGGAGAGCGGAATCAGCGCGGCAACATCGCCGCAAGCTGGGTGCTTGCTATCATAAAACGCTTCGTACCCCGCCCCGCAAAACGCGCTGTCACTCATGTCGCAACTCACCCACTTCGATTCCGCCGGACAAGCCCATATGGTCGATGTCGGCGACAAGGCCGTCACACACCGCGTGGCCGTCGCCACCGGCACGATCCGCATGCTGCCCGAGACGTTTGCGCTGGTGCGCGATGGCAACGCCAAGAAAGGCGATGTGCTGGGGATTGCGCGCGTTGCCGCCATCCAAGGCTCAAAGCGGACGTCGGATTTGATTCCGTTGTGCCATCCGCTGGCGTTGACGAAGGTGGCGGTGGAGTTTGAGCTGAATGAGGCTGGGCACAGCGTCCGTTGCACCGTTCGTGCGGAAACGCGTGGGCAAACCGGCGTGGAAATGGAAGCGCTAACCGCCGTGCAGGTGGGGCTGCTGACGATTTACGATATGTGTAAGGCTGTCGATCGGGGGATGGTGATTGGGGATGTGCGGTTGATGGAGAAGCGAGGGGGGAAGTCGGGGGATTGGGTGGCTGATTAGAAAGAACAGAGAGCGCCGTCGGCGCTCTCAGAGCTAACGTCAAGAGTGGTGTATGAACAATTTGATGGCGGTCGATTTCAAGCGGCGATTTTCTGCTGAGCCGGTCGATCGTCTTGCACCGGTTCGCCGTCCTTGAAGGCAACTCCTTCGAGCAACAGCTTGATCTTTTCGGGGCCGTTGATACGGCGCCAGGTTTTCTCGGCTTCCTCGATCAGCTTGAATGCCAGTCCGAGGAAGGTTGGTCGCGATACGCAGTTACGCGTGCGCGTCGTACGGTGGCGCACCGTCGCGAACGTCGATTCAATCGCGTTGGTCGTGCGCAGATGCTGCCAGTGCTCGGCAGGGAATTCG
>NZ_MCGB01000102.1 GCF_001699815.1 Ralstonia pickettii | reverse complement strand
GCGCTGCGCGTGATCATCGTGCGCGCCTCCGACGTGCCGACCTACGTGCAATACGGGGCGGCGGACTTCGGCGTGGCCGGCCGAGATGTGCTGATGGAGCACGGCATGGCGGGCCTGTATGCGCCCATCGATCTGAACATCGCCCGCTGCCGCATGTCGGTGGCGGTGCCCAAGGGCTTCGATTACGCCAACGCGGTGCGCCAGGGTGCGCGCCTGTCGGTGGCGACGAAGTATCTGAATACCGCGCGCGAACACTTCGCCAAGAAGGGCGTGCACGTCGACCTGATCAAGCTGTATGGCTCGATGGAGCTGGGTCCGCTGGTGGGCCTGGCTGACGCCATCGTTGACCTGGTCAGCACAGGCGGCACGCTGCGTGCGAACAACCTTGTCGAGGTGGAAGAGATCGTGCAGATCTCGTCCCGACTCGTCGTCAACCAGGCTGCGCTGAAACTCAAGCGTGACAGGCTGGCGCCCATCCTCGACGCTTTCGAGCGCGCCTCCGCCCAGGACGAGCGTGCTGGGGAACCCGCATGAGCCTGACCATCCGTAAGCTGGATTCGGCCGAAGCCGGATTCGCGGCGCAACTGCGCCAGGTGCTCGCTTTCGAGGCGAGCGAAGACGAAGCCATTGACCGGGCGGCCGCGCAGATCCTGGCCGACGTGAAGGCGCGCGGCGACGCCGCTGTGCTGGAAGCCACGCAGCGCTTTGACCGCATTGAAGCCGATAGCGTGGCCGCGCTGGAACTGTCGCCGGCCACGCTGCAAGCTGCGCTGGATGGCCTGGAGCCCAAGCGCCGCGCGGCGCTGGAAGCCGCTGCCGCCCGCGTGCGTGCGTATCACGAGAAGCAGAAGATCGAGTGCGGCACGCACAGCTGGGAATACGCCGAAGCCGACGGCACGGTGCTCGGCCAGAAAGTCACGCCGCTCGATCGCGTGGGCATCTACGTGCCGGGCGGCAAGGCTGCGTACCCGTCGTCGGTGCTGATGAACGCCATCCCGGCACGTGTGGCCGGCGTCAAGGAAATCATCATGGTCGTGCCCACGCCCGGTGGCGTGCGCAACGAGCTGGTGCTGGCTGCGGCCTGCATCGCCGGGGTGGACCGCGTGTTCACCATCGGCGGCGCACAGGCCGTGGGTGCGCTGGCTTATGGCACGGAGACCGTCCCCGCCGTCGACAAGATCGTCGGCCCCGGCAATGCCTATGTGGCGGCGGCCAAGCGCCGCGTGTTCGGTACGGTGGGCATCGACATGATTGCCGGCCCGTCGGAAATCCTCGTCATCTGCGATGGCACGACCGATCCGGACTGGGTGGCGATGGACCTGTTCTCGCAGGCCGAACACGACGAGCTGGCTCAGTCGATTCTGCTGTGCCCGAACGCCGAGTTCATCGCGCAGGTGGAAGCCAGCATCAACCGTCAGCTTGAAGACATGCCCCGCCGAAGCGTGATTGCCGAGTCTCTGTCGGGCCGGGGTGCCCTCATCAAGGTGCGCGACATGGAAGAGGCGTGCGACATCGCCAACGACATCGCGCCGGAGCATCTGGAGATTTCGGCGGAGAACCCGCGCCAGTGGGCCGAGCGCATCCGCCACGCCGGTGCGATCTTCCTCGGCAAGTACACCAGCGAGTCGCTGGGCGATTACTGCGCGGGCCCGAACCATGTGCTGCCCACCTCGCGCACGGCGCGTTTCTCGTCGCCGCTGGGCGTGTACGACTTCATCAAGCGCTCGAGCCTGATTGAGGTGAGCGAAGCCGGCGCGCAGATGCTGGGCGAGATTGCTGCCGAACTGGCCTACGGCGAAGGCTTGCAGGCGCATGCCCGCAGCGCCGAATATCGCCTGCAACGCCCAACCTCCGAATAACGCCTGCAGCACGACGATGAACGCCACAGCTCCGGCCCAAGCCTCTCTCGATGACCTGCTCGCCCGCATCGTGCGCGACGACGTTCGCGCCATGGGCGCATACCACGTGCCCGACGCGACCGGCATGGTCAAGCTGGACGCGATGGAAAACCCATATCTGCTGCCGGCGATGCTGCGCGACGCGCTGGGCAAGCGCCTGGCCGAAGTCGCGCTCAACCGCTACCCGGTGCCGACGGCCGACGCGTTAAAGGCGCAGCTCAAGCAGGTGATGCATGTGCCGGCCGGTGCCGAGGTGCTGCTGGGCAATGGTTCGGACGAGATCATCAGCCTGATCGCCATTGCGGCGGCCAAGCCGGGCGCGACCGTGCTGGCGCCGGTGCCGGGTTTCGTGATGTACGCGATGTCGGCGCAGCTGCTGGGCTTGAACTTTGTCGGCGTACCGCTCAAGGCGGACCTGACGCTTGACCGTGAAGCGATGCTGGCGGCCATGGCCGAACACCAGCCCGCCGTCATCTACCTGGCGTATCCGAACAACCCGACGGGCAATCTGTTCGACGCGGCGGACATGGACGCGATCATCCGTGCCGCACGTGGCCCGGTGTGCCAAAGCCTGGTGGTAGTCGACGAGGCCTACCAGCCATTCGCGCAACATAGCTGGATGCCGCGCCTGCGCGATTTCGATCATCTTCTGGTGATGCGCACCGTCTCCAAGCTGGGCCTGGCCGGCATCCGCCTCGGCTACGTGGCCGGCCACCCGAAGTGGATCGCCGAGCTGGACAAGGTGCGCCCGCCGTATAACGTGAATGTGCTGACCGAGGCGACCGCCCAGTTCATGCTCGAACACGTGGACGTGCTGGATGCCCAGGCAGCGACCCTGCGTGCCGAGCGCACCAAGCTGATCGATGTGCTGTCGGCTCAGCCGGGCGTGACGGTGTTCCCAAGCGCGGCGAATTTCATCCTGCTGCGCGTGCCGAATGCCGCCACCTTGTTCGAGCGCCTGCTCAATCGGCGGATTCTGATTAAAAACGTCAGTAAAATGCACCCGTTGCTGGCCAACTGTCTGCGCGTGACGGTCAGCAATCCCGAAGAAAACGCGCAATTTATCGATGCCTTTGTCGCATCGATGCAGGAAGCCCCATGAGCCGCCGTGCCGAGGTCACTCGTAACACCTCTGAAACGCAGATCCGCGTCGCCCTTGATTTGGACGGCACGGGCAAGCAGACGCTGAACACCGGCGTCCCCTTCCTGGACCACATGCTCGACCAGATCGCCCGACATGGCATGGTCGACCTGGACGTCTCGGCCACTGGCGACACCCATATCGACGATCACCACACCGTGGAAGACGTCGGCATCACGCTGGGCCAGGCCGTCGCCAAGGCCATCGGCGACAAGAAGGGCATCGTGCGCTACGGCCACAGCTACGTACCGCTGGACGAGGCCCTGTCGCGCGTGGTCATCGACTTCTCGGGCCGTCCGGGCCTGGAGTTCCACGTGCCGTTCACGCGCGCACGCGTGGGCAACTTTGACGTTGACCTGTCCATCGAATTCTTCCGCGGGTTCGTCAACCATGCCGGCGTGACGCTGCATATCGACAACCTGCGCGGCGTCAACGCGCACCACCAGATCGAAACCGTGTTCAAGGCCTTTGGCCGCGCGCTGCGCATGGCGGTAGAGATCGATCCGCGCGCTGCCGGCACGATTCCGTCGACCAAGGGCGCCCTGTAAATCACTGCGTCGGCCTGGCCGCGCCTACCGACTCAGAAACCGGCCGCCGATCCGATGGATCTGACAAAAAGCTTCTTCTCGCTGCTCGCGCTGATCAACCCGATCGGGGCGATCCCGTTCTTCATCAGCCTGACCGAGAGCCAGACGGATGAGGAGAAGCGCCGCACCATCAAGGTTGCGTCGATTTCGGTGGCAATTGTGATTGGCCTGTCGGCGTTGCTGGGCGAGCAGATCATCAGCTTTTTCGGGTTCTCAGTTGGCTCGTTGCAGGTCGGCGGCGGGATCATCATGATCATGATCGCGCTGAACATGCTCAATGCGCAGACCAGCCGCACCAAGGCCACGCCCGAGGAAGAGGACGAGGCCGGCGCCAAGGCCAGCATTGCCGTCGTGCCGCTGGCGATTCCGCTGCTCACGGGCCCCGGCTCGATCAGCACCGTGATCGTCTATGCGGGAAAGACCAAGCACTGGTGGGAGCTGTTGCTTCTGGCCGGCGTGGGCGTGGCAATCGCGGGCGTGGTCTGGATTGTGTTGCGCGCGGCGGAGCCCATCGCCCGTGTGATCGGCCGCACCGGCATCAACGTCGGTACGCGGTTGATGGGCTTGATCCTGGCGGCGCTTGCCGTGGAATTCATCGTTGACGGGCTGAAAACCCTGTTGCCCGTACTTAGGGCCTAAGTGAAGTCATGACTAAGATCGCAATCGTCGATTACGGCATGGGCAATCTGCGCTCGGTGGCGCAAGCCCTGATGGCCGTTGCTCCGGAGGCCGATGTGCGCATCAGTGCGCAAGCGGATGAAATTCGTTCGGCCGACCGTGTGGTGCTGCCAGGGCAGGGCGCCATGCCCGACTGCATGGCCGCGTTCGACCAGTCCGGCCTGCGCGATGCTGTGCTGGAGGCATCGCGCAGCAAGCCGATGCTGGGCGTATGTGTGGGCGAGCAGATGCTGCTCGAGCGCAGCACCGAGGCGCGCCCCGGGCAGCCGTACACGGAAGGGTTGGGCCTCATCAAGGGCGATGTGGTCCGCTTTGAGCTGGACGGCCAGTTGCAGCCGGACGGTTCACGGTACAAAGTGCCTCAGATGGGCTGGAACCGCGTGCACCAGAGTCGTGCCCACGCCCTTTGGGAAGGTGTGCCGGACCAGAGCTACTTCTATTTCGTGCACAGTTACTACGCGCGGCCCGCCAATGCCGACGAATCGGTCGGAGAGACCGAATACGGCGTGCGGTTTACCTCCGCCATCGCCCGGGATAATATTTTTGCAACACAGTTTCACCCGGAAAAAAGTGCGCAAGCCGGGCTGCAGATCTACCGGAACTTCGTGCACTGGAACCCGTGAAATCGGGCTCACAGTCGCGACCGAATCCCTTTTGCCCGTTTAACCTCACCCCCTCAACTTTGTCGTTACGACTATGCTGCTCATCCCGGCCATCGACCTGAAGGACGGTCAGTGTGTGCGCCTCAAACAAGGCGATATGGATCAAGCCACCGTATTCTCGGAAGACCCCGCGGCCATGGCGCGGCATTGGGTCGAGCAGGGTGCGCGCCGCTTGCATCTTGTCGATCTGAATGGCGCTTTCGCGGGCAAGCCGCGTAACGAGGCGGCCGTCAAGGCCATCCTCGCCGAGGTGGGCGACGAGATCCCCGTGCAACTCGGCGGCGGCATCCGCGATCTGGGCACCATCGAGCGCTGGCTCGACGACGGCTTGTCGTACGTGATCATCGGCACGGCGGCGGTCAAGGACCCGGGCTTTCTGCGGGACGCATGCACGGCATTCGGCGGCCATATCATCGTCGGGCTCGATGCCAAGGACGGCAAGGTCGCGACCGACGGCTGGAGCAAGCTCTCCGGCCACGAAGTCGTGGACCTCGCCAAGAAGTACGAAGACTACGGCGTCGAAGGCATCATCTACACCGACATCGGCCGCGACGGCATGCTGCAGGGCATCAACATCGATGCCACCGTCAAGTTGGCACAGTCGGTGAAAATTCCGGTCATTGCCAGCGGCGGCTTGTCGAACCTCAAGGACATCGACCACCTGTGCGCGGTCGAAGAGCATGGCGTGGAAGGCGTGATCTGCGGTCGCGCCATCTATTCGGGCGACCTGAACTTCAAGGAAGCACAAGCCCTCGCGGACAAACTCGGCGCGGCCTGATCGTTGATCCAGCCGTGCACAACGGGCGCTCCGGCGCCCGACTCATCATGCTAGCCAAACGAATCATCCCCTGCCTGGACGTGACCAACGGCCGGGTGGTCAAGGGCGTCAACTTCGTCGAATTGCGCGACGCCGGCGACCCCGTCGAAATCGCACGCCGCTACGACGAGCAGGGCGCCGACGAAATCACCTTCCTCGACATCACCGCCACGTCGGACGGCCGCGACCTGATGCTGGGCATCATTGAAGCGGTGGCGTCGCAGGTGTTCATTCCGCTGACGGTGGGCGGCGGTGTGCGTGCGCTGGAAGATGTGCGACGGCTGCTCAATGCCGGTGCGGACAAGATCAGCATGAACTCCTCGGCGGTGGCGAATCCGCAGCTCGTGTCGGACGCCAGTGCCCGCCATGGCGCGCAGTGCATCGTCGTGGCTATCGACGCCAAGAAGGTGTCGGCCGAAGGCGAAGCGCCGCGCTGGGAAGTCTTCACGCACGGCGGCCGAAAAGGCACGGGCCTGGACGCCGTGGCATGGGCGCGCGAAATGGCGCAGCGCGGCGCCGGCGAAATCCTGCTCACCAGCATGGACCGCGACGGCACGAAAGCCGGCTTCGACCTGGAACTCACGCGCGCCGTGTCGGACGCAGTGCCGGTGCCGGTCATCGCCTCGGGCGGCGTGGGCAACCTGCAGCATCTGGCTGACGGCATTCAGCGAGGTCACGCCGATGCGGTGCTGGCCGCCAGCATCTTCCACTACGGCGAATACACCGTTGGCCAGGCCAAGCAATTCATGGCAGAGCAAGGCATTCCAGTACGGATCGGATCATGAGCAAGAAGTGGCTGAACAAGGTCCACTGGGACGACAACGGCCTGGTGCCGGTGATCGTGCAGGAGCAGGGCAGCAATGACGTCCTGATGTTCGCGTTCATGAACCGCGAGGCGCTGCAGAAGACGGTTGAAAGCGGCGAGGCCGTGTTCTGGTCGCGCTCGCGCAAGCGCCTGTGGCACAAGGGCGAGGAGTCCGGCCACATCCAGAAGGTGCACGAGATCCGCCTCGACTGCGATGAAGACGTGATCTTGCTCCGCGTCACACAAATCGGCGGCATCGCCTGCCATACTGGCCGCCACGCGTGCTTTTTCCAGAAGTTCGAAGGCAATGTGGAAGACGGCGATTGGCACACCGTCGAGCCGGTGCTCAAGAACCCCGACGACATTTACGCCGGCAAGCCCGGCCACAATCATGAGTGACACCCTGCGCCGCCTGGGCGAGGTGCTCGAATCCCGCAAGCTCGCCAACGGCGGTGACCCGGAAAAGAGCTACATCGCGCGCCTGTTCAACAAGGGCGACGATGCCATCCTCAAAAAGATCGGCGAAGAGGCCACCGAGACCGTCATGGCCGCCAAGGATGCTCGGGCCGCGGGCATGACCGACGAGGCGCGCAGCAAAGTCGTCTACGAAGTAGCCGACCTGTGGTTCCACACCATGGTGCTGCTGTCGCACTTCGACCTCACGCCGGATGACGTCGTGGGCGAACTGGCGCGCCGCGAGGGGCTTTCCGGTCTGGAAGAGAAGGCGCTGCGCAAGTTGCAGGCACGCGACGCAGCGGGGGACTGACTACGGTGACGGATCGTCGCAGGGAGGCAGTGTGGACAAATACGCAGCGGCAGTGGTGATGACGGACGACGCGGAGCGCCTAGCCGGGCTGCGTCGCCTCACGCATATTTTGTATGCGCTCTACGCCATTTTTTGGCTGACCGGCGGTATCACTGCATTGATTGCCATCATCGTTGGGTATGTTAAGCGCGACGATGTGCGCGGCACGCTGTATGAGTCGCACTTTCGTTGGCAAATCCGTTCGTTCTGGTGGTGCGTATTGTGGGGTGTGATCGGGGTGTTGCTCATTCCCGTAGCGTTCATCGGCTTTGCCGTCCTGTGGGCTCTGGGCATCTGGATGCTGTATCGTATTGTGAAAGGTTGGCTGTATCTGAATGACAGCAAGCCGATGTACGCAAATCCGTAAAATCAACCAATGGCGTCGCCACCGTTGCGACGCCACCAGCCGTATTTACGTGGGAGTAGGACATGGGTTCCTTTAGCATTTGGCACTGGCTGATCGTGCTGGTCATCATCATGATGGTCTTCGGCACGAAGAAGCTGCGCAACATCGGTTCGGATCTGGGCAGCGCCGTGAAGGGCTTCAAGGACGGCATGCGCGAAGGGCAGGAAGACAAGCCCGCCGGTTCGCAACAGCCTCAACAGACCGCCGGTCAGCCGCCGCGCGAGTTGCACGATGCGACGACGATCGACGTCGAAGCGCGCGACAAGTCCAAGCAAGGCTGAACACAGACGCCCCGCTGACCGATGATCGATCTCGGCATTTCCAAGCTGGCGCTGATTGGCATGGTGGCGCTCGTCGTCATCGGGCCCGAGCGTCTGCCCAAGGTGGCGCGTACCGCTGGCGCCTTGCTTGGCCGCGCACAGCGCTACATCGCCGATGTGAAGGCCGAGGTCAGCCGCGAAATCGAGCTCGAGGAACTGCGCAAGATGCGCACCGACTTCGAGCAGGCCGCGCGCAATGTCGAGCAGACCATCCACCAGGAGGTCAGTAAGCACACGACCGAGATCAACGAACGCCTGAACGAGGCGCTTGGTGATCCCGCGCACACGGCGACCTCCGCCCCCGACTGGCGCCCGGCACCGGGCAAGTCGCGCAACGGTCGCAACAGCTGGCGCAACAAGCAGCTCTCGATGCCCAAGTGGTACCGCCAGAAGCAGGGCGTGCGCATGTGGGCGCAATCGGGTGCGGCACGCGTCAAGCGTCATCGTCCGCCCATCGTTGCCGCACAGTCGCGTGCGCGCTCCTTCTTCGAATGATCTTCCGGGCGCGAGCCGTGTCTGCGGTGTCGCGTCCTGACTTCCCCCTTTCCAACCCGACATGAGTGCCGCTCCACTCGATCCGCAAGAGTCGCCCGAGGACGGCGCGCAGGAAACCTTCATTTCGCACCTGGTCGAGCTGCGCGAGCGCATCGTCAAGGCGGGTGCCGGCGTGCTGCTGATCTTTCTGGGCCTGGTCTACTGGGCGCCGGATATTTTCAACCTGTTCTCGCGGCCGCTGATCCAGGCGTTGCCCAAGAACGGTCACATGATCGTGACGGACGTCACCGGCTCGTTCTTCGTGCCGATGAAGGTGACGCTGCTGGCCGCCTTTCTGATCGCACTGCCGTGGGTGCTGTACCAGATCTGGCGCTTTGTAGCGCCGGGGCTGTACACGCACGAGAAGCGGATGATCATGCCGCTGGTGGTGAGCACCTATGTGCTGTTCCTGTGCGGTGTGGCATTTGCGTATTTCCTGGTCTTCCCGACGGTGTTCAAGGTGATGGCGCACTACAACGCGCCCCTGGGGGCCGAGATGTCGACCGACATCGACAAGTATCTGAGCTTTGCGATGACCACCTTCCTGGCTTTCGGCATCACCTTCGAGGTACCTGTGGTGGTGATGGTGCTGGTGCGCTTTGGCATCGTGAGCCTGGAGAAGCTCCGACAGGCGCGGCCATACGTGGTGGTGGGCGCCTTCGTGATTGCCGCGGTCGTGACGCCGCCGGACGTGATGTCGCAGTTGCTGCTGGCGGTGCCGCTGTGGTTGCTGTACGAGCTGGGGTTGATCTTGGCGGCAATCTTCATCCGTAACACCACGGCACCGGAGAACGATCCGGAGCACCTGCCGGTGGTGAAAGACTGACGGGCCGATCCAGTATCAGCCAAAGAAGAAAAGGCAGCCGAGGCTGCCTTTCTTGTTGCCGATGAATCCGCTGTTGCGTTTGTTGCTTCAAGCGGCGTACAGCCAAAACTGTTCGCGCGGGAAGGTCAGCGCGTACTTGCCGTCGCTCGGTGCGCTGGCGGAGTAGGCGCGCAGGCCTGTGCCGGTCGCGCCGCTGTCGTCGGTGGCGCGGAACAGGCATTCCCAGCGGTCACCCAGATACATGCGCGTTGCGAGCGGCAGGTGGATGGTGTTGTCGGCGTTGTCGACGCCCACGCGCACCTGTTCCAGGCGGATCACGCCGTGCGCCGATGCACCCGGCTTCAGATCACCGCGCGCCACACCCCACAGAGACCAGCCGCCCGTCTCGTCTACCAGGCGCGCCATGCCGTCACGCACTTCGGCGATCTTGCCATTGATGCGGTTGTTGCTGCCCATGAATTCGGCGGTGAAGAGAGTCTCGGGCGCGCCGTACATCTGCTCGGGCGTGCCCTGCTGTTCGATCACGCCGTTGTTCAGCAGCAGGATGCGATCGGACATGGCCATCGCTTCGCTCTGGTCGTGCGTGACCATCAGTGCAGAGAGGCCCAGGCGCACAATCAGCTCGCGCAGGAAGGCGCGGGCTTCTTCGCGCAGCTTGGCGTCGAGGTTCGAGAGTGGCTCGTCGAGCAGTATCACAGGCGGGTTGTAGACCAGCGCGCGGGCGATCGCCACACGCTGCTGCTGGCCGCCGGAGAGCTGGCTCGGGAAACGCTCGCCCAGGTGGCCGAGGCCCAGTTGCTGCAGCACGGCCTGCACGCGTTCCTTGATCTGCGCGGAGGGCGTCTTGCGCAGCTTGAGCGGGTAGGCGACGTTCTCGGCCACGGTCTTGTGCGGCCACAGCGCGTACGACTGGAACACCAGGCCCAGGTTGCGCCCTTCGGCCGGCACGTCGAGCTTCTTGGCGCCGTCGAACATGACGCGATCGCCGATCTGGACAGTGCCCTGGCTCGCTTGCTCGAGGCCGGCGACAGCACGCAGCAGCGTGGTCTTGCCCGAACCCGACGGGCCCAGCAGCGAGACGACCTCGCCCTTCTGCAGCTGCATCGAGACACCCTTGAGAACCGGGTTGTTGCCGTATTGCAGGTGCAGGTCGTTGACAGTGAGTTCAATCATGGAGCTTCACTCCGAAACGCAGTGCGATGCCGAGGCCGACGGCCACCAGCACGATATTGACGAAGGACAGCGCGGCAACGATATCGATGGCGCCGCCCGCCCACAGGGAAACCAGCATCGAGCCGATCGTCTCGGTGCCCGGCGACAGCAGATACACACCGGTCGAGTACTCGCGCTCGAAAATCAGGAAGATCAGCAGCCACGCCCCGAGCAGGCCGTAGCGCGTGAGCGGTACCGTCACGTCGCGCGTGGTGCGGGCGCGGGTGGCGCCGACCGAGCGTGCCGCCTCTTCCAGTTCCGGACCGACTTGTAGCAGCGCGGCCGAGATCAGCCGCAGGCCATAAGCCAGCCACACGACCGTGTAGGCGATCCACACGCTGAAGATCGTGCTGCGCAGGTCGCGCAGGCTCGGCACGACGTTCTCGATGATCCAGTTGGCGAACGGCAGGCCGCTGTCGGTCAGGCCGGTCTCGATCCAGTTCGGCACGAACAGGAACACCCACAGGAACGCCAGGCCAGCCAGGAGACCCGGAATGGCGCGGGGCACCAGCACGCTGTAGTCGAGGAAACGCGTCCAGCCATCCGGCTTGCGGTGCATGGCCAGGCCGATGCAGGTGTAGCAAGCCACGGCGATGGCGCCACCGATCACGCCAATCAGTACCGTGTTGACCATCGCGCGCAGGAATTGCGGCTGCTCGAAGATCTGCTGGAACGCGGTGGTCGAGAACGCTTCCACCAGCGACACCCCTTCACCCCAGTTCGATACGAAGGCGCGCAGCGCGATGCCCGACAGCGGCACCACCACCGTCACGAAGAACCACAGCACCACGACAGCCCAGGCCGGCCAGCGCCACGAGCCCAGCGGCAGCGGGCGGCTGCGCGTGACCTTACCCTTGACGGTGACGAAGCGGTTGGCCGAGCGCAGCATGTAGCGTTGCAGCAGCACCAGCGGGAACGTCACCATCACCAGGCAGACCGCCACGGCTGCCATCAGGTGATAGGCCGGCGTGCCGAGTTTGTTGGTCAGCTTGTACAGGTACGTGGCGAGCACCAGGTGGCCTTCCGGATCGCCCAACACGAGCACCAGGCCGAAGACCTCGAAGCCCAGGAAGATCACCAGCACGGCTGCGTACAGCAGCGCGGGGCGCACCATCGGCAGGCTCACGTTGAGCGCCACCGACAGCGGCGATGCCCCCGCGATACGCGCGGCTTCTTCCACATCCGAACCGAGGCTGCGCAGCGCTGACGAGACATACAGATACACGTGAGGCACATGCGTCAGGCCCGCAATGATGATGATGCTGATGAACGAATACACGTTCCACGGCGCACCGCCAAACAGGCTCTTGAACCACACGGTGTAGAAGCCCACCGGGCCGGCGGACACCACGTAGCCGAACGCCAGCACCATCGGCGAGACGAACACCGGAATCATCAGCAGCGGTTCGAGAATGCGGCGGCCGGGCAAGTCGGAACGCACCATCAGGAACGCCAGGATGCCGCCCAGCGGTACCGAGATCACTGCCAGGCCGAAAGCGAGCGCGGTGGATTTCTCGAAGGCGTGCCAGAAGTCCGAATCCGTAAAGATGAAGCGATACGCATCCAGCCCCGCCAGCGCGTCGGGCATGAAGAACGGCGCAGACAGAAAGCTCTGGTAGAAGATCAGCGCCAGCGGCGTGAAAATCGCCAGCGCGGTAAGCAGAATGACCACGCCGCGCGGCAAAGCCTGTCCCACACGCGTCCAGGGCGAGCGCTTGAGGGTGGCTTGGCGAGCGGCGGCACGGTCTTGCGCTAGAGAACGCATGGTGCCTCCAGGAGGAACCGGCGCCAGATACGGATGGCGCCGGCAGGTCGGTCAGATGAGAGGTGTGCCGGTGATCAGCGGATCAGATCTCAGATCAACGGCCGGCGGCGGTGCGCCATTGCTTGATGAAGTCCAGACGCTTCTTGGGTTCCAGGAACGCCAGGATCGATTCGTCGACCGGAATCGGCTTGATGCTGTTGCCGAGAATCTTCTTCAGGCCGGCGGCGGTGGCTTCGCCCGTCACGTCGTCCCGCAGCGAGTGCAGATCCGACTTGTTGGCGAGGATTTCCTGGCCGCGCTTGGACAGGATGTAGTCCAGCCACAGCTTGGCCGCGTTCGGGTTCTTCGCCTTCTTGGCGATCATCGCCACGCGCGACACCACCAGCGTGTAGTCCTTCGGATAGACGATGCCGATCGACGGATCCTTCTTGGCGCGCGCAATCGCGTAAGAACCGAGGATGTTGTACGCCACCAGGTTTTCGCCCGAGGCCACGCGCTCCATCATCGTGCCGGTCGAGGACTGCAGCACCAGGTTCGGGCCCACTGCCTTGACGAAGTCGAAGTACTGCGGCGAATCCAGATTGTCCTGCGCAGCCATCATGAAGCCCACGGCCGACTTCTCGATGTCGTACGTCGTGACCTTGTTCTTGAAGCGCTCGGGTTGGCTGGCGACCAACTTGGCGAAATCGGCGTGCGTTTGCGGCACTTCCGAATCCTTGATCAGGCGCTTGTTGTACAGGAACACGGCGGGCTCGTACGTCGTGCCGTAGGCCAGGCCTTTGTAGACAGCCCACTTCGGCACGTTCGGCACTTCCGGCGAGTCGTACTTCATCGCGTAGGTCTGCGCCAGCTTGAGCTGCGAGTCCATCGACGAGTTCCACATCATGTCAGCCGAGGCGCCGCCGGCAGCCTGCTCACTGATGAAGCGGTTGTACAACTCGCTGCTGTTCATGTCGTTGTACTCGACCTTCACGCCGGGGTAGAGCGACTCGAAATCCTTGATCAGCGGGTCGGCGGCCTTGGTGTCGGTCGTCGCATAGACCACCACCTTGCCTTCCTTCTTGGCGGCGGCAATGGTGTCGGCATAGCTGGCGGGGTAGCCGGCCGGAACTTGCGCGAAGGCGGCGGCGCTGAGGGTCAGTGCGGCAGCTGCGATTGAGGCGAGAGCGGCGTGCGCAGGCGTAAAGCGTCCACGAAGCATGGGTTTGTCTCCTGTTTGCTTGTGATGGTGTGGGGCCGGCTACTTATGGCGTGTTGCTTGTAGCTCGGACGGATGGCCCCAGGTGTGGCGGATTATAGAAATCGCGCGCTTTCGTCACGCTTTCATTGCGGCTGCTGCGTCGCAGCATGCTCGGTCGAGGCTGCCGCAGCCGCCAGCGGCACGCGGATCCGCGCCGACAAACCGACGCCGCCGTACTCGTTCGGCTCCCCGTCGGCCAGCTCGATTTGCCCGCCGCTACGCGCTGCATAGGCTCGCGCGATGGCCAGACCAAGGCCGGAGCCTTCGGCGGCGTAGCGGGCGTCTTTGGGCGCGACCTTGGGTTTACCCGAGCGACTTCCGCCCTCGTGCGCTCGGCGGAAGCGCTGGAACGCGTGTGCGCGCTCGTCGGCGTTCATGCCCGGCCCGGTGTCGTCCACGCAGACCAGTGCGGCATCGCCGTCAGCCGTGGCGCGTACGGTGATGCGTCCGCCGGCCGGCGTGTAGCGGATGGCGTTGTGCACGAGGTTGGAGAGCGCCTCGCGCAGGAAGGCCGGATAGCCGATGACGGGCAGCGCCATGACGAGGCCGCCGTCATCCCAGCCGAGGTCCTGCTGTTTTTCACGCGCCAACGGCAGCGCATCGACCACCACGTCGCGTGCCAAAACACCCAGGTCGAAGGTTTCGGCCGGCGCATCCTGCCCCGCATGCCGGGCGCGGGCAAGGGCGAGCAGCTGTGTGGTCAGCCGGTTCGTCGACTGCAGGCGCGCGATGATGGCGGACAGGCTTTCGCGTACGCGCACCGGGTCGGTTTCGCGCAGTGCGTATTCCGCTTGCGTGAGCAGCACGGCCAGCGGCGTGCGCAACTGGTGCGACGCATCGGCTAGGAACTGGCTTTGCGCCTCCGCAAGTTCGGCATAGCGATGAATGTGGTGGTTGATCGCGTCGACCAGCGGGCGGACTTCTGCAGGCACGTCGGTGGCGTCGAGCGGACGCAGGTCATCCGACGCGCGCACGCCGATGCTGCGTGCCAGGCGACTGAGCGGCCGCAGCGCGACGGTTACGCCGAGCCACAGCAGCGCGGCGCTGACCGCCACCAGCGCTGCATCGCGCAGCAGCGTGCCGCGCCACACCGCCTGCTGCAGCGCGCGGCGCGTCTCGATGGTTTCTGCCACCTGAATGACGATGCGCGCCGGCAGCCCCGGTTGATAGAGCGGCTTGGCCACGGCGGCCACGCGTACGGGCTCGTCGTGGTATGTCGCGTCGTAGAAGAGCGGGGTGTCGTTTTCCAGCCGGGTGACGGGCAGCGGCAGATCGTCGTAGCCGGTCAGCGCCGCTTCAGGCGCCTTGCCCGGCAAGGGCTCGAAAGCGACGCGGTAATAGACGTTGCTCTGCGCCGTCGATTCGAACATGGACAGCGCCACATACGGCACGTTGACCTGCACCTGGCCGCGCTCGATCGTCACGCCGTTTTCGATGGCGCGCACCGAGCCGAGCAGGGCGCGATCGTACGCGCGGTCGGTCGCGCCACGCAGCGCTTGGTACGCCGAGACGATGTCGATCGCCAGCACACCTACCAGCCCCGGCAGCAGCAACCAGAGCAGCGTGAGTTTCAGGCTGCGCGGCAGCCGAAGCCAGGCGGGCCGCTGCATCATGCGCTGCTGTCGCCGGCGGCGGGCCCTTCACCATCGCCGGCCTCGAGCAGGTAACCCAGCCCCCGTACGGTGACGATCTGCACGCCCGTGCCCGCCAGCTTCTTGCGCAGGCGGTGCACGACCACCTCGACTGCGTCGGGGCTGGAATCGCTGTCCAGGTTGAAGACCTTGTCGAACAGATGCACCTTGCTGATCGGCTGGCCGGTCTTGTGCAGCAGTGCCGACAGTGCGGCGTGCTCGCGCGGCGTGAGCGATAGCGGCTCGCCCGACAGCAGGAATGCCTTGCGTCCGGTATCGAATTCCAGCGGCCCGCAACGCAGGCGCGGGAACGCCCGGCCGCGGCTGCGGCGGATAAGCGCCATCAACCGCGCTTCCAGCTCGGACAGCGCGAACGGCTTGGTGAGGAAATCGTCCGCGCCGGCATTGAGCCCGCGCACGCGCTCATCCAGTGCGCCCTGCGCCGTGAGGATCAACACCGGCGTGCGGTCGTCGCGCGCGCGCATGTCGGCCAGCACGGCAAAGCCATCCTTGCGCGGCAAGCGCAGGTCCAGCACCACTGCGTCAAATTCTCCGGAGCCCAGGAAGGCTTCCGCGATGACGCCGTCAGCGGCGCGCTCGATCACGAAGCCGCTTTGCGCCAGCGCGCGCGCCAGCCATGCGGCCAATTCTTCCTCATCCTCCACCAGCAAGATCCGCATCGGGTGTCTCTCAATATCGTTCTGGCCACTTTTTCATGATAATGCGTGGCGCCTTGATCTCGGCCACATGCCGATCACTCCGTCCACCTGACGCGTCGCACAGATGCGCTCCAACCGGCATGTCGTCCATCCCCAATTCCCGTCGCCGCTGGCTTTGTCAGACCGCCGCATTGCTGGCTGCAAGCGGCGCCGTCGCGCGTGGGGCGCACGGGCAATGGCTGGCCCGCCAGGCCCCGGAGTTGCCGTCGTACTACCCGCGCGACTACGGTGCGATGATCGACGCCGCGCGTCGCGAAGGCCGCGTCACTGTGTATTCCACGACGGATTTCTCTGCCGCCTACCCGCTGATCCGCGCCTTCGAAACGCGCTACCCCGGCATCACCGTCGACTACCGCGAGCAGAACAGTGACGATATCTACCGCCGCTTCCTCGCAGAATTCGCCGCCAAGTCGCCGGGCGCCGACGTGGTCTGGAGTTCGGCCATGCCCGAGCAGTTCAAGCTCGTGAACGACGGCCACGCACTTCCTTACGCATCGCCCGAGCGGCCTTACCTGCCATCGTGGGCGATCTGGAAGAACGAGGCGTACGGCACGAGCTACGAGCCGGTCGTCTTCGTCTACAACACGCGCCAGTTACCGGCGGAGTTGATTCCTTCCACCCATGCCGACTTCGCCCGCATTCTGAATAGCCATCGTGACTTGCTGCGCGGTCGCGTCGCCTCCTACGACATCGAACACTCCGGCTCCGCGTTCCTCTTCGCCGCCGAAGACGCCCGCACAACGCCGGTGTTCTGGGATGTTGCCAAGGCATTGGGCGGCGTCAACGTCAACCTGTACATCACCACGGCCGCGATGCTGGAGCGCGTCGCTTCCGGCGAAAGCCTGCTCGCCTACAACGTGATCGGCTCGTACGCCGCACGCTACGCCGATCGCAACCCGGCGCTCGCCATCAAGATGCCGACCGACTACACGCTGGTCGCTACGCGCGTCGCCTTCATTGCGCGGCGCGCTGCCCGCCCGAACGCCGCGCGCCTCTGGCTCGACTTCATGCTCTCGCGCGACGGCCAGAGCGTGATGGCGGACCGTGCGTTCCTGTTTTCGCTGCGCCAGGACGTTGAGACTGGGCTCACCGCCAAGCGCCTGCTCGCCGAACTGGGAAACACGCATCGGCCCATTCCCGTTGGCCCGGGTTTACTCGCCCATCAAGATCAGCTCCGCCGTGCCGATTTCCTAAAGCGATGGCACGCCGCACTCGGCCGATAAAAAAGAGGACAAGGAAGCACTTATTGCCGTAACGTGGTGCGAAGGCGACAATTCAGAACTGTCACCGACTGCCAAATTTGTTGCGCAGTAAGAGGGTGACAATCGCCCGCCAACCCCTGTGCCACCGCGCAACAAGCGGGTCGCGCCCCCCTCTCAATGGGGCTGGGCGCGTGTTGCCCATGAGCAACAACTTGGCCGCAAATCGCGGCCCAGAGCCAGAAAGGGTTTCCGGAATCAGTCAGCGCTGGCACATAATGCGGTCAGACGTGAGGTATCTGCGTCGTCCATAAGGACAGTCAAGATTTCCCAATCAGTTGACAAGGAAAGTGTCGATATGAAGATGAAACTGTTTGCAGCTGCTGTTGCAGCTTTGGCCGCCGGTGGCGCCTATGCACAATCCTCCGTGACCCTGTACGGCGTGGTCGACGCTGGTCTGACCTACGCAAACAAGGTGCCGGGCGCAACCGCTGGTTCGAGCGGCTCGCGTTTTGGCCTGGATTCGGGCGGCCTGTCGGGCTCGCGTTGGGGCCTGCGTGGCGTTGAAGACCTGGGCGGTGGCCTGAAGGGTATCTTCAACCTGGAAAGCGGCTTTAACCTGGACACCGGCACGTCGGCTCAAGGTGGCCGTCTGTTCGGTCGTAACGCCTACGTTGGTCTGCAAGGCCAGTGGGGTCAACTGACCCTGGGTCGTCAGCAAAACCTGCTGTATGACTTCTCGCTGGTCTATGACCCGATGGCAATCGCCACGCGTTACTCGCTGGCTGCGCAAGACGCCTTCTTCTCTGGTCGTGCTGACAACGCCGTCAAGTACGTCGGCACGTTCGGTGGCCTGAGCGTCTCCGGTCTGTACTCGTTCAACTACAACGGCAACGAAGTGGCTGGCAGCAGCAAGACCGGCCGCGAGTGGAGCCTGGGTGCTAACTACGCTGGCGGCCCGCTGGGTATCGGCGCAGTGTATGACCAGACCAACTCGACGACCGTTGGTAGCGACAACCGCGAACAACGCGCCACGATCGCTGGCACGTACGCTTTCGGCCCGGCCAAGCTGTACGCTGGCTACCGTTGGTACAAGGCTAACTACGCAACTGTTGCTGGCAACGGCAACCTGCGTTCGAACCTGTACTGGGCTGGCCTGGGTTACCAAGCTACTCCGGCTCTGTCGCTGACGGGCACGGCCTACTACCAACAGTTCAAGAACAGCGGTACGGGCAACCCGTGGCTGTTCGTGGTCGGCACCGACTACGCTCTGTCGAAGCGCACCGACGCGTACTTCAACCTGGCCTATGCTAAGAACAGCGGCGGCTCGGGTCTGGGCGTGCTGGGCCTGAACGATGCTAGCTACGCTGGCACGACGCTGACGAGCGGCAGCCAAGTGTTCTCGGGTCCGAACAACAACAACAACCAGTTCGGTGCTACGGTTGGCCTGCGTCACAAGTTCTAATTTGACGCGCTCGTAAGGGTGCATCGAATTAAACGGTTAAACGCCGATCCCGAAAGGGGTCGGCGTTTTTCTTTGTGCGAACGATTCGCGTGCTTCTCCATGACTGAGGCGGGGTCCAGGGCTGGCTTGGCTGACGCCGGCGCGCCTATCGCCTATGTGCAAGATGTCTCCGCTGATGGTGCTGACGCGGGCGAAGCGGGGGCGGGGCGTCACGCTGACTGCAGTGCTTCGGCACACGCCCAGACGCGCCGCCTGTCTGGCCTCGCAGGACAGGGCGCTCCCATCCACACAGCGCAGCTGTTGGTACGCCTGATCGCCGGTCGGACGGAGGGTGGCATCAAGGCAGCCTCTCACCTCATCAACATGCCGGCTTGATTCTCAAGCGTGCGCGCATAAAAAACGGCGGCACATCTGGCCGCCGTTTGTATATTCCGAAGCCTGCTGCTTACTGCTGTTCTTCGTCGTCCTGCGAGGGCATCGGTACGTTGCGGCGCGTTGGCGGCGGACGTTTGCCGACAACGATGGTCAGCTCTACCGCCTTGCCCTTGCGCGACACCGTCACCTTGGCTTCCGCACCGGGTTTCAGCTGCGCGATGCTGTTCAGCAGCGCCGTCGTATCCAGGATCGGTTGACCATTCACGCTGGTGAGAATGTCCCCCGGGTGCAGGCCCGCCCTGTCCGCCGGGCCACCTTGGACCACGGCGGCAATCAGCGCGCCATCCTTGCGCGACAGGCCAAACGACTCGGCAATTTCCGGCGTCACATCCTGCGGTTCAACACCGATCCAGCCGCGGACCACGCTACCGGTCGAGATAATCGACTCCATCACCTGCTTGGCCAGCGATACCGGAATCGCGAAGCCGATGCCCAGCGAGCCGCCCGAGCGCGAGTAGATCGCGGTGTTGATCCCGAGGAGGTTGCCGTCGGCATCAACCAGGGCGCCGCCCGAGTTGCCTGGGTTGATCGCGGCGTCGGTCTGGATGAAATTCTCGAAGGTGTTGATGCCCAAGTGGCTGCGTCCCAGTGCGGAGACAATGCCCATCGTCACCGTCTGGCCCACGCCGAACGGGTTGCCGATGGCGAGCACCACGTCGCCGACGCGCACATTCTCCAGCCGGCCCAGCGTAATGGCGGGCAAATTCGGTAGGTTGATCTTGAGGACGGCCAAGTCGGTTTCGGGATCCGAGCCGACCACCTTCGCGTTGGCCTTGCGGCCGTCGGTCAGGGCGACTTCGATCTCGTCGGCCCCGTCTACTACGTGGTGGTTCGTTAGAATGTAGCCTTCCGAGCTGACGATCACGCCCGAGCCGAGACTGGCCGTGGGTTCTTGGCGTTGCTCAGGAGCGCGGTCTCCGAAGAAGAAGCGAAACCACGGATCTGCGCTGGCTTGTGGGCTGCTGCCACGCTTCGGCGCGTTCTTGCTGCTGAAGATGTTGACCACCGCCGGCATCGCCACCTTGGCCGCTTCCGCGTAGGAGTTGCTGGAGGTGCCGCCGTGGCCGATCGGCGCGACTTCCTTCAGCGCGACGATGGGCGAGCCGGATTGCACTGCGACCTTGCCGCGCTGCAGCCAATCAGGCTTGAGCGTGGCGATCACAAACCAGACGGCCAGGACGACCGTGACGGCTTGCGCAAAAAACAGCCAAAAGCGGCGCAACATAGAGCGAAGTTGAGTCCAAATGGATCGAAAAGAACTTGAATTGTACTTGAACGACCTGTTGCAGGCGGCCCGTTTTCGGGACTATTGCCCCAATGGTCTCCAGGTACAGGGGCGCGACACCATTGCGCATATCGTGACGGGGGTGACCGCTAGCCTGGCGCTGATCGAAGCCGCCATCGAAGCGCGTGCCGACGCCATCCTCGTGCATCACGGTTACTTCTGGAAGGGAGAGGATGGCCGTGTCGTAGGCCAGAAGCATGCGCGCTTGAAGCAACTTCTGGCGCACGATCTCAACATGTTCGCGTATCACTTGCCGCTCGATGCGCATCCTGGGCTCGGCAACAACGCGCAACTGGGTGCGTTGCTGGGCATCTCGCCTCAGGGCAGGTTCGGCGACGACGAACTTGGCTGGATTGGTACGCTTGCCGAAGCAACCACGCTGGGCGATTTCGCGCAGACGGTGTCGGCAAAGCTGAACCGGGAGCCGCTTGTGATCGGCGAGGGGGATCGCCCGGTGCGCACAATCGGCTGGTGCACAGGCGGTGCCCAAGGCTGGTTTGATGCCGCCGTGGCCGCCGGTGTAGACGTGTATCTGAGCGGTGAAGCGTCGGAGCAGACCACGCATCTTGCGCGTGAATCGGGTGTTGCCTATATCGGTGCGGGTCACCACGCCACCGAGCGCGGTGGCGTTCGGGCGCTCGGCACTCATCTGGCCGAGCGCTTCGGTGTGCGTCACACCTTCATCGATATCCCGAATCCGGTGTGAGTCGACGTCCGATTACGGCTTGTTCTTCAGGCTGTCGCGAATCTCGCGCAGCAGTTGGATGTCTTCTGGTGTTTCGGCGGGGGCAGCCGGCGGGTTGGCGTCGATCATGCGCGTGATGGCGCGCACCATCAGAAATACGATAAACGCCAGAATCAGAAAATTGACCGCCACGGTGATGAAGTTGCCATAGGCGAAGACCGGCACGCCTGCCTTCTTCAAATCAGCCAGGGTATGCGGCACACCGGCGGGCGCCTCTGCCAGCTGGATGAACAGGTTCGAGAAATCCAGCTTGCCAACGATGCGGCTAATCAGCGGCATGATCAGATCATTGACGAGCGAATCGACGATTTTGCCGAACGCCGCACCGATGATCACGCCTACTGCGAGGTCGATCACGTTGCCGCGCATCGCGAATTTTTTGAAGTCTTGCATCAGTGCCATCGGTTTTCTCCGGATTGTTTGATTCGAGACAAACGGTCAAGCTAGCGAACGGTTGACCTGAATTGTTGAAAGCGAGGTTGCAAGAGACATGCCGAAGCCTTGCCTGGACTGGGCTGGAGGGCAATCGGTGCGACCACTATATCCGCAACGGACGCCCCCCGCGACCGCTACCGTTGGCTAGGTACGCTCGGGTATAATTTTTGGTTGACGCGAATCTATCTTGATTTCTCACCCTGGGGTCTTGCATGAGTGACCAGCAAAACGTGGACAAGGGTCGCCGCAATCTATTGATTGCGACGTCCGTGGCTGGTGGTGTGGGAGGGGTTGCAGTTGCGGCCCCTTTCGTTTGCACATTCGCACCATCTGAAAAAGCCCGCGCAGCGGGCGCGCCCGTAGAGGCGGACGTGAGCGACCTGGCCCCGGGCCAGATGAAGGTGGTGGAATGGCGCGGCAAGCCGGTCTGGCTGCTCAAACGCACGCCGGACATGCTGGAATCGCTCAAGAAGACCGATAACGAAGTCGCAGACCCCAAGTCCGACGTGCCCTTCACCATGAAGACGCCGGACTACTGCAAGAACGAAACCCGCTCCCGTGCCGAGCATAAAGACCTGCTGGTCGTGGTCGGCATCTGTTCCCATCTTGGTTGCTCCCCGTCTGGTCCGTTTCCCGCGGGCGCCAACGTGCAACTCGCCGCAGACCCCGGCTTCGTCTGCCCGTGCCACGGCTCCACGTTCGACCTGGCTGGCCGCGTGTTCAAGAACAAGCCCGCGCCGCAGAACCTCGACGTTCCGCCGTACATGTTCCTGTCCGACACGAAGCTGGTGATCGGTAAAGACGAGAAAGGAGAGGCTTGATCATGGCCGAGAAGAAGGTGGAGACAACCGGGCTGCTGGGCTGGATCGATGCGCGCTTCCCGGCATCGGAGCTGTGGAAGGCGCATCTGTCGGAGTACTACGCGCCGAAGAATTTCAACTTCTGGTATTTCTTCGGATCGCTGGCGCTGCTGGTGCTGGTGATCCAGATCGTCACGGGCATCTTCCTGGTGATGAACTACAAGCCGGACGGCACGCTCAACGCCGCCGGCATTCCCGTCGCCTATGCGAGCGTGGAGTTCATCATGCGCGAGGTGCCGTGGGGCTGGTTGGTGCGCTATATGCACTCAACCGGCGCTTCGGCGTTCTTTATCGTCGTGTATCTGCACATGTTCCGCGGCATGCTGTACGGCTCGTACCGTAAGCCGCGCGAGCTGGTCTGGATCTTCGGCTGCCTGATCTTCCTGTGCCTGATGGCAGAAGCCTTCATGGGCTATCTGCTGCCGTGGGGTCAGATGTCGTACTGGGGCGCGCAGGTCATCGTGAACCTGTTCTCCGCCATCCCGCTGATCGGTCCGGACTTGTCGCTGTGGATCCGCGGTGACTACGTGGTGTCGGACGCGACGCTGAACCGCTTCTTCTCGTTCCACGTCATCGCCGTGCCGCTGGTGCTGCTGGGCCTGGTGGTGGCGCACATCATCGCGCTGCACGAAGTGGGTTCGAACAATCCGGACGGCGTCGAGATCAAGGCCAAGAAGGACGAGCGCGGCATTCCGCTCGACGGCATTCCGTTCCACCCGTATTACTCGGTGCACGACATCGTCGGCGTGGCGGTGTTCCTGTTCATCTTCAGCGCGATCGTGTTCTTCGCGCCGGAAATGGGCGGCTACTTCCTGGAAGCCAACAACTTCATCCCGGCAGACTCGCTGAAGACGCCGCCACACATTGCGCCGGTCTGGTACTTCACGCCGTTCTACTCGATGCTGCGCGCGACCACGTCGGACTTCCTGCCGTGGTTGTGGGGCTTCATCGCGATCATGCTGGGTCTGCTGTTCGCTCGCACGAAGAGTATGAATGTCAAAGTGGTGGCCGTGGCTGTGGCCGTGATCCTGGCACTGGGCTTCAAGTTCATCGACGCGAAGTTCTGGGGCGTGGTTGTGATGGGCGGTTCGGTGGTGATCTTCTTCTTCCTGCCGTGGCTGGACCACTCGCCGGTCAAGTCGATTCGCTATCGCCCTGGCTTCCACAAGACGCTACTGATCCTCTTCGTGATCGCCTTTGCGGTCCTGGGTTACCTGGGCATTCAGCCGCCGAGCCCGGTCGGTTCGATCATCTCGCAGATCGGCACCATTCTGTACTTCGCGTTCTTCCTCGCGATGCCGATCTGGAGCCAGATCGGGACGTTCAAGCCAGTGCCCGAGCGCGTCACGTTCACGCCGCACTGATAGAGCCCGCGCACAAGGACCCATGAAGGACACAAGAATGAAAAAGCTGCTTGCGATTTTCGCCTTGGCCGGTCTCGTGTTTGCCGCGCCCGTGATGGCCAATGAGGGCGGCGTGCCGCTCGATCCGGCGCCCAACCAGTCCAGCGACACGTCTGCGCTGCAGCGCGGCGCCAAGCTGTTCGTCAACTACTGCCTGAACTGCCACGGCGCGAGCGCCATGCGCTACAACCGCCTGCGCGACATCGGTTTGAGCGAGGAGCAGATCAAGCAGAACCTGCTGTTCTCGTCGGACAAAGTCGGCGACACGATGCACATCGCCATGGACCGCGAGGACGCAAAGAAGTGGTTTGGCGCCGTACCGCCGGACCTTTCGGTGATCGCCCGCGCGCGCGGCAGCGACTGGCTCTACACCTACCTGCGCACGTTCTACCGTGACGACACGCGTCCGACCGGCTGGAACAACCTGGTCTTCGACAAGGTCGGCATGCCGCATGTGCTGTGGGAGCTGCAAGGCCAGCAAGTGGCGAAGTACGCCGAAGTGAAGTCCGAGCACGGCGAGGCCGAGAAGAAGCTCGTCGGCCTTGAGGTGTCGGTCCCCGGCAAGATGAACAAGGTCGAATATGACCAGGCGGTGGCCGACCTGGTCAGCTATTTGGACTGGATGGCTGAGCCCGCCGGCAACTTGCGCAAACGTCTCGGCGTCTGGGTACTGTTGTTCATTGGCGTGTTCTTCGTGCTGGCCTGGCGCCTGAATGCGGCCTATTGGAAGGACATCAAGTAAAATCCGTGTTTTCCGGGCAAGGGCTAGGCCGGTGGAGAACTGGCTCTAGCCCTTTGCCTTTTCGCTTTTTGTGCCGTGGCGATGTCATTTGTCGTCACGGTTGTACCGTCATCGGGCCGCCCCCGGCCCATGCGCCAAGGAACTACAACCATGATGGTCTTGTACTCGGGCACCACTTGCCCGTTCTCGCAGCGTTGCCGCCTCGTCCTGTTCGAAAAGGGCATGGATTTCGAGATTCGCGACGTCGATCTCTTCAACAAGCCGGAAGATATCGCGGTGATGAACCCGTACGGCCAGGTGCCCATCCTGGTTGAACGCGACCTGATTCTGTACGAGTCGAACATCATCAATGAGTACATCGACGAGCGCTTCCCGCACCCGCAGCTGATGCCGGCCGATCCGGTGCAGCGCGCCCGCGCCCGCCTGTTCCTGTTCAACTTCGAGAAGGAACTGTTCACGCACGTCTCCGTGCTCGAGAACGAAAAGGGCAAGGCCGCCGAGAAGAATCACGAGAAGGCACGTGCGGCCATCCGCGATCGCCTTACGCAGCTGGCTCCGATCTTCCTGAAGAACAAGTACATGCTGGGCGAAGAGTTCTCGATGCTCGACGTGGCGATTGCGCCGCTGCTGTGGCGCCTGGACCACTACGGCATTGAAGTCTCGAAGAACGCCGCCCCGCTGATGAAATACGCTGAGCGTATCTTTAGCCGTCCGGCGTATATTGAAGCGCTGACGCCGTCGGAAAAGGTCATGCGCCGCTGATTGCCGCCGGGTCGCGCCGCGCTCGGGTCGAGCCTGCGCGCGGCCGCGCCCAACGGTCACTGATTTCATCATGTCGGAAACTTCCACCAAGCCCTATCTGATCCGTGCAATCTACGAATGGTGCACGGACAACGGCTTCACGCCGTACATCGCTGTCTTCGTCGACAACAGTACCAACGTGCCGCGCGAGTTCGTCAAGAACGACGAGATCGTGCTGAACGTGAGCTTTGACGCGACCAGCCAGCTCGACATGGGCAACGAGTGGATCACGTTCCACGCACGCTTCTCGGGCGTGTCTCGCAAGATCGAGGTGCCGATCGAAAACGTGCTTGCTGTGTATGCGCGCGAGAACGGGCAGGGTATGGCATTCCCGGTGGAACGCAGCACGCCGACGGTGCAGGCCGCGACCGAACGCGAGAACAATCCGCCGCCCAAGCTGGCCGCAGTGGACTCCGAATCCATGCCTGCGCCGGTCCCTGCCGAAGCCGAAACTGGCCCGGAAGACGACCCGACACCGCCGAATGTGCCGCGCATCGGTGGCAAGCCTGCGCTAAAGGTCGTCAAGTAACGCGTGTTAGGTTAGAATCGCGTTTCTTTGCCGGCTTAGCTCATCTGGTAGAGCAGTTGATTTGTAATCATCAGGTGGCGGGTTCGAGTCCTGCAGCCGGCACCAATAAAATCAAGGGGTTACGTGAATTTCACGTGACCCCTTGTGCTTTCTGGGCGTTGAAAAGTACATTTTCGGTACAGTCAGCTCTCAGAACAGGTACATGGCGACCATCGTCAAGACGCCTTCCGGCACGTGGAAGGCGGTCATTCGCAAGCTCGGCTGGCCGACCACGGCCAAGACCTTCCGCACCAAACGCGACGCGGAGGATTGGGCGCGCCGGACTGAGGATGAGATGGTCCGAGGTGTGTATCTGTCCCGCGCACCATCTGAGAAGCTGACCGTCGCTGGCGCGTTGAAGCGCTATATGGAGGAGGTTTCGGTCACGAAGAAGCCGACCACTCAGCGCAGCGAGCGCTTTACGGCTCAACACTTGGAGGCCTTCTTCGGGAAGTATTCGATGGCGGCCGTTAGCGCAGACCTGGTCGCCAAGTACCGCGATGCACGCTTGGCGGCGGGCAAGTCGAACAACACGGTTCGCATTGAACTCGCGATGCTGGGTCATTTGTTTCGAACGGCGATTCAAGAGTGGAGCATCGGCTTGACGTTCAATCCGGTTGCCAACATCCGCAAGCCTAGCCCGGGGGCCGGGCGCGATCGTCGTCTTAGTCTGGACGAGCAGGCGCGTTTGTTCGCGGCTGTGTCAGCTCACAGCAATCCGATGCTGGGTTGGATCGTGAGCTTGGCTGTGGAGACTGGTATGCGCTCATCGGAGATCGCAACGCTACGCCGTTCACAGGTCGATCTGAACCGTCGAGTTGTGACCTTGCGGGATACGAAAAATGGCTCCGCGCGAGTAGTACCGCTTACGCGTGCTGCCGCTGATGTCTTGCAACTGGCCCTCGGCAATCCTATTCGTCCATTGGACTCAGACCTCGTGTTCTTTGGGGAGCCGGGGCGCGACGGGAAACGACGGCCCTATGTGTTCCAGAAGCTGTGGGCGAGCATTGTTCGTGATATGGGCTTGGCCGATCTTCATTTCCACGACCTTCGCCATGAAGCCGTGAGCCGTCTCGTTGAGGCGGGCCTGAGCGATCAGGAGGTAGCCGCCATAAGCGGGCACAAGTCCATGCAGATGCTCAAGCGCTACACGCACCTACGGGCTGAGGACTTGGTGGAGAAGCTTGACGCAGTCATTCTTGGCTGTGGTTCTGCCTAGCTGCGGCTCGGCTCCTATTCGCAAGCTCGACATGCCTGGCCATCCGCAGGTCATTCCATTTCTTCCAGTTCTCAATCGACGATTGGTCCGTCGGATCGACTGGCGGTTCGCCTGTTACGCGGCCAAGTAGCACCCATTCGGTGAAGCGAGGCCGGAACTGGCAGACCAGTTGTGCCATTTCCAAAGTTGGCTCGGCCAGGCGCAGAACGACACGGGACCATTCGGCCGCAGGGATACTTCCCCTGGACTTTTTTTCCAAGTACGCAAAGAGCTGCTCCCCTGAGGGGGAGGCCCATTCCTTGATTACCCAGTTCAAGCGGTCGCCCATGGTTTGACCTTCCCAGTCGCGAGGAACGGGGGCATCGAACGGAAATTCCGCTTGATTGGGGGCTTCAACGCCGGTCAATAGCCATGTTTGCTCCATGGGGTATTTTTTACACCAAAAATCCACCATGTCTGGTGCGGCTTCCTGCTTCCTGTAGTAGAAATTTTTCCACCTGTTGGCGCCGATTCCGCTGACGCTTTCCAGCGCTCCAAATCGTCCGCGCGTAGGAAACGTACCTTCAATCAAGGTGCGAAGCCGGTTGCTGAGCTCAATGTCCTTCAAGGTCTTGGTCACAACTCTTCTCCAGGCCTTATCCGAAAGCTTGCGTAGTACACTATAACGGTGTAAATTTTGTACACCATATTTGTGGTGTTAGCGTAATTATGGCCGGCGACGGTAGCCCTGTCACCAGTGCGTCCGGAAGCTTCCTCGGCTATTGGCTGCCCGAATTGGTCAACGCTTGTCAGAACGAATGGAGATCTTGGCTATGTCAAAGATGGAAGAGCTGTTGGTGAGTCGCTATGGCGTCTTGCTGTCGCTGGCCGATTGCGCTGCGTTGTTGAACCGAAGTGCTGAAGGGTTGCGGGTCACGTTACACACAGACCAGGAGCTCTCCCGCAAGCTCCGCGCGGCGAAAGTGAAGATTGGGCGGCGCATTCTTTTCAAGGCTACCGAACTCGCGCGCATTCTTGACGAGGCCTGAGTATGGGACGCCAGCGAGTAATTGATGACGCAGGCTTTTGGCGCTCAGTGCAAATTTCGGTTCGCAGCCAGGAGGACAAGGCAACGCTTCTCTATCTCTTGACCTCCCCATTCAGCAATATCGTCGGCGTGTACCAGATCGTTCCCCATGTCGCCGCAGCGGAGATGGGGTGGACTTCCGAGCAGCTCTTTCCGGTCCTCGCCCGGCTTTCCGACGCCAGCCTGATCGACTACGACGAGAACTCGTGCTCCGTCTGGGTCAAGATCTGGTGGGACCACAACTCGGCACGAATGGCAGTCGGCCCTTCGCTGCGAGCCAAGACATACGATCAAATTGGCCAAATAGTAGGCCAGTGGCAACAGGCGTACATCGCCGACTTTGTGGCCAGACTGCCGACGAAGGACGATCTGCGGGCATCGATCGCGCGTGAGCTCTCACAGGCTATGAACACCGTGTCGACACCCTGTCCATACCCTGAGGACAGGGGAGCCTCTAACAGTACAAGTAACGGTATCTCTATCTCTACTACTACTCCTACCCCACCCGGGGTGCAGGAAGCCGCCTCGCTTGAGTTTCCGAAGTTGGACGAGACGGAGCTTGCGGAGCTGCGCACGCGCATCGAGTTGTTCCCACATTCGATCAGGCAAGACGTCCTCGATGAGATTGAGGGGAAGCGGAGAGCGGGGCGTTTGAAAGGCGCGGTGGCACTGTGCAGTCATCTTCAAAAGGACCCAGCTGCGTTTGTGCTTGTCGATGGCCGGGCTGTTCAAAGGGAGCGTGCCGACCGCCAAGCAATGGTGAGGCGCGAGGCGGAATTCGGCTCGCAGATCGATGGTGCGCTACTTGCGATGAGCGATGACGAGCTTCGTCAATGCAAGGCGCGTCTTCCAAAACGTCTCGCAGAAAAACTCACGGCGAGACGCGAGCGCCTGCAGTACGCCGATTCCCAAGAGTAGTCCGTAGGCAGAGCGCTTGGCGTCTGCAAAGCACGGGAACGCAATGTGGCATCCGTGCGCATTTTGAAGGGGATAGACGATGAACCTAGGACCATTGCGCAGACTTAGCGGCGAGGACTTCGCCGTAGCGGAAGAAGTTCTGAAGGCGGCAACTTTCCTGATGCTGCCTGAAAAAACTAGAGCGAAATTTTTCGAGGAACAGATCAAGACCATTCAATGTCTGCGGGACAAAGGATGCTCTTGGTCGCAGATTAAAAATGTGATGGCAGAGATAGGTATAAATCTCAGCGAATCAACGCTAAGGTCATACTACGCACGCGGCAAAAACGTAAAGGGCAAGAAAAATGGCAAAAAGGAAATTGCTCAGCGCTGAGCAGGTCAAGAAGGCCGAAAAGTACTTGATCGAATTAATCAAAACACTGCCGCCGGCTACAGACAATAAGAAAAAGCCTGGGCGCTCTGCAGGAAAATTCAAATCCGAAACAAATAAAGAAAAAGCCTAGAGAAAAAATAGCAGCGGGCCCCAAAAGCGCGGCGCTTGGTCGCTGGAACGACCAGGCGCCGCTAACCAAAGCGATCTGACTAGGAGATCAGCATGGCTATCCACATTGTACTTGCAGAGCCAAGAAAAACGGTCTACCGACTGCCGGAAGAGCAGCGGAGGGCCATCTTGTCGCAGGCGCAAACAGACCTCGGCAGAACGACTGACCTTGCTTCCATGCGGCAAATCGAGAAGCAACGGCAAGAATTCATTCAAATGCACGGAGATCCATTTGGACTGGATGCCAGCAGTTGAATCGTCATCTTTTGCAGCAAAAGAAAAGCTAAGGATCTCGCATGGAAAACGACGAGCAAATGAAAGCGCGTTTCACGCAAGCTTCCCAAGAAAAGCCTCATGCCGTGGCACAGCCCCAAGCCATCACACAGTTGGAGGCGACTTCGGAACCGGGCGAGCTGGCCGTCATGGCGCCGTACTGGCTCAACGGACTGCACAACAAACAGGGGATCGAGCTGGCTAAGCGGATCAATGAAGTGATCAACGAGGAGGAGCGCCTCATCATCCGCAACCCGCAATCCATTCAGAAACTGATGGCCACCCTTTTTCCCGAGGCCAAGCCGCTCGGCCTGCACATTGTGGCCATGGAGCAATACCGGACCGATGAACTGCTCAAGGCGAACCCGGCCGAGCCGGCATCGTTGCTGGCCGGTGCATTCACCCGCGACAAGGAGGGCGCCTACCGCCCATCCGCCGGCGGCCCGGTGGTCATTCAGGATCGGGGCGATGCAGTGGATCTCACGTCCGAATCGCATGATGCCTACCAGGCATCCATCGAACTCGCCAAGGCCAAAGGCTGGAAACCTACAGAACTGGATCTCGCGCGGCTGGCCAAGGCGTTTGCAGCTCAGGGCGGCCTACCCGAGCAGGCCCAGCCGGTGGAGCAGGAACCCGAGACCAAGGCCGCAGAACACTCCCAAACCATGCAAGCCGTGCGTGAAAGCTGGGATGAAATCATGCCGGCGACGGACGGCCATCATGTCGGCCCCATCGTGGCGGTGGATGGTCAATTCATTTGTCAAAAAACCGGCCGTGACCCCCAGCAGATCATTTGGCACGACACGAAAAAGATGGATGGTCACGTCCCCGCCATCGGTCAGACGGCTGAAATCCGCTACCAAGACGGGCGCGGCCACGCCATCAACAAGGCCCTGAAACAGGGCGTCTCTCGCTGAGCTGAAGAGGAACTAGGTAATGGAAAACACAAACAAGAAACCCCTGAGCCACGCGCAAATGGCCAAGGCCTTCTCGATTGTTCTTGTCGTTGGCGCCATCCCCGTCTACTTGGCCCTCAAGGGCAATCCTTGGCCCTGCGGCGCTCTCATTGTCGCGAGCTTGGTTTACCTGCCGTTTCGCCGTCGTCAACTGAACCAGTGAGGAATACGATGAAACTCGAAACGCGCATCGCAGGCTTCATCCTTGCTGCCGCCATTGCCACGCCGGCCTTGGCCGGCACCGTGGCGGGGACTGGCGGTTCGACCGAAGTCACGCAAATCCTGAACAACCTGCAGCTCATCCAAGCCTATGAGCAGCAGGTGCAGCAGTATGTGCTTCAGGGCAAGCAGGTCGAGGCCGAGCTACGGAACTTGATCTCCAACCCGACATCGATACTGGGTGACGATGTCGGCAAGATGATCAACACCATTGGGTCGATCTACAACGGCGGGCAGTCCATTGGCTACAACCTCGCGCAGATCGACCAGAACTTTGCGCGAACGTTCAAGAGTCCAACGGCGGGCAATCTCGCCAAGATGTTCACCTCCTGGCACCAGACCAATACGGACACGCTTCAGTCTGCGCTCCGCGCCGTTGGGGCACAGCGCGACAACTACGCATCTAGCCAGGCTGCGCTGACCGACCTCTACAACCGGAGCCAGACCACCAACGGCAATCTCGATGCCCTGCAGACGCTCTCTCAGATCAACGTGCGCCAGATCCAAGAATTGCAGTCTCTCAAAGAGATGATGGCGACCCAAACGACAGCGGCGGCGACCTACATGGCGACACAGAATGCGAAGGACCAGAAGGGGCTGGATGACGCCACGGGGCTTATGCGGCCTTCCGGAAGGCCGATACCCTCGGTGGAGTATGCGCCTGCGCCGAAGTGGAAGGGCTTTCTCCAAAACTGACTAGTGGATTTAGACCTATGAACAAGATCGCCGCAATTTTCATCGTCATCGCCGCCCTGGCGGGCTGTGGAGAGAAGTCTGGTTCTGCCTCCGTTTCCGGGACGTATGTTGGTAAGGACGGCGCCCAATTCGTGTTTAGTGGAGGCAAGGTCAAGCTAGTGGGGTCTGCTGGTGAGACAGATTTCACCGTGACTGGAAACACCTTGAAATTCAAGTTCCCTAAAGGGTACCCGGTTGAGGCAACTATTGATGGCGACAGCTTCACGACCAACTACAACTACGTCTACAAGAAGGTGAACTGACGATGAGAAACCAGGCGAGGATTTTGACTCTGGTGCTCTTGCTGGTCGTTTCTCAAAGCGTCTTCGCTCAAAGCAGTTCCATCCTGGGCGCGGACAGTGTGTTTGAGATCATCAAGCAGGCGATGTTGCCAGCGTTTGCCAAGCTGAGCACCCAAGGACTCCGGTGGCTTGCTGCGTTCGCCACCATTCAATTTTTCATCACAAACTACAACCTGCTATTGGATGAGGCTGACATTTCGAAAGCCGTGTCGAAGCTGGTTGGCGCCGTGGCCTGGGTCGGTTTCGTTCTCTACCTCATCGACAACGGGCCGCAGTTTATCCAGGCGGTTGGCGATCAGATGTTCGGGCTCGCTGGCACTATCCCGACGCCAGCGACAATCATGACGAACACTTTTGCATTGGCGGGAAAGCTCGCAGCGCTCGCGCTCGGTGTTGGGGCGCTTCCCCTCGTTGGAGCCACAGCGGGAAGTATCGTCATTTGGATCTTGATTGTTACCCTGGTGGTAGGCCTGTACTTCGCACTCAAGATCTTGATGCTCCAGCTCGAAGTCGCTCTTATCGCCACGCTCAGCCCCTTGAGCTTCTCGTTCTTGGGGCTCAAAACGCTGCGGGATCAGGGGATTGCACCGTTCAAATCGCTGTTGGCGCTTGCGTACCGGATCATCCTGGTGGGGGTCATCATGACCGCGTTCGACAGCGTTAGCCGGGCTCTTACAGCGAGCCTCAGCGCCATGACGGTGGAACAGGCGATCACGGATGGATTGGACGCTCTCCTTGGCCCGCCTGTGGCGGCCATCGGTGCGTACTTGCTGCTGGCCTTTTTGTTGTTCAAGAGTGATTCAATTGCCAGCTCTCTCGCCGCCGGCTCGGCGTCTCTAGGCGCAAACGACGTGACTTCAGCCGCTGCCGCAGGGGCCGCCGTAGGCGCGTTGGCTGCAACTGGTGGGGCCTCCGCTGTCTCGGCGGCGGGAAAAGCTCCTCAATCCATGTCTGGCTTTATGGACAAGCTGATGGGGCGCGGCTCGGTCTCGAACGCATCCTCGATGGGGAGTGGTGGTGGTGACGCGCCTGTGTTTCAGACGCCCAAGCCGGCCATGTCCGCTGGCGCCCCTGCCGGAGGTAGTGCGTCGGCACCGCAGCCACCCAGCAGGCAGCAAGGCGGGGCGGCTTCGAGTCCATCCATGAGTAGCAGCGTCGCCTCTGGGCGATACGGGGCTGATTTGTCAGGCGTAGGAAGAGGCCTCAACGATAGTCTAGGCTCGCCAAGCGCGGAGAAAGGTGCCGCAATCGGAGAAGAGGCTGGTGCTGGCGCTGTGGCAACCGATCCTGTAACTGTCACGCCGGCCGGCTCTCAGGGCAATTCTGCAGATGGGCCGACGACCGCGCCAGGGGCCAGCTTGCAGGGCAGCGCTGCCGAGCAGGCAAAGGCTGTGCCTGAAGCACCTCCAGCGATGCCGGTCAGCTCAAGCCCATCATCACTTGGTCTGCGATCTGGGGCAGCATCGAGCAATAAAAACGCGGCGTCGGGGCGATATGGTGCGGAGCTGCCTGAGACGGCCAGCCAAGCCCCCGCCGGAGCAGCATCCAACGCGGCGATTGGCGGTCCGCCCGAGTCTGGATCATCGAGACTGGAAGAGAAGCTTGAAAAGCTTGTCGACCACATGACCCAGCCGAAGAAGCCGACGCTCGGCGAGCGCCTGGGCGAAGCTAACCGCCATCTTTCCCAGGAACAGGCCACCACGCACGTGTCTATCAGCGGCCACCACCACGACTGATGTGTTCGATTTTTCTTCGAATTTGGGCGGCTATGTGTGCGCTGGCCGCGAGAGGCCAGCCAGCGCCCGATTTCCAACCCAGCGGCGCCTGCATGAGGCTCTCCCTCACTTAGAATTCTCGGATTCACACTAAGAGGAACGGCATGGCAATCCGGCTTTTGGTCGACACCTGCGTTTGGCTCGACGTCGCGAAGGACTATCGGGAGCAGCCTGTCATCAGCGTGCTCGAAGATCTGGTGAAAAACGGCGAGGTCGAACTGATTGTGCCGCAGCAGGTGCTCGACGAATTCGACCGCAACAAGGCGCGCATTATCGACGAAGCGCGCCGCGGTCTGCATTCCCATTTCCGGCTAGTCCGGCAGGCCGTGAACCAGTTCGGAGACGACGGGCGCAAAGCTGACCTGTTGGCGGGCCTGAACGAGGTCGACCATCAGATCGGCGTTGACGGTGATGCGGTAGGTGGCACCATAGAACGCATCGACAGGCTTCTGCGCCGTGCTCCCGCGCTTACGACCAGCGATGCGGTCAAGCAACGCGTCACCGAGCGAGCGCTAGGGAAGAAGGCTCCATATCACCGCGCGAAGAACAGCGTCGGGGACGCCATCCTAGTGGAGATCTACGTCGATGTGGTATCGACGGCGTCCGACGACGCGCCGTGCGCGTTCATCACTCACAACACGAAAGACTTCAGCAATGCGACCGACGACTTCCGCAAGCCGCACACCGACCTCTCGTATCTATTCGAAGGGCCGCGGTCGTCTTACTGGATCTCGATGGTCGAATTCCTGAAGGATCACAGCCCGGAACTGCTTGGCGACCACGACTCCGAATTCAACTACTCGCAGGAGGCTCGGCGCCTGCGCGAGATCCTGGAAGCCGAGCACCTACTGTTCCGGCAGGTCTGGTACAACCGCCACTGGACACTTCGCCATGAGATCGAGACAGGCAAGACCAGGGTGGTGCCTGAGGAGCACTACAGCAGGAGCCCTTACCGTCAAGACCAGATTCTCGACAGTGTCTGGGCTCGTGCGCTTGCCGCCGCGAAGCGCACAGAGGACGAAGTGGGCATCGACAACCTCGGCCCGTGGAGCGACTTCGAGTGGGGAATGCTAAACGGCAAGCTGTCCGCACTCCGATGGATTCTCGGAGACGAGTGGGACATGCTGGACACGTAGGTCGAAGGCTTAGAACACGTCGGACGATCTTTCCCTAGATGCTATCGATGAGCCTTTGCATGGGATCGACGTCCAGTTGGCCGTCGACGAAGCTCCATTGAGCGAGCGTACCCCACACGAATTGCCCGATGTACTTCACCTGATCGTATGAATAGGTGCTGTAACGGCGCAAGCGGAGGATGTGCGCACACAGCACTTTAAACGACGCATGCACGTGCTCGTCGTCAATGTTGATCTTGTCGAGCACGTAGCGCACCTCGTCGGCAAGCATTTCCATTTCAAGCAAGAGGTCGTCTATGCGCTCGCGCTGATCTTGAAGGCCATTGAGCGCGTCGTACCAGCGCGCCTTCTCGTTGGCGTCAAAAAACGCTTTGAAGTTTCGGTGGTCCGTCAGGTTTCGCACTTCTGCTGTGCTACATGAAATGCCAGCGGCATGCAAAAGCGTCTGAACAGTGCTTTCCTTGAAATCCTGATAGCGGCGTCGAAGATTCTCGCGAAGTACCTTGTTGCGTTTTCGCTCTGGGTACACCACCACCATGATCCAGAACACCACGCTGTTGAGGAAACCGACCGATATGTTGAACAGGATTGAGTTTCCACTATGCAACTTGTAGAGGTATGGTTCAGCCAAAGTCCCCCGTAGCCAGCCCACGACCGGCTCATTGGTGCCTGCAAACGTGCCATAGACGGCAACCAAGGTAAGTAGTGCTATTGGGCCCGTCCTGAGCCAAAAGTTCTTAGTCTTCATCCCGAGCCGAAAGCTCTATGGCAACGCCGAAGATTAGATCATACGGCGATTGACCCGCGAGCCAGCGCGCGAGTCTACTGTTTCGAGGCCAGCACACACGCGCCTGTACCGCGTCCGCTCTCGTGCGACTCGCCCATTGCGCCGTGCCGTCCGTGCAGTCGTGCACGATGCGCAAACACCTTCGCGCTGCGTACCTGGGCTACTGGCCACAGCTCAACGGGCGGCTACACTACGTTGCGAGTTGAGGCGGATCGGCACCGGCCAGCCGCGCTTCGCATAGCGCGGATCCCCCCCCCATTTTTCAGGTTCATCGCCGATTTCCGGGAAACGAAAGGTCGCTTAGCGAGCCCGTTGCCGACGTTCGTGTGTGGCATTGCGATCGTCCGCTGCGCTGCGGTACCGGTGGGGCAGGCACATGCTTGCGCCGCGCGACAAAGGAGACGCACAGACAACATGGAAGCAAAGAGGAAAGTCGGATCTCTACGCGATCCGGCGGCGCGTTGGGGCAGAGACGCGTTCAACACGTACAGGGGCTGCGTCGCCTTCGTCGTCACCGAGGACGATCACGGCACGCAGGGCATTGGCACATGTTTCCATGTCGGCGAGGGCGTGTTCGTCACCGCCCGTCATGTCGTAGAGGGCCGGACCATCAGCGAGATAGGCTTCGACGACGACCTGACTGCGTTGAGCCTGCTTGAAGATCCGAAGCACTGGGACCGGAAGCCGCAAGGTAGCGTCACGATCACGCGCGGCCCGCTCTTCCACTCCAACGCCGAGATCGATCTGGCGTGCTTCGTTGCGGAGCCCTACCCGAAGCGATCGATTCCGCTTGGCGGTCACCTCGACGACTGGATGGGCCAGTATGAGCTCGTTTTGTACCGGACCCTCGTTCTCGGCTACCCGCCGGTGCAGTTGACAAAAAAGCCGCTGCTAGTCGCGAGTCTCGGCGAGGTGAATGCCCTTACCGATCTCTATTGTTCCCCCCATCCGCATTTCATCGTTTCATCGACAGCGCGCGGTGGCTTCAGCGGTGGCCCGGCGCTTGTCGCCTATGACGAGGCAAATCCCGATGGCGGCACTGCAGCGCTGGGGGTTGTCACCCAGGCACTGTGTAAGAACGGGGAGCCCGAGCAGCTCGGCTACATGGCCGTCCTAACTATCGAGCCAGTCTATGGGATGCTGGAGCAGCACGGCATCCTTCCGGTAGCGCAAAAGCTCGACTTCTGCCGGGACGAATCTTGACCCGTGTCAGCGAACAAGTCGCCTCCTAGGTCCGAGGCGCGGGTGGCCGTGGTACGTCCAAGCACGCCGCGCCGGCCCTGCGGGGCCTTCCCGCCACCTCCACCCCTGGAGCCCGAGGTCAGCTTATCTGCCAAGGGTCATACGATAGTCCCTTGCCGAGCGGCTGTGAGTGGCCGAACTCGGCTGTCGGACTGGCGCTCCCCGAAAATCGGAGATGAACCATTTTTCAGCCGGCTAAGCGATCCGCGTGGATTGCCTCATCGCCATACCTGAATACCAAGTCTGTTCCGTCTCGCAAGGTTCAGCACTGAGCAAGCTGGATCTCGGCATCTCCGAGCTAAGTTCGACCGCAAGTTCGGCCATGCGCAGAAACATGGCGCGATCTTTTGCAGCAAAAGTATGGCGCGACCATCCCCCGCCCAGCCGTGCCCTAGACTCCCAAAACAGCTCACATATCAGTCGAGTCCTGGCCAGGTTGGCGGCGAGCGTCGTCAGCCTGCCTCATCCTCAAATGCGACGCCCTTTCCGGATCTGATTGCCGGCATTAGTCGGTAACCGACGCACTGCTCGACTCCCATATTTCGGCCGGCGAAGCTATCCGCGTGGATTGCCTCTCCGCCACAACTGAACACCAAGCCCGTTCCATCTAGCGAGGTCCAACACTTATCTATCGGGATCTCGGCGTTTCCGAGCTACGTTCGACCGCAAGTTCGGCCATGCGCAAAAACATGACTCGATCTTTTGCAGCAAAAGTATGGCGCGACCATCCCCCGCCCAGCCGTGCCCTAGACTCCCAAAACAGCTCACATATCAGTCGGATCTTGGCCAAGTTGGCTGCGAGCTTCGTCCGTCTGACCCGTGCCCCTATGCGGCGCCTTTAGTGAATCTGATTTCGGGCATCAGTCGGTAACCGTTGCGCTGTTTGACTCCCATAGCAGCTCACGTATGAGCCCCAACGAGCCTGGCGGCCCGTTTGCTGGTGTGTGCGGCGTTATCACCCTTTGCGCCGCCACTCTGGCAGTTCGGGGAAGTCGGCGCGGGTGGACCCCCTCGCATTGGCGCGCAGTTGGCGCATCATCTCTCGGGTAACGATGACGCGCTTGGCCGACCGGCGGACCACGACCTTCGGCGCGGCAGTCGCCGCCAGCTTCTTGGTGTTGGTGGGTGCACTCATACAAGTTCCTAAACTTGCCCGAAGCGATAGTCGACCATGCGCGGATCGTGTCCCCGATTGCCGCCGGCGAGCGGTCAGATTCGTAGGCAGCTGATCAGTAGTCCGGCTTGAACCCGCGTCGCTCGCAATCAAGTTGCGGGGCACTGTGAATCTCGACCGGTGCGCCACTGCCTTCGTCCGGCGGCAGCATCAAAATACTACGATCCACCATCTCAGTCGCTTGCGCAAGTGACACGACGCGCAGGCATGCTGCGAACTCCCCTTGCCGTCAATACGAAGCACGCTCTAAGGAGCGCAGCACAGGCATCTGTCGATCACGGACAGCCTGGCAGCACTAGCGGTAGCCATGAGCGCCATGCTTGCCAAGCCGGCCAACATGGTCACGAGTTTCAGAAAGGTTCGGTGTTTAGCGGAAAGCGTTGAAAGTGTGCGGTGAGTCTGACTCCAGACTCACCGCAAATGCGTCGCAGAAGCCCCCAAAATGCACCGCAGATTCGCTGCAGATGTTCGGTGAGTCTGTCCCAGATCTGCCGCAAATCCATCGCAGATCCGTCGCAAATTGATCGCAAATTTGCCTCAGATTTACTACCGGTTTGCAGCGTTTTGCAGCGTTTCTGTTTTCACGCTACAGGGCAGGATGCCAGGTAGCTATCTCACGATAGCTGCCTGATCCTTGTCCGCTAGGTCGCTACGCGCCCGTCGCAGACACTCAGGGCTACGCCCCGAGACCCCGGATTAAGGGATTGGTGAGCGGATTGGTTGCTGGGCGAGCGTTCGCGCAACATAATGGGTTGTATGTCACGCGCCTACTTTCAGAAAAAGCCCGACGCCGCGAAGCGAAGCGTCCAGATGCTTGTCCGATGGACTGAGGACGAGGCTCGGAAGGTGCGCCACAGCGCTGGAAGCCGGCAGATGGATGTGGCGGAATTCATCCGACGTGCAGCCCTAGGTCGGAAAGCTGATGTGGATCACGAAACGGAGGTCGTGCTGGCCCTGTCGGCGATCACCCGCGAGATCCGTGCAATCCATGCTTCGATGGTTGAGCGTGGTTTTCCTCCGCCAGAGGACGCCTTGCTGCCTGTGCTACTTGAGGCGCGTCGGGCGATTCTGCGAGTGGCCGGCAAGAAATAGGGGTGTTTGACCGTCAAACACCCTCACACGGCACGGGCAGGCATCCACCACATCCCATGCGGCCCAGCCATCTTTGTCACGTATCCCCGTCGGGCCTGTTATGCGCGAATACCGACCCCGAACCATCCAAGAGCTGGCCGTGTGTACCTGTGACCGCTGCCAGCGTCGCTTGATCGCCGATGAACCTGGCGACTGGCAGGAACGGTTGTCGTTTGATCACTCCTGCGGTTTCGACTCGGTGTTTGGTGACGGCAACACAGTCAGCCTCGATCTGTGCCAGCACTGTGTACGTGAAGTGTTGGGCGAGTGGTTGCGCATCACGCCACCCGAAAAGCGGATTGAACGCAGCGACATTGCGCGCCATCCGCGTATGAAGAAGTTCGCCAAATTCGGGCCGGATTTCATGGCCGAAGGCCGTGGCGAGCATGGGCAGGATAAGAGGGGGCAAGCAGCACGCCCATTGACCGCTCTCAAAGGCATCATCCGGAAACCAGCGAAGCCGGTTTCGATCGAGGGCATGAATTCGGCGTTTGGCAATGATGCTGGTCCTCCAAAGGACGCCCGGCCCTCAAGCAAAGGAAAGTCGACGAAGCGGCAAGGGGCCGGAAAATGACCCCCACGAAAGCTCACGTATGCGTCCTCAGAAGGTCCCGTAGGACTGTGTGTAACTTGCCCAACGCTCGACCTGGCCGGGCAGAGCGCGACGGCTTTGCAAACAATAGTTGGCAAGGTGGCGTTAGGAAAATGACCCCCATAGCGGCTCACGTATCCGAGGGTGATGACATGGCAGACCAGGAAAATCAGGTGCGCCGCGACGAAGACCCGGAGTTCGGGGAGCTAACCCGCGAGGGGCGGTGGCGATGCGGCTGGGCGGTTCTACGGCAGCTTGAAGCGCTGCGTCGACCGATGACTGAGGACGACCACCTTGAGGCTTTCCGGTGTGAGCAAGCTGCCTTGGAAGAGGCGCTACGGCACCAAAAGTTCGGCGAGCCCCTTTTCCTTTAGAGCCAGGTGGACGCTGTGGCCACCCTGGGCATCGGAACTTCGAGCAGTCTCTGCGCGTGTGTTGTTAAGGTGGCGACTCAACGGGGCAACCATCGTCCGACCGTCTATGCCCTTGGCTCGCTTGAGGGCGACAAGGAGGTCTCGGGTATCCAATTGCACCCTGGCCCTTTGTCGTTAGCGAAAAGCAAACGCATTGGCGCGCGCATCGTGCAGCGCGTGATGCCGGCCACCGTGCTCACGGAAGTACGTTTCTAGCCGTTCCATATCAAGCCGGCCGCCTACGTGCTCGCACTTCCAGCCAGGGGGGATTTCGGCATCGAGCAGATCGAGCACCAGATCGAAGTCGCCTTGATAGTCGAAGCACAACACCCGCTTGGGCTTTGCCGGCACGGCGAGCAGCCACGCCATTAGCTCGTCACGCAACTGCGAGGCCGGCATCGAGCGACCGGGGACGCGGCCGAGCTGCGGCAGCACAGCCGCCCGAACGAACTCGCTGCACGCGGACAGCTCGAAGTCCGCACGCTCGCCGTAGAACTCCCGGCCGTCTTCACCCACGATCGCCACGCTGATGAGCTGGCAATCGATAAAGTCTGTGAACTCGGTATCGACAAAATAGCGCGTCTTCCACGGGCTGCGCGGGCCTTTGGATGCATGCATGGCACGCGCAGCAGACTGGATGATGTCAAGCCGGACCTGCTCGGGCAGCAGAATCGCCATGGGAGAGGCTTGGCGCAGTTGCTGGCCACGGTCGGACTCTTCCAGGGCCAGCTTCCAATCGCGCTCGGCAATGATGCGCTTCCATTCATCGTGCAACGGCTTGGAGCGGATGGAGGCCACCGTATCCCAGCGCTCCAGGATCTCCAGTGCCCGAGCCTCTAGCGACGGATCGGCGCGAACCATCCGCACCGCCTCTTGGTGCATGAGCAAGCTTTGCAGATCTTCCCTATTCACCGGTTTTTCTCCTTGTGGAGAGCCCTGTCGGTCCGGGGCGGCCGACCCACCGGTCATTCACCCACGCATCCCAATCGTGGGCATGCGGGGTGATGCACGTCTCGCCTTGGACCGCGATGAACGCGCTGCCTATCATCGCCCTAGCAAACTGCTGCCGCCATGGCTCAGGCACGTCGTCCATGCGCACGTATAAACGGCCCTGGGACTCCCGTATCGGCACCGCCTGAATTAGCTCATCGCGGGTCATGCCCCGTCCTCCCAATACCACCGCTCGATGTCCTTGGCGTCGCGCACGGTGACCGGCCCGAGGCTGCGAATCGGCATCATGCCGGCCAGGCCGAGCCGGTACAAGTGATACATGCGGGTCGACGGATCGTAGAGCGTCAGGCACTGCAGCTTGCGCTCACGGCGCAGGGGCGGCCCGAACAGTTCATACAACGACCGAGCCGTGTCATCGTCGCGTGGGGTGACCATGGCTGCCTCCATCACAATCCGTCCGAGAACGGGCGTTAAGTCACATCGCCGGCCCGCTCAAAAATTCCTTGTCTCCCACATTACTGTAAAATGGTGGTGTGTGCAATAATAACTGCTGGCTCAACATCAGCACCAGCGCGAGCTGGTGCAGGACTGGCAAGCCCGAGCTTGCCGCAAGCCATTGACGGAGGTTCCCATGGCAACCGAGACCATCGATCAAAAGACCCTTTCGCAGCTTGTGGAGGCCGGCGCGGTGCGTGCAGCGCATGTCGTCGGCCACGGCAACGGCTGGACCATCGCGGCCAAGTACGGTCTGACCGAGCGTTTCCTGGCGGCCAAGCGCGGTGACGTGCGCGTGTTTCGCAAGCTCGAAACGCTGGTGGCCTTTTTGCGCGAGCTGGGCATCAGCCGCTTCGACGTGGACGCCGCCGGCTACGACCCTGATTCTGTTGAGCGGACGACGCGGCCCGACCGGTCGGCCGCGCTCAAGGAGGCACACGCCGCGCGAGCCTATGACAAGTGGTTTCGCGAGCAGGTACAGCAGGCGCTGGATGACCCGCGCCCATCCATTCCTCACGCCGAGGTCAAGGCCGAGTTTGCCGCGCGCCGCGCGGCGCTGCGGCAGCGGATCGCGAAGCGCGGGGGTAACGCTTGACGCTGGCGCTGCTCTGGAACCCAAGGGCGCGTGAGGACCGCGCCGCCATCATGGACTACATCGGCCAGGACAACCCGGTGGCCGCGCTTGAGCTGGACGAACTGATCGAGCAGAGGGCCGAAGCCTTGCCGGCGCATCCGAAGCAGTATCGGCCGGGGCGCGTGCGCGGCACGCGCGAGGCCGTGGTGACGGAAAACTACCTGATCGTTTATCGCGTGACGGACAAGCGCGTGGAGATCCTCCGCGTGCTGCACGCGCGCCAGCAGTGGCCTGCAGAAGGGTGAGCCCATGTCGAATCGGAAGTTCACATGCCTCTCTACAACCCGTGGACACGGATGTACCACCTCTACCGGGTGGGGACGGACAGCCTGATGAGGTTTCGCACCTTTGGGCTGGCTGAGCCTCCGGCCCAGGTGACACGGTGCGGAACGATGCTGCTCTATTGGGCGAGCTGGGGCACCTGCCTTCGGCGCGGAGCCGAAGCGCGAAGGCACCGGTCCGCAATTTGACTAATTTCGCTCGCGACCTGACCGTGCAGCCTTGTCCGACTACATCGTCAAACAGTCCAGCCTTGTAGAGTAGTCGTTGAATACCAATCAAGAACACACGCCGCAGTGCTACGGCATGGATGAAATAGGAGCATGTGTTTGAGCAACCCACAAATTACTCTCAGTCAGCTTGAAGGCCACCTATGGGAGTCCGCCAACATTCTGCGCGGCCCGGTTGATGCTGCTGACTTCAAGACTTACATCTTCCCTCTGCTGTTTTTCAAGCGCATCTGCGACGTCTGGGACGAGGAATACCAGGAGATCGTTGACGAGACGGGCGATGAGGAACTGGCCTGGTTCCCGGAGTCACACCGCTTTCAGATCCCAGAGGATTGCCACTGGAACGATGTTCGCGCCAAAGCGAGCAATGTCGGTACCGCGCTGCAGCGCGCGATGCGGGAAATTGAGAGAGCCAACCCGGACACCCTATATGGCGTGTTCGGCGATGCCCAGTGGTCAAACAAGGAGAGGCTGTCGGATGCCCTCCTCAAAGACCTGATCGAACATTTTTCCAAGCTGCCGTTTGGCAACAAGAACGTCAACTCGGATCTGCTCGGCGACGCCTACGAATACCTGATCAAAAAATTCGCCGACGCCACCAACAAAAAGGCCGGCGAGTTCTACACCCCACGCAGTGTGGTGCGGCTGATGATCGACATGCTCGATCCCAAGGAGGCCGAGACCATCTACGACCCGGCCTGTGGCACCGGCGGCATGTTGCTGGCAGCCGTGCAACACGTCAAAGAGATGCACGGCGACGTCAAGCGGCTGTGGGGTAAGCTATACGGGCAGGAGAAAAACCTCACCACTTCATCCATCGCGCGGATGAACCTGTTCCTTCACGGCATCGAGGACTTCCAGGTGGTGCGCGGAGACACGCTGCGCAACCCGGCCTTCTTCGAGGGCGACCGACTGGCTACCTTCGACTGCGTGATCGCCAACCCGCCGTTCTCTTTGGAAAAGTGGGGCGAGGACCTGTGGTTGAACGATCCCTTTGGTCGCAACTTTGCCGGTCTGCCGCCCTCGTCCAGCGGTGACTTCGCCTGGGTGCAGCACATGGTCAAGTCGATGGCCGACGCGACCGGCCGCATGGCAGTGGTGCTACCACAAGGCGCCCTGTTCCGCAAAGGCGTCGAAGGCAGCATCCGCCAGAAACTACTGGAAATGGATCTAGTCGATGCCGTGATCGGTCTGGCGCCGAATCTGTTCTACGGCACGGGACTCGCCGCTTGCATCCTGTTGCTGCGCAAGCGCAAGTCGGCTAAGCACAAGAAGAAGGTGCTGATCGCCGATGCGTCGCGCCTGTTCCGCCGGGGGCGCGCGCAGAACTATCTGGAGGCCGAGCACGCCGCTGAGATCCTCGGGTGGTATCGCGGCTTTGCCAATGTGCAGGATGCGGTTCGAGTGGTCAGCCTCGATGAGATTAAGGCCGAGGACTGGACACTGAACATTTCGCGCTACGTGTTACCACCGCTGCGGGAAGACATTCCTCCTTTGCCAGTCGCCATTGCATCCTTCAAGGATGCACTCACCCACTGCCGCGAGGCAGAGGAACGGCTCGCGCAGGTTATGACCAAAGGAGGATGGCTTAAATGAGCATGTCGGTGCCGGAACTGAAGTGGGCATTCCCAATAGATCCCGCGTATTCATGGTTTGAGAGCTTTGCTGATCAATTCGCCAGTCCAGATGTCGTATTTATCGTTGATATCGAAGACGATAAGCCGAATGCGTACGCTTTCTCTAGCCCTCATTTGAGTGAACTGACCACCGCAGCCGAAATTTGGGCCCGAGCCACATCCCTCAAGGCTGTGCTGGATGGTGCGTTTTATCTACTGCATGGCAGGGACTTCCGGCCCTTCCGGCTCCATGACTTAGTTAATCTCAACGATGATCGCCGTTACGGCATGCTGGTAGATGAGTATGAGGTAATCGCCGCGCCATTTAGAGCGTGTTATGCACTTTCCGTCGGTGCTGCAGTCGAAGCGTGATGGAGAAACGCAGACCGTATCCGAGCGACGTGAGTGACGAAGAATGGAGCTTCGCGGCGCCGTATTTGACGTTGATGAACCAAGACGCGCCGCAGAGGCGATATGAATTGCGAGAGCTGTTCAACGCGCTGCGTTGGCTGGCACGCGCGGGGGCCGCATGGCGCATGCTGCCGACGAACTTTCCGCCCTGGGAGGCTGTGTACCAGCAGACGCAACGCTG
>NZ_MCGB01000101.1 GCF_001699815.1 Ralstonia pickettii | reverse complement strand
GTCCAGGCGGTGGGCCAGATGTACAGGGCCAGCCGGGTGTACGCCTCGTCGATGTAGAACCCTGCATAGCTCCACCTGCGCCAGGTCCGCAGCATGTGGGGCTGCCTCTGCAGCAGTGCCAGAAAGAGGTAAAGGCCTAAAAGTCCGATCAGTGCCAGCCACCCCAGCACGTGCGCCGGAGCATCGCGCAAGCCCAGTGGCACATGGTGGATGGCAACTGCCGCTGCGGTGAGGCCCGCCACCATCACCAGCCCGGCCAGGCTGTGCCAGGCCGCAGTCTTGGCGCTGGCCTGGCCCTGAGGCGACCAGAGCAGCGGTGCCCAGGCCAGTCCCAGCACGGCGGACCACCAGGCGGGCCAGGGCACCTCCGCCGCCACGTTCAGCACCAGCAGCACGGTGGCCGTGGCGGCGACGGGTGCCAGCGCCAGGCTGATGGCTGTGGGCGGGGTTGCGCTGTGCATGGCCTGCAGCCGCGCTTGCCGAACCGCGTTGGATGCCGACAGAAACACATGGGCCTTGTACAGCGAGTGCCCCACGAGGTGCAGCGCAGCCAGCGTGTACAGGCCCAACCCGCATTCGAGCAGCATGAACCCCATCTGCGCCACCGTGGACCAGGCCAGCCTGACCTTGATGCTGATGCGCGTCAGCATGACCATGCCAGCGAGCACGGCTGTACCGAGGCCAAAAACGACCAGCACGACGCGGGCAGCGGCGGCGTTTTCCAGCAAGGGGGCGAACCGTATCAGCACGAACCCGCCCAGGTTGACCACGCCTGCGTGCAGCAGTGCAGACACCGGCGTGGGCGCCTCCATGACCTGGATCAGCCAGCCATGCACGGGCAACAAGGCCGTCCGCAAAATCACGGCCAGGGTCAGCAACACCGCGCTGGCGTGCAGCAACGGGGACATGCCGTCGCGTGCGATGTACGCCCACAACGCCGACAAAGAACCGCTGCCGACTTCCAGCCAGGCCAGTGCCGCCGCACCGACCAGCAATACGTCGGCCACCCTGTCGGCCATCTGTTTTTTGTGGGCGGCCAGGCTGGCAAAAGCCCGGTCGGGGTAGAAGCACAGCAGGTGTTGCAGCGCAATGCCCACCAGAGCCCAGGCGATGGCCAGGACGATCCAGTGGTCTGCCAGCAGCAGCACGTGCACAGCAGCCAGCACACCCGCCAGTGCTGCCATGTAGCGCGGCTGGCCGGGCTCTCCCTCCAGGTACCTCGCAGAAAACGCTGCGATGACGGTGCCCAGCAGTTGCACCAGAACCCCCATGCACAAGCCCATCGGCGATGCCTTGAGCCAGCCAGCGTGGTCCAGCCGGCCGATGCCAGCCATGGCCGCAATCGCCGCCAATACAGAACCTGCCAAGGCGGCACCAGACAGGATCAGCATCCAGCGCCACAACGTGGCAACCGAGCCCTTGTGGCACAGTGCCAGCGCCATGGCGGCCAGCATGAGCATGCCCGGTGCCCATGCGCTGGCGTGGGACAAAACGTGAACAAATGGCATCACTCAACCTCCAGAAACAAGACTGGGGGCGATGATGCTGCGGGGTTATTGTTCTGTAAAATACATTGAAAAGAACAAAAAAATACTAAAAATAGAACAATGAGACTCGATCAACTCAACTTCAACCACCTGTTCTACTTTTGGCGTGTGGCCAAGCTGGGGCACCTTACCCAGGCAGCGCAAGAGCTGCACACGTCCCAGTCTGCGGTGTCCACCCAGATCCGGCAGCTGGAAGAGCGCCTGGGCGAAGAGCTGTTTTTGCGAGAGGGCCGCCGCCTGCTGCTGACCGACACCGGGCAACTGGTACTGGCATATGCCGAGAACATCTTCGGACTGGGTCAGGAAATGCTGGGGCGCCTGCAGGGCAGCGCGTCGGGGGTGACCCGGCTGCGCGTGGGCAGTGTGGCAACGTTGTCCCGCAACTACCAGGAAAACTGGATCCGCCCCTTGCTGGCCGACCCGTCCGTGGTTTTGACGCTGGAGTCAGGGCTGCTGGAGGGGCTGATTTCGCGCCTGGTGCAGCACCAGCTGGACGTGGTGCTGGCCAATGAGTCAGTGCCTTCCGACTCCGAGCGCCCCTTGCACTGCCAATTTCTCGGCAGCCAGTCCATCTCGCTGGTCGGCCCTGCCAGCGTGTGGCAATCGCGCTCGTTGCGCATACCTGAAGACCTGGAGGGTATGGAGGTGGCGCTGCCTGGCCCCCGCCATGCACTGCGTGCGCAGTTTGAAGCCCTGTGTGCATCGGCCGGGGTGACGCCCCGATTGCGCGCCGAGGTGGATGACATGGCCATGCTGCGCCTGATCGCCCGTGACAGCGGCTGGCTGACCGTGCTGCCCGAGGTGGTGGTTCAGGACGAGTTGCGCACGGGCATCCTCGTCAAGGTGGGCTACTCCGCCGGGCTGCAGGAGCATTTCTACGCCATCACCACCCGGCATCGGCACCGTATCGAGGTGCTGGAAACCCTGCTGGAACGTTCGTCGGGCCGCATGGGGCCGTCCTGACAGACCTAGGGCAACGCTGAACAAGTCCCTCGCGCACCGCGCACCCCTGCTTTGGGCGGTCTGCCGCGTTGCAAATCCTCGCGATAGCTACGGCTATCGCTGTGGTTTGCGCCTTGCATCCCATCCCAAATCAGGGCGTGCGCCACTGCGGGGACTTATTCGGCGTTGCCCTAGCTGGGATTCGTCAAAAGTTTGCCCCATGAAAAAAGCCCCGCAATGGGGGCTCGTTCATGGGCGATGCAATGTGATGCGGTGCACCGATGACGCCTTCGCTCAGCCGCAGTGGATGCGCCAAGCGGTGGCGTCCGAAACGCCCGCATCGGCTTGCATTACATGGCGTTGCCGATTTCGCCGTGGGAGATCTGGCCTGTGCGAACAGCTTCTGCGGCCTGGGCACGCACGGCAGCGCGGTCGGCGGTGGATTGGGGGTCCCCTCGTTTTCAGTGCAATAAGTGACGGTACGAAAAGCTAGCACTGGCGCGGAGGTGGTGTTGGTAGATCGTTGATTTCATTGACTTTCCTGTTCACTTTCAAATCTGCGATTCGTGGCGTCAAACCGTGATCGGTTTCATCCGTTGGTGCCAGTTATCGGTGCTCCCTGCCGCGAGGGCAGGATTTGGTCGGCATAACGGTCAACAGGAAAGCGGAACACGCCTCGCAGGTTGATGCTTTCCAGCCTGGTGGGAGCAATTTTTCCGATCAGTTCCGGTGGAATGACCTGGCGGCGGTTCGACCAGCGATCCAGGACCGCCTGCATCTGTGAGGTATTCCACGCCATCACGATGTTGGCCATCAGGCTCAACGCATCGGCCACAGCCTGCATTTCATCGACACGTTTGGCCTGCGCCGGGCTGATCCGGCCGGTATAAATGGCGCGCTTGAGGGCGTTAACAGCCTCGCCCCGATTGAGCACCCGGCGCAACTCGTTCCTGAAAGCGTCCTTGACAAAGTAGTCAGCCAAAAACGCCGTACGCAGCAACCGCCCCAATTGCACGCCAGCCTCATAGATTGGATCGCCCTGGGCGGCAGAACCGAACCGCGCAAGAGCTGCCACCGCACTGGCATGTCCGCTCATGACCGAGGCTGCCAGGTGCACCGGGCTGTCCCAATGCTTTTCGATCAGGGCATCCACCGAAAACCAAGGGCCGTGCACGCTACTTGCTGGTGATCGAACAGTGTCTTCTCCCGCCCGTACAGCGTGCGCAGCGAAGCCACATCAGGGGTGGCAATGCCAAGTTCCTCGCTCAAGTGGCGCCACAGGGCGACGGGAACCACCCGAAAGGCATACAGCAGGCGGCCACTCATGCGCAAAAACCCGATATGCAGCGCCAGACCGAGCTT
>NZ_MCGB01000100.1 GCF_001699815.1 Ralstonia pickettii | reverse complement strand
GAGTCGTGCCCGGCAGGGTACGAAAGGGGGATAGACCACCAACATCAAAGTCAAGCCAGTGGCCCACAACCCTCACTTCAAATCATCCAACGCCAGATTCAACTCCAACACGTTGACGACCGGCTCACCAAACACCCCAAGCACCGGCCCCTTGGTGTTCTCAGCCACCACCTTCTTCACGAGATCAGGCGACATGTGGCGAGCCTTGGCCACACGCTCTACTTGGTACGCCGCAGCAGCAGGACTGATCTCCGGGTCCAGCCCGCTAGCCGATGCCGTCACAAGATCAGCAGGAATCGGCGCAGTGTTCGTCCGGTCCGCTTCCTTGAGCGCCGCAATCCGCGCCTTGGCCGCCTCCGTCAGCGCCGGGTTGCTCGGCCCCAGGTTGGAGCCGCTTGACGCCTGCGCGTTATAGGGGTTCGCGCCGTCGCCGAGATCCGCCCCCAGAAATACTCCGGCGTATCAAAGTTCTGCCCGATCAACGACGAGCCAACGGCCTTGCCATGACGCTCGATGATCGAGCCGCCGGCCTGCGCCGGAAACAGCGCCTTGCCAACCCCCGTCACCACCACCGGATACAGCACACCGGTAATGAGCGACAGCCCAACAAACACCACCAGCGCCGCACGCAGCAGCCCACCTTGTTGCGGCACATCGGCCTGAACAGGTTGACGCGCTTGAGTTGTGGTTGCCATGAATGCACTCCTTCCTTAAACCCAGCCCATTGCGGCCAGGAACATGTCGATGATCTTGATGCCCGGGAAGGGCAGCAGCAGGCCGCCCAGGCCGTAGATCAAGAGGTTGCGGCGCAGCAGCGTGGCGGCCCCCAGCGCGCGGTACTTCACGCCCTTGAGCGCCAGCGGAATCAGGAACACGATGATCAGCGCATTGAAGATCACCGCGCTCATTACGGCCGATGCGGGCGTCGCCAGGTGCATCACGTTCAGCGCGGCGAGTTGCGGGTACGTGGTCGCAAACGCGGCCGGGATGATCGCGAAATACTTCGCCACGTCATTGGCGATCGAGAACGTGGTGAGCGAGCCGCGCGTCATTAGCATCTGCTTGCCGATCTCGACAATCTGGATCAGCTTGGTCGGGCTGGAATCCAGGTCGACCATGTTGCCGGCTTCCTTGGCAGCCTGCGTGCCGCTGTTCATGGCGACGGCCACGTCGGCCTGTGCCAGCGCGGGGGCATCGTTGGTACCGTCACCGGTCATGGCAACGAGGCGGCCTTGCGCCTGCTGCTCGCGGATCAGCGCGAGCTTGGTCTCGGGCGTGGCTTCGGCAATGAAGTCGTCAACGCCCGCTTCAGCTGCGATAGACGCGGCGGTGAGGCGGTTGTCGCCGGTGATCATCACCGTCTTGATGCCCATCTGGCGCAGCTCGGCAAAGCGCTCGCGGATGCCGGCCTTCACGATGTCCTTCAGCTCCACCACGCCGAGCACGCGGTCGTTGTCGGACACCACCAGCGGCGTGCCGCCTTGGCGCGCGACGTCGTCGACGGCAGTCGATACGGCCTCCGGAAACTTGCCGGCCAGCAGCGTCACATGCGTGCGGATCGCATCGGCTGCGCCCTTGCGGATCTGACGGGCGTCGCCTGCATGGGAGACGTTGATGCCGCTCATGCGCGTTTGCGCAGAGAAGGCGACGTACACGGGCTGCGTCTTCGCAAGGGCCGCTTCATCGATGGACGCCTCGCCCAGGTTGCGTGCGAGCGTAACGATGCTGCGGCCTTCCGGCGTTTCATCGGCCAGCGACGACAGCCATGCGGCCTCGGCCAACTGCTTGGCCGTCACGCCCGGCGCGGGAATAAAGCGCGACGCCTGGCGGTTGCCGTGCGTGATCGTGCCGGTCTTGTCGAGCAGCAGCACATCCACGTCACCAGCCGCCTCCACGGCGCGGCCCGAGGTGGCGATCACGTTGGCCTGCATCATGCGGCTCATGCCCGCCACGCCAATGGCGGAGAGCAGCCCGCCGATGGTGGTCGGGATCAGACACACCAGCAGCGCGACGAGCACGGTAATCGTGATCGGCGAACCGGCCTTCATCGCGTCCACCGAGAAGATCGAATACGGCAGCAGCGTGACGGTCGCCAGCATCAGGATGATGGTCAGGCTCACCAGCAGGATCGTCAGCGCCAGCTCGTTCGGCGTCTTCTGGCGCTTGGCGCCTTCCACCATCGAGATCATCCGATCGAGGAAGCTCTCGCCGGGGTTGGCGGTGATGCGCACGATGATCCAGTCCGACAGCACACGCGTGCCGCCGGTCACGGACGAGAAATCCCCGCCCGATTCGCGGATGACCGGTGCCGATTCGCCGGTGATGGCGCTTTCGTCCACCGAGGCCACGCCTTCGATGACCTCGCCGTCGCCGGGGACCATGTCGCCGGCTTCGATGAGGACGATGTCGCCACGCCGCAGCGCGGTGGCCACGCGCGCTTCCACGCGGTCACGGCGGTGCGGATCTGCCAGCACCTTGGCTTGCACCGTGGTTTTGATGCCGCGCAGCGATGCCGCCTGCTGCTTGCTGCGGCCCTCGGCCAACGCTTCGGCAAAGTTGGCGAACAACACCGTGAACCACAGCCACACCGATACGGCGAGGATGAAGCCCGCCGGCGCTTCGGCCTGGCCGCGCAGCGCCATCACCCACAGGATGGTGGTGAGGATGCTGCCGACGTAGACGACAAACATCACGGGGTTCTTGGCCTGCGCGCGCGGCGACAGCTTGCGGAAGCTATCGACAATGGCGGGCTTGACCAGCGCCGACGAGAACATCGACAGCTTGCGCACCTCCTTGGCGGACAGCGTCGTGTGCGTGCTGCGCGCGTGCGCCTCGGCGGCTGCGGCAGTACCAGTACCGGCGCTGGGCTCAAGCTTGTGCTTGACCGTACGCACAGCCGGTTCGGATTCGGGATAACGGATAGCCATAAGGCACCTGTTGATATTGGGTAGACGACTCGCCGTGCGCTTAGCGGGCGAGATGCTCTGCAATGGGGCCAAGTGCGAGGGCCGGGATGTACGTGAGCGCGCCCACCAGCAGCACCGAGCCGATCAGCAGCACCACAAACAGCGGCCCATGCGTGGGCAGCGTGCCGGCCGTCACGGGCAGGCGCTTCTTGGCGGCAAACGTGCCTGCCATAGCCAGCACCGGCACGATGATCCAGAAGCGGCCCAGCCACATGCAGATGCCCAGCGCCAAGTTGTAGAACGGCGTGTTGGCAGACAGGCCCGCAAACGCGCTGCCGTTGTTGTTGGCGGCAGACGAGAAGGCGTACAGCACTTCAGAGAAGCCGTGCGTGCCTGGGTTGAAGATGCCGGCCTTGCCCTGCGTGACCACCACGGCCACGGCCGTGCCCACCAGCACCAGCAGCGGCGTGACGAGGATGGCGATGGAGGTCATCTTCATCTCGAACACCTCGATCTTCTTGCCGAGGTATTCCGGCGTGCGGCCGATCATCAGCCCCGCGATGAACACGGCCAGGATGGCGTACACCAGCATGCCGTACAGACCTGAGCCCACACCGCCAAACACCACTTCGCCCAACTGCATCAGGAACATCGGCACGAAGCCGCCCAGCGCGGTCAGCGAGTCATGCATGGCATTCACCGCCCCGCACGACGCTGCCGTGGTGATGGTGGCAAACAGCGACGAGGCCACGATGCCAAAGCGCGTTTCCTTGCCCTCCATATTGCCCACGGCCTCGTCGATGCCGAGGTTGGCGAGCATCGGGTTGGGGTGCAATTCAGCCCATGCCAGGAAGACGGCGAGCACCACAAACAGCACCGTCATCGCAGCCAGCACGGCCCAGCCTTGCCGGCCATCGCCCACCATGCCGCCAAACGTAAAGCACAGCGCCGCCGGGATGATGAAGATCGCCAGCATCTGCACGAAGTTCGTCAGCGCGTTGGGGTTCTCGTACGGGTGGGCGGAGTTGGCATTGAACGGGCCGCCGCCATTGGTGCCGATCATCTTGATGGCTTCTTGCGAGGCGATCGGACCCATCGGCAGGGTCTGCGTTTGCGTGGTGGCCTTTTCCGTGACGGGGTTGCCTTGGGCATCCTTGATCGGCTGGCCGCTTGCATCCATCTTCGGGTTGTCGTACGTGGTGGCGGTGACGGTGGTCACCTCCTTGTAGCCATCGAAGTTCTGGATGACGCCCTGGCTGACAAAGAACACCGACACGATGATCGACAACGGCAGCAGCACATAGACCGTCGAGCGCGTGAAGTCGACCCAAAAGTTGCCGATGGTGTTGGCAGAGTGGCGCGCAAAACCGCGAATGAGCGCAATCACCACCGCAATGCCGGTAGCGGCAGACAGGAAGTTCTGCACCGCCAGCCCGAGCATCTGCGTGAGATAGCTCATCGTGCTTTCGCCCGAATAGCCTTGCCAGTTGGTGTTGGTGACAAAGCTGACCGCCGTGTTGAACGACGAATCCGGCGTGACCGCACCAAAGCCCTGCGGGTTGAGCGGCAGCCACTGCTGCGCGCGCTGCAGCGCATACACCGCCAGCGCGCCCAGCACGTTGACGACGATGACGGCCAGCGCGTAGTGCTTCCAGCCCATCTCGGCCTGCGGGTTGACGCCGGCCACGCGATAGAACAGCCGCTCGACGGGGCCGAGCCAGTGCGCGCGCGATGGCTTGTCACCAAACACGCCGGTCATATACGCGCCCAGCGGTTTGGCCAGAACCAGCAGCACGACCAGGTAGATCGCCAGCTGGAGGAGGAACGCATTCATGGTGTGCCTCGCAGTGTTGTTAGAAGCGTTCGGGCCACAAGAGGGCGACGAACAAGTAGACGAGCAGGACCACCGTGATGGCCCCGGACAGCACATAGAGCCAGGTCATTGCTGTTTCTCCATCGCGTGCGTGGTGGGTTGGTCTTTGGTGGCGAGCCGGCCGGAGAGGGCGAGCAATCCGCCCACTGCCAGGGCCAGCACCGCTAGGCCGGCGAGATAAACGAGGTCCATATGCGCTCCCCTTTCCTTCAGGTGGTGGTCGTTAGAACGTCTTGGTCACGGCGAGCAGGGCGCTTGCCTTGCCCATGTAGCTGTTACGTGTGTTGGTGTAGGCCAGACGCGATGCATTCGTGTCGATGTAGCTCAAAGAAGCTGTCCAGCCCGAACCAAAATCCTTCGTTACGCCGACCTTCCAGTCGGCATACGACGTGCGCACCACCTGATGTGGCACCTGCTGGTAGCCCACGTGCAGGTTCAGCGTGAGGCCCCAGAAACCGGTGTCGAAGTTGCCCGACAGATCGAAGTACTGGCTGTGGTGGCTATCTGCAAAGCCGAACAGGTTGGAGAACGCGTGCGAGTACTTGAACGAGACCGGCCCGTAGCCGATCTGTGCATAACCTTCGGTGGTGTGCGGGCGGGTGTAGCCGTCGGGGTAGCTGCCCGGGTAGTAGTACTGCAGCAGGCCCACATCAATGGGCACGTCCTTCATCAGCTCGGTCTTGTAGCCGCCGTAGAAATCCATCTCGATGGGGGCGGAGACGTTGGGGTTGGAATCCCCCAGCCAGCTGATCGACGAGTTCCAGTTGCCCACGTAGAAGCCGTTGGGCAGCGCGTAATCCACACCGCCCTGAATGGCCGGCTTGTTGTTGGTCTGCATGAGACCGCGATAGCGGTATTGGCTGGCCAGCGTGACGTTGGCCGTCAACGGGCTGGCAGGGGCGGCCGGACCGGCAACGGGTGCCGGCGCAGCGTCAGTGGCCTGCGCAAAAGCGGCCGCGCTGGACAGTGCTGCGGCACAGAAGACAACGCCACCCATGACGGTGGCGCGCAAAGAAACCTTGGCTTGCATGGACCTTTCCCTTGTTGTTTTAGGTGCCGCCCGGCCCGGCGCAGGTGCGCGTCAACGGGGCCGGATGCGGCGTACAGGCAGGCTCCCGTCACAGGGCCTGCGTGCAGTGCAACAGTAGGGAA
>NZ_MCGB01000099.1 GCF_001699815.1 Ralstonia pickettii | reverse complement strand
GGCCGACCAGCCGCGCGCCACCACCGATGCCGCCGCCGTGGCACGCCTGCGCGCAGCCGGCGCCGTGCTGCTCGGCCGCACCAACATGAGCGAATTCGCGTTCTCCGGACTGGGGCTCAACCCGCACTACGGCACGCCGCGCACGCCAGCGGACGGCGCACGCGCAGCGGGCGGCTCCACCTCGGGCGGCGCCGTCACCGTTGCGGGCGGCATGGCCGTGGCGGCACTGGGTACCGACACCGGCGGCTCGATCCGCATTCCGTCGGCGTTCTGCAATCTGACGGGTTTCAAGCCCACCGCCCGCCGCGTGCCGATGACGGGCGGCGTGCCGTTGTCCACGTCGCTCGATTCCGGCGGCCCGCTCGCCAACTCGGTCGACTGCTGCGCGATCGTCGACGCCGTGTTGAGCGGCGAGTCCGGCAACGACGCATTCGACACCACCGCCGTGCCGCTGGCCGGATTGCGTTTCGGTATCACGCAGGACTTTGTCGGCGCGGACCTCGACAACACGGTCGCCGTTGCATTCGAACGCGCTGTTGAACGGCTGGAGCGTGCCGGCGCGCACATCGTGCGTTTCGAATTTCCCGAATTGCTGCAACTGCCGGAGATCAACAGCGGCGGCGGCTTCTCGGCAGCGGAATCCTGGGCATGGCATCGCTCGCTGCTCGCGCGTGCCGAAGTCCAGTACGACCCGCGCGTGGCCACGCGCATCCGCCGTGGCGAACAGATGAGCGCGGCCGCATACATCGACGTGATCAACGCACGCGCACGCATGATTGCCGCCGCACGCAAGCGCCTGGGCAACTTCGATGCATGGCTGATGCCGACGGTTGCCATCGTGCCGCCCGAGGTCGCTCCGCTCGAGGTCGATGACGCGCAGTTCTTCCGCATCAATGCGCTCACGCTGCGCAATCCGAGCGTGATCAATTTCCTGGACGGCTGCGCGCTGACGCTGCCGGTACACGTTGCCGGCGAACTGCCGGTCGGCCTGTCGCTCTGCGGTCTCGCCAACGACGACGCGCGCATCCTGCGCGTCGGCCGGGCGGTGGAGGCTGCCCTGCGTTGATCGACTAGCCAGAACATTCTCCGCCTGCGTCCGGGCCACGCAGGCGGTTCCCCAAGCCAAGCCAAAAAGGCGCGCTGCAGACGCGCCAGGCCCAACTCATGCCTGCGTTTCGGACAACAAGGCAGCACAACGAAACGCCGGCGCCCGCACACGCTATTGGAGGAAACCATGTCGCAAACCCAAGCCCTTCCGGCCAACCCAACAGACCCGACCAGCCAGTCCATCCCCAGCACCGAGCTGGATGTCACCTACCGGCGCATTGCGTATCGGCTGGTGCCGTTCCTGGTGGTGCTGTTCATCCTCGCGTGGATCGACCGCGTCAATGTCGGCTTTGCCAAGCTGTCGATGCTGCAGGATCTGCAGTTCAGCGAAGCGGTGTACGGCCTGGGCGCGGGCATCTTCTTCATCGGCTACTTCCTGTTTGAAGTGCCGAGCAACCTGCTGCTGGAAAAGATCGGCGCCCGCAAGACGCTGGCACGCATCACCATCCTGTGGGGCCTGGCCTCGATGGCGATGATCTACGTGAAGACGCCGACCTCGTTCTACGTGATGCGCTTTCTGCTGGGCATCTTTGAAGCCGGCTTCTTCCCGGGCGTGGTGCTGTACCTGACGTACTGGTTTCCCTCCGCACACCGCGCGCGCATCAACGGCCTGTTCATGACGTCGTTTGCGATTGCGGGCGTGGTGGGCGGCCCAGTTGCGGGTTTCATCATGAGCCGCATGGAAGGCGTGGGCCACCTCGCCAACTGGCAATGGCTGTTCCTGCTCGAAGGCATTCCTTCCGTGCTGGCCGGCTTTGCCGTGCTTGCATGGCTGCCCGAAACGCCTCGCCAGGCCAAGTGGCTTTCCGCTGCCGAGCAAGACGCCGTCGTCCGCGCCGTTGAAGCGGAGAATCGCGACCCTGCCAAGCACGCCTCGTTTGGTGCGGCACTCGCCAACGCCCGCGTGTGGGTCTGTGCAGCCATCTACTTCTGCGTGGTCAGCGGCAACGCCACCATCGCGTTCTGGACGCCGTCGATCATCAAGGAGCTGGGCGTGCAGGGCAATTTCCAGATCGGGCTGATCTCGGCCATTCCGTTCATCGCCGGCACGATTGCGATGGTGTGGAACGGCGCGCATTCCGACCGCACGGGCGAACGCCGCATGCACTGCGCCATCGCCGCCCTCATCGCCAGCGCCGGCCTGGTGGCGACAGGCGCTACGCTGGGCTCGCCGTTTCTGGCGCTGGTCTCGCTGACGGTCGCCGCCATCGGCATCCTCGCCGCGTTCCCGGTGTTCTGGTCGATCCCGGCCGTGTTCCTGGCCGGCACCGCAGCCGCAGGCGGCATCGCCCTCATCAACTCCATCGGCAACCTCGCCGGCTTCGTCGCGCCGTACATGATCGGCTGGCTGAAGACAAGCACCGGCCATCTCTCCGCCGGCCTCTACTTCGTAGCCGCGCTGGAGCTGGGCGCCGCCGTGCTGGTCATCCTAGGCACGCGCAAACACTAAGCACGCAGACGAACCATCGCGGCGCCAACTCCCGCGCCGCGATGGTTTGGCGGTTGACGTTCCTGCCCTAGATGGCGCCTTGAATTTCTGTAAGCGGGCGGAAAAAAGAAGGAGGCCTGTCTGAGCGCAGCGAGTTTGCCTCCTTCTCCGCACGGTCACACAAATTCAAGGGATGGGTCGCCATCTCGGGCGCGCCTTTCTTTTGCTTACTTTTCTTTGGCAAGACAAAGAAAAGTGAGTCGGTCCCGGCAGGGAACGAAAGGGGGGGGCCAAAAGCCCAAAAAACAAAAAACCTCAGTGCACCAACTGATTAATCTCGATAATCGGCATCAACACCGCCAACACAATCAGCAACACCACCACACCCATCGTCAAAATCAGCGCCGGCTCCAGCAAGCCAGTAAGGAACAACGTCCGACGCTCCAGTTCTTGCGCTTCTCCTTGCGCAGCCCGCTCCAACATCGCAGGCAGATTCCCCGTCGCCTCACCCGAGCGGATCAGGTGCACCAGCACAGGCGGAAACTGGTTCTGCGCCGCCAACGCCCGCGCCAGCGAAGTCCCTTCGCGCACGCGCGTGGACGCATCTTCAACATTGGTCTTCAGCGCAACGTTGTTCAGCGTCTCACCCGCTGCCTGCAACCCACGCAGAATCGGCACACCGGCACTGGTCAGAATCGCCAGCGTGCTCGCAAACCGCGCGGTGTTGTAGCCGCGAACGAGCTTGCCGAACAGCGGCGCAGTCAGCAGCCACTTGTGCCACGACAACCGCAACGCCGGCTGTTTGAGCAGATTGCGGATCAGCACGCCGATCGCCACCAGCACGATCGCCGCCAGCCAGCCCCAGTTCCGCACAAAGTCCGACAGCCACAGCATGATGATCGTGAGCGTCGGCAGCTTCTGCTTGGTGTTGGCAAACACGCTGACCACCTGCGGCACCACGTACGACAGCAGAAAGATCACAATCGCAAACGCCACCACCGTGACGATGGCGGGGTACGTGAAGGCCAGCTTGATCTTCGATGTGAGCGCGTTGCGGCTTTCGATGTAGTCGGCCAGGCGTGACAGCACGAGCCCGAGGTTGCCCGAGTGCTCCCCCGCTGATACGAGGGCACGGTAGATGTCGGGAAAATCCTTCGGATGCTGCGCCAGCGCCACCGACAACGAGCTGCCGCCCAGCACTTCCGCGCGGATGGCGGCGAGCAGTTCACCGACGTACGCGCGTTCGGCCTGATCAGCCAGCGCGGCCAGCGCCTCATCGAGCGGCAGGCCCGCCACCAGCAGGCTGGCGAGCTGGCGCGTGACGAGCGCGTTTTCCTGCGCCGATAGCCGCTTGCCGAAGGTGGACCCGCTGCGCTTCGTGGCCTGCGCGCCCAGCGCGTCGACCAGCAGCGGCGTCAGCCCGCGTGCGCGCAGCAGCGTGCGCGCCTGGCGTGCGCTGTCGGCTTCGATGACACCCTTGTCGGTCTTGCCGGTGGCGTCGGCGGCTTCGTAGCGGAAGGCTGGCATGCGCTATTCGTTTATTCGCGCTTTAGTCGCGTGTGACACGCAGCACTTCTTCCAGCGACGTGGCGCCGGTGTCGATCCAGCGCTGTGCATCCAAGCGCATCGTCTGCATGCCCTGGCCGATGGCGAACGCCTTGATCTCGGATTCAGCGGCCTGGCGGTGGATCATCGTCTGGATTTCGGGCGTGACGGTCAGCAGTTCGTACACGCCGGTCCGGCCCTGGTAGCCAGAGTTGCTGCAACGCTCGCAACCGACGTGATGCCACACCGATTTGCGTGCCGGCGTGGCCGGTGCCACACCATCGGCCACGGGCGTGCCGGCCACGGCTTCCACTTCCGCAGGCGTGAGTTCGAGCACTTCTTCGCGGCGGCAATGCACGCACAGGCGGCGTACCAGCCGCTGCGCCAGCACACCCAGCAGCGATGAAGACAGCAGGAACGGCTCGATCCCCATGTCGATCAAGCGCGTCACGGCGGATGCGGAATCATTCGTGTGCAGCGTCGCCAGCACCAGGTGGCCCGTCAACGAGGCCTGCACGGCGATCTGCGCGGTTTCCAGGTCGCGGATTTCCCCGATCATCACCACGTCCGGGTCCTGGCGCAGGATGGCGCGCAGGGCCTTGGCGAACGTCATGTCGATCTTTGGGTTGACCTGCGTCTGGCCAATGCCGTCGAGGTCGTATTCGATCGGATCTTCCACCGTCATGATGTTGGTGGACGCCGCGTCGAGCCGCGACAGCGCCGCATACAGCGTGGTCGTCTTGCCCGAACCCGTGGGGCCGGTGACGAGCACGATGCCGTGCGGCTGGTTGATCAGGTGGTCGAAGCGCGCCAGGGTGCCGGCGCCCATGCCGAGCTTGCCGAGGTCGAGCCGGCCGGCTTCCTTGTCGAGCAGACGCAGCACGGCGCGCTCGCCGTGGCCGGTGGGCAGGGTGCTCACACGCACGTCCACCGGGCGACCGCCCACGCGCAGCGTGATGCGGCCGTCCTGCGGCAGGCGTTTTTCGGCAATGTCGAGCTGCGCCATGATCTTGATGCGCGAAATCAGCGCGCCGTGCAGCGCTTTCTTCGGGCGCACCACGTCGCGCAGCGTCCCATCGACGCGAAAGCGCACGACGGATGCATTCTCGAACGGCTCGATGTGGATATCCGAGGCGCCTTCGCGCGCGGCCTGCGTGAGCAGCGCGTTGATCATGCGGATGATCGGCGCGTCGTCTTCGGATTCGAGCAGGTCTTCCACGGCCGGAATGTCCTGCATCAGGCGCGAGAGGTCGACTTCGCCCTCCACTTCACCCACGACCTGGGCCGCGCTGCCGTCTTGCGCGTTGTAGGCCGTCTGCGTGGCGGTGGATAGCGCCGCCGCGTCGAGCGTCACCAGATGCAGCGACCCGAACACGCGGCCGAGTTCGGCCAGCGCCGTGCGCGAGGTTTCGGGGCAGACCCACACCTCCAGCGTGTCGACGTCCTGGCGGGCGACGAGCAACTTGGCGTCGCGCGCAAACGCATACGGCACCAGCCGCACGGCCGACTGCGAGGGCGGCTCGAGCGTGCTGACGTCGGTGGTGGAAGCGTGTGTTGCCATGGTTCGTTGTCCGTTGTCAGCCGCCATTACGCGGCGCGTTGCCGTCGTAGCCGCCCGAGGTGGGCGCGGCGAAGTTCTGCAGGCGCGGCTGGCTGCGCGTGGTGCCTTGCGGCATCGGCATCGGGGCGCCCGGGGGCACCTGCGTACCGGCCGGGCCCTTCGGCACGATCGACACGTCGCCGTAGTTTTCAGCCGGGCGCATGGCGTTGGGCGCGGGCAGCACCGGTGTGTCCTTGTCCGACGTGGTCGGCAGCATGTTTGGCGAGACAAAGCCCTGCTGCGTGTCGCGCATGTAGTTGTAGCGGTTGTCCGACAGCGTGCCGGTCGCATCGGCCGTACGCAGGATGATCGGACGCAGGAACACCAGCAGGTTGGTCTTCACACGCGTCTTGTTCTCCGAGCGGAACAGCGCACCCAGGATGGGGATGTCGCCCAGGCCCGGCACCTTCTGCTCACCGTCCTGGTAGTTGTCTTCCAGCAGTCCGCCCAGCACGACGACCTGGCCGTCGTTGGCCAGCACGTTGGTCTCGATCGAGCGCACGTTGGTGGTCGGGCCCTGCGTGGCATTCTGCGTGCCCGGCACCACGGCCGACGACTCCTGGAAGATCTGCATCTTCACCAGCCCGCCATCGGTGATCTGCGGCTTGACGCGCAGCGTGATGCCGACGTCCTTGCGGTCAAAGGTCTGGAACGGCGTGACCGAAGCCGCGCCGCCGGTCTGCGCATATGAGCCGGTCGTGATCGGCACGTTCTGGCCGATCAGGATCTTGGCCTCTTCGTTGTCGAGCGTAATCAGGTTGGGCGTGGACAGCACGTTGACCGAACCGTCCGAACCCAGCGCGCTGAGGATGGCGCCCAAACCGCTGCCCCTGTTGAACACCCCGAAGTTGCCGCCGTTGAGCTGGCCAACGCTGTTTGAGAGCGTGCCGATGGCAGTCTGCGCGGCCGTACTGCCGATGCCGCCGCTGGTGATGGTGGCAATCGTGCCCGCGAGGTTGATCAGGTTATTGGCGCCGGAGCCGAAGTTGGTGCCACCGCCAAAAAAGGTGGTCGGCCCGCCCGCGCCGGCCATCCATTGGATGCCCAACTGCGAAGCCTTGGTGGCCGTCACTTCCACGATCATCGATTCGATATAGACCTGCGCGCGGCGCGCGTCGAGGTCGTCGATCACGGCGCGCAGGTTGCGGTAGACCGGCTCGCTGGCGGTGATGATGAGCGCATTGGTGGCCGGATCGGCCTGGATGATGCCGCCGGTGGTCGGCGTGTTGTTCTGCCCGAACGAGGCGCGGAACGACGAGCTGCCGCTGCCCGAGCCGCTGCCCGAACCCGAGCCGCTGCCGTAGTTGGTGTTCTGCGTGTTCTGGTTCTGCAGGTTGCTCACGCCGCCGGCCGGCTGCGAAGTCGCGCCTTGCGCGGCGCTCTGGCCGCCCGGCCCGGTCGATGCGGAGGCCGACAGCGTGGCATCGGCCGCCACGATCGCGCGCAGCGTCGTCGCCAGCTGCACCGCGTTGGCATTCTTGAGCGGCACCACCCAGATGTTGCCCGGCCGTGCATTCGGCACATCGAGCTTGGCGATCAGTTGTTTGGCCTGTGCCAGACGTGCCGCACTCGACGCGCGCACCATCACGCTATTCGAACGCGGCTCTGCCACGACCGACGTACGCAGGCTTGGGTCCGACAGCGCCGCGCCGGCACCGGCCGCGCCGCCTGCACCACCGGCCGACGGATCGAGCAGCTTTTGCAGCGTGGCCGCCACGTCGATGGCCACGGCGTTCTTCAGCGGAATCAGTTCGGTCTCGCCGGCCACGGGCGTGTCGATCGACGCGATGATGCGGCCGATGCGGCGCAGGTTGTCGGCGTAATCGGTAATGACGAGCGTGTTGTTGGCCGGGTACGCGGTGATCGTGTTGTTGGGCGCGATCATTGGGCGCAGCACCGGCACCAGGTTGTTGGCCGATTCGTGCTGCAGGCGGAAGACCTGCGTGACGACCTGCTCGCCGCCGCGCGCGCCTGCCGCGCCCACGCTGGTGGGCGAGCCTTGCAGCTTGGCGTCGGCTTCCGGCACGACCTTGGTGAAACCGTTGCCCTCGACAATCGCGTAGCCCTGCATGCGCAGGATCGAGCCCAGCGATTCGAGTGCCTGCGAGCGCGTCACTGGCTTTTCGGTGACGAGGTTGACGGTGCCCTTCACGCGCGGGTCGACGATGAAGTTCTTGCCGGTGGCCTGGCCGACGGCCCTGACCACCGATTCCAGATCCGCGTTGACGAAATTCAGCGAGACCTCCTCCCCCGGGTTGCCGGCGGCCCCGTTCTGGGAGGATGCCGCGCCCGGTGGGGCGGCAAAGACTGGCATCGAGCCGGCCACCATTGTTGCGCAGCATGCCAGGACGATGGCGCGAACGGTGAGTCGGGAAGAGGCGTTGTACATGGTCTCGTTCATGGTTGTCGGCACGCTGGCTCGCGCGCCGGCTTGAGGATCAAAAGCGGAGTCGATGGTGCGACCCGTCGCGCGGGCCCAGCAGACTCAACAGGCCAATCAATTGCGGTTCCGACTCCGGGGTGGCACTCGCCACCCCGTCAAAATGCGCGCCCTGGCCAAGGGTGCCCTGGCCCTGCAGAGTGAGCGGCCCGGCCAGTGTCGACAGCGACAACTGCATCGGCGCACCGCTCACGCCGCCAAACGACACCACCGCCTGGTAACTGCCCAGCGGCCGTACCCGGCTGAGGCTGGATGATACCTGCTCGAGCGTGACAGTCAGCGCGCCCTGGGCGGTGTTTGGCTGGCCCTTTCCGCTGCCGAATTGGCCCGAGAGCGGCGTCCACTCCGCCCGCAGCCGGCCATCCAGCTTGAGCGTGTTGAATGGCGCGCCTACGCCTTCCAGTAACGATGCCGGCAGCGCGACTGCGCCAGCCTCTGCTTCCCAATGCCCCGGCGTGACCGTCAGCGTGACCGGCTTTTCCAGCGCGCGATCGTGCTCGAGGTGCGTGCGCAGTGTGCCGGTCAGCAGCGGCAGCACGTCGATCGACCACGACAGCCGGCCGGGCAGCACGGTCGCATCGGCACCGCCGTTGCCGGCGGTCAGCGCAAGCGTTGCACTGCCGTGCCAGATACTGCCCTGGCTGTCGGCCAGCAAAACACGGTGGCCCGTGGCTGCGGCGATGCGCTCCGCCGCCCACGCGGCCGGATACTGTGCCACCACGGTCACGCCCACGGCCAGCAGCGCCACGCCACACCACAGCACACGCCAGCCGAGGCCCGTGCGCTGGTCCGGCCCGGCACGGCGGCGCAGGCGCAGCGGCGGCAGCGATTCAATCCCCATCGGCACGATCGGACCCGTCAGCGGCCTGTGGCGGCGGGGCCTTGCAGCGTCGCCGTCACGTTGACCAGGGCCGTCGCGCCCACGTACTTGATGTTCGTGTCGATCACCTTCATGCGCTGGGCCTGCCGCACCTCCTGCAGCCATTCGGCGACAGCGCCAAAGGGCACCTTGTCCAGTTGCACCTGCACGCTCTCGCCCGACATCGCCATGCGCGTGGCCTTCAGGCCGTGGTTGGTGAGGCTCGTGTTGAGCGCCTGCTGCAATTCCGCACCGCGCGGCACCGGCGCGGCGGCAATGGCAGACAGGCCGCGCGCTTCCTGGCCCAGCGTTTCCATCTCGGCGAGTTGGCTGCGCATTTGCGGCAGGGCTTTCTCGATGCGGCGCTGGCCTTCGAAGGCCGGCTCCCACAGCACGAGGTAGACGATCACCAACAGCAGCACCACGCCGCCACCGGCCAGGATGCGGCGTTCGCGCGGTTCGCGCTGCATCCAGAACGTCGTGGCCGCGTCGCGCACCGAGTCCGGCACGCCAATGCGCGGCAGGCGGCGGGATGCCGGTCGGGAAGAAGAGGGGGAGGAAGTCGCCATGGAGGAATCGTTATTGGGCGATGGAGACCGTCCAGCGCGAGCCCGGTACGGTCGCCTCGGCACCGCGCGGGGCCTCGGCGGTGTCCATGTTCAGGCCGACATTGCGGGCCGCGGTGCGCAGGCTGGCGGTGTCGGTGCCGTCCTTGAGTGTGACCGTGAGCGCGCGGCCGTGGTAATCGAGCGCGAGAAGCGCATCGGGCGCGAGACCGGTGGCGGCCTGGGCAAAGCGATCGGCCAGCGGCAGGAAGTCTTCCGGAGCCGACTTGCCGGCGGCCAGGCGCAGCTGCTCGACCTGGCGGCGCATCTGCGCGGGCGGATCGAGGATCACCGGCGTATTCGGGAAGGCTGTCTGCAACTGCGCGCGCATGGCGGTATCGAGCCGCTTCTGCTCGGCGCGCAGCGTGAGCCAGCGCGCGTTCATGCCGATGAGCTGCACGACCACCAGCAGCACGGCCAGTGCGATCGGCAGGCGCCAGAGGCTCCAGTCCACGCCGGCCACGCCGCCGCGTGCAAAGTCGAACTGACAAAGATCGGCTTCGCCTGAAGCGAGGGCGTCGCGTGCGCCGGCTGCCCAGGTGGACCAGTCCAGCGTGGCGGTGGCGGGGTCGGTCGACAGGCCGGGCGCCAACTCGCGCAGCGCGGGCGACACCATCAGCGTGGCCGGCGTGGGTGCAATCCCCAGCCAGTTGCCGACGTTGGCCGGCAGCACGCGCAGGCCGTAGCCCTCGGCGCGGCCGGTGCGTACGGTGATGTCGATGGCGACGGGCGCGTCCGGGTCGGACGGTGGCGCTGCGTCGAGCGCGATGGTTGCTGGGGCGACCGCCGCAACGGCTTCAGCCACGGGCATTTCGACAACAGGTTCAGCAGAAGCATCGAGCGACGGCTCCGCACGTTCGACCGCGTTTGTCGGTTCTGCAGCCAGCGCTGCGGCTGCGGCAGGCGTTTCAAACGGCAGGCAAAGCTGCGCAGGCAGCAGATGGCAGGTGCGGTGCTTGTGGCCGGCAAAGGTATCGAGGATGAAGCGGACCCACGCGCGGTCGGCAATCATCAATGCGCGCGATTGTGGCTCGCGGGGTGCCCGCCAGTTGCGTGCGGGGGCATCACCCAGGCGGGGCCCAAGGGCGATATGACACTGCTGCGCATCCTGCACGAGGCGCTCTTCCACCAGGTTGGGCAGGGCCAGACGCAGTTTGGGCAGCGCCAGCGGCGGCACGTTGGCCGGCACCAGCAACACATCGGCGGCGGGCAGCAGGAGGACCAGCCGATCGGCCGCGGGCAGTTCGTCGGTGCGCGACGTGCCTTCGCGCTGAACGCGTTGGGTCCCAAGCGCGCCTTCTTCACGCACCAGCGCGAACGGCACGGAGGCAAGCGCGCCCGTCGACCAGCGTTCGGGCGATTGAATGGGCCGGTGCGGCAGGCGCACGTACAGGGAGGTCGTCAAACCGCTCCTCTATTGATCTTGAGAGTGTGAATGCGAACTGCCAACGGAAGCGCCGGATTGCGCAAGACCCGCGATGCTGAACGATGCGGATGACAATACGGCGAAGGCCAGGGTCTGTCTACAGGCGGCGCGTACGCACGCGGAGGGGTGTTGCGCCGCCGTCATGACGGAATCTCGTCAATGCGGCGGACCCACACGATGCGGGTCGCGTTATTGTTGATCGGATCGCCACGTGAAACAAGCGCCACTTCCCCGATCCGGGCGCGCTCGTGGCGGGCCATGCCGTAGACGAGGAAATAGTGGGTCTGCACGTCCAGCAGGTTGGCCGCTGCGGTGGTGTCAACCCCCGGCGCGATGCCGCGCAACTGGTTGGTGACGTCGCCGATGTTGCGGAAGTACGCGCGGTCGCGCGCCTGCACCAGCGAGCGGGCGCGGTCCAGGCTCAGGTTCGGGATGACGGCGGCCAGCACTTCGGCGCTGGCCGTGTTGGCGTTGATCTGCGTGCGGGTGGGGAGCACGATCACGTAGGGGCGCAGCTTGGCGACCATGTCCGCCGTGTAGCCCGGGATCGTCAGCAGGCTGGCCACGTCGTCGAGCGGTCGCGGGCCGCTGCTGTTGCTGCCGCCGCTCCCGCCCCCGCCGCTGTCTTCGCCGCCTTGCTGACCGCCCTGCATGCCTTCGATCGACTGGAAGCCGCCCAACATCTGCGCCAGGTACGTCGCCGTGACATTGGCCAGGCTCGGGTCGATGTTGAGCGACTGCAGCAGCAGGCCGTACGCCTTGATGGCGTTCTTGTCGCGGCCGGTAATGATCATGCGGCCGCCCAGCGTCCGCGCTATCAGCAGGTTCATCAGGTTGAAGCGCGCCTGGGCATCGAAGATCCGGCCCGACAGGTAGGACTCTTCGCCGGCCGTGTCCGTGCGCAGCGAGCTGCCGAGAAAGTCCGACAGCTTGGTTTCCTGGATCGGCACGGCCCAGATTTCGCCCAGGTGGTCTACCGCCCCGGTGCGGCGCTGGTCGTCGCGCAGGATGAGGCGCGCCCAGTCGATGCCCGCCCGCGCGATCCACGTGGCCTGCGATTTCAGGCGCTGGTTTTCCACCGCGCGGATCTCCACCTGCTGGCGCCACAGCATGCCCGACACGATCACCACGGCCAGCGTAACGACGAGCAGCGCTGTAATGATGGCCGCGCCGCGCTGGCGCCCGGGCTGCGGATGACGTTGAGACAATCGACGGGAGCATCGCGCCATGTCAAAGCCCCGTCATGCAGATGCGCGTGAAGCGCTGCGGCGCGCCCTGCGGCGTCATGCGCACGAGCAATGCCAGTTCCACCGCGCGCACCGAGGCGGCCGGCACCACCACGCCGGGGCTGTTGGCCGAGGGCGCCGACGCGCTGGGCGTGGAAGCCGACGGCAAGCCGGTGAGGGTGGTGGTGTTGCTGCCGGCCGGGAACAGTGCCGCCGACAGCGCGCCCGTGCTGTCCATCCAGCCGCCGGGTTCGATCCAGGCGCGGGCGCTGATGCTGTCAACGTTGGCGGCGAGCAGGTAGCGCGCGGCACCCACACCGCCCTGGCGCAGGTTGTCCATCGCATTGCGCAGGTCGCCGCGGTTGGTGATCGGTTGAGTCTGGAGGCGTTCGAGCCGGCCGTCGACGATGCGGTAGAGCACCACTTGCCACGCGGGCGGCTGGCCGCTATCGCTCTCCCCGCGTCGGTCGCGCACCATCAGCACGCGGTTGGCGTCCACCTCCACCGGTGAGCGCGACAGCGTGTTCGGATCGGCCAGTTGGGTGCAATCGGCATCGAACTGGGCGTAGGCGGTCTTGAGTGCTTCGATGCGTTCATCGCGTTGGGCCAGCGCCTCGTGCGTGCGGGTCATGCTGTCGAGCCCGCGCCAGGCGATCACGGCCAGAATGGCCAGCAGCGTGATCGCCACCAGCAGTTCGAGCAGGGTGAAGCCGCGCGTGCCGATGTTCGCGGAACGATTAGAAGACATTGCGCGCATCGTTCGGCAACAGAGTCACGAGCCACGCCAGTCGCACGGATTTGGACGCATCCGGATAGACGGCGACCTCCACGCGACGGAACACTGGATTGGGCGTGGTTGCGATGGTCTCTTCGCACCACAGTTGGGTATCGCCCTGCGGGCAGGCGAAGCCGCGCGCGCCGGGGTCTGGGAAGACGCGTGCGAGGCGCAGGTTTGCCAGGTGGTTCTCGGCGCTCCAGGTGGCGATCATGCGCGTCTGCAGCGAATCGCTGGCGGTGGTCATGCTGCCCATGGCGCGCATGGTGGCGGTGAGCGCCACGGCCACGATGGTCAGCGCCACCAGGACTTCGAGCAGGGTGAAGCCGCGCGTGCGCGTGGGACGATGGCTGCGCGTCATTGCGTTTGCATCTCCGTCAGCACGCGGGGGCCGCCGTCGGATACCACGTCGACGCGCGATCCTTGCGAGGTCAGCGCCACGCGCCACGGCAAGCCGATCGCCTCGCGGCCGAACACGAGGCGCTGCGGTGCGCCCGGGACCGCAGCGGCACCGGCGACGATCTGTACGTTGTCCATGCCTTGGCGCCAGTGGCCCGGCGCGAGCACGTCGCGCGTGAGCAGGCGCCAGCCGTTGGGGGTCGATTCGTAGAAGCGCCAGCCCTGCGCATCGCCTTCCCACGCCACAGGGCGCGACGTGAGCTGCGCCTCTTCCTGAGCCAGTTCGATCAGGCGGGCGAGCTTTTGCGCGTCATCGACCAGTTGCGAGCGCGGGTTGGGCGTGGCGTTCACGGCCACCACGGCCAGCACGATGCCGATGATGACCACCACCACCAGCAACTCCAGCAGCGTAAAGCCGCGAGGGGGCTGGTGGCGGCGTGATTGGCCGAACATGGTGCGAGGGTGGCTGAGGCGACTGCAGCGGCTCAGTTGTCCCAGTTGCCGATATCGGCGTCATTGCCCGTGCCGCCGGCCTGGCCGTCGGCGCCGAAGCTGAAGACGTCCACTTCACCGCGCACGCCTGGGTTCAGGTATTGGTACGGATGGCCCCACGGGTCTTTGGGCAGGCGTTCCAGATAGCCGCCGCCTTTCCAGTTGTTGGGGATCGGCTCAGTGGTCGGCTTGGTGACCAGCGCGCTGATGCCCTGCTCGGTCGTCGGGTAGCGGCCGTTGTCCAGGCGATAGAGCTTGAGCGCCTGCGAAATGGAAGCGATGTCCTGCTTGGCGGCGATGATGCGCGCCTCGTCGGGGCGGCTCATGATCTTCGGCACCACCAGCGCGGCGAGGATGCCCAGGATCACCACCACCACCATGATTTCGATCAGGGTGAAGCCACGCGCTGCGTGTCGGGCGAGGGCGCGCTGGCGGAAGGAGGAGCGAAGTTGGCCTTGCATCATGGCGACAGAGTTGGCAATTAGGGTGAGAGACACAGTATATCCGTGACATATGACCATATATTGCGTGGCGGGGTCATGCTGCGTTGGCGCTAGAGCCGCCCCTCCAAGCTGTTCACCGAACCGGCATGAAGGGCGGATAGAATCGGCGTATTCCTACGGTGCCTCGCCCATTTCATGAACGCTCGACAGTCGTCCCGCCTGCTCAGCCTTGTACTGTTTGCTGCCCTGTGTGCGCTGCTGACGCACTGGGTGCTGACGCTGTCGTCGCTGCGCTCGCTGGGCGCGCCGCGTGAGGCGCGCGTGGCGCAGACCGATGCCCTGGAGACCGGCGCCGCCGTCACGCTCTTCGGCGGTGGCCCGCAGAACGGTCCGCGCGATGTGCAGGTAATGGGCGTGGTGGCCGATCTGGCAGATGGTTCCGGGGCAGCCATCGTGTCGGTGGACGGTGGCGCACCGCAGGCCGTGCGCGCCGGCAAGTCGTTGTCGTCCAATATCAAGCTGGTGGAAATCAAGGCACGCTCGGTGGTGATCGAGCGCAACGGCGCGCGCCAGGAGATTCCGCTGCCGGCGAGCGCCTTGGGGGGGGGCGCCGGCCAATCGCAATGCACCGGCGATGCCGCTGCCGCCTGCAGGCGCCGCAGCTCCGCTATCGACGCCCGCCATGCCACCAGCGCCGCCGGTTGCCAACAATCCGGCCAATACCTCCATGCCGGGCGCCATGCTGCCCATTGCACCAGCGCAGATCAACACGGGTGAGGAGCCTACGAGCCAGGGCGGCGGCATTGTCGGCCCTCGCCACCGCGCAGCGGCCGCCGCACGCAAGGGCGACACCCCCCAGCCGGGCGCCGACCAATAGGCATGTCGCGTCTGATGCGGCTCGCCAGGCGTTGGCGGGCGCATATTACAACGGGTGTCATTGGGGTAACAGCGTGTAAATGCGGGCAACGCGCCGGCATTGTCGGGTTCTAATCCGCTACACAGTCCATGTGAAAAGGAGCTGACCATGACCAACAAACGTGCTGTCCAAGCCTTCCTCGCCACCTCGGCCCTGTTCCTGGCCATGTCGGGCATGAACGCCCGCGCTCAGGATGCCAGTGCCCCCGCTGCCAGCGCACAGGCGCCGGCCACCGCCACGGTACCGGCCGCGCCGCAACCTGACGCCCGCGCAGGCAAGCCCGGCCACCATGGCGGCTTCAAGGCCATCGACACCAACGGCGACGGCCAGGTCTCGCGCGACGAGGCCAAGGGCCACGCGTGGCTTGAAAAGAACTTCGACCAGATCGATACCAACCACGACGGCCAACTGAGCAAGGACGAGCTGGCCGCTTGGCACAAGGCCCACAAGGGCGAGATGCACGAAAAGATGGCGCAGCGCTTGGACGCCAAGTTCAAGGCGGCCGACAAGGACAACGATGGCAGCCTGACCAAGGACGAAGTGCAGGCCGGCATGCCGCGTCTGGCCAAGAACTTCGACCAGATCGACGCCAACCACGACGGCAAGATCACCGAAGACGAGATCCGCGCTTACATGAAGGCCCGCCACGACGCCCGCAAGGCGCAGAAGAACACCCCGGCGGCCGCTGCCATGCCGGGTGGCCCGTCGGCGACGAAGGGCGAGTGACGCCTCGTCTGAATCTCCGCACGCAAGCGGCGCCTTCGGGCGCCGTTTTTTATTGCCTGCGCCCCTCCGATCCTCAATGCATTGCAAGACCGGTGCGGGTTGGTTTGGCTACGGGGCCGTGTCAGTGCCGCATGCGCGCATGCCGCAACGCCCATGAAAAACACCCCGATGGCGAACCATCGGGGTGCGGGTACAGCACGCCTGAAGCTTGAGGGTCTTCAGGCCGGCTGGTCGTCGGCCTTGAGCACGCCGCGGCGCATCTGGTCGAGTTCGATGGACTCGAACAGTGCCTTGAAGTTGCCCTCGCCAAAGCCTTGGTTGCCCTTGCGCTGGATGAACTCGAAGAAGATCGGGCCCAGCTGGTTTTCCGAAAAGATCTGCAGCAGCAGGTCGCCCGGGGCGCCGTCGACGAGGATCTTGCGCTTCTTCAGTTCCGCCACGTCTTCGCCATGGCCGGGGATGCGCTTGTCGACCAGTTCGTAATACGTGTCGATCGTGTCGAGCAGCTTGATGCCGTTGCTGCGCAGTGCGTCCACCGTGTTGAAGAGGTTGGTCGAGCCGAGTGCGATGTGCTGGATGCCCTCGCCGTGGTACATGTCCAGATACTCCTGGATCTGACCAGCCTTCTCCGTCCCTTCCTCGTTGATGGGGATGCGGATGTTGCCGCACGGGCTCGTCATCGCCTTGCTCTTCACACCGGTGACCTGGCCTTCGATGTCGAAGTAGCGCACTTCACGGAAGTTGAAGAAGCGTTCGTAAAACTCGGCCCATTCTTTCATCCGGCCACGGTAGACGTTGTGCGTCAGGTGGTCGATGTAGGTCAGGCCGTGCCCGGTGGGGTTCGGATTGGCGCCCGCGATGGGCACGAAATCGACGTCGTAGATGCTGATGTTGCCGATGTCGCCGGCCTTGGCGTCGTTCTTGCCGGTCCAGCGGTCCACCAGGTAGATCAGCGAATCGCCGATGCCCTTGATGGCCGGAATGTTCAGCTCCATCGGGCCGCTGTGGGTGTCGAAGCCCCAGGCGCCCAGCTCCAGCGCACGCTTGTAGGCAAACGCGGCGTCCTGCACGCGAAACGCAATCGCGCAGATCGACGGGCCGTGCAGGCGCGCAAAGCGCTGCGCGAACGAATCCGGCTCGGCGTTGATGATGAAGTTGATTTCGCCCTGGCGGTATAGCGTCACGTTCTTGTGACGGTGTTTCGCGATGGCGGTAAAGCCCATGTTCTCGAACAGCTTGCCCATGGCAACGGGGTCCGGCGCGGCGTATTCGATGAACTCGAAGCCGGCGGTGCCCATCGGGTTTTCCCAAGGCGTGAATTGCATGGTGAGTCTCCTGTGGGGGCGCGCTCTGGAGCGCACAGGTCTTTGACGATCCTCGCAGTGTAGGTGTGTCCATCCAAGCAAAAATTGCGAAGTTGTGCCGACCTTGCTAAATTTGCGCAAGAAAATTGCCGAATTAATTGGTGCGGAGCAACAAAATGAATAAAGTGGAACTCGACAAGATCGACCGGAAGATCCTGGAAGTCCTGCAGAACAACGGCCGCCTCACCAACCTGGAAGTCGCCGAGCGGGTGAATCTGTCGCCCAGCCCGTGTTTGCGACGCATCCGGCGCCTGGAAGAGTCCGGCGTCATCCGCCAATACGCCGCGCTGCTCGACCCGTCCAAGATCGGGCTGGGGCTGTCGGCGTACATCAACGTGCGCCTGGAAAAGCAGGGCGGCGCGCCCAAAGGGAAAGGCCCGTCCGACATCTTCCGCGCCGCCGTGGCGACATGGCCCGAGGTGGTCACCTGCTACGCCATGACCGGCGAGATGGATTACCTGCTCAAGGTGTTCGTGGAAGACATGGAGCACTTCGCGCGCTTCATCCGCGATCAGTTGCTCGCCCACCCGGCGGTGATCGATGTGAAGAGCAGTTTTGCGCTGGAGCGGATCAAGGATACGACGGCGTTGCCGGTGGTGGTTTAAGGGATTGGCTAGTTGCGCCATAAAGGCCTAGAGCGTGTTATGCACTTTCCGTCGGTGCTGCAGTCGAAGCGTGATGGAGAAACGCAGACCGTATCCGAGCGACGTGAGTGACGAAGAATGGAGCTTCGCGGCGCCGTATTTGACGTTGATGAACCAAGACGCGCCGCAGAGGCGATATGAATTGCGAGAGCTGTTCAACGCGCTGCGTTGGCTGGCACGCGCGGGGGCCGCATGGCGCATGCTGCCGACGAACTTTCCGCCCTGGGAGGCTGTGTACCAGCAGACGCAACGCTGGCTG
>NZ_MCGB01000098.1 GCF_001699815.1 Ralstonia pickettii | reverse complement strand
GGTTATACGGGCGAAGAACCAGCGCAAGCCGCGCGGGACGAAGGCATCGAATTGCAGGTCATCAAACTGCCAGAGGCGAAGAAAGGCTTTGTCCTGCTGCCACGCCGATGGGTCGTCGAGCGCAGTTTCGGATGGCTCAATCGGTTTCGAAGACTCGCACGCGACTACGAGCGCTTGCCTGAAACACTCGCCGGCTTGCATTTCGTCGTCTTTGCCATGCTCATGCTCGTTCACGCCGCACCTGTCGTCCAAAGTGCATAACACGCTCTAAACCGCCGATGACGCACCTCAGCGGTCCGATCGTGGGCCTTCCTTGTTCGAGCCTGAATCGCTGCGGGCGGCACGCGAGTCTCAAATACTCGCATTCCGCAGTCAGAGGTCGAAACTTTCGACCTCTGACAGACGGCTTCGACCCTCTGACGGCGGAACGCCAGCCTCGACTCGATGACTTCGTATCTCTGATGGCGAAGCGTGGGCTTCGGAGGGCCGATGGGTGGGATGTTTTTGGGCAGAGTGCGAACCTTTGAGCCCCGCGCGCCGCAGTTTGACGGCGAGGTGTCGCTCTCATGCAAGCGAATTCAGGTGTTTGAGCGCGACACATGAGGCCAAAACTGCGGCGCTCGGCGGTCTATTGGGTAGCCGCGAGCAGCATAGGGCGGCGTTCCACTCTACGCCGCAGGCTGGGTCGGTGGCGCCACGCGGCGCTTGATGAAAACCGCCGGGGATAACACCGGGATATGCCGGGCGCGCAGCGTGACCAGCCAATCGCCCACGGCGTCTTCGCAGGTGAGGCGAAAGTGGTCCGCATCGATCCACTCCACCTCATCCAGCCAGAACGTGTAGTACGCCGCACCGATGGTGCCGGTGCTGATCGCGCGTGAAAGGTCGGGCGCGACGAGCGTGATGGAGACGGCCTCTTCAAACGGGCAGTCGTAATTGGTGATGAGGACGAAGCCGAGATCGGTCTGGTACTGCCGCAGCAGTTCGTAGCCGGGGATGGTGAGCGTCGGGTGCGGCACGCCGTCGACAATCACGCGCGTGCGCATGGGCCATTGCTCATACGGGCCCCTGTGTTTCTCCAGGGCGAAGCGTTGGAGCGGCTGCATGGCGGCGGCGCGTTGGCTGCGCTATTCCTTGCGCATGCCGCACAGGGCGACCTGGCGTGCAGGATCGGCGGAATCCTTCCAGTCGGGTTCTTCGCGCTTCTGGTACGCCTCCATTGTTTGGTAGCCCTTTACGCTCCAGGAGAACTCGCTGTAGCGCGAGACCTCGATGACGGCCAGGCCGCAGCGCTTGCGATGGTCTTCAATCTTGAAGGCCGCGTGCGGGTGGTCGCCGGACAAGTCCTGCTCGATTACCTTGTAGCGCGTGGGGCCGCACTTGAAGAAGCTGGCATTCCATTCGATGGTGTTCGAGCGCAGGAACAAGGCGCCGTAGCAGGCACGCCGTCACCGCGGAAGGTTCCGGTCAGCGCATCTGCGGCCATGGTCGATTGTGCGGTCAGCAGCGATACGGCGACGAGGAGGCGTCCTACTTGCATGCGGCGGTTCCGATCTTCGGGATGAGCGTGAGCACGTAATCGAGTTTCCGGATGTACGCGGCGTCGCCGTGGTCCTGCCAGCGCTCGAAATCGGTTTTCGGTCTGGCCTGGGCCTTGGTGACCATCTGCCCCTCCGTGGTTGCTTGACCTGTGGAGGGGCATGGTAGCCAGCGCCCGTCGGCGGCGTGTTAACGGCTGTTGATGTACCTTGCCGGTGGCTGGCAATTGGCATCGGTGGCGTGCCGGGCTTCACTGCTTGGGCGAGGGATCGTCCTGCGGGTTGACGTATTTGATATCGAGCGGCCCCGTGCCATGAATCTGCACCACCGTCGCCGCCCTGGTGAAGGCGTAGTGGTGCATGCCTCCGGGCAGGTTGTGAAAACCGCCGGTCTTGAGCGCATGCGCGGCGCCCATGTCCATGGTGTCACCGCTGCCCAGGTACAGCGTGCCCGAGATCACCGTGAGGTTCTCGGTCTCGGTGTGCCAGTGCGGCGGCACCTTGTAGCCGCCTGGCGTTTTCAGGCGTACGACGTAGGGGCCGTCCTTGCCGGGGTCGCCGTAGAGCACGGCAAGCTTGGCGCCTTTGGGCAAGCCGGGCGGCGCGTCGACCCACTTCAGGGCGGATGGGTTGATCATGGTCATGTCGCCCATGGCGGCGTCTTGGGCGGCAGCGGGCGCGGCGCCCAGGCACAGCAGCATGGCCGCTGGCAGCAGTATCGATTGCGCGGATGGTGTCTTCATCGTCGTCTCCTTCTTGCCTCGGCATCGGCTCGCGGGCGACGCTGATGGCCGCCGCTGGAGAGCGAGAGGTGCCGCATCCTCATCGTAGGGAAAGCACCCGCGCGGCTGACAAGCGCGCAATTGCCCTAGGCGGGAGATGGCGAGCAACGCCCAACACCAAACAAAAACGCCCGGTGGTGAGCCGGGCGTTTGTTGCAGAGCGATGCGCTTACACAGCGCGCTTTTGCGGCACCAGCGAGCGCCAGAAGCGCTGGCCGAAACGGCGCACATCGCGCAGGTTGCGCTTGAGCATGTAGTCGAGATCGGCGACCTGTTCGTCGATGGCTTCGGTCAACAGGCTCATCGTGTCGGCGGGCGGCAATTCGAGGTAGGCATCGGCCTCGCCATAGGCGTATTGCACGCGCATGCCAGCCTTCTTGGCGATGTGCATCATGGCCGCGTTGCGCGACAGGCAATGCATGTACAGCGTGCGAACCTTGGTGTTCTGGCCGTGCATGGCGGCACGCTGGAACAGCGCACTGCCTACGCCCTTGCCGCGCGCCGATTCCGACACCGACACGCCGAACTCCGCCACGCGCCCTTGCGGGTTGTCGCGCAGGTAGGCGAGGTGGCCCACGCCGGTCAGCTCCAGGCGCTCGTTGTAGACCCCGAAGACCTTGTCGTGGTCGAAATCGATGCTGTCGACGTACGCTTCGATGACGTGATCCCGTACCACCTGGCCGAAACGCAGCAGACGGTCTTCCTCGCCCAGGGCGAGCAGGTGTTTGAGCAGGCGCGACCGGTGGTGCGCAGCAAGCTCGCGCACCAGCACGGTGGAACGCGGCGCACCTTGCGCGGCTTCCGTTTTGTCGATGTCGTCCTGGGTGACGACGCCGATGGCCTTGCTCAGTTCGAGCGGGTTCACGACACGGTTCCTGTTCTGATCGCGCCCTTCAGTGGAGGGCGGCAAGTGATGAGTTGGAGGCGCGGATGACACCTCCGGGGCACTCAGGGGGGGGCAACTGAGTGTTGTGCAATGCACCATGCTATTGTAGTGCAATCAGGGTTTCCCCGTAAGTCTGGTGTCAGACTTTCCATAGAATTTCCCGATAAATCATTGATTTAGCGCATCTGAGCAAGGTCTCCAGCGGTGTGGTGCAGCAACAACGTAAATGCTGCGTCGCGCAAAAGAGATGGGGCGTGCGCTTTCCAGGTGCCGCACGCGTTACATCACTACCCGCAGTACGATCGCCGCCTGTAACGCCGCTCAACAATAGCCGTGCGAAGATGCGCCATCAAGACGCCCCAGCCTCCTGATTTTCCATGACACCCTCGCGCATTCTTGTGATCTACGCGCATCCTGCGCCGCGCCGGTCGCGCGCCAACAAGCCACTCGCGCGTGCGCTGGCCAGCTTGCCCGGCGTGGCCATGCACGACCTGTACTGGCATTACCCCGATTTCGACATCGACGTGCGTGCCGAGCAGGAAGCGGTGGAAGCGGCGGAGCTGATCGTCTTCCAGTTTCCGGTGCAGTGGTATGCCACGCCGTCGCTGCTCAAGGAGTGGATCGACGTGGTGCTGGAGATGGGCTGGGCCTATGGGCCGGGCGGCACGGCGTTGCGCGGCAAGCATCTAATGGTGCTCGCCACCACTGGCGGCCGCGCGCATTCCTACAACCCGGATGGCGTTCACGGCCACACGTTCGACATGTTCCTGCTGCCGCTGCAGCAGACCGCCGCGCTGTGCGGCATGCAATGGCAGCCGCCGCATGTGCTGCACGACGCCGACGATGCGTCTGCTGACGTCATCGACGCCCATATCGCGCAGGTCCGCGCCGCACTGCAGCCCTGGCTCCGGGCCGATGCCGACGCCAACTCCGTCGCCTGACGTTTCCGATCTCTTCCCTGCCTATGCAATCGCACGATCTGCTCGTCAATTTCGTCATCTACCTGGCTGCGGCTGTGGCAGCGGTGCCGCTGGCGCGTCGGCTGGGGCTGGGCTCGGTGCTCGGCTATCTGCTGGCCGGGGTGATCGTCGGGCCGTGGGGCCTGCGGCTCATCACCAATGTGCAGTCGATTCTGGATTTCTCTGAATTCGGCGTCGTACTGATGATGTTTGTGATTGGCCTGGAGCTGGAGCCGGCGCGGCTGTGGTCGCTGCGGCGGAGCATCTTCGGCTACGGCGGGCTGCAGATTGTGGTGTGTGCGCTGGCCGTCGGGCTGGCGGTCATGGCGGTGGGCCATCCGTGGCGCTCAGCTGTGGTGGCGGGGCTGGGCCTGGCGCTGTCATCCACGGCGATTGCGCTGGCCACGCTTTCCGAGCGCAACCTCATGCGCACGCCCGCTGGCACGGCCAGCTTCGGCATTCTGCTGTTCCAGGACATTGCGGCCATCCCGATGATCGCGCTGCTGCCACTGTTGGCGACGGACGCAAGCGACGCGTCCGGCGGCCATAGCTGGGTGGCGGCGGCCAAGGCAGTGGGCGTGGTGGCAGCCGTGATCTTTGGCGGACGCACCCTGCTGCGGCCCGTGCTGCGCGCAATTGCCCGCACCAACATGCGCGAGATGTTCACCTCGTTCTCGCTGCTGCTGGTGGTGGGCATTGCGCTGCTGATGCACGGCGTGGGCCTGTCGATGGCGCTGGGCGCCTTCATTGCCGGTGTGCTGCTCGCCGATTCCGAATACCGTCACGCGCTCGAAACCGACATCGAGCCGTTCAAGGGCCTGCTGCTCGGCCTGTTTTTCCTGGCCGTCGGCATGTCGATCGACTTTGGCGTGCTGATGCGCCAGCCGTGGGCTGTGATCGGGCTGGTTGCGGTGTTCCTGGCGGTCAAGATTGGCGCGCTGCGCCTGCTCGCCAACCGCTTTGGCATTGCGCGCGGGCAGGCGTGGCTGTTTGCATTCCTGCTCTCGCAGGGTGGTGAATTTGCATTCGTGGTGTTCGGCCCCGGCGTGGCGGGCAACGTGCTCGGTGCGGAGACGGCTGCTGCGCTCAACCTCGTGGTGGCGCTCTCGATGGCCGCGACGCCGTTGCTGCTGCTCCTGCACGACAAGGTGCTGGTGCCGCGGTTCATGGATGGCAAGAAGCGCGCGCCCGACACGATCGAGCCGCAGGAGAACGAAGTCATCATCGCGGGCTTCGGCCGATTTGGGCAGATTGTCGGTCGCATGCTCTATAGCCAGGGCTACAGCGCCACCGTGCTCGATCACGACCCCGACCAGATCGACATGCTGCGCCGCTTCGGCTTCAAGGTCTTCTACGGCGATGCCACGCGCATGGACCTGCTGGAGACCGCCGGCGCCGACAAGGCCAGCATGATGGTTGTCGCCATCGACGACATGGAAACCAACCTGGAGGTGGTCGACCGCGTGCGCGAGCGCTTTCCCCACCTGAAGCTGTACGTGCGGGCGCGCAACGTGTCGCACGTGTACCAACTGCGCGACCGCGGCGTGGAAGTGATCGAGCGCGAGATGTTCGAGGGCTCGCTCATGCTTAGCCGCCGGGTGCTGGAGGGCCTGGGCAAGGAGCCCTACGAAGCGCACCGCATCGCGCAGACGTTCCGCCGCCACACGCTCAATTCAATGGAGCAGGTCTACCCGGTTTACCGCGATCAGAAGAAGCTCGTTTCCCTTGCACAGCAAGGGCGTGACGAACTGACCGAAATGTTCCAGCGCGACCGCATGCAGCGCAAGCGCCTGCGCGAATCCGGCATGCCCTGGGGCGAGGGCGACGACCACAGCGACGTGGAAGGCATGCAGCCCGACAGCGACCTGGCCAACGAAGGTGACGGTGGCGACGCCGACGCTCCGATTGATTGCCCCGCGCGCGCGGGCATCCGACGCGACGGCTGACCCGCGCTGGTGATGAACCCCGTTCTAGGCGCAAGCAGCGTGAACAAACAAAAAGGAGCGCTTTTGGGCGCTCCTCGGGGCAGACTGGCAGGATTGCGCGGCGCTTACACGGCCACGCTCACATTGCGCCGCAGTTCGCAGGTGCTGAGCGAATCGGCCTCGCCGCGCAACAGCAACTGGCCGTTGCCGACCAGTTCGCGGCAGCGCCAGAAGACAAACCAGTCGCTGGCGAGCAGCCCGTCGATGGCGCCCATGATGCTGCCGACCACGTCCCGTGCGCTGGCCCAGTCAGTGGGAACCTGCTCCAGGATCACTTCATCCACCGTGCCGTACGACACCGGTACCAGCGTGTTGCCCTTCCATAGCCGCGTATCGGCGTTCTCGCGCACGGTCTGTTGCCATTCGTAGGCCAGGCGGCCGATGCGCAGCACCGACACCGGCGCGATGGTCGAAAACCGCCGCGCCAGCCGGGCGCCTGAATACATGCCGATGGTAGTTAGCGGGCCCTGACCGTTGGGCGCCTCAAGTTCGCGCACATCCATGCCGACTTCATTGATGCGCTGGGGCGATTGATGCAGGTGAAACGCCACGCGGCGCAGCATGAGCTGATCCGACGCGCTCTGGCCGTGCCAGATGGCGACTTCCGTGGTGGCATCGCGCAGGTCGGCGAGTGACGCAAGTGCGTCCCGCATCTCGGCGGCGAAATCGATGTTGCTGTTGGGCGCCACGCGCTGCCAGAAGCCGGAGCGCGCCATGGCGACGCTGTCGACGTCGACCAGCGGCCCGACGGCGAGATCGTCGCGCAGCACGACTACGGAATCGGGGCGGCCAGCCTGTGCGAGCGCCTGCTTGAGTGTGGCGCCGGCAACTTCGCCGTTGACGACATGGATGTATTGCATGGCAGCAATTGTAGCGAGAGTGTCATCGCCGCGCTTTCGTTTTACGCATCTCTATCAGTATTCCTTTGCGCGGTGTCATGTGCCTATCCGAAGGGGGGATAGCCCTCGGGCAATCCTCAGGCTGGCGTGAGAAAATCGCGGTTTTGTTGCAGACCATAACTAAGAACAGGTGAGGAAACATCCATGAGAGCCCCGTTGTTGCCCAAGGGTTTGCGCCCTGCAGTGCTGGCCGCCGTCGCACTGGTCGGTGCGCTGGCTGCCGGCCACGCTGCCGCCGTGCCGCCGGCTGAAATCTACAAGCGCGCCCAGCAGGAAAAACCCGCGCTGATCGACACCATGAAGACTTTGGTCTCGATCGAATCGGGCAGCAAGGACATCGAAGGCCTGGACAAGATTGCCGGCGTGATTGCCGAGCGCCTGCGCGGCATGGGCGGCGACGTCAAGCTCATCGACCCCAGCGACCACGCTTACCGCATGGCCGATACCCCCGAGAAGATCGGCAAGATGGTGCTCGCGCGCTTCAAGGGCGATGGCAAGCGCAACATCATGCTAATTGCGCACATGGATACCGTGTATCTCAAGGGCATGCTCGCGCAGCAGCCATTCCGCATCGACGGTGAACGCGCCTACGGTCTGGGCATTGCCGACGACAAGAACGGCGTCGCGGTCATCCTCCACACGGTGTCGATCCTGCAGGCCGTCAATTTCAAGCAATACGGCACGCTCACGGTGCTGATCAACGGCGATGAAGAAATCAGCTCGCCGGGCGCGCGGGCCATGCAGGCCAAGCTGGGCGCCGAGCAGGACGCCGTGTTCTCGTGCGAAGGCACGCGCGTGACGTCGGACAAGCTGTCGGTGGCCACCAGCGGCATCGGCGCGATCCTGCTGGATGTGAAGGGCAAGGCTTCGCACGCCGGCGGCGCGCCGGAGCAGGGCCGCAACGCGCTGTACGAACTGTCGCACCAGGTGCTGCAGATGCGCGATCTGTCCAAGCCCGAAACGGGCCTCAAGGTGAACTGGACAGTGGCGCAGGCAGGCACGAACCGCAACGTGATCCCGGCCGCGGCCAGCGCTCAGGCCGATGTGCGCCTGCTGCGCGCAGCCGACGCCGACAAGTTGGAAGAAACCGTCAACGAACGCATCAAGAACAAACTGATCCCGGATACGCAGGTCACAGCCAAGTTCGAGCGCCGTCGCCCGCCGCTGGAAGCCACGCCGGCGTCGCGCGCGCTGGCCGAACACGCTCAGAAGATCTATGGCGAACTCGGCAAGACGCTGGAGATTGACGACAAGGCCGAAGGCGGCGGCACCGATGCCGCGTTTGCCGCGTCGAAGACGAAGGCGCCCGTGATCGAGCGTTTTGGCCTGGCGAGCTTTGGCGCGCACTCGAATGACGCCGAATATGTCGACCTGAACTCCATCGTGCCGCGCCTGTACCTGTTGACGCGCATGATCATGGACGTGTCGCGCGATCGCGTCGGCCCGGCCAAGTAACCGCACTGCAATGCGGCGCGTAAGCCTTACACGCGCCGCAGCAGCTCTCTTGCGCGAAGCCGCTGCCCTGCGGCTTCCCACCGCCCGGGTGCCGGGTATTCCGCTTGCTTTCCCCTGACGCATGTCCCCAGCTACGGCCGCCCGGCCGGTGGAGCGTGCGCCATGTCCGAACATCCCGCCGCAGCATCGAACGACCCCGCCTGCGAACCGGAGGGAGCGCCCGCGCGGCCGAGCCGGCGCGGCTTTTTGCAGAGCGCGGCCGCCGCCGCCTCGGCCTTGGCGCTGCCGCATGAGCCGGCTGCAGCGCGCGTTTCGGCGCCAGGTGCGGCCCGCCCGGCCGCGTTGGCACCGGCAAGGCCGGTGTCGCTCAATATCAACGGCAAGCGGTATGGGCTGTCGCTGGAGCCGCGTGTCACGTTGCTCGATGCGCTGCGCGAGGTGCTGGGTCTGACCGGCACCAAGAAAGGCTGCGACCGCGGTCAGTGCGGCGCGTGCACCGTCCTCGTGAATGGCCGGCGCATCAACAGCTGCCTGACGCTGGCGATCATGCACGAAGGCGAGGACATCACCACCGTCGAAGGCCTGGCGCACGTGCACGACGGCGTGGTCGACCGTGCGGCGTTACACCCGGTGCAGGCCGCGTTTCTTGAACGCGACGCGTTTCAGTGCGGCTACTGCACGCCGGGCCAGATCTGCTCGGCGGTGGCGGTGCTGGAAGAGGCGCGCTGCGGCATGCCGAGCACCGTCACGTCGCCCGCGGCGCTCGGTAATGACGGCGCCGTTGCGCTGACCGAAGACGAAATACGCGAGCGCATGAGCGGCAACCTCTGCCGCTGCGGCGCGTACCCCAACATCGTGGCGGCGATTCGCGTGGTGGCTGCCAAGTCCGGCAACGGTGCCTGAGGAGCCTCATGCAATCGATTGCTTATGACCGTGCATCTTCCGTCGAGGCTGCCGTGCGCCTGGGCAACGAGCCGGGCGCGCGCTATATCGGCGGCGGGACGAATCTGCTGGACCTGATGAAGGGCGGGATCGAGCAGCCGCAGCGCCTCGTGGACGTGAGCCGCCTGCCGCTGGCGCAGATTCGCGCGTTGCCCGACGGCGGCCTGCGACTGGGCGCGATGGCGCGCAATGCCGACACGGCGGCGCATCCGCTGGTGCGCTCGCGCTATCCGCTCCTGAGCGAGGCGATTGTCTCGGGTGCGTCGGGGCAGCTGCGCAACATGGCCACCAACGGCGGCAACCTGATGCAGCGCACGCGCTGCCATTACTTCTACGACACGGCGTACCCGGCGTGCAACAAGCGGCAGCCCGGCTCCGGCTGTGCCGCGCGCGAGGGTTTCAATCGCATGCATGCCATTCTGGGTGCGAGCGAGGCATGCGTGGCGACGCATCCGTCCGACATGGCCGTCGCCTTGGCCGCGCTCGACGCCACGGTGGTGGTGCACGGCGCGCGCGGTGAGCGGCGTATCCCGATCGACGCGTTCCATCGGCTGCCGGAAGCGCACCCCGAAATCGACACGACACTCGGGCCCGGCGAGCTGATCGTCGCCATCGATCTGCCGCCGCCCGTGTTCGGCTCGCACGTGCATTACCTGAAGGTGCGCGACCGTGCCAGTTATGCGTTTGCGCTGGTGTCGGTGGCTGCGGCGCTGGCGTTGCAAGCGGATGGGCGGACGATCCGGGAGGCGCGCATCGTGCTGGGCGGCGTCGCGCACAAGCCGTGGCGTGCGCATGCGGCGGAGCAGATGCTGGCGGGGCAGGTGCTGGACGCGCACTTGTTTGCCCAGGCCGGCGCGTTGGCCGTGCAGGGCGCACAGCCACTGCGCGACAACGGCTTCAAGGTGCCGCTCGCACAGCGTGCGGTGGCGCGCGCGCTAACCGTGGCTTCCGACCCGACTGGAGGCGTGGCATGAGCAACGTCGGCCAACCGCTGGACCGCACTGACGGTCTGCTTAAAGTCACGGGCCAGGCACGCTACTCGGCCGAGTTTCAGGTGCCGCGTCTGGTGCATGCGGTGCTGGTGCAAAGCACGGTGCCCGCCGGCCGAATCACCCGGGTGGATACACACGTTGCGCAGGCCATGCCCGGCGTGCTGCTGGTGATGACGCACGAGAACGCGCCGCGCTTGCCTAACGATGGCAAGCCCGCGCTGGAACCGCCGGCCGGACGCGTGCTCTCGTTGCTGCAGGACGATCAGGTGCACTACAACGGCCAGCCCGTGGCGGTCGTCGTGGGCGACACTCTGGAACACGCGCAGGCCGCAGCGCGCATGGTGCGCGTAGAGGTTGCCCAGCAGCCGGCGCGGCTCGACTTCGAAACCGCCCGCGCCGATGCGCACTCGCCCGGCAAGGTGCAGACGCAATCGGCCGATACCATGCGCGGCGATATGGCCTCCGGCATGGCGCAGGCGGCGCAGCGCATCGAGGCCATCTACGGGACGCCCATGGAAGCGCACAACCCGATGGAGCCGCACGCCACCATCGCCGTGTGGGAGGGCGATTCGCTCACGTTGTACGACAGCACGCAGTACGTCTCGGGTGTGCGCCGCACCGTCGCCAAGACGCTAGGTCTGTCGCCTGACAAGCTGCGTGTGGTGTGCCCGTTCGTGGGCGGCGGGTTCGGCTGCAAAGGCTCGGTGTGGTCGCACGTGGTGCTGGCGGCGATGGCCGCGCGCCAAGCGGGGCGGCCCGTCAAGCTTGTTCTGGAGCGGGCGCAGATGTTCGGCCCCGTCGGCGGGCGCCCGCGTACCGAGCAGCGCATCGCCATGGGCGCCGCCAGCGATGGCCGCTTCACCGCCATCTCTCACGACTCGCTGACCACCACGTCGATGATTGAGGATTGGACCGAGCCCTGCGCCATCGTCACGCGCATGCTTTACGACACGCCCAACCAGCGGACGACGCATCGGCTGGCGCGTTTGAACGTCGGTACGCCCACCTTCCAGCGCGCACCCGGCGAAGCCACTGGCACGTTCGCGCTGGAAGTCGCGCTGGATGAGATGGCCTACGCGCTTGGCATCGACCCCGTGGAACTGCGCCTGCGCAACGATGCCGCCCAAGACCCGGAAAAACGCATCCCGTGGTCGAGCAAATCCCTGGCTGCCTGCTACCGGACGGGCGCCGAGCGCTTCGGCTGGGCGCGCCGCAACCCGCAGCCGGGCAGCATGCGCGAGGGCACTACGCGCGTCGGCTGGGGCATGGCCACGGCCACGTACCCAGCCAATCGCAGCGCGGCTGCTGCCACGGCGCGCTATCTGCCCGACGGTACGGCGCAGGTCGAATCGGGATCGCAGGATCTGGGCACCGGCACTTACACGGTGATGACGCAGGTGGCGGCCGATGCCATGGGCATGCCCGTCGACCGCGTGCTCTTCAGTCTGGGCGATACGCGCATGCCCGAAGCGCCGGTGTCGGGCGGCTCGCAGAGCGTGGCCAGCGTATCGCCCGCGGTGCAGGCCGCCGGCCAGCAGGCACGCGATGCATTGATTGCCGCGGCCATTGCCGACGCCAGTTCGCCGCTGCATGGGCTGGACGCGGGCGCCATCACGGTGGCCGATGGTGTTCTGAGCGCACACAGCGGTGCTCGGGAACCGGCGGCTGCCGTAGTCGCCCGCTATGGTCGCCCCATCGAGGTGACCGCCAAGGTGCAGCCGGGCGAAGAGAAGCAGAAGTTCTCAATGCACTCGTTCGGCGCGGTGTTTGCCGAGGTCCATGTCGACGCGGACCTGGGCGTGATCCGCGTCTCGCGCATAGTGGGGAGCTACGGCGTCGGGCGGTTGCTCAACGCCAAGACGGGCCGTAGCCAGCTCATGGGCGGCATCGTCTGGGGCATAGGCATGGCGCTGTTCGAAGAGAGCCTGCTGGACCCGCGTTACGGTCGCATCGTCAACAACAACCTGGCGGAGTACCACGTGCCCGTCAACGCCGATGTGCCCGACATCGACATCCTCGTACTCGACGAGGCGGACCCGCACATCAACCCGCTGGGCGCCAAGGGCATCGGCGAGATCGGCATCACCGGCGTGCCGGCGGCCATCGCCAACGCCGTCTATCACGCCACCGGCCGGCGCGTGCGCGAATTGCCGATCACGCTCGACAAGCTCATCTGAGCGCGCATGAAAAAGCCCCGCCGGCGCATCACCAGCGGGGCCAGAGTGGGCCAAGAGGCGGAAAACGGAGGATGCCTGGAGACAGGCCCGTAACTGATCAATGCGTGACGGCTGCGTGACGAACGCGGTGAATGCCGTTCAGCGCATCAATTCGGAACCGGATACCCGTAGACCGTGCCGCCGCCCTCGCGGGAGCGGCCGGCCGGGTCGCTGCGCATGCCTTCCGAATAGGGATCGAAGCGGCCTGCGCGCGCGCCTTCTGTATACGTGTCGAAGCGGCCGGTGCGGGCACCGTCGCTATAGACGTCAAACCGTTCGGCGCGAGCATTCTGGCCGAACACTTCCACGCGGCTGGCCTGCGCCCAAGCGCTGCCCGCCGCGAGGGCCCCGACCGCCAACATGGCGGCCAACCCCATTTGCTTGAGTCGCATGGCGAACTCCTTCTTCAACTGATTTTCGGTGCTGTTTTAGGCGTGGTCATTTGATGTCCTGCCACGGTCTACAGCCTAGGTCAGGAGGCATGCCGCATCCACGGTGGAGCGACGAACGGTTTGTTGTCGGCGCCGAAATGATGCAAGTCAGCGTGAACGGCGCTGAAAAGCGCGCCAATGGCGTAACGCCACCGGCAATCTCCCAACCTTTTTGTCTAATCAAGAGATGGGGTGAAAGCCAGCGCTCGGCGTTGATGCACCACAGCAGGGCGTCCCGAGCCGGCAAGCCTTGCCATAGGCCGATTTGGTGCAGCGCATTAAGAGCGATGCGCGCTTACCACACTTGGTAGAACGATTCCGTGAATTGCTTTGCCGCGCATATGGGCTTTTGTTAAATTTGCGCGGCACTTCCGACACGGAAGTTAAGGAAACGGAGGAGCCCAACCTCATGCACACGGGGTCGGGCGGTTTGAGACAACTCTTTTATTACGAGCCCACATGAAAAAGTCTGCCATTCTGGTCGCAGTTGGCGCCCTGTTCGCAGGTTCTGCCTATGCCCAATCGAGCGTGACGCTGTACGGTATTGTCGATACCAGCATTCACTACATCAACAACGCCAACCAAGCTGGCAACAGCGTGACCCAGATGGAAAGCGGTGCTGTGTCGAACAGCCGCTGGGGCCTGAAGGGCTCGGAAGACCTGGGTGGCGGCAACAAGGCACTGTTCGTGCTGGAAAGCGGCTTCAACTCCGACTCGGGCACGATGAGCAGCAAGGGTACGCTGTTCAACCGTCAATCGTTCGTGGGTCTGTCGAACAAGGACCTGGGCACCATCACCCTGGGCCGTCAATACAACTTCGGCTTCACGACGGGCGGCAACTTCGACCCGCTGGGCGTGGGTAACTACGACGGCAATTCGTGGATGTACTACGGCCTGACCGGTCTGCGTGAATCGAACATGCTGAAGTACGAAGGCAAGTGGAACGGCCTGTCGGTCGGCCTGGCCTACGGCTTTGGCGAAGTGCCGGGTGCTGCAAGCCAGAACTCGTACGTTGGCGGCACGGTGGCCTATGAATTCGGCCCGGCCTACATCGGCGCATTCGCACAGCAGCACAAGGATATTGCTGGCAACAAGCAAACCGTTTGGGGTATCGGTGGTAACTACACCATCGCTGCAGCCAAGCTGTTCGCAGGCTACATCGACAGCAGCGACGCCACGGGTTGCGTGAACAGCTCGGCTAACTGCGTCGGCGGCAGCGCCTTCGGCCTGAACATCTACGGCAACGCCACCTCGGGCGCTGGCCTGACCCCGGGCGCCACGAAGCGTCGTGACCACGTCGGCATCCTGGGCGTGACGTACAACATCACCCCGGCCCTGGCTCTGACGGGCGCGTTCTACTACGACAGCATCAACAACGCTGCCCTGACCGCCGGCAACGACGGCAAGCGCTACACCGGCGTGCTGCTGGCCGAGTACGCCCTGTCCAAGCGCACGCAAGTGTATGGCACGGTCGACTACAACAAGGTCAAGGACGCAGCTCTGCCGGAACTGTCGGGTGGCGGCAACGCAACCGGCGTTGGCAAGTCGAACCAGACGAGCGTTGGCGTGGGTATCCGCCACATCTTCTAATCGACGCTGTCACTCGATTGGGAACGGAAAAGGCGCCTTCGGGCGCCTTTTCTTTTGCCTGCCGTTTTTGTATTTCGCCGGGGCGAGCTTGCCTGGGCATCGGCCTACAATGTTTCTTTCCGTTTCTTTCCTCCGACATTGCGCCATGACTTCCGCACGTACTGCCCGCCGTCGTCTGATTGCTTCTGCTGCGCTACTGTGCGCCGGTCTGCCGTTGCTTGCTGCTGCGCCGGTGCAAGCGCAGGACTATCCGGCCAAGCCGATCCGCATCATCGTCGCCTATCCGACTGGTGGCATTTCCGACAACGTGGCGCGTGCACTGGGTGAAAAGCTGTCGGCGCAACTGGGCCAGCCGGTGGTGGTGGAAAACCGCGCCGGTGCCGGCGGCAGCATCGGCATGGATGCCGTGGCCAAGTCGGCCCCCGATGGCTACACGTTGGGCTTCTCATCGGTCAGCCCGCTCACGCTCAACCCGCATTTCAGCAAGCTGCCGTATGACCCGCAGAAAGACATCGCGCCCGTGGCCAATGTCATGTATGCGCCGATGATCCTGCTGGGCACGCCGTCGTTCACAGGCAAGAGCTTTGCCGACATGCTGAGCCAGTCGCGCACCAAACCGGGCTCGATCCGCTGGTCGACATCGGGCCTGGGTACGGTGGGGCATCTCGCGCTGGAGCAGATCAAGTCGCAGGCGCACGTCGATATCACGCTCATCCCGTACAAGGGCGGTGGCCAGCAATTGACGGATGCGCTGGGCGGCCAAGTGGAAGTCATGTCGACCAACGTCGGTCCGACCTTGATGCAACACATCACCAGCGGCAAGCTGCGCCCGCTGGCGGTGGGGGCGCCGCACCGGCTCGATGCGCTGCCGAATGTGCCGACCTTCACCGAGCTGGGTTACGCCAAGGCGAATATGGCGTCGACCTTTGGCGTGTTCGCGCCGGCCAAGACGCCAGCCCCCGTGATTGCCCGGTTGAATGCAGAGATCAACAAGGCGCTGGCTGCGCCCGATCTGCGCGAGCGTCTTACGCAGGCCGCCGTGGTGCCGGCCGGCGGCACCGCCGAGCAATTTGCCGCGGCCATCCGCGCGGAATACGACAGCAACGGCCGCATCGTGCGCGCCGCCGGCATCAAGGAACAGTAAGCCGACTTACGCCGTAAACCGGTACCCCACGCCGACTTCGGTCAGCAGGTGTTCGGGCCGCGCCGGATCGCGTTCCAGCTTGTGGCGCAGATGGCCCATGTAGATGCGCAGGTAGTGGCTGCTGTCGGAATGCGCCGGGCCCCAGACTTCGCGCAGCAGCTCGCGGTGCGTCATCACGGTGCCGCGGCGGCCGAGCAGCACCGCCAGCAGCCGGTATTCGATCGGGGTGAGATGCACCGCCTCGCCGTTGCGGCTGACCAGGCGGCGCGCCAGGTCGACTTCCACCTCGCCGAAGCGGATGACGCTGCCGCCGTCTTCGCCGCGCTTGGCATGTCGCCGCAACAGCACGCGCAGGCGCGCAACCAGTTCGCCCACGCCGAAGGGTTTGGTCAGGTAATCATCCGCGCCCGCATCGAGCGCTTCGATCTTGTCGCGCTCATCCACGCGGGCCGAAAGCACGAGCACCGGCACTTCCGTCCAGGTGCGCAACTCGCGAATCAACTGCATGCCGTCGCCATCGGGCAGGCCGAGATCGAGAATCACCGCATCCGGCTGACGCGTGCCCGCTTCGATCAGGCCGCGCTCGACGCGGTCGGCTTCGTGGACTTCGCAGCCTTCCTCCTCCAGTGCAGCGCGGACGAAGCGTCGGATATGCGGCTCGTCGTCGATGACGAGGACGGTGGGTGTGAATGTGAACGGCATGGCACGCATTGTAGAGCGCGCCCATAAAAAAAACGGACCCCGCAGGGTCCGTCTTGCTTGCATGCGATACCGCTTCGCTCAGGCCTTCTTTGCCCAGGCGCTGCACCAGCCCTTGTTGGCGACGTCCTTGCCGGCGAACAGCGGGCAACCGCCTTGCGCAGCCGTACCGCCTTGGTACAGGGCGCAGTTGCCGCAGTGCTGATCCGGCGTGTGCTTCGGGAACTTGGCCTTGTCGGCCTTGGTGGTGTCAGCCACGTAGCCCAGTGCCTTGGCTTGCGGATCGGTTTCCGCCACCATCGGTGCAGCCAGTGCGAGGTCCGACATCGACATGACGGCGCCCGCGGCGGCCACGATGGGGATGCTCTTCAGGAATTGACGACGATTGGACATGCTGATTCCTTTTGTGGGAGTGTGTTGTGTGGCGTCCCGTGCCGCCCGCGCAGTGCTCAGGCTCGCCATAGGGGACAGCGGACGGCGTCGGCGCGCCGTTTACCCGCTTGTGCATTCTGGCACAGCAATCGGGCGGCGGCATCTGCGTCCGGTCAATGTTCCCCATACCTGAGCGCAGCAATCGCGGATGTTCGTGGCCTTCGATTGGCGCCGTGCCATGCCGCGCAAGTACCCACATGCACCGTGCGATCGGGGCGTGCAGCCGTCAGCGCGGGGCGCCGCCCCCCAAATGGCTGGCTGACCCCGGTGGCAATTTGCCGCACGCGTGTGTGTACTTACTTCAGCAGACCCTGCAACGCGTTTAAGAATGCGTCGCATTCATCGTCGGTGCCGACGGTGATGCGCAGATGCTGGTCGATGCGTGCGAGCTTGAAGTGGCGCACGAAGATGGCGCGCTCTTTCAGCCGTGCTGCCAGCGTTGCGGCATCGTGGTGCGGATGCCGTGCGAACAGGAAGTTCGCCATCGACGGCACGACCTCGAACGCCAGCGATTGCAGCGATTGCGTCAGCCGCGCGCGGCTTGCCACCACGCGCGCACACGTGGCGCGGAAGTACGCTTCGTCTTCGTAAGCCGCTTGGGCGGCAGCCTGCGCGAGGCGATCCAGCGGATACGAGTTGAAGCTGTCCTTCACGCGATTGAGCGCTTCGACGAGCGCCGCGTGCCCGAACGCGAAGCCCACGCGCATGCCGGCCAGCGAGCGCGACTTCGAAGTCGTGTGCACAACCAGCAGATTCGGATAGCGGTCGATGAGCGCAATGGCAGACTCCGCGCCGAAATCCACATAGGCCTCATCCACCACGACGACCGACGACGGGTTCGCAGCGACGATCCGTTCGATCTCTGCCAGCGGCAGCGCGTGGCCGGTCGGCGCGTTCGGATTCGGGAACAGCACGCCGCCTGCGTCGCCAAGATAGTCATCGGCGCGGATGGAGAAGTCGTCCGCCAGCGGTACCACCTCGCACTGCACGCCGTAAAGCCGCGCGTAGGTCGGATAGAAGCTGTACGAGATGTCCGGAAAGCGCAGCGGCTTGTCGTGCTTGAGCAGCGCCTGGAAGACGTGCGCCAACACTTCGTCCGACCCGTTGCCGGCAAAAACCTGTTCCGGCTTGAGGCCGACATGCGCGGCGACCGTCTCGCGCAGGCGGCGCGAGAGCGGATCGGGATAGCGGCGCAGATTCTCGCCCGTCTCTCCCAGCTCTGCAGCGATCGCGGCCACCACGCGCGGCGACGGCGGGTACGGGTTCTCGTTGGTGTTCAGCTTGATGGGCCGCGCGATGGCCGGCTGTTCGCCCGGGACATAGGGCACAAGTTGCTGAACGATATCGCTCCAGTAACGGCTCACGACTCGACTCCTGATGAGGTGACTATTTTCTAGCGTGCCCGCAGCGCGATCGATGAATCGAAAAAGGCTGGGAAGCTGAATAAGGTTCGGGAATAGGCAGGCCTGCACGTTGCGGCAGAAGCGCGGTTCTGGCGTCGGAAAACCGTACAAGTTGCGTAAATCTTTGATTTTTGGCGCGCCCGGCTGGGATCGAACCAGCAACCCCTGCCTTCGGAGGGCAGTACTCTATCCATTGAGCTACGGGCGCATATCGGCACAGAACGCACCGAAAGAGAAGCCCCGCAGGATAGCGCATTTGGGCGCAAGCGTCCATCGCAGACCCGTGAACGGCCCGGTACGAGGCGGGCTGCTGCAACGTTTCGTTGGGTTTTTGACGCAGGTCGAAAAGCGGCGCCTAGGGCTGTCCCGCGTGTCAAAGGCCCAAGCATTGCGGATATAATCGCGCGTTATTTGCCAAAAGAAAGACGGGGACAGGTCTGTCTGGGCCGACGCGGCGATTCAATCGCCATGGTCTTCCTGCCCTCATCGCGATCCAATGCGGCCCCCACGCACTGCCGGCGATGCTCGTGACCTTGCCGGCGGCGCTCCGAGGGCTCCAAGAGCGGTTCCACCATCCTGAGAGTTGAGCATGAGCGACGCGCAACACGACGAACACGAGCCTCTGATCAAGACCCCCAAGCAGCTGATCATCGCGGTCATCGCCGCCTTTGCCGTTCCCATCCTCATCATCATCCTGCTGGCCAATTACGTTGGCCTGGGCGCCCGGGAAGGCGCAGGCGGTTCCGGCATGTCGGAAGAGGCCGTCAACGATCGCATCAAGCCCGTTGCGCAGCTCGAACTGAAAGACCCGAACGCACCGCGCGTTTTCAAGACCGGCGAGCAGCTCTACAAGGAAGTCTGCGCGACCTGCCACGCTGCAGGCGTGGCCGGCGCGCCGAAATTTGGCGATGCGGCAAGCTGGGGTCCGCGCCTGTCGCAGGGACTCGATGGCCTGACGAAGGTGGCACTGGCCGGCAAGGGTGGCATGCCCGCACGCGGCGGCACGTCGCCCGATGATGTGAGCGACTACGAAATCGAGCGTGCCATCGTCTACATGGCCAACTCCGCCGGTGGGAAGCTGCAGGAACCGGCCGCCCCGGCAGGCGCGGGCGCAGCACCGGCTCAGGCAGCAGCGCCGGATGCATCCGCACCGGCGGCAGCACAGGCTCCGGCCGCTGCTGCGCCGGCACCGGCAGCAGCACCGGTCGCGCCGGCTGCAGCCGCCGCACCGCAAGCCTCGGCGGGGGAAGTTGGCAAGAAGGTTTATGAGTCGACTTGCCAGATGTGCCACGCCGCCGGTGTGGCCGGTGCGCCGAAGTTTGGCGACAAGGCCGCCTGGGCGCCGCGCCTCGCCCAAGGCAAGGCCAAGTTGTATGACTCCGCGCTGCACGGCAAGGGCGCGATGCCGCCCAAGGGCACCTATGCCGGCTCCGATGACGACGTGAAAGCCGCCGTCGACTACATGGCCGCTGCTGCCAAGTAAGCCGCCCTTGCATTCCCGAAGAAGCCCGCCCCGAGCGGGCTTTTTTTTGTTGCCTGCCGCGGCAGTGTCACGCGCGGGGCATGCCGTTTGCTACGCATTTTTTGATGTGCGGAGAACGATGCAGCCATGCTGCTGCGCCCCGCATACGTCTGTGCAATGAGGCAAACGGAGGTTGCGATGCGAACGGAACGAACGACGCTGATCTACTGGGTAGCTGCTGCGCTGGCAATCGGTAGCTCGACGGCCACGGCGGCCGACAACTGGGTCAAGCTGGCCCCGCTGGCCGACAACGGCGGCTCGCTCTATCTGGACAAAGACTCCATCGAGCGCAACAAGGATGGCACTGTGCGCGCCACGACGCGCGACGCCTATGACGCGCCGCGCAAGCTCTCGGACGGCAAGGCGTATCAATACGATACGCGCACGTCCGTCTACGACTGCAAGGAGGGGCGTATCCTGCCGGTCAGTGCGCTGATCCAGGACAGCCAGCACGGCACGGTGCTCACCAAGACCATCGACGGCCCGCGCTGGGAGGCCGTCGTGCCGCGCTCAGAGGGCGAGGCGATCCTGCATGCCGTCTGCCAGAAGTAATGCGCTGTGACGATGGCGCTATTGAGCGGCCCCTGCCGGCGCGAGGTCCACACGCAGCGTGCCATCGGCATCCATGCGCGTGGTGCCGCGCGCGGCGGCCTCGCGGTAGTGGTACAGGTCGAAGCGCAGCGGCCCGCGCGTTGATGTATCGGTCACGAGCACGCGGCTGTTGGCCACCAGCACGTTGTACATCTTCAGGTCGCCGGACTGGATCCAGATGCGGCTCGCGGCGTCGGTTGGCGCCGGCGCACACATGGCGGGCGCGGGGCCGAACCCGAGCACCAGCCCGTCCGGCGTGACACGCGCCGTCTTCATCTGACCGACCAGGCGCGGCGGCGGGAAGACCGTGTATTGGTCCAGCACCATGTCGTTGCCATCCAGCTTGGCGCCGGTGCGATTGAGCGGCGCAAGCTGCGACAGCTCCAGCCCCATCCCTTTGAGCAGCGCCAGCGTCTGGATGCCCATCACGCGTGCCTCGGTGGGCGTGTAGACGAGAAAGCGCGATTCCTTGAGCGCCAAGGTGCCGCGCATGCCGAACGGCAGCCACACGCCGGGAAAATGATTGCGTAGCTTCAGCCCCCCCGACACGTCGAGCACGCCGTCGCCGGGTGTCAGCGACAGCGCATTGAGTGAGCGCGGTGAATAGTCGAGCAGATACCGGTTGAACAGCGCGTCGAGCGAATCCTTGGGCACCGTCACTTCCCCGCCGAGGATGCGGATGTCGAACTGCCCCGGGTCGTCCATGTCGACGGGCTGCCCCGGCTTGTGCGGCACGAGCTGCGCGGTCAGTTGATGCACGTGGAAACCGATGTCGCCGGTGATGCGGAAATCCACATCCCGCATCTGCACGACGGGCGGTGCGGTGCCGGAGTCGCGCGCGACGGCGGGGCCGCTGGCATTGGGCGCGCCGGAGGACGGATCGCAGCGCTGCGCCCATTGCTGGCGTACCGTCGTCAACTCCTTGCGTTGGGCGTTGGCCATCGGCGGCTCGGCGGCGCGGGCGAGTGCGCTGGCGAGCAGCCCGGCCAAGCCAAGCGTCACCAGCGCCAGGCGCAACATCACAGCGGCGAGAGCGAAGGCGGGGGCGATCATGGCGCGGTCCTCTTGGCGAGTTGCAGGGCAGGCTTGCCTGCTTTGGCAATTGCTGTTGCCTTGGCGGCTTTGGCAGCGGCGAGGGTGTCGAACGACGGCATCAGCACGCGAATGCCGCCATCCGGCGAGAAGCGCAGCGACCCCGCGACAAGCTGGTCGCGATAGCGGTACAGGTTGAACACGAAGGGTTTGGCCGGGTCGGCCACGACGATATCGATGCGCGCGTTCATCGGCATCGAGCGCATGAAGCGGATGTCACCGCCGCGGAAGAGGATGTACGGGCGCTGCGCGTCGGCGGCGTTGGCCAGCGGCGGCATCTGCGGGTTGCCATCGCCGATCTGCATGAGCAGCCCGTCGCGCGTGACGCGAATGGCGGAGAGCTTCAACTCCAGCGCGGGCGGCGGAAACAGCTTGGGCACCTGCATGACGATTTCGCTGCCAGTCAGCTGCACGGCAGGCGTCGATACCGGCAACAGATCGGCCAGTTCGATATGCGCCGCGCCCATCAGCGCGCCGGCGTCCTGCCCGCGCACCTTGACCACGTTGGGGTGGAACACGATGGTCTGCGGATCGCGCAACACCAGCGGGCCGCGCAGCTCGATCGGCACCCAGGCGCCGCGCCGGTGCATCTCGGCGCGCATGTCGAGCGTGCCGTCATCAAGCGAGAAGCTGAAGCCGCGCAGCGGCGGATCTTCACCCGGCCCGCGCGCAAACACCACGGTGTTGAAGAGCGCGGCCATGCTCTCGGCCGTAACGCGCACCGAACCGCTCACCGGCTGCAGCGTGTACGACGACACATCGTCGAGCCACACCGGATCGCCCGGTGCACGCGGCACCATGCGCAGCGCGAGCTGGTCGACCAGGAAGCCGACGCCGCCATCGAAACGAAAATCGACATGCCGCAGATACGAGATCGCATCGGGCTGGCCCGAATCGCGCAGCGTGGCGGGCCGCACCTCGCGCGTGGCGAGATTGCCCACCTGGAACGGCGCGCGCGCCTGGGCCCGTGCATCTTCAAGCTGTTTGGCTTTGTCGGCTTCGATGGCGCCGTATCCGTCGCCGGCGGTGGCGCAGCTTTGCAGCAGCAGCGCCGCCACCACTGCGCCCGCAGCCCGCAGCGCGCTATTTCGATGACGCAAGGTCAAGTCCCACATCGACGGTCTCCTCGTCGTGAGAAACGCACCGGAAACGTTCCGGCAACCGACGCGGTCTGTCGCCGCGCTCGTGTAGAATTTTTTGTATGCCCGCCCGCAAACCAACCGGCGACGCCGGTCCGCCTGCCATTCCGCCCGCCCGCGAGTTCACCATCGACGAACTGGCGCGCGCGGCCGAAACCACTGTCCGCAACGTCCGTTCGTATCAGGACCGCGGCCTGATCGATCCGCCCGAGCGGCGCGGACGCGTGGGCATCTACACGCAGGCGCATCTGGGGCGGCTCAAGCTCATCAATCACCTGCTCGGGCGCGGCTACACGCTCTCCAACATCCAGGAGCTGCTCAAGGCCATCGTCGAAGGCCATGACCTGCGCTCCATCCTCGGGCTCGAATCGGCCATCGCGAGCCCCTGGTCGGACGAGTCGCCCAAGCACTACTCGCTCCTGGCGCTTGCCAAGCTGTTTGGCCGTGCCATGTCGCGTCAGGCGCTGGCGCGGGCCATCTCGCTCGGCCTGCTTGAGCCCGATGGCCTCGGCTATCTGGCGCGCAGCCCGAAGGCGCTGCTGGCCGGCGCGCAGATGGCAAAGGCCGGTTTCCCGCTTGTTGAGGTGCTCGACATCATCGAGCGTGCCCGGCCGCATACGCAGGCGGTGGCCGACGATCTTGTCTCCATGGTCGTGCGCGAACTCGACAAGTACGGCAGCGATCTGCCGCCGGTCGAAGACGTGCCGCGTCTGGTCGACGTGATCTGGCGCATCCGTCCGCTGGCGCTGGTGGCAGTCGAAGCCGAGCTGATGCGCGCACTTGAGACGGCCGCCAACAAATACCTGGGCGACCGCGTGGCGCAGGTCATCGAGCACATGCACGAACCGCCGGGCAGCGCGCCCGGGCCGGACAAAGGCTAGTGTCTCCAGCGCGCCCATGCGTGGGGCGCGCCTGATCTATTTCTAGTTTGATCCCGATACGACGGGTGCTGCAGGCGTTTTGAATGCCTGCTCAAGATCCCGCTGCACCCGCCGTCGACAGCTTGCGGCGGATCGACGGCGACGGCGCTTCGCCGTTCGCTGCCGCATACGCTTCGATTTCCGAGATCAGCTTGGGCAGGCGTTCAAGTGCGTCACGGTTGTCTTCATCCCACGGGTGGAATGAAGGCCGGAAAAAGTCGAAGAATTCCGGGATGATCTTGCGCAGCGGCGCCGGGTGAATCCACAGGAAGTGGAATGCCTTGCCCAGACCGAAGAACATGTTCTTGCAGGTGCGATCGGCAAAGATCAGCCGCAGATGCACGTAGAACACCATCGACCAGAACAGCAGCGTGGTCAGCAGCATCGTCGATGTGCGCAGGATGTAGCGGCGCAGGCCCGGCTTGATGGCGAGATTCCACACGTCGTAGCTGACGGCCTTGTGTTCGGTCTCTTCCATGGCGTGCCACAGCCAGACCTGGCGGTAGCCGGGCTCCGAGTTGCGGCCCAGGCCATCTTCATGTGAAAGCACTTGGCCGGCCAGCATGGCGGTGTAGTGTTCCAGCGCCACGGTCACGGCCAGTTGGTGCGACTTCGGGGTCCACTTGCGCAGCACGTTCAGGAACTTGCCGACAAAGCGGTCGATGCGCGTGGCGGGCAGGCCGGCGCGATCGAGGAGGTCGTTGTACAACACGTGCTCGCGCGTATGCATGGCTTCCTGGCCGATGAAGCCGGCCACGGCCTGCTTGAGCTCGGGGTCGGTCACCAGATGACGGTAGTTGCGCACGCTGTCCATGAAGAAGCGCTCGCCGGTCGGGAAGAAGATCGACAGCGCGTTCAGGAAGTGGGTGACGTGCGTGCCTCGCTCGTGCCAGTTGCTGATGCGATCAGCCGGCAGGTGAGGATGCACGTCGCGGCGGACTGGCATCATGGGCGGTTCTCCTGGAATGTGGTTGCGGCGAGGCGCGTCGATGCGCGCCCTTGATCGAGGAATGCACAGAGGTCGGTCCCCACGCGTACGGGGTCTTCCTCCATCGGGATATGGCCGAGCGCCGGATACATGCGCAGCGTGGCGCCGGGAATGCGGCGGGCGAATTCGCCGGCGTGCGCGGGCGGGATCCACCGGTCGCGCTGGCCCCAGAGGATGAGCGTGGGCACTCGGATCGAGGCCAGCCCGCTGGTATCGACATCGTCAAAGCGGAACTTCGGCACCATCTTGCCGATGGCCTGTCGTGCACCGTCGGCATAGAAGAAATCGGCGTAGCGGCGCAGCGTCGGTTCGGACACGCGCGACGGGTCGCCATATACATCGCGCGTGGCGGCGCGGATGATCCCCTCGGGCAGCATCCACGGCGACGTCAGCCGCACGCCCAGGTGATTGAACAGATCGATGTAGATCGGCAGCTTCATCGGAAAGCCTGCCGAGTCGATCAGCACGAGCTTTTCGACGCGGCCCGGGTGCCGCACGGCAAAGTCCCACGACACCATGCCGCCGAGCGAGTTGCCGATCAGCGTGAGTTTCGACAGGCCGAGTGTGTCGACAAACGCGTCGATGAAGTCGCGGTACAGCGGCAGCTCCATTGCGCGCGGGCGGCCTTGCGCATCACGCAGGGGGCCGGTGATGCCGAAGGGCGGCAGGTCGAGCCGGATCACGCGGTAGCGCCGCGTGAGCTGCGGTAGCACGCCATCCCACGTGTGCAGCGATGCGCCAAAGCCGTGGATCAGCAGCAACGTGCCTTCGGAATTGGCGGCACCTTCATCGGTGTAATGGACGCGCGTGCCCATCAGTGGCAGGTAGCGCGATTGCGGCTTGGCGTAGCGCGCGATCAGCACATCGCGGCCGATGCTGCGCAAGCCGATGCGGCCCGGGCGCAGCATGGCGCGTGCAACGTTGAGCAGATTCGCGCGCGGGGGACTGGCAAACAGTTCGCCGGTGGTGGCCGTGGTCATCGGCACCTCCTACTTGGCGCGCGCGGTGGCCGGCGCCGCATCGTCGCGCAGTGCCTTCTTGCGCGTGCGGCGCGCTTCGCGCACGACCAGCGCCTGATACGCGGCAGGCAGCACGCGGGCCATCACGTCTGCAGCGTGCGCGTCGGGGCCGATCAGCACGCGGCGCTTGTTCTTGCGCACGCCGTCCAGGATCACCTCCGCAGCCTTGTCCGCCGAGGTGATGAAGAATTTCTCGAACTCGGCCTTGCCCTGCTGTTCGTCGCGCACCAGGAAGCCGTTCATGCTCGGCGAGACGCGGCTCGACTTGGCAATGTTGGTCTTGATGCCGCCCGGGTGGACACACGTGGCCGACACGCCGCAGTCCATCAGATCGAGTTCCTGGCGCAGCGCTTCGGTGTAGCCGCGCACGGCGTACTTGCTGGCGTTGTAGGCGCCCATACCCGGCTGCGCGAAGATGCCGAAGATGCTCGACGTATTGATGATGTGGCCGTTGCCCGTTGCCTTGAGCAGCGGCAGGAACGCCTTGGTACCGTGTACGACGCCCCAGAAGTTGATGTTCATGATCCAGGCCAGCTCGTCGTCTTCCATGCCTTCGATCGTGCTGGACAGCGCCACACCCGCGTTGTTGAAGATCAGGTTGACCTTGCCGTGCGCGGCGGCCGCTTCTTCGGCCCAGCGGTACACCGCGGCGCGGTCGGCCACGTCGACGGCATGCGTGGTCACGCGGATGCGGTCGCCTTCATGCGCACGCACCAGTTGCAGCGTCTGCGCGAGCGCCGCTTCATTGCGATCGGCCAGCGCAAGGTGGCAGCCTTCGCGTGCCAGCCGCAGCGCCAGCGAGCGGCCCATGCCCGACGCAGCACCGGTGATGGCGGCAACCTGGTTGTTGAATGACTTCATGGCGGGGTCTCCGTGGGGCTGACGCGCATCAGACGCGGTCGAGCGCTTCTTCGTTGGGGGTGTTTTGAGCGGCCGGCACTGTGCGGGCGGGTACGCGCAGCGGCACACCCTTGGGCACCGCCATCGGGCGCGTGCGGTAATCGGCCAGCCGGAAATGCGCGGTGGCGCGACGGAACTGCCACGTGAATCCCGGCCACAGCGTCGTGTTCTTGCCGGTCTTCGGATCGAGGTACCAGCTCACGCAGCCGCCGGCAGACCAGATTGCATGCGACAGCCGCTTCTGGATGCCGTCGTTGAAGCGGCGCTGCACGTCGGGGCGTACGTCGATGGCCGCCACGTTGTGCGCACGCATCGACTTGAGCGCGTCGACGATGTACGCCACCTGCGACTCGATCATGAACACCATCGACGAGTGGCCGAGCCCCGTGTTCGGGCCCACCACCATGAAGAAATTCGGGAAGCCCGACACGGTGGTGCCCAGGTAGGCCTCGGCGCCGTGCTTGTCCCACATGTCGACAATGTCCACGCCCTGGCTGCCGAGCAGCACGCCACGCGGGAACGGGTCCGTTGCATGAAAGCCCGTGCCGAAGATCAGGCAATCGACTTCGCGCCGCGTGCCGTCGGTGGTGACGATGGCGTTGGGCTCAACGCGAGCGATACCGGACGTGATCACGTCGACGTTCTTGCGCGTGAGCGCCGGGTAATAGTCATTCGAGATCAGGATGCGCTTGCAGCCGATGGTGTAGTCCGGCGTGACCTTCTCGCGCAGCACGGGGTCGGCAATGCGGCGCTTGATGTGGCCGCGCGCCATGCGCTCCACCGCCTTCATCAGCTTCGGATGGATCACAAAGCCGAGCACGCGCGACTCCAGCATCCAGTAGATGCCGGTGCGCATCAGCTTTTGCGTGAACGGCAGGTGGCGGAACAGCCAGTGCTCTGCGCGCGACACCTTGCGGTCGGGCTTGGGCAGGATCCACGGCGGCGTGCGCTGATACAGGTCGAGCCGGCCGACCTTCGGCGCAATCTGCGGCACGAACTGGATGGCCGAAGCGCCGGTGCCGATCACGGCGACGCGCTTGCCGCGCAGGTCGTAATCGTGTTCCCAGAGCTGCGAGTGGAAGGCCTTGCCCTGGAAGGTCTCGATGCCGGGGATGTTCGGCCAGGCCGGACGGCTCAGGCCGCCCATGCCGGAGATCAGCGTGCGGGCACGATACCGGCGGCCGTCGGCCATCTCCAGGTTCCACACGCCTGCAGCGTCGTCGAAGGCCGCACGCGCCAGCTCGTGATGAAAGCGCACATGCGGGCGCACGCCAAATTCATCCGTGCAGCGCTCCAGATACGCGCGGATTTCCGGTTGCGGCGAATACATGCGCGACCAGTCCGGATTGGGCGCGAACGAAAACGAATACAGGTGCGATTGCACATCGCACGCGCAGCCGGGGTAATGGTTGTCGCGCCACGTGCCCCCGACGGAGCCCGCCTTTTCAAAGACGAGGAAGTTGTCGATGCCGTGCTGCTTGAGCTGGATCGCCATGCCCAGGCCGGCAAAGCCCGTCCCGATGATGGCGGCATCGATCAGGGGCGGGGCGTCAGCGCTGTGCGGGGCCGACGCAAAGGCGTCGGCGCGCGGAAAGTCGGTCCGTGCGTTCACGTGGTGTCTCCGTGGGCACCACATGGGCGCCTCTTAATGTGACATTGATCGATGTCATCGTAGGAGGCTGCCCCGACCGAGTCAATCGGCCGATTGGAACGGTTAATCTAAAAGCGGTGCATGCACCGCTTGAAACGGTTTTCCCTTATGAATCCGTCACTTGCGTGCGGTGCACAACGTCGGCGGCGGGGGATCCGAAGGCGCTGAGTAGTCCGTTGATATGCGTCAAAAGCCTCATCGTGCGCGCCCCGGCAGCACGGATGTCGTTCGCACTGCCGTTATGCACGGCATGGCGGAACGCTTCCGCTACGGCATCCACGCCCGGGTTGTGCAACAGCGCGAGGGCACCACCGGTGCGATGGGCCCAACGGCGCAGCGCTGCACGGTCCATCGCGTCCAGCAGCGGCTGGAGGCGCTGCGCGTCATCGGCCAGCGACGAGAGGAAGACCTGCGCCAAACCGATGGCTGCGGGGTCCGTCCCGAGCGCGGCGTGCAGGTCGTCGAGCGAGAGGGTGGGCGGCTCCTCCGCGGCCCCGCCGGCGCCCGCGGGAACGTCACCGGTGCACAGCGCAGACAGCGCTTCCTGCAGCGTCGCGAGCGTGGTCGGCTTCAGCAGGCTGGCGTCCATGCCGACGGCGCGGCAGCGTGCGTGCTCCTCGGCCAGCGTCGTCGCCGTGATGGCGATGATCGGCAGGCGAGGGCCGTCGCCTTCTTCGTGGCGGATATGCCGCGCCAGATCGAAGCCGTCCATGCGCGGCATGTGGCAATCGGTGAGCAACGCGTCGAAACGGTGTTCGTGCAGACGTTCGAGCGCGACCACGCCATCTTCGGCCAGCGTGACCCGATAACCCAGCAGCCGGAGTTGTTTGGCGATCAGTTCGCGGTTGATCGGATGGTCTTCCGCCACGAGGATATGTGCACCGGGCGCTTCTGAAGGCGCGGCGGCCGGCGGTGTGTGGGCCGCCACGCTCGCCACGTGCGCGTGCCCGGCTCGACGCAGCGCGTGCTCGCACGCCTGCACGAAAGCGTGCCAGTTCAGCGGATTGATGCTCAGCGCGTTGCCCGGTTCGGCATAGCTGGCTTCGGAGGTGATGCGGATGGCGTGCTCGTGTGCCGGCGCCGTGGTGGTCAGGAGGATGTCGGCGTCTGCAGCAACCACAGGCCGGAGCCCGGCCGCGACCGCCAGCTGCGTGAGGCTGTGCCGCACGGCCGCGTCATCCACGGTAATGGCAACGCTGCGGCCTTCCAGTTGCGGCAGCGCATACCGCGCCTTGAGCATTGGCACGGTCAGTTCCAGCGTCACGGCGGTGCCTTGCCCTTGGGCACTTTCCATGACGAGCTTCCCGCCCATCAGACCCGCGAGCTGGCGGGAGATGGCCAGGCCCAGGCCGGTGCCGCCGTAGCGCCGCGTGGTCGAGCGCTCGGCCTGCACGAATGGCGCGAACAGCGTGGCCTGTACCGCCGGCGAGATCCCGATGCCCGTATCCGTGACGGAGATGATGAGATGCGCCGTGTCGTCGGTGACGCGCGCGCATTCCGCTGAAAGGCGCACGCTTCCGGTGTCGGTGAACTTGATGGCGTTCGAGAGCAGGTTGAACAGGATCTGGCGTAGACGAATGCTGTCGACCGAGACGCTGGCCGGCACGTCGGCAGCCACAGTCACATGCACCGCCAGCGATTTTTCGTGTGCGCGGCTCGCCAGCAAGCCGACCGTGCCATCAAAGACCTCGCGCAGGTCCGTGGCCGCCGGAGAAATATCCAAGCGACCGGCCTCGATCTTTGCGTAGTCCAGGATGTCATCGAGGATATGCAGCAACGCGCGCCCCGAATCCTGCACCAGCGAGACCATCTGCTTCTGCTCGCCCTCGAGCTTCGTCTGCTGCAGCAGTTCGACCAGGCCCAGCACGCCGTTCATGGGCGTGCGGATTTCGTGGCTCATCATGGCCAGGAAGCGGTCTTTCGCATGCAATGCCGATTCCGCCGCGTTCTTGGCCGCTTCCAGTGCGTCGGCCTGCTCGCGCTCTGCGGTGACGTCGCTCAGGTAGCCGTTCCAGACCGTGCGGCCGTCCGCCTCGCGGTGCGGAATCGAGCGCGCATGAAGCCAGCGGACCACGCCGTCTGCGCTGACATGGCGAAACTGCTGGTCCAGGGGCGTCAGCTGCTGCGCCGAGACCAGCACCGTGTCGAGCATGCGCTGCCGGTCGTCTTCGTGAATGAGTAGCTCCGGGGTCGACAGGTAGTCCAGCAGATCCTGAGGCTGCACGCCCAGCGTCTCGTACGCTTTGCCCGCGACGTAGGTGATGCGCCCCTGGACCTGACCCGGTGGCAGCTCGAACTGATAGACCAGCGCGGGCAGCGATTCGGTGACCTCGCGCAGGCGCTGTTCAAGGCGTTCGGCTCGCGCTTGCGCCTCGCGGATCTCACTGATGTCGACCAGCGAGGCGACGGTGCCCGCGGGTTGCCCGTCCGGCAGATGGAACGGCTCGATCCAGTACAGCACGTTGCGCGATTGCCCGTCCGGCGTGTCGATGATGAGTTCTTCGCGCGTGCTTTCGCTGATCTGCGCAGCGCGCTGGTTGATGTCGGACAGCGGCGACGTGTTGCTGACCGAATACAGCCCGAGCTCCTGCGGCGTGCGCCCCAGCAAAGAAGCGCGTGGTTGGCCAAACATGTTGCAGAACGCAGCATTCACGGCAACGTAACGCTGCGCGGCGTCTTTGGCGACGAGCGGGAACGGCACGGCCTCCATCAGCGCGCGCTGAAAGCTCAGTTGTTGGGCCAGGGTTTCTTCAGCGCGGCGGCGCTGATGATTTTCACGGCGCAACTGCATCTGCTTGATGAAGAGCGCCACCAGTGCCGCCAGCACCAGCGCGGCCACCGGCCCAAACTTGCCAAGCACGGCCGACGCCGAAGGACCGAGCTGATAGCTGACCGACAGCCACTTGTTGCGGATGCTTACTTGCTCGCCTTCGGGCATGGCGAAGAGCGCGCGGTTGATGAGCGGCACCAGCGCGGCGTACCTTGCCGACACGCCCACGCCGATGCTCTCGACCGTGTTGGCCGAGCCCGTGACCTTCAGTTCGCCCGGAAAATGGTGGCGGATCAACGCGTCGGCCACCGGCAGATTGACAATGGTGAAATCGGCTTTGCCGCTTGCCACCATGGACAGCGCGTTGTCGACCGAACCCGCCGACACGAGGCGGATTTTCGGCACGTTTTGGCGCAAGATCGCGGTCAGCGTATCGCTGGCAGGCAGTGCGACAGTCTTGCCGGAAAGCTCGGACAACGCCGCCACAGTCAACGCATCGTTGCGCCCGACGATAACCAGCGGCGTGGCATCGATGGGCTGCGTGAGCGCAAATCCAGCTGGGCGAGCATCCTGATCTGACATGCCGAGCAAGATGTCGACCTCGCCATTGCCCGCCTTGTCGAGCGCGTCGGCCCAGTCACGCACGGGGACGCGCTCGAACTGCAGGCCCAGCGTTCGCGAAAGGAAATTCTGGTACTCCGGGAAGATGCCGAGCAGGCCGCCGCCAGTGTCGTCAAATGTGTACGGCATGTAATCCGGGTCGGCTGCATACCGCAACGGGGGCAGCGATGCCAGCATGGCGCGCTCATCGTCCGACAATTGCAGCGCCACGGTCGACGTACCGCCCTGAGCGATCCAGCGCGCGCGAAGTTGGCTCATCGTGGTGTCAGGCAACTGCGCGAGATGGCGATCCAGATGGCGAATCAGCGTCGCGCGATCCCGGGGCGCGGCGAAATGGAGCGCATCGACCTGCTGGTTTGCAAGCTGCACGATCGATAGCTCCCGGTAGCGCGGCCGCGCTATCAATTCCCGTGTCGGGTAGGTGACGCCAGCGTAGACGTCGACCGTCTTGTCGAGCACGGCGTCCAAAGCGTCGGCTGCTGTGGGCGTGCTCAACAGCGCGATGTTCGGATATTCATGGGCCAGCTCCTCCTCCAGTGAAGAGCCTTGCTCGACCGCAACGCGAACGCCCGCGCCGAACGGGTTCTGCGCTATTTCGACGTTTTCCGTGCGCGCGACCACCGCTGTGGGGCGTTCGAGATACGGTGCCGAATACTCCAGGCAGTGGTCGTATTGGGAGCGTGGCGCCACGCTCATGATGATGTCGACATCGCCGCGACATGCTGCCTTGAGCAGTTCGTCGCGCCGTGCGAATACGCGCGGTACCACGCGCACTTGATCGTGCGGGATCAGTTGCATGAGGAGATCCCCGGAGAAACCGCTGAGCCGGTCCGCCTCAATGCCCTCCAGCGGCATCATCGCGTTGCCGATGACGCCCACGATGAGCATCGGCGGAAAGCGGGCTAATCGATACACCGGCCCCTGCCCAGCGTCGCCGGTATCGGCTTGCCGTGCGCCGTCCCCGCCCCACCAAACGAGGATGGCCGCACAGACGACGGCGGAAACCGCGAAGAGGGAACGCCGCATCGGCTCAGCCCTCGCCGCTGCCAAGCAGGCCGTGACGCACGGCAAAGTCGAACAGCGCCGCTTCGTTACCAAGCTCGAGCTTGCGCATGGCCGTCTGCTTCTGCGAACTGATGGTCTTGACGCTGCGGTTGAGCTGCTGGGCGATCTCGCTGACCGTCTTGCCGGTTACGTACATGCGCAGCACTTCCAGCTCGCGCTTGCCGAGCTTGGCGACCGGGTCGTCGTGGGCGGGCTGCGGCTCGCCGTTGCGGCAGAGCAGCTTGGCATTGAGCAGCGGCGAGAGATAGATGCGACCATCCACCGCCGCCTGCATGCCTTCGAGGATGTGCTGCGGCTCGTCGGATTTGCTGACGATGACCTTGATGCCCGCGCGCAGAATGTTGCTCATCAGCGCGCGGGTCTCAAGCATGGTGAGCACCATCACGCGCAGGTCCGGGTGGCGACGCATGAGAAATTCGAGCAGGATGATGCCGTCGCCATAGCGGCTGCCGGGCATGGCGTAGTCGGTGATGGCGAGGTCGCAGCGCACGCGCGCAAGCACGGCGAGCAGCTCATCGGCGTTGCTGGCTTCGCCAACCACCTCGAAGCCGTGGACGCCGGACACGAGGCGCCGCACGGCCGCCACCACACCGGGGTGGTCATCTGCAATGACGAGTTGGATGGGAGGCTGCATGTCGACGTATCTCCGAGCGTGTAACGTGCGGCAACGTGTTTGCCGCATTGCTGAGAATCGCCGAAGCCGCCAGCGTGGAACATCGGAAAAGTCCTATTCGTGCCCCCCCGATCCGCGCCCTTCTGGTGCAAATTTGTCGCAACGTGTTGTGATTGCGGCGATGAGATCTGACTCAGGCGGCGCGTTGGTGCGTGGCACAATGCTCGCGATTGCTTCGCACGCTTCAATTGCACCGATTTCCCATGACGCCCACATCCTCGACAGCACCTTCCGCGGCCGCGCGCCAGCAGAGCGCCGAACGCTCCACCCTGGTGAGTGCGGGCGTCAATTGCGTGCTCTCGGCGGGGCAGATTGCGGCGGGGCTGTGGTCGCACTCGCAGGGCTTGGTGGCCGACGGGCTGCATACGTTGTCCGACTTGATCGCCGATGGCATCGTCTTCATTGCCAACCGCAACAGCCACAAGGGACCGGACGAAGACCACCAGTACGGCCACGCGCGCTACGAGAACGCCGCGTCGCTGGGGCTGGGGTTGCTGCTGGTCGGGGCGGGTGCGGGCATGATCTGGGCTGCGGTGGAGAGCCTGCGCTCGCCGCAGGGGCCGGCGCCGGTGCATGGTCCGGCGCTAGTGGTGGCGTTGATCGCGCTGGCGGCCAAGGAGGGGCTCTTTCGCTACATGCTGGCCATGGCCAAGCGCATCAACTCACGCATGCTGATTGCAAATGCGTGGCATGCGCGTTCCGACGCGGTGTCGTCGTTGGTGGCGGCCGTCGGCGTGGCGGGCAACCTGATGGGCTATCACTGGCTCGACCCGGTGGCCGCCTGCGTTGTCGGGTTGATGATTGGCCGTGTGGGCGTGCGCTTTGGTTGGGAAGCGCTCAATGACCTGATGGACCGGGCCTTGCCGCCCCCCCAGGTGGAGGCGATTCGTGCCAGCCTGGAAGCCACGCCGGGCGTGATCAACGTGCACGACCTGCGTACGCGTGTGACAGGAGACCAGGCATTGGTCGACGCGCATATCGAGGTGGATCCGCGCGTCTCCGTGAGCGAGGGCCATGCGATTGCTGTCCGGGCCCGCACCAACGTGCTGACGGCGCATACGGCGATGGCGGTGCTCGACGTGCAAATTCACGTCGACCCTCGCGAGCATATCGCGACCGACCCCGTGCCGCTGCCCGACCGCGAGGCGCTGCGCGCCGTGCTGGCACAACTGCTGCCGCCCGGCACGCCGCTCGACGCGCGCCACTGCGTGCTGCATTACGTTGATGGGGCGGTGGAAGTTGACCTGGTCTTGCCGCCCGCGCTGGCTGGCGAACTCGCGCGCATTGCCGATGCCGTCCACGCGCGGTGGGATGGTCTTGTGCGCCTGCGCGTGCTCGTCACAGACGCCTAGCCTAAGCCTGTCGCGCTAGCGGCATTGATCGACCGCGTTGGCCGGCTGCGTCTTGGCGGGGTCGAAATGCAGCTGCTCCAACCCTTTTTCCGTCAGCGACATCCAGTCGATTGCCCCGGACGTGCGCAGCAAACCGGTGCTGCCCACCGGGCGCCATTGCACGCGCTTGCCATCGGTGTTCAGCAGCGTGGCAGATAGCGTGAGCGAATCCGGCCCCGCCTGCAGTTGCAGCAGGCGGCCATCGGCGGCGGGCGTATAGGCGGTGCTCTGGTTGACGGTGATGCCTGCCTCGCGCACCGTTGCCGGCATGCATGAAATGGACGCGCGCACCTTGCCCGTGGTGTCGATCAGATCGGCAAAGCCGTTACCCTTGGCCACGCCGACCAGCAGGTACCGCTCGATCGCCGGCATCCACGTGACGTTGTAGGTGTAGTACTGCAGATGCTTGTGCAGAAGCTGCTCGCCCGTCACGCGCCCGCTGACCGGATCAAAGACGGCGATCTTCAGATTGGCTTCGGTCTGCCCTGGTACGAACTGCTGCCAGGCCAGCAGCGCATTGGTGCTGCCGCCCGCCACCATGGGCCACCATTCGCGCCGGCCATCGGCAACATCGACGTTGTGCAGGCGACGGCCGCGCCCGTCGTAGACCTTCAGGTAGACGCCGTTCCCGCTGCCGAGGTTGTCGACGCCGCCGCCGGTGATCCAGCCGTCGGAATAGAACACCACGAAGCGCTCGCCCACGGCCGTGATATGGCCCGAATGGCTACCGGATTCCACCAGTTGCGGATACGGCTTGATGGGCCGCAGCGCGGTGTCGTAGATCCCGAAGCGCTGGTTGACGTTTTCCGGCGCATTCCAGCCGTCTTCAAACGACACCATCACCTGGCCAGCACGGTTGCGCGCCACCGTCACGGGCTCCTGCGCTTCCGGCTTCTGGATGAAGATGCGCGGGGCATCGAGCACGCCCGTGTCGGCATGCCATTGCGCGACATAGACATCGTGCGGCCAGCTGCCACTGCGATCGGCACCGCGCGGGGGCAGGCCCGAGCTACTGAAGAATACGTTGAAGGTGTTGGCCGTTGCGCCAGGCACCGCGCTGATGCCGTGCATGTATTGACGCGGATCGGGCGCGCCGGCCGTAGCAACGGCGGGCACGGCCAGCACGCACGCAAGGGCGAGGACGGTACGGCGCAGGAAAGACAGTCGGGACACGTGACGCTCCATCTTCATCGGTGGGTAGGGGGTGGGCGGTTTCGGAACCGATTGGGCCACGGTAGCGCGCCGAAGTTGCTGCGCGAATGGGGGAACCCGTTTGGCGGAGTGGCGCCGGGTGTTGCCAAGCACGACGGAGCACCGGTTACCCCCCGCTGCGGCAATCAAGTTTCGGCCCCGTGTGCCGTTCTTCACAAACAAGAGCGGAACCCATTCCGCCAATCCCTTCCCAGCGCGGCCAGAGTGGGCACCAGCCCGCCGCCCACCGCGCCAGAACCGACCCAGCGAGAACCACATGACCCAGCGACTCGACGCCCGATGGCGAAGCGAAGTGACGGAGGCTCTACGTACCGTGGAGGCGCAGTTCGGCGTGGCACCACAAAGCCTGCCGCGCGACGCGCTGATCGCCGCTCTGACCGACGCGATCTGGGCACAGCGTGGCGCGTATGCGCGTGTGCGCCAGACGCTGGTTCCGTGTCCTGAGCTGGCAGACGAATCGATGTAACGGCGTGCCCCGGTGCCGCCGCTGTTTTCAAGAAGGTGATGTGATGCGGTACTGCGGTTCGCTGGATCTGGACCATCTGCTGCACCAGCCGTTTGCCCAACTCGGCCGGCTGGTGCGCGATGAGCACTCGGGGCAGCCCCTGCCTCCGGTGGAAGTTGCCGCGCGTGCGGTATTGCTGCGCGCCGCCGGCTACGAGGTGATGCCCACCTGCGGGCACCATGACCGACGTGGTTTTTGCCTCGGCCACGCAGACCAGATCATCGGGATGTAAGCGCCGCGCCTACGACCCATGCGCCACGTGCGCGCAGCCTTGCGCACACGCTGTTGCGAACGTGCATCACGACATCCGAAAACAGTGTGATCGCGTGGTGTGAAAGGCACCTATAAAGCGTTGACTGGCGCACCTTTGCGGGCAATTCGTTGCCAAAAAGCAAACGGTAAAAATGACTTACATTCCGGTCCTTTTTCGGCCCATGGTTCTGGTGCATCCTGAACCAAGATAGATCGCACGGATGGCAGATGTGCGACGTCGGACGCAAACGTCAGGCCGGAAGTCGGAAGTGAATCGAATCGGCGACGCCTGCAATCTGGGGTCAGGGGAAAGAACATGAAGACGCAATATCTCAGCAAACAAGAAATCTACGACGGCGCAGTCCGTCATCTGTTCGGTCAGGGCGGCGCTGCCATCCTGCCGCGCGGCGGCGCTGCGTACCATGGCCAGGGCGGCCGCTGCTGCCCGATCGGCAACCTGATCGGCGTGCGCGACTACACCACGTCGATGGAAAGCGTGCCGGTGCGTTACATCCTCAAGCCGACCAACGAGATTCCGCGTTACATGGACGCCGGCGTCATCGCATTGCGCCGCGCGCTCAAGCGTGCGCGCATCGATGTGGATGACCGCGACACCGTCGAGTTGCTCTCCAAGCTGCAGAACGCGCACGACGTCTTCGGCACGTGGGAGTGGAAGGAACGCCTGCAGTCGATTGCGCGCCAATTCGGCCTGAGCGGCGCTCTCGTCGATACATTCTGACCGACCGGCCGGTCACAGATCACCCTACAGAAGGTGACGCCATGAAAGGGAAGGGGACGTTCCTCGCCATCGAGGACATTTTTGACCGCGTGCGCGCGCACCTGCTCGCACAGCAATGCCGCTCCGAAGACGCCGACGGCGAGCCGCGTTATCGCGGACTCGATAACCGCCGATGCGGCGTCGGGATTCTCATCGATGATGCGTTCTATTGCAGCGCCATCGAGCGCTTGGGCGTGAGCCTGCTGCGTGTGCCGAGCGAGGATCCGCTCGCGCGTGCGCTGCGCTGCTCCGGCGTGAATGTCGACGACGATCAGGTGGTCGATCTGCTGATCGATCTGCAGGACATCCATGATCTGGCGGCCATCGAAAGCTGGCCCGCCGCGCTGGAAGACATCCGCCGCCGGTTGCCCGCTACGCCGCTGGCGGCCTGAGCGATTCAACCTCCATGCGAACCCGGCCTTGCGCCGGGTTTTGTCATTTCAGTGCATCGAGTTCCGGATAGTGGCGGAAGATGCCCATCGTGTTGAACGGAATGCGACGCGGCGATTCCAGATAGGCCGCGATGTTCGGCTGTGCCGCCACGCGATCATGCAGTGCCACCAGATGCGGCAACGCGCGCTCGTAGCGCTGCATGTGGCGTGGAAACGCGTAGCGCAGCCCGGCCACGATCTGGAATAGCGACAAGTCCACATACGTCAGCGCATCGCGCACGGCCCATGTCGGGCCGGCGGGGTTGCGGTCGAGCACGCGCTCGAAGTAGTGCAGGAACTTGGGCGCGCGATTATCCAAAAAATCCTGTGTGCGGCGTTTGGCTTCGGCGCGCTGATCTTCGTAGTACTCGCATGACGCAATGGGATGGTGCGTGTCGTGAATTTCCACCACGAAATCGGCAATCGTCAGTTGCAGGCCGTGCGTCCACAGGCCACCGGCTTCGTCCTGCGGGGCCAGGCCGTAGTGCTGGCCCAGGTAAAGCAGGATGTTGGCCGTCTGTGCGATCACCAGCGGGCCGGACACCAGGAACGGTGGCGCGAACGGCGGTGTCGGAATGCCGGCATCGTCGAGAAACGCTTCGATGGCGGATGCATCTTCGCGGCCGAGGTCGGTATAGGGCACGGCGGCCTGCTCCAGCGCGAGCCGGACGAATTCGCCGCGGCCCTGGATTTCGGGCCAGTAGTAGAGCGTGGTTTCCATGATCGGGCAGATGAGCGAGATGGAGGCTGCGCAGCAAGGTCGATGTCGCATCGCAGCAGGAACGGTGCCTGCGAACGATAATAGGCGCCCGCCCCTGCGCTTGTTTCAACCCGCCCGCCGTGAACGCTCCGCTTCCGCCTTCGCCGACCCATTCGCCGTCTCCGCCGCCGTCCCCTCTACCCGCCATCGAACCCGCTGATCATTCCCGCTGGCTGGTCCGGGGCCATCCTGGCTATCTGCGCGCCAATCTGGCGCTGTTCGCGGCGGGATTTTCCACGTTCTCGCTGCTGTATTGCGTGCAGCCGCTAATGCCGCTGCTGGCGCACGACTTTGGCCTCACCCCCGCGCAGACGAGCTTGGTGCTGTCGGTGTCCACGCTGCTGCTGGCGTTTGCGATCCTGTTTGCGGGGCTGCTGTCGGAGTCGATCCATCGCAAGACGCTGATGGGCGTGTCACTGGTGCTGTCGTCGGTGCTCACGCTGGCGGCGGCGGTGTTGCCAGGCTGGCACGGGTTGCTGGCCACGCGGGCGTTGCTCGGCGTGGTGCTGGGTGGCGTGCCTGCGGTGGCCATGGCGTATCTGGCCGAGGAGGTGCATCCGCAAGGGCTGGGCATGGCGATGGGCCTGTACGTCGGCGGGACGGCGTTCGGCGGGATGGCGGGGCGTGTGATGACCGGCGCCGTGGCGGACCATTTCGGTTGGCGCGCCGCCATCGGTTTTACCGGCATGCTGGGTTTGCTCGCGGCAATGGCCTTCCTGTGGCTGCTGCCGCCGTCGCGCCGCTTTGTGCCGCGCAAGGGTGTGGCGCTGGCCGATCTGTTCGACACGCTGGGCGCCCATCTGCGCGAGCCGGGTCTGCGCGCGCTGTTCGCCATGGGCTTCTTGCTGATGGGCGGCTTCGTCACGATCTACAACTACGCGAGTTTTCACTTGCTCGATGCGCCGTATGCTCTCAGCCAGACGGCGGTGGGCGGCATCTTCATGGTGTACCTGCTCGGCATTGGTGCCTCTGCATGGTTCGGCCGATTGGCGGATCGCCATGGCCGGGGCCGCATGCTGCTGGCGGGCACGGTGCTGATGTCGGCGGGTGTGCTGCTGACCTTGGCGGGGCCGCTGCTGCTGGTGATTGGCGGCATCGCGCTGCTCACCTTTGGTTTTTTCGGTGCGCACGCGGTGGCCAGCGGCTGGGTCGGGCGCCGCGCGCAGCGTGCCAAGGGGCAGGCGGCAGCGCTGTATTTGCTGGCGTACTACCTGGGCTCCAGCCTGATCGGCACGACAGGCGGCAAGCTCTACGCGCCGTGGGGCTGGCCGGGCGTCGTGACGCTGGTGATGGGCTGCATGGCATGTGCGCTGGGCACGGCCGTCTGGCTCTGGCGGCGCGCCCCGCTGCCACCGGGCGCCAAGCGCTGAGGTTGTACGCCCGGGGAATTCGCGTATCGTGCCGTGATCGATGTCTGCACGATCGCTTTCCCTGTCATGCGTACTCATTCCCTGTTTTGCACGCGGCGACTGTGGCCGCTCGCATCGCTCCTGCTCTTGCTGATGGCGTGCGTCGCCAACATGGCCGATGCCGCGCCGGTGTCGTTTGCCAAGCTGGCCGGGCTGCCGACTTCCACCGCCAGCGCATCGGCGCCCGCGGCGGACCCTGCGCAGACGCGCCAGTCGCTCGACACCGTCATCACGCTGCTCAACAACGACCAGCAACGCACCGCCCTCGTCAATGAACTGAAGCAGTTGCGAGACGGCATGAGCGCGCAGCAGAAGGTGCAGGCCGAACAGGCGCCGGGCCTGCTGGGCGCGGTGGCTTCGCTCATCGAGAACGGCTCGTTGCAGGCCGATGTGGAAGCCGGTGCGCCGCGCTACTGGCTGCGCCGCATCGAGGCCGCCAGCGGGAACGCGAGCCTGCTCGTCGCGCCCGAGAAGCGCATGCCGCTGCTTGCCGACCTTGCGAGCACCGTTGGCATCTGGGCCGCCATCGCCGCTGGCCTGCTGGGCCTGGGCTGGTTGATCCGCCGCGTGTTTGGCCTCACCGTGGGCCTCGGGCCGCACCCGACGACGCGCGCGCTATTGATCGACGCGCTGCGCAAGATCGGCCCGTGGGCGATTTCCTTTGCCGTCATCATGCGGCTCGACCACGACGCCTCGCCGGGCTTCGTCCTGGCGCTGGTGCTGGCCTACGCCATCGTATGGGGCGCGATCATCACGGCGGGCGTGGCGATGCTGTTCTCGCTGTTTTCCGGCAGCGCGCATCGGCGCGTGGCAGTGGAATACCTGTTCAAGCATGGCATGTGGCCGATCTTTCTGACGGCCAGTCTGGGCGCCTGCGGCGATGCGCTGGTGGACCCGCGCGTCGCGTTGGTGCTGGGCGGCTCGCTCAGTCTGCTGCTGGCCACGGTGTGCAACGTGGTGTCTTCATTGATGCTGGCGGTGGGCGCGTTGTGGGCGCGGCGGCCCATCGGCCAGTTGATCGCCAATCGTCCGCTGGAGCTGCGCAGCGGCGAACACACGGGCAATCAGATCCGTCGCCTGCTGGCGGCGTTCTGGCCAGTGCCGGTGGTGGTGCTGGCGGGCGCCACCGTCATGGCCACGCTGACGATGCCCGACAACGTTGACGTCGTGGCGCGCCGCGCGGTGATGACGTCGCTGCTGCTGGTGGCCGCCTTCTTCCTGTCGGCGCTGGTCCGCCCCCGCGCGAATTGGCGCGCGCACCTGCGTCTGACGCGCAGCTCGCCTTATCTCGAGCGGCTCAAGCATTTTGTTGGCGCGCTGATCAAGCTCGTCATCTGGATCGCCTTCCTAGAGCTGGTGCTGCGCGTGTGGGGCCATACGCTGGTGGAGGTCACACACAGTTCGGTCAACGGCAAGCGCATCGCCGATGCCTTGGTGGGCCTGATCGGCACCGTGTTTGCCACCTGGCTCGTCTGGATCCTGCTCGACACGGCGATCCTGCGGGCGCTGTCGCCGGCCTCCGCGCGGGCGCAGCCCAGCACGCGTGCACTGACCATCCTCCCGCTGCTGCGCAATGGCCTGAAGGTGACGCTGGTGGTGACGGCCAGCATTGGCGTGCTGGCCAACCTGGGCGTGAACGTGACGCCGCTGGTGGCCGGCGCCGGCGTGATCGGCCTGGCGGTCGGCTTTGGCGCGCAGTCGCTGGCGCAGGACTTCATCACCGGCATCTTCATCCTGATGGAAGACACGATCAGCGTAGGCGATGTGGTGGACGTGGGCGTGGCCACGGGCTCCGTCATCAACCTGACTATCCGGACGGTGCGGCTGCGCGATGGCACGGGCGCGGTGCTGTCGATTCCGTTCAGCCAGATCAAGACCGTGCGCAACCTCTCGCGCGATTACTCGTTTGCCGACTTTGAAGTGCGCGTGGCGATGGAGGCCGAGCCCCAGCAGGCGATCGATCTCGTGCGCGCGGCGGCTGACCAGATTGCGGGTGAGCCGCGCTTTGGCTACACGTTGCTCGGCGGTGCGGAAATCTTCGGGCTGGATCGCTTTGAAGGGGGCGCGATGATCGTCAAGGGGCGGTTCAAGACGCGTCCGCAGAAGCAGGCGGATGTGTTGCGGGCCTTCAACGTTGTGCTCAAGGATGCGTTCGACAAGGCGCACGTGCCGCTGGCGGCGCCGGGGACGGTGTTGCGGACTTCGGCGGCGTTGGAGGAGTGGATGGCGCGGGTTGGTGGGCCGGATGAGCGGAAGGTGCCGCCTACGGCCGAGCCACCCGCTGCGGGGGCGCCGGCTTAAAGGTGTGTTGCTGGTCCATCCCGCGTATCGTCCC
>NZ_MCGB01000097.1 GCF_001699815.1 Ralstonia pickettii | reverse complement strand
CAACTCGGTGGCCGAGTCGTTCTTCAGCAGCTTGAAGAAGGAACGAATCCGGGGCAAGGTCTATCCGTCACGGAACGATGCCAGGTCAGACGTGTTCGACTACATCGAGGTGTTCTACAACCGACAGCGCCGCCACGGGCACAATGGCGGCCTGTCTCCCATGGCTTTCGAGGAAGCTCACCCAACTCGATCGCTGTAACTGTCTACAGAACCGGGGACGTACCATCCTGTATGTGGGGTTCGCTGTCTATTTGCGGTGGAAGCATGGGCCCGCCCCCAAGCGTAAGACTGATGAGGGGCGAAAGCGGCACCCCAAAACGAGCAGGCGAAAGCGATAATCGTAATCTGCTCTTAATGCTGGTGATCGAGGATTCATGTAAACTTCGGCGACGGCCCAGCCGTTAGTACTTCAACCCCAAGCCCCCCGCACAGTCTCCCAAGGAATGCGACGTTTCGTTCTGATCTTCGTGCTGCTCATTTTGCCGTTCCAGTTTTCCTGGGCGGCAGCGGCACGCTATTGTCAGCACGAGAAAGCCACGGCCACTTGGCACCTTGGGCACCACGAGCATCGTCATCAGCAGCCGGAAGGTAAAACGGATGCCGAGAAAAAGCCATTCGTGGATACAGACTGCGGGGTATGCCATCTGGTCTCCCTCCCGTTCGTCTATGGACAGACGCAGGACGTGTTGATAGCGAATCGGGTAGAAGTGACCGATACTCAACATGCGTCCGAGTTCTCGTCTCTGAATGCCAGGGCTCCCGACCGTCCTCAGTGGCAGCGTCTCGCTTGATCGGCGAGACGACGACTCTTTTTCTCCTTTCGTCTCTCGCCGAATTCTCCTGGTCACATACCTTGGTGCAATTCGATGCGAAGACTATTTCTGCCGCTCGGGCTGGCGGTAGCATTTCTCAGCCCAAACTTTGCCGTAGCGCAATCTGACACCGGCACGTCCATGGTGCCCGTCTTCCCAAGGGAAGCGGCGGGACCGTTGACCCTCGAGGCCGCGTTGTCGCTGGCGGCAGGAAGCAATTTCAACCTGTCCGCCGCCGCCAAGGAACTCGATTCCACAGAAGGTGGGATCATGCAGGCCCGGGTTATTCCGAACCCGGAACTCCAGACGCTGGTCGAGGACACGCGGAAATCCACCCGTACATCCACCGCCCAGATGAATATCCCCATCGAACTGGGCGGCAAGCGCTCGGCTCGTATCAATGCCGCGGAAAGGACGCGCGAACTGGCGCAGGCAACGCTGGCTGGCGTTCGCGGTGACATTCGGGCGCAGGTAATCGAGAGCTTTTTTTCCGTCTTGATCGCACAGGAACGCGTCAAGCTGGCAACTGGCTCCGCGGATATCGCTGCGAGGGGCGCGCAAGCCGCTTCACGCCGCGTCGCGGCCGGCAAGATCTCCCCGGTTGACGAAACTAAGGCACGTGTCGAACAGGCCAACGCCGAACTTGAATTGGCCGAAGCAACGGCGAGCCTGCAGTCCGCCCGTCAGGCGTTGACGGCGTTGTGGGGCAATGCATCGCCGCAGTTTACCGAAGCACAGGGCAATCTGGACGCGCTGCCATCCAGGCCGGCGCCTGAACTCCTTCTGAAGGAGCTGGAAAACTCACCGCTGGTGGCCGCAAGCCGCGCTGAACTTGACCGCCGCCAGGCATTGGTGGGCGTTGAGCGCAGCCGCCAGTATCCGGATCTGACAGTCAGTCTGGGTGCCAAGCGAGATACAGAAGCCAACCGCAACATGGCGGTGATCGGTGTGGCGATCCCGTTGCCGATTTTTGACCGGAATCAGGGCAACTTGTATTCGGCCATTCGCCAGGCGGACAAGGCCCAGGATGAATATCTGGCCAATCGCATCAGCCTGACCCGAAATCTCCTGATGGCATCGAACCAGCTGTCGGTATCGCGCGCCTCGGCACAAACGCTGAAGCAGACCGTCTTGCCAGGCGCCGAGCAAGCCTTCAACGCGGCGACCATTGGCTTCGAGGCCGGCAAGTTCAATTATCTGGACGTCCTGGATGCCCAGCGCACGCTGTTCCAGGCACGCATCCGCTATCTCGGCGTGCTTGGACAAACCTATCAGGCGGCGACCACGATCGATCGCATTCTGGGACGTTAAGACGGGATTCATAAAACATGGCTATTTCGAACAAACAAAAGGCTGCCATTGCGGCCATCGTACTGGTGGGCGGCGTCGCGACTGGTGGCGTTCTGCTGAGCGGGCGCTCTGCGCCGGAAGAGCAGGGTGGGCACTCGGAATCCAAGGGGCATGGCGACACCGAGCACCATGGCAAGCAGGCGGCGGAAGCCGACCACAAGGATGACAAGTCACACGGCGACGGCGAGCATCACGAGGTCAAGAAGGGCCCCAATGGTGGCGCGCTCTTTTCGCGTGATGGCTATGACGTCGAAATTGGCACGGCCGAATCCAAGGGCGAGGCCCGTATTCGGCTCTGGGTTAGCAAGTCTGGGAAGGCGGTGGCAAATGGCGTGGCAGCGACAGGCCAGCTCGTGCGGGCTACGGGCGAGTCTCAAGCGCTCAAGTTCGTGGTGTCTGGCGACGCGCTGGAAAGCCAACAGCCAGTTGCCGAGCCCCATGTCTTTGACGTGACCGCAAATGTGACCTTGCCCGGTTCGTCTTCGCCACTCGCCGTGCGGCTCTCGAAAGAGGAAGGCAAGATTGAGTTGACAGCGGACCAGCTGGCCAAGACAGGGGTAGTGGTTCAAACCGCGGGCTCGGCAAAGGTCCAGGCTGGCGTCCAGTTCCCCGGCGAAATCCGTTTCAACGAAGACAAGACAGCCCACGTGGTGCCGCGACTGGCTGGCGTCGTAGAGAGCGTTCCGGCCAATATTGGGCAACAGGTTAAGAAGGGACAGGTTCTCGCGGTCATCGCGAGCACCGGACTTTCTGACCAGCGCAGCGAACTGCTCGCAGCACAGAAACGTCTGGATCTGGCGCGTGTCACTTATGACCGCGAGAAGAAGCTCTGGGAACAGAAGATCTCTGCGGAGCAAGATTATCTGAGCGCCCGCAACGCGCTGCAGGAAGCGCAGATCAGTGTCCAGAACGCGCAGCAGAAGCTGACCGCCATTGGCGCCAGCAACAGCTCGACGGCACTCAATCGCTACGAGCTGCGCGCACCGTTCGACGGCATGATCGTTGAAAAGCATATCTCGCTTGGGGAAGCGGTGGCGGACAACGCCAACGTGTTCACGCTGTCGGATCTGTCGTCCGTCTGGGCCGAGTTCGTGGTGTCTGCCAAGGATGTCGAGCGGGTGCGCATCGGCGAAAAGGCGTCGATCAATTCGGCATCGTCCGATGTGAAGGCAGATGGCACCGTTTCATACGTGGGTTCGCTGCTGGGCGAGCAGACGCGGACGGCGAAGGCCCGCGTAACATTGACCAATCCACAGATGGCTTGGCGACCGGGTCTCTTCGTCACGGTCGACGTATTCGGTGCTGATGTCGAGGTGCCCGTTGCGGTGAAGACCGAGGCCGTCCAGGACGTCAATGGCGAGAGCGTAGTCTTTGTCGCGGTTCAAGGTGGATTCGTGCCGCAGCCGGTGAAGGTCGGCCGGACAAACGGCAAGGTCATCGAGATTGTCGAGGGCCTGAAGCCGGGCGCACGTTACGCCGCCGCCAACAGTTTTGTTCTGAAGGCCGAACTTGGCAAATCCAGCGCCGAACACGGCCATTGATACGGGGGAAACAGCAATGTTTGAACGTATCATTAGTTTCGCCATCCAGCAGCGATGGCTGGTCCTGCTCGCCGTGTTTGGAATGGCCGGGTTAGGGATTTTCAGCTACAACCGACTACCGATCGACGCGGTCCCTGACATTACCAACGTTCAGGTTCAGGTCAATACCTCGGCACCAGGCTATTCACCGCTCGAAACCGAACAGCGTGTTACGTATCCGATCGAGGTCGTGATGGCCGGCCTGCCGGGACTCGAACAGACGCGTTCCCTGTCCCGCTATGGCTTGTCGCAGGTGACGGTCATCTTCAAGGATGGCACGGACGTCTATTTCGCGCGCCAACTCGTCAACCAGCGCATCCAGGAAGCCAAGGACAATCTGCCTGAAGGCGTTGTGCCGGCGATGGGGCCTATTTCGACCGGCCTCGGGGAGATCTATCTATGGACCGTTGAAGCCGAAGAGGGTGCTCGCAAAGCTGACGGGACTGCCTATACGCCGACAGATTTGCGCGAAATCCAGGATTGGGTGGTACGGCCGCAACTGCGTAACGTGCCCGGTGTCACCGAGATCAATACTATCGGTGGTTTCAACAAGCAGTACCTGGTCGCGCCGAGTCTTGAACGGCTAGCGTCGTACGGGCTGACGCTGACCGACGTCGTCAATGCGCTGAACAAGAACAACGACAACGTGGGTGCGGGCTACATCGAGCGTAGGGGCGAGCAGTATCTGGTTCGTGCGCCGGGTCAGGTTGCGTCCGAAGACGACATCCGCAACATTATTGTCGGTACAGCGCAGGGGCAGCCGATCCGCATTCGCGACATCGGGGATGTGGAGATTGGCAAGGAACTGCGTACCGGTGCGGCAACCGAGAATGGCAAGGAAGTTGTGCTGGGCACGGTATTCATGCTCATCGGCGAAAACAGCCGGGCTGTGTCAAAAGCGGTCGATGAAAAGGTCGCTTCCATTAACCGTACGATGCCGGAAGGTGTGAAGATCGTAACGGTATACGACCGGACACGTCTGGTCGACAAGGCCATTGCGACCGTCAAGAAGAACCTTCTTGAAGGCGCGGTGCTCGTCATCGTAATTCTGTTCCTTTTCCTGGGTAACATCCGCGCGGCGCTGATTACCGCGACGATCATTCCGCTGGCGATGTTGTTCACCTTCACGGGGATGGTGAACTACAAGATCAGTGCGAACCTGATGAGCTTGGGCGCGCTCGACTTCGGCATCATCATCGATGGCGCGGTGGTGATTGTCGAAAACTGTGTGAGGCGACTGGCGCATGCGCAGGAACACCATGGCCGGCCATTGACGCGCTCCGAGCGGTTCCATGAGGTGTTTGCCGCAGCGAAGGAGGCGCGTCGCCCACTGATCTTCGGTCAGCTCATCATTATGATCGTCTACCTGCCGATCTTTGCGCTGACGGGGGTGGAAGGCAAGATGTTCCACCCGATGGCGTTCACGGTCGTCCTGGCGCTGCTGGGCGCGATGATTCTGTCCGTGACGTTCGTTCCGGCTGCGGTCGCCTTGTTCATCGGCGAACGGGTGGCCGAGAAAGAAAATCGTCTCATGCTCTGGGCGAAGCGTCGCTACGAGCCGCTGCTGGAAAAGTCGCTCGCGAACACGGCCGTTGTATTGACGTTTGCCGCGGTGTCAATTGTTCTGTGCGTGGCCATTGCGGCCCGCCTGGGCAGCGAGTTCATCCCCAATCTGAACGAAGGCGACATTGCCATCCAGGCGCTGCGCATTCCTGGCACGAGCCTGTCGCAGTCCGTGGAGATGCAGAAGACGATCGAGACGACCCTCAAGGCAAAATTCCCCGAAATCGAGCGCGTGTTTGCGCGGACAGGTACGGCGGAGATTGCATCCGATCCGATGCCGCCGAATATTTCGGATGGCTACATCATGCTCAAGCCTGAGAAGGATTGGCCAGAGCCGAAGAAAACACATGCCGAACTGCTGTCCGCCATCCAGGAGGAAGCCGGCAAGATCCCCGGGAACAACTACGAGTTCTCCCAACCGATCCAGCTGCGGTTCAACGAGCTGATCTCCGGGGTCCGCTCGGACGTCGCAGTCAAGATCTTCGGCGATGACAACAACGTGCTCAGCGAGACGGCGAAGAAGGTATCGGCCGTGCTGCAGGGCATCCCCGGCGCGCAGGAGGTGAAGGTAGAACAGACCACCGGCTTGCCGATGCTGACGGTCAAGATCGATCGGGAGAAGGCGGCGCGATACGGGCTTAACATGAGCGACGTGCAAGACGCGGTGGCAACGGGCGTCGGAGGCCGTGATTCCGGAACCTTCTTCCAGGGCGATCGTCGTTTCGATATCGTGGTCCGCCTGCCCGAAGCTGTGCGCGGCGAGGTCGAGGCTCTGCGCCGATTGCCGATTCCGTTGCCAAAAGGAGTGGACGCGAGAACGACGTTTATCCCATTGAGCGAGGTGGCGACGCTGGAAATGGCGCCCGGCCCGAACCAGATCTCGCGCGAGAACGGCAAGCGCCGCATCGTGATCAGTGCCAACGTTCGTGGACGTGATATTGGTTCATTCGTGCCCGAGGCGGAAGCGGCTATCCAAAGCCAGGTCAAGATCCCGGCTGGCTACTGGATGACATGGGGTGGCACCTTTGAGCAACTGCAGTCCGCCACCACCCGCCTGCAGGTGGTAGTGCCGGTGGCGCTGTTGCTGGTCTTCGTACTGTTGTTTGCGATGTTCAACAACATCAAGGATGGCTTGCTAGTCTTCACGGGCATTCCCTTTGCGCTGACTGGCGGGATTCTTGCCCTGTGGATACGCGGCATTCCGATGTCCATTACTGCAGCGGTGGGCTTCATCGCGCTGTGCGGGGTGGCGGTGCTCAATGGTCTGGTGATGCTGTCGTTTATCCGATCGCTGCGCGAAGAAGGGCATTCCCTCGACAGCGCGGTCCGAGTTGGCGCCCTGACGCGACTGCGTCCGGTGCTGATGACGGCCCTGGTGGCATCCCTGGGTTTCGTGCCGATGGCCATCGCCACCGGTACGGGCGCTGAGGTGCAACGTCCCCTCGCAACGGTGGTAATCGGTGGCATCTTGTCGTCCACGGCGCTGACCCTACTGGTGTTGCCGGTGCTCTATCGACTTGCTCACCGCAAGGATGAGGACGCGGAAGATACTCGCGAGCCAGTCACTCAGACGCATCAACCGGATCAAGGCCGCCAGCCTGCATGACGTAAATCCTTGGGCGGTCATCGTACCGCCCAATTTTTATAGGAGTTTCTATGGGCGCAGGTCACTCACACGACCATCCCGGTGGCAACGAGCGATCGCTCAAGATCGCCCTTGCGCTGACCGGTACGTTCCTGATTGCCGAAGTGGTCGGTGGTGTCATGACGAAGAGCCTGGCGTTGATCTCCGACGCCGCGCACATGCTCACGGACACCGTCGCACTGGCCATCGCACTGGCTGCTATTGCGATCGCCAAGCGACCCGCGGACAAGAAGCGGACATTTGGCTACTACCGTTTTGAGATTCTTGCCGCGGCCTTTAACGCATTGCTGCTGTTCGGTGTGGCTATCTACATCCTGTACGAAGCCTACCTGCGGCTGAAATCGCCACCTCAGATTGAGTCAACCGGCATGTTCGTCGTGGCTGTGCTGGGCCTGATCATCAATCTCATCAGCATGCGCATGCTGTCCTCCGGGCAAAGCAGCAGCCTGAACGTGAAGGGTGCTTATCTGGAAGTCTGGAGCGATCTGCTCGGGTCGGTTGGCGTCATCGCCGGTGCGATCATCATCCGCTTCACGGGCTGGGCGTGGGTCGACTCCGCCATTGCGGTGCTGATCGGCCTCTGGGTACTGCCTCGCACTTGGATCCTGCTGAAGTCGAGCCTGAATGTGCTGCTCGAAGGCGTACCCGATGACGTGGATCTGGCAGAGGTTGAGAAGCAAATTCTGGCGACGCCCGGGGTAAAAAGCTTCCATGACCTCCACATCTGGGCACTTACCAGCGGCAAGGCGAGCTTGACGGTTCATGTCGTGAATGACACGGCCGTCAACCCGGAAATGGAAGTGCTACCGGAATTGAAGCAGATGCTGGCTGACAAATTCGATATCACGCACGTGACCATTCAGTTCGAACTGGCACCATGCGAACAAGCGGATGCAGCTCAGCATTTCAATGCATCGCCAGCACTGGTCGGATCGAAGTCGCTTGCTGCAGGAGGAAACTAAGGTGCGGGTACTTGTTGTAGAAGACGAACCGCGTACTGCGGAGTATTTGCAGAAGGGATTGTCGGAGTCGGGTTTCGTGGTCGACATCGCGAACAATGGTGGCGATGGGCTCCACATGGCGGAAGAGACCGACTACGACGTCATCATCCTGGACGTCATGCTGCCAGGTATGGACGGGTGGACGGCCATCAAGTCCATTCGATCCAAGTCCGAGACACCCGTACTGTTTCTGACGGCGCTGGATGATGTGGCGGATCGTGTCAGAGGCTTCGAGTTGGGGGCAGACGATTACCTGGTCAAGCCCTTCGCCTTTGCCGAGCTCCTTGCCCGTATCCGGCGTTGCTTGCGCCAAAGCACCTCGAAGGAGTCCGAGCGATTGCGCATTGCCGATCTGGACATCGACGTGCTTGGAAGGCGGGTATTCCGGGGAACTACCCGCATTGAATTGACGAATCAGGAGTTCTCGCTGTTGCACCTGCTCATGCGCCGGAGAGGGGAGGTGCTGTCGCGAACCACGATCGCGTCCCAGGTCTGGGACGTCAACTTCGACACGGATACCAATGTCGTTGACGTCGCGATCCGGCGCCTGAGATCCAAGGTGGATGATCCCTTCGATCAAAAGCTGATCCATACCGTACGGGGAATGGGCTATGTCCTCGACCCAGAGCGCGGCCGGTGACGGAATGAGGCCCGGGACTTCGATAACCCCGCTGTCACTGACGAGGCGGCTTGGGCTCTTCTTTGCATTGGTACTGTCTATCGCGCTGGCCAGCATGGGCGCCTTTGCTTACTACTCGCTCGCCGCGCAACTCGAGGCCAGAGACGATGAGGTTGTAAAGGGAAAACTCGAACAGGTCGAGCATTTCTTGCGCGAGGTGGACGGGGTGCAGGGCGTCCCGGCGGCGCAGCATCGCTTCGATGATCTGGTGCGAGGTTACTCGGACCTCATCGTTCGCGTCACGGCGCTGGATGGCCGGCTTTTGTTTCGCACGGGCAACGATGCATTGCTGGAAGGCACTGACCAAGCGGCGGTCACGGGAAAGTCATCGCTCATGTTCCAGTCCGCCGATGCGGTGTTGGGGCGAGACGGTACGCGGGCGACGGTGTTCGTGGCGAAGTCTGGCGAGGACAGGAAGCAGGTGACTGCGCGATTCCGGACGACGCTCGTGCTTGGTACCACCGTCGGTGTGATATTGACGGCCCTGGTGGGGGCGGCCATTACGCGCCGTGAGCTGGAGCCGGCGCACGTACTTATCAAGCAGATCAACCGGATCAGTGTGGAACGGCTGAGCTACCGGGTGGACATGCCACCCAAGCCCACCGAAGTGCGTGATATCGCCTCTGCGTTCAATGCGATGCTGCAACGCCTCGAGGATGGTTATCAGAAGCTGTCGCGGTTCTCCGCCGATCTTGCCCATGATTTGCGCACGCCGCTTAACAACCTCATTGGACATGCCGAGGTCGCCTTGTCACGAGACCGCACCGGGCCCGAGTATGTCGCCTTGGTGGAGGAAAGCCTGGTCGAATACCAGCGACTTGCGAGGATGATCGATGCGATGTTGTTCCTCGCGCGAGCTGACAGTGCCAATGTGGCGCTCGAGTTGACGGAACTCCAGTTGAATGCAGAACTTCGCAAGTTGTCCGCCTACTTTTCGGTGCTTGCAGAGGAGCGAAGCGTCGTAATCAGGGTAAGCGGGGATGCCACCCTGGTCGCTGATGCCATTCTGTTCCAGCGTGCGATCAACAATGTTCTGTCAAATGCGGTCCGTCATGCGTGGCCGAATTCGATGATAGATCTGGTGGTGCGCCGCGAAGCGGCACATTGTTGCATCGACATCACGAACGTTGGAGACCCAATCCCGGAGCGGGAACTTTCCCTCATCTTTGATCGGTTCTTCCGTGGGGATAGGGCGAGATCCAACTCGTCACAGTCCACGGGGCTGGGCCTGGCCATCGTCCTGTCGATCATGGAGCTCCATGGCGGCGACGCGTCAGCCGTGAGCGGCTTGGATGGGAAGACACGCTTTACATTGCGCTTCCCGCTCAACGGTGCTGAAGCCTCAGCGCGGGTTTCGGTGGGTAGGCCGAGTCAGGACCGACCAGTCGTTGGGTAGAGTGGTGCAATGAGCCCGATTGCCTATTTGTAATCGCCGGGCAAGGCTGCAGCATGCGTACAATTTATACACTCGTTTTCATAGATCAACGAAGTCTCTAGAAGATGACTATGAAAACGAAGAAACACGCCTTGCTGTTTGCGGCGTTGCTGTTGGGTGGGATGTCGGCTTCGTATGCTTTGGAAATGACCGGGTTGAAACCGGGCGTGCCTGCGTCGACGGCGACGGCGCAGGCGATGGCGAAGCGTCACGCGACCTTGTATGGCGATCCAGCCGGCCAATCTCAGGCCAGTCGCATTATCGACGTGAAGCCAGGGATGCGGTATGTCAACGTGGACTCTGGCGAGACGGTGGCGTTTCGGGCCGGCGAGAAGATCGTCGCATGGACCTTCGCCCAGATGGTCAGGGATACGAGTGTGGACCTTGGCTTGTTGATGCCGGATCTGCCGGGTAGCGCTGGCGTGCGCGTCTATATTGATAGAAGCGACCTCTTCACAGGTGGCTGAACGTTGCTGAACCGGTGAACTACAGGCCCCGCACAATGCGGGGCCTTTTTCATCGTCATTGGCGTCGGTTCTGCCGCTTAGCAATACACGAGGCGATGGGAAGTTGTAGCACGCGCCACCGCATCATGAACGGCACCGGATTGACGCCGATGGAGGGAAAAAAAGCTTGCCCTCCGGGGAGGGCAAGCTTCGGAAGCTTTCGCCATCGGGATAAAGCGAAAGAGCACCAAGAGCCAAGCAACTGACGGGTGCCTGGCTCCCCCACAGAGGTCGGTCTGAGTTTCAGGGACGGCTTGCGTCAAATTCCGCGTGCGCCATCGGTGAACACATCACGCGGCCCAATACGCGAGCCGTCGGTAAATACGTCACGCTGGCCGAGGCGTGCGCCGTCGGTGAACACGTCGCGCTTGTCGATGCGTGCACCGCCGGCGTAAATGTCGTTGACTGCGGCGCGTCCGCCGTCGGTGTAGGGGTCGCGGGGACGGTGGATCTGGCCATCAGGGGTAGCAGCGATGGCGGAGCCGGCGGCAGCAATCGTGAGGGCAGCAGCAATCAGGGCAGTGTGAATCGTCTTCATGGAATCTCTCCGGAGTCAATGTTTGTGAGTCTCTAATCGCTCACCGTGTTCACAGTCTAGCTACCGGACCTGCTCCACTGAATTACCCGCGTATTACGATCCTGTCATAAAAAAATGCCTCCCGGTTGGGAGGCACAAACTCTCTTGAATTAACAAGAAAGTGTCGATTCTTTTGAGCTCGCTCAGAACTTGTGGCGTACGCCTACGACGACGCCGGTCTGATCCTTGCCAGGGACAACGTTGGTCGGGCTGCCGGTCGTCGAGTTGTAGCCGTTCATGCCCAGCTGCGAGTTGCCGCGGTTCAGTGCATAACCGACGTTCATATACACATCGGTACGCTTCGAGAAAGCGTAATCTGCCGAGGCAACGAACAGGAACGGGTCTGCGCCAGAATTGCGGCTGTCCGTGTAGTAGGCGGCGCCGGTCAGCGTCAGTGCGGGCGTCAGGCCATAGCGCAGGCCGGCCCAGTAAATGTTAGAACCGTTCGTCGGCAGCGCACCGACATTGCCGTTGTACCAGCGATAACCAATAAATGCCTTAGCCGGTCCGAAAGCGTAGCTCGCGCCAATTAGAGCGCGGCGGTCCTTGCGGTCGGCCGTGGCGACGGTGCTGCCCTGGATCTCGTCGTACACCGCGCCGACAGCGAGGGCGCCGGTTTCATACATGAGCGATACGCCCATGTTTCGATCGACCTTGTAGTTCCCCGGCACTTCGCCGCCGCCGGTGCGGCTAAAGCTGTAGAGGCCGGTGACCGTCAGGCCACTGAAGATGCCACGGTACTTGATAGCATTGTCAGCGCGACCCGCCAAGACGTCATCCATCTTGAAGAGCGAGTAGCGCGGCGCGAAGCCCATCGGGTCGAGTTGCAGCGTGGTGTCATACATTGGTGTCGTTTGACGACCCAACGTGGGGTCGTCTCAGAAAACGGAAAATAAAGCACGCTAAGGCATAGCCGAACCTGCCAAGCTTGCTCCACCCTGTAGTGACGCGATCAGCGGGCAGGAAACGTTCCCCCTTCGCGCATGGCAGGCGCACACCAACTCAGACAGCACGGCCTCCATGCGCGCCAGGTCAGCCATTTTCTCGCGCACGTCCTTGAGCTTGTGCTCGGCCAGACTGCTGGCTTCCTCGCAATGGGTGCCATCCTCCAGCCGCAGCAGCTCGGCGATCTCATCCAGGCTGAAGCCCAGCCGCTGGGCTGATTTCACGAAGCGCACCCGCGTTACATCCGCCTCGCCATAGCGGCGGATGCTGCCATAGGGCTTGTCAGGCTCCAGCAACAAGCCCTTGCGCTGATAGAAACGGATGGTCTCCACATTGACCCCGGCCGCCTTGGCGAAAACGCCAATGGTCAGGTTCTCCAAATTGTTTTCCATATCGCTTGACTCCGTACATGAGTACGGAAGTAAGGTTACGCTATCCAATTTCAATTCGAAAGGACAAGCGCATGTCTGAACCAAAAACCGGGCGCGGCGCGCTCTTCACTGGAGGGCTTGCCGCCATCCTCGCCTCGGCTTGCTGCCTCGGGCCGTTGGTTCTGATCGCCTTGGGGTTCAGCGGCGCTTGGATCGGCAACTTGGCGGTGTTGGAACCCTATCGCCCCATCTTTATCGGCGTGGCGCTGGTGGCGTTGTTCTTCGCCTGGCGGCGCATCTACCGGCAGGCAGCGGCCTGCAAACCGGGTGAGGTCTGCGCGATTCCCCAAGTGCGAGCTACTTACAAGCTCATTTTCTGGATCGTGGCCGCGCTGGTTCTGGTCGCGCTCGGATTTCCCTACGTCATGCCATTTTTCTACTGATCGGAGTTCACCATGAAGAAACTGTTTGCCTCCCTCGCCCTCGCCGCCGTTGTTGCCCCCGTCTGGGCCGCCACCCAGACCGTCACGCTGTCCGTACCGGGCATGACCTGCTCCGCCTGCCCGATCACTGTCAAGAAGGCGATTTCCAAGGTCGAAGGCGTCAGCAAAGTTGACGTGACTTTCGAGACACGCCAAGCGGTCGTCACCTTCGACGATGCCAAGACCAGCGTGCAGAAGCTGACCAAGGCAACCGCAGACGCGGGCTATCCGTCCAGCGTCAAGCAGTGAGTCACTGAAAACGGCACCGCAGCACAACGGACGTCATTGTCTGGCGCCACAAACGATAAAGGATCTGTTGCATGACCCATCTAAAAATCACCGGCATGACTTGCGACTCGTGCGCGGCGCACGTCAAGGAAGCGCTGGAAAAAGTGCCAGGCGTGCAGTCGGCGCTGGTGTCCTATCCGAAGGGCACAGCGCAACTCGCCATCGTGCCGGGCACATCGCCGGACGCGCTGACTGCCGCCGTGGCCGGACTGGGCTACAAGGCAACGCTAGCCGATGCGCCACTGGCGGACAACCGCGTCGGACTGCTCGACAAGGTGCGGGGATGGATGGCCGCCGCCGAAAAGCACAGTGGCAACGAGCCCCCGGTGCAGGTAGCGGTCATTGGCAGCGGTGGAGCCGCGATGGCGGCGGCGCTGAAGGCCGTCGAGCAAGGCGCGCAGGTCACGCTGATCGAGCGCGGCACCATCGGCGGCACCTGCGTCAATGTCGGCTGTGTGCCGTCCAAGATCATGATCCGCGCCGCCCACATCGCCCATCTGCGCCGGGAAAGCCCGTTCGATGGCGGTATTGCGGCAACTGTGCCTACGATTGACCGCAGTAAGCTGCTGGCCCAGCAGCAGGCCCGCGTCGACGAACTGCGGCACGCCAAGTACGAAGGCATCCTGGGCGGTAATCCGGCCATCACCGTTGTGCACGGTGAGGCGCGCTTCAAGGACGACCAGAGCCTTACCGTCCGTTTGAACGAGGGTGGCGAGCGCGTCGTGATGTTCGACCGCTGCCTGGTCGCCACGGGTGCCAGCCCGGCGGTCCCGCCGATTCCGGGCTTGAAAGAGTCACCCTACTGGACTTCCACCGAGGCCCTGGCGAGCGACACCATTCCCGAACGCCTTGCCGTAATCGGCTCGTCGGTGGTGGCGCTGGAGCTGGCGCAAGCCTTTGCCCGGCTGGGCAGCAAGGTCACGGTCCTGGCGCGCAATACCTTGTTCTTCCGTGAAGACCCGGCCATCGGCGAGGCGGTGACAGCCGCTTTCCGTGCCGAGGGCATCGAGGTGCTGGAGCACACGCAAGCCAGCCAGGTCGCCCATATGGACGGTGAATTCGTGCTGACCACCACGCACGGTGAATTGCGCGCCGACAAACTGCTGGTTGCCACCGGTCGGACACCGAACACGCGCAGCCTCGCGCTGGACGCAGCGGGGGTCACTGTCAATGCGCAAGGTGCCATCGTCATCGACCAAGGCATGCGCACGAGCAACCCGAACATCTACGCGGCCGGCGACTGCACCGACCAGCCGCAGTTCGTCTATGTGGCGGCAGCGGCCGGCACCCGTGCCGCGATCAACATGACCGGCGGCGATGCGGCGCTCGACCTGACCGCAATGCCGGCCGTGGTGTTCACCGATCCGCAAGTGGCGACCGTGGGCTACAGCGAGGCGGAAGCCCACCACGACGGGATCGAGACCGACAGCCGCACCTTGACCTTGGACAACGTGCCGCGTGCGCTCGCCAACTTCGACACACGCGGCTTCATCAAGTTGGTTATCGAGGAAGGCAGCCATCGGCTGATCGGCGTACAGGCGGTCGCGCCGGAAGCGGGTGAACTGATCCAGACGGCGGCTCTGGCCATTCGCAACCGCATGACGGTGCAGGAACTGGCCGACCAGTTGTTCCCCTACCTGACGATGGTCGAGGGGTTGAAGCTCGCGGCGCAGACCTTCAACAAGGATGTGAAGCAGCTTTCCTGCTGCGCCGGGTGAGAAAAAGGAGGTGTTCAATGAACGCCTACACGGTGTCCCGGCTGGCTCTTGATGCCGGGGTGAGCGTGCATATCGTGCGCGACTACCTGCTGCGCGGATTGCTGCGCCCGGTGGCGTGCACACCAGGCGGCTACGGCTTGTTCGATGACGCCGCCTTGCAACGGCTGTGCTTCGTGCGGGCGGCCTTCGAGGCGGGCATCGGCCTCGACGCGCTGGCGCGGCTGTGCCGGGCGCTGGATGCGGCGGACGGCGACGAAGCGGCCGCGCAGCTTGCCCTGCTGCGTCAGTTCGTCGAGCGTCGGCGCGAAGCGTTGGCCGATCTGGAAGTGCAGTTGGCCACCCTGCCGACCGAGCCGGCACAGCACGCGGAGAGTCTGCCATGAACAACCCCGAGCGCTTGCCGTCCGAGACGCACAAACCGATCACCGGCTACCTGTGGGGCGGACTGGCTGTGCTGACTTGCCCCTGCCACCTGCCCATCCTCGCTGTCGTGCTGGCCGGCACAACCGCCGGTGCTTTCCTCGGCGAGCATTGGGTCATCGCGGCGCTCGGTTTGACCGGCCTGTTCCTTCTGTCCCTGTCGCGGGCGTTGCGGGCATTCAGGGAAAGAGAATGAGCGCTTTCCGGCCGGATGGATGGACGACGCCGGAACTGGCCCAAGCGGTCGAGCGCGGGCAGCTTGAACTGCACTACCAGCCCGTCGTCGATCTGCGCAGTGGTGGGATTGTCGGCGCGGAAGCCCTGTTGCGCTGGCGTCATCCGACGCTTGGACTATTGCCACCGGGCCAGTTCCTGCCCGTGGTCGAATCGTCCGGCCTGATGCCTGAAATCGGCGCTTGGGTGCTGGGCGAAGCCTGCCGCCAGATGCGTGACTGGCGAATGCTGGCATGGCGACCGTTCCGGCTGGCCGTCAATGTTTCGGCGAGCCAAGTGGGACCGGACTTCGACGGGTGGGTAAAGGGCGTGCTGGCTGATGCCGAGTTGCCCGCCGAGTATCTCGAAATCGAGCTGACCGAATCGGTCGCGTTTGGTGATCCGGCGATCTTCCCCGCCCTGGACGCCTTGCGGCAGATCGGTGTGCGCTTCGCCGCCGATGACTTCGGGACGGGGTATTCCTGTCTGCAACATCTGAAGTGCTGCCCAATCAGCACGCTCAAGATCGACCAATCGTTTGTCGCCGGGCTCGCCAACGACCGCCGCGACCAAACCATCGTGCACACCGTGATTCAGCTTGCGCACGGGCTGGGCATGGATGTGGTGGCTGAAGGCGTGGAAACATCGGCGAGTCTTGATCTATTGCGACAAGCGGACTGCGACACAGGACAAGGCTTCCTGTTCGCGAAGCCAATGCCGGCGGCGGCATTCGCCGTCTTCGTCAGTCAATGGAGGGGTGCCACCATGAATGCAAGTGACTCGACCACCACCAGTTGCTGCGTGTGCTGCAAGGAAATCCCGCTCGATGCCGCCTTCACCCCGGAAGGCGCGGAATACGTCGAGCACTTCTGCGGGTTGGAGTGTTATCAACGCTTCGAAGCGCGTGCCAAGACAGGGAACGAAACCGATGCCGATCCGAACGCCTGCGACTCGCTACCGTCAGATTGAGGCATACCCTAACTTGGCGTCAGACCATCCGGCGCTAAATCGTCAGAATAGAGTTGCCTTCCGAATTGATTGACATACGCCGTCAAGGGTCATAGATTTCTTCCTGACACATTTCCCTCAGGAGGATACCTTGCACGGTCAGCGCATCGGTTACGTCCGCGTCAGCAGCTTCGACCAGAACCCAGAACGGCAGCTCGAACAGATCCAGGTGGATAAAGTGTTCACCGACAAGGCGTCGGGCAAGGACACACGGCGGCCCGAACTGGAACGGCTGCTCGCCTTCGTGCGCGAAGGCGACACGGTCGTGGTGCACAGCATGGATCGTCTGGCGCGCAACCTCGACGACCTGCGCCGCCTGGTGCAGGGGTCTCCTCGTTTTCAGTGCAATAAGTGACGGTACGAAAAGCTAGCACTGGCGCGGAGGTGGTGTTGGTAGATCGTTGATTTCATTGACTTTCCTGTTCACTTTCAAATCTGCGATTCGTGGCGTCAAACCGTGGTCGGTTTCATCCATTGGTGCCAGTTATCGATGCATTTGGCCGCGAAGGCAGGATTTGGTCAGCATAGCGGTCAACCGGGAAGCGAAACACACCCCGCAAGTTGATGCTCTCCAGCCTGGTGGGCGCAATCTTCCCGATCAGTTCCGGTGGAATGACCTGGCGGCGGTTCGACCAGCGATCCAGGACCGCCTGCATCTGTGAGGTATTCCACGCCATCACGATGTTGGCCATCAGGCTCAACGCATCGGCCACAGCCTGCATTTCATCGACACGTTTGGCCTGCGCCGGGCTGATCCGGCCGGTATAAATGGCGCGCTTGAGGGCGTTAACAGCCTCGCCCCGATTGAGCACCCGGCGCAACTCGTTCCTGAAAGCGTCCTTGACAAAGTAGTCAGCCAAAAACGCCGTACGCAGCAACCGCCCCAATTGCACGCCAGCCTCATAGATTGGATCGCCCTGGGCGGCAGAACCGAACCGCGCAAGAGCTGCCACCGCACTGGCATGTCCGCTCATGACCGAGGCTGCCAGGTGCACCAGACTATCCCAATGCTTTTCGATCAAAGCGACGTCGACATTGGCTTCGCACACCGCAGCGATTTCTGCGGGCACTTTGGTGCCGCGTGGCACAAAGAGGTGGCGCTGTTTGAGTTCCTTCAACCGCGGGCAAAGATCAAAACCAAGCAAACGGGCATGTGACATGGCAAAGTCGGTGTAGCCATGGGTATCCACAGCAAGCTGGCTGGTCTCCAGCTTTTCTTGGCGGATGACACCTTCAATGGCCACGCCCGCCTGGCGCTCATTGAGCACAAAGGGCTGCGCATGGAAGATGCCCCACCGGTCTTTTACATGGGAGTAGATTCCAATGGAAGGTGTGTTGCGCCGAGGATCAAGCCGGGCTTGCCACACCCGTTTGGTGGTCTCCATGGTCATCATGTCAGAAGATGCCAAATCGGACCGCCCCCAGGTGGCGGCAATCGGGTGTCGCTGCATGAATTCCAGCACAGCCTGGCAGGCCTGGCTCAGACGCCGTTCGTCCCGCGCCCAGCGCATGGCCTGGCGAATGCTGGTGGCAGACAATTGCGGAATCATGCGCGCGCATTCGACCGCAGTCAGACTGGTGCCGTGGGCCATGATGCCGGCATAGACCATCAGCAGCTCGTCGGTAGAGCGCGGCTCACGTCCGAGCATGATCCAGCTAAAGCGCACCTGGGCGTCAACGGCCAGAATCACTTCCGGCAATTGAACCTCACCGATGCGGTGATCCAAAGCCGCGCGCAGCTTGGTCACTTCTGGGTCTTCGTCCTCTGCGGGCAATGGCGACAAATGGAGTTCATCATCCACGCGCAGTACGCCACTGCGGGCTGCAGCGGCCACCGCATCGACACCGGCAGTTACTCTGGCCAGCAAAGGCTTCAAGAAAGTGGCAGCCTTGCTGGGTAACGATAGACGGGCATAGTGTTTCTTGGACTCTGCCTGCCAACGCTCGTCCGTGAAGAACAAGCGCGCACGACCCCGAAAGCTCAGGCTGTGCTCAATCCAGACCGAGCCATTGCGCACCGCGCGGCGCAGGGCAAACAGGGTGGCCACCTCCAACGCCTGAAACGCCCGTTCCCGGTCTGGGCTGGAGATCGAAACCTGCCAGATCATTCCCAGACTTGGTGCCACCACTTCAACTGGCAGCTTTCTGGATCCTTTGAGATATAAAGCTTGCAGCTTGGCAAGGTACTCGATGGCAGGATGCTCGCCGGTGGCCTGCCAGGGCAGCTTTGCAATGGCGACGAGCAACGACCGCACGGGGCGAATTCCATCAATCAATCCCTCGCGGACCAGGGAGGCCCTGCTCGGTGGTTTGCGTTTCTGGGTTTCGGTGATCAAGGCTTCAAGACGGGCACGCAACTCAGCATCTGGCACCGCACCTTGCGCGCTCAAGGCAACAAGTTCGCCGAGCAGCGTTTTGTACATTGCGGCCCAATTGACGGTAGCGGGGACATCGGCGGCAGCCTGACGCCACAGATCGGCGATCCGGCGCTGCACCATAAGGATCAACTGGTCTGTGGTGGTGAACAGGCAATACCGAAGAAAGCATGCGACCTCCACGGTGCGCGCTGGCTCTTTGATCTTGGCTCCGGCTGAGGGCGGCCTGGAGACAAGTCGGCGCGCGTAGCGGCGCAAGATGAGATCGGGGATGTCTGCCAGGTGCTTATGAACGTCCAGCGTGTAAAGCAGGTCGATGCGCTCCAGTACCTCGCTGATTTGGCGGGTTGAGTGTTTCGCCGGTGCAGCCCATAGCCAACTCTGCTGGGTTTGTCCATCTGGGCGCAGCTCTGAAACTGAGGCTCGCCAGCGATCAAGTGTTGCTGGATCAACGCTGGCGGCGATGGCGGTGCCTGTTTCAACTTCAAGCTGGGCAAGTGCCGCCGCAATCAGTGTCCGAATTGCCCGCTCGTGCACGATCACCAGCTTGTTCTTGTACAGCCATTGACGCGCCCGCACGAGTAGCTGATCGCGGTCGGCGCAGCGCGCCACTTCGTCGCGCAGTTCACGTACCAGTGAGCGGCGCTGGTGCTCGCTCATCCACTGGAATCCAAGGACCGTGCAGGCTACTTGTTGGTGATCGAATAGCGTGCGCCCGCGTTCATACATGGCTCTCAGCGAGGCGACTTCTGGTGCTGCAATGCCAAGCTCGTTGCCAAGGTGGCGCCACAAGGCTACTGGAATTACCCGAAAGGCACCGAGCAAACGCCCACTCATGCGCAGGAAACCAATATGGAGCGCCAGACCAAGCTTGTGGGAATCACCTCGGCGTGCATTGATTGCGTCGCGCTCGGCACCATCGAAGGTGAAAAATGCCTTCATCTCGAAGTCGCTGATATCGCGGGGGAGCCCACGCATCCCCAAAAACGTTGTGTGCCAACCCTGCATCGTGAACCTCAAAAGTGGGAGGCCACCATACCCGTTTACAAAGCGAACAGGAAAGTCAATGAAATCAACGGTCTACCCAGACCACCCCCGCGCCAGTGCTAGCTTTGCGTACCGTCACTTATTGCACTGAAAACGAGGAGACCCCGAAAGCGGCACCGTCGAAATCGAATCCAAGCGCGTCATCGGGACACGCCTGCGGATCAGCAAGCCAGAGGAATGTCGCGTGCGGATCAATGAAGCGCTGAATCAGCCAGGCGCAGGCGATGCGGTCAATCCAAATATGTCGCCGTGTTGCCCAGCGGCGTCCCTGGTACTGGGCGGGATCCCTGGGAACGATGCCCATGTCCGCCGCGTGCGGCTCACCTGGCGAGAGAACCCGACCGGCCCCGCGCTGAAATGCGTCCCAGCTCGCGGACACTCGGTTGGACGCGTCGTTGGGAAAAAAGTCGACGGCACGAATGGCGTTGATGGCGCGTTGGTAACGGTCAAGCAAGCGCCGGACTTCGGCGGCATTGCTTTGCGCAAGAGCGGCGCCGCTTTGATCGATGTCCGCCTGCAACTGGGCGTAGTCCGGCGAGCGGTCGAACAACAGTGCAAAGGCGCGCTCCTGCTCCCCATCGGCGCTGACAGCCAAGAGCCAAGCCTCTCCCTGGTGACGACGCACATCCGTGGCCAACAGGTTCAGCCGCTCGGCGCGTTCGGGGGACGCAGGAAGCAAGTAGGCGCCATCGCGCAGCGTGGCGCAGCCAAGCGCATTCACGGCGCGCCATAACCGCATGCGAGCGGTGGTGCTGCCAGCGGGCAGCGTAACGAGAAGGAGGAGCCAGGGAGCAGCGAGGTATGTCATCGCTGCAAGCGTAGGCCTTCGTAGCGTGTTCTACAACTGTGTAGAGATCATTACAGGCGTTACCAATGCCGCATTGCGATGGCCGAGTTCGATAGACGTTCCCCGGTGGGCGTCATCAATGTTCTACAAGACGGTCAAGGTTTGTAGAGCCTAGCGGGGCTCCGAGCCATTCTCGCCAAAATACGAACGGCACAGTATGCTTATCATAATAGCCATTTCGGTGCGCTAAACTGGCGCCCATGAAATCGCGCCTGACCCTACCGAACTCCGCATCTGCCGCCAGCACGGGTATGGATACGGCCTCCGCCGATGCTTCCACGGCATTCCCCGATGCCGCCTCCCTGGCCGCGCTGCGTGCCTGGCATGCCGGCCTCAGCTCCCGGCAAGCCGTGGCGCAATACCTGGGAGAGGAGAGGGCGCGCGGCCAATCCTCGCGCGCCGTGCTGGGCCGCATTCGCCGCCGGCTCGCCTCGCTGGCACGCGAGCGCGGCCGCGACGATCTGGCCGCGTTGTTCGAGATACCGGCGTCGGCGCGGGTGGCGCAGGGCAGGGCGGCCGACCGTGCTATTGAGGTCTTGCGCACGCTGCCCACGCCACAGCCAGCGATCACCGACGACATCAGTCGCTGGCTGCCGGCTCGCGCCGTCGCTGCCTTGCGCGCCCACGGCATCGAGACGCTGGCGGCGCTGACGGTGCGCGTGCCCAGGCGTCGACGCTGGTGGGCAACCATCCCCGGGCTGGGCGCTACCGGTGCCAGACAGATCGAGGCGTTCTTCGCCGCGCATCCTGAGCTGACCGAGCGGGCCCGCGCGCTGATCGTGCAGGAGCGGCGCAGCAGCGTCGTGCCGTGGGAGCAACTACGCTTGCCCCATCAGGTCGACGGCTCCGAAGGGCGCTTTCGCGCCCCGCGCGCGACGTGCACCTTGACCGCGGACAACGACTACGAGGCGGTGCAGGCCTGGCTGGCACTGCACGAGTCGCCGGCCACTCATCGCACCTACCGCAAGGAAGCGGAACGGCTGATGCTGTGGGCCATCGTCGAGCGTCAGCGGCCGCTGTCGTCGTTGACCACCGAAGACGCCGTGGCCTACCGCACCTTCCTGCGGCGGCCCATGCCGCGAGAGCGGTGGGTCGGGCCGCCACGCCCGCGCTCGTCGCCGGACTGGCGGCCGTTCACCGGTGCGCTGGCCGCACGCTCGGTCGCCCATGCGCTGTCGATCCTTGGGGCGATGTTCCGCTGGCTGGTCGAGCAACGCTACGTGCTGGCCAATCCCTTCGCCGGCATCAAGGTGCGCGGCGGCGGCCGCACCGCGGCGCTGGACAATTCGCGCGCCTTTACCGACGGTGAATGGAAGTTAGTGCGGACCATTGCTGACGGGCTCGAATGGTCCCACGGCTGGGAGGCCGCCGCGGCGCAGCGCCTGCGCTTCGTGCTGGATTTTGCCTATGCGACCGGGCTACGCCCCAGCGAGCTGGTAGGAGCCACGCTCGGGGATGTCTGGACCGACGCGCAAGGCGACGAATGGCTCAAGCTGACCGGCAAGGGCGGCCGCAGCGGCAACGTGGCAATGCCCCCGTTGGCGCGACGGGCGGTGGAGCGCTACCTGACGGAACGCGGACTGCCCATCAGTCGGCGTTTGTGGCGCCCCGAGGTTCGCCTGGTCGGTGATCTGGGCGGCGAGCCCGAGATCGGCATCTCGAGCACGCGGCTATGGCATGTGGTGAAGCGGTTCTTCAAGCTGGCTGCGGATGTCATTGGTGCGGACCATCCCGCGGCCGCGGACAAGCTGCGCCGCGCCAGTCCACACTGGATGCGCCATACGCACGCCACACACGCGCTAGGAAGCGGCGCGGAACTGACCATCGTTCGAGACAACCTGCGGCATGCGTCCGTGTCGACGACGTCGGTCTATCTGCATAGCGATGAAGTCAAACGGGCCCGGCAGATCGGAGAGGCATTTGGGGCCAAATGACACCCGCAAGGGCGTCCACAGCGGGCTGTACGGACGAACAAGGCGTCATCGGAACTGCCAGCATCCGAAAGGTGAGCGCCTAGGGGGCGGGTAACAAATTTATGCAAAAACGGGTAACAAACTTCTGCAAATTAACGCACTTTGCGCCAAGCGGATGATCTGGGTTCTGTGTTTTGACATAATACTTGTTATGTGATCCATAGTGCACAAATGCGGTTTCATTGCGAATGCTGCGTCCACGTGACGCGCGGCCGCAATCTGTGCTTGAATCGGCACCTGATTGCCCAGGAACCGACCTTCCATGACCAGCTACAAAGACATCGTCAAACAGATTGCCGCCCTCCAGAAGGAAGCTGACGCTCTCAGGCAGCAGGAAATGCAAGCGGCAATCGTGGATATTCGCGAGAAGATCGATCTGTACGGGCTCACGGCATTGGATCTCGGCTTCAAGGGCGATGGCACGGCGAGAAGCAAGCCCCCGGCCAAATACCGGGATGAGGCGGGTAATTCCTGGACGGGACGTGGCAAGAGGCCGGGATGGCTGGTTGCCCATCTGAGTGCTGGCCGCCAGATCGAAGAGTTTCTGACCGCCTAATGTGATCTGGCTGCCGAATGACGTGGGCGCCGGCACCGCCTTCTCGTTGACAAGGGCTTCTTCGCGGCTAGCTTGGTCCAAGAAGACATATGCCCTCCCCTGTGGAGGCGGGGTTTCGGCGAAGCCGAGATGTGGTCGAAGCTGTACTTCAGTATATAGCAGGCCGTAAATTGCGATGGACACACTTTGGCTGAACAATCCGGAACGCGCTTACGCTGATTGGCAGGAGCGGGAGGCCGAAGGCGTCGACGGCCAGCACTTCTCTGCACGCTCGCGTGCCCAGCATCAGGCGATGTTCGAGAAGTTCCTGCGCTACCTTCGCGAGACGGGCCGCGACCTGGCCAACTACGGAGATGAGCACGTAGCGGCATTTTGTGAATCGGTCGGCGCCCGATCGGCCGCGACAAGGATGCGGTACCTGAAGCTCCTTGACCGCGTCGGCCGGCAACTCGTGCGCGCCGATGTACGCGTGTCAAATCCGGCTTCGGAGCAGTTGCGCACGGGCCATTGGCCTGATGAGGATCAGCCCCTGTTCCTCCCCGAAGACAAGGACGCACTGCTCCAGGCCTACACGCAGCCGGCGCCCGATGACGGATTGCGAGAAATCCGAGGGCGTGCGGTCGTAGCGCTCTACCTGGCGACCGGCGTGACACTGTCGGAAGGCATTGCCACTGAGCTTGATGACCTGCAGCTCGATGCCACTCTGCCCTACCTGCACATCAAAGCGAAGGCGGCGCGCGGTGCTCGAACGGTCCCCATCACACCATTCGCAATACCGGCGTTGCGGACGTGGCTCACCCGACGGGCAGCAGAGGGTACCCAGGGCCGAGCCTTGCTCACTTTGCACACTGACGGGGCGCGGATCAATGAGGCTAGTGTCGGGCGAATCGTTAAAGCCGCACTGACCACGATCGATTTCGTTGCACCCGATATGAGCCCGCGCGTCCTGCGCAATACGGTCTGCCGGCGCCTGCTCCTCGATGGCGTCGACTATGTCGAAGTGAACCGAATCCTGGGGCTCTCCAGCGTTCGCACTGTCGATCGGATTGCCGCGACCATTGAGCGCTGAACAGTCCGCCGATTCGCCAGACATCGAACTGGCATTGTTGGTCGAGAATACCGCCGCCTACCCGCACCCCACCGACGACCACCGGAGGCGGCCGAATCATCAGTTCGGGCGAAACTCCATGGTCGCCAGCCTCTCATAGGCTGGCCCCTCCGCCGGCGACCGACTGACAAACAGAGAGACGCTGCCGAACTGCAGGTGCGCGCCATCGAGCGCCCGGGCGGCATTGTCCACCGCGGCCAAGCATCGCGCAGATGCCGCATGTACGCCAACTCTCGCGAGCGTGACATGCGGGTGAAATGCTCGAGTTTCCGCGCGATAGCCGGCCGCGCGCGCGCGGGCCTCCAAGCGCGTCGCCATATCCTGCGCCCATATGGCGTACTTCGCGGTGACCACGATCACACGGGGGTGCGCTGGCGCTGGCCAGATTGCAACGCCGTCGATCGGCAGTGGCGCTGCATCCCGGGCGAGCACGTCGAACTGCTGCAGCGTGCGCTTCCAGTGCTGCACCTGATCCTCAGGCGTTGCCCCCAAGAAGCGTAGCGTTGCGTGCCATTGTTCCGGGGGTAGCCAACGCGCCCCACTCCAGTGAACGTCCCGCAGACAGACCTGCGCGCGCCGCAAGACCGCAACCGTCTCGGGCGTGGGATCGAGCGCAATAAACAGACGGAAGTTGGACATGGCCAAGCTGCGAAAGCGTGCTGACACGAGGCGGCTTTGGGGCTAAAGCACGGCGCATTGACAACCGATTGCTCTTGTCAGAATAGGTCAGACAGGCAACGGAACGAAGGCGCTCCGTGCCCCCACCCTTGTAACCAGGATGCCCATGAAGCGATTTGCAGCCGCTCTTATTCTCATGCTCGCCGCCGGCGCCTCCAGTGGCATTACTGTTGCGTCCTACGGCGACAACTCGATTGCAAACACCGCCGATACCGTCGCTGATCTGATCCCCAATGACCTCGGCCAGGTGCTAGACGCCGCCGATCTGGTGATCGTCGTCGAGTACGACTCCACCGCGCTCGGGTCGGGTCTGGTCTGTCACGCCACGGCCGGCATCAGCCTTCGCCCCGAAAGCGACTCCACTGCGCGAGTGCCAGCGCTGCGGGCGGTCCACACTGTGCTCAAGCGTGATGTCGTGCCGGATGATGCGACATCCAGGGGCAAGTGCACGGTTGAAGCTGTGCGGGCGGCTGTCAAAACGCTCACCGAATTCCCCGTTGAGGTGCTTCTGCGCGGCAGTAACGCGTCAGTCGCCGATCGGAGTCGACGGCAGCTAGCCAAACCTGCGTTGATCATCTGATCTGCACGCCCCGGTAGGCGGCCACAATACCCAAACGCATCCGCGTGTAGCGGTTGATTCCGGTTCGCGCGTTGATCGCGTGCCCACCGTTTGCGTTTGGTACGACCCGATGGCAGAATCGTCGTGGGCGCGCATCGCCGCCTGGGCTCCCAGCCCAAGTTTTGAGCGGCTTAAACTGGTACGCATTCACCTCTTCTTTCCGCGTCGCATGATTGTCAAGGCGGCGGACGCTAAACGCTCAACGTTCGCTGTGCTCTGAGAGACAACCATGGACCAGTTCTCCCGCTGGAGCGGCGTCGCGCACGCGCTCCTCGTCAAGCACGTACCCAAAATCAAGCTCGGCCAAGTGCATCAGCTTCTCGCTGCCTGTGTTGGCCATCGAACCTACGCGTCTTTGCGCGCTGCAGATCTCGCGACCCTGAATCAAACGCGGCCGCTCTATGTCCTGTTCGACGAAGATGCGGGGCTTGCCCGAGCGACAGACCTCGGACTTCCTGTGTCTCAAGCGCTGTGGCGAGAGGCCACAATGGCGCTTCGTCCAAGCGGTATTTCTCCGTTTTGGCTGACGACGATAAGTGGCATGCACCGTGCCGCAGAACTCACCTTCGAAGACACGTTCGATTCTCGGCTACATGACATGAAGCGATTGGCTGGTTTTCCAGACGGCCAAAGGGCAACTGCTTGCCGCTGTCATTCCGCCGAGAATGACGTTCCGGATAGTCTGAGATTTGATGTTGAAGGGGAAGTCTACGCATTCAATCAGGAAGAATCGCTCGCGGTACCGGTGATCGCTATCGTGGAGTATCCCAAAGTCGGCCGACGAATGTACGGGAATGGAGCTCTTGCTTCGGTCGAACAGCATGGAGAGCCGAGGACACGCGCACCGGATGAAGATGACGATGGCGGTGAGTTCTACTGGATGTCAGAAGGCTGATGGAGCGCTGACGGCTCTTAGATGCTCTTGACCCAGTCTTGAAGCTTCTGGCTCCGCTTCCAGCGGTCAAACCAGTTGGTCTCGCAAGCTACGCGCAATGTAGGCTCGAAAAAAAAGAGCCCCGAAGTTCGGGGCTCTTTCGCAACTGAGGCTATTCCGTTCAAGCAGCAGCAAGTTCAAGCTCTTGTTGGGCCTTGCCGGCATGTCGCCACGCCTCTTTCGCAGCAACCGGCAGCACGCCATACGCCACCGACGATGAAAGCACGGTCTGTATGTCGTACTCAAGAGTCCATCCCCGCCGATCCTTGAACGCGGTTCGGCGAGCAATTTCATCGTGCTCTGCGCGCTGCGAGTGTGAGAGTTGCAGGCAGCCGTACTGCCGGTACCAGCGGTAACCAGCAATCACTTGGCCTGGCGCCACACCTGCATCGTGCATCTGCAACAAACGGTCCAGTTCGAAATCCTCGATGAGAGCTGCGCTTTCTGCGTCAACACCAAATTGCGACGCTGTGACAGCGTCAAGGATATGCCGCCCCTTTGCGTCGATCACGAGCTGTGGCTCACATGCGGCTCCCTCTGTGAGCGCTGCGACATACGGGTCTCGCAAACCTGACCATTCGCTCCTGTTAGCCGAAGCATCCCAGTCGTCGCCGACGAAGAGGAACTTGGCCTCGGGTATCGCAGTGGCGGGCACCGGTGCAACATCGGGGATGTCGTAGCGAACGCCACGCTCAAACACGTCTCGAAAATCGGCCCATGCAGCAAACGGTTTGGCCAGCCCATTGAGAGACTGCATTGCATCAATCGCGATGATCATCTCACTGGTCAAAAGCTGGAACTTCGGTGGCTCGCCGGCGCGGCGCGAACGCTGTTGCTCGTCGAAGTCCAGTTGGAGCATGTACCGGAACATCTCACGCAGCATCCGTGGATGGTAGGTATCCGGTTGGACCTTGATGTAGCCAGCCCTGATCGTTCGGCCTATCCAATGCCTGCGGCTCCAGTCAAACCGAGTATTGCGGATGAACCTGTTGAGGCGCTGCAAGCCGGCCGCATAGGCATACCGCTCGTCGTACTCCACCATGTTGGCCAGGCTCTTGTCTTCAGCCATTTGGCAGACGTGACATCCAAGGCGAGCGCCGCACTTGCCCTGCTTGCGCGCACTTCCCTCAAGAATGGCGTCCGCAACCACTGCACAGCTTGTACCCACGGAGTGGGCGTAGATGCGCTTCGTGTCTTCGAAGTCGGAGTAGCCGGGCAGCTCCCCGCTGCTGTACAGCGCAATCGCCTCCCAAACGTCTTCGGTCGACCAATCCGAGATCGGACTGAGCACCAGCTCGCCTTCCTTGTTTCTGACCGGATGCTCATGAGACTCGCCGCGAGCGGTCATGTTGGCCGCCCGTCGGGCGCTCTCATCAAATCGCGTCCCGATGCACGTAACAAGCTCCGGAACACCAGCCTTCTCGATCGCCTTGAACAGCTTGCGACGATACGCAATGGCAGGCCGCAGTTTGAGATCGGTACTGCAATCGCCGTGAGTGCCGGGAAAACTCGGCAGGGCTCGACCGGACAACACCTTGACCTGGAACGTCGACGCCAGGGCGAGGGATGGCCGGGATTCGTAAAAAATCCGCCACATCCGATCTAAGGTGCTGATTTGAAAAGAAAATAGGTCATAGGATCAAGCGGTGGAGCGCGCCTCTATGGATTCAAGGGGCAACGTACACTTCAAAAACATACACCTTCGCAATTGGCCGTACGGCCACCGACCCTGCTCTCAGTGAGCCACACTGGTATCACCTGACGCCTGCGGTGCACGTTCCAGGGTGTCCGCCGAAATCAGTTTGCGCCCATACAGCATTCCCGGCACCAGCACGCTGGTTATCGAAACAAGACGCGCATACGAGCGACAAATTGAACGCATTCTTTGAGAAGATAGACTCCGATCTTTTGAAGAACACTGGCGTGCATGACCGATTTGACAAGAACGCTCATTGAGCGATGGAAAGCTGACAGGGACGGGACATATCAGACGTGGTTTCTCTGGCCGGAGCGCCTCAAGAACTTCCGCTCCATTCGGCGCGGCATCGGCGCGGTCGTCAATGAGATTCAAGCTGGGACATTCGGCAACGCCTATCGCGGGTCCCCCCTCGAAACCGTGGTCTCCTCGATTGCAGAGCAGCGCCAGATCTTCAAGGGGGCGGACCATGCCTTCCTCTGGAAGCCCAAACTGCGCATCCCGGACATCTATGAGAATGCCGATCATCAGCGAGCGTTCGCCAGGCTGCTGCATACGTGCAATTGCTGCGACACCGAACAAGAACTGGTTCAAGCGATTCAGCAGTTGAACCAACACGGCATCAAGGGGCTGGGCCCGGCCGTCGCCAACCTGCTGTACTTCATTCACCCGACGCTGGCGGTTCCCTTCAACACCGCGATCGTCAACGGATACAACGCGCTGACGGGTTCTCGCGTCAAGCTCGGGAAATGGGACCACTACCTGGCCATGCGCGAGGGTGTGCTGTCCCTGAATGGTCGCTACCGCGACCTCCTGTCCAACGATTTGGGCGCAGTTGCCGGACTGCTGTTCGATATCGGAATGGAGCGCTATCCGGCGCCGCCGCGAGAAGGCGATGCTGCCACGATCGCTGAGTGGGAGAGCAATCTGGCCAAGGCGCGCGAGGAAGCGGCCTCCTTCGCCAAACAACTTCAGGCGGGACGAACCGACGATGCCTCCCATACAGAGGTGCAAGGCTGGTTGCGCGATCTCGGCAAGGCACTGGGCTTCGCAGTATGGGTGGCAACCAACGACCGTAGCCGCCCTTACAACGGCGGCGTGCTCAGCGATGGCTGCCTGGCAACGTTGCCGAACTCGCTGTTGGTAGCGGGTGCCGACACCGTGCCCCTTATCGACGTCGTTTGGCTGAACGCTGCTTCGCTGGAGGTGGAAGCCGCCTTCGAGGTCGAACACACCACTTCGATCTACTCAGGCATCGTGCGACTGCTTGATTTAGCCCTGGGCACAGAACAGCCGGCGAAGAAACACCTGTTCCTGGTTGCGCCGGATGGACGAGAGGCCGACGTGCGCGCTCAACTTGCACGCCCCGCCTTCAGCCGCGTATCGGAACTTGGCATCCGATATGTGCCCTACACCAGCCTCACCGAGCACCGGGAAACCATGGCCCGGTTCGGCGCAGGTATCAAGCCGATTGAAGCCATCGCCAAAACGCTCTGACCGGTGGCACGATTGCGGGTGCCAAGGAGACGGTCACACCCCATCAGCTGTATGCGCGGAACACGGTGGCCTGTCCGTCCAATCCGATCAGCAGGACGTTGTATGGCATGCGCCGATTACCGTATGCCGGCCCATCCATGCCAGGGGCGCCGAGCGGCATGCTGGGGACCGCCAGCCCGATCGCTTTCGGGCGCTCCTGCAGCAGACGCTTGATTTCGCGTGCCGGAACATGGCCTTCCAGCGCATAGTCCTGCACGATGCCCGTGTGACAAGAGGCATAGCGCTCTGGCATGCCAGCCTTTCGCCTGGCTTCCACCGTTTCCTCGACGTCATGTGCAACCACGTCGAACCCGTTGTCCCGCAAGTGGGCAAGCCAATCCTTGCAGCAGCCGCAACCCGGCGTTTTCCACACCTGGATCACGGGTTTCGATCCGGCCTTTTGCGCCAGGGCTACGGCAGGCAGCAGTAACAGACCTGCAATCAGGGACCGTCTTGTCGCGGACACGGGCTTGGCAGTCGGCGATTTCATCATCATGGTTCCTCCGGCAAACAGGTAAGCAGTATCAGGTTCCAGGCGGCGAAAGCACACCAAGCCAAGCGACCAACGCCAAAATCAGTATGGCAAGGCTGGTTTCCATGACCAGACTGCGGCGCAGTGCTATCACCGCGTGGACGTGGTCTGCGGCCCTAACCGCCGCCGCAAGCCGTGGGCTCAGCCGATAACGATTGGCTGCGGCCAGTCCGAGCATCAGCGCGAACAAAGCCAGCTTGATCAACAATAAGCGCCCGTATGGCGTGGTGAACAACCCGTTAATCGTCGGCCCAACGATCAAAAAATAGTTGAACGTCCCTGTCGCAAACAGCGTGGCAACAATCAGCGTCCCAAGACGCGCGAAGCCATTGGATGTGTGACTAAGGATTTCCACCGTTTCCGATGAGGCCGCTTGTCTTGTCGACGCCAGCAGCACAAACGCTGCCAATGCGCCAACCCAGGCGCCCGCGGCCAAAACGTGCGCGATATCAAATGTGAGATGAAGGTATCCCTTCACACCGTCGTCCATCGCCCCATGCCCGGCCCAAGTGACCGTTAGCAGAGCCACCGCACCCAGCCCGGCGCACACGCCGAAGTGAGGCGCTGGGTGCTTCCGCAAACGCGCAACGGCGACCAAGCATCCGGCCAGGGCCACCAATCGCGCCATCCAGGCCAGGCCAACCGCGGTGGTGGTCAGCATCATGCTGAAGACATGGCTGGTGAGTTCAGCGTACTCGGTGGCCCCCGTCATCGCCTTGGCCATGACAACGAAGCTCCAGAGCGACAGCACGATGCCCAATGCGGCAGTGACTCCGACGGCACGGACGTATCGGCGCGCAATCGCCGTGGCCCGGTGATCGGGTCGCAACGCCTGGACCCCGAACAGCGAGACCCCGAAAAGGATCGTCAAGTCCAGGTACAGCCCAAAGCGCAGGGCGATATTGAGCCAATCGTCCGCCATGGCCTTACTTCACCTTGAACGTGAAATTCCCCGTCATCGGGTGGGTATCCGACGAGACCGCGCGCCACTCCACCTTGTACGTCCCGGTCGTCAGCGGTTGTGCGGGCGTGATGACCATCGTCTTGGCGTCGTCGCCGGCGGAGACTTTTGCGCCAACCTTCATCGGGTTATGCCCCGACATGCCGGGCATCTCCGTCATGACGAGATTGGCCCCGGAGAATTGTGTCGTGAGGGTCTCCGAGAACTTCAGCTCGATCTTCGTCGGCGCAGTCACTTCCGCCTGATCGGCGGGCGTCGAAGAGACCAGTTTGGGATGCGCGAACGCGGCCGAAGCCAGAAGCGCCAAGGACGTGCCAATGATGGCCTTGGTGGCAAAACGAGACGTGAACATAGAAACACCCTTGTGGTTGGGAGTTGAGAAAACTAGAACCAGAGGCGCACACCCGCAACAAAACGGGTGTCGCCGCGGCGCCCACCGGCCGCTTCGATCATGTTGGCGGTACCGCCAAATGCCTGACTGCGTTCGACGCCGATATAGGGCGCAAACTGGCGGCTGAACTCATAGCGCAGCCGCAAGCCCACCGTCGCGTTGGAAAGCCCGCTGCCAACGGCGAGATCGGGATCGCGCTTGCCATAGAAGTTGGCTTCGATGCGCGGCTGCAGGATCAGCCGCTGGGTCAGCAACAGCTCGTATTCGCTGGACAGACGCAATGCCGTGCGTCCACTATTGCCCACATAGGCGGTGGCCTCGACATCGAACCAGTATGGAGCCAGACCTTGCACGCCGAAGGCCACCCAGTTGCGTGTGGGTCGGCCGAAACCCGTGTCATTCCGCACACCGAGCTGGGTATCCCAGAACGTTGTGACGGCATGGCTCCACAGCAACTCGGTGCGCGCCTCTTCGAAGCGCCCCTTTGAGACATCGCCTTCGGCTTTTAGGACCGCTTTGTTGTACACGCTGCCGAACCGGGCTTGCAATTCGTAGGCGGTTGCATTGGCATCGTTACCGTGCACCCACTCCAGCCGGTCAACCAGCACTGAGCCAAAGTTGTGCGCGTCCGCCATCATCATCATGTGGCGGGGATCGCCCAGTGCGTATTTGCCGGTGCCGAGCTGGTATCCGCCCGAGTAAGCATCGGGATCGCGTGCGTCGGGCGGCGCCGAACCATCCTGCATCTTCATGCTGCCGTGGTCCATGCCTTGCATCGAGCCGTGGTCCATCCCCTGCATTGAGCTGCCAGTATTCTGAGCGCCAGATTGGGACGCCGGGGTTGTCTCCCCGTTCATCAGTTGGATTTCCTGGGCCGAGGCAACGCCGATGCCGGCGGCAGCCAGCGCCACAGTCAACAGTGTTCTTACGTGCTTGTGCATGATCAATCCGCTGTGAAAGTCGAGCATCAGACCACCACCACTTCGCGGAACATACCCGCATCCATGTGCAACATCAGGTGGCAATGCCAGGCCCAGCGACCCAGCGCGTCCGCTGTGACGAGAAAGCTGATCCGTTGGGCGGGCTGGACGGGGATGGTATGCCGGCGCGCGAGGAACGTACCGTCCGGCGCTTCCAGTTCGCTCCACATACCATGCAGGTGCATGGGGTGCGTCATCATCGTGTCGTTGTGGAGGATGACGCGCAGCCGTTCGCCATAACGGAAGTGCACAGGTGTCGATTTGCCGAACTCCACGCCGTCGAACGACCACGTGTAGCGCTCCATGTTGCCGGTGAGGTGCAGTTCCACCTCGCGCTCCGGACCGCGCTTATCCATCGGACCGCCGATGGTATGCATGTCGGCGAGCACCAGAACGCGGCGCCCGTTGTTGCGCAGACCGACGCCGGGATCGTCCAGGTTGGTGCGCGCCATGTCGACGTGCATATCGGTGCTCGGACCGTATTCCGTGCGCGCGTGCCGTGCTGTCTTGCTCGGCACCTTCAAGCTGTTAGCCGCTCCGCCGGATTCCGCATGCTGGCTGTGGTCCATCATCTGCATGCCGCCGGAGTCCATCATGGTCATGCCAGTGTCGTCCATCATCTGCATGTCGCCATGATCCATACCGGGCATGCCGCCGTGGTTCATACCGGACATCGCACCATGGTCCATGCCCGACATGCCACCGTGGCTCATGCCACCCATACCGCCCATGTCACCCATCATGTCAGCCATGGACAGCCATTCCACCTTGTCGAGCGCAGGCACTGCAGCCTGCAAGCCCCGGCAGACAGCCAGCGTGCCACGTGCATAACCAGTACGGTCCATCGACTGCGAGAAGATGGTGTAGGCGTCGTCCTTGGGCGCGACCAGCACATCGCAAGTCTCGCCGGGGCCGAAGCGGAATTCGTCCACCGTGACCGGCTCGATGTTCTGCCCATCGACCTGAACCACCTTGAGTTTCAGCCCCGGGATGCGCACGTCGTAGAACGTGTTGCCGGAGCCGTTAATGAAGCGCAACCGCACAGTCTCGCCCGGCGTAAACAGGCCCGTCCAATTGCCGGCCGGCGTGACGCCGTTGGTCAGATAGGTGAGCGTTGCACTGGAGAGATCGGCCAGATCGGTCGGGTTCATGCGCATCTGGTTCCACATGGCCCGCTTTTCCATGGCCGCCTTCCAGCCATCGTTGGAAACGTCGCGGAAGAAGTCCACCACCGTAGGCTGGTGGTAGTTGTAGTAGTCGCCCTGCGTCTTGAGCTTGGAGAGGACGCGCATCGGATCTTCGTCGGTCCAGTCCGACAGCAGCACGCTGTAATCGCGGTCGGCCCGGATCGCGTCACCGCCGGCGGCATCGATGATGAGGGCGCCATAGACCCCGGTCATCTCCTGGAAGCCCGAATGCGAGTGGTACCAGTAGCTGCCGCTTTGTCGCACCTTGAAGCGGTAGGTAAAGGTCTCGCCGGGCGGAATGCCGTGGAAGCTGATGCCCGGTACGCCATCCATCTCGAACGGCAGGACAATGCCGTGCCAGTGGATTGACGTCGGCTCGCGCAGGCGATTGGTCACGCGCAAGGTGACGGTGTCACCCTCGCGCCAGCGCAGCGTGGGCCCCGGGAGCATGCCATTGATGGTCGTGGCCATAGCCGGCTTGCCCGTGAAGTTGACCGGCGTCTCGTCGATCACCAAGTCGAATTCGGTGCCGCGCAGCACTGGTGCGGTCCCCAGCGCGGTGGACGCAGCGGATGCCGCCGAAGTGAAACCACCCAGGCCCAAACCGGCGATGACACCGCCGGCAGCCAAACCTTGCACAAACCGCCGCCGCGGCAGGTTCGGTAGCACGAGGCCGGATGCACGATTGCTGCGCATGATCGAGATTTCCTTAACAAAATGTCCGACTCTGAAAGGTGGGTGCAGGCTACCCAGCGCCAGGCTACCCCGACCTGACTGAAACATTACAAATCCGTCATCTTGGTGTGATGCCGCCTGCAGCGCGGTACTCTACAGCCCATAAATCATAGGAAGTGATTCAGGCGCGATATGAAACTGTTGGTCGTCGAGGACGAGCCCAAAACCGGAGAGTATCTGCAGCAAGGCCTGACCGAAGCCGGCTTTGTGGTCGATCTGGCACGCAACGGTACTGACGGCCGCCATCTGGCCATGTCGGGCGACTACGACTTGCTGTTGCTGGACGTGATGCTGCCTGACGTGGATGGCTGGCAGATCGTCCAATCGTTGCGCGCTGCGGAACAGGCGGTGCCGGTGTTGTTCTTGACCGCCCGCGACAGCGTGGCCGACCGCGTCAAAGGCCTTGAAATGGGCGCCGACGACTACTTGGTGAAGCCATTCGCGTTTGCTGAGTTGCTAGCCCGGGTCCGCACGCTGCTGCGCCGGGGAACCGGTGCCGTCTCGTCCGACCGAATCCAAGTGGCCGACCTTGTGCTGGATTTGGCTCGCCGTCGTGCCTCACGCGGAGGCCAGAAGATCCCGCTGACGAGCAAGGAGTTCTCCCTGCTGGAGCTGCTGGTCCGCCGCCGTGGCGAGGTCTTGCCTCGCTCCCTGATCGCCTCGCAGGTCTGGGACATGAACTTCGACAGTGATACCAATGTGATCGACGTCGCCATTCGCCGGTTGCGCGCCAAGATCGACGACCACTTCGAGCCGAAGCTGATCCAAACGGTACGCGGCATGGGTTATGTACTGGAAGCGCCCGAGGACGCGGCCTGATGGGGCAGTTCTCCCTGACCACTCGGCTCACCGCGTATTTCTCGCTGTGTTCGGCAGCCGTCTTGCTGGGCCTGGGCGTGGTGATTGCGCTGGCCATGGATCAGCACTTTGCGGTGGAGGACTACACCGCGCTGCGCGAGAACGTCAGCGTCATTGAAAAGATTGTCGAATCGAGTCCCGCCGAACAGGTCCCCGAACGCATCCGCGAGGCAATCCAACATCGCACCGATCTCGTAGCTCGTATCCAGGGTTCGGACGGGCACATGCTGTACGTAACCCAGGATTTCGATTTTCAAGCGGCAACGCAAGCGCTGGCGCAGTTGCGGCATACCAGCGAAACCCTCGTTTGGGCGCAAGGCGGTCAGCAATATCGGGGCATGCACGCGGCCATCCCACTGCGAGATGGATCATCGGGCGAGCTTGATGTCCTGCTGGGGATCAACACGGACATTCACGCCCACTTCCTCCACACCTTCCGCGGGACGCTCGCTTTCTATATCGCCGTCGCAGCGCTGGCCACGGGCCTATTCGGCTGGTGGGCTGCACGCCGAGGCCTGGCGCCTTTGCGCACCATGGCCTCGCGGGCGCGCACGGTGACTGCCGACAAGCTCGATGAACGCATGCCTGTTGATACCGTGCCAGTCGAAGTGGCGGACCTTGCCGCGACCCTGAACGGCATGTTGGAGCGCCTGCAGAACGATTTCCGCCGCTTGTCGGACTTCTCGACCGACATCGCCCATGAACTGCGTACGCCTATCACGAACCTGCTCACGCAGACGGAGGTCGTGCTATCCCAGCCGCGCGAGGGCACGAAGTATCGCGATGTGCTGACCTCCAATGCGGAGGAACTGCAGCGCCTGGCACGCATGGTGTCCGACATGCTGTACCTCGCCAAGATGGAGCACAGCCTGACGCTGCCAAGCGCCGAAGACATCCGCATCGCTGACGAAATCCGCGCGTTGTTCGATTTCTATGACGCGCTTGCAGAAGACAAGGCTGTCCTGCTCGAAACGCGGGGCGATGGACACGTCACAGGAGACCGGCTCATGCTGCGCCGTGCGTTGAGCAACCTGCTCTCCAACGCCATCCGGCACACCCCGCGACATGGCCGCGTGGTCGTCTCGGTCAGTGATGATCGCGACGGCATGACGGTTTCGGTAGACAACGACGGCAGCGAGATCGCGCCGCAGCTGCTGCCATTTATCTTCGAGCGCTTTTTCCGGGCGGACAAATCGCGCGCGCGGCCCGAGTCGGAAAGTGCCGGCCTTGGCTTGGCCATCACCAAAGCGATCGTTGCGGCGCACGGCGGCACCATCACCGTTGCGCGCATTGACGGGCGCACACGGTTCTCTATCCGCCTACCGCGTTGCATCGATGCCGCAATATTGTCTGTATAGTTCTTTGCACACTGCGGCGACTACTGCCAAGCCGGGCTTGGCGGGCATTTTGGGTCGCAAACCGAAACAGCCGCCGGTTTCGCGCGCCACTCCGATGGACTCAAACGATGAGGATCGGCGCTTCATCGTACTCGGAATACGATCCTGCCATTGACAGGATGCCCATCGGATGAGACCGCTTGCCAGTCAACGCGATAGGAACCAGCCATGAGAGGTTGAGTCGGCTGAATAACGACCGTCTTGGCGTCTCCGCCACGCGATACTTCAGCCGGAATCTTCATCGGCCCGTGAAGCGCCCGGCCCGGCAGCCACGCCATAACTAGATTACCTCCCGAAGGCGGGAATACAAGTTCCTCTGAAAATCTCAATTCGATTCGCTTTGGGGCGGCCACTTCAGAATTGTTCGCTGGTCTCGATGAAACCAGCTTTGGATGGCCGAGAGCGATCTCGCTCAGAATCGCGAACAGGACGGTGACTGAGCCTCGCAATGCGCGGCGACTTGCGGACATGGCGCACCTCCGTTTCTTGGGAATGTGCATTTAGCTTAAGTCGTTGCACACGGAGCCTGTTGATGCAGGTCAGACCACCCACGAGCAACTAGCGTGCGATGAGATGGTAATCGGTGTCCCAAAACAGCACGATATGGCAATGCGTACCGAAGTTGTTGGTGCGCGCGGTAGCGCCCGCTGGGTGATGTCACGACGCATAGAGGTGTACGGGTTCGGCACCGGCTCGACACCGTCCACCAGAGGCTAGTTCTAGACCACTTTGCTGTGGCGCTGCTACGTTGGTGATTTGCTGCCCAATGCGATCCGGCACACCCCCGCGACATGGCCTTGTGGTCGTCGTGGCGCACGCGCGTCTCCACGTGCCGACCGCATTCCGCCGAGAGCGCGAACACTTCGGTTCACCATGGGCCACTGGCGGAAAGCGCACATGACCGCCACATGGCGGTCCGATTACGGTTCGGACAGATCTGGCCATTTGCGACTCAACGTGCCCCGCCTCTTTGGCACAAGGCGCCGTCCTTGCTTTCTCGTGGGTGCGCATGCCATGTCGGTACGCCAACCACCCAGGAGAACGACGATGTCTCACCAAACCTATCAAGAATGTCTCGACGCCTGTAACGCGTGTCAGGTCACATGCTTGCACTGTGCTGTGGCTTGCCTCAACGAGCCAAGCCCGGCGGAACTTGCCGACTGTATTCGCCTGGATCTCGATTGCGCGGAGTTGTGCCAGACTGCCGTTGGTTATATGGCACGCGGCAGCAGCCAAGCCAAAGCCGTTTGCGTATTATGCGCAACCATCTGTCAGAAATGCGGCGCAGAGTGCGCGAAGCATGCACACGACCACTGTCAAACTTGCGCACGTGCGTGTGAGGAATGCGCGCAAGCCTGTCGAGCTATGCAATAACGGCTTTGAACCCCAGTTCAATTGGAAGGAGCAAATGGCGCTGATAGGTCACATCCGCCGTCACGTGTTACACCATCCACGAATTGCCGGTTCGGTGCGCTGCCATTGGAAAGCGGCCTCAAAAGCACAATGCGCGCACATAGCACGAGGAATTTTCATTGTTGTTCATGCGCCCCGCCCTTCCCTCGTCTGCCTTTCTCCTTCTGCTTGAAAGCTGCGCTGCTCTGGCTGACGTTCAGCCTGCCGCGCCGCGCCCCACCAACGCAGTGCAGCCACACTACCAAGCAGCAACACAGCCGCCGCTGCCCAAAATGGAGCGAACGTATTCCATCCAAACAGGGTACCGGCACTCACCGAACCTAGTGCCTGCCCCAGGTTGCCTGCGGCTGCCTGCCTTGCCAACAGCGACCCAGCGAAACTACGGTCACCTTCCAGCAACTCATAAGACAGCACCGGTCCAATCATGCCGACGCCGGTAGCCACCACGGCGATTAGCAGCCCAAGCGCGGCGGCATCGGGCACCAGTGCGGCAAAGCCCAGTGCCACCGCTGAGCCGGCAAATGCGCCGGCAACCCAGCGATGGTCGATATGCTTGCGCACTGCCGGAAGCAGCAGCAAAGCCTGCGCGGCGAGCATCGCCAGGCTGCACGTGACAAACATCACCGCAATCATCGAGTTGGGTAGGCGCAGTGTCTGGCCACCAAACAGGCTGAAGCCGACTTCGAAGGTACCTGCGGCAAAGGACGCCAGCAGGGCTAACAGCATCGATACAGCAACGAAGCGCTTGCGCTGCCGGGTCATCTGCACCGAGCCGCTGTCGAGCAAGATCGGCTTGGTCGTGCTCAGGCAGCGGCGAACCGCCAACAGAAGTGGCAGTCCGACCGATGCGACCACCAACGCGGGCCAGTTGACCATACTGGGCATCTGGCCTGCAGGCATGCCCATCAGCGGCCCGGCAAGCCAACTACCGAACGCGGGGCCCGCGAGAAAGCCAACGAACGATGCACTACCGATCAGCACAAAGCGCCGACTCCTGTCCTCGGTATTGCTGATGTCGGTCACATAGGCCTGGGCACCGGGCACGATAGCCGCTGCCCCCGCCCCGGCGATCAATCGACCGCCATAGATCGCCATGAGACTGGGTATTAGCGCGACCATCGCGGTTCCCAGCACAAACATAGCGAAGCCGGTAGTCAGCGCCGCCGCCCGCCCACGATGATCCGACTGGCGGCCCCACCACGGCGCAAAGATGAACAGCGCGAGCGTGTAGATTCCTCCCAGCATGCCAACGTGCCACGCCAGCGTTTGCCGCGTCGCACCAGGCAGGTACTGCGCCAGATACAACTGCAGCAACGGCAGCCCGACTCCATAGCCGAGAGAGACAACAAATACCAGAGCAAGCAGCACGACCAACGCTGGCCTGACGGCCCGCGCATCGAGGGGTGCGGGAGTGGCGGACGATTGATTAAGCATGATGCCTTCAGCCCGCGCCGTGAGCGGCCACCGGAGCGGTCACGCCGTTGTGGACCGTCGCCGCGCTTGCGCGTCGGATTCCAGTCAGCCGGGTTCGCTTGAGCATTAGCGCGTTAATCGCCACTAGCGCAGAGCTGCCCGACATGGTAATCGCCGCCACCTCGGGGCTGATCGTGAATGGGTAGAGTACGCCGGCCGCCAACGGGAACGCCACTACGTTATAGGCGACCGCCCACCACAGGTTCTGATGCATCTTTCGCAAGGTCGCGCGGGACAGTTCAATCGCACCGACCACATCCAGCGGATCGCTTTTCATCAGGACCACATCGGCACTCTCCATCGCGACATCGGTGCCCGCACCGATCGCGAAGCCCACGTCGGCTTGCGTCAGCGCCGGAGCATCATTGACGCCATCGCCCACCATGCCGACCTTCTTGCCCTGCCCCTGCAGTTCCTTGACCTTTGCGGCCTTGTCGCCCGGCAGCACGTCGGCCAGCACGATGTCGATGCCCAATTCCTTCGCAATGCGCTCAGCGGTCGAACGGTTGTCACCGGTTAGCATTGCGACCTGCACCCCGCGGCCATGCAGTGCCTTGATCGTCTCGGCCGAAGACGGCCTCACTGCGTCGGCGATCGCGATCAAACCGATCAGGCGACCGCCGTGTGCGACGTGCACCACGGTGCGGCCTTGGCCCTGCAGACGGTCGGCATCTGCCTTGAGCGCGCCAAGGTCAACGCCATTGGCCTCCATCAACCGCCGATTACCGAGCAGGGCCAGCCGACCGGCCACCACCGCCTGCGTGCCCTGCCCATCGATGTTGGTGAAATCCGTCACCGCTTCGGAGGCCAGTGCGCCGGCACGCTTGAGGATCGCGACCGCAAGCGGGTGTTCGGAGAGCTTTTCGACCGAGCCTGAAACGCGCAGCAGGTCGTCTGGCGTTACGTCCCGGGCCACCGCTATATCGACCACTTCCGGCTCGCCAAGCGTCAGGGTGCCGGTCTTGTCGAAGATCACCACATTTAGCCGTGTCGCGTCCTCCAGCGCCGCAGCATTCTTGAACAAGATGCCGTTCATCGCGCCCAGGCCGGTACCCACCATCACCGCCATCGGCGTCGCCAACCCCAGTGCATCTGGGCAGGCAATCACAAACACCGTGATCGTGAGTGTCAGTGCCAGCAGTACCGGCTGCCCGAGCACGAAGTACCAGACAGCGAAAGTGGCCACACCGATCAGGAAGGCGATCACGACCAGCCATTGTGAGGCCTGGTCGGCCAGCAACTGCGCTGGCGCTTTGGAATTCTGCGCCTCCTGCACCAGTTTGACGATCTGCGCCAACGCGGTGTCGGCACCCACCTTGGTCGCACGATAACGGAAGCTGCCGCTCTTGTTGATCGTCGCGCCAATCACCTTGTCGCCCACCATCTTCTTCACCGGCATCGACTCGCCGGTGAGCATCGATTCGTCCACCTGAGAACCGCCCTCGAGCACCTCGCCGTCAACCGGAATCTTGTCGCCAGGACGCACCAGGACGATGTCGTCGAGCAGCACTTCGGCGGTCGCCACAGTCACTTCCTTGCCGGCGCGCAAGACAGTGGCCTTTGGCGGGGCCAAATCCATCAGCGCGCGGATGGCTTCCGACGCTCCTGCGCGCGCGCGCATCTCCAGCCAGTGGCCCAGCAGAATGAACACCAGCAACACCGACACAGCCTCATAGAACTGCGCACCGCCGAAAATGAAGGTGCTGCCGACACTGAAGACGTAGCCGGTGCCGACGCTCAGCACCACCAACACCGCCATGTTGAGCACGCCATTGCGCAACGCACGCGCGGCGGCGACGAAGAACGGCCACGCGGGGTAGATCACCGCAGCGGTGGCGAGCAGGAACAGCCACAGCCCCAAATCCAAGCCGAACGGTGGCTTCAGCTTGATGAAATCCATGCCCATCGGGGCATACAGGAAGATCGGCACCGTAAACGCCAGGCAGACCCAGAAACGGTTGCGCATGTCGCGCGCCATCCCCTTGGCATCCATACCGGGGCCATGGCCCATCTCGTGGGCCATTGCATCCATGCCACCGTGAGCCATCGCGGCGTGGTCGTGCGCGACGGGCGCCTCCGCTGTGGCCGGCCCACCAGCGGCATGTACGTGCCGCTCAGGATGCTCGTGCTGAATATGGCCGTGCGCGTGTGCCGGCGCCACAGCATGCTCCATCGGCCCGCACATGTGCCGGGGCAACATTTCGCCCGCACAGTGGTACCCGCAGTCCTGGATTGCCGCCCGGATGCGTTCCGGATCAATGCGCCCCTGGTCGTACGTCACCGTGGCCGATCCGGCCACCGCGTTGACCGAGACATGCTCAATGCCCGGCATCTGCGCTAGGTGCTTTTCGACGCCGCGCGCTGCCAGCGGCGATAGTAGCCCTGCCACCTCGAATGTGTTGGTTGTGCTCATGAGGGAATCCGTTGTTGGGGAATCGAACGCAGTGCGATGAAGTGCAGTGCGACAGCGCCACTCAGCAGCGCGGCGAAGAAGCACCACACCGAAATGAACCAATGGGCATAGAAAACGTAGGCGGTGAACGAAGCGGCCAGCGTGAGCGCCCCGAACACCTTGACCCAAACATGGCTGGAGAGCAACAGGCTCACCGTCGTGGAAAGCAGGTACAGCGTCATCGACGCGACAATGTAGAAATGCGGGGACTGGTAGTCCACATGGCCTGCCATCGGGCGCGCCTGAATCGGGTTGACCACCAGGCTGTACAACAGGTATGCACCCACAGCCAGACCCATAACCACAAAGGCCAACAACCCTCGGCGGCGCGGACCCCGGGGCTCTAGCAGCCATGCCGCTAAGGGGACGTACACCGGCCACAGTACGTGGGAGAAAAATGAGTACACCTGCGTAGCAACAAAGTTAAGCCAAGCGGGGCCACCAAAACTGAGCCAGACCACCCCCTCGACAAGCTGCTGGATCGCAAACAGCAATGGGATGGCGGCATAAGGGCGCTCCGCCGGGCAGCGCGCCATACGCAGCGTCACGGTGCCGATTGCCAGCAGTAGCGTGCCGGAGCCAAAGCTGGCCGTCGCGGAAAAGCACATAGCGCTAGTTCCCCCAATCCCAATGCGGTCGACTGCGGTACAGATCACGCCGTGTCATCGGCACAGGCCATTTACCCGGGTGGCGATTGGACGCCAGGATTTGATAGATGCCGGAGCCACCGGCCTCGAACTCCAACGCGCAGGCCGCCATGTACAGGCGCCAGACGCGATAGGCGGCTTCTCCAACTTCAGCGATCGCCGCATCGCGCTGAGCCTCCAGGCGATGCACCCAGTGCCGTAAGGTCATCGCGTAGTGCGGGCGCAGTCCCTCGACGTCATGGATCTCAAAGCCCGCGCGCTCCATGCCGAGTTGGATGTTGCTGATGCAATCAAGCTCGCCGTCGGGAAATACATAGCGATTGATGAACTCGGTGGCAGCTGTCTTGTTCCACCCTTCCTCGTCGTGCGTGATGCCGTGGTTCAAGAATAGGCCGCCCGGCTTGAGCATCCGACGCACCACCGCATAGTAGGCCGGCAGGTTGCGCAGGCCGACGTGCTCGAACATCCCGATGCTGGAAACCTTGTCGTAGACACCCTCGCCTTCCAGATCACGGTAATCGCGCAACTCCACCGTGACGCGATCCTGTAACCCTTCGATCCGAATGCGCTCGCGGGCGTATTCGAGCTGTCGCTCGCTTAGGGTGATGCCGTGGGCGTGCACACCGTGCTCGCGCGCGGCCCAACATACGAGCGCCCCCCAGCCGCAGCCGATATCCAGCAGCCGTTCGCCGGGCCGCAGGCGCAGCTTGCGGCAAACGTGCTCAAGCTTGTTGCGCTGCGCCGTGTCCAGCGAATCGGAGGGCTGCTCGAAGTAGGCGCAGGAGTACACCCGCTCCTCGTCCAGCCACAACCCATAGAACTTGTTGGACACGTCATAGTGGAACGAGATCGCGGCGCGATCGCTGTGGCGCGAATGCCGGTGCGCGAAGCGCCGGGCGACCCGGGATGCGAAGCCCGCATCCGGTTTGATCTCACCCAGGTCCGGAGCGGGCAGCATTAACGCGTCCTTTAACAGCGCGAGCTTGTCGCGCCACGACAACTGGATCGACTCGAAATGGTTCTTCAACCGGAGCGCGCCGTACAGGTCTCCCTCGATGTCGAGCACGCCCCGAAAGTACGCGTCAGCCAATAAAAGGGGACTGCGCGCCACCACCAACTGACGCAACAGGCTGGGGTCCCGCACCACCAACGTGAAATCGACCGCCGTATCGTGCCCGTGCAGCGTGTCGTTCCACAGCCGCAGTGCGGGCGGCTTCTCCATCCCAGCGAGCAACCGACGCAGGATGCGTAGCGCCGGCTCGGTGTCGGTCGAAGGAACGCTGCCAATAAATGCCTTGGTGCTGTTCATCTCTTGCCCTCCCGTTGGGTTGATGGCTCGTCGCGGTCCTCTCCGCCAATTGACACGATGAAGCGCCAACCCGACATCGGAATCGCGGCTTTGCAAAATCCGGCCAGATCTATCTCGAAGTGAACGTGCGGAGTCTTGGCACTCATGTGGCACCCCCGGGGTCTTGCATGAGTTCACGAACCGCGGACGCTAGGTCCGGGGCAACGGAGATTCCATTGGTGGGATGGACAACCGTGTCGCAGCTCACCACCAGCCCGGCCCCAGTGGACTCCAAATCCTGAACCGCGTTGCCTGAAAACACCGCGTGAATCGCGATGCACACAGGCGCGGCCAAGCCCGCGCGCCGCAGATGACCAATGGTCTCGGCCATCGTGCGACCGGTGGAGACAATGTCATCGACCAGCACCGGCGTGTGGTCGCGCCAGCGCTCCACATCCGGCACCGAAACCTCGACATCCCGGTCACCTTTGCGGACCTTGTGCAGCACCACCATGGGCGCGTCCGCCCTGCTTGCGACATCGGCCACCCATTGGTTGCTCTCCTCGTCAGGGCCCACAAGCGCCGGGCGTGTCACATGGGCGCGCAGCCATGCCGCCACAGCCGGCGCCGCGTGGACGTGACGCGTTGGGATTACATAGACCTGCGACAACTTGGTGATGCGGTGCAAGTGGGGATCGACTGTTGCCAGCCAATCAAATCCACGCGACAACCAGGCTGCAAAATGCCGTGCACTCACCGTCTCACCCGGCTGGAAGCAACTATCCTGTCGCATGTAGGCGAGGTAAGGTGCGACCAGACCAACGTCGGTCGCACCGTTCTCCCGGGCGGCCGCCGCCAACAGCAGCAACGGAATCAGCTTGTCGTCCGGCCGGTCTAGCGTGCAGACGATGGCGACCCGCCGCCCCTCCACGGCAGACTCCACCCGCACATACGACTCTCCATCCGGAAAGCGCCGCACCGTCGTAGTCCCGCGCTCTGCGCCCAACGCCGAAGCCAGCTTCTCTGCCATCGCTTCATTGCCCGGCATGGCAAAAATCAGTGGCGTCATCTCGAATCTCCCACATCGATCAGCGGGTGAGCCTCCAGGTAGTCGAACGCGTAGTCCAACTCGCCGAGCGCTTCGGCATGCACGGTGAACAGCGGCATACCTCGCTCGACGCGATCCCCCAGCTTGACATGCAGTTCGAGCCCGGCAGCGGGTGCCTTCGGTGCCCCGGCGAGCTTGGCCACGCGAGCCAACCGCCGGCTGTCGATCTCACGTACCATCCCGTCACGTTCGGCCAGCACAGGCTCGCGTAGCCGCGCCCGCTGCGGCTCGCGTAAGCCCCCTTGCGCTTTGCAGATCGCCTGGAATTTGGCCCACGCGGCGCCGCTATCAAGCAACCGCTGAGCGACCAAGACGCCAGTACCCGGCTCGCTGTGACCGCAAAATTCCAACAGTTGTCCAGCCAATGCGACAGCGCGCACGCTCAGATCCTCGGGCGCGCGCTCGGCACGCTGAAGGACTGCCAGCACGTCGTGCGCCTCCAGTGAGGGACCAATGCCACGGCCCACCGGCTGCGTCCCGTCCGTACGCACTACCTGCAAGTGCAAATCAAAGGCCTGCGCTACCTGCTCCAGCATTTGCTTCAGGCACTCGTAGTCTGCGTCACTGCGCACCTTGGCGGTCGGCCCGACCGGCACATCGATCACGGAGTGGGTAGCGCCGGCAGCGATCTTCTTCGACAGCACAGATGCCACGAGCTGCGCGTCGCTGTCGAGGTCCAGCGGGCGCTCGACGCGGATCAACATGTCGTCGGCCGGGCTGAGCGCCAGCGAGCCTCCCCAGACAAAGCAGCCGCCCTCGCGTTGGACAACGCGGCGCATCTGCTCCAAATCGAGCGCCACCGGCGTCATCGTTTCGATCACGTCGGCGGTGCCAGCCGGCGAGGTAATGGCCCTTGACGACGTCTTCGGCATCGTGAGCCCGGCCGCGGTGATGATCGACACGACAATCGGCGTCGTGCGGTTTCCCGGCAATCCACCCACACAGTGCTTGTCCGCGATCGGTGCATGCCCCCAGTCGAGCCGCTTGCCCGCGGCCAGCATCGCTCGCGTCAGATCGATCGTCTCCTGCAAATCCATCCGCCCGCCGGCGCAGGCGCTTAGAAAAGCGGCGATATGTGTCCCAGGGTAGCTGCCAGCGGCGACGTCACTAATGATCGAGTCCAGAGCCGACGCGTCGAGCCTGTGGCCGTAGATCTTCGCCCGCACCTGGCTCATTGAGTCCAGCGTCGGGGCATGCGAGATCGTGATCCGGTCGCCCGGCGCGGGCGCCAGCGCTCGCCACGCGCTGTTCGAAAGCGCCGCCTCCCCCAACTCCAGCAAGGTCGGATCGACAACGTTCAGCGTGGCGATGATCGAGCGTCCGTTCAGGCTAATCAGTACTCGCGTCTGCGCCTCGAAACCCTCGGAGCGGCAAACATGGCAGTCTCGATGCATGTAGACGACATATTCCTGCTGCGTCTCGATGCCCATCCGACGCACGGCAAGACTTGCCCTGTGGCGAGGGTTCCTCATACATCGAACTCCACGTGCTGTCCCAACAACGGAACGCTGGCGGACCACCCAAGTTCCCGCTCGATGCGCTGGCGCATCGCATCAGCCGGCCCCGGCTCGCCATGGGTGACGAACACCGAGCGCGGCGCCGCTGGCGCACTGCCCAGCCACTCGATCAATTGGCTTGCATCGGCATGCGCCGACATGCCCTGCAGTGAAATCACTTCGGCACGCACGGCGACGTCCTCACCGTGAATGCGCAGGCTTCGCTCACCAGCCTGCAGCCGCGCGCCGCGTGTCCCCCCAGCCTGATAACCGGCCAGGATGATGGTGTTGCGCCGGTCCGGCGCCAGATGCTTCAGATGGTGCAGCACGCGGCCGCCGGTGGCCATGCCGCTGGCCGAGATGATCACAGCCGGGAGGGCCAGCCCAGCCAGCGCCCGCGATTCCTCCGGGGTCCTGATCATGCGCGCAGCTTTGTACATCCCGAGGCAATCTTCGAGCGACAGCTTATGTTCGGCGTGATGGCGGTGATAGATCTCGGTTGCATCTATTGCCATCGGGCTGTCGAGAAAAACAGGCAGGTCTGGAATCGCGCCCTGTTGCTTCAGCTTGTGGATCAAATGCAGCAGCAACTGTGCACGCCCCACCGCAAACGCCGGAATCACGACCATGCCGCCACGGTGTGCTGTGCGAGCAATCGCCTCACCGAGCACGGCCTGCGCATTGGGTACCGGTTCGTGTAGCCGGTCCCCATAAGTCGATTCGACAACGATGTAGTCTGCCTTGGGAGCCGGCGCAGGCGCACGCATCACCGGGTCGTCGGGGCGGCCAACGTCTCCGGAGAACAGCACTGTCGTCTGCCCCGCTGTCAGTTCGGCCGAGGCCGCGCCGAGAATATGCCCAGCCGGGCGCAAGGTCACCGTAACGTCGGGGACGACGTCCACACACTGGTCGAAAGGCAATCGGTGCAACTGTTCCATTGCGCGACGTGCGTCGTCCTCCGTGTACAGCGGCAAAGCCGTGGCGTGCTTGGAGGTGTGATGCCGGTTCGCATAGGCGGCGTCCTCCTCCTGGATTCTCCCGCTGTCGGGCAACAGCAGACCGCATAGTTCGATTGTCGAGGGCGTCGCCAGAATCCGGCCCCGGAAGCCCTGTTTCACGAGCAACGGTAACGCACCGGCATGGTCCAGATGGGAGTGTGTCAGCACCACCGCATCGATGTCGGCGGCGCTGAACGGCAACGGCTCCCAGTTCAGCAATCGCAACTGCTTGTAGCCCTGGAACAACCCGCAATCAACCAGCAGGCGCTGCCCCTGATGCTCCACCAAATACTTTGAGCCGGTCACTGTGCCGGCCGCACCGTGAAAACTGAGCTTCATCGCCTCCCCCTTTTTGTCATGCGTGGTGGTGGCGATCCGCTTGCTTGTCGCCAAAATTCGGGATGAACCGCGGGGTGTGCGACGCATAGTGCGCCCACTCCTCCCCAAATTCGCGCTCCGCCCACTTCTCTTCCGTAATGGCCAAACGCACGTACATGACCACCAGCACTGGGAACATCAGCAGTGTCAGGATGGTCGGCCACTGCAGTAGAAAACCGAACATGATCAAAACGAAGCCCACATACTGCGGATGCCGGATACGGGAGTAGGCGCCGGTGGTCGCCAGCGTATGGCTCCGCTGGTTGTGGTAAAGCACCGCCCAAGCGGCCGACAATAGCCAAAAGCCACCGCCGATGAAGATAGCGCTCAGCAGATGGAACGGCCCGAAATGCGGATTGGCGCGCCAGCCGAACATCACCTCCAGCAGGTGGCCAGCGTCATGCGACATGAAATTCACGCCGGGGAACTTCGCGCTCAGCCAACCCGACAGGAGGTAGATCGTCAGCGGGAAGCCGTACATCTCGGTGAATAGCGCCACCAGGAACGCAGAGAACGCGCCAAACGAACGCCAGTCGCGCGGGCTTTGTGGCTTGGCGAAGCTGAACGCGAAGATGATGAAAACGAGGGAATTGATGATTACCAGCGACCATAAGCCATAGGCGGGAGGTGTCGATTGGTCCATGATGGCGCTCCTCTGAGAAGAACTTAGTGGTGGTGATGCTGAGCGCCCTGAACGGGCGGTTGTTCGCTGGCCGTCGACCCCGATGGGCGGCTACTTCCGGAATCGGAACCGCGCGGCTGGTCCTCGTGACCTGCGTGCCCTCCATGGCCACCGTGCCCGTGGAAGAGGTGCAGCAGCGGACAAGCCAGCAGTAGAAGAAACGGCAACCAGCCGAACAGATGTGCCCGGTGCTCGGTGAACAGGAAGAACAGGGCAATCAACGCAAACGCAATGAAGATGGCCCCTGAACCGATGCGGCCCGACTGGCGGTGCCTGGAGAGAGATCGAAGCGACGACATGAGAACTCCTTCGCAAGGTCAAGGTTAGGGACGCCGATCGGTGCACTGCCCGGCCGCCCCTCCTAGCGGTCTATCAGTGGCAGCATCCACCGCTCTTGTGAGCAGTGCCGGTTGGGACGTCACCATGGTGGGCATGCTCCGTCTTCGCTCCGGCGCCAGTGCTAAGCGACTCGGCTTCGTAACCGGCTGCTGCCAGCGCGGCCAGCATTGCGGGCGCGGCCTGGGCGTTACCGCTGACGCGCGCGATACCGCGCGCCAGATCCACGTCGACGGCATCCACACCAGGCACTCGCTGCAGTGCATGAGTAACCGACGAGACGCAAGAGCCGCAGCTCATGCCCTTGATCTTCAGTTCGATAGTGTCCATGGAAGAAATCCTTTTAGGAGGTGACGTTGAAAATCTCACTGCGACTGCGTTCAACACAGCGCCAGACACTTTCCGGCAGTAGAGAAAGAACGCAATCGAGACGCTCGGGGCGAATGCCGACCAAGGCCGCTTTTGTTCAGTGCATTGACGATGGAACGGCGTGTTGCAACGCACCTTTGGCGGTGTCCGCACTGGATGCGCGTCAAGGCGATACGTAAGACAAAGCCGCGCACTGCCAAACAGCGACAGAGCGCTATAGCGTCAACCGGAGGAAGACGATTGGTATAGACGCGAACTTGTCCGCTGGCCGGGGATTGGACTGACGGTGCACACTGCAGCGGTCCACCTCCGGCGTGGATGCCATGCTCATCGGTAATGGCACGGCCACCGGAATGAGAGGCTTGTCATGATCCGACAGCACACGGGGAATGCTGGTTGAGGACTTTTCGCAGAAGCTGTGGCAGGCAATCTTGCCGCTATCGTCACAGCCATCATCGTCGGCATCCGCATGGTGTCCATGACTGTGGGCTGACACGTGGCCAGATGCCGGCGCTGCGGCCTTACCTGCATCCGCGACAGCGCACGCGTTTGCGATGCCGACGGCCAGACCCAACAGCCACACCAGTAGCATTTGAGCTGCCCAGCGGCGTAGATGTCGGGAGTGGAAGAACATGATTTCTGCCCAAAGAGAGGAACGGTCACACAGAGTCAGCCTAGGCGCGGATGTCCAACCTCCGGTTGATACAAATCAACCGTAAACCGTCCGACGGTTCAACTCAACAACGTCTTCAGGCCCGCAAACGCAGCGCCTGGGTCAGCAATCCCGTGGTAAATGGCCGGGATCTCGTTCTTCAAGCCCAGCAGCCCATAAACCGCGTGCATCGCGCCGCGAACCGAATATTCGACGGTGAACACTACGTCCTGAGGGATCTCAACATACTGCCCAAGCAGCGCGAAGTTCTTCGCTCCGTGCGGGATCACTGGCGGCCGATCCGAAGGCTCGCGGCGCTCAAATTCGCTGGTGATGTACGGCATCATCACCGGGATCACAGTGGTGGTACGACAGACCTCGTCAAGAATGTCCTCGCAATGCAAATGGTGCAGCAGCTCGGTGAGGATTTCCTGGCCGGTTGCCTGGGCCATCGTCTTGTCGATGTAATCGCCCTTGTTGTCCACGAAGAGCCCGTAGCCCCACAGGGTGTACATGTCTTTCGGCTGTCCGGCGAAGTGCGGCGCGTGAGGCACGACGATCGACATCAGCCAACTCGAATCCTTGAACGTCATCAGACCGCCGGTGCCTGGCGCATTGCCGGTAAAGGTCTCAATCCGGTGCACAAGCGCCGGGCTGCGCATCGTCAAGGTGAACGACTCCCACTTGCTTTCGTCGACGTTGCCACAGAACGCATTCGGCCGCCCGAGCCCAGGTTCCTTACGGGCCATGGTCTCCCACAGAGTCCAGGCGCCATCGCGTTTGTCGCGCACCAGTTCCGGTGCATGGTGGTCGTCCCCATAAGACGCGTCGGCGGTCATCGAGCCGATGGTGATGAGCACCAGATCCTCTTGCCGCACGTCATAGGCCATCGGCTGTCCGCCGCGCACCACGCGCAGCAGTCCAATTCGCCGGCCGTCACCGGTTTCAACAAAGTCGACATCCTCCACCTTTGTGCCATATTCGAACACCACACCCTGCTGTTTCAGCCATTGCTCCATCGGCCGCACGATCGCGTCATACTGGTTCAGCGGCGTGCGCCGTACGCCGGCCAACGTGTGGATACGCGGGAACTCCTGCAAGAAGCGCAACATATAGCGTTTGAGTTCGATCGCGCTGTGCCAGTTCTGGAAGGCGAAGGTCGTACGCCACATGGCCCAGAAGTTGGTCTCGAAGAAGTGCGGCGAGAAACAGTCCTCAATGCGAAGCGTATGCAGCAGCCCTTCTGGCGTGGCCAGCAATCGCATGATCTCCAACCGGTCATGGAGGTTGAAACCCAGATCGGCAGCGTCGAGGATACGGCGTTGCCCGTCGATCAGCCGGGCGTGTGAATCCGAGCGCCATTCGGCGTTGAAGGCCCAGGCCTGCTGCTTGACACTGATTTTCGGATCATCCAGCGACGGAATGCTGTCGAGCACGTTCCACAGACAGACATAAGTCTCTTCGGTGAACATGCGACCGCCCCGAGTTACATAGCCTTTGTGCGGATCACCGGAGCCATCGAGCGCACCACCGGCCACCTGCTGTTCCTCCAAGATGTGGATGTTCTCCCCCTTGAAGCCTGCGTCGCGAATCAGCAGCACGGCAGCCGACAATGACGCAATGCCGCTGCCAACCAGGTATGCGCTACGGTGCTCGTTCTTCGTTACCTCAGCCATGGAATCCTCTGATTCTGTGTGGATGCTCAATGAGCAACGCGACTTGGGAATACTTTAGGTGGGTATGCGATCGATACTTTGCGCCAGCGCAAGTTGCTGTTGAGTCTCATGCCGCCGTAATGGATTTGTCATGTTTGCTTTCCGCGACACATCCCCTATCGGCTGGGCACAACCATGGAGAAGCCACGGCGCTTGCGCCCGCGCGCGCGGCCCCAATGTCGCGGGTTGATGAAGGTCAACCTCGGCGATTTCCAAGCGTCAATACTGGGAACGCATACCAATGCGCGGTTGTCCGGCGCCTACCCAGGCCGCCCACCAACCTTCCCAGCATTGGAGACCAGACTCACTTTCAATAAGGTCGACTTGGAGAAGAATCCCATGGAACCGCGACAGCAACAGTTCTCCCTCTGGTACGTGCTCGTGACCATACTGGCCATGCTTGCAATCCAGACGCTCTTCGTGTCGGGGCATGTCGAGACGATCCCATACAGCGATTTCAAGGTCCTACTGAAGGCTGGCAAGCTCAAGGACGTGGCTATTGGTGAGCAGGCTATCAGCGGAACCTTCTCGACAGAAGGTATCGACAATCTCCTTGCCAAGCAGCAGATCGAGGAAATCCGCCGAGAGGCAAAGGGCGACCACGCCTTCTCCACGCTTCGAGTGGCCGATCCTGAGCTGGTGCAGGAGCTCGAAGCGGCAAAGGTGCGCTTCGTCGGGCAGCCCGACAACAAATGGCTGAGCACGATCCTCTCGTGGGTTGTGCCGGCCGTCATCTTTTTCGGTATCTGGAGCTTTCTCATCAAGCGCGTGGGCGGCGCCGCCGGCAGCATGATGGAAATTGGCAAGAGCAAGGCAAAGGTCTACATGCAAAAGGAGACCGGCGTGACTTTTGCCGACGTGGCTGGAATCGACGAAGCCAAGGAGGAGCTGTCGGAGATTGTTAGCTTCCTGAAAGATCCTCAGCGGTACCAGCGCCTGGGCGGAAAAATTCCCAAGGGCGTGCTGCTGGTTGGGGCCCCGGGCACTGGCAAGACCTTATTGGCAAAGGCCGTGGCAGGCGAAGCCGGCGTGCCATTCTTCAGCATGAGCGGCTCCGACTTCGTCGAGATGTTCGTTGGTGTGGGTGCAGCACGGGTCCGCGATCTCTTTAAGCAAGCCGAAACCAAAGCCCCCTGCATCATCTTCATTGATGAGCTTGACGCACTCGGAAAGACGCGAGCACTGAATGCGGTCGGCGGCAACGAGGAGCGCGAACAAACACTGAACCAGCTTCTGGTCGAGATGGACGGTTTTGATAGCAACAAAGGCGTCATCATCATGGCCGCCACAAACCGACCCGAGATACTGGACCCCGCCCTGCTTCGCCCCGGTCGCTTTGACCGCCACGTCGCACTGGACCGGCCTGACCTCAAGGGACGGGAGCAGATTCTCAAAGTTCACGTCAAGGGCGTTGTCCTCGCTCCTGAGGTCGACCTGACTAAACTCGCCGGACGGACCCCGGGGTTCGCAGGTGCCGATCTTGCCAACTTGGTTAACGAAGCCGCGCTCCTTGCCGCGCGCAAGAGCAAGCAAATGGTCGAGATGGCAGATTTCGACGAGGCGCTTGACCGGATCGTCGGCGGCCTGGAAAAAAAGAACCGCGTGATGAATCCGAAGGAGAAGGAAACTATCGCATTCCACGAGGCAGGACATGCCATCGTCGCGGAGCATCGGCCGCTGGCTGACCGTGTCTCCAAAGTTTCCATCATTCCGCGGGGCGTTGCGGCGTTGGGTTACACGCAACAGACCCCAACCGAGGACCGCTACCTGCTCAAGCGCAGCGAACTGCTTGACCGGCTCGATGTCTTGCTCGGTGGCCGTATTGCGGAACAGCTCATTTTCGGCGACGTATCCACGGGCGCACAGAACGACCTGCAGCGCGCAACCGACATGGCTCGGCAGATGATTACCCAGTTTGGCATGAGCGACCAGCTGGGCCTGGCCACGTACGAGAATATGCCGAACCCGCTCTTTGCTGGGACGGGGCTAATGCAGCGCGAACGCAATGAATACAGCGAGAGCACCGCACAGATGATTGATGCTGAAGTCCGTAAGCTATTGGCAGAAGCAAGTCATCGCGTACAAGCGACGCTGGAAGGACAGCGGACCAAGCTCGATGCTCTGGCCCAATTACTTCTCGAGAAGGAAGTGGTTGACCGCCAAGACCTGGACATGTTTTTGTCAGCGAAGGTGACGCCAATGCCTCCGCCCAAGCCCGTCGCGAATATCGAGGAGTCAACTGCAACGGGGAAACCGGACCAAAAAACGCAAGGCACATAGAGCGAAGATTGATGCCATGGCATGCCAAGAACGCAACCACGCCAAAGCGCGGCCGGCTGCCGGCAATCAATGCGTTCACCACGTGAGACAGGCGCCCCGATGGTGTATTGAGCTACCGACGCCCTCCCCGCGTGGGGGTTGTGCCACCGTCAGCCTTCGTGCCGTTGCCGAGCACTGCCCGCAACGTATCGACATGGCGCCGGCCGTGGCGCACAAGCCGATCCGGAAATCGCGAGGCGAGCCAGGCGTAAACATGGTATTTCGCCAACTTGCCGAGCCACAGTGCGGCGATGACCTCTGCGACCGGAAGTCGCGAGATCGCCGCAAACATGAGAGCGGGGGTGAGAGGCACCGGTAATGCGGCAATGACCGAAAGCGATACGACGCCGTAGTGTTCGAGCCAGTGGGTCGCATCACGCCACGCGGTGGATCGCACCACGTCCGGGTAGGCAGCGAACAACCGGTTCCACCCCAGGTGATGAAAGACGAGGTACAGCACGAGAGCGCCAACAGCGGCCCCCAGGCTGGCCAAAGTCGCGATGGACACCCAGCGGCGCGGCGCCAACAGGACTGCGGCCATCAGCAGGCTGGCAAATGGAACCGACATCGACAGTTCCGCCGCCAGTGCTGCCCCGGCAACCACCAGTGGGAACGCGCGCGAGTCGGCCCGCCGGGTTAGGGCACGGAGCAGACCGGACTGCAGGCTCAGGCGTAGCATTGCTCAGTTGCCTTCATCGCTCACGCAGACGACCTTCAAGCGTCTCCTCCTTATCGATTGCGTCTGCTGGATAGCATCAGGATGCGAGACGTTTCGCATCGAGGCACTCCTTCGAAAATTCGAACACGACCTCAGGATCGGGAGCGACCAGCTTGTTCTTCTTGCCCGCGTAGTGCAGCCGCGACAGGATGTGACGAATCAAGTTGAGCCTGGCCGTGCGCTTGTCGTCGGCGAGCACGATGTGCCATGGCGCGGCAGCCGTGTGCGTATGCATCAGCATGGCGTTGCGTGCCGTCGTATAGGCATCCCAATGCTTCAACGCCACGGCGTCGACCGGGCTCGTCTTCCACTGCTTGAGCGGATCGCGGCGCCGCTCGGCAAGTCGGCGAGCTTGCTCGGCTTTGCTGATGTCGAGGTAGTACTTAAGCAGCTTGATACCGGAATTGACGAGCATTTCCTCGAAGTGGGGCACGGAGTACATGAACTCGTCATACTGCTCAGCAGTGCAGAAGCCCATCACGCTCTCAACGCCTGCCCGGTTGTACCAGCTGCGGTTGAAGAGGACAAACTCTTCGGCGAGAGGAAGATGGGGCACGTAGCGCTGGAAATACCAGCCGGTGCGCTCGCGATCTGACGGCTTACCCAGCGCTACCACCCTCGTCTCGCGGGGGCTGAGAAATTCGATAATGCGTTTGATGCTGCCGTCTTTGCCTGCCGCATCCCGCCCCTCCAGCAGGACAAGGATGCGGTCACCACACCCGATGAAATGCCGTTGAAGCTTGACCAATTCAATTTGCAGCAGGTGCAGTTGCGCCTCGTAGTCCTCGCGACCCTGGACTCCTTTGGCAGCATCGACTCGCGCCTGGCTGGACGATAAGCCAGTTACGTGTTCGGCGTCCGATGAAGTGGTCTTTTTCTTCGACTTGCCTTTTGCCATATGCGCACCTCCGGCGTTGGCTATGGAAACGGGAGTAACGCTCCAGAGCGTCATCAGCCGTATGGCGGTTTCGTTGTTACGAAACGCTCAAATGGGCAGACAACCACATTTTGAACCTACGAACGGGTGAACAAGCTTAAGCACCTGCCAATTTTGCGCGGTTGATGTGAGTCAAGCGCCCTCCGATGTATGGTCGAATTCAGGAGGACATGGATCAGCGCGACTATTGCGCGATCCTTTGCCCGAATGACGCTCTCGTAATGTGGTCGTCATCGCTCGGTCAGGGGCGGATTCTTATAGTGGCTCCCATAGCAAGTCCTTTGAGTCCAACCACTTCAGGAGAATGCAATGAACCACACCAAGAAGACCGTCTTGATCGCAGCCGCGCTGATTTCTCTCGGCGCGAACATTTCCAGCGCAGCAACCTCCAGCAACGGGGCCCTCGCTCAGCGCGACGTCTACACCGACGGGGCGCGGGCTGCTGACGCGCGCGATCCGTACACTGATGGCGCCAAGGCTGGAAAGTTTGAGATCTACTCGGACGGCGCATGGACGGGCGACACGCGCTATCCGGCCACCGGTGGCTCGTCGAGTTGAGGCATTACGAAATGTCTACGCGATCATGGCCCTCAACCTGAGTTGACAGGTCTTGGTCGCTGCTGACCTTTTCGACGTCCAATCATCGTCTTACAGGCTTGGCGAATCCGCCGAGATGCATTGGTCGGCACAGTATCGGCCATGCTCCATCCGGTATCAAGGTTCACTTCCGCCGATGTGCGGAGGCGAGACCGAAATCCGATATTCGATGTCATTCGTTCGGTCAACAAGTTTCACCAGTACGCGGAAATACACGCGCCCACTCAGCACCGAGGTGAACACCTGGCCGTAGGAAACCTGGCCGTTGATAACCATGGGCGTCAGATACTTCGGCGGCGAATCAACGATCCCGACTTCCTTGAGTTGCGCACGCACCACGGCATCTGTGATACGGGAGCCGTCGGCACGAAACAACGCCACTAGCAAGTGGTGAGGGCGGCCGCCTCCCGGTGAAGGTGCGCCATGCGACTCCTCCAAGTCGAGCCTTTCCGAGGCGATGGCGGCGGGAATCAACCCCCAGTAGAGGACGACGCCCTCACGTTCGAGCCGCGCTTGCGCGAGCGTTTCCACCGACGGCAGCGCCAAGACACAAATCACCGCAGCGTAGGGAACAAATGAGCGCAGAGACAACATATTCACCTCCTACCGCGACTTCGCAAATATCAAACAGAGATTTCTGCGTCTTCACAGGATGACCGGCTTGCCGGGCAACCTCTGCTCGCGCCGGTCGCGCGCCGGGAAATGCTGCGTCAGGCGCAGCGTGATGGATCGTATCCCGTCGATCACACCGCGCTCATATTCGGCGCGCCGACACGCGGCTTCCATCTGGCTGCAGATCGCCTGCCATCCTTGAGCACCAACCCGCGCGTGAATGCCACGGTCGGCAACGATCTCGACACTGCGGTCCGCCAGCAATAGATAAATCAGGACGCCGTTGTTCTGCTCTGTGTCCCACACACGCAGTTGCGAAAAGACTTCAAGAGCCCGTTCCCGCGCCGTCACCCCCTTCCATAGCGCAGAGAAGCTCAACGCGCCTTCCACGGCAAAGCACAGATGCCCGACATGGGACGACTCGCTTTGAGCGATCGCTTGCCCGATGGCCCGCATCGCCTTGCGCGGGAACGCTCGCCTGACGCGCCAGTGCGTCGTCAGTAGATGGGAAAGAATTCGCTTGATGTTTTCCATCACCATTTCCCGAGGCACCACCACCACCGAAACCACCGCCGCCTCCACCGAAACCGCCGCTGCCACCGCCGAATCCCCCGCGGCCCGAGCGTGAGCCTGTAGACCAAGAGCCTCCGTGCCCAACCATGCCCGGACCCAATAGCGTATAGATGAGCGCGATCACTCCCGCCGTAAACGCGACAAAAATGGCGCCCGAAAGCAACCAAGCGACTAGGGCGACGGCGCCGCCCGCTGCAACCGCCCCCGGAAAACGGCCAAGGAAGTCTCGCAGCGCGCCGCCAAACACCAACGTCAACACCAGAATGACAGGCATATAGGACCGAACGGATACGCCTCCGTCGCGCGTCGACCGTGAGGGGGGCGGCAGTGCTTCACCCTCAATCACGGCTTGCATACTCTGAACACCGTCTTTCACGCCGCCATAAAAATCGCCAGTCTTGAACCGCGGCGAGATGACTTCGCTAATGATGCGCTTGCTTGTCGCATCGGTTAGGACACCTTCCAACCCGTACCCGACTTCAATGCGAAGTGTGCGGTCGTCTTTAGCGATGATCAGCAGTGCGCCGTCGTCGACGCGCTTTCGCCCCAACTTCCATTGCTCGACCACGCGCAGCGAATACTGTTCGATGGCTTCGGGCAGTGTGCTGGGCACGATCAGTACAGCGATCTGCACGCCCTTTTTGTTTTCGAAGGCTTGCAGCGTCTGTTCTAGCTCTGCTAGTTGCCCAGGCGTGAGTGTGCCGGTCTGGTCAGTCACCCGCGCCGTCAAGGGTGGCACGGCAACTTCGGCAACCGCCCCAAAAGAGACGAGCGCAGCCGCTGCCACAAGCAAGCCACGCGCGATTTTGAGGAGGTTCACTTGGAGCTCCCCGGCGCACTGGCGGACGGCGAACCGAATTCCACCTGGGGCGGCTTGGCAATGGCCGTCTCGTTGGCAACGGTGAAATTGGGCTTCTCCTGATAGCCGAAGGCCTTCGCGGTCAGATTCGATGGAAATGAGCGCACGGTCACGTTGTAGCTCTGTACCGATTGGATGTACCGATTTCGTGCAATGGTGATCCGGTTCTCGGTCCCCTCAAGCTGTGCTTGCAGATCGCGAAACCCAGCATCTGCCTTCAACTGCGGGTAGTTCTCCGACACGGCAAGGAGTCGGGACAGCGATCCGGTCAACTGCTGCTGCGCCGACTGGAATCGGGCAAACGCCTGCGGATCATTGAGCAACGCAGGCGAGGCTTGGATGGCGCCGACACGCGCGCGAGCCTCAGTCACCTCCGTCAACACCTCTTTCTCATGACTTGCGTAACCCTTGACCGTGTTGACCAGGTTCGGTACCAGGTCGCGCGCCGCTGGTATTGGTTCACGACTTCAGACCAGCCTGCCTTGACCTGTTCATCCTGCGCTTGAATGGTGTTATAGCCGCACCCCGAGAGGCTGATTGCCAAAATTACCGCAACAACGACTGACCATGCTGCTCGCATCAGACACCTCCATTTTCGAGATTCTTAGCCCCGGAGGCATGGGAACACCGCGCATGGGCCAACCATGCCGTTCCTGCCACACAAGAGCCCATGCCGCTCCGGGTGTCCTGTTTCCATGCTAGTCACTCGGGCGGCGAATTTGTTGATGTCGCTCAAGGCCCACAATCGCGACCCCCGAGGGGACGGTCTTAATACCAAACTGGACTGCCAGTGAATAGAATGACCCAATCGGATTTGGGCAGGAGCGTCTTATCATGCGGACTGTCGGCGAAATTGCACTCTCCATCTCGACCACGTCGACGCTGGAAGCCACACAAACCGAAATTGCCGAGCACAAGGGCTTCGGCCATCCGGACAGCCTGTGCGATGGCGCCGTCGAGGCGGCAGCCTGCGCCCTATCCCGAGCCTATCTGCAAGCATACGGAGCGATTCAGCACTTCAACCTGGATAAGGCGCTGTTAATCGGAGGCATCAGCCAGCCACGGTTCGGCGGCGGCAAAGTTCTGCGTCCCGCGCGGCTGATCGTCTGCGGCCCCGTGACCGAGTTGCCGTCGGCTTCGGCCACGTCACTCGTCGAGCAATCCATCCGCGAATACCTGGTGGCAACCTTGGGAAAGGCAGGCAATGACATCGGCATCGAGCTTGTTTTGAGGCCTTCGGCGCCGAATCTTCAGCGTGTTATCCAGCAGGCGGCGCTTCCGCTGGCCAACGACACCTCCTTCGGCGTCGGGTACGCACCCCGCTCCCGACTCGAAGACACGGTCCTTTGCGCTGCGCGCGTCCTGCGCTCCAACGAATTTCGCAGCGCCTTTGATGCGGCTGGGGCGGATTTTAAGATCATGGGGCACCGGCTGGGCGCGCACTTCGGCCTTACCGTGGCGCTCGCACTCGTCGACCGAGACGTGGGAAGTATTGAAGACTATTTCACACTCAAGGGCCGATTGGCAGCGTACCTGGCTGGGTGTCTGCCGACGGCGTGCCATATCGGGATCAACACCCTGGATGACCCAGCTACGCTTGACGAGAGCGGAATTTACCTGACCGTGACCGGGTTAAGTGCGGAGCACGGCGACGATGGCGAGGTCGGCCGCGGCAATCGCGTCAACGGCTTGATCACGCCGTACCGCCCGATGTCATTGGAAGCGGCAGCGGGAAAGAATCCGGCCGCGCATGTCGGCAAGCTCTACAACGTGCTGGCACATCGATTGGCGGCGAGCATTCATGCCGACATCGAAGGCGTGGATGAAGTGACGGTCAGGCTGCTCTCGGCAATCGGCCACCCGGTCGACCAGCCTCAGTTGGTGGCGATCGACCTTGCAGCGGCGGGTGGGTTCTCCGCTGCGCGGCAGCGGCAAGTTCGCGAGCTGACCGCGCAGCATTTGGCGGCGCTTCCAGCGCTGATACGGGAGTTGGCCACGGGTGCCATCGCCGTCTTTTAGCGGAGCGCTGCATCGTTGCTTTCGAGGCCCCATTGCTTGTAGCGGCGCCTCTAGAACTTTCCTGATCGCAGGATCGCAACCGCCCAAGCGAGGCCCATCACGCTGGCGACGACGAAACCCAGAAGCCCCAGCACTGGAATGCCCGCATAGTGCGGACCGCTGTGGAACGCCATGACGATTGAGGAGCCAATCACGACGCTCGCAATAATCAAGCTCAAGCTCAGCCGGTTGCTTGCACGGTCGATATGCGCTTCCAATCCTTGCAACTGGTCGTGTTTGATATGCAGCGTCGCCTTACCGCTGCTGAGCGCCTCCACCGTGCGGTTCAGAATGTCGGGCAGCAAGGCGGCGGCGTGATGCAGCGCGCGCAAGGTGCGGAATCCCCTGCTGAACTCGGTCTGTACATTCGCCCCCTGCAATAGTTTGCGGCCGAGCAAATGCGGCGCATATTCCCGCAAGGACGCGAGTGCGTTGAAGTCCGGGGCGAGCGTCAACGCTTGCGATTCGACCAGCATGAACGCTTTCGAGACCAGCAGAAACTGGCGCGGCAGTTTGATCCGATGGCGCTGGCTGAGCAGCGCAAACTGGCGGACAATTTCGCCGAACGAATAGCCTTTCCCGGCGGCTTCGTAGTATGCGTCAAGTGCCTGCGAAGCATCGCGGGTAAATGCCTCACGATCCACCCCCTCGGTCGCCACCCCCATCTCGAAATAGGCATCCACCATCCATGACACCTCGCCGGAACTGACGGCGAGAATCAACTGGGCCAAGGCTTCCTGATCATAGGCGGACAGCCGTCCCATGATGCCAAAGTCATGAAAGCAAAGCCGGCCGTCCTCCAGCAAAAATACGTTGCCCGGATGCGGGTCGCCGTGAAAGAAGCCGTCCTCGAAGACCTGCTTCAAGAACGATGCCATCAGCGCCTGCGCCACGCGCCGTCGGCTCTCCTGTTCGGACGACGGAATATGCGTAAGCTTCTTGCCGAAACTGCGCTCCATGGTCAAGACACGTCGGCTGGTCTGCTCCCAAAAGATGCGGGGCACGAAGACGTGCTTATCATCCTGCAAATTCTCCCTCAGGAGATCGCCGTTGCGCGCCTCGACTTGATAGTCCAATTCTTCGTTGATGAGCCGGGCAAACTCTTCCACCAGATCGCCCGGGCCAAATCGGCGACTCTCCGGCACATACCGCTCCAGTTGACGGGCCAAGAAGCGCATGATCCTGACATCGGCATGAATGATGGGCTCGATGCCGGGGCGCTGCACCTTGACCACCACGCTGGTGCCGTCAATCAACTGCGCCGTATGGACCTGGCCGATCGACGCGGCAGCCAGGGGCGTCTCATCGAAACTGGTGAACAACGCGTGAACGGATTTGCCCAGTTCACGCTCGACAATCTCACGCGCCTGCTCGCCAGGGAAAACAGCGACATCATCCTGGAGCCGTTGCAGCTCCTCGATATAGACCTCCGGCAACATATCGCGCCGCAGGCTCAGAAGCTGGCCAAACTTGACGAACGCGGGCCCCAGCCCTTCGAGCGTAGCTCTCAGCCGCTTTGCATCCTGATCGGTCGCTTGCACCGCCTCAACTGAAGCTTCGAGTGCGTCACGGCCAATCCGTAGCCGCTCCACATAATGCGCCCACCCTGCCCCGGCCAATGCGCGCAGGATGTACAAGAGCCGTGGCAGTTCAGCGGGCACCCGCTCGCGCACCGCTGGTTCGGGATTCGCATGCGTTATGACGCCCATGTTCCTTCTCCTCGTTGCCCACCTTCCCCATTGCCGCGCCATGCACGCATCCGAGCCCAGCTTTCCGGACGTCGACAGCCGGCAAGCACTATCGTTTTAGAAGAACCACTGTATCTGCGTGTAGTAGATGTGATGGAAATGTCCAAACTCACTGCCACTGCTGCCCATAAAGAACTGGGCGCCGATCTGCCAGTCGAGATTCGTCTTGATCGAATAGGTCAGCAGGGGCGAAACGAAACGGCTATGGTCGTCCAAATTGACCACCACATAGCCCTCCCACTTGAGCAGCGGCGTGATTTCGTAGCTCATGTAGCCACCAGCATAGTGCTTGGCAACGCTGCGAATCTTGCCGGTCAACAGCGACGTGAAATCGTACGCGGCGGCATTGGTCGTGCCGGCGCCGTTGTAGTAGAGCTCGGCGCTAAGCGTGAGCGTGTTCGCAAACGCATAATCGAGCGCGAGAACGGCACGTTGATAGGTCGAGCCAGTCTTGGCACGCACTTGCGTGAACTCACCACGAATGCCCGCCGTGCCGATCTGCCCCGCGAGATCGAAGCCGGCGACCTGCTCATTGCCGAAGCGCCCGCCGACAATGGAATAGTCCACGCCATGCGTGTTGGCGTGCCAATTGAATGCCGCGCTGGAGTCCGCGCCACCGTGCCCCGGCGCGTACACAGCGCTGATGCGGGAGATGGGCCCCAGCTTGTGCTCGGCCAGCACCGCGTCGACACCCACGCGCTCCTCGCGCTCGATGGCAGTCGGGTTCAGGGGGTTCAGCAGGTCGAGCGGGCTCCAGAAACGGCCCGTTCCCCATGCGATGCGCTGCCGCCCGATGCGCACATCGGTGTCGCCCGATGACAGGGTGACGTTGCCGCGATACAGCCGGTGCTGGCCGTAGTACGAGCCGCCACGCAGGTAATTGCCGTCGAGATCCAGGTACTGATCCGGCGCGAGACTGCTCTGGCTTGCGAACTGTGCGGTGTGCAGGTAGCTGCCGAACAGCAATTCGTTGTCGTACTGCAGATCCACGGCGACGTGCTCGGAGAGCTTGCCCTGCAACTGCAGCCGCAGGCGATTGAGATCGAGCAGATAGCGTTGCCCGCCGGGCACGATGGTTTCCGATTCCTCCAGCAAGCTCTTGTAGTAACCGGAAAATTTCAACCCGGACTGCGACGTCTCCTGCGCCGAGGCTCCGAAGGCCAGAGCCGCCAGAAGTCCGAACGGCACGGCTTGCTTAAACATGGCGTATCGCTTGCACTGGATCGAGCCGCGCCGCCTTGGCCGCGGGATAGAGCGAAACCAGCACGCCGGCAATCAACAGCGCAATACCCGGCGGGACCACCGTCGCACCGAAAATGCGCGGATAAACGATGCCGGTCAACCCGGGGATGGCGGAATATCCGGCGAAGAAGCTCGACAGGTCCATACCGGCATGCCCAAGATACAGCACCAGCGCAATGCCGGCGCCATACCCGACGGCAGACGCGATCAACAGCAAGGCGATGGACTCATATACGACCATGCGCCTCAAGGCGGCGGGCGACGTGCCAAGCGCCAGCATCACGCCAAACTCGCGCGTGCGCTCGGTGACGGCCATGAACACGGTATTGATGACCGACGTGGTAATCACCAGAAGCAGCACCGCCAGGATGATACTGCTCACCACGCGCAGGAGCCGGACCATGTCTTCGAGCTGCGGCAAGAGTTCCTGCCACGGTATCAGCGTCACGTCGGTGCCACCGATACGCGCGCGTAGCAGGGCAACGGCAGCGGACACGTGCGCGCGATCCTCCAGCCGGACATTGATGGTGGAAACGCGTGAACCGAGCGCAAGCAACGACTGCGCCGCTGGCAGCGTGACAAAAGCAAATGCGCCATCGAAACTGGCACTTTCCGTCGAGAAAATGCCCCCCACCCCGTAGGCTGCCGTGCCGAGCTCGCCGTTGGCGGCCTGGGCCATGACGACGATCTTCTCGCCCAGGCGGACACCGAGCTTGTCGGCGAGCCTGCGGCCAATCATGACTTCGCGATCGGCGCCAGGTATGAGCGCCCGTCCCTGGACAACCGTGCGGGAAATGAACGTGACCTTAGCCTCCGCCACCGGATCGATGCCGATGAGCATGATGCCTTCGGATTTCGAGGCCGTGCTGGCCAACGCCTGGACCTGGGTGCGCGGCGCAGCCGCAATCACGCCAGGCGTGCCCCGGACGGCTTGCAGCAGCGAGACGGCATCGTCGATGGCAAGCTCGGGGGCATAATCCTTGCGAAAGCCCTTGCGTTCGACCTGGATGTGCCCCGTCAGATAACGCGTGGAGTTCTCGATCGTCTGGTCGAAGAATCCGTCGAAAAACCCCAGGATGAAGACAAAGCCCACGATGCCGAAGGCAGCGCCTGCGGCCATGAGGGCCGTGCGGCGTGGATTGCGCAGCAGGTTGCGCAGTGCGAGCAGCACGAACACCGGCAAGCGGGAATCGCCCGTGTTTCGTGACGACACCCGCATGGCAGCGGGTAGCCCGCGAATCGCCTCGATGGGCCGCAACTGCACGGCCTTGGCAGCGGGATACAGTGCCGCCAGCCCGGCAATGACGAAGACCGCCACTGACAGCACGACGCCACGCTCGGCGCTCACCACCGGATAGACGACGTCGGACAGCCCGGGCATCGTGCGCAGCCCGGCTTCAAAACCGTGCAGATGGATACCCGCGCGCGCGAAATACGCCGTCACTGTCCAGCCGACGGCGTTGCCGACGATCAGGCCAACGATGCCCAGAAGGATCGATTCATACAGGACCAGCCGAAGCACGCGCGTGCGGCTCATGCCGACGGCAAGCATGATGCCGAATTCGCGCGTGCGCTCCATCACGGACATCAGCACAGGATTCGCCACCGCGAAGACGACCACCACGAAGAACACCAACAGCACCACGTAGGTCGTGACCTCGTGAAAGCGCGAACTGACCGCTACCATCGGTAGCAGCCGTGGCCACCCCACGACTTCGTAACGATCTCCCAGGCGCTCGGCGAGCCCCGCGCTGACCGGCTCCAGGCGCGAGCGCTCGCGCAGCCGCAGGGCGATGGCGGTGGCGCCACCGGGCGCGGAGAGAAACTCCCGCACAACAGGCAGCGGCATCACGGCGACGTAGCCGTCGAGATCGTCGATCTTGCTGCGGAAGATGCCGCGCACCGGATACTTTCCGCTCGATATCGAGCCGTCGTAGCCCTGCCCCACGAACACGATGTTCTGCCCGGGCCGCACCGCGAGCGCTTCAGCAAGCATCTCCCCGATCAGCACGCCGGGCGCGCCGGTCGTCAGCGGCTGCCCGGCCACGATGGCGTCCGAGAGCATCGTCACCTGCGCCTCGTCTGCCGGCTCGACGCCGACGAGCATGAGGCCGCGCGACTTGTCGCCCCGGCTGGCCAGCGCTTTGGTTTCCAGGCGGATGCTGGCGGCTGCCACCCCAGCCTCGTTGCGCACGGCATGCAGGATGGGGGCCGAGTCTGGCATGGCGAGATCAAGGATCGGATCGTCGTGGTAGCCCTTGAGATGCACCTGCGCATCGCCGGCGAAATACCGCGTGGTGTTCTCGACCATCTCGCGGTTCATGCCAGCGGTGAATCCCCAGTTGAAGATCATCGCCGCTAGGCCGATGGCGATCGACGAGATGGTGATGGCGGAACGCCTGCGGTTGCGCAGCACATTGCGCACGGCGAGTGGCAGCAGCATCATGGCGGTCGGCGCTCATCGGCTTCGATCCGGCCGTCACGCAGGCGAATGACCCGCCGCGCGCGTTCGACCACCATCGGGTCGTGGGTGGAGAACACGAACGTCACGCCGCGCCGTTCATTCATGGCCTTCATCATGTCCATGAGCGCGGCGCCGGCTTTGGAATCCAGATTGGCGGTCGGCTCATCGGGCAGCACGATGATCGGCTCGGCCGCGATGGCGCGCGCCACCGCCACGCGCTGCTGCTGCCCACCGGAGAGTTGCTGCGGACGCCTGTGCTCCATCCCTTCCAATCCCAGTTCCTTGAGCAGCGTCATGGCGCGGTCCCGGCGCTGCATCTCTGGCACCCCCTGCAACAGCATCACGAATTCCACGTTTTCTAGCGCGGAAAGAACGGGAATCAGATTGAACTCCTGGAAGACGAAGCCGATCTTGCGCAAGCGGATGTCCGAAAGCGCGGCTTTACCCAGTGTCCCGATCTCGCTGCCGTCGACCCAGACATGGCCTTCGGTGGGTGAGTCCAAGCCACCGATCACGTTCAGGAGCGTTGTCTTGCCCGAGCCGGACGGCCCTACCAGCACCGCAAAGTCGCCTTTGCGGATTTCCAGATTGATATGCTGCAGCGCATGCACGACGCTGGCACCTTGCCGATACAGCCTGGAGACACCTACGAGCTTGACGACTGTATCGGCTGCAGCATTCATGGCTTTTGCAGATTGCGCTGCGTAAAGCGTTCGTCGTCAATCGGCTGGTCGTAGCGCGCGGCCTTGACGACGATCACGGTTGCGTGGCCTGGATCATTCACGGGGCGCATTTCCCATTTGGTCGGAATGGTGCGGCCACCCATCGGGCCAACGTCGGAGAACGTCAGGACCCGCACCAGTTCGTTGCGCTCGTTGTAGTAATACTGCTTGAGCGGAATCGTATCCGCTTGCCGAATCCAGTAGAGAATCTTTCCCCACACGACGGCGGCATCCGGCTTGGGAATCGATTCAATCACGTAAGACGCGGCGCCGTTCAGCACCTCCGTGCGGAGAACCCGATGCGTGTAGTCATCCACGGCGCTGCTTTGCTTGACCAAGTCGTCGTTGGTGAAGTCGGAGCCCATCCAGGGCTGCAGCATCATCGACGGCGGAATCTTGATGGTGCGCTCGATGTTGGGCAGGTAGTTCCACATCTCCGAGCCGATACGCAGCGACCCAATACCGGCCTCCTTGGCCGGCGCCAGAACGCGGATGAACGAGCGCCGCGGCCGCTCCATCCAGGCGCGCAGGTCAAGCGCGCGCTGCCAGCGCGGTGTGGTGATCGTCATCTGGAACTCGCCTTGCAGCGTCTTGCCCCACAGCAGGGTATCGACGCGATCGACGAGCGTGCGGCCGTCTGGTTCCTCAGCCCAAGCCCCACCCACCATGCATGCGGCAGCAAACGCCACAAGGCACGCGGACACCAGAGAGGGAATGGCCTTGCGAACCATGGTGCCATCCGGGCAGCTGAACGATTTCATGGCATCCGACTAGCCAGGACGGCCAGACCCTTGCCGTGGCCATTCGACAAATGCCAGCACCCAAAGCCCGATCAGGTTGAAGAATGGCACCAGCACCAGAATGGCCCAAAAAGGCGACAACCCGATCCGCATCAGGATTCGGCCGATGGGATACAGCAATACCACCGCCATGACGGCAAACGTGATCCAGTGAGCGAGACCATAGCCGGCCATGTCGAACCCGTGAACCATCATCGTGCACCTCCTCGTGAAACCCAAGGTGTAACCCCAAGCACAATTCACGTTACACCTTTATGGGCGGCATCGCTTTACCTGGATCAAGGCATATTCGATCCAATTGCGTAGCAGGTAATAGCTTACCCGTCGCCATTTCAGCCCCCATGTGCCAGAAACATGCACCTGAAGATCAAGCAACTGGAATGCATGACAGAAAAGTCACCTTCCGGTCAGCTTCCCATCGGGAAGCAGTTGGCAGACTGCCGATACCCCGCTCATGGAAACCATCCCCGCACCCACCGCCCCTGCCCAAGAGCATTGGGGCATGGCGTACGAGACCAAACATCCTGCTATTGGCTGGGTGAAATGAGACATGGAGCGCCGATCCGGCTTGACATGGATCAAGCCACGGTCGCTATCCAGCAGGAGTCAGTGCAATAGTGGCCCCTCATCACCCAGAATGGACTGCAAAACTGAACCGCCAACTTTTATCGCTAGGAGACACAACGTGAACCGCAAAACCATCCTTTCCGCACTGCTGCTTGCAACCGCCGCATCCATGTCGGCCGGCGTATTTGCCACGGACAACGACATGCCCATGGCATCCGAAGCCTCCGGCGCGCACAAAATGAAACCGCATTCGCACGTCGCCGAGAAAGCTGGCGCTTCCGCCGCCAGCGCGCCGGCGGCCGCCCCCGCCGAGGACACCAAGGGCAGGGACAAGTCCAAGCATTTCCATCCCGATACCAAGTAAGTCTGCGCGCGGGCTCAGAAAAGAGCCCGCGCTTCAATTCACCTGACCTGCGACAACGAAGTTCGGCCCGATGCGGCTAAGCTGGCCTACAAGGCCCATGCAGTTGCACCGCATGATTTGCAGCCCGTGTCCGCACTGTCTGGTGACGGACATCACGACTTTCACAGGAAGTGATGAGGTGGTGTGATGACAGACCGTACGGTACAGCGCAAACGACGTCCGGCCCGATCGGCGCCGGGTGTAGCAGCCCCGGCGCTGCGGTTGGTTAGCGAACCGGACCACCAGGCCGAGCCACAGCCGGCACCTGCCGAGCCCCCTCTTGAGCAAGGGTGGGACTACTGGGTGGATGTCACGCAGCGGTGGATTCTGTTCATCGATATCCTGCGGCAACGCGCCAACAATATGTTGGCCCATGAGGAGGCCGGCCTGCCGCCACCGCTGCATTTCGACTACGAATTGCTACTGGATGCGCGAACCTTCGAGCGCCCGGCCAACTATGCCCTGCTCCGTATCACGCGCTGTGGCACCGACCACCTGGAGCGACAGGTTCGGGCGGATGCAACCCCCGTCATCGTCATCGACCCGCGTGCCGGTCACGGACCGGGCATTGGGGGCTTCAAGCGCGATTCGGAAGTCGGCATGGCCCTCGCCGAAGGCCATCCTGTCTACTTTGTCAGCTTCTTCCCGGCCCCCTGCCGCGGACAGACCCTTGGCGACGTCCTGAACGCGCTTCGTACCTTCGTCGAGGAGGTCGCGCGACGGCATGACGGGCAGGCGCCGGTGCTCTACGGCAACTGCCAGGCCGGCTGGGAAGTGATGCTCCTGTCTGCCCACTGCTGCGAGCGCGTCGCCTGCCCTGCGGTGCTCAACGGCTCCCCGCTCTCGTACTGGTCCGGCGAAGCAGGCGTCAACCCGATGCGCCTGCTCGGGGCGTTCACCGGCGGCGTGTGGTCAGCAAACTTTCTTGCCGATCTGGGCAACGGCCGTTTTGACGGTGCATGGCTGGTACAGAACTTCGAGGCACTCAAGCCTGAGTCCGCGCTCTGGACCAAGCTCTACACTGTCTTCGCCGATCCGGATGGTGAAGGTGACCGGTTTTTGGAATTCGAGCGCTGGTGGAATGGCTTTTACTTTCTCAGCCGGGAAGAACTGGTCGCAACCATCCAGGATCTTTTTGTCGGCAACAAGTTGGAAACCGGCGAAGTGCATGTCGACGGTAAGTGCACGGTCGACTTACGGCGCATTTGCAAACCGATCGTCATCTTTGCCTCGTACGGCGACAACATCACGCCACCGCACCAGGCGCTCGGCTGGATTCCCGTCGTGTACGAAAGTACGGAAGCTCTGGTCGCCGCCGGCCAGCGAATCGTGTATCTCACCAACCCGCATGTCGGACACCTCGGCATTTTCGTCTCCGCAAGCGTGGCGCGTCACGAGCATCGCGCGATCCTGCAAAGCCTCGATGCGATTGAGGCGCTGCCGCCCGGCTTGTACGAGATGAAGCTGTCGGAACACTCCGATGCGCCGCCACAGAACAACTCCCAACGCGGGGTCACGTTTGAGCCGCGTCGCGTCGAAGACATTCAATTCCCATACCCGCGTGCCCTGTTCGAGCATGTGCGCGCCGTCTCGGAAATCAACGAACGGCTGTATGACCAGTTCTGGAGCCCAACCGTGCGCGCGCTGGCAACGCCGTGGAGCGCTGAATGGCTGAAATGGAGCCATCCGATGCGCTGGACGCGCTATGCATGGTCCGAGCGGTTCCAACCATGGCTGTTGCTCGTAGCCGCCATGGCTGCGGGCGTGAGGGCCTCCAGGCGAAAAGCCGGGGAAGACAATATCTGGCGCGCTTCGGAAGAAGCGCTTAGCGCCACGCTGACACACACACTTGAGACAGGTCGGTCAGTGCGCGACTTGGTGGCCGAGACGGCATTCCAGTGGCTTTACGGGCCATCTTGGCCCTACTCGTTTGCGCAGTCTTATATTCCGGCATCAGACCATCGTGACTGCGACGTTGGAGAAGCAACGGTTCGCCAAGCTTGCAGCGCTTGCGACACTGACGTGCGGTGAGGTTTCCGGCGACTCTTAGCTGCATATCCAATGGGCGGTTGTGATGATCCAGACATGGGCAATGGCCCAATCAACGGGCGCTCGAATTTGCCGGCCAAGCGCACTAGCAACGCGAGCCTCAGCGGGCAGCGCTTTCTCTTTGACCTAACTGGCCGTTGTGCGGCGACTAAAAGAAGGCGCCCGCCGCAAAGAACCGTACTACAAACATGATGGCGGGATACAGAAGGGACCATCACGTGAGCAGTTGGCCGGCAGATGCTTGAAATCTACGCCATGGAAAAGCGTGCCCATGAAATCCACGAAAGGTTCGGGCGCCGCCAGCCAAGCCAACGTGCATTACGTGGAGAAGAGGATCAGAGTGGCGGACTCTGTTACAGCGGCTGCGAAGGGTTGCCTCCTGCCGAGGATGTCGTGATCAATGAGACGACGCCTTCGACGCACCACTGCTCCAACGGGGGATGAAACGTGGTGTGCGCTCACAATACGCTTCGTATGCCCGGCCGAACTCGGCCAGCGCATCTCGCTCCTCAGTCAGCGCGAGATGAACATACATCCAGACCAGCACTGGAAACATGATCAGCGTGAGCAACGTCGGCCACTGCAGCAGGAAGCCGAGCATGATCAGGACAAACGCCACATATTGCGGATGGCGCATGCGGGTATAGAGTCCACCGGTGGCCAGACGGTGCTGCTGCTGCGCCAGATACAGCACCCGCCAGGCGGAAGCGAGCATGATGAAACCACCGAAGATCAGCAGGTTGCTTAGGATGTGGAACGGCCCGAAATGCGGATTAGCGCGCCAGCCGAACATCACCTCCAGCAAATGCCCCGCGTCGTGAGAGAGGAAATCGATACCGGGAAAATGCTTGCTCAACCAGGGCAGCAACAAGTAGATCGTCAGTGGGAACCCGTACATCTCCGTAAACAGCGCCACGAGAAACGCCGAGAAGGCCCCGAAGGACCGCCAGTCACGCGAGGTCTTTGGCTTGGTGAAGCTGAAAGCGAAGATGATGAAGATGGCCGAGTTGATGATGACCAACGACCAGAGCCCGTAGCCGGATTGTGTGTCGTGCTGCATCGTTACTCTCCCTTTGGATGTACGTGCGTTGACGGCTCGCCCCCTTCGTCTTGGTGGCCGTGGTGCATGAACAGGTGCATCAACGGGCAAGTAGCGAGCAACAGGAAGGGCAGGAACGGGATCACGTGTGCCCGATGTTCCGTGAACAGGAAATAGGCGATCACAAGCAGGAAGCCTATCAAAACCCACCTGGACCTGAAGACTGTCCTGTGCGCCGCGTGCGGCCCATCTTCAGGGTTCATTTGATCATTCATGCGAGCCTCCTCGTCCACAGGCAATCGGCTTGAAAAAAGGCTGGCTAGCAGCACCCGCCGTGATGGCGATGGTGTTGGTGGACGAAACGTGAAGGATTCTGCTGAAAGACCGCGCGAGATTGCTCAGACTCGAAGTAGAACGTCTTCCCTTCAAAATTGGCCGTGATGGCGTGGGTCGGGTCAACCCGGTTTCCGGTCACTGGGTCACTGTTTGCATCTGGAGCGCCGTGCATCATGCCGGCACCCTCGCCGCCTCTGGAGCGCATCGCTTGGCTGCGCCAAAGGAACACCACCACCAATCCGCCCAGCACGATCCAGATCAGGTTTTGCGAAAGCCAGGTCATTTTCCACCTCCGTCTTACGACTTCCTACGCGATTTCAGTTCCCGCTCCACTGCCGCCTCAACCTCTCGTCTGGTTTGCCGTGAAAGACGCAAACTCATCCAGATCACCCAGACCGGACAGGCCAGGAGAATCAGCGCAACCAGCACCGAGAACAGTGAGATTCCGTACCAATAGAGGATGGCGGCGGCCAGCGCCGTCGCCACGGCGGCACAGAACCAGACAGCGGGTTTCATGCCGGCACCTCCTGCGCCTTACTTGTCAGCCGCACGCGCTTGAGCATGGCCGAATTCGCCACCACGCTAAGCGAGGACAGCGACATCGCCGCCGCCGCCAGGATGGGATTGAGCAGGCCGAAAGCCGCCACCGGAATGCCGATGGTGTTGTAGAAGAAGGCCCAAAACAGGTTCTGCTTGATCTTGCGCATCGTGGCGCGGGACAACTCGATGGAAGCCGCCACGTCGCGTACGTCATTGCGGATCAGGATGATGCTGCCGGTCTCCTTGGCCACATCCGAGCCCGAGCCGATAGCGACGCCGATATCCGCCGCAGCGAGCGCGGGCGCGTCGTTGACCCCATCGCCGACCATGGCAACCACCTCGCCGTCCTTCTGCAAGCCCTGGATGGTCTTGACCTTGTCTTCCGGCATGACCTCTGCGATTACGCGCTCGATGCCGACCTGCCGCCCGATAGCTTGCGCGGTGCGCTGGTTATCCCCACTGAGCAGAACCACCTTGATGCCGCGCGACTTGAGCATGGCAATGGCCTCTGACGCCTCTGGCTTGACCGTATCGGCCACGGCGATGATGCCAAGCAGTTCATGCCCGATCCCCGCCAGCATCGCTGTCTTGCCATCAGCCTCCAGCCCGGCCAGCGTCGCTTCAATCGTATCGACTGAGATGGCCTGCTGCGCGAGCATGCGCCGGTTTCCTAGCCAGGCCTGCTGGCCGTCGATGGCCCCCTGAATACCCATCCCCGACAGCGCCTGGATGTTGTTCGCCTTACGCGTCGCCAGCTCACGATGCTGTGCGGCACGGACGATCGCTTCGCCCAGCGGATGCTCCGAGCCGGACTCGACCGCTGCAGCAATACTGAGCAGCTCGGCTTCCTGGTGTGTCCCAAGCGGCAGGATATCGGTCACGGTCGGTTCGCCGCGCGTAATCGTGCCCGTCTTGTCAAAGACAACGGTGGTCAATTTCTCAGCGCGTTCGAGCACTTCGCCGCCGCGGATCAGGATGCCGGCGTCCGCGCCTTTTCCCACGCCGACCATCAAGGCGGCAGGCGTCGCTACACCCAGAGCGCACGGGCAGGAGATGATAAGCACGGCAATAAAGGCGAGCAGCCCCTGCGGGAAATGCCCCGCGAGCGTCCATCCGATGACAGCCAGCAGTGCAACGCCCACGACCGCCGGCACAAAATAGCCGGTCACCTGGTCGGCCAGCCGCTGAATCTGTGCCGAGCTTGCCTGCGCGTCTTCTACCATCTTGATGATCTGCGCCAGCGCCGTATCCGCACCGATGCGGGTCGCCTGGAACGTAAAGGCGCCTGACCGGTTCAGCGTACCGCCGATCACCGTTGCCCCAGGCTTCTTGTCAACTGGCATCGACTCCCCGGTCAGCATCGATTCGTCCACGCTGGTTTGCCCGTCCGTCACCTTGCCATCGGTTGGAATCTTCTCGCCGGGGCGGACCACTACCAGCTCCGAGACCATGATGCTTTCGGCGGGAATCTCGACTTCCTTGCCATCGCGAATCACGTGCGCCACAGCGGGCTTGAGGTCAAGCAGGCGACGGACTGCGGCGGAGGACTTCTTTTTGATGATCTCCTCCATGTACTTGCCCAGCAGCACAAAAGCGATGATGACCGCGGACACCTCGAAGTAGACATCGCGTTCGGCCACCTTCACCGGCAACCAGGATGGGAAGAACAACACGACCACGCTGTAGAAGTACGCTACCGACGTACCCAGCGCGATCAGGAAATCCATGTTGATGTTGCGCGTGCGGACCGCGTTCCACGCGCCTTTGTAGAAGCTCCAACCTCCAATGAACTGTACGGGGGTCACCAGCAGGAACAGCCATATTCCCCATGTGAACCAAGGCAGCGCCGGAATGGGCGCCCAAGTCAGCAGGGTCGCACCTGCAGCCAAGGCCAGAAACGCCCCGGCGCGTAACACCGCCAACGCCAGCACACCGGTCAAGGCAATGGTGACGCGCGTCTTCATCGCCTTCAGTTCGGACTCCGGCGACTCAAACGTGTGCAGACAGCTCTCGCTGCAGAAGTAGTACTTTCGCCCTCCTCGCTCTGCGGACAAGGCAGTGGCCTTGTCAACCATCATTCCGCAGATGGGGTCCTTGGCCAGTTGCTTCGTGCTTGCGGACACCGCAGCAACTCCGGTTGGCGCGTGATCATGGGCCGCGCCGTCGTGGTCATGCGCGTCATGCGCGTCATGCGAGAGATATCGCGCCGGATCAGCGAGAAAAGTCTTCTCACAGTGCCGAGAACAGAACCAATAGCGCTGATGCCCGACTTCCGTGCTGGCTGCTGCCTGCGCAGGGGAAATCTCCATACCGCAAACCGGATCGCGCACGCGACCGGCATCGACGACCGGTTGAGCGATGCGCAGCGCGCTCTGCCGACCGACCACTTGATCGCCACGATGGTGTCCGATGGAATCGCTTGGCATGCCAACCTCGGATGTGCTGATTGTTTAACTTGATTAGGTCTGGGCACAACTACGATTGCAGTGTGTTCCACGCCCGGAACGGGAGGTTGATACGGGTCAAGCGAGAGCAATTCGTTGTGATACGTCAACTGGCGACCACCGATCGCATATCAAAATGAAATCCCATCATTTCAGGAGGCAGCACCATGACGAACAACAAGCATGTTGGCTTTCTTGTAGCAGGCGCGCTGCTGATCGCCAGTGCATCGGTCTGGGCCGTTGACGAGCACCACCCCGCCGCAGCGAGCCAGCCTAGTGCGGCAACCCCAGCGAAGACTGCCCCTGCCACGGCAAACTCTGCGGATACGGAAAAGCGCTTCGAGCAAGCCCGTCAGCAGATGAAGAAGATGCAGGCCCAGATGGACAAGATCCATCAGACCAAGGACCCGAAGGAACGGCAACGTCTGATGGCCGAGCACATGCAGGCCATGCAGGACACGATGCAGACAATGCACGGTATGGGCGGCCCGATGATGATGGACATGATGGGCGGTCAAGGGATGGGGGCCGGCGGTGCGGCGCCGATGATGGGCGGCTCGGGCATGCCCATGGAGCAGCGCATGAACATGATGGAAAACCGCATGGACATGATGCAGATGATGATGGACCAGATGCTCAAACAGCAGGAACCATCAAAGAAACCTTGACGTTGCCATTGTGGGAAGGTGAATACTGCCCAGAATTGGTCAACAGGCGTGCGTGACGCATACCTGCTGACCGTTAGCTTGAACCTACGCAACATCTGACAAAAATCCGCGCGCGATGAATCCCCTTTGGCGCATGCTGATGATCGTGCTGCTTGCCGTGGCGTTGCCTGCGCGCGGGCTCCCCATGGCATCAATGCAGATGCACGGCGCTGTGGGTCTGCCAGGGCTGTCGACAGCGCATGATGTCGTACAAGCCGAGAAAGGACACCCCTGCCATATCACCGGTGACGGCCATGCCCAGAGTGGTTCCGACTGCACGGACACCGCTCCTTGCGTGTCTTTCTGCGCTGTGATCGGGGCGCTTTCCAGCCCAGCGATGCCGCTCGGCGCCAAGGGGATGCACATCCTGGTTCCCGCCCAGGAGCCTGTCTATATTTCCGCAGTTCCTGTGCCGCTCGAACGGCCACCCCGAGCCCGCTCCATTTAGCTTTACGGATCGCGCCTTTTTGCAGTGCGGCATCCGTATAGCGGCGTAAGCGAATACGCCACGCAAATTGCTAAGCCGGCATTCATGCCGGCCCCGCGTGAAATCACTGGAGCATCACCATGAAGAAGGTCATTCTTTCCGCTGTCGGCTTGGCGGCTGTTTTGACATCGTTGACGGCCATTGCCGGGCCAGACTGGCAGGTCATCGAGAAAGCTCGCAACGCGAAACTTGCGCAGATCCGCGCAGCGCAAGCGCAGAAAAGCGCTGGCATGCCTGCGATGCCGCAGCCCTGCCAAGACATGATTCAAGCGCCGAAATAACACGGTGGGGCGTTCTGCATTATCGGCAGGACGCCCATCGCGCGATGGCACGTTTGCGGCAGATCAACCCGTTCGATCATAAGCCGCGTCCGCGTGCACATCGCGCGTAGCCGCTGTTACCATTCGATCCAATCACATCATCTGCAGAACGTGCGCGCATCGCTTCGCCGGCCGTGGTTCGCCGGATTCCTAGTCATCGCTTTCCTGACAGTTCAACTGGCAGCGGCAGCATACGCCTGTGCGGCAAGCCGCGGCTCAGCGGAGGTCATGCCCACCATGGCCGATGCGACCGACGCCGGTGCCATGGTGCAGTCGTGCCCCGAGATGGCCATGCAGGCGCAGCAGGATGTGCACCAGCATGACGGCCTCTGTCTTGAGCACTGCCAGAGCGGCACCAAGTCGGCCAATCACGTATCGCCGCAGATTCCCATCTTCCTGCCCGTCCTGATCCGGATGATCACGGCCGAGCCAGTCATCATGGCGGACGGCCAATCGGTCTTGCTCGCCGATGTGGCGCCCCGTGCACCACCACCCCCGATTCCCATCCTGAACTGCTGTTTCCGCACGTAGCCTCCGAAGCGACGTATCTCTCACGCCTTGCCGCCTAACCGGCAAGGTGGTCGTTGCTTTCCGGAGGCTTTATGCTTTTGCGTTTTCCCCCACGCGGTGGGCGCTTGCTCGCGCTCGCCGTCCTGCTGCTTTTAAGCAGTCATCTGGCGTATAGCCAGACCGATGCGCTCTCCTTGCAGGAAGCGATCGGCTTGGCATCGTCCCGCTCCGCCGACGCGGAAACCTCCCGCGCCGGTGTACAGTCGGCGCTCGACATGGCCGTGGCGGCAGCCCAACTGCCCGACCCTGTCCTCAAATTCGGCGTGAACAATGTTCCCGCCGATGGCAGCGACCGGTTCTCCATCGGCACCGATTTCATGACCATGCGCTCGGTCAGCGTGATGCAAGAGCTCACGCGGACCGAGAAGCGCCGTGCCCGTGCGGAACGTTTCAACGCCGAGGCCTCCGCGGCCGAAACACAGCGTGTCGCCGCGCTGGCAGCCGTCCAGCGCAGCACAGCGCAAGCCTGGCTTGACCGCTGGTATGCCGCACGTACCGTTCAACTGCTGGCGGAACAAACAGCCTCTGTCGCCTTGCAGGTCGAGGCAGCCGAGGCGGCCTATCGCGGCAATCGCGGCTCACGCGCCGACATCGTAGCTGCACGCCTTGAACGGCAGCAGTTGCAAGACCGGACCGACGAGGCCCGGGCGACGGAAGCGTCTGCCAAGGCCATGCTGCGGCGCTGGGTAGGCGACGCATCCAGCCGCCCGCCCGCCGCGCCCCCCAGGTTCGACGTCCCGCAGTGGCTCGACGCGCTGGACGACGCGGCCATCGATACCCTGCCCGATGTGGCCGCTGCCAGCGCGCAAGCCGCCATGGCGGACGCTGAAGGACGTGTCTCTCGTGCGGCCAAGACACCCGACGTGACGGTGGAGCTGATGTATAGCCAGCGCGGACCGGCTTACGCCAACATGGTGTCGTTGAACGTCTCCCTGCCGATTCCCTGGGATCAGAAGAACCGCCAGGACCGCGAGGTCTCGGCCAAGCTGGCGCAAGCCAATGCCGCGCGCGCTCAAGCAGAAGTCTTGCGGCGCAACATGGTGGGCCAGATTCTGGGCAAGCGCGAGACGTTGCGACTGAACCAACGCCGCCTGGATCGCTATCAAACCACGACCGTCCCGCTAGCGCGCGCGCAAACCGAGGCAGCGCTAACGTCCTACCGGACTGGAAGCGGTTCGCTCGCCGCGGTCGCCGAGGCAAGCCGCAAGGCACTCGACCTTGCGCTGGAACGTCTCAAGCTCGAAGCGTCGACGGCCCAACTCTGGGCCGAGCTCGCCTTCCTCAAACCGCTCCCCACGGCAAACCAGCCGACCTCCAACGTTGGAGTTCAACCATGAACCGAACCATCTTTGCGCGCATTGCAGCCAGTCTGGTGTTGGCGAGCCTTGGCATGGGCGCCACCTACTACCTTGGCGTGAGGCAGGGACAGCGGAGCGCGCCCACGCAGGCGGCAGCATCTGCCCAAGCCGCCGATGCCCCGCTCAAAGCGGGCGACATCGATCCCAAGACGGGCAAGCGGATTCTCTATTGGCAAGACCCCATGGCACCTGGCCAGCGTTTCGACAAACCAGGCAAATCACCTTTCATGGACATGCCGCTTGCCCCCGTCTACGAGAATGGCGCCGGCGGGAGCGCCGCCGTCACGGTTGATGGCCGTGTGGCACAGAATCTTGCTGTGCGCACGGCTGAGGTCAAGACCGGCCGGCTGGACGCCATGCTGGAAGTGCCCGGCAATATCGCCATCAACGAGCGCGGCATCGAGATCATTCAAGCGCGCGCCGCCGGCTTTGTCGAACGGGCGTACGCGAAAACCACGTTAGACCCGGTCAAGCGCGGGCAACCGCTGATCGTCGTCTACGCGCCGGAATGGGTCGCCGCACAAGAGGAGTACCTGGCCGTTTCGCGTACGGCCAACGCCCTGCAGGGGGACCTGCGCAGCGCAGCGTTGCTGCGCATGCGCCAGGCCGGCATGACGGAGGCGCAGATCCGGCTGGTCGAATCCACCGGCAAGCCACAGCCACGGCTGGCGATTTCCAGCGACATCGATGGCGTCATCACCGAGGTCGGGGTCCGGGACGGCATGGCTGTCGCACCCGGCATGACGCTCTTCAAGATTGCCGACTTGTCCACCGTGTGGGTCTTGGCGGAGATTCCCGAGAGCCAAGCATCGGCCATCCGCCCGGGCCAGGCGGTGACGGCCACGGCGACGGCAATCGCTGGACACGCGCTGACCGGCAAGGTGGATGCCATCCTGCCCGACGTCAATGCCAATACGCGAACCGTCAAGGTGCGCGTCGAACTCCAGAACCGGGACCGCCGCCTCTTGCCCGGCATGTTCGCCAACGTGCGGTTTGGCGCGCAAGCCGGCCCGGACAAGCTGCTGGTCCCCACGGAGGCGTTGATTCGCACCGGTACGCGCACGATCGTCATGGTGGACGCCGGCAATGGCGGCTTCAACCCCATCGAAGTCAAGACCGGAGCCGAAGCCAATGGGCAGACCGAAGTGACCGACGGTTTGAGCGCGGGACAGAAGGTGGTGGTTTCCGGGCAGTTCCTGATTGATTCGGAAGCTAGCCTGCGCGGCACCGCCCAACGCATGGCATCGCCACCTGCGGCCTCCGCGCCCGCAGCGGCCGCCATCGAGCATGAAGGCGTCGGCCGCATTGAGGCTGTCACCAGCGAAGGCCTGACGATCTCACATGGCGCGATTCCGTCCGCGCACTGGAGCGCGATGACAATGGATTTTGCCGCACCGCCCTCCGGCCTGCCAAAGCGCTTCAAGCCTGGGGACCGTGTGCGCTTCCGGTTCCAACTGCATGACGATGGCATGGCAGTCCTGTCCTCGGTCGAGCCGGCCGGCGCGGATCAGGGGGGCAAGCCATGATCGCACGGCTGATTCTCGCGTCCATCCGCAACCGCTTCCTGGTGCTGCTAGCGACCGTCATGCTGACGGCCTGGGGTCTGTGGGCCGCGCGCAGCACGCCGCTCGATGCGCTGCCCGACCTGTCGGACGTACAGGTCATCATCCGCACGCCGTTCCCTGGCCAAGCGCCGCAGATCGTGGAAAACCAGGTCACGTATCCGCTGACCACCACCATGCTGTCGGTGCCGGGCGCCAAGACGGTGCGCGGCTACTCGTTCTTCGGCGATTCGTTCGTCTATGTGCTGTTCGAGGACGGGACTGACCTGTATTGGGCACGCTCGCGCGTGCTGGAGTACTTGAACCAGGTGCAGTCCCGCCTGCCTGCGGCGGCCAAACCGGCGCTGGGCCCGGATGCCACCGGCGTGGGCTGGATCTACGAATACGCGCTGGTCGATAAGACCGGCCGGCACGACTTGGCCCAACTGCGGGCGTTGCAGGACTGGTTCCTGCGCTTCGAGTTGAAGGCCCTGCCGAACGTCGCGGAGGTCGCTTCCGTCGGCGGCATGGTCAAGCAGTTCCAGGTGGTGTTGCAGCCGGACCGGCTGCGTGCGTTCAACCTGACACAGGCCAAGGTGCTGGCAGCGCTCAAGGGTGCCAACCAGGAGACCGGTGGCTCCGTGCTGGAACTGGGCGAAGCCGAGTACATGGTCCGCGCCAGCGGCTACCTGAAGACGCTCGACGACTTCCGGCAGATTCCCCTGATGACGAACGATGCGGGCATCGCCGTGCATTTGGGCGATGTCGCCACCGTCCAACTCGGGCCCGAGATGCGCCGTGGCATCGCGGAACTGAACGGTCAGGGCGAGGTGGCAGGTGGCGTCGTCATCCTGCGTTCAGGCAAGAATGCCCTGGAGACGATCGAAGCCGTCAAGGCCAAGCTCGCCACGCTGCGCACCAGTCTGCCCGAAGGCGTGGAGATCGTTCCTGTCTACGACCGGTCCGGTTTGATCAAGCGCGCGGTGGACAACCTGACGCACAAGCTGATCGAGGAATTCATCGTCGTCGCTGTCGTGTGCCTGGTGTTCCTGTTCCATCTGCGCTCGGCACTGGTGGCAATCGTCTCGCTGCCGCTGGGCGTCCTGGCGGCCTTCCTGGTGATGCGATACCAGGGCGTCAACGCCAACATCATGTCGCTGGGTGGCATCGCCATCGCCGTCGGCGCCATGGTCGACGCGGCCGTGGTGATGATCGAGAACGCGCACAAACATCTGGAGCATTGGCTCGAGGACAACCCCGGCCGCGAACTCACAGGCCACGAGCGCTGGAACGTGATCGGGGAATCGGCGGCAGAAGTGGGGCCGGCGCTGTTCTTCTCGCTGCTGATCATCACGCTGTCGTTCATCCCCGTGTTCACGCTGGAGGCGCAGGAGGGCCGCCTGTTCTCGCCGCTGGCGTTCACCAAGACGTATTCGATGGCGGCAGCGGCTGGGTTGTCGGTCACGCTGGTGCCTGTGCTGATGGGCTACCTGATCCGCGGGCGTATCCCGAGCGAGCAATCGAACCCGCTCAGCCGCTGGCTGATCCGCCTCTACCAGCCAATGCTGTCCAAGGTGCTGGCGTATCCCAAGGCGACGGTCGCTATCGCCATTGTGCTGCTGGGGGCAACGGCCTGGCCGATCCTGCGCACAGGCGGCGAATTCATGCCGCCGCTGGATGAGGGCGATCTGCTGTATATGCCGTCAGCATTGCCTGGGTTGTCGGCCGGCAAGGCGGCTCAGCTCCTGCAGCAGACCGACCGCCTCATCAAGACGGTTCCCGAAGTGGCCAGCGTGTACGGCAAGGCTGGGCGCGCGGACAGCGCAACGGACCCGGCGCCGATCGAGATGTTCGAGACCACCATCCAGTTCAAGCCGCACGACCAGTGGCGCCCCGGTATGACGACCGACAAACTGGTGGAAGAACTCGACCGCGTGGTCAAGGTGCCGGGGCTGTCCAACATCTGGGTGCCACCGATCCGCAACCGCATCGACATGCTCGCCACCGGCATCAAGAGCCCGGTCGGCATCAAGGTGGCGGGCACGGACTTGAAGGAGATCGATCGACTGACCACTCGGATCGAGGAGACCGTCAAAACCGTGCCGGGTGTCACCTCTGCGCTAGCGGAGCGGTTGTCCGGCGGACGATACATCGACGTGGACATCAACCGACAGGCCGCCGGCCGATACGGCCTGAACATCGACGACGTGCAAAGCATCGTGTCATCCGCCATCGGTGGCGATAATGTCGGTGAGGTGGTTGACGGCCTGGCCCGCTTCCCGATCAACCTCCGCTATCCGCGCGATTATCGGGATTCCGTGGAGCAGTTGCGGCGTTTGCCGATTGTCACTGACCGGGGCCAGCAGATTGTGTTGTCCGACGTCGCGGACATCCGCGTCGTGCAGGGCCCGCCGATGCTGCGCAGCGAGAATGCCCGGCTCTCGGGTTGGATCTATGTCGATATCCGGGGGCGCGACCTGCGCTCGGCGGTGAAGGACATGCAGGCAGCAGTGACCAAGGCGGTGCCGATGCCGGCGGGCTACGCGCTGAGCTGGTCAGGGCAGTTCGAGTACCTGGAGCGTGCGAGTGCCAAGCTGCAGGTGGTCGTACCATTCACCTTGCTGATCATCTTCGTGCTGCTGTACCTCGTGTTCGGCCGTATCGACGAGGCGCTGCTCATCATGGGCACGCTGCCGCTCGCACTGATCGGCGGGTTCTGGCTGCTGTATCTGCTCGGCTATAACCTGTCGGTGGCCGGAGTCGTCGGCTTCATTGCGCTCGCCGGGGTGGCGGCCGAATTCGGCGTGATCATGCTGCTCTATCTCAAACACGCTTGGACCGAGCGGCAGGAAAACGGTCAAACTTCTACCCAAGCGCTACTGGAAGCGATTCAGGAAGGCGCCGTGCTGCGTGTACGCCCCAAGGCCATGACGGTGGCCGTCATCCTGGCTGGCCTGCTCCCGATCATGTGGTCGGACGGCACAGGCTCCGAAGTCATGCAGCGCATTGCCGCGCCGATGGTCGGCGGCATGATCACCGCGCCGTTGCTGTCCCTGTTTGTCGTTCCTGCTGTCTACCTGCTGCTGCGCAGGCGTGGCAGCGGGCAATCCATTCCCCAACCACCCTCTCATGACAAGGTCTCACGATGAACTACGTTTCCGCTGTTGTATTCGCCCTGACGCTGGCGTCGACTCCAGCCGCCTTTGCGGCCACGCCGATGGAAGGTATGGACATGAAGCCTGCTGGTCAAACCAAGCAGGCGCCCAAGCCCGTGGCAGCAGAGGTCCGCAAGATCTACCTCGACACCGGCAAGGTCACGCTTAAGCACGGCGCCATCGACAATCTCGGCATGGGCGCCATGACGATGACGTTTGCCGTCAAGGACAAGGCATCACTGCAGCACTTCAAGGAGGGCCAAGCGGTGTGGGCCGTCTTTGATATGGTCGACGGTCAGCCGACCGTCGTCGATTTGCGGAGCAAGTAAACCCTCGGCGGCGCACGGCCCATCGGTCGTGCGCCGCTGCATGCTGCGGAATCAGCCAGAAAGTCCCTTCACGAGGGCGCCTTGTCGTGACATCAATGCTGAGCGCAACAACCCTGCTATAGCGACGCTGCTAGCCCCGAGCATCCAGCCGGCGACCACATCCGCCGGGAAATGCATCCCGGCGGCAACACGCGACCACCCGACCAACGCGGCGTAGAACACCAACGCGAGACGCCCCCGAAAACCCACCAAGGGCCAGAGTGCCCCGACCACAAGCGCTGCGAACGTCGAGTGCCCGCTCGGCAGGCTGTAGTGCAGTTCCGGCTCACCAATGACGTGCACGAGGTGGCCGAGTACCGCCGGTGGCCGTGGGAAATCCAGCCACCACTTCAAGGCGGAAGCGGCCAGCAGGGCAAGCGCGAAGGCCAACCCAAACGTGACGAGGCGTTGCCTGACAGCGCACGCGCGCGCTGGATTCGACGCTGATATCGACCACCGCCAGAGCCCCAGCAGCAAGAGCGGCGCAGTCCAGTAGTTGCCAATCAGGCTAAAGCACCACGCCACCGGGTCCAGGGCGCTTGGCATCCCCGAGTTGATGGCGTGGAATAGCGCGACGTTCCAGCCGCCCCAGTCGTACACGAGGAACTTCCAATTCATTTGCGCAGCAACCTCAGCCCGTTGCCGACCACCAGCAGGCTGGCGCCCATGTCGGCAAACACCGCCATCCACATGGTGGCCTGGCCTGTAAAGGTCAGTGCCAGGAACACGACCTTGATGCCGAGCGCCAGCGCAATGTTCTGCTTCAGCACCCCGGCCGTGGACCGGGATAGTCGTACAAACGCCGGGAGCTTGCGCAGATCGTCGTCCATCAGCGCAACGTCGGCCGTTTCGATCGCCGTGTCCGTCCCGGCCGCGCCCATTGCGAATCCAATATCGGCCCGTGCCAGCGCCGGCGCATCGTTGATGCCATCGCCGACCATGCCGATGGTTCCTTGTGCGGATCGGCGCTCGATTTCGCGCTGCTTGTCTTCCGGCAGCAGATTACCGCGAGCCTCGTCGATACCGACCTGCTGCGCAATCGCCTCTGCGGTGTGCGGATTGTCGCCGCTCAGCATCAAAGTCTTGATGCCCAGTGCGTGCAATTCCTTGATCGCTTGGCGACTGCTGTCCTTGATGGTGTCCGCCACACCGAACAACGCGCGTACGCCGTCCTGGCCGATCAGCATCACGACCGTTTTGCCCTGGGTTTCCAGCACGGCAAGCTGTGCTTCCAATGCCGGCGAACACACGCCCAGTTCCTCGACCAGACGATGATTGCCCAGGTGATAGAGCGCACCGTTGACATGGCCCCGGACGCCGCGTCCGGGCAAGGCCGCAAAATCGGTGACGTCGCGCAGGGCTAGGCCTTGGTCCTGCGCCGCGCGGGCCACGGCCAGGGAGACGGGATGGTCGGAGCGGGCAGCCAGGCTAGCTGCCAGGATCTGGGCGGCGGACGCGTCCGCACCGTTCCAGGCCACGACGTCCGTCTGCGCTGGCTTGCCGTGCGTGATCGTGCCGGTCTTGTCGAGCGCCAACCATTTCAGCTTGCGTCCCTCTTCCAGATAGACGCCGCCCTTGATGAGGATGCCGCGCTTCGCGGCGGCCGCCAGGCCGCTCACAATGCTCACCGGCGTCGAGATCACGAGCGCGCAGGGGCAAGCAATCACGAGAAGAACTAGGGCCTTGTAGATCCAGTCCAGCCAAGTCGCACCGAAGACCAGCGGAGGGACGATGGCCACCGCAAGCGCAACCGCGAACACAATGGGCGTGTACAGCCGGGCGAACTGGTCAACGAAGCGCTGCGTGGGCGCTCGACTGCCTTGCGCGGCCTCGACGGCGTGAATGATCCGTGCCAGTGTGGAGTCGCTTGCCGCTGCGGTGACGCGATATTCGAACGACCCGGATTCGTTGATGGTGCCGGCGAACACGGAGTCGCCCGCTGCCTTCTCGACCGGCAGGCTCTCGCCCGTGATCGGCGCCTGATTGACGGATGACCGCCCCTGCAGAATCGTGCCATCGAGCGCGATGCGCTCGCCCGGCTTGACCCGCACACGGCTGCCAACGGCCACGGTCTTGGCATCGACGTCGGACCAACTGCCGTCGCTGCGCTGTACCGTGGCTGTCTCCGGGGCGAGATCCATCAGCCCCCGGATCGCATCTCGGGCGCGGTCCAGCGAACGGGCTTCGATGACCTCCGCCAAGGCGAAGAGGACCATCACCATCGCCGCTTCCGGCCAATGGCCGATCACCATCGCCCCAGTGACTGCGATCGACATGAGGGCGTTCATGTTCAGGTTGCGGTTCTTGAGCGCGATCCAGCCTTTCTTGTAGGTGGACAGCCCGCCGGTCAGGATCGCGGCCAGCGCCAGGATCACCACCACCCAATGGTTGCCACCGTTGAGCCAATACACCACTTCCGCCAAGACGGCGTTCGCGCCGGCAATGGCAAGCGGCCACCATTTGGTGGGCGCGGCATCTTGTTCGGGAAGCGGTGCTGCGGCAGAGCGGTCGCGCACCTCGGCATCGAAGCCAAGCGACTGAATGGCAGCCAGCACTTGCGGTAGCGCATCGGCAGCGTGTTGAACGGCGAGTGTGCGTTGGACGAGATTGAACTGCATGTCTGACACGCCCGCCATGCCCGCCAGCTTGCCGCGAATCAGCGTTTCTTCGGTCGGGCAGTCCATCTGACGAATGGTCAGGACTGTGCTCTGCCCGGCGGGGCTTTCATCGGCGCGAACCGCTCGCATGCCAACGGCTGCCAAGGCTTGCTCGATCGGCGCCGGGGATGGCAGCCGGTGCTGGACGGCCAGCGAACGCTGCATCAGGTTGAACTCAAGGTTGACCACGCCGGGCAGCGCCGCCAGCTTATTGCGAATGAGCGTTTCTTCCGTCGGGCAGTCCATGTTGTCGATCCGGTAGCGGGATCGTTTCAGGTCAACAGCCGCCGCATCGCCGTCCGCCGGCGTCACCACGTTGGTGGCAGCACAACCGCACCCCTTGGAGCCGCAATCACTCACAGCACCTCCCTTTGTCGCTTGAAATGGATTGGACTCAAGTACACACTCTATAGCTACTATAGAGTCAAGGGACTTCGGCCCGACATCATGAACATTCAGATCGGTGAATTCGCCAAGCGCACGGCCTGCCCGATTCAAACCATCCGGTACTACGAGCGCGAAGGCCTGTTGCCGCCGCCGGACCGCAGCTCGGGCAACTTCCGGCTGTACAGCGAGCGGCACATTGAGCGGCTGCAGTTCATCCTCCACTGCCGGTCATTGGACATGCCGCTGAACGACGTGCGGACACTCCTGCGCTACCGCGAGCGACCGGACGAGGATTGCGGCGCGGTGAACACCCTCCTGGACAAGCACATCGAGGAAGTCGAGCGGCGTATCGAGGCACTGGGGGTGTTAAAGCACCATTTGTGCGCGCTGCGCGAGACCTGTTCCGACGGGCGAGCTGCAGAAGCTTGCGGAATCCTGCAGGGGTTGTCCGAAGGTAGCGGCACGTGCACTGGAGACGGCACGCACCGCTGACACGAAGGGGAATGGCCGAACGGGTTCGCTATGTGACCCCTTCGGCCGCATGTTTTTTGACCAGCGCGACATCTGCGTCACGAAACATGAATTACAATCATTCTCATTTAAAGCCATTTCTCCCGCTTCGCCGGTAGGCTCTTCATGCAACTGCAGCGCGTCGTCACCCTCATCCTGTTCTACCTGCTGACATCGGTTTCAAGCGCGTACGCCGACACGCTGTCCACTCAAGACAAGACCAAGCAGGTCTGGCAATTACTCGACTATCTGGCGGTCGATTACGGTCGCTCCGTCAAGGACGGCCAGGTGGCCAATGCCGATGAGTACGCCGAAATGCAGGAGTTTGCGCATGCGGCGCAGCGCCAGATTGCCGAGTTGCCGGCGGGGCCACAGACGCAAGCCTTGCTCAAGGATGCTGGCGCGTTGCGCACGCTCATCGCCGACAAGGCCGCACCCACCGTCGTCGGTGAACAGGCGCATAAGCTCGCGGACAGCTTGCTGGCCGCCTACCCGGTGCCGATGGCGCCCAGCAAGGTGCCCGACCTGAAGCATGGAGCTACGCTGTATCAAAGCCAGTGCGCGTCCTGCCATGGCAACACCGGACACGCCGATGGTCCGCTGGCCGCCAAGCTGAGCCCGCCCCCCATAGCCCTGGCCGATCATCAGCGCGCCCAGGAGCGCAGCGTCTTCGCCCTCCAGCAGATCATCACGCGCGGTGTCGAGGGCACCTCGATGCCGAGCTTCGCGCAGCTCACTGACGATGATCGCTGGGCACTGGCCTATTTTGCGTCGACCTTGTCCTATTCCGATGCGGACCGGCAAGCCGGCGCCAAATTGTGGGCATCCCGCCCGGAGCTGCATAGCGCGGTGCCGACGCTCGCCAAGCTCAGCCAGACGCCAGAAGCGTTGCTGGCCAAGACGATCAGCCCGGATGCCGCGCGGCAATTGACCGCCTATTTGAGAAGCGCGCCGGATGTGCTGAACGCCTCCAACGCAGACAGTCTCGCAATCGCCAAGGACAAGCTCAAAGAGAGCGTAGCCGCCTTCGACCAGGGCGACAAAGCGACTGCCTCGCGCCTGGCGCTCTCCGCCTACCTCGACGGCTTCGAGCCGGTCGAACCGGCCCTGGCCGCCAAGAACCAGTCGCTGTTCCAGGACATCGAAAAAATGATGGGCCTGTATCGCAACGCGATCACTACCGGTCAGGCCGAGCAGGTACGGGACATCGCGCAGCATCTGCAGACGATGCTGACTGAAGCCCAGGATGCACTGGGTGGCACCAACGACCCGCTGTCGACGTTCCTGGGCGCCTTGACGATCCTGCTGCGCGAGGGCCTGGAGGCACTGCTTGTCGTGGTCGCCATGATGGCCTTCCTGAAGAAGGCCGAACGCACCGACGTGCTGCCATACGTCCATGCCGGCTGGATTGTTGCGCTGGCCGCCGGTGGACTGACGTGGGCCGTCGCTACCTACCTGGTGGATTTGAGCGGTGCCAGCCGCGAGATGACCGAAGGCTTCTCGGCAATCTTTGCGGCCGTGGTCCTGCTCGGCGTGGGCATGTGGATGCACCAGAAGAGCCTGGCCGGTCGCTGGCAGGCCTATGTGAAGCAGAAGCTGTCCTCCGCGCTGAACAAGCGCTCGGCGATCATGCTGTTCGTGCTGTCATTCGTGACGGTGTACCGCGAGGTGTTCGAGACCGTGCTGTTCTACGCCGCGCTGTGGAGCGAAGGGAACGGCATCTACCTGCTGGCCGGCTTGGGCTCCGGGATTGCGATCCTGGCGATCATCGCCGTCGTGCTGCTGCGCTCCTCGGCGCGCCTGCCGATCCGCCAGTTCTTTGCCTTCAGCTCGGCTCTGGTCGCGGTCCTGGCAGTGGTGCTGATCGGCAAGGGCGTTGCGGCGTTGCAGAAGGTTGGTTTTCTGCACATCACGCCGATTTCGATGCCGCGTATTGACGTGCTGGGGATTTACCCGTCCATGCAGACGGTGATCGCACAGGTGGCGATCTTGCTGATCATTGTGCTCAGCTTCGCGTATAACCTCCGATCGCAGAAGGCATCGAGCAAAGCGTAGTCGCTACCTTGATTTGAGAGTTCAATGGCGGATATCGACAGGTATCTGCAGGCAGCGACCCGCGATCACACACGGCGCAGCTATCAGTCCGCCATCCGTCATTTCGAGCAAGAGTGGGGTGGCTTCCTGCCGGCCAGCGCCGACAGCGTTGCACGCTATCTGGCTGAGCACGCACAGACGCTTTCCATCAACACGCTGCGCCAACGGTTGGCTGCGATCGCGCAGTGGCACGTTTCGCAGGGCTTTCCCGACCCCACGCGAGCACCGCACGTCCGCAAGGTGCTCAAGGGCATCCAGGCACTGCACCCCGCGCAGGAGCGGCGCGCCAAGCCATTGCAGCTCGCCCAGTTGGAGCAACTGGTTGCCTCGCTGGATGCGCAGATCGCGACCGCCTCGTCTGAGGGCAACGCCCATCAACTCCAGGTGCATACCCGCAACAAGGCGCTGGTGCTGATCGGCTTCTGGCGGGGCTTCCGGTCGGACGAACTGAGTCGGCTGCAGATCGAGCACATCACGGTGGAGCCCGGCCGGGGCATGACGATTTTCCTGCCGCGCACCAAGACGGACCGCAACCATGTCGGTACGACCCACAAGGCGCCCGCGTTGTCGCGCTTGTGCCCAGTCGCCGCCTACGAGGCCTGGTTGGCGGCGTCCGGCCTGACCGAGGGCCCCGCGTTCCGCAGGATTGACCGCTGGAGCCGAATCGCAGCCGATGGACTGCAGGCCAGCAGCATCGTGCCTTTGTTGCGCGCGCTGCTCCATCGCGCAGGACTGCCGCAATCGGACCGCTACAGCAGCCACTCACTACGACGGGGCTTTGCAACCTGGGCGAACTCGAACCAGTGGGATCTCAAGATGCTGATGGAATACGTCGGCTGGAAGGACGTACGCTCGGCCATGCGCTATATCGACGCGGCCGACCCATTTGCCCAGCATCGGATCGAAACAGCGCTGTCGGTCGCACCCCGGCCGGGCATTGCAGTCTGACAGGTCCGGTCTGGCGGACCTCTGCCATTGCTTTGACGCAGTAACCTTGCATGAACCTCTAATAAACGCGATTGCGGCCGACCCGTGCCAAGCAGGACTTCATGCTTGGCTCGCACGCCGGCGAGGTGCCGCCTCCAACAGGGCATCCTGAAATTGGTGGATCTTGAAGCTCAAAACGCCCCGGAAATTCACATGGGCGAAGTGTGCCGGCCCCATGCGGCGCAGCCAGTCATCGTCGATCCGTTGCCCCTTGCGCTGCCACGTATCCACCGTCGTTTGCATCCGCTCGGTATTCCAGGCAATCACCAGATTGGTCAGCAGCGAGAGCGCCCCGGAAATCGCGATCATCTCGTCCTGGCGGCGACCGCGCTCGTGTTGGACCTTACTCATATAAATCGCCCGCTGGAGATGGTGCACGGATTCACCCCGATTGAGGAGCGTGCGCAACTCGCGACGAAACTCGATGTTGCTGAAAAAGTCGCATAGGAACAGCGTGCGCAGCAGCTTGCCCAGGTGATCCGCTGCCCGGTGGATCGGGTCACCCTGGGCAGCACTGCCGAAGCGTTGCAGCGCAACGATCGCGCTCACGCGCCCCGCGTGAATGGACGCCACCAGGCGTAGCAAGCCATCCCAGCCGTCGCGGATCGCCTTGAGGGAGACCTCGTGCGACACGGCAGCCGACAATCCCTCCGTCACCGACAGGGCACGCGGCAGGTACAGCTTGCGCTCCGACAGGTTGCGCAGCCAGGGACAGAGGTCAAAGCCAAGTAGCTTGGCCACCGCCATCCCCACGTTCGTGTAGCCATGGGTGTCGACGGCGAGCCGCAGCAGCCCACCGTCAGCGCGGGTTTCGTTGTGACGCATGACGCCTTCGATCGCCGCGCCAGTTTGGCGCTCGTTGAGCACCATCGGCTGGTTGTAGACGATCCCATGCTGATCCAGCACGTGCGTATAGACGCCAGCGGCGTGCGTGCGTCGGCGGGGATCAGCGCGCGCGTAGAACAGATGTGGGGACGTGTCCAGGCTCATGGAGTCGCTGGAGGCGAGTTGGCCGGTGCCCCATAGATCGGTGATCGGGTGCGTGCGCTGGAACTCCACCACACGTTCGTTGGCGCGGCGCAGCCGGCCGGGCATTTCCAGGGAGCGCATCGCGGTGGAGACGTGCGCGAGGTCCAACTGCGGGATCATCGCCGCGACGCCCTTGGCATCCAGTTCGGTGCCGTGCGCGATCAGGGCTGCATAAAGGGAGACGAGTTCGTGGGCATCCCGCGCCTTGCGCGCCAACAGCACTTCACTGAAATTGGTGCGCGCATCCATCTCCAGAATCATGTCGGCAAACTGTGCGCTGCCGATGTCCTTGAACAGCAGATCTCGGGTGCGTTGAGGCGTGGTATCCGTGGTCTGCGCTTCCAATGGCGACAAATGCAGGATGCCGTCCGCGTCGATCGTAAAGTGGCCAGCCTCACGGGCCTCGTCCAGCGCAGCGAGACCCGCCTTCAAATGCTCGGTCAGGCGATCAAGATAGAGCCTCGCTTGGCTTGGCAGGCCGAGCGAAGACAGATGCCGGTCGCGGTCGACCTCCCACTGTGCCGGCGGAATCAGCAACTGGTCTCGTTCTCGAAACGACAGGCTATGGTTGATCCACACCGTGCCGCGGCGCAGCCCCTTGCGCAAACTCATTACAGCAGAGGCCTCCAAGGCACGCAGCGCGCGCTGGCGGTCCTCACCGTCGACCAGGTCGCGCCAACTGGCGCTCACTGGCACATTGCAGTCTGGCGGCAACTCCGTCATGCCCCGATCGTGCAAACCGCCAACGAGATCGAGTTGGCGCATGGCAGGATCGTTACCGTGACTGGCGAATTCCAACGCCCGCAAGGGTGTCAGGAGGTTGCGGAGTCGGTGGTGGTCTTCGGTAAGGGTTTCGCGCACGCTTGCGGCGTGACTTGCCGGCGGCCGACTGGACAGACCCTTAAGCAGCTTGCCGATGTCGGCCAGTCGGTCCTCGGCCGAGCGGCGGGTATCGTCCACCAGGGCCTTGATCTCCACCAGTTGCTGCCGGTATTCGATCGCCGAGCGGGCTTGCTTCGTCGTGGTCTTGTTGTACGCCTGCCGGACCAGGTCTGAGATACGGCGCCCGCTTTGGTACACCATGGCGTCAGTCAACTCCAGCAAGGTGACACGCAGGAAGAACACCAGTTCGAGCGTGCGCGTCGACGCTTTGAGTTCGCGGATTTTGGCGGGACGGCGGGCCTGGATACGTTGGCCGTAGGCCCGCTGTTTCTCGATGGGGACCGCGTCAAATGTCCAGGTATGCGCGCCGAGGTCCTTCAAGAAGCTGATCTTGGCCAGCATCTCGGTCATCGTTGACGGGCTGTGGCGCGCGGGTGGGGTCTTGAGCCATTCCAGCACCGTCGTGCCCGATGTGGCGTGCTGGGCAAACACCGCAGCCTCGGCCCGCAGGATCTGCTCGCGCGAGACCACCACGTCGATCATGGCCAGCAGATCCCGCTCGATGCCCGCCCAGATGGAGCGGGCCAGATCCTGCAGCGCACGCGTCGACGGGATCAGAATGCGCCGTTCGTACAACCAGTAGTGCGCGTGCTGAAGCAGTTCCTCAACGGTCAGCGATTCGGCGGCGTCCTGACGCATCCAGGCTTCGAGTCCGGCCCATTGCTCGTCATCGAGGCGTGTCAGGCCCAGATATTGGAGGGCCCAGACCTGATGCTCATACAGCGTCGGGTATCGCTGGTAAATGGTGCGCAGCGAGGCGATCGTTGGTGTCTCGACGGCGAGTTTTTCGCCGATATAGCGCAGCAACTGACGGGGGAGTGTGTTGAGTTGGTCCAGCGTACGGCCGCTGGCGCGCAGAAAGACCAACTGAATGGCGACTCCAGGGCGGCTGGCGCGTCGGAACTTCTGGTTGATCGCGGCGACATCGCTAGCGGTCAACGCGAAGTAATGCTCGACGTCGAACTCCGGCAGACGCGTGGGTAGGGAGTCTCTTCCCACATAGCGAAATTCCAAGCCCGGCATCTTGTGCCCCCGTCAAGGTGGCGCGATCCGAAATCGCGGGCGAATATCGTACTCCCGAAGTCACTGGAGGGCAGCAGACAATTGTCGGCAGAGACCTGGGGCCCTTATGAATAAAGGCTCTGCGGGGAAACCGTAAGAAAATGCACGAAAAGGACAATTACCCCGCAAACTGCGGAAACAACGTGGCCAGCGCCTGCTGATCGGTTTCGACGAACGTGCGCAGGCCATCCATCGCGACGACCAGTTGGTGATCAAACATGTCCGCTTCATCCGACAGATCAACGCGGACCGAGGCCTTGAAGGCTGCGAGCGCCTTCTCGCGCGTCACGTCTGCCCCCATCCAGCCCAGACTGCGAATGAACGTGTGCACTTCTTTTTTTCTGTGGGAGAAGCCGTTCAGCATCGACGGCTGAGATTTGAATCGTAGTCATTTCGATATCTCAAAAAAAAAATGGTCCGCCTCTGGTGAGAGCGGACCAATATGGTTGGTGGAACCTACTGAGTGGCCAGTGCGACCACATCGATGACAGCATCGGCCTCGTCGACCAGATCGGGTGTTTGCGAGATGAAGAACTCCCGCTCATACCCTCCCTGGCGCAACACCTCGCGCTTCATTTTCATGAACTCGCGCTTGCGCTCCGGATCAAGCGGGCCATCCGCCTCGTCCGTGAACAACGTCTGGAAGGCGGTGCCGGCGCCCTGCGCGCGATATAGCGCAATACCACGCGTCAGGCATTCGTTGATCCACACCTTCTGCCCGCCGGACATGACCGCGAACTCCTTCTCGCTGTCAGCCTGAGCGTCGTGGACACGAATCTCAAACCCCTCACGCTTATCGCCGTTGGCCAGCTCCGTTTGCGTGTGGATACCGATTGTGAATCGGGGTCCATAGCACGCCAGGAGCAGGTCGTTGACCTTCTTCGTGATTTCAGGGCCTGCATCGTCGATCGACAGCGCAATCACACCGTCATTGCCCAAGGCCTTGCCGAGCAGCTTCCACGACGAAATCTCGTCGGAGATCCGCTCTGCCTTACGCTGCACAACGGGTAGTGCCTCCAGATCAACCAGGAGGCCCTGCCGCTCGGTGCTGAGCGCAGTCTGAGTCCGGATCAGTGCTTCAATCCGGCCTTCGAACTGGGCAATGCGCTCGCGCGAGCTGGCAACCTGACGATCAAAGTCCGCGATCTTTCCGGTAACGTCGGCACTTTGCAGTGACGTAACCTCCCGGTTGATCGTGGCCAACTGATCGTCCGTCGCAACAACGTCGCGCTGGTATCGCTCCTTTCGGGCGGCAGCTTCGGCGTTCAGCTCGACCAGATCACGCTCGGCCTTCGCCAGCGCCTCTTGGGCGTCGTCAAGCAATGGCTTCTGCGCAGCAAGTTCGGTCAGCCGTTGCAACTCCCGTTGGTCGGCCGCCACCTGCCCCTGCAGTGCTCGAAGTGAAGCACGTTGGCCCGCCAACGGCGCGAGCTGCTCATCGAGCGCCGTCTTGAGCTTGAGCTTGTCCCGGTAGCCGGTTCGAAGCTCTGCCAACGAGATCCGCACTTCCGTGAGATCCGTGCTCGCCCTGCGCGCCTGAGCCAGCAATGGGCACGTCGAGTGCATCGGATTGTCCCGGCACGGAACAGACTCAATGACGTCGGCCTGGCCCTTCAGCGACTTTTCAAGGACAGCCTTCGATTCACCTTGACCGGCCATGTTTTGCAATTCGCCGATGATGCGCGATTGGTCAGGCACAACCTTTTCGAGCTGAGCAATCCCCTCTTGCAGCCGAATTGCCTCCGACTGTCGCTGCGTGACGGTCAATTGCAAAGCATCACGCGAGGTTGCGGCCGCCAGGATGGCGGTGCTGCTGGCCAGGATTGCGCGGCGGCTTGAAATGACGGCCCCCAGTTCCTTGGCTTGCGCCTCGGTACGTTGCACGGCAGCCCGTTCGTCGTTGTCAAGCGTTCGGCGCCTTGCTTCCTGGGCCACCTTCTGTTGGCCAAGCTCACGCATGCGCGCTTCTGCTACGGTGCTGCTCGCCTGCTTGGCTGCAAGCGTCGCACGCTCCTGAACCATCTGCGCATTGGCCTCCAGCTCACGATCACGCGCCTGGCGGGTCTCAACCAACGAGGCCTCCGCCTGCTCGATCTCCAAGGAGAGTCGTGCAACACGATCGCGCCGACCAACCAGGCTGGTGATGTTGTGCTGAACGACATCCAAAGCACGGCCGAGGCACTTCGCCACGTCCATAGCCTTGCCCGACAGCTCACGCATCCGCTCCAGACCAAGCAGCTCAGCAAGCAACTTCTTGATTTCAGAGGTCTGGTAGCCAGCAATCGGCCGTCGGTTCTGGGCAGAGAAGACACTGGTGAAGAACGCCTCCGATGATCCGAGGACCGATTCCACACAGCGGTTGTACGTCTCCGCCTTACCGTCAGACAGCGATCCGTCTGCCAGTTGAACCGGTTGCCATACGCCGTCCGAGCCAAGCACAAACAGGTAGTACTCGGCCTTGCGCGTCTTGCCAGAATTACGAAACGCGAACTGTGACCGGTATTGCTGGCCATCGTGCTCCCATTCCAAATCCTTTTCGGCCCGGGTACCCGTGAGGTGGTCCCAGTACGAAAACGCATCGGCCGACATCTTCGATGCATGGCTAGGCATCAGCGGATACGGATGCAGGTTGTCCATGATCGTCGTTTTGCCGGCACCGTTAGGGCCCATCACGGCGATCAGTCCGGTCGGCAGCTCGCGCAGGTCGACCGTCACACTGTCGCGGTGCATCCCATCCAGGATGCCGCGAAAGCCAGACAGGGTCAGTTTGAGAGGTCGCATGGTGCCCCCTCACCGCTGAAGCCAGTCATGTAGTAGTCGCCGGGGATCTCCAGCACCTCACGCGAGTCGTCATACGTGACGACGACGTCGACTTCCGGCTTGCCGGCTAGTGCGCGCTCGAACGAACGCACGGCCGCGAAAAATTGCGTCCGTGCCAGGTCAAGCACCTCCGGAAAGGTGGTGCATGCGGTCAAGGCCTTGAGTTCAGCCTCACTCCACTGGCTGGTGTAGCCGTTGGAGAGGGACCACAGAAGGTTCTGCACCTGGACCGTGGGCGCCACGGTAAAAACCGTGCGCTCACCGTCCGTTTCGACAGCCATGACGAGCATGTGGCCGCGCGTGGCGATCACCGCGCCACGACCATGACCGAACGGCTGGAACAGCATCGCACGAGTGAATTCGTGCTTGCCCACCAACCGCGCGGCCAACTCGGAGGCCGGCAGATCGGCTTCAAAGCAACGGGTCCACTGGGAACCTGCGGGATAGAGAATCATGATGCACTCCAAAAATTGGGCGAAGCGCATCCCCAACGGGTTGTGCGCCCGTCCGGGTTCAAAGGAATAGGTACTGCTGGTCGATGCGTCGTAGACGCGGGGAAAACCGAGTTTCGACAGCCCCGAAGGCTGTCGGAACGTGGCTCACACGTTCAAGGGTTGGGCGGCATCTGCCGCGAAAAGGTCATCGGTCAGCCAATCCAACGACGATTGGTTCTGAACTTGGTCAGCGTCCTGCCAGGCCGGCTGAACTGTCACCGGCTCAGCCGTGGCGGACGCCACCGTTTCACCGTTGTCGGCAGCAGACCCGCTCTCCAACGAGGCGACCACTCGATCCGCGATGTCTTGCGGCTCCAGTGCCTCCAGGATGGACAGGCGCTCCAGCAACGCGTCCGGCTTCACGTCGGTCAAACCGCACCAACGCTGAACCTTCTCACCGAGAGTCGCCGCGCGGCTGATGCCCTCCGCACGGCTTCTGACGGCAGGCAACACACGCGGATCCAGCTTCAGCTCCGCGGCGCCGGCGAACAGCGTGCGGATGGCCTCGCGGTCGACCAGCTGGCGATGCTCCTCGTCAATGGTCCAGCGAACGCGCACGAACTTGTCCTGCGTTTGCTCGGCGATGTTGGCCAGGCGCTCCATATCCGGCGGGCCGTCGAAATCGACACAGACCGTTTCGCGCGCCGGCGTTTCCACCTGCACCGCTTCGGCCCGGCCCGGCTTGATCTGCCAGCTCAGGTAGCCCTTCTTGCCCTTTTCGCCGTAGTGGAAGCACCCGATGGAACCGGCGTAACCGACCAGCCGGCCTTCGCGTTCCCACAACTGCATCGCATGGATATGTCCCAGCATGAAGGCATCGCACTCGGCTTCGAACAGCGCGCCGAGCGAGAACTCATGGTCGAACCCGGCCATCGGTACGCCGTGCTCGGTGTAGCAGCCATTGACCGTTCCATGCGACACACCGATGGTTCGGATGCCTTTGGACCGCAACAGCCGATTCACCTTGCCGGCGGCACCCAGGAATACCGTCAGATGCTCGCCCACCGCGGTTGCCGCATCCATGGCGCCCACGATGCCCGCCAGCACAGCCTTGTTGACGGTCGGAACGCAGGTGAACACAGCAGAGGGTGTGCCCTCCTGCAGCAGCGTTTCCAGCTCTTCGACGGTGAACAGCGGGCCGGCCGATGGCAGGAACGTCGATCCGACGAGCGCAACCTGGTGAATGCGATCGGCGACGTAGACGGGGTGGCGGCTACCGATCAGCCGGAACAGGTCCAGCGTGCCCGGCGGCTCATGCGAGAAGGTCCCCTGCAGCATGAGGACCGGCATGTGGCCCGACAGCGCATGAATGCGCTCGGCAAGCACCCGCAGTGCCGGCGTGTGCGCGTCGAGCCGATGATCGGTTGCGTCACCGGAAACGATACCCACATGGCAACCACGCGCGACCGCATCTTCCACGGCGAAACCGAAGCATCGGTCCGCTTCCACCAACCGCTCAGTCGAATAGTGCAGGTCGGAAAAATGACCCACGTGAAGGCTTTCGCCATCGTTGGGCATGCTCACCTCCTATGGAATAGCCGCAACCAGAACGGTCACAGCAACAGAAAAGAAAAACGGCGTCGGGGGAACTCTCGACGCCGCACGTTGATGCTACGACCAGGCGCCAAGCCGGCGCAGGTCAAGCTGAGAACAGACTGCCATCGAACTCCGCTTTCACCTTCTCGCGGAAGGCGGGAGGAGACACGAGAGCCACACCCATCTCATCGATCAGCGCTCGCATGTCCTGCTCGCGCTTGGTCCAGCCCTTGCCAAACTTGGAGTGTGCGTACACGCGCAAATGCTCGCGCGTTTCCTGCCCCTCCATGCCCAGCGCCACGATGAGACGTTCAAACTGCTCGGCGATAGAGCCGCCGACAGGCGGCTCGCTCTGCGCTCCTGGCTGACCACCCTCCTCGCCTGACGTTGGCGTGGCAGTGGCGGCCGGCTCGGTCGTCGGGTGCTCCAGCAGGGCAACCGTCTGCGTACCCACCTCGATCGCAGCACCAATATGGTCAGCGCCATCCAGCAGCGCGCCCAGGTCGATTTCGGCATCCAGCGTGGTGAGCCATTGTTTCTGGCGTACCGGCAAGCCGTTATCGTCGATGCGGGAAATCTCCACTTCCTGCTTGGAGAGCCAGAACCTGGTGCCGACCAGACGGCCGCCGCGCGCAATCGCCACAGTCTGCATGGCCGCATGGGCCTTCTGCAGGACGTAGATCGAATTGGTGGGCAACTCAATCAAGCCAAGGCCTCGAATGTCAAGGATCGCAAATAGGAAGCTGGCCGTGAGGTTGCAGTGTCGGTCCTGGTATTGCGGGCAGACCTGCGGGTCGCATACGCCATCGGGAATGGCGTCGTCCTGGCGCAGGATGATGGTGCGGCCGCCGAAGATGCGCTTTGCACGCCTGGCGCGGTCACTGCGCTCGACAGGTGCGTACGTCTTGCATTGACGAAGACCATCCGCCCCGTACTGCGACCAGAACACCTTTCCCGTGCCGTTGAATACCGCCAGCTCGTTGGGGATGTTGCGCAACCAGTCGTCGAACGCAAAGACGACCGGAAAGCGCCAGAGCTTGAGGCCGTCACCGCGATCCTCCCCGTATCGGGTCAGGATCTCTTCCGCGATGGCAGGATTCGTGAAATCACTGCCACGACACGTGAAGTACGGCGTATTGCGGGGGATGAGGGCGTAGCTCAGGCCGGTTTTTCGTTCGATCTCGGAACCGATGTCCTCGAACGAGAGCCCTTGGGCGAGAAGCGCGTCGTGAATCTGGACGGCTTGGGGATTCTCCCTGGCCTTCTTGGTGAGGACCTTGATGCCAGGGCGGATCTTTCCAATGACGGGCGGCCGCAGGGGCCGCTCCTCAATTATGCTGCGCGGGGTCGCGAAGCCTGGGTGGGTTGGGATTGCGTGCATGAAACGCTCCTGTTGTTCAGGTACTGAACGACTTTGGAACGAAGGGTCTCAGCACGGTCCCCAAGATGCAGGGCGGCGTCGGCCCCGCGTTGGGTCGTTACTTCGTTGAGATATGCCGCTCGCGCGGCGTCGGAAAGGCTGGCAACGTGCGCCGCCTCGCAAAAATTTTTCCAGCTGTACGGCTGGTCCTTGTACTTCGGTCGACGGGCGTGGATCAGTTCGGCGATCTGCGCCTTGATCTGGGATTGCAACGTCATTTCGAGTGCCATGGTCAGCTCCTCCGTGTGGGGTCTCTCACTTAAAAGCAAAAAAAGCCCGCTCCGGTAACCGGAAGCGGGCTTCTTGTGAGAAACCTGCTGCCACGCCCCTTTCGGGGGCGTGGCTCACAGGGAGCGTCGTGCCAATGCACTTCGCTCAGGGGGGAGAACGTAAAGTCGTTCTCGTGCAGCATGTTCACGCCGCACAACAACCCATTTAGGACTTTCGTCCACCGCAGGTTCACGGATCAGTCGACGACAACCGTCCTGCACCCGGAGGCGCTGGAGAGAGAGACCACACATTTCCGGGGCTCAGACGGTGTTCACAGGCATGACCTAGGGTCATACACACGGGAACGCGTATTACGGCTGATAGATGGGGAGTGTCTGGCTAAGCACTCATCACAAGGGGGGATTTCCACACCAGTTGCCAACTGGTCGGCGCATGCGCAAGGCACGACTTTTTTAAGGAGATGGACTCGCTAGGGAGTCAGTTCGATGCGTCGATGACGCGAGGAGTGATTGCAGTATGCACCAGACAATCCATTAGGAATCCCGGAAAGCTCGCCAAAATAGCGTGGCTTTTGTAAGCAGCCACCGTGTTCACGTGCCGGAAAATTTCGAGTGAGAGATGAGATACCACACATGAACCATGGTCGCTGCCCAACACCCCCAGGAACTTGAGGCGCCATTAGGCGCGCCACAGCCGAGTACATCCAACTCCGGACTCAAGCCGATCGCGCGGCTGGTCGGAGAAAACAGGATTAAGCGGATCGTCCCCGAGACGGCCGCCAGTGCTCAAGTCACCTATTCCTCTGTGTACGTTCGCGATTTCCTGCGCTCCGCGTACAACTTCTGCTCTTCCAAGTTCTCAGTCGCCAGGTCAGGCAAGACCCGAGCGCTCGACGAAAAATTCCGCGAAGCCGAGCTTTGGTTCGAAAAAGCCATCGCGTGGCACGCGAACAAAAGCCAAACCCCCATCCCCATCGAGACCGATACCGTTGAGGTCCAGGTCACACATCCGCTGTCTGGGCGCCTCATTCGCCTCCTGAACCAGCACGACAGGCTGTTCGCGCTCGCCATCTTCGCCCGCGTCGCCAACTCCATATCGGCGCTCGAATTCGAGGGCACGATGAAAGTGGCCGGCAGCAAGATCGCTTCAATCCACCAGAGCTGCATCCCCGACAACGACCGTTTCGCTGCTGACGGCGCACAAGACGGCGACACCCCTGCGGGATAGCCAACCACACCACCCAACGCACCCATCGGGATGGCAGCCGGCATGGCGCCATATCCGACCTAGCAGCCAACACGGCGCCCGAAACAGTGGCCGGTACGAAGGCCAGAGGGGATTGTCGTCCCGCGCGAAGGCATCGCGGACCGAATAAACGACCTCTCAGGCGCCCCCCTCACCCCAACCGCTGGAGAGAGCCATGGATATTCGCGAAATCTACCGATTGCACCAGCAGTACTCGCACTCCCCTGTCACGATCGACATGGGCACGGCGGAAGATCATGCGGCCGCACCGGCCCTTACCTACGCCGCCGGCGGCAAGCGCCGGTGGGACCAGCACAAGCCTGCCTTGAAGGTTACTGCGATCTGCTGCGCGTTCATCGTGCTGGCCACGATTGCTGGCCTGGGGCTTGGGGACCTGTACGCCAAGAAGGGCCGGGCGGGTTCGGCGGCAGCGGCCGGGCCCGAGCAAGTCACGCACGCAGTACAGACGCAAGCGCCGGCCGCCCCTGCCTCGGCGCCGGAACCTGCAGTCGCCGCAAACCAAGCCACGCCGGCAGCCATCGGAAGCTCGACGCCCTCAGCGCCGGTTGCAGCATCTGTCACGGCCGCGCCCACTGCACCGGTGGCTCAACCACAGCGAGCCGCCCTTTCCGCAGCCGAGGTGGCGCCCCGCGAGCGCGTTCCTGCGCCGGAGAAGGTCGAAACAGCCCCGGCTCAGCCCGCTGCTCGGCGTACCGAGCGCACCGCACCCGATCAAGCCCCTGTTACGCGGCCCGCGCCGGCACCCCAACCAACCGCCACGGCACCGCGCGCCGCTACACCACCGGCACGCACCACGGAAGCGAATCGTCCGTCCGGCGACGTGAAGATGTTCTGAGGAGCAAACCATGAAAGAGCAGATGGAAATCAGCATCATCAACGAGGGCATGGCGATTCACGGCAATGTCGACATGGACCATGGCGGCTCCATCCTGGGTCTCGTCAATGGCAACGTCGTCTCGTCAGGCGGCCTTCTCCACATCGGCCCGGCCGCCGTCATCAAGGGGTCGGTCACCGGGCAGTTCGTATTGATCCAGGGCGCAGTCGAAGGCGACGTCAATGCCCAGGTCTCTCTCAAGGTGGAAGGTGCGGTCAAAGGCGAGATCCGCTACGCCGGCACGATTCGGCTCGGCCCGCACGCCAACCTGGAGGGTCGCATCACGCGCATTCCGCGCCTTTCAGCGGCGGCGCCCGCGCCTCCTGTCGAAGATGCGCTCGAATCGAGTACCTGACGCTGGCCTCTCGCCACAGCATGGCGGCAATGCGAAATCGACACGACGCAAACACCATGAAAATCACCGACGGCGTGATGGATCGACACGAGATGCCGCGCTTCCAGCTCTTTGGCTGTCTGACCAGCCGCACCAACAAACCCAACTGACAGGTCGATCATGCACCTTGCATCCAGATACGCCGCCCTCATTCCGGTCGCCGCACTCTGCCTTGGCTTGGCCGCCTGCAGCGACAAGACAACCGATACAGCCAAGCAGATCAACCGGGAGATCGAGACAACCAAGACCATCTCCGACCCGGTTTCTGCTCTGGCCAAGCTCGATCCGCTGCAGGGTAGTGGTCGAGATGCCCTGACTGGTTGCGAAGTCGTCTGTGGCGATATTGTGCAAGCCATGGCCAACCTGGACGACGCACGCACGGCGCGGATCAAGCAAGCGATGGACCGGCTCACGCCGGCAAAGCTGGCGGAATACTTCGAGGGCGACTCGATGCTGCCCCTACGCGACGACATGGCGCCCCGCATTCTCGCGGCGGCCCAGGCTTCCACGGGTACCGCAGTCAATAGTCGGCTCCTGCGTGTTGCTGGCCAGATCGTGCGCGATGGAAAATACGTGATTCGTAGCTCCGACAAGGCGGCAGAGTTGTTCGCGCGCGCCTGGTTGGCGGGCGACCCGACCGCAGCGGCGAACAACGCGCAGCTCTACGATTCGTTGCATGACCTGAACAACGCCTACCTTTGGGCGTTACGCTGCCGAGCCGAGTGCCATCCTGATGACGGCTACCGCCCGGTCAACGCGGAATCGCTACGCAGCCGCCTATCCACGGCGGCGATCCGGCAGGCCGAACAGGCGGCACTCGACCCCACCGTGCTGTCTCTCGCTGGGCGCTAGGGGAACCACCATGCGCAAGATCTCGACCCTGACCGTTGCCCTCGTGCTTTTGAGCGCGGCACAGGTCGCAGACGCCGGCCGCGGTGGCGCTGGCGGTAGCTCGACAGCAAGTCGTAGTGCCGGAGGCATTTCGCGGTCTGCCGGCGCCAGCAAGCCCGGCACCTACCGACCAGCGACCAACAGCCTTGCGCAGACTAGCACGCCAGGCGCGCGGGCGCGCGGCACACGCCGCAGTCTGCTGGAAGGTGGCGCACAGCCCTCCGCTCATTTGGCGCAGGTTATCCGCGAGCGTGAAAGCAGCGGCCCGGGATGGCTTGGCACCGCGTTCCTGGTGGCGCTGCTCAGCCGCCACGATCTCTCCGACAGTGACCGCCACTGGCTGCAGGCCAAGATCGACGCGCTCGCCGACGACGAGGCTGATGACCAATCTGGTCTCGAACCCCCGCTCGTACCCACTGTCACGTTCCTGTATGCCGGCCTGCAGGGCAATTTCATGACCGGTCGCGGGTCTACGATCCGCGTGACTGCGCACGGGACGCCTGTGAATCCGATTCCGGTGAGTTGCACCATGCCCGAGGCACGCATCAGCACGGAAGGACCCGCTGCGGTGATCGTCTGGGAACCGCGCGCGCCAGCGGCCTATGTGCTCACATGCCAAGCGGGCGGGCAGCGCGATCGACGCCTGCTCAAGGCCGGGTAGCAACCTGGCGCCGGATGGACTCGTCCTACAAGACACACCGTACATCGCTCCGTGCATCGTTTTTTGCTCGGAAAACAGGGCCAGTCGGAATATCGTGTTGAACAAATCATTGGAGACGCCGTGGAACCCGTGAGCACCTTGATCGACTGGATTGATTGTCGTGAACGCAAGCCTTCCCCGCCTGAAACACCCTATAAGGAGTACCTGGTCTGGGTGGTGCAGTTGCTACCGAATGCCGCCGGCGGCATGTACTTGCTGCAATTCAGCCGTGAACGCAACGACTGGATGCCGCTACCGTATGGTCCTGCCGGTGCACCCATGGTCGTCACGCACTACAGTGAAGTTCTTGACGTATTGGGTTCCCCTGACCCCAAACCCTATGGCCCTCGAGGGCGTGAGTACCTTTGAGGCGGGCGCTGCCGCACTTGCTCTTCAGGATAGAAAAAGAAAAAGGGGGCACTTGGCCCCCTTGGTTTGCACCCCCACCATCGGGTGGGTTCTGACACACGCGTTTACCGCGTTCAGGATAAATCCACAGAAAGCCGCTTCGCGCATCAGCCCTTTCGCCATGCCTAGCGCAAATCAGGCCGCTGGTCCGGGCACCAGGATGAGCGTGTGCAACTCTTCAGCCGTGAACAGCCGGCTGATCGAGATCCAGGGCCGGCGCTCTGCGTCGCCATCACCATAGAAGGACACAAACGGTACGTGTCCATCCATGAGGCAGTGGAAGCGCCGCTTCGCGCTGCCGCCCTGCTCGATCTCGAAATCCGCGCCGTGCTGCAGTTCGAAGATCACTGATCCCTGTCGATACTGCACCGGCTGGCCATCGCGGCCACCGGCCGCGCCGATCAGTGCGGATTCGAACCAGTCGTCAAACCCGAGATCCGTACCACCCTCTTCTACAGCCTGTTTCCAGCGGCCAATCCACCCGAGGTCGGCCGCGCGAGGAAGAGACTCGATGTCGATCGGCTCTTCTTTGTCCATCATGATGTTGCTCCTCCGGGCACAGGACTAGATATGTCGAGTGCCACAAAAATTTTGATCGATTTCGGCACGCGGTCAAATTGGGCGGAACACCCACCAACCGATGCCGGAGCAAAGAAATGCCCCGGGATGGCCCGGGGCAATGGTCAGACGATGACCTCGATGCAATCGCCGAATGGCGGGGTATGGATTCTGCGCAACGGTGTGGTTGAGGCCCACAGCACCGGATACTCCGGCGGCACTTCGGGGAACGTGCCATACATGTCCGTCAGATAGGCGAGAAACGCCGGCCGAAAGCCCTGTTCCTCCACCCACTCGAACGGCGGTGCGAAGCAGGTACCGCCGCCGCCTTTCACAGGCGCCAGTTCAAGCGCATCACCGGGCTCGAACACCTGCACCTGCGTGACACGCGCGTCACAGTCGATGACGATCAGCCGCGATGGCTTCACTTCATCGAAAACGCGGTGGATCTCGGATGCGAACTGGCGTTGCGTTTCATCGAACACCGAGCCACTCGAATCGCGCACAAACACGGCGTCCCCCACCCGCCGGCTATGAAGCGCCGGCAAATAGAGACCAAGGTGCGTGAAGCGGCGGTTCGGTATCGACCAGCTGTAGTCGGCTTGGGCCGACTCGCTTGCAAAGCGCGCGAGGGCCGCACGCCAATCGACCGCCGGCGTAACCAGTTGGTCAACCACGGTCTGCAGATCCGCACCGAACTTGCCGCGCATCTTGGCCACCTGCGCAGCCTTCATCGCCGCGACTTTCCACTGCGTCTCCGTCGAGGCCTGGTCATTGCCGCGATCCTTGCGGATGTCGCCGGGCTCATACGTCGGGCTGCCGTCGGCGTTGCCACCTTCGGCAGCGCCCTGCCCTTGTGCCGCATCGGATGCGTTCGGGTCGCGCGATGGCAGCCCAGCGCCCGTACCGCGAGCGCCCTGGGCCTGAGGCTCTTGGGGAGCCTCAGGTGGCCGTTCCTGGCGGAGCACCGCATAAATCTCCTCTGCTGACTTGCCAGTGAAGCGTTCCTCCAGCAGTGCGCCTTTCGGGAGCTTCAAGTTGGCAGCGAGCACAACCGGATTGACCGCATAGTCACAGGCCGCGTTCCACAGCTTCTGATCGCGATTGCCACGCCGCCAGCAATGCCCGCTGGCGGGGTGCAGCACCTCATGAGCGAGACACCCACGCAGTTCAAGATCGTCCAAGGTGGCCACGAACTGCGCGTTGTAGCCAAGCGCCCGGCCGTCAACCCAGAACGTGTGGCACGTGGGGTCTTCGACAGGCTTCAGACGAAGCGCCAGCGCCCCGAAGAAAGGGTGGTTCAGCACCAGTTGACCACGCTGCTTGATGATCCGTTCGAGCATGGCCACACCTCACGAGGCAAGGAGGAAACTGAGCGCAGACGAATCGCCAAGTGCCGGTGCTGCCGGCGTGCTGAGCGCGCCGGTCATGTACACCGCCATCTGCGCCTCGATCTCCATCGCCTTCTCCGCCACCTTCTGGCGAAGATCGGCCGAATCCTTCAATTCGGCGCCCGTGTAGCAAGCCAGGTGATTGCGCGTCTCGTTCAGGATGTCCGTCAATGCCGGATCCTGTGTGAAGTTCAACGTCGGAAGCAGGTCACACAGTTCGCGCACCTTGTCGACAACGCCCAGCCGGACGTTGCGTCCCGCGTACAGACGGTTGGCGAAGTGCTGCACAGCGTCGTAGAGGCGGCCGACGATGTCTTCGTTGGCCGTCTTGACCGCGCTGAACACCCGCTCGTCCATATCCGCCTTGATGCCGTCCAGCACGTTGGCCGGCAAGTTGATGCCGAACTGGCTTGCGTCCGGAAACGGCAAGGGAGACAGGCGTATACCGAACTTGGTCGACAGCGCTTCGAGGGTCGGGTAGTCCGCCTCGGTATAGAGCCCGTTGAGAGCACCCTTGGCCTGCTCCTTCAACGCTGGGTATTCGGCGAGAAAGGCTGACGTGGCTTCACGGAACTCGTCTTGAAACTCGCGCAGCCGGTCAGCGACCTTTAGGTAAACAGCCGTGGGCAGCAAACGCACGCCAAGCTGGTCGTATTCGAGGGTGTGCGCATTGAAGAAGGCACGTGCTTGCGTGGCGATGCTGCACACGCTCTTGTAAGAAATGGCATCGTCGGTCAGGAGCTTCTTGTTGAAGCGCCCGATGTCTTTGGTGGCGTGGTTCTTTTCCACCTCTTCCGTGGCGCGGGTATCGAAGCGACGTGCGCGCCAAACGGAGATGCCAAGGGATGCGAGCATGACACGCTCGTGAACGTTGAGGATGTTCATGGAAATAGCCTCTTGAAATGAAAAGCGGCGAGCCAAAGCTCGCCGCATGGGATGTACTGCTTGAAAGGGAACCGGTTTACCGGCCGTCCATCGCGGCACCGATCCAGCCGGATTGCGCTGCAATGAAAGCCGGCACGGAAACGATAGACTCGTCACGGCGGATCGCGTCGCTGATCATCATCGTTGCGCAGTCACCGTCACCGCCCGCTTGCATGCGGTCGGCGTAGACGAGGACGCGATCGATGTTCGCGACCGTGGTTTGACTCGCAACTGCCGTCGCAATCCCGATGCGCGCCGAGGGCTCCTCCGGGATGGAGGCAGTGTCCGGCGCAAACAGAACGCTTGCCACAGAGGGGAGACTGCGAAAGGTCTCGCGAAACGCCTGGAACTCGGTCGCGGCACCAGCGCCGACAGCACCGGTGAACACGATTGCTTCCAAGCCAGCTGGCACCACGGGCATCTGCTTCCCAACCGCGCCCCAGCCTCGCGGCGACGGCAGGTTCTCGATATCACGCGTGCGCTCCTTCGCCACCAGCAGATCCGGCTTGAAGCGCAGGAACGCGATCAGTTCAGCGGGAAGCTGCGACTTCACAGCCCATGCCGCCCAGGCATCAACGTTTGGCACAAGCTCGACGATGGTCGCAAACCGCGACTTCACCGGATCGAGAATGCCAGACACGCCGGCGTTGTCGGTCCGGCGATTCGTCGCCGCCAAGAACGTCACATGCTCGGGAAGCTTGTGCTCGCCGATGCGGCGCGCGAGCAGCAGTTGCATCTTGGCGGCTTGAACCGCCTGAGACGCTTGACCGAGGTCGTCGAAGAACCAGACCAACGGCTCTTTCGCGTGTAACACCCTCTCCAGATCCCCGAACGGCAGGAACCTGGCGGATTGGCCATCCGCGCCGGGGAACGGCAGGCCCTTGGAGTCTGTCGGGTCCTCGACCACCGGATGCGAGATCAGCAGGTCGTAGCCGGCGCGCTCTGCAGCCGCGGCTGCGATGTCGGATTTCCCGACACCTGGCGCGCCAGTCACGAGCACGGGCAGGTGTGCCGGAATGTAGGCAGCCAACAGGGTCTCCAGTTGCGACGGGGAAACCTGATTGGTGAGGGGCGTAACTTGATCGGTAAGGGTATTGTCCATGGGGTATCACTTGACGAAAACCCACGGAATCCACGCCCACAGGGAGTAGACCCCTGTGGGATGGTTGAAGAAACGGCCGATGCTGCCGGCGTTGGATCGATGCGTCGGAGACGCGAGGAAAAACAGTGTTTGGGTTGGCTCAGGCCAGTCCGAACAGCGCTTTTCAGCAAGGAGAGGTTAGCAGGTTGCGCGGCGCGGCGCCACACGCGCAAGGGGGTAGAAACGGCCGCCCTGCCCCCGTGATGGAGGGGCAGGGACTGGCGCGTGAAAGAGATTGGCGTCAGGCGTACGCCGGCACACGCTCTGCCGGTGTACTCAAGCAAGCGCGTGCATAGTCCAGGGTGCCGTCCTTCACCTTCAGTGGCCTGCCCAGGTCGCGCTTCGGATCGACGAAGAGGTAGCTGACAGCATTGCCGCGCCGCGAAGGAACAATCTGCGAGAAGCCTTCCGCGATGCACAGGTCGACGTACTGCTTGCCGGTCATGACCTGCCCACCGCCGACGGAATAGCGTACCGACTCAGCAGTCTTCTTTGCCTGCTCCATGGCCTCAATGCGGCGCTTCTCCGCCTTGGCCTCGGCCGCATGCTGCTCCCACACGTCCTGCTCCTGCTGGGCGAACCCGCACATGCTGAAGATGGCGCGCCGGCGCGCTGCTCCCGTTACCGTCAGCAGGTTGACCCCGATGACTTCACGAATGGCGCGCTTGCTCGATTTGTTGTTGGGCTGGTCCAGAATCTCGAGCAGCCCAGCGACATTACGCTCCAACAACAGCGAGGCAATCATGTTGCCGTAGTGGTAGTTTCTGCAATTGCGTTGGCGCTCGGCCATCATCATCTGCAGCTCGAAACGGCGCTTCGAAAGGTTACCGTCCTCCCGCTCCTGCCGAAGCCGCGCCACCGTCTTCTCATACACGCTCTCGTTGACGCACTCCGTCACGCGCTTGGCCAACGGCGAAAGCGGCTCTGCGTCAGGCCCCTCTGCGAGCTGAAGTGTCGGCGCCGTGAGTGGGCCGAGGATCTTCGCGTCGTAGAACGCGTCGTCGATGTCGATATAGGAGCTACCGACCGGCAAGGCCCGAACGATGGCGAGCAGCTTCGACACGTTTTGCTCGGTCATCGCCATCTTCTCGCGTCTGAGCACATCACACAGGTCCCGCAGCGTCTCCGCCGGCAGCGCGCCGCGTAGCACTGGGAACTCAATGAGAGCGTTCAGCCATTCCAAGCCGTGAGGGATCGCCGTGCTCGTGTGACGGTAGAAGTTGAGGATGCAATCCTTGACGCGCTCGCCACGTTGTAGCGCGTAGGCGACGTGCCATTCATGCCCCTTGCACGCCCCTCCGCCCGGATAGGCGTGTGGCCCGCCTGTTCCGAAGCCAAACCGGCGAAGTAGCTCGTCCGTGATGAAGCGCTGCGGACTCTCGACTTGGAACTCCGAGAAAAGCGAGCCCTCCTTCAGGCGTTCAGGATCGATCAGGTATTCGCTCTCGTAGGCCAGCGCGCTTGCGGCAAGGACAGCTTCCCAGGATTCAAAGCTGACCTCGTAGGGCCGCAGCAGCTTGCCGTCCGGTTTCAGGATGATCCGCTCGACTTCGGTGATCACGTGCAAGAGGATCTCGTGCACCGTGCCGTCGGGACGCAGCCCGATTCGGCCGCGTGGCAGACCAACGACGGGGATTGGACCATTTTCGACGGTATGTACAGTGAACGAGTCCGCGGTGAATTTGCGCGGAATCGATTTGTCGGCGTTCAGGAGGGCCAAGACGCCGGCCATCGTTGTGCGGGTCTCGGTCTTCGTATGGTTGATGGTGATGATGTACATGAACGTTGCTCCAATAAGGACTGGGGCAACGCGCCCCACCGGGGCGATTGCCCCTGGTGGGATGGAAGGAATTGAAGGCCGCGCGTCAGTGCGACTTGCGGCGCCTCTTTGTCGCGGCAGCAGCGTCGACACGCATCGCGACGACTTGGCCGATCAGTTGCTCGTCGGCAATGCGCCAGATGGGGAACGTCGCATAGCCGCTGCGAATGACGCGCCCGGTATCAGCAAACGCGCCCGTGTGCAGCAGTGCTTGGCACATATCCTGCGGCACCAGCCCCGAAGAAAATGCAAACTCGTCGTCTGCGAGCGGAGCGTGCCGGATGTTGGTGGACAACGAGGCATAGCGCAGACCGTCGTCCGCCGCGTGCAGATGAACTGCGACGTGCATATCCGTGTAGAGCTGCACGGCGATCGTCACGCCCGCTGGGAATGATGCCAAGCCGGCACCGACGACTTGATGGCCCATGGAGAACTCCTTGTTGTACGCGGAGTGCCCCATCGGGGACGCACCCCGCGTGGGTTGTTGGATGAAATGGTGATGCGGCGGCGTCAATGACTGACGACCATCCTGCGACTTGAGGTGGAGATTTAATCGTCAGCCTGGTGCCAATTGCTCTCGCGCTCCTTTGCGACTGCAACAGCCTCTTCAAGCGTCGGCACGGCTTCACCGTAATGCACGTCGCAATCTCCGCCTTGGTACGAGACTTCCAGCCCCGGGAGGTAGCCTGCTGGCGACTGCGCAACGCTCGCGCGTGTTTCGCGCAGACCGTCAAAGTCCATTCGCCACCTGCCAAACCAAACGGTCGGTGGGTGACGCTCGGCGTATTCGTCATCTTCCTTTCCCTGCCGGCGGCCATCGCGAAAGTGCATCTCAAGCGAGCCGCCATCGGCTACAAAGACCGGAATGCGGTCGCTATCGATGGCCTGCATTCCTGCAAGTTCTGCCGCCCATTCGGCACGCTCCTGCAGCTCCCGGCTGCCGATCGGGTCAACCGACGACAAGACGCGCGAGAGCGACATGAGAACGCTTGCCCCGAGGGGGTCAAGCTTACAGTTGTATGCCAACGCCTGGCATTCGGGTGAACGGATTGAAATCATGGTTGAGCCTCCTTAAGAGGGCTTTTGCCGCTTCGGCCAAAGCCGAAACGGACAAAAAAACGCACCCACGAATGGGTGCGTCATTTGGTGTGGCTGGCTGGGCCAGCGTCGAGCAATCGCTAGTCGTTGTTGAGCTGACGACCACGTCGGTCGGCCCACAGCAGATATGCCGCGATCAATGTCGTGACGACAGCGGCGAACATTCCGAGCGTCATGGTCAGTCTCCTTTGGACAAAACAGCGCCTACTACAAATAGTACAACAGTGACGGCGATCAACGTAGCGACATCGGACACGGCACCCAGCGTCCAAGCGCGACTGCCACTGAAATAGCTGGCAGCACCGATCAGCGCCGCGGCCGACAGCGTATGAGCGAAACGACCGTACTGCTGGCGCTGATCGCGCGTTGGCGCGAGAAGTGCGCTTCGCACCACGCTCCACAACGACTTGCGCGCCCGGCCCTTGCGGTTCAAGCGAAACGTCGCCGCTTCGACGTGCACGAGCGGCATTTCGTAGCCATCCTCGGCAGCAACGAGGACGTACGCCTCGCCTGCGGCCTTGGCCGACTCGATCTGCTGCACCAACCGGTTGGGCAACACGACAACATCGGTGTCAGCCTGGATGGCTGCCCTTCCAGATGTCTCGTCCCCGCTGGTCGAGCGCAGAATGACCTTGATGAGTTTGGACATGGCGGCCTCGCTTTAGCCACGGCGGCCGGCAACGAATCGCAGGTTGGCCAGAAGCTGGCTGTAACCTTCCGGCGATGCCAGCGACTCCAGGCAGACGGCGTTGTTGCGGCCGCCGCCAAGATCGTGACGGCCGGCGCAGGTGCGATAGCGGACCAACACCTTCGGGTCCGCCGGCGCGTGCGAGATTTCGAAGTACAGCGCGTCGGTGTGCAGCGCGAAGACGTCGACCAGGCGGCGACGCTGGCGACGCGTGCGGATCGAATATTCCCGTTGACGCAGCGCCAGGTCATTGGCGACGCGACGCAGAACGCGTGAAGCATCACGTTGCAGGATTGCGCCGGCGGCCGTGTTCGACGGGCAGCGGCTTCGGGTAAAGGATTGAGGAATCTTCATCGTTGGTGTCCTATGAAAGAGTGCGGTACACCAACCCCAGCGGGACGGTGTCCCGCGATGGGTATGGTCTGGGCATGCCAGACAAAGCTCGATGCGTCGGTGACGCGATCAAAAGCGCTTGCCCAACTGTTGGCAGTTGGGCAAGCCCTCTCGGGCTTGCTATGGGATGGAGCGCCGCGGACTAGCGCTGGAGCTGCGGCAGCGGAACACGCGCGGTGACGCGCAACAGCCCCTTGCGTTCGGGCAGAGGTTTCTCCGGGTGTGCGTCATCGAAGAACACCACCACTCGGTGATCCTGATCGACATACCCGAAGCGAAAGCCCGGGACGCAGCTGGAACCCGAGAGAGCGTCGCTCGCCTCGCCGGGATTTGGGTACTTCGAGGAAGTGCAGCGGATGAGATTTTGTTCGCTCATGATGGGTCGGCTAGACGGGCAGTACTGCCGCCTCGCGTTGCAAGAATTGTTGGCCCGCCTCCCGGATCAACTCCGTCGTGATGCCCTGCATGTAGCTGGGAATCAGGAACGGAACGATCGAGGGATGCGAACTGAATTCGAAGAAGAAGACGGTGGAACAGCGGCCACGCGTCAGGTGGCTGAAGACTTCCAGCGTCCGGTGATCCCGACGATAGACAGCCAGATCGTCTGTGGTTGGGGTGGCCATTGAGTGGAGGGGGAGCAGCGTTGGCAGCGCCAACAGGGCGGTGACCGCCTTGCGGCGGCCACCAAGAGGATCAGCGGGTCAGGCGAAAGCCCGCCGCGCTGGAGATCATGTACAGACGCTCCCGAGCCACAAACTGCTGCGTGGCATCCTGGGTAACGACCAACGTTCGCCCAGCATCCGTGCGAACGATGACTTCTACGCCCGGGCGCTTGTTCAGCACCTGGGAGACTTGCTGCGTGATCACACCGCCCACGGCGCCGGAGACTGCGCCGGCGACATAGCGGCCATTGCCGTTACCGATGGAACGGCCACCGAGGAATGCGCTGATGCCTGCCCCGATGAGACCGGGCATGCCGCTTGATGCGGACATGTAGCCATCGTCACCAGTGATCGTGACATTGCGAACGCGAACAACAGTGACCTGCTCGGCATCACCGCGGCGCATGACTTCCATGCCGCGGTAGACGTCGGGCGAGCTCTATTGAAGAGCGCATCCAGATGCTAGAACGCAGAAGGCGACGAGAGCAGCGGAGAAAAAGGACTTGAACATGATGGGCCTCGAAAAAAACGGGCCCATCACACCTACGGGCGTGAGGGCCCGTAAGGGGGGGAGAAGAGATACCAGCCAAAGACTGGTGTGAATCGATGCGCCTAAGACGCGGAAAGCAAGGGCATCGTAGCAGCTTGCTTTGGCGCCGGAAAGGGGCCGTCGACACGCATTTTGAAAAACTCGCAGCATCCCCGAAAAGGCACCGGCCGGCTACCCCCTTTCGGGTCCGACTGTTGCCTTCACAGCGGCAACGATCAGATCAGGCGTCCGAGGCTTTCCCTCTATCGCTCTTGATTCGGGTCCTGTCGAAGCCCTTTCAACGGCTCCATGCCGAAGGCATGGAGAAGCGATCCGTCCACGGCCAAAGCGAGTGGAGTGAGTCCGTACAGCACTGCGACACACGCGATGGCTGCGCACGCGGTCTCGACGTACCTGCCATCATCCAGCAGCGGCAGGATGGTCCGCATCCCGATAATCGCGAAGCCACCAGCCCCGCATATCGCGGCGCCGAGTGCGATCAGCTTGCAGAACAAGCGCACGAACCACTCGCCGAGCTGCATTTCAACGTGCTCACGCATTATCCGTTCTTCCGATCAACCTTCCGCCTTACCGTCTGCCACCATCCAGGCCATGGCAACCAGCAAAGCGATCAGCGTTGAAACCCACCAGTACGAACTAAACGAATAGCGATCAACCTGCATCCACAAAAGACTACCAACCGCATCAACTAACCCCGGCAGCGCATATTTTGCATTCATCGTCGTTGTCCTATTTCGTCAGCCCGCGCGGTGCCGGCGTCTTTCCTTCGCACTTATCACTGGTCCTGTAGGCCGCCACCTTGCGAATGTGCTTGCTCCCGCTGGGGCGATGCCCGGTCTGGTGAGGCAACGGCTCTGTCGGGAAAGGAAGCACTTCGCGGCAATGCTTGCAGCTATAGCCGTTGCCGTGTTCACACAGCGGCGAGAGTGGTTCGTCCCAGTGTGGCGGCCGGCGACTCGGCATGTTTCTTTCTACCGCCCAATGAGAAGGTCACGCAGATGCTGTTCCTGCTCTTGCCGGTCGAGCACGGACTGCGGAAAGTTCTCTTTCAGCCCCAGCCAGATCCGGCCAAGGTCGTCTGCGTAGGAATGGAGTCCTTCGGAACGAACCTGTTCAATGAACATCATCAGGTCCATCATCGACTTTCCAACCTTGGGGCCCTGCGCGACCAGCACCTTGCCTGCCTTCATCGCCTGCACCGCAGACGCCCAGTCCGCACACCCTGCCCGGCGCGCAAATGCATCGCACGGATGCACGATCTTGGCGCCTGGCCCGAACATCGCTTCAACCAAGTCGGTCGGCTTCGACAAATCCACTTTGAACGGTGCTGCGACAGGCTGGCTGGCCAGGTGCCCCAGCAGGTGCTGCGGATCGGTACTGTTGTTCGCAATTGACATGGTCTGTTTCCTTCTACCGGCGCAGCCGGCGTTTTTCCTATCCCGGTATGACGAACGATGCGACTGCCGCCGCAATGCACAGGGCGATCACGCCCAATGAAACCGATCGATTGAATGGTGCAATCACCCCCAGGCTGAAAGCCGACATGAAGAGCACTCCGATGAGTGCCAATCCGATTTGGCCAAGTAGTGTTGTTGGCATAGCCTGCGCCCTTGTTTTATTCACCCTTTCCTTCTACCTGCGTAGCCGACGCGCGAAGCGCACACACGCCGAAAGAAGTTCCTAGCCGGTCTACGTAGTCGCAAACTGTTGGCAGTGTTAGTTTGATTCGCCTTTCACAAGGCGCAGAAGGCGCGCTCGCTCGGTTTCGCGCGGCCCAATAGCAGCGGGCACGCCATATCCAACCGGCGCGGCCTTGGCCCACATGCCCATCAGCCGCTCCCGATCAGCGAGCATGATCGCCCCACGCTCTTTCACCGCATCACGAACGGCTGCGCGGTACACGGGTGAGCCCGCCGTATAGCCGTCCGCCAGGATGCGGTACGTCACGGCATCAACTTCGCGGCGTTGCTCTGCGGGATTCGAGATGACGCCAAATAGCACCAGCACCGCATTCAGTGCGATCGCCACGGCGGCGCATTGCACCATGAGGGCGAGAATCCGCCACCTGAGTGGCTTTTTGGGCTTGGGTTCGGGGTTCATTGTGTGCACCAGACATTCCGAATGGTCGTTCGTACGCTCTCACAACGCAGACGCGCGACTTCGCACGGCAAAGGCCGTGGGCGCACTGGTGGCACGCCCACGACCTCAACTCGACACGGCGCCGCCATCACCGGGAGCTTAAGCACGGCGAGGCTCATCTGCTCGCTTGCGAGGACCGCGCCAGACCTGGAAGACACCCACCGCCCCCAAGCCTGTGGCCACGACAAGAGCCGCAAACATCGACCGCTGCAGCACGCGAATGGTGCTCTCGGCACCGGCGATCGCTCGATAGACCTCCTCCGCGATCGGGCCCGGCGTGCTGGCAAGCAGCGTATTGAAGAGCACCAGCTCCAGTTCGTGCGTGGCCGAAACCAGTTGATCCGCCAACACGAGCGCAACGCTTGGAGCTGACATCAGGGCCGTCAGTAACAGTCGGCCCAATCCCCGCTTCGCGCGCTGACGCAGAAAAGGCGCCCCGGCACCACGCCAATGCTCCGTCCCGATGTTATGTCTCCCCGCGTTCATCGCGCTGGCTTAGGGGGCCGGGAGGGCTTCGGGCTTGACCGCTGACTCGCCATTCAAGGGCAGACCACTTCCCTTGTGCATGCCATCGCGAATCAGATTGGCCAGCAGCACTTCCACGAGAGTACCGCCACCACTACCGCTGCCGCCGGTTGCAACGACATCCGGCACCAGCTTCATCCCGGAGCCGGCAAGCGCCTCCGCGACCTGGACGACGGCGTAGTTGCCGCTCTCCATCGAGTCGATCTTCTGCTTGATGACGCTGGCCTCCGCGGTACCGATGGCCTCGACCTTCGCGGCCTCCGCTTCACCCACCAGCCTGACCACCTTGGCGTCCGCTTCCGCGTTGATCGTCTTAGCTTGCGCTTCACCCTCGGCCTGCTTCACCGCCGCCCGAGCGTTGAACTCCGAGATGGACACCTGACGCTCTGCGTCGACCACCTTCGCCTGGGTATTGGCCAGGGCCGTCGCTTGCTCCAGCTCCTGACGGACGGCTTGGGCTTGCTTCTGGGTTTCGAACGTGACTCTCTCCTGCTCGGCCTGCTTCCGGTCGGTCAGGGTCTGCATCAGCTGCTCGGGTGGCACGATGTCGCCGATCAGCGTGTCAACCGCGCCGACGTTGTACTCAGCCAGCGCGTCACCGATGGCCTTTCGGGCGTCGTCCTGACGCTTCGACCGCTCACGCAGGAAGTCGATGATGTCGGAGGCCTGGGCGCTGTTACGGAAGTAGTTGCCAATGGTCGGTTCAAGGACCTGCGTCACCAGCGCGGACATATCACCGAATCGGGCAATGACCTTCGGAGCATCGTTGCGCGGAATGTGGATGATCTGGCTGACATCGAGGTTGAACTTGAAGCCATCTGCCGAGCGTACCGTGATGGTCGACAGATTGGCGTCGAGCTTGTGGGCCTCCGATTTCCCTGCCGCCCAGTTCAGCACGACGTTTGCGGTCGGCACATTGCGGATCTTGTGGGTGTAGGGATTGATCGGATACTTGCCCGGATCGAGCGGCTCGGCCCATACTCCCTTCTCACCACGCGAGACGAGGTTGGCATGCTTGAAGGAATCGCCGGAAACGTCCCGTCCCTCGTTGCCGACATAGGCGATCACCACGCCGACGTGGGCAATCGGTACCTCGGTCATATCGACGACGTCAACGGTGGCGAAGCGCGGGTTGATGAAGTAGCGGCCGGCGAGGAGCACCTGTTCCTGCAAACCCTTGCAGCCCCCGTTCTGGATGAACGCCTGCGGATTCTGGAACATGTTGTGGTCAGGCACTTCCGGGCCAGCGATTTCGCCCCGCCCCAAGGGCTTGCCTTCGCGCGTAGTCACGATGCCGACTTTGTTGTCGGGAATGTCCACCACTTCGGCCACATTGACATCGAAGAGTACCGGGTTGATGCGATAGGAACCCGGGGCGATGATGCCACTCTGCGGCCCACGCTCACCACCGTTTTCCAGGAACGAAGCGCCATCCTGGTAGGAGTCACACACTACCTGCTTGGCGATTACGCGGCCCGCCGGCAACGGTGAGCCGTCACGGGCTTCCACGACGCCGATCTGGCTGGGCGGGATCGTGATGGTATCCGCGAGCGTGACCTTGAACAGCAGGGGATTGACCCGATACGTGCCCGGCGGAATTACATCGATCTGCGGGCCACGTTGGCCATCTCCCTCGAGGAACTGCCGCGCGTCCTGAAACATGTCGCAGTTGATGCGTTTCGCAAGAATGCGGCCGCTCGGCAGAGGATGGCCGTCACAGGCTTCGACGACCCCAACCTTCCCCACCGGGATCGTCACGAACTTCTTCAGCTCAACTGCGTACTGCCACGGCCAGAGCGCCCAATGGAGGCCCGGGGCGAGCGTGTCCGCCTGGTAACCAGCTTCGCCGGTCAGCGCCAAGATGCGCCCGTCGGGGAGACTGCGGTTTGAGCCGAAGAGAACGAATTTCTTCGTCACGACGCCAATGCTGTCATCGGGGACGATGATGACGCCAAACAGCCAGAGCACTTGGCGGTAGGCTGCTGCGATACTGATCACTGCGATTGCACCCACAATCTGCCAAATATGACCGAGGAGGTAATCCATAGAGAAATCCAGGTTCTTGTGTGTTCTGCACTGCCAGGAACATGTTCCTGGTCAGGAGTTGCAAACCCTTTGGGGGCAACGGCGTTGTGCGCGCAAACCTTGGCACCGCCGCAACACGATTATGTCTGTCGCGCAGAACAGAATGATCGACAAGAGCCCTGTTTTTTCTGCCGCCTTTCTTCGGATTCAATGGCTGGCATCGGGTATGGGCTTGGCCGGCCCACTATCCGAACACTGGCACTGCGAGCACTTCACCGAGGACGCGTCCGGCAGTAGCTGCTCCCCCCAGGCGGCAGGAAGAAGCTCGGTGCGTTCTCGCTCTTCGCCTCTTCGATCATCTCGCGTCCCCGCTTGCTCAAGATTTCGAACGTGTCAGGAGTAGCGCCCGAGACTGTCATCTGTCGAGATAGCCAGCGCTTCGAGCCCCATGGCAGCTGCAGCAGCATCCGAGGCTCTCTGATCCGGAGCGTCATCGCCCCAGTTCCCGGACGTCCCAGCGCCCGAGAATTGTCCATGTGAATCAGTCGGCATGCCATGATGATACGAGTTGAGCGCACTGAGTAGCAGCGTTCTCAGGCTGGTCGGAACATCTGTCGCCATGTACAGCCAGAGATCAAAATCATCGCTGTCGCTGGACAGCTTGTCGCTTCCGACGAACTGCTGTCTGGAAGGCATTGAACTGGTCTGCTGACGACGAGAATTCAATGCTGTCCTCTCGCGAGCAACATCGGCAATCTTCCTGATCTGTGCCTCTGCCTGGGCGGGCAACGGCACCTTCTTGGCTTTCACCTGCCCAAGCAGGGCGAGCAGATCCGCGCTCTGCTCGGCGGAAGCCGTGGACTGGGCAATGTGCGCATCCAGCTCCGCGTTGGTGCGCTCTATCTCGGCGTCAATGCGAGGCAACCCATGCCCGCACCGGGAATGAGTTCCCGGTGGGATGAAAGCCAAGATGCCCCGAAGAACGTGGCAAGGCCTGTTGGTAGCACCGTGTGGCGCGGAATCGATGCGCGAGAAGCGCGAGATAAGAAGGCAGGATATTCGATGCAAAGGAACACGCACCAGAGGCACGTTCTGCGCACTCCTAGGCAACCTCGCGCAGCGGCTGCAGCACAACATCCCGGTCGACTCTCAATGCCGCTCAGAAAGAAAAAAGGCCATCCTTCGGAGGATGGCCATGTTCAATCAAGCAGCAATTCGCGGCGGCTTCTGCGCCTTGCGCATACTCGGCACGTACCCGAATCGCGCCCATGCCTCCGGGTCTACCGGGAGCGGACTCGTGCGCCCCGCTTCGAGATTTACAAACACACCGCTGTACTGCAGCGTCCCGGTGCGGAACAATGTCCAAAGCAAATTGAAGGCTTGCACTGCAATCGCCTGGTTGATGACCAGCGACTGCTTGCGCAGCGCATCCTCCATCGAACAAGACGGCGCCGTGTCCTTTGCATCGCGCTTCGGATCAATCAGCTCAGGAAACAGGTCGCCGACGTGAGGTAGGCGATGTTCAGCCCGGCCGCGAACTTGGCCAAGGATGACTTGACCACGATCGGTCTCATTGCCGCAATCGAGATAGTAGCCGCCCGTGCCGCGTTGCATGGCCTTGAGGATGGCCTTTCGCGCCGCCCTCGTATCCACACATCCAACGACCAAATCACAGCAGAACCGATCATTGGCATTGATACGCTGCACTTCCGCCTGCCAGTTGGTGCCCATGAGCACATTCAACCGATTGACCAGAAGAGCAGCCTTGTGCCGACCGACATCCGCTGGATAGAAGCCCTGGCGGCCGACGTTGCTCTCACTGACCGTGTCATCGTCATAGACGACACAGTCGATACCACCGGGATGGCCAAGTTCGAGCATGGCGTGATGGAGCCGCGCCAGACTTGGGATAACCGCACTCCCCGTTCCGCCGGCGCCTACTACAGCAATGCGCCATGCCCGCTCTGTCATCGCGCGAGGGATGCTATGCGTCATTTTGGTCACACAACCTCCCGAATGCCGAACTTCTGCCTCCAGGCGGCCGGTATGTCGTGGACACGTTCGAAGATGCCCTTGACGCACAACCTTAACGCCATGGACGGGCGAATGCTTGCGCAGTTGCCCAGCACGAACGCAAATTTCACGTCGTGCCTGTCGTCCTGATTGTCGGTTCCCGAGAAGAAGGCTTCAAACGTGCCATGGGAATGGCAGTCCATGACCAAGTGCTCGTTTTCCTGCAGCACCGGCCGGTCGTAACGCAGATGTCCGGAGCCGTGATCCAAGATTGCGACAGGGACGAGCCGGAACTCGCACGAGACGCCATTCCAGACGATCCAAGCACCGGTTTCGTTCGGCATCGACGCACGCGCCATCTCGCCAAACTGGCCAACCAGTTCAGCTGGAAGTTGACCGCATGGCAACTCGGTCTCCTCATTGACAGTCCCGTAGGGGACGGCAGTTTCGACTTCGTAGCTTGCGATCTTGCGAACTACCCGCAGCCACGGGCGAACCACTTCGAGGAACACGCCGTTGGTTCCCACCAGCAGGCGTTCACCACTACCAGACAATGGTGTCAGGCTACCGAATTTCGGCACCATGATCGTCGGGAAAGACGCTTGCAGCGTCATGTCCATCGGATGCATTTCAACCTCCAACTTTGCCGGCGATGAGATCACCGAGCGATTTCTTCAACGGAATGAGCACTTCCTTCGGGTACTCGGCAAAGTTGCCATCGAGCATCTCCTTCCAGAAGGCGTACACACCTCTTTCGAACTTGACGCGTTGGGCGCCGCGGTTTGGATGCGTGAAGGCCGACGAGAAGAAGGCTTCTTCCCAACCGGCAATCGAAGCGACATCGATCTGCTTCGGAACCTGCGCAGAGCCGATGCAAATCCTTCCCACGTCCCACGTATTGAAGTACGGCGGCTCGTGCAGCATGGATTCCGGCGTCGGCCTGACGTCCTCCATCAAGGCAAACACGCTGAACCCGTCATTGGCCGCCTGGAACACCAAGCCCGGGTGCGGCACTACCGCACTGCGCGTACCCAATTCTTTGCATTGAAAGAACACCCGGCGAATCGCCGGCGGGCACCACCACGTTACGGCGCGCGTGCTCACGGACAGTACGTTCGGCGTCAGGAACTCGCCCTTCGGCAACGCTGACAAAGCAACCTGGGTCACAGCGTGAATGAGTGCTCGCCGATTGAGCGGAACACCCGGGCCGATTGCAGGCTTTCGAGTCCCCGCCTCGTGAGTGATGCGGTGTGCCGTCGAGTATGTGAACTGCCCCTCGGCCGGCCCATACAGCAAAATGGCCCCTTGCAGGGCCACGTCATGAGACCGACTGGCGGTCAAGATCTTGGCCATGGGGCCTCCTATCGTGAAATGATGGTCAGTAATTGGTCGAGAGCCTTTACGATCTCGAACATGCGCGACAGGTCCTCATACTGCTTGGGCACCTGTTGCGGGTCGCTCGCCAGCGGAATCAGCACCTGGTACATCGTCGCCTCTCCGCTATTGCTAATGCATTCGAAATGGTCATCCAGCAGTTCGCCGATCCACTCTTCGGAAAACACCGCAATGGAAGCGGCCGAATATGCAGGTTCGGCCCATTGCGAATGTTCGAAGAGCTTCGAGCCCTTGGCGCGCTGCAGTGCATCTTCCAGCTGCAGCATCGCGCGGCATACCCGCTGAATCCAGCGACTTGACGAACGCGCCAGCTCCAGCACCTCCGACCTCTTGAGAACGGACCGCCGAGGGCCTTTCCGGCCCTTGCGCTTGCCGCGCTCGGGGAACATTTCTTCCGGCGCCAGGACCGGACGAACATTGGAAGGCAGGTAGCGCTCGATGTCCTCACTGTCAGCCCCAAGGCGATCAGCAAGACTCTCCCTCGCGTTCTCGTCGGACACACCCTCATCCCAATCCCACCACCACCTGGCGAACATCTCCAGGAAGTAACTCGGTGTGCGCAAGAAGAGCGAGTTGCAGGACGCTTCGTTGATCAGCGCCATCACAGAGCACAAGAGCCCGGGGTGGGCGCGCTGCAGTGGGTGCATCCGTGCGCCAATCTCGAAGATCTGCTCATGAGGCAACTCGATCGCCAAGTACAACGGCGCCGAGAGGTCCGTCTCCCATCCAAACTGATCGACCTGATCGCGTGCTGCCGCCTGGTCGAGCAAAGCGAACCCAAACAGAAGCCGCTTGCACGTCGGTGTGCGTCGCCGCAGCCACGCGAACATCGCCTCTGCGAACATGTCACCAGCATTGCCGCTGGAGCGAGCGTCGCGCGGCGAGAGCGGACCAGCCTCGAAATGCGCCCGTATCAGACCGGTAAGGTCTCCCTCGTCGGTATGCCGAAGGCGTGCAATCGCTGGAACGCATTGTGAAATGGCCGGGAGTGTTAGAAAACCATCGGCAGCTCTATGTCCGGCAGGGGAATCGAATCGACATGCCGCCCCGCCGGTGAGGCTTTCACTGAAGCCTGATAAACCTTGGCAAGAATCGAACAACACGATTCCACCTCCTCATCATGTAGAAAAACCGCCCTATCGGGCGGTTTCTCAGTTCCATTGATGCTGACCGGATCGGCCAACGCATTCATCAGATCGCGCTTACGCATGGTTGCCCTTTGCGCCCGCGGCACGCACGAACTTGTACACAGCGTTTTCCCCCTTGTACTCCGGACCCTCCACGGCTGCCGTGGTGAGTTCGGGATACTGGGCGGTGTACATGTCGCGCACTTGGTCCGGAGTGAACTGCGTTCCCGGATCGGCAAGCGTCATGCCGTTGTAGGAAAACTCGCGCTTGACCGTGTTGATGGTGATAGCCATGGCTTCTCCTTAACCGAGCAGATCAGCGAGGGAGGTGCCAGACGATTTTTTGTCGCCTTGCGCATCTTTAGCTGACGAACTCGTGCTACCGGACGTCGTTTCAGTGACCTCAACATCGACCACACCATCGTCATCGTCGTCGTCCATGCCTTTCGACTTGGGCGCCGGCAACTTCGGATTGGCGCGATTGGATGTCGCGAGGGCCTTGGTCGCCTTGTTCGACTGAGCAGCGGTAGCCGCTTGAATCACCGCCTTCGTGGACTCGACCTGTTCGGCGAGACCCTGGCGGGCCTGCGTCACACCACCGATCGCATTGGCAAACTCAGCATCCAACTCCGCCGGCGTGGCCGTCAGAGCAATCGGCGCAACCAGGGCTGCGTCGTCCGGCTTGCTGACGGTCGGCGCGACGACCACGGTCATCTCGTCACCCTGCATTGAAAGGGTGATAACAACCTTGTCGCTCGCCTTCACGAGCGGCACCAGTTCTTGAAACATAGGGATTTCCTTGAAAATGAATGGGATGGGGAAGCGAGGCGTGGTCAGAACTTCAAGACCTTGGGCACCTTGCCCGTGTAGTCAAACCCGTCTACCTTGAGGAGGGCCTCAATGACTTCGAGCTTCGATTGGTTGAACAGCTTGGAAAAGCGATCGCCGAGCGCGTTGCGCATGCCCAGCTCGTCGGCGAGAGCCTTCAACTCCGATTTGGTCAGGAGTTCCAGAAAATCCTTGGATTTCTGAAGGTTCCAGTGCTTGGTCAGGTCGAGCGCGTGGTACTTGCAGAGCGACGTCAAGACAGGCACATCGATTCCTTCGATCGCGGCAAGCGCGAGCGAGATCGTCAGATTGAGCCGCTTGTCAGTAGCCAGGCCGGCCACAGAGATAAGGTTCTTCGAGAGATCGGTGGGAGAGCTGGTCTCGTCCGCGATCCGTTCAAAGAGCGTCCCCATCTTGTCGCTGGTGATGGTGCGTGCATGACCGGACAGCGAAAGTGCGAGGAGATAGTGGTTGGCCGTTGCTTCGTTGGCCGCCACCTCCCGGCGTAGCGCCTTGCGCCACACCCCTTGTCGGTAGGTCTTCACCTTGTCCGACTCGGCAATCGACGTGGCCGCGTGTTCGGCCTTTCCGCCCTTGTCCGCGCCCTCCTTGGCCGGCGCGGCTTTGGGGCCCTTAACAGTAGACGGCGCTTCAGCGCGCTCGGCCTTGATCCTCGCTGCAACCTTCTTGGCATTGCAGGACGGATCAAAACACTGACCACGGAAGACCTTGCCCAGGCTGTCCGGCAGACCACTCACCGCGGCGCCGAAATTCTGGCAGCCGTGACATGCTTTCGCCTGTTCGGCACCGACTCCCGTCGGTCCCTCCACCTGCAATTGCACGCGCGTGTGGTTGTCGCCAGCGCGGACGATACGGATAACCGGGTATTCGTCCTTCAGGCCGTACGAGATACCTTCCAGCTGCGTCTCGGTCTTGCCCTTGTAGCAGGTCGGGTTGGTACAGCTACCGGAGGAAATCGCCTCGGAAAACATCACCGACTGCAATTCCGAGTTGTGCGCGCATGTCGCACACTCGCTCTTGTCGAAGATCGCGTCCTTCAGGTTGCAGGCAGCTTGTTCGATGGCCTTCTTGAGGTCCGCCACCGTCTTTTTCTCTTGCAGAATGATCGGCAAGAACAGGTCCTGCTTTTCCTTCGTCAGGGTCGCAAGCAGCTCGGCATGCCCAAGCTGGATGGAACGCGTGTTCAGCGCGTCCAGCACCGCAGGACTGCAGTTCATTAGCGCCAGCCGGCGGTCGAGGGTCGATCGCGGCCAGCCGAGTTGGCGGGCAGCTTCATCGCGGTCACCTTTCAGGTCCCCAACGATGTCCGCGGCCGCAACGGCTTCTTCAGACGGCGCCATGTCGGCGCGCTGAACGTTCTCGATGAGCGCCAGCCGGCGCGCTTCCCCTTCCGTCATCTCACGGATGACAACGGGCATGTCGTAATCGTCACCGCAGGCAGCTTTCGCCCCACGGTACCGGCGCTCGCCAGCGACCAGTTCGTAGGTGCCGTCCTCAAGAGGGCGCACCAGTACAGGTTGAATTACGCCATCCTCACGGATGGACTCCGTGATCTCCGCCATTTTCGCGGGATCGAAGTACTTCCGGGGGTTCTTGCCCGGCCGGATTTGGCCGAGTTTGACGGTGACGCTCTGTTGGTTTTCTTGCATTTGTGGGTTCTCCAGGGATGGAAAAGGGGAACCCGTTGCCGCACCGGGAACAGGTTCCCGATGGGATGGAAAATGAAAGCGAGGGCCACCGAACCGCTGGCCCTCGGACAACCGCGAGACGCTGCGCGTCCTGCGATCAGGAGATCGATGCGTCAAAGACGCGGAGTGAGCTTTGAGAATACCGGAAACACGTCTGCGGTGCCAGACAGCGGATCCCCCTCCGCAGATGGGGACCCGCTCTTGCGCGAGGCCGGCCAGTGGCCAACCTAGAACAACGACAATTGCTCACGTTGCCGGGCAATTTCAGCGTGCTGTTGCGGCACCGCTTCAATGATGGCCGGCGCTTGCGGCGGTTCAATCGCCTCCAGAATCGACAGGACCGTACCCATTTCTGCGGGCACGAAATTGCGTTCGGAATCAACGGGCGGGGAGGTTTCCTGGCTACGCTCACGCGCAGCCAGTTTCCGGTTCCACCCGCCAAGCACGTGCGCTGGTGTGTACCAAACCTCGCGCTCCTCAAGCATCAATGAGTTGCCAAGGATGACAACCGCAGGGATATGGAGCAAGGCCAGCTGCACATACGTCATGTGTACGCACCGTGGATCGATATCGATGCACGTTGCATGCATGGCCGTCTGGTAGTTGTGGCCCGCCTGATGCATAGCCTCCGCCATTGCGATCACCATGCCACCAGCGCCGCAGGTTGGCTCCATCACGGTGATGAAGCCATGTTCCGCGACGTCCGGATCATGGTCATTGACCTGCATCGCAGCCATCATGCTGGATACCGAATAGGGCGTGAAAAACTGCCCCGCCCTATCGTTGCCCAGCTCAAGCAGCATGTAGGTGTGACCAAGCACATCGCCAAAGCCACCGGCGACTCTGACCGGCGCCGGCGACCCGGGAAGGACATCAGTCATCCGGCGCTCGTAAGTGAGCACGAGGTGGCCAAGCATCTTCGGGAACTGGTCCACTTCTTCTTTGGTGTACTTCTTGACGATCTCCATGTACCGAGCCTCTCGGCCGTCTCGCTGAGCGAGATCGACCGCATTGCTGAGGCTCAGTGCGGACATCTCAACGAAGTCGGAGAACACATCGCTTGCGCGGTGACGGTACCCGAAGGCCTTGATCAAATCGACCAAGGCCTTTTGGTGTTCGTCGGCGGTCTCCAGGTGCCGGCGTTGTGCTGCCCTGCTCATTGCAGAGCCCCAACTCGCACATTGAAGCGCTGGTTCAGCGATGCGCAAAAGGCATCCATGTCGGGGACCGCGCCAATAGCCAGAGCGGCTTTGATGTCGGCTTCAGCGACCCGGAGTTCCGATTCCACATCGATAGTCGATGCCACACTAGTCGAAGCATTGCTGCGCACAGTCTCCACAACAGCACGTGCAATTCGCACACAGAACAGCTCGAACTCGTGTGTTACCTCAGCTTCTTTCCTGATCCGCGTTGCACGCAACGATGGATCGAGGATTGGCAAGGCCTCCTGTTCGAAACGAGCCACCACCAGGTAGCTTTCGAAGGCTTTGAGCTGTGCTTCTTTGAAACGCTGAATAACGGCGTTGAACATGGAACGTCTCCAGAAAATGGACGAGAGACGTCCCTGCTGGGACGGCTCCCAGCGGGGAAGAAGATGGAACGACCTGACCGACCAGCGCTAACGAATCGGCGTGCGTAGGCACACCGCGACGTAGCGAAGTTCGCTCAGGTGTTCAAGGGAAAGACCGGCCGCAGAATGCGAACGATAGGCCGACACGTGCAGTGTCGGAGATGAAACCGGACCCTACAGCTGTGGGGGAAACAAGATGTAGGCCGCCCAGATGGCGGTCAAAATCGATGCGTCGTAGACGCGGCAAACCGTTTCAGAATATCGCAGTTGCTCTGCATTTTCCAGCAGCTGCGCGCACGCGCGCCCAGCCCGCTACCACCTTCCTGGCATCGGCCGCGTCATTGCAGCGCTCCGCAAGCGATTGACGACGGCCCAGCGATAGTGGTCCTTCTCCTCTGGTTCTTGCATCCCTGAGAAGTCTGGCATCAACCCCGCCAGCAGGCCCGGTGCGTCCTCACGAAGCACGCCGTCAGCGATGAGCTTGTTGCGTAGTAGCTTGGAGACGCTCCAGCCAATCTCCTTGAACGCCACATAGTCCCAACGAGCTGGAATGAGGTCCTCGCTGAACCACGCTTCGCCGCCGTGCCCAACAACCCCCACCACAGTGTGGTGTATGCCTTGCGAATCCGAATGCACGCGCGCCTCGAACCGCAGCACATGCGGCTCCGGGAACCAGAAGACGCGATCCAGCATGCGCGCGAAGGCCTGCGCCTCAATGCTGGCCAGTGCCTGGTCTTCAGCCTCCCCAAACTGGGAGCAGGGTTCGGCCTTTGGGCGGCCGCCTATTTCAACTTCTCGCATGTCGTGTGCTGTGGTGTGGGAATGCGGCGAAAGCCCACGCGAATATCGAGCTTTTGCTTGATTCGATCGTCGTTGCCCGCCCCAAAATCGTACCGGCCAGTTCGCTCAACCGGCGCCATTGACTTCGCAGCCATGCCGGTAACTTGGAACCATATCCCGATGGTTTTCCGACATGCGCTTCACACGTTATCTCCGTTACTACCCGATCGATTTTACCTCGCGCCGCGAGGCCGCTTTCGCTCGCAAGCAGGCCCGCGAGCGTGCGCGCTATCCCCTGTTTCCCGAGCACATAGCCGAGTCACAACGCACCGTCGCTGACGAAATCGCCCTGCGCCAGCGTCGTTCCGACAGTCTGGAGCTGCGTATGCGCGCGCTCCAGGCCAAACACTGGCGCAAAGGTCGCAGCATGTACTTCGCCCAACCGGCGGCCGTTCGTGCCCACATCCAGGAAGCGTGGCGAGCATGGCGTGGCCCCACCACTCCCAACAACTTCATCTATGTAGTTGAGCAGCAAACCGGCGAGGGCGAGCGCCGCCGTGCGGCGATCCGGGAGAGGGATGCGGCGTTTCGCGCGTCTCTCGTTGACACACAACTGACCCTCGCCTGACATGCAGCCTACCGAAGAGCAAACCGCTGTCGTTGATGCGTCCTTGGATGGCGAACCGTTGAAGGTTGACGCTCGTGCGGGCGCCGGCAAGACCTCCACCCTAGGCCTCGTCTCGACCGCCAAAGGGCGGGCTCGTGGTGTCTATTTGGCCTTCAATCGCCTCATTGCGGAGGAGGCCAAGCGCAAGTTCCCTTTGTCCGTGCGGTGCGGAACGGTCAACTCCCAGGCATACAGATCCGTATCGGCCGACATCACCCGGAAGCTCCGTAATCCGTTGGAGCCCAACTACCTCCTCGCAGAGCGATTCGGCCTACAGCCTATCAAGGTCCCGACAACGATCGGGAAGAACCTTGAACTGACCTCCGCCAAGCTTGGCCGGATGGTGCGAGACGGCTTGGCCAGGTTCTGTGGCTCTGCCAAGCCGACGCCGCTCGATTGGCACATCCCGGTCGATCCGCTGATCACCGAGCAAGCGGCTGAAGCGCTACGCCATGCGCTGCTGCCTTCGGTCGTCAAGCTCTGGGAGGAATCACAAAACCCCCAATCCCCGGGCGCTATCTCCCACGACGTGTACGTCAAGCTGTGGCAGTTGAGCCGGCCGACCATCCCTGCCGACTACATCCTATTCGATGAGTCGCAAGACGCAAACGGCCTGATGCTTTCGGTGCTTCGACGCCAATCGGCCCAGGTGATCTATGTCGGCGACCCGTACCAACAGATCTACGAGTGGCGCGGTGCCGTCAACGCGATGGACCACATCAAGGCGCAGAAGCGTGCGCTGACGCTGTCCTTCCGCTTTGGCGAGCCGATCGCTGCGCTGGCGACCCGCATCCTGCGCACGATGGACGAGGAAGTGCCCGTCAGGGGCCAGGCCAGCATTGCATCGCGTATCCACAAGGACATCTCGCCGAGCGAGCTGAAGGTCAACGCCGTGCTTTGCCGCAAGAATGCAACGGTGCTGTCCTATGTCGCCGATGGTCTCCAACGCGGCGAAAAGGTCGCGATCCGCGCCAATATCCGCGACATCATGGCCTTCCTGGACGGCGCCGAACGGCTGATGTGCGGCCAGCGGACCGACTATCCGACCGCGCTATCCCTGTTCGCCAACTGGTCGGAGGTGCAGGACTACGCCGACTCGTTTGCCGGGCGAGACCTGAAGCCGTTCGTCAAGCTGATCGACGATGAAGGCATCCCCTACGTCCGCCAGCTGCTTAGCACTGTCAGCCCAGAGTCCGAAGCCGATTACGTGGTCTCGACCATCCATCAGGTCAAGGGCCTTGAGTACGACTCGGTCCGCATTGCCGGCGACTTCAGGTTCAAGACGGACGACGACGGCAAGTACACGATGGACACGGAAGAGAAGCGCCTCCTCTATGTCGCACTCACGCGCGCCAAGCGCAACCTGGACATCACTGCCATCCAAGTTGACATGCACAGAATGTTCCGGGATGCCGGGGTGTAAAGGGGCACACCATGATCAAGATCCGGATCGGCCCGTCCGACTTCGACCTTGCTGAGGTGCTGGAGAACCCGGGCCGCTACACAACCCAGCTCGAGCGCGCCAAGCGAATTCAAGGGTTCGCCGAGTGCGGCTGCACAGAGCATGCCCCTCGGCCGAAGCTCGTCATCCGGCGCCTCCGGTCGGCGTTCATCCTGGCGCGCTGGCCAGATGCCAACTACAAGCATCGTCAGGGGTGCCCGTTTCAGGAACGCAAAGGCCACGCCACGGCGACGGCAAGAACCAAGGGCCCATTCCAAACCCGGAACGGCAAGCACCTCATTCAGCTTGATCTGTCCTTGGAGGTTACACAGCCCGGCACCGGCCAGCCTGGCCCGCGATCACCCCAGGCCTCCAGTGCGCCGCGAGCGCATCGCCGATCGGCACCTCTCCTCGCATTTCTCGAATACGCCTGGGAGGCGGCTGGATTGCACGCGTGGGCCGATCAGGGATACCGCGGTTGGAATGCATGCTGGTCCATGCTCAGTGCCGAGTTCGCCGACGCGAAAATCAACGGCCGCCCGGCAGCCGATGTGCTGCACATCATGCGCAGGTGGGACCCGGAACATAAGGCCGAGATCCTTGCCGAGTTCGATGCATTCGTCGCGCGGCTGACCACTGCTGGCACCACGACGCACCGGGGGCTGATCATCGGCGAGGTCGGCGAGTTCAAACCGAGCGCTCACGGCGGCATGCTGGTGCTGCGCCAAAGCCACCAGCGGTATTTCATGTCCAATGCGCTGTTTCAGAAGGTCTCACGCTCCTACGCGACTGCGCTGGCCGGTCTCGGCCGCAAGGATTTGCGGAGCGTGGCGGTCCTGGCCGTCGAGAAGACCGCCAATGGCTACTTGCACGTCGCCGACATGGCAGCCATGTTGACCAACTCGTCCTTCCTGCCATGCGACTCGTCGCACGAGGCAGTCATGGCCGACCACCTGATTCGCCTGCAGCGCAGGTTCGAGAAGCCACTGCGCCATGTGGGCGCCGCCGCAGTCCACCCGGACTTCGAGTTAAAGGATGTCGACCAGCGCACCGTTATCGAAGTGCTCGGCATGACCGGCAACCGCGAGTACGACCGGCGGATGCAGGAAAAGCGCGAGTACTACGCGACCAACGGTATCCGGTTGGTCGAATGGAACCCGAACAAACACCCCGTAGCGGACACCCGCCTCCCGCCGACACATCGAGACCGGTGATGAAGACTCCACTGAACCGCTCTGCCGATGGCGCACGCATGCAACCAGGCGCCCCGCTCAGCTCACTCAAGTCGCCGGCGATGACCGGTAACATCGTCAACAAGGAACCCCCCATGCAAGACACGCAATGCTTGGCAATTCGTGATTGGCTGTTTGACCAGCATGACAGGGTGACCGGCACCGCACGCCTGTTCCGTTACGTGGCCGTTGTTCCGAACGACAGCGATGTCAAAAGCGCGACGGTCCACTATGCATTGGCGCGCCCGGTTCCGATTACCGGCACGTTCGCTGCCGAGCCCGACGACATCGTGCGCGAGCTGCTGGCCCAATCGCCTTTCCGGTCCGCCGAATTGCACCTTGCAGAGCACGACGTGCTCAAGGACAGCTGGCCGGTCAAGTGGGGCCTGACTGCCAAGGACAGCCTCTCGAACTGGCCGGTGCTGGTGCTGAGCGAGCGGGACGACAAGAGCGTGTACGGGGTCGTCATGCGCTCGCCCAACCTCGAAAGCAATGCTCTTCGTTTTGCGTCGCTCTATTGCGACCCGGAAGAGGTAGGGCTGATCCTGGATCTCTTGATGCTCATGCAGCCCGACGATGCGTTCCTGGGCTGGTTCAAGGAGTCAGAGATTGCGGCAAGCGACCTCGAACAGGCGCTCGCGGCCACTCCGCAAACGGATGCAGGCCAAAAATTCGTTTTGCTGTATCGCACGGACGAATGGCTGTCCGGCATCTGGAATGCAGATCGGCCCATCGTCGAGCGCATCAACCTGACGAGCCTGGCTGATTTCCACGGCATTCCGGTCTCACTGGCCAAGAAGCGCCGGCGCGCTGACCTCGAGCAGGCCTGCGACAACCAGACGGTCACGGGTGACTATGACGCACTGGTGAAGGCACTCACAGCCGCCGGCGGCGAGATGCCCAGTCGTGGCAGCGACTACGAGGCTGACCCGGCCGTGCGCGTTCTATGCGATTGGTGGAACGGCGCGGCACCCGACGGCATGCGCCACGCCGGCGCGCTTCGCATCTACGTCTGGTCCGACGAGCGGCGCGTTTTCCTCCCAGGCGATCCCGAGGAGCCGGGCCTGCCGGCCGATGTGCTGGCGACTCAACCCACCTATGCACTGTTTCAGGAGCCCGGCAAACCCACCGTGGCAGTCGTCTTTTTGCGTGGGCGCGAGCACAACGTGGCGCTGCCCAACGGGTCGACCCAGATCCAGTTTGCCAACGGCAATCCCTGCTACGTAATTGCGCTTCCGATATCCGTGGCCAATGAGGCCTTCTACTCGGCTCAGGGGTTGCGCGCGGTGCGCCGCTTCATGGTGACACGCGTGCCAGCGCTGGCCGCCGGCGACCTGCAGGTGGCCTGAACGACTGACTCCCGGGCGTACACGACATCGGAGGATGGAATGGCAGAGCAATTGATCGACGCAGCGCAAAGCACGCTGGCCAAGGCGCTGTCGGCACTGAGCCGTCGTGCCGACCGGGTGCACTCACAGCTCTGTGCTGCGCAGCGTATTCGCACGGCCTATCTCGCCGCGCAGGTCGGCATATTGGTGCCGGCCGTCTCTCGGTCGGTTGTTCGTTCGCTTCAGGTCAGGCTCCCCGCATTCATGACCTCCGACGTCATCGCGGAATTCCACCGCGGGCGCAAATTCCTTGCGGTGTTTCCCCGCAAGCAAACCCGTGAGTCGCTGTCGATCCTCCAATACGCGCTTACGGCGTATCTCAGTCAGATCCGCTACCAGGAATTGAAGGAATTCGACGCTGAAATTGCCCACCTGCGGGCCTACCTCACTGACTTGGAACGCGCACGTGAGCAAGCGTCAGACCTTCTGCGGGTGCTCCAGGTGGTGCAGGATCGCGCCGCACCGGTTCCCTCCGAAGCGCAGCCGCTACTGGCTCGGATGGCTGGCGCTGGGGATCGACATTGCCGGCGCTCGAACGCCGGCACCGACGGTCGGCGCCGCGCGGCCAGTGCATTGGATGATCAAGACACGAACCTATGCGCGTTCGTGTTGGCAGAACTTCCCTCTCGTTTGGGGGAGCTTCTGACGCGCGACAAATCGGCGGCCTTCGACGCGTCGACCGAACGCCCTCGCGCTGGGCCGACCACTGGCTCGCCACGTTTGCCTGTTCCGGCACTCGACACGCTTGACGCGCAACTCGCGACGGCATGACCACCGAGCGGCTGGTGCCATCCCTTGACTTTGTACTGGGCTGGCTACGCTGATCTGAATCCATTGCCACCCGAGGCCAGCCGCCTCGCACACAATTGACGATGAACACCTCCGCATCCTCCAGCCCTGCAGTCGCATGCGGTCCCGATGGCCGCGCCCGCGCGAACGCCACGCTCACCATGGCGAAATGGATTCTGCTCAGCAGAGACCGCACCCTCGATCATGCTTGCGTCGAATGCGTGCCAGATGGCGCACTCGTTGTGCCAGGCTTTCGTTGCGGCTACCACTCCGCGCTGAATGCGGTGACCGCCGTAGATGATGCTGACCGACAGGAACCAGCGTACGCGCCGGTGCAAGCGGTGGTCGACCAGTTTGTGTCCGGATACCAGCTACACGGCACGCTGGGGTCCCATGTCCCGACTCCACGGGAACGCGGGCTGATTGCCAACGCAATCGCTGGCCTGCTCGCCGACACGGTCTTCCTTCGAGAGTTCGACAAATGGCGGCGTGCCGACGCCCCGCAAGCCAGCATGCCACCCGCGGCAGCAGTTCCCGCGGACTGTGCCGGTGCCGGTGAACCCTCCACCCTTCGCAACATGTTGGCCGCCATCAGGGTCGTCGGCCAGATTGACGGCCACGATGTGATACGTCGCCTGTCCATGCTGGACCTTGTGGACCGCGAGAGGCGCGCAGCCGAGGAAGAGGCGCCAGCTGGCGCCATCGCCTTGTCCGATGCGCATGCGAAAGGCGTCATGGACGCGCTGCGCGGCGTTCACGAGCTGTTTGTCCATGAGGACGGTTGCGGTGCCTTGCCTCCTGACAGCCCATTTCAGAATGGGGACCAGCCGTTCGGCCGGACCTCAAGAAAACCACAGCGAACAAGCGCAATGCTGAGCGAAAAACATCACAACCCGCATAGGAGCGGCACGGAAGCCTATCTTGCAACCGAGCACCACAACGAAGGCTGGAACGGAGCATTGGCCGCCGTCCGCAAAGTCCTGGGCAGTAGTCTGGCGGCGGCGATCCACTACCCGGGCTGCTGGGACACAGCGGCATATCCGACGATCGAAAGCGCACTGGCCGAGATGGGCGAGGAGTTTCAGTGCACGAACGATGATTGCCCCCACCACTCCGACCTACAGCAGGGCGAGCCGAGGGCGTTCGACGTGGCTGTGAGCGGATACAAAGTATTGCTGGTACGCACGCGCAGTGAAGCAGACGACACCGCGAAGCATTTCCGAGGCCGTGGCTGTGAAGTCGAGGTGTACCCCTTGTACGGTGGCCAGCGGTTCCATACCTTGAAGGCCACCGACTTCTACGAGCTTGATCCGGACCGCAACGGCGAGCCCGGTACCGAGCCGGCACGCAACGTCACGCACCTAATGCCGGAGCCGTGGCCACCGGCGTTGAGTGGCGCCCCTGTCGTTCCGGCGACGCTGGAGGTTGACAATGCCGCGCTGGCTGCCGAGATCGACTGGTGTCTCGACGAAGGCCATTGCGGACCCCGCACCCGCGCTGTGCTGCAGCGAATCCGCGATCATCAAACTGCGGGCATTACACCGGCGCGGCGCCCCATGCTGCTCATCACCCTCCGCCAGGCCGAGAGCCTGCAGCAGTTCTTCGGTGGTCACGACGCAGAGGTCGCCGTTGTGCCCTACAAGGACGGACTGCTCGCCTGGGACGTCGAGTGCCCCGGCGAGGGCTCTCAGTGGCTGGGGCCAACGGCGGTGGATGACGAGCTGGCCGACAAGGGCCGGCCGGACACGTCACGGCCCGCGATCTGGAAAACGACGCATCCCGCTGTGTGCGTGCCCATCACCGACAGCAAGGCGATCGCCGACGACTGGAAGGAGCATGGCTACGACGTGGTCGAGTTCTACCCAGGACCCCAGGAGCTGCGATTGTGCGCTGACGGAGTCGGCACGGCCAACGCTGACGCCGATGGCCACACAGTTTTGCGCGATACGCCCGGTGCTGCGTCGATTGACGCAGACGAGGGCCCACGCTGATGTGGGGGTTCCATATACACCTGGACATCGAGGGCTTCGTGCGGAGCAGCACGTACCCGGACGACTACATTGGCCTCTTCCGTGATGCCACCGGGCGCTCGCTCACGCCAGCCGAGGCGCGCACCAAGCTGACGATCGACAAGGCAAGGGGCCACAAGGTACTCCCGATGAGCAAGGAATGCGGCGCCGCGCTGTGCCCACACGCAACCGATGGTTGCTCCGGCTTCGACTATTCGGGCGGTGGGTGTCCAGGCTACCAACGAGGCAATGGCAAGGCCGCTCCACACAGCACAGCAACGACGACGGAGGTCAACGATGCAGCAGACGAATGAGAACGCTTCCCCGGCAACAACTCAACACGAAGCCATGACGCTGCTTGCCGACCTCGTTCTTTCAGTGCAATGGTGGGCGGGCCAGGAAGACGGCATTCCGGATACCGTCCGCCCCGCCTTTGACCGGGCTCAGAAGGCTCTTGGCTGGCCACAAGGGGAATCGACCACCACGCCGGCGGCAACGGCAATGCCCGAGGCGCCATGTGCGAGTTGCCACGGCTTCGGTAGCGAGCTGACGGTGTACAAAGGCAAGGTTCCCTGCCGGGCATGCCAGAAATCCAACAATGCCGCGCCATGGCTACCTCCCGGCTGGGAAATCAGTGTGGCCGATGACGACGGCTCCACCTGGGTGACACTGCGCCGCTGCACTTCGGATCGCAAGGTGCTCGCCCAGTCGGTCTACGCGCACAAGCGGGGATCTCTGGATTCGCATGTTTGGCATGCACTGCGCCATTCTCTCGACATCACGCGCCCTCAGATCGCAGAGCTCGACCACTGGCGAGCCCGGGCACTGAATGCAGAGCAACTGCTCAACAGCCCCGAGCTGCATGACTTTGCCCGCGGGGTCGTGCAAGAAGCCGCCCACCAGCGCCAGCGTTGGGGAACTGCCAAGGACGCCGACAAGTCGCCAGCGGACTGGGTCTTTCTCGTTGGCCACCTCGAAACCCGCTCCATGATGTACCTGCAGGCCGGCAACGTTGACAAGGCGCTGCATCACACGATCACGACCGCTGCGGCACTCGCCAACTGGCACACGAACATTTCCGGAGCGGATAGCAGCATGTGGCCCAGCCTTCCCGGCCAGCCACATGCCAGCGCCCCGGTGGGCGGCGGCGGCCATGCGTGAGCACGTCAACCTCCGCAGCATCTTCAGTGGTCGCAGCCCGACGACCGGCCTTCCCTTCGCCGAACGCCACAGGTAGAGCGGTAGCGCCTGGGGCAAAGCAGCCTGCGAGCTTCGCTGCCGGATGCTCGACCAGTTGCTCAAACCCGCGGCGCCGTCCACGTCGCCTCGCTGACTTGATCCCGCACAACAGCAACAATCGGCACGCACAATGAACATACATTCTGGTGCCGCCCAGCTATTCTCCGCATTATCTCCAGCCATTCCTCAAAAGCGCAGTGAGGAAGTTGGCCTTTACCAAATAACGTAGTACATGCCCCCAGCAGATCTCTCCTCCGAATTTCCCCACCCTGAAACGATCATCGCCGTGCGCGGCGCCCTGTCCATCGGCCTCCAGCAGGGGCCAGACAGCCCAGGAGGCCACTGGCTGCACGAGTTCTGGGCGTTCGGCCGCGCCCGCGCCGAGGCTGAAGCCATCATCCAAGGCTTCATGGAAAGCGCCGCCATCAGGATTTTGGCGACGTCTCACGCATATTTTGGAGCCGCTGCAACATAAACCCGTCTGCAGTGGTGGTTCAACAAACTCGGCGACAGGCATAATCCGGACTTAAAATCCAATCATCGAGACCCAACGGTATGTTTGACGATCTGATCGGCTGTGGTCACTGCGGCGGACGGGCCAGGTTCTTCGCTGGCCGAAAGGAGGCCGTCATTGTGTGTACACAGTGCGGCATTGGCACGCCGCCCGTGCAAATCGGAACCTCCAAAGAAGCGGCCTACGACGAGCTGGCTTTGATCTGGAACCGACGCGTCGAGTATCGCCCAACCGATCAACACGAGCTGGCCTCGATCGCGCGTCGCCAATTGACGCCGGTGGACATCCCAATGCTGCTGGACGCGATCGCCCGCAATGCCATGGATTGGGAAACCCGCGGACCGATATTCGCGGCAATGGCCGCCCAGCTCAGCAGGCCCGCTTCCCCCGCCGCCGCGGAAGTACCAATGGCCACCGTCCTTGAAGACGCCGGCCGGTATCGCAAGCTCGTGCGATTGGCCAAGGTCATCTACGTCGATGGCCGTCCCTGGATCCGCTTCGAACCACTCGACGCGTTCGACGCCGAACTGGTTGAAGGCGAAGAAAATGCCTTCGCGCGCATGGACGTATTCGTCGCGCGTGCGGTGGATGCCCTGGAGCCTCAGCTCGACTAGCGCCCCTCGCCACCATGATCGCGCGATCGGCGAGGCGCTGACCTTCCAACTGACGATGGCGTCGACGCGCGGTAGATGACCGTGCGGTAACGGCCATGCTTTGGCCGGCCGGATCTCGTTCCGTGCCCAGCACTCCCAAACCCTTCACGCAAATCGGCCCGCAGAAGCTCTCGCTTTCGGGTACTTGACATTGCCCGTTACAAGGCACGATGGATCTAGGTCAACCCGGATCCCAACTGCCGTGCTCAAAAAAACCCTGCTCTTCGTTGCCCTCTCTGCATTCCTCCAGGTCGCCGGCGCCTCTCCCGATCACTGCGGCGCATCGGTCGCGGACGGCGCGCAACCGAAGGTGCTGTCCAGCAAGCACGCTGGCGCCAGCCACCTGCTCTGCTACCGCGCCTACGCGGTGCTCGTGTCCTCGGCGACCCGGACACCGCTGTGGTCAGCCGAACACCTGACCGCGCAGGCGGTGAACCAGGCGCGTGAGCTGCCGCGCGAAAGCGATTTCTTCGAAGAGACGTCTTTGCCGGCAACCGCCCGCGCCACCCTGCAGGACTACCACGGTAGCTCGCACGTCCAGATTGACCGTGGCCACATGTCGCCAAGCGGGGACTTCGGCGACCTGGCATCGCAACAGGAAAGTTTCAGCTTGGCCAACGTCGTCCCGCAGAACTCGGTCAGCAACCGCCGCATGTGGAGCCACCTGGAGACGTCGACCCGCCGCCTGGTACGGCAGACCGGCGAAGCCTACGTGGTGACCGGCCCAGCATTCACGGACGGCAAGGCCCGTTACCTCAACGAACATGTACGGGTACCCGACTATCTGTGGAAAGCGATCTACGTCCCGGGCGTCGGCGCAGCAGCCTACATCGCACCCAACGATGCCACGCCGAAATATGCGGTGGTCAGCATCGCCAAACTCGCACAATTCACCGGCGTCGACCCGTTCCCCCGGCTGCCGGCCGCGACGCGCGATCAGGCGATGGAGTTGCCGCCGCCCACCCCGCATCCGCACGAGAAGGCTGGTCGGCAGACCACCCTCAACGATCTCTTGAGCCGCGCGCCGGCAGCGGAGGTGGAAGATGTCGGACCGACTGCCGTGGCCCGCGTTCCCAACGTATGGCGGCTGGCCCGCGCAATCAGCGCCGCCGTTCGCTAAGATGGAATCTAAATGGAGGCATCCCATGAAAGCCCAACAACCGTACGGATCTCCCCAAACCCTGGGCCGTCGTGTCAGCTTCTGGCTGATCGCTGTGGCCGTCGCGCTGTACCTTTCCTACATCGCCGGGACCAGCCCGCCGTTCTAACCCGCCGACCAATCCCGCAAAAGCCGCCACACCGTTGGCGGCTTTTGCGTTATTTGTCCTGAACGCGTCTAGCGCGCGATCAGTTCTTCGTTGGGTCGGCCGCGCCCGATGAGCACGAACGCCCAAGCATTCCGCAAACCCGGGCGAGCAGCTCTGCGAGTCGCGATCGCACAACCGGGGCCGGGCCGGCACCGGCACCGGCACCGGCATGTGCGTCCATAGCAGCTCTGGCCGAGATCTTGTAGGCGAGTATCTCGCCCGACGTGATCAACCGCTGAGCCTCTCGGTCAGCCTCTTCGGCGCACTCGATGTACCGGAGCTCTCCTGCAGCCCATTCCACTCTCACTTCGTCGCGCTCCCAGCAATTGCCGTGCACCCGACGATGAAAGCGCACCCAAGGGAGGTCGACGTAACCAAGATGCCCATACAGGCGCCGCCACGCAGGTGCGCTGCCCGGCCAACACGCATCGAGTGGCCAGTGCCAGAAGAACTCGGGGTCGCCAAGTTCTGGCCGGTACATCCAGACGTGTGGCGCGTGGCTGAACCGCCCTTCCTTCCACCATTGCTTCAGCAGATCCCACCCGGCACGATTCGTCGGCACACTGAAGTTGAGAGACCACTCCGGCGTAGGCGCCTCCTCGAATGGAATCCCATCTTGGGACGCGCCGTGGATCTGACAGTGGCAGCACCCCGCTGCGGCAAGTGCGTCCCGCATACGCACAACTTCGGCCCCACTGGGGCTGATGCTCCTGCGCTCACCATCCGATGTCCGCAGGCCCCAGCCAATGCTGACAGTCACCCCCTCTAACGAGAGGGAGAGCGGTAGCCGGCCGCCGTCCATCACCGTCCGAATTGCCTGGAGGATGTCCACCCCGAGTTTCGCGGCGTGCGCCCGCCGAAGCCGATCCTCCTCGATCTCGCGAAGCCGCCGAGCTTGGTTGGCCGTGACTTCCGCTGGGCTCAGCGGCCACCGCAGGAAGCGGAGCGCTGCGCGCCATTGCGGCGAGATAGCAGCCCCACGAGCCAGCAGCAAATCGCGGGCCTGCTCGATCAGGTCTTGAGCGTGATCGATGGCCACGTCCGTCAACAGGTCGGTGCCGTCAGTCTCCGCGGTCGCGTTTGGCAGGTTCTCTCGGATGAGTGTGTACAGTTCTTCGTCTGTGCACGCCCGCAGCTCTGGCTCTGGAAACAGGTAGGTATCCCAATCGCCATCGGCCATTGCGTCATCTTCAGTCATCGCACGACCTCATCCCGTGAAGTGCCGATGGCCGGCCGCAGTACCCGCCTCGGCGGGCTTGGCAAGCAGGCGATACAGTGCGGGGCGCGAAATGCCCAGGGCCTCTGCCGCCTTCAGCTTGACCCCATTGGCCGCGGCAACCGCCGCGACGGCCATCTCACGTGTGACGACGGGCCGGCTCCGGGCTGCGATCGCGGAATGCGTCGACAGGTAGGCGTTGGCCTTCTCCTTGCGGCTGTGGCCGGCGGCTTCCACCACCCGCGTCATGGCGTCCTTGTGCGCTTCACGGTCGAGAACGCGTGCGCCCCCCTTGATGGCCGCTTGCTCACCGGTCAGCCGTTGGTACATCTGCTGCAGGAACTGGTGTCGTAGACCGTGGGCGGTGACACCGTCGCCGCGCTTGGTCACGGCGTGCTTTTCCAGCACGGTATAGAAGCGCCTGCGCCACTGCACCTGCGTATAGGTCGCCGGGATCAGGGAGCCCCGTTCGGGATTCGTGCACGCGGCCAACTCAGCCGCCTCCGCAAGCAGGTCGTACTGCCAATCGAACTCGATCAGCACCTGTCGCGGCCGGCCTCCCTTGGTGCCGTCCTGCACGTGCAGATAGCCCGATGGAAGTAGGTCGCGCGCTGGGCGCAGTCGCCAGCTTTCCTTCGCGCGCAACCCGAACGCTGCCTCAAGCTTCAGTTGAATTGCGACGTGGGCATCCGTCTGGGCGATCTCCTCGATCTTGGCTAGCGCGTCGATGTTGTTGCCGTCCCAAGAACGGTCGGTCTCGGCGGCGTAGCTGCGCGTGTAGCCTGCCGGCCTCTCCACGTAGTCATCGATGCCGCCCACCATGTTGGTCTTGCCCATCCACGAGCACAGCGCGCGCAGGTGTGAGAGGCGCAGTTCAACGCTGCCCACCGCGAGGTTTCGTTCTGTCACCCAACGCTGCACCAACCATCGCAGGTGCTTCTCCGCCAGGTTGTAGGGCGACATGATGGTGAAGCCGCCCTCACGCAGCTCCACTGCGAGACTGAGCAACATCTGCGCGCGCTGTTTCTGCGAGATCGACGACAGCGCGCGACCGCTGACGCGGGTCTGGCTGTGCGGCTTGTGCAGGTTCTCGCCCGCCAAGACCGCGAATTCCGACTTGAACCGTTCCGGCAGCGAGTAGTTCGCCAGGATCGGCTTGAGATTGATGCGCGTCTGCACCGTGACTCCGAGTATTGGTTGCGCAGCGCGCACGTCCTCGACGCAGGTTTCCCCGCCGGCAACCGCGCCGCACTCACGGAATCCGCACCCCCGTGCTGGCTTCCCCTTTACCCGACCCACCACGGTCGGCTGCCGGTTCCCCCGGCCAGGCCCAACTTCCCCGCCTTTAGCGATTCCAATCGATCAGCCCGACGCATGGAAGCAATGCGTTCTGACTGTCCGTCCTGCAGCGAGCCTGCGCTTGCGCGCTGACTCACCGCTTCGCGGCCTACACACCGGCCGGCATCTTGCGACGCCTTCCTGCCGACACGAGCAAGGCACGCGACTCCGCGGCCTTCACTCGCCCACAGGCTTTTGCCCTGGTGTGAGATTCTCCTTGCGCATTTCTGGTGCCGGCTGCGCCTACCGGTCGTCACGTTCAGATACGTGCGGTCACCCTTGCTCGGGTCGCTCTCGTATCCCACCCACAAGCCGAACCATCTCCGCCGCTGTGTATCGGGCCTTGTGATTCGTGCCCAGCCCTCTGGCTGAACGGGTGCGTCTTATCGCGTTCCATCCACAAACACTGTTCGGTGTTCGGCTTCGGATTTGTACGCACTGCGGTCTAGCTTCACAGCCAGCGCGCTGATCGTTTTGGTATCGCGGTGTCCGGTGGCCTCACTCTCCGGCCCCATCCACTTGATTTGCTTGAAAAAAATGCCGGATGACTATCCGGCACGAACATTGGTGCCCAACAACCTCTTGGTCGCCGGCTCACCCTGAGTTTCCGCGGTCTTCGCGGAGCTATCGATGCGTCGGGGGACGCGTGTGGTGACTCAAGGATAGGGCAGCCCAGTGAATTGCGCCGCACGAAAGCTACGCAAGATTGACGGGCTTTCTTCCATCAAACAGCCGGCGCAGCCTCGTACAGTCCCAACGTAAGGCGACGTGACACGTACATACCCCGTAAGGGGAAGCTACGTGTCACCGGCGGGCACCGATCGGTTATGCGCTGAACCACGTGACACTCACGTGCACCGCACGGTGCAGCTACGTGTCACTAGCAGAGGCTGACCAATCTCGCCCAGCTCGTCGTGACATCTACGTCTCCCGCAAGGGGGAGCTACGTGTCATGTCGCCCTCACGCGTCATTCCACTGCCCCGGCGGAAGCTGCTCCGCCCCAACACAAGGTCTGCACCATGAAAGCCGCCACCGTTGCCGTCGACGTCGGATACGGAAACACCAAGTTCGCGTTCCCGATGGGCTCCGAGACCAAGCTGAACATGTTCCCGTCCCTCGCGCCGCAAGCCGCGCCACGCGCGCTTGCCAACCACGGGAACGGCTTCTTCAAAGCGCGCGACGTAATCACCATTGCCATTGACGGCGTGGAATACGAAGTCGGCCCCGGTGTGTCGCTCTCCTCGGCATATGGTCAGACCGGCCGCACGCTGTCGGAGGACTTTGTGACCAAAGACGAGTACGCCGCGCTGCTGGGTGGCGCCCTGCGCCTCGCCCAGGTATCGGAGGTGGGCCAACTGATCCTAGGCCTGCCCGTTCACACGACCCAGAAATACGCTTCCTACTTGCGCGATCGCTTCACAGGAACGCTTGATTTCGGGGGCGAACCCGTTGAGATCGGATCGGTCATCTGCTTGCCGCAACCGCTCGGCGCGCTGGTGACGTTTATGCGCCAACAGAACACCAAGTTCGATGCCGACAACGCGCACCTGGTCATCGATGTCGGCTACTTCACCACCGATTGGGTGGTCGCCCAGGGCTTCACGATGGACGACAATCGCAGCGGCGGCGTACCGGGCGGCTCGTCCAAGATCTATCAGCAGATCGCATCGCTGATTGAGCAGGACGAGGGTGAGCCTGTCACCGGCATTGAGCGCATCGACAAGTGCCTGCGCGACAAAAAGCCGATGCTGTTCTTCGACAAGGAGATCGATCTCACGCCGTATCTGGAAAAAGCGCGCAGCGTCTGCCAGCTCGCCGTCAAGGAAATCCAGACCCGCGTCGGCCGAACCGAAGACATCCGCGCGATCATCCTCGCCGGCGGCGGCAGCGCACTCTATGTGCCTGCCATTCGTGCCGCGTTCCCGCGCACCCCCATCCATGCCCTTTCCTCCCCGTGCTTCGCTAATGTGAGCGGCTTCTACGACATTGGTAGCACGCGCCCGGTGAAGCAGAAGTAATCGGGGGCGCCATTCCACCATGGACAAGCTCTCGATCAAGGTCACGCTGACGCCCGTCACCGCGCCGACTCTCTTCCCCTATCTGGCCGGCATCCTGGATTCCAAACAACGCGCGCACGCGCTGCGGCACATGGCAGAACTCGGCTACACCGCGTTCCTGGCTAGGCAAGCGGTGCAGACAAATCTGGTGCCGGCACAGGCCATTGCACCGGCTGTCGCCACACTCGTGTCTGCAGCACCAGCGCCGTTCGCTCTCGCGGAGTCTGTGGCACGGCCAAATCCTTCGCCCGCCCCCGCTTTCGATCCGGCCGCCTTGTCCGAGTCCGACTCGCCTTCGCCTGATGGACTGCCAACGGCGATGGCCGAGCACCTCGGTGAAGCCATGGCGCGATTCTTTCCAAACTAACCCTGCAGCGTAGCGGCGCCAAAGGTTGACATGGCGACAGCCCGGGTATCCTGAAGACATCAAGCGGTCAAAGGCAACCGCGTTCGTGTAACCTCACACCCTTCAGGAGGCATTGAAATGGCTGACTTCTTCGCTCACCTCAACTACGTCAATACCGCCAAATTCTGGTTGATCGCCGGCACCGGCATGGCAATTCTGGAAGCCGCGCGCGTCGTGCTCGGCCGGTTTGCCCAGCGGCCCGTCGGCCACGAGTAACGGCCCGGCGAATCACGAATCGAAGGCGAAAAAAAACGCCCGGCAGTGCCGGGCGTTTTTCGTTAGGGTTGGGTACTTCAATCAGTGCAGCGATGCACGTTGCAGACAGAACGTCTCGACGAAATCGAGATCGCTGTCCTTGCCAACGAACTCCATGCTGCCGCCGTCGCTGCGGCGAAAGACGTGGTAGCACTGCGCATCAGACTTGCCCGCTGGAACCTCCAGCGAATCGACAATGCGCATCGCGTGGATCTGCAGTTTTCCGACCACTTGAATGAATCCCTTCATGGGCATAGCGAACTCCAGAATGCGCCCAGGGAATTCGCCCTGTGGGACGAACCCACAGGGCAGAAGTAAAGAGAAAATGCCACCCGAAGGCGGCAACGAACTTAGGCGGCAACCGCCTCGTGATGCACAGCGCGCGACTGATATTCAGCACACCACTCGTCACAGAAATCTGTACCGCGCAGCTTCGGCCGATGGATGACAACCGTGAAGCCTTCCGCACGCAAGCGCTTGGCGAGCGTCAAGGCATCGGACATTCCCGGCGACTTTCCCGTCTTTGGATCCACTGCATCAAAGTCGGCAAAGATGTGCACGGTGTGGATGCCAAGACCTTCTGGCACAACGAACTGGCTGACCAGCACGCGATTGAGGCAATACCACATCGGCACACCGAAGAGCATGTAGGCAGCGTAGGAAGTCTCCAGCCCTTCCGCGATCCCGATCTCACCGTTACGAGGCGTCATCAGCCGCACCGCGCCGCCGGCGAGCGGCAACGCCGACACGTCATTGCGCTTGGCGGGCAATACCTCCCCGTCCTTGCTGATGATGGTCGCCTTCATCGGCTTGACGGGGTCCAACGAGGTTCGATGCACGGTCGCCATCTGGCCATCGGGCAAGGTGAATTTGGCGATGATGGTTAGATAACGGCCGATCACCTCGTCCTCAAACAGGTAGTCCTGCATCGCAACCCGCAACGATTGCGGACGCGGCGCCCGGAGCCCCGGAACCCGTGCGGCCAAGTAGTGCATCACGTGGTCGCCTGGCGTGAGAGACACTGCTTCATCCCACTGCTTATGGATGCGGCGCTTCTTCCAGACGGGATCGGCTGACTTCTTTTGCCGACAGGCGACCGGCCGATTGACCAAGGGACCGATTGGATGAACGGGTTCGCCGTTCAATCTGCAGGTCAATTCGTGATACGACATACCAGTCGCGCGACACACGAGCTCAATGCCGTCTCCGGCTTTGGGGCTACCAGCGTTGCATTTGCGGCAGACCCAATCGCCGCGACCACGTTTGTTGTCGTAGGTAAATCGATCGTGCCCACCACAGATCGGGCACGGGCCAGGCCTACCCTTCCAGAAGCTCTCCGTGAGGAAAGCCGCCGGCAGGTATTGGTTCACCAGAGCATCCCATTGAGTGGGCGTCCAGTTTTGCACTATTTCACTCAGTTTCTTCATGGGATGACTCCAGGTGGAGTGTTGGTCGATGCCTGAGACAGGCGAGGGAACGCTTGCTCAAAGGACGGCCCGCACGGGCAGACCGTCTTTTCAGCACGACGTCTTGGGGGTGAGATTCGAAGGGGGATGCGCCAAGCGACCGCCGGCGCAGGAGAGGAAGTTGCCCCTCCAGGTTCCACTTTCGTGGAAGCCCAGAGGCGCTTGAGAAGAACTACAAATGAGCCCTGTCGATCAGGACTAGAACGGGATGTCCGGGTCGTCAAAATCCTCGAAGCCGTTGGACGGCGCGGGTTGACGACGTGCACTACTGCCCTGGCCACTGCCGCCTGCGCTGCGGCTCATTCCTCCAGCCTGGCTGCGGCTACCGCCATGGCCACCGCTAGTATCATCGCCACCGCGCGAGTAACCACCACCGCCTTCACTTTCACCACCGGCGCCCTGTCGGCCGCCAAGCATCTGCATCTGCTCCGCGACAATCTCGGTGCTGTATTGCTTCTGGCCGTCTTTCTCCCATTGACGGGTTTTCAGACGACCCTCGATGTAGACCGACGATCCCTTCTTCAGATACTCGCCAGCGATTTCCGCCAAGCGACCGAAGAACGCGATGCGATGCCATTCGGTGGCTTCGCGCATCTCACCGCTACCCTTGTCCTTAAAGCGATCGGTGGTTGCCACGCGGATGTTGGTGACCGCGTCGCCACTGGGCATGTAACGTGTTTCCGGATCAGCACCGAGGTTGCCCACGATGATGACCTTGTTGACTGAAGCCATACGGAATTACCTTTTGGTTAATGGGCTACGGAGATGGACCACAGCCACTTGTCATGAACCTTTTGGTTGCCGTTCTCATCGAGAACGGGGTCACCACTCTTTTCATCGAAGGCCGGGACCTTGATCTTGCGAAGGCGTTTGACCTCAACTGCGTCGCCGAGCTTGCAGCCCGCCTCCGAGATTGCGTCCTTCAGGCCTTCGCCCTGCAGCGTCTCCATGCCTGAGGCCATTTCGAGCTTCAACGCAAAATTCTTGTAGGACTTACCGGGACGTTTGCGATCAGGGAACCGCTCTTCGCCCCACGACTTGATGCGACCGTGATAGGTGGCACGCGAGCGCGCTTCAGGGGCACGTGCGCGGCGGGCCTGCGCATCGGCCTCAACCGGTGCTTCCTCCGTCGTTTCGGGCACTGCCCGTCTAGGGGCAGCCGCACTGCGAGTCGGCTCCTGCTTGACTGAGGAAGGCTGGACGCCGCCCTGAATGACCTGTGCCACCACCTCCGTCACCTTCAAGCCCTCGTGGACTGCTTTGAGAGACCAATGGGGGATTAAGGCAGGCAGCAGCTTGGGACCGAACGGGGTCTCGGTGAGACGGCTCTCGAAGAGCGCAACGAAATGCGCGACTCGATCACCTTCATCGCGAAACAGGTGCGGCTCACCGCTGATGGTCATCTGTGTTTCGTTGTTGCCGCCAGCACCAACCTTGATGGGTTCGGCGTCTGCGTGACGCTGAGGGTTGTCGGCTTTGGGAAGGAGCACCTTCACGAGCGATTCGAGGAACGTCATGCGGCCTCCTACAACAGCGTGCCGCAGAACGAATGCCTCAGTTCGTCGAGATCCTTCTTCAGCCTAGGCTGGTTCAGGATGACGTCCTGCAGGACTTCGGGGTTCACCCCGGTCACTGCGCACACGTACAGGTACGGCAGCGCACCGTCCCAGTAGTGAAAGATCCAGCCGAGCGTCATGCGGTAATCCTCCAAGTCATAGAGGGTTCCGCGCATCCGCGCGCGAAGCATGTCGGCGCAGTCGATAAGGGACTCGGGCATGTTGTCGCCTCGGCGGCTGTCGCATGCGAGGCTGATGAGAGCGTCGACCATCTTCTCCTTGACCGAGTCGGACCAGTAGGCCGGATCCGGGAGAGGGTCTTGCTTGTGTTGCGTGGGGGTTACGGCAGCAGCATCCCCGAAGAAATCGAGTTGCCACGCGACTGCATTGGTATTCATGGTGACTTCTCCATGGGGCAGCCTCCCCCCACCTGCTGGCGGGAGAAGACTCCCACCAACAGGGGGTTAAAGGCGCCTTCCAAGGGAAGGCCTGAGGTCAAGGGCGCGTGGCGGCCTTGGGGCGAAGCATGGGCGTGACAACCGCGGACTTCGCATAGCGTGCCGTGTTGGCAGCCGGGCGCACCGCGGGAGCGGCCTTGTCCGCCTCGGCTTGTGCAGGCTTCGGCGGGATGATGACGGGTGCAGCAGGGATCGGTGCAGCCTTCTCGCTCTTCAGGCTATGCCAGATGACCGAGAGGAACACGATGCCTACGACAACGGCGATGGCATGCGAATGCGCGGCCATGTACAGCACCAGCATCGTGCAGAACAGACGAAAGGGGGTATTGACGAACTTGAGCAGGGATTCCATGGTTCTCTCTCCAGAAAACGCGGCAAGGGATTTCCTGGCGGCTGCCAGGCGATCATTCGATGCTCGGATGAGCAAGGAATCCCGCAAGCAACAACGTGCTTGCCTCACGCGCGAGCGTCAGGCAAACAAGCTGAGCCGGGACAAATCAGAAAGGGAGAATGGCGCTGAGCGGCTGTGAAGCCAGATGGAGTTGCTCCATCAAGCGCAAGTTCGATGCGTCAACGACGCGGAGATGTCACGAACTTTAGCGGATGCAGTGGATCCGCGCAAGCTCGCACGCGCGAGCCTATCCGCTGCAAGGCAGTGGATGACGCGACGCTCATGCCATCGGATGCCCCCCTTTTGTGGGGCATTTGAAGATGCATTCAGAAAATCTTAATTCGCTTTGACGACTGATATTAGCTTCATTTAATTCACGCACCCCTCCAAATACTGCACCCACACCCCACCTCATTGGGGTTAAGTATTGCGATTCGGCGAACGATACAACGATAGAGTCGCGTCTTCCTTTAGCAATTCGTAATAGGCCGTTCGTATGTAGCCGCTTTCCGACCCGCCCCAACCGATGACCTTCGATTTTGCTCTCGCACATCGCAGGCCACGCGTTCACTTGACTTCTCCCTGACCGCCTTACGATGGCTCGAAGAGGAGGTGCATTCGCGGTAACCATCCGCATCGCACCGCCCGTTTGGCGCCTGAGCACATCTGGCTCCGGTCACGAGAACACTCCACTGGCTTACATCGACATGACTCATACGGACTTCCAGCTTGCGCAAACGATCACGGACGACGGTTCTGTCTCCGCCATGACATTCGCGAGGACCCAGTTCATGGACCTGGACGAATCGTCGATTGGCCGAATCGCACAGGCGACCGAGGAAATCTGGCAGTCGCAAAACCGTGTCGTGGCCGAGTTCATCGCAATTGGGGCACGGCTGGTCCACATTGACGGCATCATCATGGGGAGCCTCACGCGCACCCTCGGTGATGAGACCGTGGCCAGGAAGCGCGGGAGTGCCATGCTGTCCAGCTACGCAAGCACCGTCCTTCGGATGACCGATTCACGCGTGGCTCTCTACATCAACATCTACAGGAAGTTTGCGAACAACAGCCGGGCCATCACCAACCTGACCTTGGGTGAGATGAAGATCTTGGCCCGCAAGGACATCACCGATGACGAAGTCGACAAGGTCATCGAGCACAAGTTGAAGACGGATAGCTTTAAACGCGAGGACATCCGGCCGATCATCGAGAAGCTTCGGAAGACAGAAGAGGATCTGACCAATACCGGCCTGCAGCTCCAAGTCACGCAGGAAGAGCTGAACGAAAACCTGAACAACAACCGCGATCTTGAAGCACAGATTCGAACTCTGGCTGCCCAACTCACGGTGTCCCAGGAGGAGGTGGCCAATCGGCAGCGTGCCATGGACGAAGCACAACTCCAGGTCACCCGCAGCTCTTCGACCGTCAGCACGCTACAGCAAGAGATCGACCGTCTCACGCGCGAACGCAACGCGCTAGCAGCAAGGGCAGAGAGCGGCCAACCGGCGGCTGTGAAAGAGACAGTCGAAGTGCACGTTCTGCCGCCAGGACTCCAGACCCTGGACGATGCGCTCCAAGAAGCCAACCGTCGCCTCGAAGCGGCCAATGAGGACGTTAAGCGCAAGCAGGACGAGCTTGATCGACTCAACCTGGAAATCGCACAACAGCAGGACGACATCAACTCGTCTGCTGACGCCAGAGCGAAGATGATCACGCTGGTTGCCGACATCGAATCCGTCGCACACAAATACCAGTCTGCGCAACTCACGGCCATCTTTGCCAACGCATCGGCCGAATGCCGTCCCATTCTCGAAGGCCTCGCTGGCGTCCTGACCAAATTCCTCGGTGAAGTGAACGCTGCGCTCGCGACCACCGAGACCACAAACCGCGTGTCCCGCCGGACACGCACGTAAACCGCCTGATTCAAGCGCCGGTCCCAAAAACAACAACTGACTCTCTCGCCATGACTCGTTCGACTGCTCTTTCTGCCAAAGACTCGCTCATCCTTCCCGACCGGATTACCGACCGGATCCGTTCCATCAACTACCAGCTTGCGGATTTCATGGGCACCTGCATGCTTCGGCACCGGGAAGTGGCGCCAGTATTTGGAGTGCGGCCGGAAGAGCTGGCCATGCTCGCGCAGAACGCTGCAGGGCAGCGGCAGTTGATGGGAACACCGTTCCTGGTCGTGACACCGATGTTCAAGAACGTCGAAGATTGGCGCAGCCTCATCAAGAAGACGACACCAACCCTGGCCATTGACAAGGTGAAGGCGGAATTCGGCAACCTTGATCCCAGCCTGAAGATGAGCTTGTTCCACCAGAACAAGGATTACGTCTGGATGGTAGTCGACCTACTCCACTCCACGCCCGTTGCCGCTCAACTGCTGGGCATGCCGCAAGACCTGGCTGACTATCTCGTGACCGTGTCTCAGCACGAGCTGGAGCTTGCCATCTTCGGCGCCAACTTCCCGATGTTCCGTTGGCGTTTTGAGAATCCGATGTTCTGGCTTGAGTATTCGGCCAACCTCATCTCGGAAGAGACGATCTGCCACCACGTGATGAACGCCGGCGACTCACGTGCCCCGCGGCCCCTGCAACGTGAACGCTGGGGAAATTTCCGCGTCGGCCGCGCGCAGATGGAACGCTATACCGAGGCGCTCATTGGCCTGCGTTGCCGCGCATCCAGCGTGGCCTCGATGTTCCCTGGCACCGCGGCTACGGCGCGCGCTCTCTATCGACAAATCCACGGCGAATCGTCTCCCTGCGGCCTGATGCCCTCCTCGTCATCCTGGTACGTGGAGTCGGTGTCGAGCCGCATTCAGTCGACGACGCTGATTTGGCTGTACTGGAGCGCCCTTGCCGCACGTGCGAACGAGCCAGAGGCGTTCATCACCGCACTCGACACCGTCGGGCGTCTGTTCGGCGATGCCGCGCGGCTGACCCCGGACCGGGCGTTCCATTTGGCCCGATCAGTGTCCACCGGCAGCGATTTGTCCATGTCCAGTTGCCGCACCTGTTCCACGCACTATCTGACGTGCAATACCACGCCAAAAATCGAACTGGCGGCGTCCTTCTATTGCCCGTCATGCACAGGTGCGTTGACGGCGCCACGCAAGGGCAAACCGCGCAAACAACTCGCATAGCTGGATCGGGCCCCGAATGGTGGATGGGCTGGCGATGCCGCCCGAGCTTGACTCTGATTCTCTCGGCGTACGCTCAAGACGTAGAAGCCTCTGCCGCGGCGTCACGACTGGCGGCGGGTGCCTCCCCATCCACAAAGGACAACGATATGCGCCATCTTGCTTCCCGCTTCGTTTCTGGTACCGCATCGCTGTTTGGTACCGCACTGACTGGCGCGTCCCTAGTCGGGAAATCGCACGCCGGCACCGCTCCTGCGCTGGTCCTCGGTCTCGCGCTCATGATCTTCTTCGCACCGCGCTGGTACCGGCTCTACCGGTTTCGAACACATACGTTTTTCTGGTATCGAAAGAAGCATCCGGGGTTGGTATCTGACGCTGGCACGATCACGTGTGATCGCTGCTCGTCCAAGCATCTCAGCGTGCACGCGCTTCGACGTGCGCCCGGCACACGCGCCCATTTTTGCAAGACCTGCGGCAAGACGCTCTATTTCTCGGCAGAGGGGTGCTAGGAGCGCGCAACTCTTCGGCACCGGCAAGCGAGAAAGCGCGCTTACCCATAATGCATTCACCACGATCAGCACGACGGCCCCAGCCGACACAACTCACAGCCCACAATCACATGACCACATTCTGCAAGTTCGACATCCCGGCGTTTACCGCAACCGTGCGCAAGAAGGCAAAGCTCCTGCTGGCCATCGCCGCCACCGCCATCATCACGGCATGTGGCTCGTCGACGAGCGACATCGTCGGCGAATACTCCGTCCAGGGAAAGAACGGGCTCGAGCCAACGCTTCGGATCGAGAAGGCAGACGGCAAACTCGCCGTTCAGGAGTTCCACAACGGCAATTGGCGAGCCATCCAGGGCCCGGTCAATGATCTGACCAAAGAGCAAGCTCAAGCGCTCTTCGGCCGCGCCGTTAGTGAATCAGTCAGCGGGATATCCACGAAGGACTTTGCGCTCGTCCATGTCCCTTCGAACTGGAGCAACAAGGACTTCCCAACGACGACGGGGTATCTGCTCGTTTCGATGCTCGGGCCCGTGGAACTGCACAAGGTCAAGTAGCAACGCGTTGCTGCCGACCGCCCCCGCACACGTTGAGCGCGGCATCTGAAGTACCTGGAGTGCATCCTTGACTTCTTGAGCCGCACGCTACGATTAAATCAAGTGGTCGCATATCGATCACCGACCTCAAAATCACCGGAGAAAATCAATGACGAACAAACTCTCTCTCCTCGCAATTGCTGCTGCATCGACTCTCGCACTGACCGCATGCGGCGGTGGCGGTGACGGTGGCACGTCCACGACTGGCGGTTCGACCGGCGGCACTACGACTCCGCCGGCACAGACTGTCACCGGCACCCAGACGACACCGCAGTACGGCAGCACGAGCGCACAACTGGCAGCGTTCAACACGCTGAACCAGTACCGTACGCAGTGTGGCTTTCCGGCACTGTCCGAAAACACTGTGCTGGACACTGCCGCCCAAGCACACGCTGCCTACATGAGCACGAATGGCGTAGTTGCGGATAGCGAGACGGCGGGCAAAACTGGCTTCACCGGTGTCACCTATCAGGATCGCGCGGTGGCGGCTGGCTTCCCCAATCAGTACGTCGGCGGCGTGAGCGGGGGCTACTACACCAATGCGACATTGACCGACGCCCAATACGGTCAGCAACACATTATCGGCTGGCTGTCCGGCGTCTACCACATCGCTGCGGGCGTGTGGCCGTCGAGCATTGTTGGCATCGGCGTCTCCAAGACGCTGTTCAACGGTTTCCCCGACGTGCGCGCCTCGATGAGCTTCGATGCGCCTAAGACGATGCCGGGCAACATGCCCTTGACCTTCCCGTGCCAAGGCACCACCGGTGTGGCCTACTCGTCGAACGGTGAAACGCCGGCGCCGCCGAACACCAGCGGTTCGTGGGGCATTCCTGTCGCGGTTGCGGCCAACCCGAGCGACACCGTTGTGCTGACTTCCGGCACGATGACCGACAACGCCTCGCACACGGTGACGTTGCAACTGCTCAACTCGTCAACTGATCCGAACAAGTTGGTCCCCGCGTTCGAAGCCGTCGCCTACCCGACCGCACCGCTGCAACCGAACACGCCGTACACGGTGAACCTGTCCGGTACGATCAACGGCACGCCGTTCACGCGCAGCTTCACATTCACGACCGGCAACGTGGTGGGCTAAACAGTCTAGCCATCAAAAAGAAAGCCCCACAGTCACCGTGGGGCTTTTTCTTTGTGTCGCCGATCTCTCAATAACTTGCCTGCGGTCAGGACAAACGCCATTTTGCTTTAGCCAACACCGCCGCCGCATGCCCACGGGTTGTAGACAAAGAACACTCGCGACAAATATTGTGTAGCCGTCGCTGGGTCCGAAGGCTGGGAGATGTAAGCTGGAGCAATGTAACGAGCATAGTTCGAGTTCATATACGCTACCCCGTTGTAATACATCTGGTCCCAAGTACCAGAGAAAGTCTGCCCTCCCCAATCGGAGTTGCTGGCGTCATACGTTCCGTCTGCGTATCCATTAAAGGGCCCAAGGTTGCCACAGCTGTTGGTTGTATACGTTGCCACCAACACGTGACCTGCAGGCGGCGGCGGGGGCGGAGGTGCCGTCGGCTGACAGTTCAGGCCTACCCAGCTCGATCCATTCCAAGAAGGGCCACTGGCAGCGTAGTAGCCCGAAGGACACGAAGGCGGTGGCTGATAGTTGCAGCCAGGCGCACTCCAATAGGAACCCTTCCAAACGGGACTTGAAGTCGTCGTCCATCCAGCGCCAGACGAACACTGCGGTGCCGGGACTGGGCCCCTTGCGATAGGGCTCGGGCAAGTCGAGTCTTGGTATCCCGGTGAACAAAGCACAGGGTTCGCCATTGCAAGTCTGGATCCCGCCAGAAGCACAATCACCGACAAGACCCTAAGTAGCATCCTCATTTCACGACTCCATTAGTATCCGCAATAGGTCCCAACAGTGGCAGTCGCGCCACCGATGCCGGCATTTGATCCATCCATGATGTAGACAGTCCACGGGCCTGATCCCCACGCTCCATAGTTGACGACCGTCGTCGGATCGACCGCAAAGTTCGCCGGGGTCACAACGATCATCGGGGTTCCGCCCGCCGGACAAGTCGGCCTCGGAATTCCAGAACCATGTTGCGCGGTGTAATACCCGAAGCGCTGCAAGCTCCCGCCAATTGGTTTCCACACGTTGTACAGACAAACTAATTGCTGGCCAGAGCCATCAGCATTGCCTGCCTGTGTTCCGTTTTGGGCACACGCCGTGTTGGGCGAAGCAACGTTACCCAGCCTCTGCGTTCCCGCCGCGACCACATCGCCGGACTGGTCGACCGAGAATATGGACTGTGTCCAAGGGTTGTTGACGATACGGAACGTGCCATTCAAGCTCTCAAGGTAGATCGATGTACCGTTCGATCCTTTCAGGCCTAGCACACCGCCCTCGCCCACCTGCTCCCAAGTGACTACTTTGCCGTTTGCGGTCGTGATCGATGGCACGGCAAGCGAACCACCGGAAAGAGCCTGCAAGCTTTGTGAGCTGATCTGCTGTGCGCCACTGATGTTGTGCAGCGCCCCCCCTTGATCGGTCATACCAAGGTCGGTCTGCATGTTGTTCAGCTCGGGATGGCCAGGAACCTGAACGCGGTACAGATAGCTGTTGTTCGCACTCACGCCTGTGAACGCAAGCAGTGACACCAGGTGACCGCTGCCTGGATTGGTGAAATTGGTCAACGGAAGCTTCCATGCCCCGTATGCGCCGTAAGCATTTGCGGGGGTCATGGTTGCGTCACCATTCTGGCCGGCATAGGGGACGAATCCGCCCTGCGCCCCTGCTTGGGCGGCAATCTGAACAAGCTGGACAGTGTCCGCGATTGCCCTCCCGCCAACCGATTGCACGACCGACTGCAACGTCCCCGCGGTGGGCTGCAGGACCTGAAGTTGCCATGTCTGTCCGAAAACATTCGTGGTCGAAAAGCCGTTCGGCAAGTAACCGCTGCTGATCAGCATTGCGGTGGTGATGGTCACCGGCACGGTAGGCGTTGCAATCGCCGCGATCGATGTCCCGTTGTCTTGAACGTACTGAGCCGCGGCCTTGTTGTAGATCACCTGCTGGCTTGCCGCGGCCGCAGTCTGCACGTTTGTCATGCCCGACGCCTGCCACTGGTAGAACTGCCCCACGCTCAGCAACGACAGGGCGATGGCGATCATGTAACCGAGAATTGCATCCATTGCGCGTCGCCTTCAGGAAGACGTCTGAACCCAATTGAGGAGTGAGCTAACGGGGATGGTCGTGGGTACTGACATGGTGTTTCCGCCCGCCAAACTCACCGCCACACCTGCGGCCCGGATGACGAACCAATTGTTGCCGCCCTGCGCATCGGCGAGTAACTTTCCCGCTGCACCAGGTGCCGCTGGCAGGTACCCGTAGACGTTGCGACCGCTACCATTCGCCGTCGTCATACAAACAGCACCAGCAGGCAGCAACACACCTGCCGGTAGCGTCACGGTCATGTTTGGACTGATTGCGCCACGCTGCGCGATCGCTGTGCTAACACATGCGGTCCCAAACATCGCAGCTTGCTGAGATGACACCACCGAGCGCGTCTCCATCTGGCCTGCGGGGCCGGCACCAGGAACACTGTCGGCGAGCTGGAACGCTTGAATGCCAAGCCCGAACAGCAGCATGACTGCGGCGAGCGGAAGGAGTGCGAATGCCATCGAAACGCTGACTCGCTGGGGCTCAGTGGAACGTCACGACAATCGTTGCGGTCGCGGAGCAAACAGCGCCGGCCTGCGACGTGTCAGGCATGTTGCTGCGTGTAAAACTCTGACCGCCAACCGTCAACAAGTCGTAGCCTGACAGACTCGTCACGGTGGACGTGCATTCGTCAGTTGTTTGCGACCCGCCACCCCCAAAAGAGATCACCCCGCTCGTGCCACTATTTGCCGAACTCAAAGTAATGGGATTGCCCCACTTGTCGAAAATGCCTCCGCTCTTGACCATGGTCGGAGGGAAGGTGCCTCCGTTAATAAGCCCGCCCAGGTTCGCGTTCGAAAAATTGGCAAAGCCGGTATTGCTCTGCGCGAACCCTGCTCGGGCCTTTGTCATGACGTAGCCAATATCCGTCGCCGCGCCACCACTCTTCTGATCCGACTTCGCCTGCCCGCTGTTGCTGAGCGTGTTGCCCACTGCGAGGATTGCCAGCGCGATCGCCACGAGCGCCCCAATGATCCGTTCCATATCACCCTCTCCTAAAGTAAAACCACGTCCAACGATTTACATCTGCCTCATCGACGACGTGAGAGCCGACGAAAGCGCGTTTGAGCCAAACTGCATGACAAACATGGCTGCGTACACAAGAAGACTCAGGGTCAACGCCATGCCACCGCCGATCGCAAGCACCTTTCGCTCGACATAGGCCGCGTTCTCTCGCGCCACGTTCGCCAGCTTTTCCGACGAGTCGGCTTTGCCCATGTACTCGCCGATCTCATCGATCAGATCCACGGAAGGGAAGTCGTGCCCAGTCCGCATCATGGAAGTTGCAAGATCAAAGCCATTGCGTGTGCCGGATGAAATGGCGAGCAGCCGCGACGCCAACCATGGCGATGCCGTGCGCACCTGTGCGGCCAGCGATTCCACTTCAGGGATGCCCGCCCGCTGCAGAGCAAGAAACGACAGCAACCAAGAGAACCCTGCGATCTCCCGATAGAGTGGGAACGGAAAAACCCATCGATCAAAGAACGCCCTCCCACGGCCAGCCCAGTTCGGTAACGCCCATGCGCACCAGAGCGCATAGGTAAGCAGCCCGTACGTCGCCAAAGGCATTGCCGCGCTTTGTGCAAACACGCCCATCAGGTAGAGGACGCGTGCCCATCCGGTCCACTTCTCGGCCGGCAAGATTCCTGCGAACTCGGGCACTACGTCGGCACCGATAAAGCCGAGTACCTTGTAGAGCGCGTAGACATAGACAAGCGCCGGCGCGAAGCCGAGGATCAGCTTCCAAAAGATGCGATCCACCAGTTCGCGCACCTCGATGACGAGCTTCATTGCCTCGGGAAGCTTGCCCGCTCGATCACCAGCGTCGAGCACGGTTCGCTCAAGATTGGTGAGCGACGAGTCCATTGCCGCCGCCAGCGTCTGGCCGTTGCGGACGCCTTGTGTCACGGCATCGATTGCAGCAGCAGCGCGACGTTTTCGCCGTCGTAGCAAGCCGGCCCCGAACCGGGTAAGCACGCGCTCTAGCGTTACGTCGTTCGCCAGATGCGTTGACGCACGTTCATAGAGGCGTTTTCGGAGCTTCCATGGCAGAGGATTGCCCTTCAGCCACTGCAGAGCTTTCTGGAGATTCATACGCCCTCGCGATACGCCTCAATGGGCACGTTCTTCTGCGCGTCGCGCGGATCGATCCTGCCGGCCAACACACGTTCCATGACATTGCCGAGCATGGATTTGTCGGAGCCCTCACGCAGGCGGTGATTTCGACGTGCCAACGACGTCCCCCTGAGGAAGTCTTCCATCAGCTCTTCGGTGCTAAGGACAACCTCTGCAACTGCCTCACGCCCGCGGATTTGCCGGCCGAAGCAGTGCGGACATCCCTTTCCCCGCACATGGACCTGTTCGATGTTTCCCCAGGTTTTGATGCGGTCGAGCAGAATTCCCGGCATTGCGTCGAGATGTTTGGCCAATGGCTCCCGACACTCCGTGCACAGCACGGGAACCATCCGCTGCCCCATGAAACCCGCGATGATTTTGTGGTTGCACATCAACTCCTTGGAAAGCAGCGTGTGGTCGAGCATTTGCAGGCGACCAATCAGTTCGAACGGATCAAGAACGTGGAGCGAGCCGAAGACCAAGTGCCCGGTCTGCGCTGCCTGAACTGCTGCAACACCTTCATTGCCTGTGCGGATCTCGCCGATGTCGATGATGTCCGGGTCCATCCGGAGCATGCGTTCGACGAGGTATGAGGAGTTCTGCCCCGTCGAAAGCAGTTGCACTGCCCATTCACGCGGGTACTCGACCGGATGCTCACGGGTGATCTGCCGCAGCTCGGGCGAAATCTGCCCCTTGTAGCGCAGCATTTCGTAGCCGGTCGTGGTCTTGCCACTTCCCGTCGGCCCCGTCTGAATAAACAGACCATCCGGCATCAGGACGACCTGCTCGAACATCGCGAGCTGCAGCGTCGTGAATCCCATCCGCTCAAAGTCGACTTTGCCGGCCGGCGCCTCCGGTCTCACCAGTCGCAGACGACTCGCCGGCGTCTCGCGTCGCTGAAGTGTGGCCGTGTGCCTGCGCGGTTGCAGGCGATTAACCATGACGCCACCACCGGCCTCGATCGGATAGGCTGGGCCGCGCGTAATGCGAACACTTTCAATATCGGTCTCAGGCAGCTTGTTGCCGCTGATCTGCGCTTCCTGGAACTCGAGCGGATTGAATGTCGGCTCTTTGACGGTTGCGAGGCCGACGCAAGTTGCTCGCACAAAAGCTTCCCCCTGCGCAGCGTTCAGTTCCCACTCGGGCACCGTCCATAGCTCGCCGTCAATGCGCAACTGAAATTCAGCATGGTCTTCTCGCTGCAGAACGTGAAGGTCGGACGCCCCCAGTTCGGCAGCCTCGACGTGCCGCCGGCGCGACATTTCCAGAAACTCAAGGTATGCGTCGCCCGATTGCCCGTCCGACGTGCTTTCGCGCGCTTGCGCCAGCTCCTGCGGGGCAAGAGATTCAACAACCGGCTCCAGACCATGGCGTTTGAGGTCAGCCAACCATGTGAGAAAGGCCGAACCACCTGCATAGCGGCCATCGACCTGAATCTTCTCGCCGACCCCCGCCCACACGACGTGTTGCATCAGCGTGGCAGGAACAGGCGGGAGCCGCATTGGCTCGACATGCGCGTCAACGCGCGAGAATGCCCTGAACCGCTCAACCAAAGCCACCATGTCAGCTCCCCACCTTGAGGGCAGCAGTCGCCCCAGGAAAACGGTTAACGTAGAGCGTCCCTTTCGCATGCCACTGGCCATCTCGCAGGTCGACGCTGACCTCGGTCAGCCGCAAACCTGGGACTTGATCGAATGCAGAAGCACCGCTGAACCATGGAGCCATCGCAAGCGTGAAATCGGCCGCATTCCCAATCCACGGGGCCGGTTCAGGTGCATCGGGGCCATTCGCGCCAGGAAGCGCGGCGGGCTGCGTCGCCGCCAGCTTCAACTGGAAAGCTTTGCGGTGCGACACGCTCCAAACGATGCGCTTCGCAACCTCAAAATCATCAATACCTGTTGGTTGGATCGTGAACGTATAGGGCTTAACTTCCGTCGAGCGAGAGTGGTTTCCATCGTCGAGGAGCGTGCCGGGCGCGTCCTCAGCCACACCCCCGTCGCGCTCCCATTGAGCGGCAACGTTGACCGTGACGGGACTACCGAACTGGCAGCTCCAGCCGGTCAGCAACCAACCTTTCGTGGCGAGTGCCCTGCCGTGCCAAGCCGAACGACATGCGTCGACAACAGCAGACGGCACAGGTTGAAGTGTCCATGGCGGAATTTGTTGCTTGGCTTGCTTTGCCGCGTGCATCGCCTGTGCAGCACGTTGTCGCGCGAGATCCGCAGCGCGCTGTGCCTCAGCCTGCCGTTGCTGATACCACCACGTGCCGACGCCGGCCAATGCCGCCACTGTCAGCACCCCGGCCACCGGTAGCACGTAGCGTCGCGGCCCCGGCTCCAGATCGGTCAGCCCCTTCACCGATCGCGAAGTGCGAACGATGTCTGCGAGTTCGGCTTCGGTCCCGCGGACTACGTTCCAGTCACCGGACGCTTTGTGCAACGCATGGAGTTGCTCCAATTCTTCGAGCGTGCCAGTCCGGTCCCCGTCCGGTAAAACCTCCTGGCCGTCGCGCACCGCGATGTACCAATACAGGTCAGCGCTGATCCGATAGAAGCCGCACCAAGGCTGAGGATGTGAGTCAGCGACAAGGGCTGCAAGCGGCTTGGTTCGCCAGTTGGAGGCAGCGCCCTCGAGGCCCGCACAAAAGCCGGCCTGTACGTGCCCTGTGCGCGTCTGATGGACGACACTCCACCGTGCTTGCAGATCACGAGCCTTCTTGCGCAGTGCCGCGCGGCTTGGCCTGGCATCCTCATGCCGCCAAGTCAGGCCGACGGCATAGGTGCCCTTGATCCCTGGAAGGTTGAGGACTTGAGCCATGTCACACCGCGAGCTTCAGAACTTGCTTGCCGCGACCCACTCTGACTTGTTTCGCATCGACGCCGATGACTTGCCAGCCATCGCCGAGCTGAGTGCCAGCCACTGCATCCGAAATCGTGATGCCGTTGATTTCGATGAGAGCCGAGTAGACGCCGTCAGCTCCCCCGATGTGAACCAGACGCGGTTTCCCATGTTTGGCCGCAGGTAGCGGAATCGGTGGCTTCGTAACGTTGCCGGGAACGACCAGCGACGGAACAACTCCCGGTTCCCCTGCCTGCCCAGGCGTCACGCTCGTTGCAGCCTGCATCGCGCGCGACTCCGAGCTTTTGATGTCCGCCTGGTACTTCGCAATTTCAGCCTTGACCTTCAGGACTGCCGCTTGCCGTTGCAGGATGCTGAGTTCGTCGGCCTCAGCACCTGCCTGAGCGGCTTCGGTCTTCGGCGAAGGCGCAGCCGCAACAGGAATCGACGCCTGGGGTGATGGAGCAGCCTGGGTTGGCCGTACAGACGTTTCTGCAACTTGCGCGGTACGAGCCGCAGGTGTTGTCGTTGGCGGAGTTGTTGTTGCCGAAGGCTGCGCATCACGAATGGATTGAGCGGCCTGCATCGCCTTCTCCATGCGAGGCGCCGAGGCACCCTGCGCAATTGCAAATCCTGCACCGGCGCTCAGCGCAAGTCCAACCGCTGCAGACAAGAAATGTCGATTCATCATGAACCCCAGGTATCAAAGAAGCCGTGCGGTGATAACGACGGCAATCATCGTTTCGCGCTTTGCGGCATCCACCCCACCGCCCGTCACTGGGACGTAGGGCGAGCCAACGCCGTTGTTCGTGGTACTGGTCGTTTGATCGCGCAAGCCGGTAAGTACCAGCGACTCGCCCGGCTTCAGGCCGACGGTCTGCTGGAAACGTGCCAGTGGCTTGGTTCGCAGCTGCACCTTGGACAAGGAGGCCCCGCTGCCCTGGGTCTGTTCTTGTAGCGGGTTCAGATTCGACAGGGTCATGTCGAACATGATCAAGATGCGGCCGTTGACAACCTTTGGCGTGAACGTGCTTGTGAAGCCGGAGATGTCAGGGGCGGTTTGCATGGAAGACGTGGAACCCACGTTCGACGCCAACGTGGTCTGCGAGCTCGGGATGTAGTCCTGCAAAGTTGCAGACTGCATTGCCATGACCTTGCCGTTTTGGGTAACTCCCGAACGCGACACAACCTGCGTAACGTTGCCCAGCGTCGACAGCGCTTGCACTGCCACCTTGGTACCGTCCAGCTTGCCGCCGACAATCGTCGCGCCGACGGACATGGGTGTCGCGTTGCTCGACACCGTTGGCGGCGCCACCCCGGTGAACGTGGCACCGGTGTGCCCATTTCCGCTCTTGTACCCGAGCGAGAGATTCAAGCCGTAGTTGTCCTCTTGATTGAGCCGGACTTCGTAGATGCGCACGTCGATGGCGACCTGCTTACCGAACATGGCATCAAGAGTACGGACCCAGTCCTCAACACGATCACACTGTGGCGGCGTCCCGGTGACAGTGACAGTCCCCAGATTCGGGTCGGCGATGACCTCCGCACCATTCCCCGCAATTTGCTTGGCGATCTCCTCCAAGCGTTTCCACGGTTTCACTTCCAACGACTGGCTGGCTGTTTGTCCGCCGGTGCCCGAACCGCTTGAACCGCCAGATGTGGAGCTAGTGGTAGAAGCCGACGTGCCGCCCGAGCTGGAAGACAGGTTGCCGTCACTGGAGATCGTCCCGCTCATGGAAGCGAAGGCTCCCATGTCAGGCAACGTGAAGTTCCGGGTCTCGACTCGGAAGAACGTGAGGGTGCCGTCGCGAAAGCGCGAGTAGACGTTGTAGCGCTGCTCGTTCGTCCGCATAAAACCCTTGAAATCGCCAACGTAGTGCAGCGGTGACTGCGTCGGCATCGCTGCGGCCCCAGACTGCATGCCACCTGGGGCGGCCAACGTTGCGTTGGGCGCGCCTGCAAGACTCGTGGCGAGCCCTGCGGGTAGTTGCGGCCCCTTGACTGCGCCGGTTGCGCCGGTGGTCACAATGGACTGCGCCGAGGGGAACGGTGCATTCACCGAGGGATCGATGACCACCCGTACGTTGTAAGTGCGAGCAATCCAGTCGGCAACGTCGGCAAGCGTACTGATGCGGTCCCGTGCGTCGTTGTACGACACGGGCTTGTTGAAGAGTTCCGGTTGCGGCTTGGTCGCCTTGACCTTCTCGCCAAGAAGCCATGCCCCCTCATGGATCTGGAAGACCGGGCGGCTGCTCGGGGCAGCGTCGAGCTGCGCGCGCGTGTCGCGCATCGCGTCTTTCTGGATGCCGCGCACCTCCGCGATACCGCATCCCGACAGACTCAAGACCGTTGCCACAGCACCGGCGATCAGCTTCGGTTGATAGAAGATCCTCATTGCTCAGCTGCTCCGTTCTGGGTGATAACGATCGTGTGGTTGCCGCGCCAGCTGTCGCCGAGCACGTCTGTTCCGTTGGCTGCCAAGTCTTCCGTGACGCGCTTCACAGCAGATTCAAAGTCATCGCCATAGGATTTATTGCCCGGCACTACCCATGCGTCCTGCACCCTCCACAAGACCTTCCAACCCGCGCGCCTCGCCCACTCAAGCAATTGCTGCTCTACTGACTCGTCGGCGATGAGTTCGAACGGCCTATTTGAGGGAACGGACGTGACTGACACTGCTGGTTCAGGTGAGGTACTCGCCAACGCGGAAGCCGCGGCGACGAGCGTGTTGGGATCGGAGGCTCCGTTGCGATTGGCTTGGCCAGCGACGCTTGCTTTGCGAACACTGCTGCCAAGCGGCTGCCAACCATCGCCGTCAACGCTCTGGGTACGGGTCCCCGCGTGGACGGAGGAAACGAAGGTGCATGCAGCCATCGCGATGACGGCCATGCGCTTGTGGGAAAGAAGGCTTCTCATAACGGTCTCGCAATGTGTCAATGACTGGCACCAGCGCGCTGCAATGCCTGCCAGCGCGCGTAGATTTGGTTGGCGTAGCGCAACTGCTTGTCCGGTGAAGTGGCGTTGTATGCGCCGACGGCTTTCCAGTTCGGCCCCAGGCGCGCGATGTTCGAGCTCAGAATCCACGCCCCGACGTAGGCGTTAACACAGGGATTCCACAAGTGCTCAGGGGCAATGCCCACACGCGCCAGCGTCGGAAACCAGGAGGAGTTGATCTGCATGAGGCCAACGTCAACACTGCCGTTAGAGTTGCGATTGACAGCAAGCGGCCGCATGCCGGACTCGTGCCACGCGATGGCGCGAACGAGCGTCGGATCGAGCCGGTAGTAATTGGCCGCGTCGTCGAGACAATCCGCCCGCGCTAAACTGGCAAGAGCCAGCAGAAGTGCGAAAAAAGCGAACAGCCTTTTCGCACCGCTCACGTCTCGCACTCGGAGTCGTGATCCGCTCATTCCACCCTCGCCTTGCGCTCGTAGAAGCGCACTTCAGGGACACGTTCCACGATCACTGAGCGGCCGTCGGCCACCACAGTCAAGCGCTCAGCGATTCCGTTGAACTTGAAGTAGCGGTCCTTCAGTTCGCCCGAGCCCTCGCCGTTGTCGTTGCGTGCGCTCACATTGGCCTTTGAAGTTCGGAATACGAGGTAGGTCGCGTTGTCCTTCTCGAAGACCGATTCGAGGCCCGCTGCGTTGTCGGCCGCGAAGTCATAGCGAATCTCAGCAGCTCGCCGAACTTCGACAGCCTTACCCGCGGCAGAGACGGTGAAACGATCCACGGTATCGAACGCGACCACGCGATCACCGTCCAGCCACGTCAGGCCCTGCTTGCTGCCCTCGCTGTTCCTGATCTGGAGACCCTCAGGCTTCGTCGCAAAGCGAATTTGAATCGTCCCGGCCTTTGTGTCGCGGATGGCCTGCGCGTCAAACGCCTCGGCCAATAGCGAGCTGGCCACGCCACCGTCACCACTGCCTTGATCGTTTGGGACCGTTGCTGGCGCACCTGTGTTGCCGACATTCGCGCCGTTGCTGGCATCGGACGAAGCCACCGCGACGCCCACGGCGATCGACTTGGGCGGCTCAACACGCAGCGCGATGTTGCGACGGCCGAAGTCGACCTCCGCGTAGAGACCCTTCTGGTCCAGCAACCGCCCGAGCGCCTGAAGCCAGTTCTCGGCATCCCGCGTGACGAACGTCGTCTCCTCCGTCAGCGCAATGGTCTTTTGGGCGGTCCCCGTCCAACCGCTGGGAGCTATCGCCTTGACGATTTGCGCCAGCGGCTGCGTGACGCTCCCGGGACGCACGAGTTGCAGATTGCCGTGCTCGCCGACCATCGCGATGCGGCCGGAGAAGCCAGTGAACCCATGGGGCAAGTCCCCCGACGGATTCGCCGGCTCGCGCGTGATCGCGTTGGAGCGTTTCCAGCGCGCCGTCACCATTTGCCCGTTCGCAGTGAAGTGCAGAACGTCGGGGACACCATCAACCATGATGTACGGACCGGATGATTGCCCGTTGTCGGCCACGATGGTCTGCCCGGCACGCGGCTGAATGTACGTGCTCGACCCGTCGTTGAAGATCATCGCGGGGCGAGCCGTGGATGGCGCCACCACCTGGTAATCGAAATCCAGCGGATCGGTGTCTGCGGCGAAGGCCTGCACGGACAGAACGGGCAGCAGCAAAGCGAGGTGTCGGAACTTCGTCATGGGCTATTGGCGGAGTCCAGCCGCTTCAGGTGGTTCAGGAATCGGGCGAAGTAGGGCCCTCCACGCGCGGGGTCAGCGCTGTGATACCAAGCGACCGCCTTCATCGGAGAGCCGCTGCGTTGCCGGTTTTCGAGCAGGATGGTTTCCGCGACACGGATGTTCGATGCAGGCGACAGGGCATCCCAGGGCGATGCGAAGCGCTGGCCGTGGTAGCACCAGTTCACCTGCATGATTCCGACATCGAAATCGCACCGCTTCGCCTCGATCAGGCGGCGGATGGCACCATAGGCATCGTCTCGGGTGGCGAAGTAGTAGCCACGCCCCGCGACGTTCAACGTCCACGGCCATGGTCGCCCCTGATACGACGATTCGTTCAGCGCAATGCCGGCCAGGATGGTCGGATCGACGCGATCACTGAATTCCGCAAAGGGGGCGGCTTTCGGTGCGCAGGCCCAACCGCCCTTGCGCTCGACGATGGCGGCTTGACCCGCGTCATCCAACGAGGCGGGACGCAGCCACCCGGCACCGGCAACAACGCTGACAAGCGTCTCGGCATGAGTCACTCCGTCGGGCTGTCGCGCGGACCCGATCTGGAACTCCTGGCCGACCAAACGCTGAGCCCAGGTTTCGAAGGCGCCCAGGCCGCAGTACAAGACCGGCTTGCCCGGAAGCGTCTGCAGCCGAACCTGTCCACCGTCGCGCACGACGTAGGCCGTCGGTGAAATCACCGCATCGACCACCACGGCGTGCGCGGACACACAGGCCGCCATCAGGAGAAGCCCAATCGCCCTATTCACGGTACGGCTCCAGGACGATGTCTTGCTTGACCTGTACCAACAGCTTCTGGGCAGGTTCCGTGGTGATGGTCGGCCGAATGTTCTGGTTGCGGTTCAGGATGGTCTGCGCCGTCTGTGTGGCGACCTGGCCCGCCGCGTTGCCGTAAGTAGTCAGGCCGTTCGAATTGGAGGTCGTCGCCGTCTGCTGATTGTTGAAGCGTTGCTCCAGCACGGCGATGACAACCGCGCCATAGAAGATCTTGAAGAAATGGTTGTTGACGTCCCCGCTCACACCGGAATAGCCATTGGTGTCGGCACCCTGCATCGAGCCGAGAGGAACCCACTTCTTATTGGGGAGCTGCAGACGGGTGAACGCCACGAGAAGGCGCTCCTGCCCGATGCTGATGTCGCTGCTGTAAGTCCCAACCAGCATCGAACCTGCCGGAATCGCGAGGCAGGTGCCATCCACCGTGTCCCATACGTTCTGCGACACCATCGCGCGAAACTCGCCCGGCTTATCCGAGTTGTTGCCGCCGACAAACGTCGCTGGAATCACAAAGCCCTGGGATACGGTGCAACTCGGCAAACGGCCCGCAATACCTGTGCGCTCGTACTTCGTTGCTGCTGTCTGTTTCAGAAACTGTTGATCGCTGTTGACGGGCGCAGCATCAGCAGGCGGTGCGCCGGTTGCGTTGGCAGCCGCTGCGGCAGCCTGCTGCATCGCCCGCATGGACGCAGGGTCCAGCGTACCTTGAAGGTCGACTTTCGGGCGTGCGTTGTCACGCACCTTGTTCATGCCTGCCTTGTAGAGCGGCGCAGTAAAGATGCTGTCCTCTTCATTCTTCTTCCCCATCACCTCGGTGCCCTGACGGCCCGTCGTGAAGTCTTTCGCCGACATGACCGGTGCGCGCTGACCGGAGTCGGCTCTTACCGCAGAGGCCTCTTGGCGGGACGCCTCATCCTTGGCGGCCTGCTGCTGGGCACGGATCTGCTGGCCGAGGTTCTGCGACGCCTCACCCGCCGTCGCCCGCGATTTCATCTTCTCCGCGCGCTGCTCCTCCGACGCCTCTTTCACTTCGGCGTCGGTTTTGCTCTGGTAGTAGAAGGCAAGCGTGCCGATCAGCACCGCAGCAATGCCTGCTGCGACGTAGATAATCCCTTTGGGGATCTTCCCCTTGGAGACTCGCTCGCGAGCGTCGGTCACGTCCTCAACCTGCTTAGCCACGGCCGATCCTTTAGAAGAGACCCAAGAAGCGACCGCGGCCGCGGCGCACGATCACCTCCGTGCTACCCGACCGAAGCGCCACGGTCTCTGCCAGGCGCTGCAGCACGAGGTAGTCGCCTCGGCGAATGAAGTTCGCTACGACGAAATCACTTCCGTCCTTCACCAGCGCGACGGGCCACTCGCTGGCAGTCGCGGGCATGCGCATCCAGATGAGCTTGCCGTCATCAAAGACAGCGTCGGGCTTGAAGTCCGCGCTTCCCGACGTCGAATAGTCGAAGTTGAGCTTGTCCGGCGAAACGCCGACGGTGTTCGCCGGACGCTCTCCCTGCTCGCGTGCCTCGCCATCTGCCCGCGCCTTGATCTTGGCCATCACGGTCTCAGGGATGCGGAAGCGAACCTTCTGGTAGAAGATCCCGCCCAGGGGGGACGACACCAGCGTGAACTCGTAGGAGCGCTTGTTTGTGGTCACCGACAGGGTGTTGACCAGACCGGCAGCGTGCGGCTTGAGATAGAGATGATTGCCGTTGTCCGTTGACGATTCCCAGCGCACGCTGTCACCCCACGCCGGCTCCGACACGATCTGCTCATCGTCCGGGAACTCAATGGTGGTTCCCTTCAGTGGCGCGGTCAGGACGCGATAAATCTGATCCTTGCTGTACGTAAAGACGACGAGGCGGGAATCGCCCGGCATAGCCAGCGGTTCCGCTCCACCGTTGAACGGATTCATGGGGTTCATGGCATCCGCCATTGATCCCAAGTTCAGCGGGGGGATAACAGGTTCGGCGCGCTTCGCGGGGCGCTCGGCAGCAGCCCACGCGCCTCCGACAACAGCCAGCGCGAGACAAGCGCATGCGAGCGCCGAGGAAGTTGTGCGCAATAGGGACATGGTCATGCCGGGGTCTTCTGGAGGGTGAAGAAGACTGGGTAGATCCCGAACGGATTCGGACCCAGCGCCTCCGCATCACTTTGGGGAGGCTTGATTTCGTAGCGGAACGTGATCGCGTACCGCATGCGCTTGGGCTTCTGGCCTTCTTCGTTCGTCGTCGCGATGAATTCGACGGCGACGGTGTTGTCAGGCAGCGGCGCGATGTTCTTGATTTCGGGTTCGCGGGTGAGCGTCGGGCTGGACGTCACGGCCCGGAACGGTGCGTCCTCGTCAAACCATTGATCGAACTGCTTGCGTGCAGTCCCAACCATCTGCTCCTTCGCGGACTTGATGCTCTTGTACATCCGCGCATCCTCGACCACCGGCGTCAGCATCGGTTCGATCGTGAACCAGCGCGTGATGAGGTCCTTGAACCCGACCGTCAGGTCACGTCCTTTCGGCTCGTAGGGCTGCAGCACTCTGACCAGGGGCTGGCCGTTGGCGTCGGAGCTGACGCCATAGGACTTCACCACGGAAGGTGCCGGCTCGCGCGTCGCCACGGCAACCAGGGCCGTCAAGCTCGCAATCAAGAAGGCGATCTTCCAATGGTTGCGGTCGACCTTGACCGCGGTCGTTTGATCGAAGACGGCCTGGGCAATGCTTTTCTCCGCATACATGCCGGGATGCGGTGAAAGCACCTTCGCTTGTTCGGATTTCTTGCTTTTGAAAAGACCCATTCCGGCACCCAATTAGATGCCGACAATTGAATCAGGAATGAATGCGGACGCTTGATTCAAAAGCCCCGCGATATTTGCGAGCTTTTCACCGATGTCATGTCAGTCGGTGAGCCACCTGACTAGCGCGTTCACGGAGTGAAGTTTGGGTGCCAAAAAGCGCGCGTTGGTTTACCGCGTTCGGGATAAATCCCCGGAAAGCGCCCATCCGCATAGAGGCTTTCCGCACTTTGGTCCATCGCGGGTATCCGCCCCGGATTGTCGTTCTACGTCCTGCGCGACAAGCAAGACGGTCTTAGCGCAGTTGAGCACCCCAGCTCTTCGAGCCTTGCATCGTCGCCAATGCATTCATTCCGCGAAAGCTGAAAAAAATGACCCCGCTTTCGCCGCGAGGGCCTGATCCGTTTTCCAAAAGAATAGCGCCATGACCGCGAATCATGACCCCTATTCCAATCAGCTCACGCCGCTCGAAGAAAGCGCCGTGAAGATGTTCTTTGAATCGCTCAAGCCGATTCAACCGGTGCTTGAAGAGGCGACCGTGGCCGAAGTCATGATCAATCACCACAACAGCGTGTGGGTTGAACGCAAGGGCCGATTGGAGCGTCTCGATCTCATGCTGGAGCCCAAGAAGCTTGAAGGCGCAATCCGCGCGCTGGCTTCGTCGGTTGAGAAATCGGCGGTCAAAGGCACCGATCAAGGGATCATCAACGCCGGCCATAAGGGGCTGCGGATCGCCGCAGTCATGCGCCCGACCGCAATCGACGGGCACGCCCTCAGCATTCGCCGTCACCGTGAAAAGAACCTGACGCTCTCCGACTACACGGCGATGGGCGCGTTCTCTTCTTCCGTCGCGCGCAACCCTGACGACGATCAGATCATCTTCCCGCCCGACGTCTCCGACGACGGGCTCGCGCACGCGCTGTCGACCATGGTGCGGCAGCGCAAGAACGTGCTCGTCGCCGGTGGCACATCGTCCGGCAAAACCACCTTTCTCAACGCGCTCGTTGGCGAGATTCCACACGAAGAGCGAATCATCTCCATCGAGGACACCCAGGAACTGAAGCTAAGCGTCCCGAACTGCGTTCGTCTTCTTTCGAATCCCGACAAGAAGGTCACGACCCAGCAATTGGTCGCGCTGAGCCTGCGTTTTCGTCCCGACCGTGTGCTGGTTGGCGAGGTGCGTGGCGGCGAGGCCTTCGACTTCATTCAAGCCCTCAATACCGGCCACGACGGCGGGATGGGCTCCCTGCACGCCAACAACGGCCGCACTGCGCTCTCCCGCCTGGAGAGCCTCGCCATGCTCGGCATCCCGCTCGGCTCGCGATGGGATCTGAGCGACATGCGCAAGCTCATCGCCGACTGCTTCCACTACGTCGTGCACATGCGGCGCACGGGCGAGATGCGGCACGTCTCCGAGATTCTGGAGATCCAGGGCTACGCAAACAACGACTACGTCATCAAACGTGTTTTCTAAGGGGGTTTCATCATGATCCAAGCAGTCCAGCGCCTGCTCAAACGCGCAACCACCTGGCGCGGCACGGTGGCACAAGCCGTTGCCATCACCACCCTGCTCTATGGGGCGGAGGCCCGCGCCGACGAATTGGCCTCTCTGTCCGGTTTCGTTTGCATGATCGCGAACTTCGTCAAGAGCGGCTACCTGCTCGCGGGCGGCGTGATTGTGATCGTGATCGGTGCAATCGCCATCGCGCAGTCCGAATCCACCATCGTCAAATTCGTCTCGACGATTGGTATCGGTATCGGCATTGCAGCGGCTTGTATCCCGCTGCTGCAGAAGTTCGGCATCTCCGCCACGTACTGCACGTTCGTCTAACCATGCGCCAGCACAAGGTTAGTCGCTCGCTGTCACTGCCTCGCATGATCGGTGGTGTCGTGCGTGGCTTCGCCATTGCCAACGGCACGCTCACCGCAGTGCTGGTCTACATCACCTACCGGGCGGGTTGGCAGTTTATCTGTGGATTCCTCGCGCTCGGCATGGTGGTTCACATGGCGCTGCGTTGGCTGACCAACAAGGACCCGTGGTGGAACCAAATCCTGATGGTCTATGACCGCTATGGCGACTTGTACGAGCCAGGCCCCTGGCACGGCAAGCTCGGCGCGCGCTTTCGCCGGCCCTACGGGTTCGACAGTGATCTGCCATGCTGAAGAAAAAACGGCCCATCCAGGAAATCGCTCCCTGGCTCACCTTTATCACGCCCTCGCTGGTGCTCGGCAAGGATGGCAGTTTGCTGGCCACCTACGGGCTGGGGGGCGTTGACGCGGACCACCCCAACAAGAGTGAGATCACATCCGCTCGGGATCAGCTCGATCAGGCCTGCCGCAGCCTGGACGGTCGCATCACTGCGTGGTGGCGCATCAAGCACCGCCGCGCACACGACTACATCGCCGGCGAGTTCGCCAGTGCTCATGACGCCAAGATCGACGAGCTCAATCGGGCCAACATGTCATCGGGCAAGTTCTACCAGAACACGCACTCGCTCGCGCTCAGCTACACGCCCGCATCCGGCCTGGACAAGATCTTCGAAAAGATCAGCTACCACGTCACGGTGGGCGGCAAGGGGCTGGTCGCGGCGTTATTCGAGTCGCTAAAGGACACGTTCCTCGCGCGCAACGCGTTCGCATTCGATCTTGCCAAGACGCAGGCCGATGCCAAGCGCTTCGAAGGCATGCTCGATGCGTTTGTTGGCGGCAACACCAAGATCGGGCTCAAACGGCAGATGCTGCAGGAGTCCATGGCACTTCTGCATCAAGCGGCGAACCCATCGGTGCCGCCACGCAGGATTCGCTTCCCGATGACGCTGCTGGACACCCACCTCACCGAGTCGATCGTGACGCCGGGTGCCGAGCAACTGCTCTTTGAGTCGGCGCATGGAATGCGCTACGCGGCCGTGGTCGCCGTCAAGGAATGGCTCGGCTTCCAAGAAGCGGCGCTGGACGTCCTGACGAAGCTCGATGTTGAGCTGGACGTCTGCGTCCTCTACCGCTTCTTGGACAACTCCAAGGCCAACGTCTACATCGAGAAGATCCGCAGCTTCTACAAGATGGCGAGCTTCAACCTGTGGAAGATTCTGAAGCAGTTCGCTGCCAAGGAAGAACAGGAGAACGATGAGGGCCGGGAACAGCTCGCCGACGAGGCGGGTCAGGCACTTCGCCGGCTGACCGCGGATGGTCAGCAGCATGGCTTCGCCAACATCTCCGTCATCGTCTACGGCAACACCGAAGAGGAATGCTCGGACGCGGTCAGTCTGGTCGTTGGCGCCATCAGTAACGCGGGGTTCGGCACGATTCGTGAAGGTACGAACCTGATGCCCGCCTGGAACTGCACGCTGCCCGGTCGTTGGGACAACCAGCGGCGCCTGCAATTTGTCGAAACACCGGCCGTGTCGGACGTCGCCCCGATTTGTACGATCAATCCGGGGCCGACCCGCAACGACTGGCTCTCGGACAAGGCCGGCAAGGAGATGCCACCACTCACCTGCTTGCCGACACGCCACCTGACTGCCCAGCGCGTCGACATGCACGAGCCCGGGGGCAATGGCCACCTCTTCGTGATCGGCCCGATCGGTGCCGGTAAGTCGGTATTCCTGAATTTCCTCATGTCACAGTCGGGGCGCCATAACCCCCGGCGCATCCGGTTTGATAAGGACCGGTCGACACGCATCACCACGCAACTCGGTGGTGGTCAATTCATCGATGTCACCGGTAAGTTTGCGACCGCCACACGCTGCAACCCGCTGTCCCTGCTCGGCGAGGCGGAGAACCACGCCTACGTGACGGAATGGCTGATCTTGGCCATCGAGGACGAAGACGGATTCAGGCTCACCCCCACACAGAAGACGGACATCTTCGACGCGGTTCAGATTCTGGCCGGCTATAGCCGCGAGCAATGGACCCTGTCCTTCTTCGCCACACTGATCCACGCCGATCTGCGCGAGCGGCTGCAGCTCTGGATGAAGGGTGGTCAGTACGGTGACTTCTTCGACAACGTCGACGACGCGTTCCAAATCAGCGATGACCTGACCATCGAGATGGGTGAGCTGCTCATCAACTACGAGCGCGCGGCGGTTCTATTCCTAGACTACGCCTTCTTCCGGATCAGCAAGAGCATGGATGGTCAGCGATTCACGCTGATCGAGATTGAAGAGGCGGGCTTCTTCTTCAAGTACGAACGCTTCTACAGGCGCTTGGAAACGTGGCTGACCACCATCCGCAAGCTCAACGGTGCCGTGTGGATGGCAACACAGTCGCTGCGCCAGATCGCGCGGATTACCGACTTCGAGGTGCTGAAGGAAACCATCGCGAACTTCATCTACCTGCCCAACAGCCTCGCCAATACCAGCAAGAACCTGTACTGCGACACGTTCGGCCTGACCGTCGACCAGGTGCAAATGATCAACGACGCCGTGCCGAACCGCGACTACCTGTGGGTCACCCGGACCACGTCGCGCATGCTCCAGACGGACTTCAAGCCTGAGATGGTTGCCCGGCTGCGCTCCGACGGCAAGGCGCAAGCGGTTTTCGACAAGCACTACATGCAGGGCGATGGCTGGGAGGACCGCTACGTGCGTGAACTTCTGGCCGCCTAAGCCGAAGTCGTACCACGGCGCTGCGTTGCGCCATCTCTCAATCGAAGGAGCCACCCATGCTCAAGACCACATTCTCTGCAACTTTGCGAAAGATGCGCGGCACATTCGTCGTGGCCGCATCCGCCGTCGTGCTGTCGAGCCCCGCCCATGCCTCCGGCTGGCCGGTGTTCGATGCCGCTAACTTCCTCAAGAACACCATCAGCGCGGCGCAAGCGTTGAAGACCGAGGTGTACGAGAACACCAACATCATCTACCAGTACAAGATGATGCTGAACCAGCTCCAGCAGGCTGTGGGCCTTGATGACATCAAGAACCAAGCGCAGATCGACTCGATCCTGGCGGACGTGAAGCGCTACTCGGACTACGGCCAAGTGCTCCAGCAGCTTTACGGGGCAGTCTCCAGCGATGCGAGCTTCTTGGACAAGGTGAACGGCCTGGTGGTGGTGTCCGGCAAGTCGCCCGCGCAATGGTTCGAGGACCAACGCACGCTCCTGACCTCTGGGAATAAGACGGCGCAAGCCTTGTTCGATGCCGGCACCGACGTCGCCAAGAACATCGCGCATCTGGCCCAACGTCGTCAGGACCTGCAGTCACAGATGACGCTGAGCCCGACGGCGCAGGCCACCGCCCAGACCACCAATCAATACCTGGACCTGCTCTCCAGCCAGAACGCCGACCTCATCAAGCTGATTGGCACCAAGGTGCAGGCTGACGCCGTGAAAGACCGGAAGGAGAACGCCGACACGGAAGAAAAAACGGCGGCCATGCAGAGCGTGATCTCCAGCCAGGACGCTCAGCTCCAGAAGCTGCGCCAGTCCGTGTACACGCGCAGCAGCACCGCCCAGTGAGAGTGGCACAGATGAGCTTTCCTCGACTGATGGGCCTGATGCGCATAGCGTTGCTGGTCTGCCTCGCGGCGTTGTCGACAGGTGCAACGGCGCAGGCAGACGCGACCTTCCCTGTCACGACACCCTCGACGCCGTCTCCCACCGGCTCTGCGGGGTCAGGCGCGGATAACCAATCCGGTCCCAACCTCGCCGGGCCGAAAGGCGCGGTCGGGGAAGCCATCTCTAGCGCGCTCAAGAAGTTCACCGATTCGACGGCGCAGGTCATCAATGCCGCGGTCGGTATCAGTCACACGATTACCCCAGAAGCCGCCAAGTTCGCGGCGGCGCTGGGCATCATCACCATTGTCCTGGCGGCAATGCGCTTCGCTGGCGCTCACCACCCCGTCACCGCGTGGACGAACTTCCTGGAAGAGATGGCGACGCTCGGGATATTCGCCGCGATCTATGTGGGATACGAGCGGTTCGCGCCAGGCATCTACCAGTACTTCAACACCATGGCCACGTCCATCGCCGGCGGCGACCTTTCGCCCGGTGCGACGTTGGCCACGACGGCCGGCAATTTGTGGGACTCCTACGGCAATGCCCTGAATGCCGCGACCTGGTACCAGAAGATTGGGGTGGCCCTGGCCCTGATCCCCCTGCTGCTTGCCTTCGCCGTGACGGTGGCGACATCGGTGATCTACAACTTCTACATCTCGCTCGGTCAAATTCAGGTGGCCATCGGCATCGTCGTCGGCCAGCTCGCGGTCGCCCTGGGTTTTTCCGAATTCACGCGCAAATACTTCCTCGCCTGGTTTGACTACATGGTGTCCGGCTCTCTGTATGCAGTGGTCGCGGCAATCATGTCGAAGCTGGTGACCGCGTCGTTCGCATCTTCACTCGGTGACGTGAACTCGATCGGTACCGACACGATGGCGGGCGCCTGTTATGCGCTCGTGCTGAGCATCTTCCTGCTGTTCATTTCGTTCGAGATTCCGAGCATTGCAGGCAAGCTGTTTGGCAATGGTGCCGGCATCAGCGGCGGGGCCGTAAAGGGCGGCATCAAGGCGGCGTGGGGCCTTGGCAAGCGCATGGCGGGCTGACGATATGAACCACACGCCAATGCCCATCGCTGCATTGACCGCCACGCTCGGTTCGCGGCTGGACCTCGTTCGGCAGTACGCGAACGAGTCGTCGAGCGCGGATTTCGAGCGCAAGTGGTTGTCCGTGCTCGAAACCTGCGCCGACTGGTATTCGTCGATGCCGCTGCGCCCCGAACAGCATCCGGAACCCGGTGGCGCGTTTCGCGCCACGGTCGAGACCGTCTACTACGCCCTGCGGCTATCCGGGGGACAGAAGTTCGGCGCCGACCAGCCCTCGGAGCGTCGGCGCAAGCTCGAACCACAATACCTGTATGCCGTGTTCCTCGCGGCGTGCTGCACCTGGCTGGACGAACCGTTCCGCCATTTCCAGTTCTACCGACTGAGAGACCAGGCCGAGTGGAGCCCTGCCGCGCATGGCGCCTTCTCGGCTTGGCTGGAAGGTGGCGAATACCGTGTGCAACGCCGAGAGGCGCCATTGCCCATCGAGCGGATGCGTACCGCCCTGCTCGCACGTTCCATCCTCGGCAACACTCGGCTGGAGCTGCTCGAGAGCATGGTGCAAACCGACCTCTTCGGTGCGATCAATCCGGAGAGCCGCCCGGCCGGTACCGAGTCGCTGCTGCACAAGGTCCTGCGTCAAGCCGTGGCGGTGACCTGCGACACCGAGGACAAAGCACGGCGCGCGCGCTTTGCCCCCGATACCACGCCGATTCCTCCCGCGAAGACGTTGGAGGACGGATTTGCCGCTCACGCTCAACCGGCCCCGGCGGCCGAGAAACGTCCATCGCAGCCCAAAGCCAAGGCGGCAAAGAGCGAGCCGTCGGCAGCGGATAGCGTCTCGGCGCTGTTCGAGCAGGCCAAGGCCACGCCGACGTCAACCGCTTCAGCTTCGCCTGAGACGCCAGCGCCGACATCGGAGAAGCCCAACACCCAAAGCTCACTGTTCGACTTGGACTCGATGCAGGTGCCCAAAGAGCCAACGGTCAAACAGGAAGACCCGTTTGCCGAAATCCTGAGTTCTGCGAGCACGCTCATGCGCGAGTTCTTCCGCGCACTCGTGCAGGACGTCGAGTCGGGCAAGGTGGCCGTGCACTGGGCCGAAAAGGGGCTGGTGCTGCAAAAGCGGATTCTCGGCAGCTACGGCATCGCCAGCGAAACGCTGGTGGACAACCTGCGCAAGCTCAACCTCCTCGCCAGCTCGCAGGGCGCTGACATCGTGCTGGTCGAGCGCATTGGCTCGCTGATCCTCGCCCGTCCGCAGCAATGAACTACGTGAGCCACTTTCGCCCGATCTTCGAGGCCCGCGCGGCCGTCGGTTGGCTGATCGGTTTGATCTTGCTCCCCCTGTCCGGCATGCCCCACGCATGGGCGTTCGCGGTCATTTGTGCTCTGTTCCTCGTGGCGCGCGCCTACCAGGTGCGCAAGGCGCTGGCCTTTCGCATGTCGATTTCGACGCGTTGGCTCACCCTCATTCAGATCGACGTGCTGCTGCGCACGAGTGCCCGCATGCGAGCCGACCTTGACGCGATGTACTTCGGTAACGGCTTCGAATGGACGCAGCGCCATTGCCAGATCGCGCACGACATCTTGCGCATGCCGTCCACCGAAATTCCGGGTCTTCCGAAGTGGCTCCCGCCGAAAGTCGCCAAGCGAATCGAGACCGCGTTTGCGCCGCCCAACAGCGTCCCCGACACGGCCCCGCAGGGCAAGTCCTGGATCCACGGGATGGAACCCAACAAGATCGAAGTGCCCCTGCACTATAAGGCGCTCGGCGGTCACACGGCCGTGAGCGGCACCACGGGTGCCGGGAAAACCAAGACCTACGAGCTGATTGCGACACAGGTCATTCACAGCCCCAACAAAGACGTCCTCATTATTGTCGACCCGAAGAACGACAAGGACTTCAAGAAGCGCGTCGAGCGTGAATGCAAGCGTGCCGGTCGCAAGTTCCTGTACTGGAAGCAGGCTGCGCCGTCCGAATCGATTCGGATGAATCCGGTTGAGAATTGGTCGCAGCCGTCGGAAATCGCCAGCCGCGTCTCCCAACTGATGGAAGAAGGCCCTTTCCGCGACTTTGCCTTCCTCTTCATCGACCGCGCAGTCAAGGGTGAGCTGTACGTCGGCGACAAGCCGAACCTCCGCTCGATCCTGAATTACGCACAGTCCGGCATCAATGGTCTGCTCGATCGATGCCTGCGCCGATTCTTTCCGGAAGCGGGCATGCTCGACTGGGAAGACGAGGCCAGAGGCTTTCTGCAGCGCATCGCCCAGAAGGGCGGGGTGGATCCTCTGCAGGGGATGGTTCAGCTCTACGTCGACAACTTCGCAAAGAAGGGCCTCGGCCACGAGACGATCGACGGCCTGGTGGCCACCTTCGTGCACGATCGCGAGCACTACATGCGGATCATCGCCTCGGCGCTGCCGCTGCTGCAGATGCTGGCTACCGGCGAAACCGGTCTCATGCTCGCGCCGAAGGCCGACGATTTCACGGATGACCGTGAGATCTGGGATATCGAGCGCGTGATCAAGCAGAAGGCCGTCCTGTACGTTGGCCTGGATTCGATGTCCAACAGCATCGTCGCCAAGGCGATCGCTTCCATGCTGCTGGCCGACGTGGCTTCTGTCGCGGGCGCCATCTACAACTTCTACGAGACGCCACCCGACATCGTCTTGCTGGTCGATGAGGTGGCCGAAGCCATCAACGAGCAGGTGATCCAGATTCTCAACAAAGGCCGTGGCGCCGGCTTCCGGTCGTTCGTGGCGTTCCAAAGCCGCTCCGACCTGGAAGCCAAGCTTGGCAGTGCTGCAAAGATGCTGCAGGTGCTCGGCAACCTGAACAACCAGATCATCCTGCGCCTTGAGGATACCGACACCGCGCAATGGTTCTCCGACAAGGTGGGCGAGACAGCCATTCGCAACATCGTGGTGTCGAGCAGCGCAAGCACAGGTTCCGAGTCGCACGTCGGGGAATTCAGCGGCTCCGTATCTCGCTCGACGCAGTTGGAGAAGGCGCCGCTGATTCCGCCACGCCTCATCACCGAACTGCCGAACCTCCAGTACTTCATGCGCATCTCCGGTGGCTCGGTCTACCAAGGTCGCATTCCCATCATCCAAGGATAACTGCAGCATGCCCAGTCTGTTTCGACAAGTCGTGAACCAGTACAAGCTTTCGTCGAAGCTCGCGCCCGTCTTCATCGCCTTCCCGGAGCTGGATGACTCCTGCAAGCGCGTCGTCGATTTTCTCGGCGTCAATTTTCGCGTGCGCGAAGAACCCCTCGTGGCCGAGATGCTGATGGATGCGTTGTCGGCTTACCGCCAGGCGCGCAAGGAGGGCGACGCGAATATTGCTTTCGTGCGCGGCCTCTTCACCCGCTCGCACGAGATCTTTTCCATGCGCTACGCCGCGTTCAAGGGCGAGAAGTACCACGTCTGGGCACCACTGCAGGAACCCATCCCGGACTTCGAGGCACGCCAAAGCGCCGGCTACCAGTGCCGCATGGTCGATGAGCCCTGCCCTGACGACGTGACGCCGCGCAGCGCTGCCATGCAAATGGCTGCGCGGGTGCTCAGTGGGCACGTCTTCTGCCGCTATTTCGAGGAATACGATGTCGCTGAAGAATTCGCTCATCGCTAAGGTGTCCCGGCTCGATCTCGATACGGTCGGCCGTATCGAACTCGCCGCCCGAGGCTACCTGCAGGAACTGGCCGAGATTCCGCCCGAGTACGCCCGCGGCCGCGAAGCACTGTGCTTCGCGCTGCAGAGCGTCGCACTTCGCCGACCGGCGCTGTTCTGGTTTGGGTTGGCTTCCGTCATCGTGACGCCGGCGTTGCTGATCCTGCGCGTGGTGCTCTGATGGCTGACAGTCGCTTCGCCTCGCACCTTCGCCTGTGGACGCTTGTTGCCCCGATCATGCTCGCGGTCGGCTGTCCCTTCCTCGAAGGCGATACCACATTCGAGATTTCCGACGCCGAACTGGCGTCGGTTGAACTGAACCTGGGAGACACCGCGGCGACGCGGGCTGCGGATCGGACCAACACGCAGTTTCGGCACTGGTTCGTCGAGTCTGGCGCCATGAAGGCGTGGACGTCCACGCTGCCGAACAGCACCGATATCTCCGACGCTGGCGCGACGGACATGAGCAACGCTTGGCTGCGGCACTTCTGGATGTCCATCTACCGAGGCATCTTCCGCGCGAACGTCGCTCTCTCGTGGGCATTCGGTGCCTTCGTCTTCGGCATGGCCATGATGAACGACGGTGCCGTCTCGCGCCGAATCAAAGCAGCTGCTGCCGGGTTCGCAAGCCCCGTTGCTTTTCACGTGGCGGCACACGCCACGGTCATCACCCTGGGATTGGGCACGTCCGCCCTCCTGTTTCCATTTTCCTTGAACACGATGTGGTGGTCAGTCGGCGCGCTGGTGTTGGGCGTGCTCGGCTGGCGGATGGCTGCATCGTTTCACGTAGGCCGATAGCCGCGTTTCATTCCGTCCCACTGGCGCCCATTTTGGGAGCAAATTTTAAGGAGCACACCATGCAGAACACGATCGATAAGGTTGCAGGCGCCGACAACTCCGACGTTGCCGTGACGACGAACGGGGATACCCTTCCCAACGATGAAGTTGAATCCAGCGCCGCAGCGAATACGGCAGGCGCAACAACACCGTCCGACGTTGAACAAGAACTCAACGAGATGGAGAGCGCGGTCGATGCGCTGCAGCGCGACAGTCTGATCTCGGCGGCCGACGCGGACAGCCAGAAGGGCGAGGTTGCGCGCACCCGCAAAATGTTCCGCGAAATGTCGCCGGATGATCGCGCCAAGATCGTGTCCCGCCGGCGCGAACTGGGGCGCCAGATCCTGACCCGTCAGCTCGCGGGTGCGTCTGTTGTCGAGACTATGGTCAAACTCAACCACACGCGCCTCAAGCCCCTGTTCGAGCAGTGGTGGCCGTTCATGAACCGGATGACCATCAACCTGACCCGCTTCGGACACAGCACGTTCACCGCGTCGGAGCTGTCGACCATCACAAAGCACTTCGAGACACAAATGGCCAATCTGGAAGCCTACGTCGATGAGCAGCTGCGCGTCGCCGAGGGCTATCGCGCAGCACGCGAGAAGGACATGGAATCCAGCGGCGCAATGATCTGGAAGCCGTCGGTCACAAAGCCGTCGATGGAGATGGTGGTCGAAGCATACTCGCCCTTCTCGATGCGGGCTCTGGGCGTGCTGAACAAGTTCGACCGGGCCATGGATCACTTCGACTTCATGGTGTGGAACGCCATCCGCGATCAGTCGGACGTGAACGAGGAAGTGAATCGCTTCCTGCGCAAGTTCCAACCGCTGGCCATTCGTTGCTACACGACGCACCTGCGTCTGATGACCACCGTGCGCAACATCTGATCTGAGCGCGCTCGTGCCCTGCCGGACGACCTCCGCCGTATCTTCACCTGTTGGTGGCGGTACGGCGTACGCATCGGCACAGAGGGTTCCGCCGGCGGCGGGCCACATGCGCTCGGCATTTCCTGAATCGCCTGCAAACGACATCACCATGGAAGCGACATCGCTGCTGAGCGAGATTCGATCTCTCAATATCGCGTATCTGCGCCTTGCTCGCAGGCTGCTAGCCACCGATCAAGCCCTGGCGACAACTGCGCTGGGTATCTCTCAATCGATGGGCGAGGCATTGCTGACCCTCGACGAAGAGGCATGCGTGCGCATGGCACAGACCAATCTGTTTTTGTGCCGCATCCACTTTGATGATCGGGTGCTCGCTGCGCTGTTGGCTGGACCTCGCCTGGAGCTGTTGGAAAGCCCTGCCTCGGCGGGCAAGGCGGCCCCCGCGATTGCGTGACGCCCCGGGTTCGGCGCGCAGCGGTCTACTCCACCGACATTTTTTGAAGCCGATTGCCGGTTTTTGCGAGTCACTGCCATTTATGGAGTGGCGACGCACTCGATCGCTAACCGCTTACACATCCATTGGGAACACCATGAACTCACAGGCCACACTGACAAAGCTGTCCGTCGCATGGACGCTGGTCCGCCACATCGCATTCTGGGGTGGTTGGGCTTTCCGCTTGCTGGTTGTCGTGCCGAGCGTCGCGTTCTGCCTACTGCTTGCGATCCATAGTGACTTCTCATTCTCCGCGATCCCGCGCGAGCTGCTCCAGTCCGTCGCTGATAGAGCCAAGTATCCGGCGGCTCCGGCTGGCTATATCACGATGCAGACATGCAAGGACACCACGTCTGCCGTCAAAGGCTTGCCCCCGCCGCAGGCCCTGTGCAAGACGTTTGGCTTCGAACAGCAGTCGATCGACGCTTCGGCGCGCGAAGCGGGGATGAATCTGGCGCTGATGTACAGCATCTTCGCGCTTCTGGGCTGGGGTTGGTACTTGTTCTCTGGGTCCTTCAACGACAGCCTGCGCGCATTCCGCTCGTCGCTTCAGAAGGTCCGTCGAGCCTAAGTCCCGGGTGCCTGCGAGTTTCCAGAAGCTTCACCCGGCTCGCAGGCCACTTGCCGACCCCATCGGCCATCGCAGGCTCGGGGTTGGCCACCGTATTGGTTTCTCAGATGCCCACGTCAATCCTAGACGAACTGAACCCGTCACAGCGCGAAGTGGCAGACCTACGCCTGCACTGTGTCGCCGTTGCCTGCCCGGGCGCCGGAAAGACAAAGACAATTGCGACCAAGGCAGCCATTCTTCTCGCCGATCCCGCATGCAGGGTCGGTGCTGTGACCTTCAACAAGGAGGCGGCCACGGAACTGCAGGAGCGCATTCGCGCGCTGGCCGGGCCGGCATCGAAGGCTCGCCTGTTGGCAGGGACCTTTCACGGGCTGGCGTTCAAGCAGCTCACACCAAAGGGATGCAAGCAGCAGGACATCGCCAACGAGGGGGACCAGTTGGCGCTGGTTGCACAAGCCCTGAAGGAAGCCGACCTTGATTGGAAGGAAGAAGCCGCTTTGGCCGCCATCGAGGCAATCAAAATGGACTTCGGCAGGGTTCCGCCTGGCAGCGTTGAGGAGCGCCTGTATTCGGCATACCAACAAGCGCTGGCGCGGAACGGGAAGCTCGACTTCCAGGACATGCTCTGTATGGCCATCGAGGGCATGGAGCGCGGAACCATCTCGCCCTACCCTTTCACGCACCTGCTGGTCGATGAGTTCCAGGACACCGATCCGCTGCAATACCAGTGGGTCGCGCAGCACGCGCGCAGTGGCTCGATCGTGACCGTAGTCGGTGACGATGACCAAAGCATCTACGGCTTCAGGGCCGCGCTCGGATTCCGAGGCATGGAGTCGTTCATCAAGGAGTTCGACGCGCGTCCCGTGATTCTGGGGGAGAACTATCGCTGCAAGTCAGAAATCCTCGCCGCTGCCGACAACGTCATTCGGAACAACAAGGAGCGCATCCGCAAAGATCTGGTCGCCGCGCGTGGCCCCGGCGGCCACATCTCGTTTCGGCGCTTCGATGACGAATATGCCGAGGCCGTGAACGCAGTGGAGGCCCTCGCAGCGTCGATGCGCGCCAGCAAATCGGCAGCGATCCTGGCAAGAACGAACCGTATCCTCGACCCAGTTGAGGCCGTCTGCCGCTCCCATGGCGTGAAGTATTTCCGAGCGTCCGGCAAATCAATCCTGAGCCGGGCCGAGGCCGCGCTAATGTGCAACCTGCTCGAACTCATCCAGAAAACGAAGACCAACGGCCTCGATGCCGTGCTGGCGTTCGCTGGCGTCGGAGCGCAAGACCTCAAGACGTTGCACAGCCGGATCGGTCCCAGTCTTGAGCAGCGGCCGCGCAAGGAGCTGGTCGAGATGGGCCTGGCCGAGAGCACCGCGGACACGTACCGGGAGCTGATGAAGCGGCTTGCCGAATGGCGCGGTCTCTGCGATCGGAAGTTCTATCCGCTCGTGCTGGAAGGTGTCTACGAGTGGATGGCTCAACGTGCCAAAGCAGACACCGCCAAGCGTGCGGTCACCACGACCTACGACGTGCTGAGCCGCCTCAACGGTCCATTCTCGGATCGTATCGCCTTCCTGCGGCGCGAGAACAACGTACCGGCGGCCGACGCGCTGATTCTCACGACCATGCACAACTCAAAGGGCTTGGAGTGGGATCACGTATGCATCATCAGGGCTGAAGAAACCGTGGTGCCGAACGAGAAGAGCACAGAGTCCGAGGAGCGTCGCTTGTTCTACGTGGCCATGACCCGTGCGCGCGACCGTCTTGAGATGAGCACGGCGAAGAAGAATCCAACCTCTCGATTCGTTCTTGAAGCCGGTGTGTCGAAATAATCAGCTAGACTTTTCCCGACAGCACGAAGTTCAGAATTTCGCCGGCATTGGGTTCGCCCCAAGTTTCGTGTGCCACCCATTCGAAAAAATTCGATTCCGCTGCCTTGGAGGGCTTCTTGCCTGCGACGACCTTCAACTCCTTCACAGAACACTGATCGTTGTAACGCGAGAGCATCGCCGACTGATCGTCAGCGGATAGTTCCCCAAAGTAGCCCTGCGCATGCGGAATGCGAGCTGCGAGGTATTGCGCCCGCGCATCCTCTTCATTCTTTGGGCTTCGTGCCAACGGCTTCTGCTGCTGTTGACCAGCTCCGGCAGACTCAGCCTTGCCCGCGCCCTTGCCCCAATCCTCCGTAAGCGACTTGCGAAAGTACGCCGGGATGTTATCCAACGGCGGAACACCCTTCTTCGCTTGTCGAGCGCGCGTGTAGCTGATTGCCTCCAGGATGCGTTCGGCTCCGAACGTGCGAACGAGGCGCTTGGCCTCGGAATGCGGGACACCGAACTTGACCACTGTGTTGACTAGGTCTTGGTGAGGCTCCTCCTCCAGTGCGCTCACTTTGCGACTGATCTTGAATTGAATCTCACCGACGGTTCGGCCGACCTTGTGCTCGATCAACTCGATCTCATGGTCTGATACATCATTGATTTCGGCAATACTCGGCGTCAACACCGCTCGCTTGAAGATCTTGTATTCCTTGTATTTGGTCTCGCTCTCTTCGCGTCCGAGTATGAGATTGCGAAAGGTGGCCAGTGGGATACGTGCGGTCAGGCCTATCCGTTCGAACCGTACAGTGTTCTCCCACAACGCAAGCGAATAGGACCGCCGGAACAGCTTGGCGATCCGCATGTCGATCATTGCGTACCGTTGGGGATCCAGTAGCTCCTCACTGATCTGCGGAGCGAACGAATACGACAAGACGGAGCCCACAATCTTGGCGCCGGCAATGAGTGTTGAACCCGTCCATGTCGACGTGCCGTCGCTATTGAGCTGATCCCAATCCACGACAGTGCGCATCAACGATTTTGCGGTCTCTTTGATGTATGCGTTGTCCTTCGTGGTGAGGTCGAGCGCTGCCATCATCTGAGGGATAGAGACCTGAAACGTGTTGTTTGTTTCTCGGCCTGCCAGGCGTTGCTCGATGGCGTTCTTGATCAGTGCATTGAAGATGCGGCGCTGCTGGAGCGACAGCGCACTACCTACCGGTGAAACGTGGATCGCTTGAACCGCCTTCTTGAACGGCTCAGGAGCCTCCTGTTGTTGAAACAGGGCGATCTGGGAACCCTTCTTTGCTTCGGGTACGCGTGCCATGACCTAGTGGGTGGGTTCGCTATAGGTGAAAAACTAGGGGTAGATTTTTCACCTATAGCGCTCGTTTGGCAATCTTACGTTGCCAGGAAGGGACAGCGCTCGCTGCCTGAGTGTTCGACTCTTGATCTCGCTCTCCCCAAAAACGTTCACCTTTTACGCGGGCTTTCGGCCCCGCATTCCTCGAAAGGTGAACGGATTTGGGGGGCTTTCCGCAGTTGCCCGTCCATCTATTGTGCTCCATAGCGCTCATTTGCCCATTTCGTAAGCATTGGAAGGGGCGACAGACTCTTGAAGTCGTCTCGGGTGCGCTTTCGGAGCCAATTGCCCCAAATCCTTTCACCCTTCCCCTCCCCAAATCCTTTCACCTATGCCCGGGAGCCTGGGGCTGGATGGAAGTGGGTACTCACGGGGTTACCCCAAATTCGTTCACCTATGGAATCCCCAAATCCTTTCACCTATGTTTGCAGGCATGGATTTGTGCGGGAGTGCCTGCTCGCATGCGCCCCAAATCCTTTCACCTTTCATCTCCCCAAATCCGTTCACCAAGCGGGTCCAACCTACGGTCTCGTGTGTCGCACCTGGGCTGTACTCTAGGGTGGCTCTCCCCAAATCTGTTCACCCTCGCCATCCCCAAATCCTTTCACCTTTAGGGTTCGCTGGCGGCGCCCCAAATCCGTTCACCAAAGCCCCAAATCCACAACCCCTTGGCCCCAATGGCTTTCACCGTAGCCCCAAATCCACAACCGGCGTTCCCCAATGGTGTTCACCCAATCCACAAATCTATGCACCATATGACCGGCAAAGCCTTACTGGGCTTGGGTTTCCGGAGCCTAAATGTTGTTTAAAGGTTTAAAGTGTTTACGTAAACAAAGTAAACGCTGCGTCTCTTTCAGAGAGCGTCAAAAAAAGACAAAGACCCAGGTACACCTGGGCCTCGTCGTTGAAAAACCTGCATACAGCGTGCTGTTGCTAGCCCGCTGATGGCTCTACCAACTCTTGGTCAACCAGTGCCTTCAGCTTCTCAGCCAGCGCCTCTTGTTTATCAGCCGGAATTTCCTTCAGCTCCAAGCTAATTCGGCCGTCAGGAAATGTCTTAAGTTGGCCGCGCTGCACACCATCAGCTTTGAAATCGAAAAGCTGGTGGTAGCGAGTGCGACTTCGCTTCGCGGTAGCGCCCGGGCCTTGCAGGTTGCGCAAGATGAGCTCCAATTCGCGCACCGTTCTCTTGCCTTCGATAACTGCCGTCAGATGACGATCAGCGCCTTCCTCCCCGACACGGTCGAAGATCAACTTGAGGCAGTAGGCCGCCTGCAACCCCACACGATCAGCACTTTCTGCCATGCGCTCTAGAATGGCTCTCGGCAGTGCGTTCAGCGAAAGAACCTTGCTGACGTATGCCTTGTCTTTGGTGACCTTCTCAGCCAGCGAATTTTGATCCGCGACCACCTGTTGCTCGATCAATTGCTGCCACGCAATCGCGTCATCGAAGATTGACTGCCGCTCGTGGTCGTTGTTCGCTCGGTAAGCCGTGGTGTAGAGGTCGATGGGCAGTACGTCATGACGTTCTTCGGCATCGATGTGCGTCTCGCCCAGCGATCTCTTCGCACGCAGCCGACGCTCGCCGTCGATGATCACATACTTGCCAGGGAACTGAGGTAGGCGCGTGAACTTGATGGCCTCAATTTGGCCTTCCCTTTGAAGGGTTAGGGCCAACTCTTGGATTTTCGCCTCTGGATAGAAGACGCGAGGGTTGTACGGGTTCGAGACGCAATCGGCAATTGCGATGCTCTTGCGCCCACCAACTGCGGACGCAGTTGGGCCGGCAGCAGGTTCCACCGTGTTGGCGGTTGTCTCGGTAACGGGTTGAGATTCTTGCTCCTGAGGGGAAGCCGGAGGCGGTTCCTGCTCTCGCTCGCGAGTCTGAATGGCCTGCTGCTCGTTCTTGAACCCCTTAATCAGCCCGCTCGCGAGGGTGAGCTTTGGGATGGGCTGCCCCTTTGTTGTCGAGGCGCCTTGCACTTTAGTGTCCTTAGTATTCTTAGACATTTTCCACCTTTTGCGAACGCGATTGAGTGATGTGCTGCGTCAACTCAAGGACCAGCGACTCGATTTCAGCGCGTGCTTCCTTCAACCCCTTCATGTATCGCCCGCACTCATGTGCGGTAGTCCCAAGAGCAAACAGCTGCCGATAGATTTCACGTTGGGCAATTTGACTCTGGAGCAGATGCGTACCAACGTCTTGCTGGTTCAGCAGCGAAAGGATTTCTTCTCGCATGCGTGTACGGCCATTGATGTTGTTCAGCATCAGTGCGGAAGCTAATTCCGGATTGATGCGCCGTTTGATGTTCTTGATTTCGTTAATCATTGCCAGAGTGCTGAACAAGTCAGCCGGCGATGGCCCCATTGGGATCAGGCAGAAATCTGCGATGCCGAGCACCTCGGGCGTTCGCGGGTCCTCAAGGTTACCAGGGCAGTCCACAACGACAAGATCGTATTTGCCTTGCAATTTTTGGATTTCGTTTCCGATCTTAGAACCTGCGGGAGCGAGACTCGCCACCGAAATCTTGAGAGGCTCCTCACCGCTTGTTGCCCATCGCAATGAGGTGTTCTGAGGATCTGCGTCGACTAGAGCGACGTCCGTGCCTCCAGATTGGAAGGCAGATGCGAGATTGAGACTCAGCGTTGTCTTACCTACGCCACCTTTTTGGTTTGCGATTGCAATCGTAAATGCGCTCATAGGTTCTCCAAGGTTTTTGTGATTTTAGCGAGACTTGCTGTGAACTCAAGGAATTTCTTATCTCTCTTAGTGTTTTTCTCATCAGCCGTTGTAAATGAGTTGCCACGTGGAAACTATCCTCGTCATGCACTGTGGACTGAACTTTGCGACCAGTTTCCACGTGACAACCCGTCACATCTTTCCTGACGCTGGAGTGCAGTTGTCACGTGGAAACTCGTGCCAAGCATACGTTGCATGTGCGGTTCGGGCGAACGGGCTTCGTGGCTGACGGGAACACTTGGAGCTATTAGCCGAATCGGCGATCGCAATGACGCGAAGTCTGGGCGAAACTTTTACGGATCTACCGAACCCCATTGGTAGCTGCCACCTGGAAACGCGATGGGCCCCTTTGCTGGCGTCACTATCCAGCATCTATGTGATGCAATAGAAGGTTCAGAAGTACGGTCTCTGGCGGCAGTCGGCGACAACATGTCGCATGATTCTGCGTGCGCATGACACTCGTCTGATAAGTTGTCACGTGGAAACTGCAGCAATGCAGCTGGGGATGCTTGCGGGGCGAGTTTCCACGTGACAACTCATTGAGGGGTTCACGGGGGCTCGCTATATACTGAAAGTTAGCCCAATGAAGGACGGGCTTCGTTTGATCTTGGCGCCAGCTTAAGGACAGTGCCGGCTAAGCCTGCAAAGACGGGGAAGTTGCGGCCCCCGCATTCGAAAATCACGAACGCTTCCAAAACCCCCGCAGCTCCTTCATCCGAATGGCCTCTTCCGACGTCACGTAGACCGTCGTGGTGTCGAGCGACTTGTGCCCCAGGTTCTGCTGCATGATCTCGACCGGCGTGCCGGCGGCAATGGCATGTGATGCGTGTGAGTGTCGCAGCCAGTGCGTGCTGGCTTCGTTCAGCCGTGCTGCTCCCTGCGGATCGGTTGCCTCCAACTCGGTTGCGCAGGCCTGGAAGAAGCGCTTGATCTGCCGGTAGAGCACACCCGGCGTCAGCGGAGCGGCAGGGCTCGCCGTGTCCCGCTTTGCCCACGGCGCACGCTCAGCCTGATCGGTCGCGTGGCCGAGCAGGGCCACCGGCTCACGAATCTGGGCGGGGTCGCTGGGGAAGCCGCGGGAGTCCAGGTACGCGCCCAGCGCGTGCACGACCTCATCGGGCACTGGCACCTCACGTACACGCGACCCCTTGCCGACCACGGTCAGCCACCAGCCGTCCATGCGTTCGCCGGAGCGGGGGAGGGCGAGACTGCGCCATGCCAGGTCGGCCGTTGTCGCTCCCACGATCTCCGCGAGACGCAAGCCCGTGGCGTAGAGCAAGGGCAAGGCGACCTGCAGCCGCAGGTTCGATGACGTGCGCTCCAGCAGGAACAGGCGCTCCACCACAAACGCCCATTGGTCCTCGGTCAGACTGCGCCCAACGTCCAGCTGTGGTTTGCCACCATTCGTCGCCCGCACGCCGCCCCACGGATTGCCGCTCAGATAGTTCTTGTCGTTGAGGTACCGGTACAGGTTCTGCAGCACGGTCAGGGCATAGGCCTGCGACTCGGGCGACAGCTTGCCCTCGAACGGTTTCCAGCTCGGCGTCCACCGTTCCCGAGAGCGTGGCGCACACCAGTCGTCGGGCACGTCGGCCAGGAAATCGCGGTAGGCGACGCAGTCCTCAGTCGTCATCGACGAGAGCGGCTTGCGCCGAATCCAGATGGCCCACAGCAGAAAGCGTTCTGCCTCCTTGCGATAACTGCGCTGGGTGTTGGACAGGTAGTGCAGCCAATCCAGCGGGCCGGGCTCGGTGATGACATCGCGCCGGCCGGTGCGCCGCCGGGCGATCTCGGCAGGCGGCAGCCCCGGTTTCGAGCGCAGCCAGGTGAGTACCGCCTCGTAGTCGTTCTGGGCGTCCAGCAGGCACTCGACCGGGGGCCGCCGGAAACGGCCGTTACTGCCGTCGAGCGCGGCCGGCACAACGATCTTTTCCAGGGGCAGGAGGCCAGTGCCGGATGCCACCACGCGGTCACGCTCGTGCGCGGTGAGTTGCCGGCGCGGGATCCGGGCGTGTTCGCCCAGTTTGCGCGCCAGCGTGTCGGCGTTCGCGCGCAGGAAGCGCTCGATGGCGTGGGCTTTCTTCTCGCCGACCCCGCGCAGCGCGCGGAACCAGCCGCCGCCCAGGCTGTTGATACGGTCGATCAGGGTGCCGATGGTGGCTACGCCGGCGGCCTCCAGCCGATCCGCGACGCCCGCGGCCAGCCACGCGTGGCAGTGGTCGTCGACCCGCACCGGCTCCGCCAGCACCTGTTCCAGGTCGGCCAGCAGGCGCAGCTGCCGCTCCATCAGCTTGGTCCGGCGCTCGGCCCGCTGCACCGCGTCTCCGAAGCGCTCCCGATAGGCTTCGAGCTGCTCCTCGATGCTGAAGTCATCCAGCCTGTTCTCCAGCGCGAACTCCTCCAGCGCTGGCAACGCGGGTCCGCGCTGCGCAAGGCCGGAGAGGTCGATGCGGATCAGGCGCACCTTGCCGTAGTGGCCGGCGCGGCGCACGGCCGCCGCCAGTTCAGCGCGCAGCCAGGCGGTCATGCGCCGTACCTTCGGGTGCGCGACGAAGGTCTCCTGCGTCAGCTCGGCCTGCGCCTCCAGTTCGCCATCGATGGCCAGGTAGCGCGCCCACATCGGCCGGGCATCCAGCCCCTGGACGACCGCGCGCAGGAACGCGAAATGGCCACGGTGGAGGTGGCGTCGAACGACAACGCGGCGGCGGGTGGGTCGAGTGCGCTTTATTTCACTTTGCAGCGTCTCGAGGCTGGGGGGTGGTTCAGGGTTGTGGTCGGGGTCGAGCGGGTCCATGGGCGGCGAAGCGTTGTCGGGCTTGGGTTTCCGGGCCTGTTGGAAAACGCGAAAAAGTGACGTTCTCGAAAGCGTACATTAATTTCACAGTACATGATAAGAATACTTATCAACCACAGTAAAAAGCGCACTTCACTCGATGGAGTGCGCTTTTAGGCATGTTAGAATCAGCCCAATAGCCTCCATCCAGACCGAAATGTCGTCGCCGACCTCAAAAATGGCGGCCCAGCGCCAAGACTGGGACACTGCCGAAAGCCGCTGCGCTGAGCGTCGCGAGCTGGCAGGCGCGGCGGCCAGCGCGGCCGTCGCGGTAGAAGAGGGGGTAACGGTGCGCTTCCGGCCGATCGGACGGACGGACGTCGATGCTGCAGATCGCTGGACCTTCGGAGGCTATGCCCCAGGCTGGCTGTGGTCCCGCGAGTTGACACGGGCTCGCCGTCGGCCGCGCCGCGTGGAGGCCGCCGTTTATGCGGAGTTGCCGGATCACACGCATGTCTTGTGTGGCTTGATCCTGGGGCGGATCAGTAATCGACACGTGGTCGCGTCGATCCACCTGCTCAGCCGTGCGCCGGCACCTAACCCGCTGCAGGGCCGCTTTGCCAAGATCGCAGTGCGCTACCTGGAATTCTGTGCGGCGGCGTTTGACTGCACGACGGCCTCATTGCAGCGGCCCATTCCCGAGTTGGTAGATTTCTACAAAAGCCTGGGCTACTCACGGGTCGTGGAGAAAAAGGGTAAGATTGAGAGACTTGAGCGCGATCTGGGGGCAGTCCTGTCCGCAATGCGCAAGGGAGATCAACCATGAAGCCGACAGCACGCAAAATTCGACGCCAAGCGCTCCTGGCCGAAAAGCCGGAACAGGTCGCCGCGCGCCTCGCCGTGTTCGCCAAATTGACGCGCGAACAGGCGGTCGCGCGCCGGTCGGTAGTGGAGCCCAAAGTAGCAGGATCGGTGTTGGCAGGCCGGCGCGTAAGGGTTGCAGGCTGAGGCCACACTCGCACGTTACAGGAGCCGCCTTCGGGCGGCTTTTTCATATCTGCAATGACTGCATCAGTGCTGAACCATGATCTTTCGGGGGACTTTGAGCGCCTGCTCACGTTGGTGATGCAGCTCGTTGAGTCCCAGGCCGGGCAGCAGATCCCGGTGGACCAGCTTTGGATGAACGATGCGCAAGTGCTGGGCAAAAAATTCTGTTACCACGTAGCCTCGCTGCGCCTGATAGCCCAACCGGTCCAAATCGATATTGCCGGGTATGGCGCAGATCTTCACATCGACCACAGTTCCGTGATGATTCTTGCGCGCGCGGCTCTGGAGACCTACCTCACGTTCGCCTACATCTACGGCAGCAAAGATGTGGAGGTCCGACAATTCCGCCATATGATCTGGCGTCGTGCCGGCCTACTGGACCGACAGGCGTATCCGGCACGTGCGCCAGAGCACCAACAGAAGTTGGCCGACGAGAAGACAAGGATCGATCAACTCCAGATCGAGATCGAAGCCCACGGCGTCTGGCAGCAGTATTCCGAACCGATGCGTAAAAAGGTTCTGAAGGGCGAATGGCGCGCCGGCCAGTCTTGGATCGACACTGGCATCGCCGCCGGTTTCCACCCCGTCTATATCCGCCAAATCTACAGCTTCCTCTGCGGCTACGCGCACTCGAGCTGGCTCAGCATTCTGCAGATTCGCGATGCACAAGCGCTTTGCGACCAGGAGGCGATGGCCGCTAGGTTCGTAAGCGTGGCCCTCGTTTTCATGAGCTTCTTTGCAACGAGCTACGTTGCCTTGTTTCCGCAGGCTGAGGCGGTCCTGGCCAGCAACACCGAAGCGGCCAACCTTGCCCAGCGGTGGCATCTGACCGCTGATCGCCAGTCTGCCCTGTATGGCACAACGAACTGAGCTTGCCGATTCGCCTATGCCCGCCGACCAAAACCCACCTGCTAAGCAATTCCCCCGGAACGAACGAGTGCCGGTGGCGCGCGCGGTTGCCACGACGATAGAACATGCCACGGCCGCCCAAGTCAAAGCGCTGGCGGAGCCGTTCAAGGGAACCTCGGTGGGTCAACGGTTCTTCGGACCTGGCTGGATCGGTGAAGATGGCGTTGCTTGCATAGTGTTCATCGCCCAGGACCGTGACACCATCCAACGGCTACGTCGACAGCGGACGTGCGTCGCAATTGGTTGGCGTTGGAACAACACCCCCTCCATGGTGTTTTCCTTTACGTTGATGACAGAGGGAAAGAATCCCCATCCCCACACACGGTGGATGCGGCCGAGCGCTGATCCAGTGGTTGCGGCGATTCGCCAGCGCGGTCGCTTTCGCATGATCGCCGTTTCGCCGGAGGGGTACCAAACTGTTTGGTTTGAGGCGCAGTTGCATTCGGGTTTTGGGGAAACCGCTCCCTCACTCCAAGGCATGGAGCAGCAATGGCAACATCCGGTGCCTGGACTGCAGGGGTCACGCGAGGGTCAGCGATTCGATCCATTCGAGCGCGAACGAAAGGCTGACACAACCGATGCCGCTCCTGCGATCCCGCTTTGGGCGGAACCCGCGTCAGACGTCTGGTCGGAGCTGAACTATGACGGGCCCTGGGCAGGCGACCTAAATGCAACAGACAAGGCTCGCGTCGCATGGGGCAGGCAGGTGTATCGGAATCGCCGCCTCGCCGCTGGCTTCGTGCGCGGAATTGCAGAGCGACAGGCATATGACCGCGTACCACCGGTCGTCACGGAAGAGGGCAACTGGCTCGGTGAGGGCATTATTGCCGAGCAGGGCAGGGTGCTAGTGGCGCGTGCGCCATTGATCGGACGTTGGCTGGCAGCATTGGCGGGTCCAGCCCCCGATGCGGAAGCTGCGTATCGGGCGTGTGTTGAGGTGCTGCATGACACGTACGCGCTGTTCTGTTTGCTCGACAAGCTGATTCCGCTGCTCAACGATGCGGGCGACCAAATGTTGTCCGAAGCCGCACGTTGGACGTTCGAGGCTGCTCTGTTGGATGACAAGATCACGCAGGGCGGCACCCACCGGCCCTGGTTCGCCAACACTGGGCAACACGGTTTGGAATTGCGTAGTGCGCCGTTCAACCTCGAAGCGTCGCTGTCCGACATCGAGGAGATGTGGCGCAGCGGTCTGGACATGCTGGACCTCATTGACGCGGGCCAGCGCCTCGGGCCAAACGATTTTCCGGTCCCGTTGTCGGATGTCTGTGAAGCCATGCGCGGCGTCGCGCTCGATGGCACCGAAGACGAAGCTGAAGCGACGATTCAGGCGATGCTGCGCGAAGCACAGGAAGCTCGGCAATGGACTATCCCGTGGGGCGCACGAGTAGAAGTGGCGTTCGGCCCATTCGTGGCGGTGCGGATCTTTGAGAACCAAGGCGAGTTCGCGTGCCAATTTCTCGACGCAGCGCAGCGCTACCACCATGTCGCGATTGGCATTGCCAGCGATCCGCCGCGCGCAACAGGTGGCCGCTTGATCCGCCCGCGCGATGATGATGGCGAAGTGACGTGGAACACGGACGCCGAGTTGAGCTTGCAGTTGATCGCAGCTGCGATCATCCGGGACTTTCTTGTGGTGGAGGAGCGAGAGTCGCTGTTTGGTACGCGAACGACAACGCGCCGCAGCCGTGGCCGTGACTTGACGACGGTGGTGTACCTGCCGCGCGTACGCTATAGCCGGCCCAATCTACGGCAGGCGACACAACACGCGCACGAATCTGGTCGTGCCCCACACGCTGTCACTCAACACCTGCGCCGGGCGGCAACAACATCGGCGACTCAGCGTTTTCTCGCACAGCGGTATGGAATGCACCTTCCAGAAGGGTTCACATTCGTGCGCCCACACACTCGCGGGGCAATGGCGGAGGCTGAGCGGGTGCGTGTCTACCGCAGCCGCTCGGCATCGCGCATGATCTACGAAGAGGTATCAACCGCGCCAGAAGGTGCGCGGCCGGCATGGTTTGAGTTCGAGCGGGATTGTATGCAACTGCTCAGGGAACGAGGGCTGCGCGTGATTCACCAGGCCGCCAGTCGGGATGGCGATGGTGGCGTCGATCTATACGCGGTTGACGAGAGCGGCCAATCTTGGATCGTACAATGCAAATGCTGGGCGGCGCATCGCAGTGTCGGCCCGGAAATCGTGCGTGAACTGCATGGGGCCATTGCCTTTGCTGATCGCGGCAGCAGCGGCACCAGCAAAGGGATCGTCATTACCACAAGCCGCTTTACTTCGGGGGCCGCCGAGGTCGGGCGCGAGTTTGGCTTCGAACTAATCGACGGCCAGCAATTTGCTCAGTGGCGCCAAAATCGGCATTGAAGTTGGTTCACTGTATGAGCGAGCACCTTGCCTTGCGAACGTGCGCGCTATCATCGAACGGGCCAAAACCCTCGAAGCACTCCCATGAGATCCCACACACGATGGCTCGCCTGCAACAGTTGTGGCGTCCTGCGTGACCACGTTCCCGAAAATGCCGGCGTAACATCGTTCGACGCGGCACACCGGGTGCAGCTTTGGATCTGCACGATTTGCGGCGCTGCCCACCCGGTCGCACCGGAGCATAGTGATCAGGCCGACCGCGAGCGATTGGAGCGCCTAGGACAGTTGCGACTAATTGAATGAAGAAAGCTTGTCGGCACCCGTTTGACACCGCATTCGGTCAATCGCGTTGCTGAACTATCAACACACACAACGATGAAGGAACGCGGATGAAGTTCTACCATTTCACGTCCGTCTCGTACGCCGAAACGATCCTCTCGATGGGGATTTCGCGTGGCCACGTGAAGCATGGTGACGGAAGCATTCGCAACTCAGTGGTCTGGCTGACGACGGATCCCGATGCTGATGGTCACGGCCTGACGACAGGCGACAAAACGTTGACCGCGAGAGACATGGAGTATCTGACCCGCGTCGATGGGGTCGCACCCAAGAATGGCATCGTCATGAACAAAACCCGAGTGCGCCTGACGGTGGAGATGTCGGCCGACACAGCCACTCTGATGCCCTTTGTCGAGTACTACGCGCGTCGTGGCGAAAAGCCCGATGAAGCCAAGCTTATGGGCCTTTCCGCATACGTCGAAAATCCTTGGCGTCTGCCTCTCACGAGACGGCGGCATTTATTGAAATCGACCACAACCAAAGAAGGCACGTGGTGGCTCTCGTTTGCGCCGATCACCGCCTCCGAGATTACGCGGGTCGAATACAACAGCCCGGCTGGGTTCGTAGACTACGACTTTGAAGCGCATGGCCGGCAGCACTTCCATGACGCAGGCTTTGTGGTGCCCAGCGCCGCCACGCTACAGTCGCTGCACCCCCTGGTGCCCTGCGACTATCCCTTCGAGAAGGCGAAGGCGTTCGCTTTCTGCTTGGACACGAAGCGCGTTCGACGTGGCGACTGGTGCGCCGGCGTTCGGAATGAGCCACCCGAACGCTGAGGCCTTGGCCAAGTGGGTACGCGACCACTCGGACGAGTTGCTCGACTGCTGGGCCCGCGCTGTTGACGTGTACTACAGCTACTACCCGAAAACAGGGATGCCTCGCCCCCCAGTTCGGTTGAACCCGTAACTACGGGTGCGGGCCTAGCGATCCTGCGCTGTCGAGGGGGCCGCCGCCGCTTCGCTGGCGCGGCCTGTCTTTGATGTAGTCGTCGACTCTTTCGCTGCGGTGGATGTTGAGTGGAAAGCGGCACCAAACTTGTCGCTGAAGTCGTGCCAGCCGGTCACGACCGTCACGAGGGCACTAAACGCGACGAAGGCAGCAACAGGCCACCAGGCAAGGAACGCGCCGACGGCCCTTGCTACCAGGCTTGGCCGAGTCGTCATCGCCTTCTCCGCCGATTGGTAACGGTCTCGGCGCCGCAGCATTCCGATGCGCCAACGATCCCACCGCGAACCACCGTCGAGCACACTGGATACGCGCCAGTATCGGAACGCGTCGGCCACGGCTGCGTCGATGACGCTTTGTGTGACATCGTTCGGGCCCACGAACACTCGCCAAACGATGAGCTTTTCGGGCTGCCGCATGAATTCAGACTCGTACGGATAGAGCAGCACGGCGACATTGCCGGTTTTGGCTTGAGAGAACACAAGTGCGGCTCCGTGCTCCGCCGCTGTCGAGCCCTGTTTTCTCAGCGAAGCGCCCACCGGATGCTGGCCTGGGAATAGGGTGACAGTTCGGTGCTCGCGTTCGACGCGCACGTATAGCCGTTCGAGGTAGCCTGCTTGCTCGGCTGCAGTGATGACCTTCTCAAATTTCTCTTGCAGAGCCGGCTTCAGTACGACGTTCCAATTGATGAACTTGTAGCGGCGCACGTCCGCGCTACGCTGGGGAAAGAGAGACAAGACATCCTCATGGGTTGCGTTGGGCACACGCGCCAATGAAAACGGGAGGCTTGGCCTCCCGTTGGCACGAATGGCAGCGGAGGACTTACTGAGCGGCGTCCTTCACCTTCTTCAGCGGGCGCACCTTGACACGCACGCTGGCCGGCTTGGCCTCGAACCATTGCTCTTGGCCCGTGAAAGGGTTTTTGCCGAAGCGACGCTTGGTGGCCGGTACCTTCACGGATACCACCTTGAAGAGACCAGGCAGCGTGAACTCGCCGGCGCCTTTCTTGTGCAGCGCACTCAGGATGGTGTTCTCCAGATGCAGGAGCACGGACTTCACGGCCTTGGCCTCAAGTTCTGTCTGCTCGGCCAAGTGACTCACCAGGCTGGCTTTGGTGAAGGTGTCCTTCAGCGGCTTGATGGTCGGGGCCGCGGCGGCGGCGGTCTTCTTTGCCGGTGCGGCTTTCTTTGCTGCGGTCTTGGATTTCGTCGCCATGGAGTGCGTAGATTTCAAGGTGGTTGACCATCGCGAGATGGCGAATTGTGCGCGCTACTGCGTGCGAGGGAAGAATAGCAAGGCCAGTCGTGCTGGACAACGGGACTCACCGTCTTCATTTAGTCAAGAGGGGCCTCGTAGCGGGGCGCGCGGATCTGCGCGTCGATCCAAGCATCCTTTACCACCGTATCGAGAACGGTCGGGGGAATATCGAACCACTCCGACACGAAATGTACGGCGTCGGCCTCTAGGCCCGCCCATGCTCGTGCTTTTGCCACCCAGCGCGGTCCGACCTGAATTGGAGTGCAGCGTCCGGGCGTGACGTGGAAATAGCTGACGCGGTGCGCGGTGGTTGATTCGATGAACCACATACGGCGGATGCCGGCGTCGTCTCTGGCGCAGCCGAGACGCAATCGGGCGCCTTGCTGCTCGAGCGCGCGCAACGCACTGACCAACGAGGCATCGGTCGGCCGGTACCAGACCGAGACCTTGCGCAGCACGGCGTGTTCACCTTGCGTGGCGCCCAACCAGTTCACGGCCGCGACCAGGCGGTGGACGCCGTTGGTGCACGTCACAGCCCCGCCGTAGGCGGCCAGCTTCAGTTCGTACGCTGCCTCAGGGGCGGGAAATGATTGGTGGCCGATTTCCGATTCGCAGTAGTCAATGACGCGCTCGTCCCAGCCAAAACCGTGCAGGTCCTGCAGCATGCCGCGCCACGTCAAGGCCTTGCTGAAATTCCGATGCGTTAAGCCAACCACGGCGGCGATGGGCACGTCGACGTAGACCCGCTGGGTTGATCCTTCAGTCGTGAGGAGATCAAGGACCGGGCCCAGCTCAGTGCGCTTCCAGACCGACTGGTCCAATACCGTGCAACTGGAGTCAGATGCTGCCGCGCGGATGCGCGCAAGGCCCGGTGCCTTTCGCATCTGCGCGGCTTGGTCTTGGCCATAGACGACATCTTGAGCGCGATGCATTGCATCATCCATCATGGTGCTTGCATCTCCATTGCTGTGTCATTCGGCAGCAGAATGTCGTTGACTTGGTAGCCGTCCGCTCGCAAGAGTGCGATGAGTCCGTCGGACCCTGGCAGGTGAGCAGCACCAACCGCGACCACCGCGCCGCCGGCGTCGAGGGCTTGGCGCAAGCGCGGCATCCAGGACAAATTGCGGTCGTGGACCATCAGGCGGTGATAGATCGCCGCATCCTCTGGAGATTCGTTACCCAGACTCGCGAGAGCGGCGATCCTCTCATAGTCGCCGCGATTGAATGCGATAACAGCTTGACGGAAATCCTCTCGCTGGCGGGCGATGTTCAAGCCGCCCATCAGCAGGCGCCAATAGATCCGATCCGGGACCGCGCGTCGCCGGTTTTCCAAGTCGGTCTGATCTTCGAGAGGCACTATCGCTACGTTGTAGCGCAGTGCCGCTATCGCGAATATCGCGTCTCTGGACAGGTTGCTCAATTCTGTGCAGGGAATCCAAGCGTACGCGGCGGCCATACGCGGACTCTTGTGCTGCAGCATTTCGATGGCCAGGTCGGGACGTTGAGGTGCTGCGCATTTCGCGCGCAGCTGAAGAAATTCAACCTGTGTATCGGTCAATGACCGGGCCCATGGTGCACGAGAGGCCCGACCAGCAAACACCTCGGGGTCCAGTAGATCGGCGCCCTGGAGTTCGACAGGCTGTGGACCTTGGGCCCTCGAACTTTCAATGACAAAACTTGTGGCGCCCTGGAGCACCGACATCGCCGGCTGGCGCATGCCCTGATAGGGGACGTGGAGAGTGGCGACCAGCACGCTTTTGGCCCCGTTCGGCGCGGTGATTGCGAGTGCGGGTACGCCATCCTGTGCAATAGCCGGTGTGGAGGCGAGGGTGGCGGCACAAACGAATGCCGCCAGTGTGCGAAATTGGTCAACCAGGCCAAACGACCGCAGCATGCGATGACTCCGGATGTGAAGAGGGCTAGGGGAAGGACTGTATGGCGGGCAGGGCGCAATGCAGAGGGGGGCCGTGCCGCCCAGTGGGTAGGTAAGCGGCGTTGCTACGCCCCCTTGCGCCGTGAGTTTGGTTTGCTCGGCGGTTGACCGGTCTGCTGATCTGGTGCCGACTCTGGTGTCGGCTTCGCGGCCTCAATTTGCTCGCGCAGCATTCGCAACTCGGCCTGGGCACCGGCCTCAAGACCGACGACCTCGGTTAGTTTCTCGCGGGTGCGCTCATGCGCGGCCTGCGCTTCAGCCAGTTGGGCACGCACCTGGTGCTCGCGCGATTCGGCGTTGGCCAAGCGCTCGTTGGCCTGGATTCGGGCGATGTCAGCAGCTTCACGCTGCGCATCGGCGACGGCGGCTGTGCGATCGGCAGCGACCCGGGCGGCCTGTTCCGCCGCCAGTTGGGCGCGCAGTTCGCTCAGTTCGCGCTCCAAGTGTGGCAGCGCTTCCAGGCGCAACTCCACTTGCGCGAGCGCCCGACGAACGGCGGCGAGTTCGCCGCGCTCCCGCTCCGACTCTGCATTCAAGCGTTCGATCTCTGCTGCCTGCTCGGCCGCCTTGCCGGCAAGCTTGTCGCGCTCTGTCGCAACCTGCTGCAGCTCCTGCGTCAGGGCGTCGCGTTCAGCTTCCAGAGCCTCGCCAGTGCTGGCCAGCACCGCGTTTTCACTCATGACCTGCGCCAGTGCGGCCTCGGCGTCGGCCGCGGCGTCCTCGGCCACCCGCGAAAACTCGGTGCCCAGTGCGGCCAGCAGGCGGGGGTTCGGATCGCCAATCTTGCGCGCGGCAGGCTTTTGTTGACCCTGCCAAGTAACCAGATGGCGGTGGATGGTGTTCATGCTGCCAGTGCCCAGCCGCTCGCGCACTGCGCTTAGCGTCGGCTTGATTTGCTCGGCGTAGAACAAAATAAAAATGTCACTACGGTTTGGCGAAACTGAGCCAACGCGGGCTCTGTAGTGACAATTTTAATTACGTTGAAAGCGAGGCAATAGCGTCAATAGGCGTAAGCCCGCATTAAATTTGTCAATTGGCATCCTAGACTTCCACTCCCTTCGTAAGGCCTTGATCTTATGGGGAAAAGTCAGTCCTTCGATAGCCCGATCCCGATCCCGCGACCTCGCGGAGCGCATCGGCTCGAGGCCTTCAGCCTCAAATTGGGGGAGCTAAAGTCGAAAGTGGTGTACGGGGGAGTTGAGGCGGGAAGTTGAAGGCGGTGGAGGTTTCAGCTGAGAATCTGATTGTCGAAGTCGGAAACCAGCAAAAAATCAAACCATCCACCATGAGCAAGGATACGGAAAAAGCAGTCGTCGGTCTATCGGGAGTCGGGCTTGGACTTGACGAATTGGTTCGTCACGGGGCGCGGCAAGTGATTCAACAAGCGATCGA
>NZ_MCGB01000096.1 GCF_001699815.1 Ralstonia pickettii | reverse complement strand
AGTCGGGATGTGACAATAGCGCCCCGCTTGTCTGCCCCGCGCGATTCGATCCGTTCCTCCCCGCATGTCCGAAACATCCAATGCCCCTCTCGTTGCCGTCATCGGCGCCGGCCCCGCCGGGCTCATGGCCGCTGAAGTCCTGTCGCGCAACGGCGTGCGTGTGGAGGTGTTCGACGCAATGCCGTCGGCCGGACGCAAATTCCTGCTGGCGGGTATTGGCGGGATGAACATCACGCATTCGGAGCCGATCGACGCGTTTCTCGGCCGCTATCGCACGCGGCGCGAGGCGCTGGCGCCGTTCATTGGCCGCTTCAGCCCCGATGCGCTGCGCGCGTGGATTCATGGGCTGGGCATCGACACGTTTGTCGGCAGTTCGGGGCGTGTCTTTCCGACTGAGATGAAAGCCGCGCCCTTGCTGCGCGCATGGCTGCACCGGCTGCGCGAGGCGGGCGTGCAGCTGCACATGCGGCATCGCTGGGTGGGCTGGGCAGAACCGTCGGACCACGCGCAGGTGCTGCGCTTTGAAACCGCCGGCGTTGAACGGCTGGTGCAAGCCGATGCCGTGGTACTGGCCATGGGCGGCGGCAGCTGGCCCCGCCTGGGCTCCGACGGCGCCTGGGTGCCGTTGCTGGAGGCGCGCGGCGTGCAGGTGCAACCCTTGCAGCCCGCCAACTGCGGGTTCGACGCCGATTGGAGCGCGTATTTCCAGGAGCGTTTTGCTGGGCAGCCCGTCAAGTCGGTCGCCATCGGTTTGCGCTCGGGCGATGACGATGCGCTGCAATTTCGCCAGGGCGAGTTCGTCGTCACGCAGACCGGCATTGAAGGCAGCCTTGTCTATGCGTTGTCGGCGCCCATTCGCGATGCGCTGGCCGCAGAGGGCAGTGCGACGATCTGGCTTGATCTTGCGCCAGGCTGGAGTGCGCAACGTGTGACAGATGAACTGATGCGCCCGCGCGGCGCGCGTTCAATGTCGAGTCATCTGCAAAGCAAGCTGAATATCACGGGCGTAAAGCTCGGCTTGCTGCGCGAGTGCCTGAGCAAGGAAGCGTTTGCCGATCTGGCTCAATTGGCCAAAGCCATCAAGGCGCTGCCGTTGCGGCTCATACGCACGCGACCCATCGACGAGGCGATCAGCACCGCAGGCGGCGTTGCATTTGAAGCATTGGATGCAAAGCTGATGATTGAGCGTCTGCCGGGCGTGTTCTGCGCAGGCGAGATGCTCGACTGGGAAGCGCCGACGGGCGGCTATCTGCTGACGGCGTGTTTTGCGAGCGGCGCCGCTGCGGGGCAGGGCGCGCTCGACTACCTGGCGACGATGGCGCGCTGAGTCACTGGTTTACTGGCGGGCCTTCAGGCGCCACAGCGACGTCACCTCGGCAACCCGGGCCCGATAGAGCGGGTCGTTTTCATCGGACGCCTTCGGGTGCTTCGGCTTGATGTCTTCCCGGCCCACCACCTGCAGGCCGGCCGCGTCGATCATCGCCAGCAGGGCATCGCGCGTGCGCAGGCCAAGATGCTCGGCAAAGTCCGACAGGATCAGCCAGCCCTCGCCATTCGGCTCCAGATGGGCGGCGAGGCCGTCCAGGAAGCCGCGCAGCATGCGACTGTCCGGGTCGTAGACGGCGCGCTCGATGGGCGAGCTGGGCCGTGCCGGCAGCCACGGCGGGTTGCACACAATCAGCGGCGCTCGGCCTCCGGGAAACAAATCCGCATCGACAACCTCAACCTGGGTCTGCAGACCGAGGCGCTCCACATTCTCACGTGCGCAGGCCAGCGCGCGCGGGTCCTGATCGGTGCCGATGACGCGTTTCACGCCGCGTTTGGCGAGCACCGCTGCCAGCACGCCCGTGCCCGTGCCGATATCGAACGCCAGGGTTTTCGAAGGCAACGGTGCATTCGCCACCAGCTCGATGTATTCGCCGCGCACGGGCGAGAACACGCCGTAGTGCGGGTGAATGCGCTCACCACCGAGCGCGGGAATCTCGACACCCTTCTTGCGCCACTCATGCGCGCCGATCAAGCCAAGCAGCTCACGCAGCGAGACGACGGAAGCGGTATGGCTCGTGCCGTAAGCCTCCGTGCAGGCGTCGCGCATGTCGGGGGCGCGGCGCAGCGGGATCGTGTAATCCGCATCCAGCGGAATCAGCAGCATGCCGAGCGTGCGGGCGCGCTGCGATTGCGCCTGTCGATGCAGGTTGAACGCATCGATGGGCGAGGCGGGTTCCTTGCGCGCCTTGCCAGGTTTGCGATCCGTGCGGCGGGACATGGCCTGCAGCAGTTGGCGCGCGTTCTGGAAATCGCCTTGCCAGAGCAATGCCGTGCCTTCGCACGCGAGGCGGTAGGCGGCATCGGCTGTGGTGCGATCGTCCGCGATGGCCACGCGCTTGGGCGGCGGGTTGCCGGCTTCGGAGCGCCAGACAGCGGTATGGACGGCGTCGCTGCTGGCTTCAGGGCGGTCGTCGGTCCAGGTGAGGGTGGGGTGATCGGTCACGGCAAATGGGCGAGAAAGCGGGGAGGGTGCGGTAGTGGGCGACACGATACCGCTTTTTGGGTGCGAGCCGAAGGTTAAGCGGTGATTCCGTCTCCGCAGCCGTGCCGATCACGCCATGCGCGCACGTGTGCCCGGACAAAAGGCGCGGCACTTGGCTACCCTACTTGGCTTAATTCCTTTTATCTTCGTGCTAGCTGCTGGTGGTCTCTATGCTTCTCAAAACTGTGGGGGAACATGGCTGCGCGAGTCTTTCGTCTTTCCGGTTTCCTGCATGTTCGAAAGTGCGCGCTACGGGGGCAGTTAAAGCAACCGGTCCAAACGCTGCATTGATAGCGAGTACAAAAATGATCAAAAGAATCTTGCTCTGTTGCCTTGTCTGCGTCGCATTTCAATCAATGAGTTCGGCGGCAGAGCCGCCCACTAGCGAGGCCGCGCAACGGCGTGCCCTGCTGATGGAAGGGCGCTATACCGAGCTGGACCGGCAGATGTCTGGCCTGCAGCAGGCCTATGGACGCGGAGCGATCAGCGACGAGCAGTTGTCGGGAGCATTCAGAGCCTTCTACTACTCTGATTCGGCGATGGAAACCAAGCTCGATCAATGGGTCGCGGAGTTTCCACGTTCCTATGCGGCCTTGTTGTCGCGCGGGATCTACTACATGGCGATGGGATGGTCGCGGCGCGGAAGCAAGTATGCGCGGGACACCACCGATGAACAGTTCGCGGGAATGGGCGCGTACCAAAGTATGGCGCTACGCGATTTATCGAAGTCTGTTGAACTGGATCCAAAGCCGATCTTGTCCTATCGGGAAGGGATTGAAATCGGTAAGGCTCAAGGGATGAAAAAACACAACCGGGTGCTGCTGGAGCAGGCGCTCAGGAAGGACCCGCAAACGGTGGTGGTCAGGCGGGCCTATCTCAAGTCGCTACGTTCGAAATGGAACGGTAGCCCGGAAGAGATGGCTGCTTTTGTCGATGAGTGTCGAAAGGCAAATGTGCCGGCAGCGACGCTGAAGGAATTTTCGGCGCTGGCCATTGCGGACAGCGGTTGGGTCAAGATAGGTAAAAAAGACTTTGCGGGCGCCGAAAAGGACTACGCTCAAGCGCTTTCGCTGAACCCGGATGATCGGGATGCACTGACGCAAATGGGCCATGTCCTTATTCGCCAGCAAAAATACGAGCAGGCGCTTGGCCCATTGTCGAAGCTCATCAGCCTCGAGCCGCGTGACACATACGCGCTGTCGGCCAGAGGCTCGATTTATCACCGCATGAAGAAGTCCGACCAAGCCGCAAAAGACTACGCACAGGCCGCAGATTTGGGCGACGCCTACTCCGAAAACGAGCTGGGCAAGTTCTACTGGTTTGGGATTGCGGTGCGTCAGGACAAGGAACGCGCGCTCAAGTTGTTTCGCCAAGCTGCCGAGCAGGGCAATAAAGATGCACAGAACAATCTTGCCTGGGCCTTGACGCAGTGACGAAGAGGCGAGGCAGCCCCGTGCATTTCAGTGCGGGCGCGCTCGCATGAAGGTTTCTTGCGGTAAGTGACTTCGGTGCCACTCATGGACCCCAGTCCGACCCGGCAGGCAGTGTAAACTCCAGCCTTTTTTCGGCACTCGTAGCATGGCGCACGCCCAGCAACGCAGGGCGCTCAGCGGCCCCGCGCTGATCCGCATTCTTGCTCGCCTGACGGACGTCGACGTTTCCGCATCTGCGCAGCCCCTTTCTGACCGGTTGAGCCAATGGCTCAGCTGGACGGATGCCATCACGCTTTCGTCGGCATTGAGCGTGGCACCGCCCGCCAGTGCCTCCAGCACGCGGCCCGTCGGCCCGGACGCCGAAACCATCGGTGGCCGCGTCCGCGCGGCGTTGACGAAGTCCATCGCGTCCAGCTGTGCGCCCGATGCCAGGCCTGGGCCACGCGCGCCGATCCAGAACCCGTCGGTGCCGGTGGTGGTCGACTACGCCGATTTCCGGCAGCGCTACGTGCTGATGCAGCAGACCATGGAACTGGAGATCAGTGACCTGCGTGGCCGCCTGCGGCGCCTGCTGGCTGCCAGGACGCCCGACCTCGCGCGCCTTGCGGTGCTGGATGACAGCATGGAGCAGGCGCTCGCGGCCCGCGAACGTTCGTTGCTGGGGGCCATTCCGTCGATGCTGGGGCCGTACTTCGAGCGCCTGCGCGCGGCCGAGCAGCAGCGGCAGGCCGAGCTGCCCGCGGAGGGCCCGGCCACCCAATCCACATCCCGCGCCTGGCTGGATGCGTTCCGCAAAGATATGCAGAGCGTGCTCCTGGCCGAGCTCGATGTTCGTTTTCAACCGGTCGACGGGTTGCTCGCAGCCCTTCGCCCCCGCTAAGCGGGACAGACACCATTCATGTCCAGACATCACCTGAATCTCATCGTTTTTTCTGTCGGGCTGGCGGCCTTGGGGTGGATTGCCGTCGGCTACCTCGTTGGCGGAAACCTGCTGGCACTGGCCGTCACGCTCGTGATCGGTGCCGCCTATGTGGCAGGCGCGCTGGAGCTGCGCCGCTATCGGCAAGCCACGGGCACGGTCGCCCATGCCGTGGCAGGGTTGTCCGAGACGCCGCCCAATCTGGCGGCATGGCTGGAGCAACTGCACCCCAGCGTGCGCAATGCCGTGCGCCTGCGTGTGGAAGGCGAGCGCGTTGCGCTGCCTGCGCCCGCGCTGACGCCGTATCTGGTGGGCCTGCTCGTGCTGCTTGGCATGCTCGGTACGCTGCTCGGCATGGTGGTGACGCTCAAAGGCACGGGCGCAGCGCTGGAAAGCGCGACGGACCTGCAGGCGATCCGCGCATCGCTGGCCGCCCCGATCAAGGGTTTGGGATTCTCGTTCGGCACCTCGATTGCCGGTGTGGCAACGTCGGCCATGCTGGGGTTGCTGTCGGCGCTGTGCCGGCGCGAGCGGCTGCAGGCCGTGCAGGCGCTCGACGCAAAGATCGCGACCACGCTGCGCATCTACTCGCACGCACATCAGCGTGAAGAGACGTTCAAGCTTCTGCAGCGGCAATCCGATGTGATGCCCGCGCTGGTTGATCGGCTGCAGGCGATGATGACGTCGCTGGAGCAGCAGGGCGCGGCCAGCAGCGAGCGACAGATCGCCGCCCAGCAGGCATTTCTCGACAAGGCGCAGACCGCTTACAGCCAGCTTGCGTCGTCGGTCGGTCAGTCCTTGAAGGACAGCGCAGCGGAGAGCGCACGCGTTGCCAGCGCAGCGCTGCAGCCGGTGGTGGAAACGACGATGGCGGGCCTCGCGCGGGAATCGGCCGCGCTGCAGGAGACGGTCACGCACGCGGTGCAGCGTCAACTGGATGGCCTGTCGACGCGCTTCGAGGCGACGGCGGAGGCGGTCTCCGGTATCTGGAACAACGCCCTGTCGGCGCATCAACGCTCGAGTGAGGCGCTGGTCGGTCAGGTCGGCACGTCGCTCGACCGGTTTGCTCAGACATTCGAGCAACGCTCGGCGCGGTTGCTCGATAGCGTGGCCGAGCGCCTGGATGCCGCCGCAGACGGACTGTCCGCTGCCTGGCGCGATGCGCTGGCCCGCCAGGAACACGCCCACGCCGAGCTGGCCACCCAGAACCAGCGCGCGCTGGAGGCGGCTGCCGCCACGTTCGAGCAGCACGCCGTGTCGTTGCAAGACGCGTCGCGCCAGTCGCATACGGCGCTGCAAGCCGCACTGGAAGCACGAGACGCGCAACGTCTCGCGGCCTGGACCGAGGCGCTCAGCGCAACGGGCGAGAAGCTCAGCCAGGCGTGGGAGAAAACCGGCGCCGATACGGCGAATCGTCAGCAAGATATCTGCGATGCGTTGGCGCAGACAGCGCGCGATATCGCCGCGCAGCAGGACGCATCGCGCCAGTCGCATGCCGCGTTGCAAGCTGCGCTGGAAGGACGGGACGCACAACGTCTGGCGGCCTGGACCGATGCCCTCGGCGCCATGGGCGCCAAGCTGAGCGAGGCGTGGGAAAAGGCTGGCGCCGATACGGCAAGCCGTCAGCAACAGATTTGCGACGCACTGGCCCAGACCGCACGCGACATCTCCGCGCAAACGCAGGCGCACGCCAACGACACGATCGGCGAGATTTCGCGCCTGGTCCAAGCCGCGTCGGAAGCGCCCAAGGCCGCGGCCGAAGTGGTGGCCGAGCTGCGCCAGAAGCTGTCCGACAGCATGGTGCGCGATACCGCGATGCTGGACGAGCGTGCGCGCCTGCTGGGCACGCTGGAAACGCTGCTCGACGCGGTCAACCATGCATCGACCGAGCAGCGCACGGCGGTGGATGCGCTGGTGGCAACGTCGGCGGATCTGCTGGAGCGCGTGGGCGTGCGGTTCACCGATCGGGTGGAGGCCGAGACCGGCAAGCTCGGCGCGGTGGCCGCGCAGGTGACCGGCAGCGCGGTCGAGGTGGCGAGCCTTGGCGAGGCGTTTGGTGTGGCCGTGCAGCTGTTCGGCGAGTCGAACGACAAGCTTGCAGCCCAGCTGCAGCGTATCGAAGCCGCGCTCGGCAAGTCGCTCACGCGCAGCGACGAACAGCTTGCCTACTACGTGGCGCAGGCGCGCGAGGTGATCGACCTGAGCATGCTGTCTCAGAAGCAGATCCTGGAAGACCTGCAACGGCTGGGTGACCAGCGCGCGCTGGCCGGGACCGAAGCGGCATGAACGACGAGATTGACGGTGGCATCGAGGCCACAGCACCGGTCTGGGCCGCGTTTGGCGACCTGATGTCGGTGCTGCTGGGCGCGTTCGTGCTGATTCTGGTGGGCGTAATCGGCGTGCAGCTGGAGCTGTCCTCCAAGCTGGAGAACGAGGTCAAGCAGCGCGAGGCCGAGGCGCAGCGCCGCAAGACGCTGGAGCAGGCGCTGGCCGGCCCGCTGGCAGCCGGACGCGTGACGCTCGTCAACGGGCGCATCGGCATCAATGGCAATGTGCTGTTCGCGATCAACTCCGATCAGCTGCAACCCGAGGGCCGCACGCTGATGAAGAGCCTGGCGGGGCCGCTGGCCGCGTATCTCACGTCGCGTGAAGAGATCCTGATGGTGAGCGGGTTTTCCGACGACCAGCAGGTGCGTGCCGGCAATCGGCTGTTTGCAGATAACTGGGAGCTGTCCGCCAAGCGCGCGTTGACCGTGACGCGCGCATTGATCGACGAAGGCATTCCCGCATCGAGCGTGTTTGCGGCAGCGTTTGGTTCGCAGCAGCCCGTGAGCTCCAATGCAGACGACGTCGGCCGCGCCAAGAACCGGCGTGTGGAGATCGCGCCTGTTCCCAGGCAAGCCGCTTCCAACGGTGGACGCCGTGAGCCGCATTGATGTGTCCGCGCAGGCCACGCTCGACAGCTGGCGCGCAAGCGGCGCGGATCGGCTGGACCGCGTGCGCTTTTCCTTCATCGAGGCGTTGCATCGGCGTGCGGCCGGCCAAACCGGCGAGGCGCGGCGCCTTCTCGATGCGCGGCTCGGCGAGCTGATCGCAGCCTACGCGCAACACGTCGATCGCACGACGGCAACGTCCGACGCGAGCGATGCAAAGGCACCGGCCGACAGCGCGTTGGCCGAACTGCTGTGTGACATTGCCAGCCGGCAACGCTCGGATGTCGGCAAGGCTGCAGATGGCGGTTCTGAGCCTCATCTGCGTGCATTGCCGGAACTAAAGATGCTCGAAGACGTGCGGCAGACCTGGTCCCGCGTCAGCGCCGAGAAGCAGTTGCGTGAGGCCCTGGACAAGGTGCCGGTGAATGCCGGGCCGCTGAATTCGAGCAGTCTCGTGCATCGGTCGCTGCTGTTGATGCGTGAGGTGTCGCCCGATTACCTGCGGCAGTTTTTGTCGTATGTGGATGCGCTTTCGTGGCTGGAGCGCATGAGCGGGGATGGCGCTGTCGGCGGCCAGGATGCTGCCCGCAGCGGTGGAAAGGCGGCGCGGGGCAAGGCGCGCTAGGCATCACAGCAGAGAGTCATTCGGCGAGGCGGCATCGGCCGCACTGCCCGCCGGTTCTTTCGACCGGCAAGCACGCAAAAAAAGGGAGCCGAAGCTCCCTTTTTTTTTGCGGCGGCGATCAGCTGTTGACCGCTGCGTCCTTGACCTTTTTCAAGGCGCGGACTTTGACGCGCACGGTTGCCGGTTTGGCTTCGAACCACTGATCCACACCGGTAAAGGGGTTCTTGCCGAAGCGGCGCTTGGTTGCCGGCACCTTGACCGACGTCACCTTGAACAGGCCCGGCAGCGTGAACTCACCCGCGCCCTTCTTGTGCAGCGAAGCCACGATGGTGTTCTCCAGATGGAGCAGCACCGCCTTCACCGCCTTGGCGTCGACGGCGGCTTGTTCAGCCAGATGGCTCACCAGGCTCGCCTTGGTGAACGTGTCCTTCAAAGGCTTCAGGGTTGGCGTCGTTGCAGCAGGCTTCTTTGCTGGCGCGGCCTTCTTGGCAGCGGTCTTGGCAGCGGTCTTGGTTTTGGTGGCCATAGTGAAAATAGATGGTTGGGTAAAGTTGACCATTCAATGGAAGCGACACCTGTGCAGCGCGCTTCGAGCAAGCATAGCAAAGGTTGACCGCCGTGGAGGCGTTATCTAGGCTGTTTTAGGGGCCAGGGAACACTTATTGCATGCGGTTTGGGGTCCATCACCCAGTTAAAGCATCCCAGGTTCAGCACAGACATGTCCCAACGAAAATCGTCGCACAGCGCGGTGAGCCCCAAAAACCGTGCGCCCATACTCGCCCGGCTGCGCCAATCGAAGATGACGCGCTCCACGCATGCGTACGTTCGCGGCAGCACCGCAAAGTTCTACGAGTGGCTGAGCGAGGTGCAGTCGCACACGTTTCCCGAGGGGCCGACCATCTGGATTTGCGGCGATTGCCATGTCGGCAACCTCGGCCCGATCGGCCATACTTCCGGCGCCGCGCGCATACAGATCCGGGATCTGGACCAGACGGTGCTGGGCAATCCCGCGCACGACCTGATCCGGCTTGGCGTCTCGTTGGCGACGGCCGCACGCGGTTCGGACCTCCCTGGCATCGTGACCGCACGCATGGTGGAGGCGCTGATGGCGGGGTACCTGCACGGCATCGACCCCGATGCAGCGTTGCGCTTGCCGCCGCGCCCTGCATCCGTGCGCACAGCCATGAAAGCGGCGACTGCACGTACGTGGAAAGAGCTGGCCAAGGAGCGGCTGAGTGACACGTCTCCATCCATTCCGCTAGGGCGCCATTTCTGGCCGCTCTCACGAGAAGAGCGGCGCGAACTGAAACATCTGGTGAGCCAGCACGAGGTGCTTGCCCTGGTGGCGCGTCTTTACGAAATGCCGGGCGAAGCCTCTGTCAGCATTGTGGATGCGGCGTACTGGGTCAAAGGGTGCAGCTCGCTCGGTCAGCGGCGTTATGCCGTCTTGCTGGCCGTCGATCAGGACCGCGGGCCGCGGTATCGGCTGATCGATATCAAGGAGGCGGGCAAGGCGGCGGCGCCCAGTGCTTCTTCAGGCGAGATGCCCCGGATCAACGGCGAGCGCGTGGTCACGGGCGCGCGCCGTCTTTCTCCTGACCTGGGCGATCGAATGGCATGGGGGCGCATGCTTGGCGGTAGCTTTTTCATGCGCGAGCTGCAACCGCAAGACCTGAAGCTGTCGGTCGACAAGCTGGAGCACAAGGACGCCACGGTCCTGGCCGCATATCTGGGCAACGTCGTCGGCCTTGCGCATGGCAGCCAGATGCCCCGGGATGTCGCGATGGCATGGCACCGTGAGTTGCGGGCGCGTCATGGACGCTCCATCGACGCGCCGTTCTGGCTCTGGTCTTCGATTGTCGATCTGCTTGGGCTGCATGAGCGCCAGTATCTCGAGCACTGTCGCGCCTGGGCAGGCTGATCTGCTGCGCTGCATCTCTCCACGGGCACAAACGCTGCTATCGAGCCTTCGGAGCCATCGCGAGGCAATGATGGAGGATGGCGCTCGGCTGCCGAAGTGCGCAGTCAAGACAACGGCAACGTGGCGCGGTGCACATGGCGATGGGCGCGCCTATGCAAAGATGACTGCCGTGACCTTGGACGAGGATTTCGACAAACCGGCGGACGTCGTGCTGGGCCATGTTTCGCTGGCCGACTTCCTTGCGGCAGCGTGGGTATGTGCGGCGCCCGCCTGACCGGGTCAGGGCGGTAGCGTCATCCCGCATCGCTATGCGACGAGATGAACGAGCAGCGCGCCGTTCAACCCAGCCACCAGCACGGCCCCAACCGTCGCCACTAGAACCAGGCCGCGCCCGGCGGCATGCTGCCCCATCAGGTCCGGCCGGCGTGCCAGCCAGATCAGCGCCGCCATGGGAAACGGCACCACCATGCTCAGAACCACCTGACTGAGCACCAGTGCCTGCGTGACATCCATGCCTGCGCCGATGACGATGAACGCCGGCACCATGGTGATCAGTCGGCGCATCCATACGGGCAGGCGTACACGCAGGAAGCCTTGCAACACCATCTGGCCCGCCATCGTGCCGACCGCGGAGCTTGAGAGCCCCGATGCGATCAGCCCGACCAGAAACACCAGCCCCGCCGATGCCCCGAACAACGGCGCCAGGGTGATATAGGCATCCTCAATGCCAGCCACCTCCGCATGTGCGCCGTGAAACGCGCCTGCTGATACCACCACCATGGCGAGGTTGATGCAGCCCGCGGCGGCCAGCGCTGCCACCACCTCGCGGTTGGAATAGCGAAGCAGTTGCGATGTCTCAGACGCACTCCGTGGGCGCACGCGCGTATTGACCAGTCCCGAATGGAGAAAGAGCGCGTGAGGCATCACCGTGGCCCCGACAATGCCAGCCGCCAACATGAACGCATCGGGCGGCAGTGCGGTGGGAACGAAGGTTTGCCGCAGCGCCGCCGCCCACGAGACAGGCAAGATCCACACTTGGATGATGTAAGAGATACCGATGACGGCCACCAGCGCGCCAATCATGAGTTCGACAGAGCGGAACCCCCGCACTTGCAGCATCAGCAAAAGATAAGTCAGCACACCCGCGAGGACCATGGCGTACAGCAAAGGTATCCCGGTCAGCAGAGCGATACCGACGGCGGCACCGACGAACTCCGCAAGGTCGGTCGCCATGGCCGCAAGCTCGCTGATGAACCACATGCCAAGCCCGGCCGGCGCGGGCAAGTGCGTGCGACAGAGCTGCGCCAGGTTCCGGCCCGTCACGATGCCCACGCGGGCAGAGAGCATCTGGAACAGCATCGCCACCAGGCTGGATGCGAGCACGACCCAAAGCAGTTGATATCCGTATCGCACGCCGGCTTCAATGCCCGTGGCGATATTGCCCGGGTCGATATACGCCACCGAAACCACCACGGCCGGCCCGACAAACGGCGTGAACGTGCGCCAACCACGTCGCCGGCCGTCCAGCGCTTCGCGCGCGTGGGCAATGACGCATCTCGATGCAGAAGAGCCGTCGGGTTCAAGCGCGAGACTGTCGTCCATGGATGCTCCAGGATAGGCGGCGCAGGGCCCTTCGCAACGCTCGTACCCGATGGCTCGCTGGCCAAGCGTGCAGCGTGCGATGGAATGGGTGTTGCGGAGAAGGGACGCGCCATGAAGGCACCCATCCTTTCCGGAGAACACCCATGTTCATGCACAACAAGCGATTGCAGTACACCGTACGGGTCAGCGAAACCGATCCTGGCTTGGCCAACCTGCTCCTGGAGCAGTTCGGTGGCCCGCAAGGCGAGCTTGCTGCCGCCATGCGCTATTTCACGCAAGCCGTGGCAGAAGAGGATGCAGGCCGCAAGGACATGCTGTACGACATCGCGACGGAGGAGCTGAGCCACCTTGAGATCATCGGCACCATCGTCGCCATGCTCAATCGCGGTGCCAAGGGGGAATTGGCGGAAGCGGTGGATGAGCAGGCGGAGCTGTATCGCAAGCTCAATGGCGCCGGTAACGACAGCCATGTGACGCAGGTGCTTTATGGTGGGGGCCCATCGTTGACCAACTCAGCAGGCGTTCCGTGGACGGCCGCCTACATCGATTCACTGGGCGAGCCGACGGCGGACCTGCGTTCGAACATTGCGGCCGAAGCCCGCGCCAAGATCATCTACGAACGGTTGATCAACGTGAGCGACGACCCCGGTGTGCGCGATGCGCTTGGCTTTCTCATGACGCGCGAGGTGGCGCATCAGAAGTCGTTCGAGAAGGCGCTCTACGCCATCAACGGCAACTTCCCCCCCGGCAAGCTGCCGCCGGTGCCGGAGTTCAGCGATGCGTATTTCAAGATGTCGCGCGGTGGTCCCATCGTGCAGGCACCGTGGAATAGCGGTACGGGTCTTGAGTTGGTCGCAGACCCCCCGATGCCTGCGGACGGCGGAGACGGCAACGCGTCGGTCAACCTGACCGATGCCGAACTGGCTGCGCTGGAGGCCATGAAGACGCGTCTGGCTTCGGACCCGGCTGTCGATCCGACCACCGGTGCGGAGCTTGGTGAAGCGAAGGCGTGATGACCGCATCCAGGCCCGGGTGCAGCGTCACTCGGGCCTGGACATTGCGTCTGCGTCAGACACCGCGCGTTTCAAGCCCGAACAAATATGGAGGCGCTCATGCATATGCGAGAACTGCTTGCGATCGCGGCGCTCACCCTTGCCGTGATTGCCATCTACTCGCTCGCCCGCGGCCTACCCGCCGGTGTGTTCGGGGCAGGCGAACAACAACGCGCGCCGATTCACTCGAGAGTCGATCCCCCGCACGAACAACGAGAAGTTGCGCCTTAGCTCGGCAGCGGCCAGACGCGGTCGTTGGCGATAGCAAAGAGCGCTTCCCCCGGCTCGGGCGGTGCGGTCCACAAACCTGTGAACTCGCCAAATGCGGGCAGCAACGCGCTGGTGGGACCAAAGCGAAAGCATGGCAGCCGGAGCCGGTCCTTTGCGCGCCCACTGATGACGACGCCCGGGTGCACGTGACCGGCAATGACGTAGCAATCGGGCACCACCTGCGGCTCATGGCATAGCGCGAAGGGGCCGATTGGCCACGGCTCTTCCACCACGTTGAAGTGCAAGCCCGCAGGCGGGTCGCCCGCATGACGGTCGTGGTTGCCGCGGACCAGCGTGCAGGCTACGTCGGCGTGCCGGGCGCGCCAGGCGACAAGGGCGTCCAGCGCTGCGTGTGCCTCGCGCGCGTGGAGGAGGTCGCCCAACCACGCGATCTGTGCGACGGGCAGCCGCGCCAGCATCGCATCCAAGCGGGCGATAGCCTGACCGGTGCTTCCGGTGGGCACCGGCACGCCGCGCGCGCGGAATGTCGCGCCCTTGCCGAAGTGCGCATCGGCCACCATCAGCATGCGTCGTGCGGGCCACCACAGCGCGCGCTCGGGCAGGAGCCATACGGTTTCGCCCGCGCATCGGATGACGAGGTCCTGAGGAGGCGTCATAGCAGTGGGAGCGGCTTCGAAGTCTTGCGTGGCCGGCGCGTGCGGCGGCTGGACTTGCCTGCTGCGTCGGGCGATTCGGTCAGGCGCAATGCGGCCTGTACATCTGTCTCGATCTCCGGCCGTGTTGCGGCATCCGGGTCGGTGGGCTCGGGACCGGCGGCGCGTTCTGCTTCGGCCAGCATGCGTGCGATCCGATCAGCGAGCTTCTCGGTTGAAAGCTGCTCGCGAAACCGCTCCACCATCAACGGAAAACCGAACGGCGATGGACGTTTCAGTGCGCATAGCTGGAGCTGCAAGCCGCGCATGCGGACGAGGGCGGCTTCGATACGGTCGAGATCCAATTCCTGGCGCAGCACTTCGGTTTCGGCCTGCGACAGCAGCAAATTGCCCGGGTCGTGGCGCCGGAAGACTTCATAGAACAGGCCCGAAGATGCCTGCAACTGGCGCGCGCTCTTGTGCGCACCGGGGTAGCCCTGAAACACCAGACCCGATACGCGTGCAATCTCGCGAAAGCGGCGTTGCGCCAGTTCTCCGGCGTTGAGGCTGGCCAGCACATCGTGCATCAGCGTGTGAGTGGCAAAGAGTTCGCCGCTGGCCAGCAGCGCCGGCCAGTCGATGGGCGTGGCCGACAGCAGTTCGAGGCCGTAGTCGTTGAACGCGAGTGAAAAGGTGGCCGGCGTGCGATTGGCTGCGCGCCAGCCCAGAAGGCTCGCCAGGCCCAGGTGCGCATGCCGCCCGGCAAACGGGTAGAGAAAGAGATGCCAGCCCTCGCGGGAGTGCAGCGTCTCGGCGACCAGCATTGCCGTGGTGGGCAGCGCAGACCAGCGCGCCTGCAACTCCAGCAGCGGCCGCGCGGCCTCCATTTCGGGGCTGTCGAAGCGCGCATGTGCTGCCGCGTCGAGCTGCGTCACCACCGCGTGTGCCAGCTCGGTGGAAAGCGGCATGCGGCCGCCGTTCCAGCGGGGCACGGCGGCGCGTTTGCCGGTGGCACGCCTTACGTAGGCGGTCATGTCCTGCACGCGTACCAGCTCCAGCAGGCGGCCTGCAAACATGAAGTTGTCACCGGGGCGCAGCCGCGCAATGAAACCTTCTTCAATCGACCCCAGTGCGCCGCCACCGGACGCGTGCCACCAGCGCACGGTCATCGTTGCATCGCTGACGATGGTGCCGATGCTCATGCGGTGTCGCCGCGCGAGCCGTGCATCGGGCACGCGCCAGATGCCGTGTTCATCGGGCATGACGCGGTGGTAGTCGGGGTAGGCTGTGAGCGAGTGGCCGCCCTGTCGCACGAAATCGAGCGCCCATTGCCACTCGTCGTCGTGCAGATCCCGGTAGGCCCAGGCGCGGCGCACTTCCTGCAGCAGCGCGTCGGGCACAAAGCCGCCGCCCAGTGCGACCGTCACCAGATGCTGGACCAATACATCCAGCGGCTTGTGTGGCGATGTGCGGGCCTCCACCTGTCCTGACATGGCCGCAGCGCGGGCCGCAGCGCCTTCCACGAGTTCAAGGCTATGCGTGGGCACCACCGTCACGCGAGAGGGCCGGCCAGGTGCGTGGCCAGATCGCCCCGCACGCTGCAACAGCCGCGCCACGCCCTTGGGCGAGCCGATCTGCAGCACGCGCTCCACCGGCAGAAAGTCCACACCCAAATCCAGGCTTGACGTGCAGAACACCGCCTTGAGCATGCCTTGCTTGAGCCCCGTCTCGACCCAGTCGCGCGTTGCGCGATCCAGCGAGCCATGATGCAACGCAATCAGCCCCGCCCATTCCGGCCGCGCATTGATGACCGCCTGATACCACAACTCCGCCTGCGAGCGCGTATTGAGAAACACCAGCGCGGTGCTGGCACTTTCCAACTCTTCCAACACGTGCGGCAGCATCGCCATGCCAAGATGTCCGGCCCACGGAAACCGGCCTACGCCATCGGGCAGCAGCGTATCGATCTCCATACGCTTGGGCAGGTGCCCTTGTACCAGCGTGCCGGCGGTGGGGGTTCCTGCGTCGCCCAGCGCGTCCATGGCTTCCGCCAGGTTGCCCAGCGTGGCGGAAAGCCCCCACACGATCAGATCAGGCGACCACGTGCGCAGCCGTGCCAGCGCCAACTGGACCTGCACGCCACGCTTGTTGCCCACGAGTTCGTGCCATTCATCCACGACCACCACGCGCACCGAGCCGAGGGCCTCGCGTGCATCGGCTCGTGCGAGCAGCAACGACAGGCTTTCGGGTGTGGTCACCAGGGCCGTGGGCAAGCGGCGTGATTGCGCGGCGCGTTCGGCGCTGCCGGTGTCGCCGGTGCGCAAGCCGAGCGTCCAGTGCGGCGCCAATGCCTGTGCGGCTTCGGTCAATGCGCGCGTGGTGTCGGCCGCCAGCGCGCGCATGGGTGTGAGCCACAGCACCGACAGCGGCGGTGCGCCGCCGCGCCCGCGCACCTGCGCCAGCCGCTGCAGCGCCCCGAGCCAGACCGCATAGGTTTTCCCCGCACCTGTGGTGGCATGCAGCAGGCCCGATTCGCCGCGTGCCATGGCCGACCACACGGTGCGCTGGAAGGGCATGGGCGTCCAGCCACGCGCAGCAAACCACGTATCAAGGTCGGGCAGTGCAGGTTCGTTCATGACGGCGGTAACAGGCTTTCCAGCGTCTGCAGCGTATCGGCTTCTGCGACGGGCTTGTCGTGTCGCCAGCGCAGCATACGCGGAAACCGCACCGCGATGCCGCTCTTGTGCCGCGCGCTGCGCGCAATGCCTTCAAAGCCGAGTTCGAATACCAGCGTCGGCGCCACGCTGCGCACCGGGCCAAAGCTCTCCACTGTGGTCTTGCGGATCAGCGCGTCCACCTGGCGGATCTCTGCGTCGCTCAGACCGGAGTACGCCTTGGCAAAGGGCACCAGCTTGCGCTCGGGCGCGTCGGGCGGTGCATCCCATACGGCGAAGGTGTAGTCGGTGTACAGACTCGCGCGCCGGCCATGGCCCCGCTGCGCATAGATGAGGACAGCGTCTACCGAGAACGGATCGACCTTCCATTTCCACCAGACGCCCACATCCTTGGTGCGGCCCACGCCGTAGCGCGCATTGCGTCGCTTGAGCATCAGCCCTTCCACGCCCAGCTCACGCGAAGCTTCCCGCTGCTGCGCAAGATGCTGCCAGTCGTCGCCTTGAAGCAGCGGAGACAGCTCGAGCGCCGGATGGATGCATTCGGCAATCACGCGTTCGAGTTGCGCGCGCCGCTCGCTCTGCGTGCGCTCGCGCAGATCTTGCCCCTGCCATTCCAGCAGGTCATACGCCAGCAGCACGGCCGGCGCTTCCCGCAGCACGCGCGCATTCAGCGTCTTGCGGCCGATGCGTTGCTGGAGAAGCGCAAACGGCTGTACGCGGCCCGCATGCCACACCACGATCTCGCCGTCGAGCACGGTGCCGGACGGCAGCACCTCCGCCATGGCGGACAGTTCGGGAAAGCGTTCGGTGATGAGTTCCTCGCCGCGTGACCACAGCCATGCGCTGTCGGCGCGGCGCACGAGCTGCGCGCGGATGCCGTCCCACTTCCATTCGATTTGCCATTCAGCGGGCGCGCCGAGCAGGCTATCGAAGGCGTCCACTTCGGCCTGCAGCGGGTGCGCAAGAAAGAACGGATACGGGTGCCCGGTATCGAGCGCGTGGCCGTCGACGCTGGCATCGGCCAGCAGCGCCCGGTAGCGCTCCGCGGCGGGCGCCTGCCCGATGTCGGTATAGCCCATCAGCCGTTGCGCGACGTGCTTGGGGTCGGTGCCGCCCACCTCAGCCAGCGCGCGCGTGACCAGCAGTTTCGACACCCCCACGCGAAACGCCCCCGTGATCAGCTTCATCAACACCAGCCGCGCATGCAGCGGGAGCCCGCGGCACAGTTCAGCCAGACGCGGCAGCACCACTTCGGGTGGCTGCCCGCGCAACGGCAGCAGGCGGGCTTCCATCCATTCGGCCAGGCTGGCGTCATCTGCGTGATCTGCATCGGGCAGGACGAGCGCGATGGTCTCGGCCAGGTCGCCCACGGCCTGGTAGCACTCGTCAAACAGCCATTCGGGCAAGCCGGAGGTGGTCTGCGCAAAGCTGGCGAGCACGCGCACCGGCACCAGCTGGCGCGGCTTGCCGCCAGCCAGGAAGTAAACAGCCCACGCAGCGTCTGCATCGGGCGCGGTGCGCAGATAGGCCACCAGTGCGGCCAGCTTGCCGTTGCTCGATGTGGTGGCGTCGAGCTGCGCGTACAGATCGGCAAAGGCTTTCATGACGCGGGCGTGTCCTCTGGCGCGCCTGCGGTGGGCGTATCACCTGTTCCGGCGGCTTCGCTTTCTTCGGCCTCGTCGCCATACTCGGTGGCGAAGGCGCGCGCATCCAGGCCGCGTTCGCCCAGCCACCGCACCATGGGCGCGACCTGTCCGTGCGTGACATAGACACGCGTGGCCCCCGTGGCGTCGATGGCCTGCAGCAAGCCGGGCCAGTCGGCATGATCGGACAGCACGATGCCGCGATCGACGCCGCGCCGCCGACGTGCGCCGCGAAGCTGCATCCAGCCGCTGGCAAACGCATCGGCATAGTCACCAAAACGCCGCATCCACGACGTGCGTTGTGCGGAGGGCGGTGCCAGCACGAGGGCACGCCGCAAGTCCGCGCGTGGCACGTCGGTCGCGAGTTGCGTGGGTGGCAGCGCCACGCCCGCGTGTCGATAGGCGGCATCCAGTTGCAGCATGGCGCCGTGCGAAACAATCGGCCCAATGTCGGTATCGAGGCCAGAAAGAATGCGCTGCGCCTTGCCGAACGCGTAGCAGAACACGACGCTTGCGCGCCCCGCGTCGGCATTGCCGCGCCACCATGCGTTGAGCTGCGCAAAGATCTCGGTCTGCGGCCGCCAGTGGTAGATCGGCAGCCCGAAGGTGGATTCGGTGATGAAGGTATTGCATCGCACCGGCTCGAACGGCGTGCAGGTGCGGTCCGCCTCGACCTTGTAGTCGCCGGACACGACCCACACTTCGCCGCCGTATTCCAGCCGCACCTGCGCGGAGCCCAGCACGTGACCCGCCGGGTGGAAGCTCAGCCGGACGCCGTGGTGGACGATGGATTCGCCGTACGGCAGCGTCTGCAGGGGGATATCGGCACCCAGGCGCGCGCGCAGCACGCCGGCCCCAGGGGCGGCAGCGAGGTAGTGCTGGTGCCCGACGCGGGCGTGGTCACTGTGGGCGTGCGTGATGACGGCGCGGTCAACCGGCCGCCATGGGTCAACGTAGAAGTCGCCTGCCGTGCAATACAGGCCGCTGGGCGTGGTTACGATCAGGTCCGCTGCGCTGGTCATCGATTGCTCTCATTAGATGCCCCCTCATCCGACGCCCGCGACAGCCGCCCGCGACAGCGTCAGCGCAATGGCTGCTTGCGTACGGGCTCGGCACGCATGTCGGCCGGGCCCCCGGGCCCTGCGGCGGCGGCACCTGGGCCGGCCGAATCACCACCACTAGGCTGACGCGTTCCCGCGGAAGTGTCCGCGGGCTGCGTGGCGGGCGACTTCGGTGCGGAGGCCGGCATGGTGTCCGGATACCGCGACAAGGAGTGCTTTGCCGTCTTGGGTTGAACCGCTGGAGCGGCGTCTGGCGATGCCGGGTGCGGCTCAGCCGGCTGCGCAAGCGAAAGCCCGCTGCCGGACGTCGATACCAGAAAGAATAACCAACCTGCGGCTGCTTGTTTTGCTGCTCGTAATCCCTGATGCATGCATGGGCTCCGTTGCGCTCCCGTGGAGGAAGCAGCCGGCATGCCAGGCGTGCTGGCGGGCGATTGCAGAGCGGTTGTGGAGCGGTCGGGGGTCGCGGCTGAGGAGGCGGTTGGCCATTTCTTCAAGGGTGGGAAAAAGGACGGTCAGCGGCCCTGGACCTCCGAAAACCGGTGAGCGCTACTTCTCAGTTGCTGAGCGACCCATCCAGAATTTGATCTGTATCAGCCAGCGAAGGCCAGCATCGACATACCGTGGGGTCCTATTAGAAAGAGCCATCCAATAGGCTAAAAACGGGGGAGCATCATGCTTGAGCATCAACCAGACGAGGTGGTCGCCGCCGCTCTTTGGGAACTGGAGTCCTCGGTGTGCCGTGCATTACCCAGAGGAGCGCTCGTCAGGTCGGCCCGAGCCCACTGCGGCGGCTATGACGTGGCAGCGAAATGGTCGATGTCGACAGTCCGTGGAAATCGGCAGGAATGTGCGTTAGCCGTGCATTTCAGCCTGGCAGAGGCCAAAGCGTACTGCCGATTGAACCACCCAAGACGGGAGGAGATCTGTCGGCGCGTGAGCGAATGGCTGTACGTCCAGTTGGAATTTCAGGGCGGAGAGTTGTGCGCAGACACAGGCTACGACCTGGTGCTCACCGCGCCAAACGTCTTCTTTCTCGATGAGCGAGACGCCATTCAAGTGGGCCGTGAAGACCGGGAACACGATTTTTCGCTCTATCGTGGCGCGTCATTGCCGCCACTGATGTGAGCGGAAGTTCTGTCCAACAGCGGCTGGGTTCTGTCCTGTCCGCTGCTTGACTCTCTAAACGCAGGTTCGTTGTGCGCCGTCAACGCACGGGGTTACGCAGCATCTACCTTCGAATGGCGGCCCGTCAATGTGGGCATGCGGAAATGCGGAGGCCTTATGCGCGAGTGGATCAGCGAAGCCGAGACGACTTGTCTGCGTGAACTCCAAGATGCGCTAACTGAGACGCTGCCCCGTCGCGCCGTCCTGCGACTTGAAGGCGATGAGCTAGACGGGATAGGCGTCCACGCGTGGTGGATAGTAGAAGGCCCGCAAGGCGCCAAGCAGGTCAACTCGTTTTCATTTCACCTGACGGAGTTGATGTTGCAGGCCTACTTTCACCAGTCGATCGACGCTCGTGCAAGTACGTGCGGGCGATTGAAGGATTGGGCGCACTGGGCGCTCGAAGGCGCAGAAGAGACCGACGACAACGAGATGGGCTTCGATATCTGCGCGGTGGTCCCCGGAAGCATCTTTCACCCAAGCGGCAATTTACAGCGGCCGTAACGGCTCGGTCGCAGGGCGGATAGCGCTTTGCGTCGTTGTTCACATTGGGTGGCGGGCAGAGGGCGTAACTTACAGCTGGGATGGGCGGCGGAGCCTCTGGGGCTTTTCTAGCTAGCATCGCTCCACGACGCTCCCTGATGAGAGTAGGACGTCGGCCTTCTCATGTGAGTCAAACGTTTGCTTCTGATAGAAAAAAAGCGCCCCTGCACACGACTCGGGCGCAGACGCCTTCATCCCTCCGGAAGAGCGTCAGAAAACGCAGAGCACGCAACAATAGGGAACCATTGAATATTCTGCGTTCTTTCATTATCAGTGGATTGAAAAGAAACTTAACCACCCATTAGAGGGGAGAAGCGTACTCTCCGTTGAAAGCCACCTAGCTGAACTGGTTTCGAGTCGGGAAGTTATGCGATGGTCATCGTAAAACCACAGTTCGGCCATCGTGATTCAGTAGATTGGATTTCAAAGTGGCTGCGGTTCAATGCGTTTCAACGTCGCGCTCTTCGACTTCTGGCGCCGTGACGACTCGATTGCGCCCTGTGGCTTTTGCCAGATACAGTGCCGCGTCAGCCCGCGCCAAGGCAACCTCCAACGTATCTCCGGGCATGACGCATTCGACCCCGGCGCTGAATGTGCAGCGGACGCCTTCTGTTGGCGATCGTTCGACGGCAAGCCGCAGTTCGTTTATCAACGCCGCTGCGTCTGCCTTTTGTGCATCCACACAAATAATCGCGAATTCCTCCCCGCCTAGACGCCCGAAAAGGTCGCTCGACCGCAGTCGTGCGGTCACAACAGATGCGACGTGTCTAAGGGTCCGATCTCCGACTGCATGGCCAAAAGCGTCGTTGACGGCTTTGAATTCGTCGATGTCCAGAATGGCGATCGATACCGGCTTGCCCTTTGCAACCGCTTCGCGAAGCACCGCGTTCGCCTTTTCGATGAAGGCTCGTCGCATCAGTGCACCGGTCAGTTCGTCGATACTCGCGAGCTGTTCCATTCTTCGCGCGAGCTGATCATGTGCAAGCATCACCATCCCGGTTGACAGGCACGGCAACGTGACAATTGCGAGCCCGAGAAACAGAACGTTCCAGGGCGAGGGATCCAGAAGAGCCATTTGCGGCACACCGAAGCCTCCAGCGACGGCCCGCGCGATATGGAATAACGCGCCCAGATAGGCGGCCGCCGCAACGAATCGATATGGGTAGCGCGCACCGTCACGCGGCGCGTGACGCAGCGCCAACGTACCCACAGCGATTCGTGAATAAGCGAGCAAAATGGAGACGAGCGCGATCTTCGCACCGAAGTTCGGCGACACGTAAGTAAAGTACACCAACGCTGCGAAGGCGATGGCGAATGCCGCAGTTTCGTCGTGCCGTACGTAACTCATGCCGAAGAACTGCCGCATCCCCTGCACGAGCAACAGCATGGCCGTCACCGCAATCAACGCAGCCCCAATGGTCGTGAACTGTCCTGGCTGAGTACCGGCGACCAACATCCACGCCAAAGCAGTGGCCAACAGTGCATGAGCTAAGCACCAGCGACCTATACCCATCACCCCAGTCCGAAGCAGCGAACCAAGGATGGCGACGCTCATCAGGCAAGACATGATCACAATACCTACCAGAATGAGGGGGCTGAGCATGAGATCGGGGTGGTGACAAAAAATTGGCGAAACAAGAGGAGCAAAACCGTATTCGACAACTGAGCGCAGAACGAACGAATCCGCTGGCAGGCGATTCTGTTGCTAGATTTTGGGAATAGCAGTTGCGTGGCTCTCAAGCGGCCACCGCACCGTGCTGTTCCCGAGCTTGAAGATTGGCCGCGCGACACAGTGCATCGGCCTGCTCGGCCATTGTATGAGCGGCGGCCTAACGCTCTTCTACCAGTTCTGCATTCCGCTCTGTGACCTCCTCGATCCGATCGACGGCCGTGCTGACTTGCTCGACAGGTACATGGTGTTGGGTAAGGCGATGACGGCCGGGCAGGGTCTCAGCCTCTACGTCCTCTTATCGACTAATTTGCGTGCCACTTAATACTGTTTTCAGCAATGCAAAGCGCCATGACGGACCAAGAAAAGAGCGCCGTCTATCAGCGTGTCGGTTTAAGACGCTGCTACGGCATCGGGTGGAGCGTCGTGGGTCGATGGCGTATGCCTCGTGCTAACGGTTGGTCGGGCTTGGCAGAGGGAGGTTTCTTCCCGGCCTGAAAGTAACATTCACGAGACACCCAGGCTCCAAGCGCAGCGGACGATCCTCGCCCCCATTGAGCTGGGAATCTTCCGTCGTCACGTCTTAACCGCTCGAAACGACGGCAGCCCTGCCCGGATAGGTGCGTAGCAGCGGTCTTGCAGCGCATCTCGTTAAGAGTGTGGCGCCTGCCGCGTTCCAAAAAAAATGGCCGGCGAAAGCGCCGGCCAAACGTCCTTGAACCCGGTGACAAGTCAAGGTCGATATGATCTAGCGGCGACACGTCCCCCGACGCGTCGACCTGCCTTATTGGGCTGAATTAGAAGCGGTGACGCACGCCAACCATCGCGCCAGTCTGGTTCTGACCCGGCAGCGTGTTAGCCGTGCCAGTCACGCCATAAGTTGCGTTTCCCTTGTTGTTCACATAGCCGATCAGCGCGTAGGCGTCGGTACGCTTGGACAGCGCATAGTCCGCGTTCAGCACGAACATCCAGGAGCTGTTGCTGTCGGTACGTGCGTTCGTATAGTAGGCAGCGCCCGTCAGAGTGAACGCAGGGGTAAGTTTGTAGAGCGCGCCGAGCCAGTAAAGATTGTCGTGGCGTGCAGTGCCGGTCGTGACTTCATCGCGCAACCAGCGATAACCAGCAAACACCTTGGCATCGCCTACTGCATAAGACGCGCCAATGGCAGCGCGTTTGGCATCGAGTGCTGAGGCAGCAATGGTGCTGCCCTGGTACTGGTCATAGGCGACACCCACCGAAAGCGGACCATTTGCGTAAGCTACGCCCGCGCCATAGTTCTTGCCGACCTTGAAGCTGCCTGGGACCTCACCGCCGAGTCCGGAATTGCTGTCGCGCCCGAAGCTATAGAAACCCGTCGCAGTCAACCCGCCGAACTTACCCGTGTATTTGACTGCATTGTCGGCGCGGCCATTGAATTGGTTGTCCACCGAATTCAGCGAGTAGTTCGGTCCAACGGCCATCGGATCGTAAGCTGCGAACAGGTCGTACAGCGCGTTTTGCTGACGCCCCAGCGTGACGGCGCCGAAATCGCCCTGCAAGCCTACGTAGGCCTGGCGACCAAACAACCGACTACCCTGCGCAGATTTGCCGGTGTCGATGTCAAAGCCGCTTTCCAATACGAAGATACCCTTCAGGTTATTCCCCAGATCTTCAGCGCCACGGATGCCCCAGCGCGACCCAGATAGTCCACCAGAGGTGAGCGCGGTGACCGAGCCGTTGCTGTTGGCACCGCCTTTCACGTGGCTTTGATAGCTGACGCCGGCGTCAACAATGCCGTAAAGCGTGACATTCGACGACTGCGCAAATGCGGCGGCAGGCACGGTGCCGGCCGCGATTGTCACTGCGAGGAGAGTTTTTTTCACTGTTAGCCTCAATTGCTGTTTGAACGAATGAATCTGCGATGGGGCCTGTCGTAACCAGCTAATGAACGCGCCCCCGAACGCTAAGGCGAGATAATGCGTCAGTTATGTGACAGCAATAAGTAAACAATCCAGATGAACGGCTCTTTAATGTTTCTTTTTTAGAAATAATCGATCCGAGTATTGCGCTACTCGAAAGACAGGCTGCAGTGCGCTTGCCAGCATCAAGCCCTGCGCTCAGCAACTCGATGAGCAGGTGATGCCATCCGCAGATTCCTGCATACCGCGTGGCCTGTTCGTCAGGCGCCCACCGCGCTGTCCCTGAGCTTGAAGACTGCAACCGCGCGGCGCAGTGAATCGGCCTGCTCGGCCATGGCATGCGCGGCAGCCGACGCCTCTTCCACCAATGCCGCATTCTGCTGGGTGACTTCTTCAATCTGGCCCACGGCAACGTTCACTTGATCGATACCGGTGCTTTGCTCGGCCGAAGCTGCGGAAATCTCGCCAACGATCTGCGTCACGCGATGCACCGAGGTGACGATGTCATCGATGATGGTGCCGGCTTCGTGCACCAACCGCGCCCCCGCTTCCACGCGCTCTGTGGATTGACTGATCAAGCCCTTGATTTCCTTGGCTGCCGAGGCGCTACGCTGCGCGAGCGTGCGCACCTCGCCTGCCACGACGGCAAAGCCCCGGCCCTGCTCGCCGGCACGGGCCGCTTCAACTGCAGCGTTGAGGGCCAGGATATTGGTCTGGAAGGCAATGCTGTCGATGACACCAATGATCTCGCCCACCTTCGCAGAGCTCTCAGAGATGCCTTGCATGGTCTGCACAACTTCGTTCATGACCTTGCCGCCGCGTGCTGCGGTGTCGGAAGCGTGCCCCGCGAGCGAGGAGGCCTGCACGGCGCTCTCCGAATTGCGTCGGACGGTTGAGGTCAGCTCCCCAATGTTCGCGGCGGTCTCTTCCAGCGACGCCGCCTGTTCTTCCGTACGCGACGAAAGATTCAGGTTGCCCGCAGCAATCTGTGAGCTGGCAGCGGCAACGCCTTCGGCATTCCGACGCACTTCGCTCACCACGTTGGCAAGGTTGGTTTGCATCTGCTTGAGGGCATGGAGCAATTGACCGATCTCGTCTGTGCCGCGTGAGTCAAACGGCTTGGCTAGATCGCCATGCGAAACCGCGCTGGCCACATCCGCCGCGCGGGCAAGTGGCTTCGTAATGGTGCGGCTGAATATGAAAGCGCCGGCCAGCCCCAGCCCGAATGCCACGAGCATCAGTGCGGAGCTGACGACCAATGCGGTGTGCGCGGCTTCAGCCGTTTTGGCTGATACGGCGATGCTTTCCTTCGCGATCTCTTGAGCCGCTTCATCCAGCAGGCGTGCTGGCTCGCGATCGACCCCGGCTACGACCTTGTCGCCAACCGTAGGGTCGAACGAGGCGGCGACGAACATATCGTGGCCCTTTCGGTAGCCGACGCCCATGGCGACATGCGCTTCGGCAAATTGCTTGATCAGGTCTCGACTCTTGCCAGGTGGAAGCGAATCCTGCAGCGCCTTTGCCTGATCAGAAACAGCCTGCTCACCTTTCAGGAAGGCCGCCCAATATTTGTCCAGCTTGACTGGGTCTTCACCACGCAGAAGCGTGTCCTTCCACTCCTGCACTTGCGTTTTGAAGGTAACGAGCATTTTCGTCACCGCCCGCTCATCGGCGACGCGGGCCTGCACGGTGGTGTTGTATTCAACGATGGAGTGGTTGAGCGAAGCGATTCCGTAGATTGCTCCGGAGAACATCAGCAGCAGCGCAATACCAAAGGCGAGGGGCAGTTTGATCGACAGTTTCATGATGACGGGTAAGACGAGTTCGGCGAGACCTGGTCCTCGCCTGGACGTCTTCTTATCGGCCAATCTGCGTGCCACTTAAGATGAATTTTTGCAGTGCACTATTGCTGCGAAAATATGTGCGCCGTCTACCACCCTGCCGCTGTTGAAGCGCGACGCGCTCGCGCCGTGTCCTCTATATTTACGGTTGATAGGTGTCAAGGCCAGTGCCGAGGACTCGTCTACAGTGGGCTGATAGTCTGGTGGCCAACGTCTCCGGCTTGGCTCCTACCTCTCAATGGAGTGATGAGACTGCATGTGTGTGTCAGCAAGCCGCGCATCGATTCAATTGGGAGATTGGGCTGCTCGCTGCGACCGGTGCTCTGATCTCAATGGGCAATTCTGATGGTCAACTCCGCCGCATCATCTCCTTTGCATGCCGAAGCACAGGCCCTGTCGATGCTCTCTCGGCTGGCCACGCCTGAGATCGCAATCGTCGAGCACTGGGCACCAGAGTATCTACGGAGCAACGACCCCGAGATCGGTCATCGGATGAGAGTCGCCATCCGTAGACTGCGGGCGCTGTTGTGGGCCTATCGGGACCTGCTTCCGAAGGCGCTGGCCGATGACTGGCGATGCAGGCTAGCGGATGTTGCGGCTCAAATTGGGCCGCCGAGGAACTGGGACATCATCGTCAACGTGCTGTTGCGCGCTGCCGTTCCGCCGAGCCAGCCCTCTGCCTTGATCTTGCTGGAGGCGTTGGAAGACATCAGGCAGCGCGCGCGTGCCGAGAGCCGCGTTACCTTCGAAGGCATCGGGCCTGAGAAGCTGATGGCTGACTTTAGAGAAGCGATTGGCAACGCAACGCAGGCACAGCCAGAGACCAGCGAGACGCTCGGAAAGTTTGCGCCCGCCAGTATTGCAGCGGCGTCCAGGCGGGTGAATCGAGCGCTTCGTCGCGCGTCGAATGGTGGCTTGCAGGAATTGCATCAGACGCGTATCCAAATCAAGCGACTGCGTTACCTGCTTGAGTTCTTCTCGCCCGTGTTGGGAAAGAAGGACATCAAACGAATTCGCCGACTGGAACAGCTTCAAGACGCTTTAGGAGAGCTGAACGACGTGGTTGTCGGGGCAACCTACATCTCCCAAGTCCCCGTCAGGCCGGAGTACGCGACAGCCCACGAACTGTTTGTGCAATGGCTTAGAAAGGAGAAGAAGGCCCGACGTCGTGCTGCTATTGCCGCATTAGGGTGTCTTCCTTGCGAGCGCTGAGGTTCTACTTGGAGCACCGGTCGGGGAGGTGCAGTCACTTATCCACAGAAGCAGTGGGCAAGATCCGGTCCGAGCTTTGTCAGGAGGCGTCGGGCCTCAGCCTGATCGGTGTGTTCAAATTTTTTGCCCGTCGGAAACTATATATACTGTTTCAGTACACATCAGAAAAGGGGGCACCAGATGGAACTCGAAATGGCAAAGCAAGCGGCAGTGGCTGAGAACGCATCGTCCAGTGCGACAGCAAAGACTGGCCGAACCAAATCTGAAGCGAGCGCAGGCGCGCGAGCAACCAAACAAAGCTCGGCCAAGCCGGCGGCATTGCCAACCGGGCAAGAGAAGAACCAGAAGAAGATAAAGCGTGCTGCCAGCGTGGCTACCCCAGCGGGAGAGATGGCACCGGAGAAGCCGAAGAAAACCAAGGTTGTGCGGGACAGTTTCACGATGCCGGAATCAGACTATCGAATGCTCGCCGAGATCAAGGAGAGGTGTCTCGCAGGTGGTAGGAAGGTCAAGAAGAGCGAACTCTTGCGCGCTGGAGTCAACCTACTGGCCGCGATGCCGGCGAATCGTCTGCTCGCCGTCGTAGCGAAACTAGAGTCTGTGAAGACGGGCCGACCAGCAAAGGATTGATGGTGCGGTATTCACGCTGACGACGATCTGCCAATCAGCGCTTGTATGGACCGGCATACGCGAACTGCCCCCTTGCCCCCTACAGGTGCGAACCTACAGCGGACCCCTGAACACCGAATCGGCAAAAAAACGCAGCCATCTTGGCTGCGCACGAGGAGGAAAAACCCGACCTATCTTCTTTGAATTAAGTTACATGAAAGCAATGACAAAAATGTCATACATGTAATGTAAGTCTTCGACAATTGCCTTGCAGCCGTCGCCTGCCGACAATATCAAGACAGCGATGAATACTTGGGGGCGCTGGAATGCAGCAGTGGGCAATTCAGCAGTTCAGGGGCTGCTCAATACAGGTGCTGGCCGTGCTCGGCAGGGGCTCCGGATTCAGATACGCATACACAGGGTTTATCTGCGCACCACGGGACGGTGCCATGTCCTATCCGCAGATGCAGCGGCTCCATCGTGTGTCCGCCGATCTTGATTCGGCCGATGCAGCGATCGCCGCAGGCATGCGCGAGGGTCGTGTGATCGCCGAGCGGTGGTTCCCGGCGTTCCTTGAGGGGGGGCAGACGGAGCCGCAGACGCCCATCTGACAGCTTGGCGCATGCCCTCAGCCACCGAGGGCATCTCGCCGTAGTCTTTTTGGCCAGCCCGATGTCGATCGCGACGGCATCGCGGGAGAGATCAGCGCGCGGCGCTGTACACGTCGCTGCCAAAGCCCTGCAGGCCGTTCATGCCAGCATAGCCAAGATGCGATAACCCGAAAACGTCCTCGATGCTCTTGAGCAGGGCATAGTGATTGTAGGGCGTATTGCTGACCGTGCCCGGCTTGACGAAGGGGGAGAGCACCACCGCGCCGACGCGGCCACCGCCAGGGCCGGTCAGGCCCGGCGCGACCGAGTTTGGCCCAGTCGGCTCACCGCAGCAGGCCGAGGTGTCATTCGTATCCGCTTCGTCGAACGTGATGATCAGCAGGCCATCGGACTGGAACGCCGGTGAGTTGATGATCTGCGGCACCCAGGCCTGCAGGAACCGGTTGACCGCCGGCAGTCCGCCTGCGCTCTTGCCGTCCGCGCAGGTGGGCTCGTCGTGACCATCGTTGCACAGGTTTGGCACGATGAAGGAGAACGCGGGCGTGGTTGCAACGCTGTTCAGATCGGTGGCCAGCGAATCGAGCCGCACCACATGACTGTCGCAATACGACTGGTTGTCGATCACGGAGTGGAAATACATGAACGGGTTGTGGCGCGTCGCGTATCCGTCCGTCGCGATGGCGGACTGCGTGCCGTCCTTGCCATTGAGGGCGGGGTGGGAGCAGGTCGATCTGCCGTCGCGCGTGAGATCGTTGCCCATGTCTTCCATATAGCCGCGCCAAGCCAACCCTTTGGCATCCAGTTGGCTGGCGATCGTGCCGATGGCGGCAGGGTAGACACAGCCGGTTCCAGTCACCTGCCCGTTGGCATCGGGGCTCATGGTGCCCAACCAGTCGGTGTAGTACTGGCAGTCAGCCTGGGTCTGCGCATTGGGTGCCTGACCGCTGATCATGGTCAGGTAGTTATCGTTGCTGTTGTGGCCGGTACCGTAGTACTGAGTCAGCAACGCGCCTTGGCTCGTCAGCGTGTTTGCGAGGTAAGGCGCTTGGCTGCCAGAGCCGAAAGTCTGGGTATAGCCTTTGTTCTCCAGCACGATGACGAACACATGGCCGATCCGGCTTGCGGTTGGCGTCACTGGGGCCTGCGCGGGTGGCGAGACTGGAGCCGGCGACACTGCTGCCGAAGGCCCACCTGTCGAGTTGGCTGCATCGCTCGCGCCGCCGCAGCCCGTCAGCAGGCAGGCGAGGAAGGTTGCGAGGATGCCGCTGGTCAGCCAGTTCAATTTGGAAAGTCGCATGATGGCCATGATTCAAGGAAGAGGAAAGCCCAACGAGGTGGCGATCGTGCGAAGGGAGCTGATGCCAGGAACGCCGCTGATGCCGGGGACGCTGCCGGTGATGGAGCCGGAGCACACGCCCCCGAACGGACCTTGCGGGACCGAGTAAGCCGGCGCAGACAGGTTTGGCTGAGCGACGAAGTCGAGCGCGTAGGCGATCGAATTGGTGTCCGGCAGCCCGCCACGCGCGCCGAGGGCGTTCAGCCCGAAGCGCCAGGTTAGCAACTGATGGATTGAACTCGGGTCGAGCGGCCAATGACTGACGTGCCCACGCTTGACCCGGGGCCCGATCAGCACCATCGGCACACGGAAGCCGAGGTAGCCGTCGTTGCCCAACTGTGTCTCTGCGGCAGACACCGGGCGCTTGAACGGCGGCACGTGGTCGAAGAAGCCGCCCCACTCGTCGTAGGTGATGATCAGCAGCGTTTTTTGCCAACCTGGACCATTACGCACGGCATCATAGATTTGATTGAGAAAGACCTGTCCGTTGCGGATATCCGAGTTCGGGTGATCATCGGCCGATACGCCTTGCGGGTTCTCCCCGGTAAAGCGCGGATCGACGTATGAGAATGCAGGTAGGGTGCCGGCTGCGGCGTCCGTCAAAAACGTTGCGAACGGTTTGGAGGTATTGAGATACTTGGCGCCAAACAGCGCCGTGAACGGCACGTCGCTGAAGTAATAGTTGGCCGACACGCCCTTTTCGGCAAAGCGATCGAAGATCGTCGGGAGCGAACAGGTTGCATTGGAGTTGTGTAACCGGTCAGTCTCGCCACACATCAAGTAAAACCGGTTCGGATACGTCTCCGCCAGAATGCCGCAGTGGTAGCTGTCGCATACCGTCCAATCGCGAGCGGCGGATCCGAAGAAAGACAAATCCTCGGCCTGGTAGTAGCCGATTGGAAACAGGTCGCCAGGCGTCTTGTTTGTGTCGGCCGTGAGCAACCATCCGTCCATCTTCCCGCCATTGAGCTGGGTGCGCGCTCCCTCGTAGCTGTGATCCGGATCGGCAAAGCCGCAGCCCTGGAAACCATACTTGGGATCAGTCGCGAGGCGGAACGAATTCTGCGGATTGCCAAAGGCGTCGATGAACTGGAGTCCAGCCTGCTTTCCGTGGGCGCCTGGCAGCCAGCCCAGATAGTGGTCGAACGATCGGTTTTCCATCACCACCAGCACGACGTGGTCGATACCCGACTGCGCAGGACCGGGCAAGACCGGTGGCACCAACTGGGTTGGCACGGGCGCGCTGCCCGTAGATGAGGCGCCACCTGAATCCCCCGAGAGGCTGCCATCGCCGCCTCCGCCACATGCAGACAAGCCGGCACCGGCGAGCGTTGCGGCCGCCGCACCAAGCAATCGGCGGCGCGTCTGGAAACGCACCGTTGAAATCTTCTGAGTCACGCTACTTCTCCTGCTTATTTATCGCCCTGAGGGCATCCCTAGAACGCGCGGACAGTAGCAGTGGTGCTCGGACCATCATGTGACAGGATCGCGAAGTAGAGTCGTGGCTCTTATTCAAACGGTCTGGATGCGGCGTGTGGTGCACACGTCGTCAAGACTGCTTCGAGATTAGGTGCGGGTATGCAACGCCTGGCGGACGGGCGCGGGATAAAAATCTGGCAACGGCAGCGGAATCGCAGTTGGAGGCGAGCGAGTTGTCAGCTCACCCGCCATCACAGAGGAAACGCTAGTCGATGAACACAGTCCGGTTCTTGCCAGAGGTCTTCGCGCGATACATCGCACTATCTGCGCGACGCATGATGGCGGGGATGTCGAGTGGGGCGTCTCGCGTGTCGGCTGAAAACAGGTAGACGCCGATGCTGGCCGACACAGAAACCGGATGCCCATCAACGGTTTGAATCGCATTCAGTACCGATTGGACTTCATCTGCAATGGCTTGCGCGTCTGTCTTGGTATAAAGGTCGCGCGCCAGAATCACAAACTCGTCGCCTCCCAAGCGGGAGAGCGTATCGCCCCGGCGCATCCGAGCTTGCAAGGCATGGGCAAAGCGTTGCAGCAGCAAGTCTCCTACTCCGTGCCCATATGCATCGTTGACTTGTTTGAACCCGTCCAAATCAATGAGCAACAGAGCCGTTCGGTACGCTTCCCCGTCTTGAGCAGAAAGGACGCGTGCGACGGCCTTCTCAAGGCTCTTGCGATTGCTCAGACCCGTCAAAGGGTCGGTAGCGGCTCGCTTCTCGAGCCTGTTGACCAGCACTGACAAGTAGATCGAGGTTGCGGTAACCCCGAAGGCGATGCCCAGCGCGGCGGAAAAATTCTCTTGCCACCACGGTGCCCATCGCATGAGCGTGACAATGCCAGCAAGCGCGACAGTACAGGAGAGTGCCAACATGCGCTTGCCATGGCGACACCCTGCGCCTACCAAAAACCAGAAAAAGGCCCAAAGCATGGGCAATGCAATCCGGCCTCCTGCGGCAAGAATCATCACCACCGACGCCTGGTCCATGACGGTGGTCGTCACTAAGCGCGTGCGCGATGGGGCGGACACTGTGTTGACAGCCAAATACGTACCGACGCTGAATACGGCATAAAAAAGACATACCAATAGCGTTCGGTATGCCTCAGGCGTTGGTTGGATGAGTGCAACGACTGTATAGGCCAGGAAGGGGAACGGGCCTAGATAGACCCGCAACAGCGCTTGCTCATACTCCGGCAGCCTTTCAACGGTGCTCAAACGCCGGGCTCCGCTTACGCCAAGTAAATCTGCCCATCTCATATGAATTCGCAAACCACAACCTTTCTTGTTTTGGCCGAGTGTAGTTGATGCGCAGGCGCTTCGGTTCATCTGCCAACGTAGTTAATTGGTGGGGTTGCGCGACCGCGCAAACCAAATCGAACCGTTGATTACCGACGTTGGTGGATGTAGGGCGTCCCCCCTCTCGAGGGGGGGCACATATATATTGACGTCGTTCATCTACGTTACGGTACATCACTGGCTCAAGCATCGCGGCATGCCTACATTGCCAGCGCTTCCTCAGATCGCTGGGCACGCCGGACGAGTACTTGCCAAAGTACTGACGCCGCTCTGAAGAACTGGTCCCCACCGGCCGACACTTGCAAACAAGTGACCATGCTGTCTCATCGCACAGCGCAGCGCGCCCCGCGTCGAACCTTGGTCTGGGACGATATTCGTGGTCAACTGGAGCGCTGGCGGCAGCATATGCGACGCCGGGGCGATCAGAGAGTGGAAAAAGCCCGAGATGCGATTGATGCCGCATGCCAGGAAATCCTCAGCGAAGGGGAGCGATCAATTTTCGCGAAATAAGAAAGCGTGTCCGCAAGAGGCGCTTGGCAGCGTTAGAGGGGTTATCACCTTGCTGCAGGAAGCGCGGGATCGTATGGAGGCGGACTGAAGGTCGCCGAGGCGTAACCGCAATGAAAAAAGCCGACGCGCAAACGTCGGATTTTTTTTGCCCATCGGTTTTGCGACCGTTTGAAGACCCGCCCGTTAAGGTGCGCCGTGCCGATAAAGCATAACGTGGCCGACGAATAAAGCATAACGTGGCCGGCTGCACAGGGGCTTAGTCTGGCTTGGCGCTAGGCCATAAAGCACAACTTGGCCCAACGGGACGGAATAAGGCATAACCTGTCCAAACGGGTTTCTTCCCGTTGAGGCCCGCGCAATGCGGGTCTTGGGACGTTGTAGCAGAGCGTCCCGAGTCGCGAGTTCGTCATTGGACCGTCTACCTACTGATCATGACGACGCATGCTGCTGCTCGGCTCAGGCGGTAGGGCATAGAGCCACGGGCAGGGCTGAAATCTTTGGCCCTAATGGAACTGCCTCCGACCTTCCAATGAATTAAGCTTCGGTCGTAGGAATGTGCCGAACGGCCTACTTCGGCGTTCTCTAATAGACAGCGACGTTGTCTATTAGACAGCAGGTTGATCCAACGTACAACGCCGGTAGCAGGATGCAGGGGCTCGCGCCTATATTCGCCGTCGACAACCGCCAGAAGTCCGGCCGTTTCGACTCGTTTTACTTCGACACAGATAACTTGGGACGCCATCCGCATCGCACCCGAACTTGCTGTGTCGCTCATGGCTGGTCTCCCGTGATAGCGCTGTTGCGTGGATGATCCTGACGCCCACGGGGGACGGTCAGGTATTTGAGACTGAGGAAAGCATAACAAATCACCGTAGCGGTCAGGCCAAGCAGGATGTAACTGGTTCTGGGCAATAGCAGGGCAAGCCCGGTCAACACAAACACGACCAGGGTGTTGACGACCAACTGGCGCCGCAACTCAGGACGCTCCATGAAATAGGCGTACTGCTTGCCAATGAAAAAGCAGACCGTGCCGATGACCAACAGTATCCGGAAATCGGATACCTGCATGTCGTCCAGGATCGCATGCCGGATCAGGCTCGCCAGGATCGACAGGCCGATGAAAACAAAAAGATGCGAATACGCGACCGAATGACCGGTCGCGAGCTTCTGTCTGGACAACAGGTGAAAACTGTCAAAGTAGACCCACCAGATGCTGGATATCGTCACGAAGCCGGTGGCGGCGGTCATCAGCCTCACCACAGTCCAGCTAATATTGGCCAGTCCCGCCGACAGGCTGATAACGGACTCTCCCAGTAAGATGAGCGTGAGCAGGCCCACACGCTCGATCAGGTGTTCGGTATGCACTGGGATACCCTGGAGATGACGGGGCAAAAAAAAGAGGAACGCAACCAGATCGAACAGTATTCCAAGGTAAAACACGACATATCGCTGTGGCGCCGGGAACAGGATCGAAGCGAGGCTGATGGTGGCGCCAGCGAGGGTCACCCACCCAACTGCCGTTGTGAGATGCACGCTTTCCTTATGCCGTTGCTTCGATACGAAATACATCATGGCGATGATGTATTTCGAACAAGCGTAGCAGACGATGATGGCCTCAAAGCTGGCCAGGAATCGTTGGTCGATCAAGCCTGAGATGATAATCATCAGGAACATGATGAACAGGGTTGCGAGCCGATGCTTCCGGTCATCCGCGTCGAACCGGTTGGCATACATCGTGTGGCTGACCCAAATCCACCACAAGGGTATGAAAGCGAGGACGTATTGCCAGAACTGGGGTGGGTCAAGATGACCCTCGTGCGTGTGGTTCAGGATATTCGTTACGTCACCGATCGCCACCACAAAAATCAGGTCGAAGAACAACTCGAGCCAGGTGGCACGGCGATTGAGTTCGAAATATTTTGTGTTCTGCATTTTGGGCCTAACAAGTAATGCTAGCGCACCAATCTTCAGTGGTTGTTGAGGTACTGCCGCAGATACTCGACGGTGCGGCTTTCCTTCGCGCGCACGATCTCCACTGGTGTGCCGCTCGCCACGATCTTGCCGCCGGCGTCGCCGGCGCCCGGGCCGACGTCGATAACCCAGTCGCTCTGCGCGGCCACCCGCATGTCGTGTTCGACCACCACGACGGTATTGCCGGCATCCACGAGTCCCTGGAGTTGCACCATGAGCCGGTCCACGTCGGCGGGATGCAGGCCGGTGGTCGGCTCGTCGAGGATATACAGCGTGTCGGAGCGCTGCGCGCGTTGCAGTTCGGTGGCGAGTTTGATGCGCTGGGCTTCGCCGCCGGACAGTTCGGTGGCCGGCTGGCCGAGCCGCAGATAGCCCAGGCCGATGTCGCGCAGCACGTTCAACGCGCGCATCACGCTGGCTTCGTCGGCGAAGAAGTCGCAGGCGGCGTCGACGGTCAGGCGGAGCACCTCGGCGATGTTTTTATCGCGCCACGTGACTTCCAGCGTCTGCGCGTTGTAGCGCGTGCCGTGACATGTCGAGCAGGGCGCGTAGACGCTCGGTAGAAATAGCAGTTCGACGCTGACAAAGCCTTCGCCTTCACAAGTCGGGCAACGGCCTTGCGCCACGTTGAACGAAAAGCGGCCCGCGCTGTAGCGGCGCTTGCGGGCGAGCGGCGTGTCGGCGAACAGCTTGCGCACATGGTCGAACAGGCCCGTGTAAGTGGCAAGGTTGGAACGCGGCGTGCGGCCGATCGGTTTCTGATCGACGCGCACGAGTCGCCGCACGGTGTCCATCCCTTCTGTGATGCGGCCTCCGGTCGGCACGGCGGTGGCGGCGAACAACGGGTCCTGCTCGTCGTTGTCCGGGTTTTCGAAGGCGCGTCCAAGGTGGCTAGCGACCAGCTCGGGCAGTGCCTGGCTCACGAGGCTCGATTTGCCCGAGCCCGACACGCCTGTGACGGCAGTCAGACAGCCGAGCGGAAACGCGGCATCGAGCCCGAGCAAATTGTTGCGCGTGATGCCGGCGAGCCGCAGCCAGCCGGTAGGTTTACGCGGCATACGTTCGACTGGCGCCGGCGGCGCGAACAGATGCCGGCGCGTTTGCGACGCCTCCACCTTCGCGAGTCCGGCGGGCGGCCCGCTATAGACCACATAGCCGCCGGCCTCACCCGCTGCGGGGCCGACGTCGACCAGCCAGTCGGCGCGCCGCATCATCTGCAGATCGTGTTCGACGACAAACAGCGAATTGCCCGCCGCCTTCAATCCCTGCAGCGCGCTGAAGAGTGCTTCGCTATCGGCGGGATGCAGACCGGCTGATGGCTCATCGAGCACGTACACGACGCCGAACAACTGCGACGATAACTGCGTGGCGAGTCGCAGGCGCTGCGTTTCGCCGGATGACAGCGTGGGCGTGCTGCGCTCCAACGCGAGATAGCCCAGGCCCAGATCGACCAGCGTCGTCAGGCGCTCTAGAAGTTCGGCTGCGATACGCTGGGCAGCGACGCGCTTCTCCTCGGACAGGTTGGGCGTGCGCCTCACGTCGGGCGAGGCTTTGTGCGCGGAACCGCCTGCGGCGCCCCGCTTTTCGACGGCATCGCGCATGGCGCTCCTGCTGAGCACGCTGCCTCTGGCGGCGTCTTTGACCGAATGAGCGGCATCCGGCTCGGGCCATTTTCCGCGCGCGATCGGTTCGAGCATCTCGGCAAGTCTGGCGAGCGGCAACTGAGCAAAATCGCCGATATCGAGCCCGGCGAACTTCACCGACAGCGCTTCCTTCTTGAGCCGCTTGCCATGGCAGGTCGGACAGACGCTGCCGACCATGAATTGCGACACGCGTTTTTTCATCAGCGCGCTTTGCGTGTTCGCGAACGTGTGCAGCACATAGCGGCGCGCACCGGAGAATGTCCCTTGATAGCTCGGTTCGTCCTTGCGCTTTAGCGCGGCGCGGGTTTCTTTCGGCGTGAGGCCGGCGTAGACGGGCACGGTCGGCTGTTCGTCGGTGAAGAGAATCCAGTCGCGGACTTTCTTCGGCAAATCGCGCCACGGTTTATCGACGTCGTAGCCGAGCGTCACCAGAATGTCGCGCAGATTTTGTCCGTGCCAGGCCGGCGGCCATGCAGCGATTGCGCGCTCGCGAATGGTCAGCGAGTCGTCCGGCACCATGGATTTTTCCGTAACCTCGTACACGCGGCCGAGTCCATGGCAAGTCGGACAGGCGCCTTGCACCGTGTTTGGCGAGAAATCCTCGGCGAACAGCATGGGTTGCTTTGGCGGATAGTCGCCAGTGCGCGAATAGAGCATGCGCACGAGACTCGACAGCGTGGTCACGCTGCCAACCGACGAGCGCGCGCTCGGCGTGCCTCGCTGCTGCTGCAATGCGACCGCGGGCGGCAGGCCTTCGATCGCGTCCACTTCGGGCACGCCGACCTGTTCGATCAGGCGCCGGGCATACGGCGCGACCGATTCGAAATAGCGCCGCTGCGCTTCGGCGTACAACGTGCCAAATGCCAGCGACGATTTTCCCGATCCCGACACGCCGGTGAAGACGACTAGCGCATCACGCGGAATCTGCACGTCGATGTTTTTCAGATTGTGTTCGCGAGCGCCGCGCACGCACACGAAGCCGGTGAAAGCGGGTGCGTCGGATTGCGCCGGCGTCGAGCGAGCTTCGTTGCGGATGGCGTCCATATCGATGAGTAACGAATAAGCATGGCTCGGCTAATCGAGCGAAAACTAATGAAGGCGCTCGGCACAGGCTATTCGGGCTCGAAGGTTGTTGAGCAACGAGGGCGGGGATGGCCGCTGCGGCCAGCATTGTCGGGGCATCCTCACCGCTTCAATTAAACCCGAAGCGCCAGCATGACAGCGGCACATTTCCCCAGACAGCCGAGACTGTAAAGAGCCATCCCTAAAGATTCAAACATGATGTGCGAGACCAGCATGAGGATGCCTGCAACGAATTCCGCACTGTGTCATATCGAAGAGCATGTGTTCTTCAAGGGAAGATTGCATGACGCGGCTCCTCCATTCTTTTTAGACAATCAGGGGGACCAGCCAGGGCTGACACGGACAGCAACAGAAAGCCCCATGACATGATCAAACGATCATCGTTCGCGCTTCTACCAGCCAGCGACGCCGATTTTCTGAAAAGATTCCCTGTGCGATCAAAGCAAAGTGCTTGGTGCGCGCCGGTTCAGGTTCGGCTCGGGCGCATGTATCACGTCCTTCGATTGGTTTCGGGTTTCGGATCTGCTGGCCCACTCTCCTTTTGCATGACTCACTCCTTCAACTCCGGCGACGTATCAAGCCATGCTCAGCCTCGAGAGCAGCGCTTTTGCCGCTGCTTCCGACGAGGCGGGATTCTGTCCAGTAATCAGGCTTGCCGCGACGACCACATAGGATTGCCAATCCGGCCCCTTCGAATACTTGCCTCCATTCTTCTTCAACATGTCCTCGACGAGGAATGGCACCACTTCCGTAAGACCGACGGCCGCTTCTTCTGAATTGGCAAAGCCGGTTACGGGTTTATCGCGCACGAGCGGAGAGCCATCGGGCGCCTTTGCATGACGGAGCACACCGGGTGCATGGCAAACGGCGGCGACCGGCTTTCCCGCCGCATACATGGTTTCGATCAATGAGATCGACTGCGGATCTTCTGCCAGATCCCAGAGCGGTCCGTGTCCGCCGGGATAGAACAAGGCATCATAGTCCGCGGCCGAGACAGTTGAGAGCTTCGCTGTATTTGCCAGGGCCGCTTGCACTTCGTTATCGTTCTTGAAACGCCGGGTTGCTTCGGTTTGCGAATCCGGATCGTCGCTCTTGGGGTCGAGAGGCGGCTGGCCGCCTTTTGGCGAAGCGAGCGTCATCTCGACGCCTGCGTCCTTGAACACGAAATAAGGCGCGGCAAACTCTTCGAGCCAGAATCCGGTTTTCCGGCCCGTATCGCCGAGCTGGTCGTGTGAAGTCAGTACCACCAGAATCTTCATGACAACCTCGCGAGTCCGTTCAATTCACGTTGCAACGAGCCGAAGAGCGGTGTCGTCGACCCAAGTCATTCTGGCAGTATAGGCGGCTGTCAGGAGCGCTGAGGGTGTTGCCGGTTTTTGTGCTGTGTTCTTCCCCGCCCCTTGACCACGTCGGCATCGAACGGTCGGAGGTCGCCGGAACATGTCGATTCCAGTTCCGCCAGTATCGAATTCCTAAGCTCCGCATAACGCGACCAATCGGTAACCTGAAAGAGGCAAGGTCGCGGTGACCCAACGCAAGTACGGATGGCATCTACCGTATGGGCGCCTCTGCCATCGAATTTAGGAATTGCGAACTGTAGATACGAGGCCGTGCTTAGTGCTGTCCCCCGTACGGATTCTCGCAACAGCCCTCACTTTCCAGCCGTGTTGAACATTCGGATGGAGAAAGGAATTTCATGTCATCACCGCGAACTGCCGTTCAGCGTCTACCGAAGCTGAAACCGCGTGCGCAACGGAAGTTCGGTATTGCGATTTTCGTCCCGAAGATTCACTTCGACCGCCCAAGTCACTGCAGGGTCAAGGGGCCCGAAGAATGTCGCTGTAGGTGAAGTTGCCGCTTAGGTTGAGCGGTGGGAGACCTCGCCTTGTTTGCCGAGGATGGCCTCCCTTGCCAAGCAGACCCAGGTGATTTTCCTTACCCACCACCATCACATGGAAGCACTCGCTCGAGACACATTGGGCGATGGCATCAATGTCGTGCGCCTGTAATCAACGAACTATCATCGGCCAACGAACGACGGGGCCTCGCAATGTCGCAAGTCATATTGGATGAACAACGTGTGCAAATCGTGGCAGCCGCAGATAAGGGCAATATGCATGGAGTCACTAAGAAGAATAGCGGCCGTGACCTGCCCCCGGGGATTAGTACGCTGACGATGTAGAGTCCGTTCCCATACGCCGGAAATCTCCACTTATGGACGGTACTAATTCCGGTGTAGGGTCACTTGCCTCTCTCACTGCAAATCGATGGGTGTCCAAGTTGGTCGGTCAATCAAACGGAACTGTGAGCTGGTCGATGATGGCTCGCGTTTGCGGGCGAACGCCGCGCCACCACTCGAATGCTTCTGCTGCTTGTTCAACCAGCATGCCTACTCCGTCCGCAATGCCTTGAACACCGGCATTGCGCGCCAGCCGCAGGAACGGTGTCAGTTTTTTTCCATACGCGAGTTCATATGCGGTTCCCTCCGGGCTGAAAACGCTGGGCGGGACGGGAGGAAGGTCTCCAGTCAGACTTGCTGACGTTGCATTGACCACGAGGTCGAATTGCCCCATCGGCTCAAGCTCGCCATAGCCAAGCGCACGCAGCGGCCCCTTTGAGCCGACCTCGCTGACTAAGTCCTGAGCCTTGCACAGGTTCCGGTTCACGATGACAAGTTCTGCGGGCTGTGCCGCAAGGAACGGCAGCAATGCGCCCCGTACCGCGCCACCTGCGCCAAGGACGAGAACGCGTTTTCCTTGCAGCGGCAGGCCTATGTTGACCTCGATATCGCGCAGCAACCCGATACCGTCGAAATTCTCCGCAAATGTCCGACCGTTCGCAAATTTCAGCGCGTTTGCCGCCCCAGCCAGCGTTGCACGCTCACTTCGCTCGTCGGCCATTGCGAATGCCTTGAGCTTGAAAGGGGCCGTGATGTTGATGCCCTTTCCCCCTCCCGCTGCAAAAGCCCGCACCGTATCTTCGAAAGCATTTTCCGGTTCCAGCGGGCCTTCGATGGCCGTGTAATTCATGTCCTGTTTTGTCTCTTTGGCGAACAGGCCATGAATCAGAGGAGATTTGGTATGTCCGATGGGATTACCAATTACCGCGTACTTGTCAGTCATCGTTGGCTCACCTCGAATAAAGCACACCTTCGGATTGCATCGCCTCAATCTCTGCCGGCGTAAAACCTAGCGATTGCGCCACTTCGGCGTTGTGCTGGCCATGGTCCGGCGCAACGTCACGAATCGCCGTGTCGCAGTCTGAGAAGCGGAAAGGCAGGTTGGGCAGGCGCAACGTTCCATAGCGCGGATGATGCTGTTCCACGACCATGCCTCGCGCTACGATTTGGGGGTCGCTCAGGACCTCGTCGATTCGTTGGACCTTGGCGCAGGGTACGTCGACGCTGTCGAGCAACGCGAGTATCTTCGCAACGGAATGCGCGGCCACCCAAGGCTGCACGACCGAAAGAATCTCTTCTCGGAACGTATTGCGACCGGTGAGTGTGTGGAAGCGGCCGTCGGCTCCGAAACCTGCAGGGCCGCCATTCTTCTCGACCAGTTCAGCAAACCGTTTCCAGGCGTCGTCTACCTGAGCCGCAATCACCAGGTCGCCGTCGGACGCACGGAACACGCCGTAGAGCGTGGACGTCGGCATATCGTGGCCCGTTTGCTCAGGCAAAACGCCTTGCATCGTGTAGCACTGCACGGCGTATTCGTGCATCGATACGAGCGTGTCATACAGCGCCATGTCGATGTGCTGACCGCGCCCACTCCGCTCACGTCCCAGCAGCGCTGCATTGATTGCCGCGACGGCATGAATCCCGGTGTACATATCACCGAGGGAAATGCGCAGGAGCGGAGGGCGCTCGCCGGGCGTGCCGACCATTTGCATGATTCCGCTCTTTGCTTCTGCAATCAAACCAAAACCCGCGCGATGCGCATCCGGCCCGGTGTGCCCGTAAGCCGAGATTGAGCAATAAATCAGTCGCGGATTGCGCTCGGACAGCGCGGCGTAGCCGAGTCCGAGCTTGTCGAGCGCGCCGGGTCGGTAGTTTTCGATGAACACGTCGGCCGAGTCACACAGGCGCTGCATGAATGCCTTACCGCGCGGGTCTTTCATATTGACGCTGACACCACGCTTGCCCATGTTGAGCTGCAGGAAATAGCCGCTTTGCTTGTCGTCCAGCACCGTGGCGTGCTGCCGGCCTGCGTCGCCACTGCCGGGACGCTCGACCTTGATGACTTCCGCACCGAGACCTGCAAGGCAGCGACCGACGTAGGGCCCTGCCAGAAAGTGGCTGTAATCGATGACGCGAATGCCTTCGAGGGGACGTGCTTGCATCAGTACGCTCCCGGCCGGCGCGGCACCATGAGGCGATGTTCGCCGCGCTGCACGACCTCGCCCTTCTGATTGATGAGCTCCGAGGGCAGGACCACGATGCCCCAGTCCCGCCGGCTCTTGCTTGCGCGCATGGACCCCACTCGAAACTTCACGTGCAGCACGTCATTGACTTTGATTGGCAGCAGGAAGTCCCAGGTCCAGCCGAGCGACATGCCCGGCAGAAAGCGGTAGTCACTCTGGGTCTTGAGACCATCGGCGATTGACAGACCGAATAGGCCATGCGCGACGATGCTGCCAAAATGACTCGCGTTGGCATATTCCTCATCGACATGCACCGGCGTGTGGTCACCGGTCAGGTCAGCGTAAGCCAGGATGCGTTCTTTGGTGACGGTGTAGGTCGGGCTCGCGCACTCGTCGCCTTCGCGCGCGTCATCCCAATACTTTTCAACGATTGTCATGCTCACGCCTCCGCGCGGGGATTGATTGCCAGTGCCTGCGCGACACAGATTGCGGGTTGGGCTTGAATCAGTTCGACAGCGAGTCCGTCCGGCAAACGCACCCAATTAGGTCCTTGCGGCATCTCCGTCACGCCATAGCGCTTTGCCGCCGTCAAAGCCTGCTCGAGGTCTTCGCACATCACGCCCAGATGAGCGAGTCGGCCCTCCGGTCCGTCGTGCTCTGGAGCATGGATGAACTGCAGTCCACCCAGCGTCCAGTATTGGCGGGGCGCATCAATGGGTCCGTCGACCTCGCGCATCGTCATGCCGAGAACATCTTCGAAAAAGCGGATGTGCCACTGAATGTCCTTCACCCAGATAGCAACGTGCTCGAGATATGCTTTGGGACCGCTCATGTTCTTGCCTCCTCCTTCTGTTGGTCGGTCATCGCACGCTCGATACCTTTGATGCATGCGACCAGAGTGGCGTTGACCGGCGTCGGAATACCAACGCGTTCACCCCAGCGTACGACCGACCCGTTGATGTAGTCGATTTCGGTGACCGAGCCTTTTTCGAGACTCTGAAGCATCGAAGTCTTGAAAGCCGGTCCAAGTCCTGCGGCTGCCAGATTCCATGCGTCTTCCGGCTCCGTGATTGACAGTTCGACGCCTGCAGCCTTTGCAACGGCGATTGCCTCGGCCACTGCGGAAAGTGAGGTCGCCTTGAGAAGGGGTTCTTCGTACAAGGGACCGTATGTCAGACTGGTGATGCCGGTCAGGGCGCCTGTCGCGACGTTAATCAGCAACTTGTCCCACATGGTCCCCATGATGTTGCTGCTGACCGTGGTGGCGAGTCCTGAAGCATTGAACGCTTCAGCGATGGCCTTCGCGCGCGGGGTGAGTCGGCCATCGAGTTCCCCAATGAAGGTGAGCTTTCCGGCAACACCGGCCTGAATATGGCCCGGAGCACGCAACACGCCGCCGACGTAAGTCTTTCCTGCCAGAACTCGCTCGCGGCCCACGATGTCGGCAAGCACATCTTCATGGCCGAGACCATTCTGCAGCGATAGCACGACCGTATCGCTTCCGATGAGGCCGAGCGCGCTGCGCATCGCCGCATCCGTATGGAAGGACTTGACTAGCACGACGACCAAATCCACAGGACCGACGTCGGCAGCGTCCGTGGTTGCGCGGACCTTGATGTGCCTGGAGCCCTCGGCACTGTCCACCAACAGTCCGTCACGGCGCATCGCGTCGACGTGCGGAGCGGAGCGGGTGACCAACCAGGTCTCGTGACCGCCTTGTGTGAGCGCGTAGCCGATAGCGCAGCCGAGCGCACCGGCACCGAGAATCGCAATCTTCAATGGCATCCCCTTGATGTGTGCTGCACACGATAGGAGTTGCCCGACATATTGACAATTCAATGGCTACAATGAGCATATTGCGTATCGCAATAACGCCATGAACTCAAGCGATTTGCCGGACCTGAAGCTGCTCCAGCTTTTTGACATCCTCTATGACACCCGAAGCGTGACTCGCGTTGCCGAGCAGCTCGGGCAGAGTCAACCGACCATCAGCATATGGCTCGGTCGACTGCGGGAGTATCTGCAAGACCCATTGTTCATTCGCACGCCAGGAGGGATGGCGCCGACACCACAGGCCGACGCACTGATTGGGCCTTGTCGGGAAATTCTTGAGTCGCTCCGACGCTTCGTCGCATGGGAAATTGCTTTCGACCCCGCAACTGCGAAGCGAAGGTTTCGAATCTGTATGACTGACGCGAGTCACATCACACTGCTCCCAAGGCTGCTCGCGCACGTCCGTGCTCAAGCGCCGGGCGTTCGGCTGGAGGCGGCGACAATCGATGGCAATACCGAACGCGCGCTGGAATCAGGCGAAGCAGACCTCGCAATCGGTTACGTGCCGTGGCTGAGCGGCGGAATCTACCAACAGCAACTCTACGAACAGGATTGGGTTTGCCTCACGAACAGGCGTCACCCAAGGGGCGGCGCCCGATTTGGTGTGAAACAATATCGCGCGGAAGGGCATATCGCCATTGCGGCTGGAACCGGAGCCCAACTTCTCGAACAAGCGTTGGCACGCGAACGCATCGAGCGCGAGGTCGTATTGGAACTGCCAGGCTTTTTGGGGCTTGGCGCCGTCATCCAGACAACCGACCTGGTCGCAACTCTACCGCGCCACATCGGCGAGACGCTTGCGCAGGCGAACGGGCTCCATGTGCATAACTGTCCGATTCCGGTCGAGCGCTTTGCCGTTCGGCAGCATTGGCACGCGAGATATCACCATGAAGCCGGGAATCGCTGGTTGCGCGGCGTCATTGCGCTTTTATTCGGTGGTTGATGAAATCAACCTCGACGCATGAAGGGCTTCCCCATATGTTCTCGACGTTCTCGGAATTCAGGGAATCGCGGTGTCCAGAGCGTAGGGGCCTTTACGCAAACGCTTGATGATGAACTGGGTGCAGGTGCGCAACTTCGGGGAGGTTTGAAGTTTGGCGGCGGTCACGGCCCACACATTGGCTTCTTGCCGGTATTCAGGCAGCACGCGCTGGAGTTTGCCGGACTTCAACGCATGAGCGACGTCCCATCCAGCAAGAAGGATAATGCCGTGACCCGCCAGCGCCCAATTGCTCACGATGTCACTGTGATTTGAACCGATGGGCCCGGTTACCTTAACCGACTCGATGCCCTGAGGCCCCTGTAGCCGCCAGACGCCAAACGTCTGATGTCGCTCCCGATAGAGAAGACAGTCGTGGCTCGCCAGGTCGGCCGCTGTTTTGGGAGTGCCCCGTCGTGCCAGATATTCAGGGGAAGCACACAACACCCGCGCATTCTCAACGACAAGGTGTGTGACCAGATGCGGTTCGGACACCTCACCCATCCGCACATCGATATCGAACCCCTCGGCCAGCAGGTCGACGCGGCGGTCCATCAGTTCCAGCCATATCTCGAGTTCAGGATGCGCGCGATGCAGCTCAGCCAATATTGGTGAAAGGTGGTTACGTCCGAGTCGCAAGCTTGAGCTGATGCGCAACTGGCCAGACAGGCGGGTGTCCGTATGCGACACGCTGTCGTTCAGCCCTTCCACCGCTTCCAGCACCTTGCGCGCCCATGCATAGACTGCTTCACCCGCATCACTGATGCGAACCCGGCGAGTCGTGCGGTGAAACAGCGTAACGCCCAGCGCACGCTCCAAATCTGCGACCCGCTTACTGACGTAGGCGGGGGAAATACCGAGTTCCGTTGCTGCCGCGACGAAGCTCGAGCGTCGAGCGACTTGGCAGAAGACGCGAAGGTCAACTAGGTCCCAATCATTGTTCACGATTTGGAATGATTAAAGTGAACGATGCACGCATTGTAATCGCATCGGTTGACTTTAATCTCCGCTCCAGACAAAGCCGCGCGTCAAGTACGCGGCGGTCATACATGGAGACGAAACAATGAAGCATCAAGCCAGCAATGCGGCCGACGGCGGACACCCGACCCGGCAGACGCGAAGAGCTGTTGCGAGCGGTTGGATAGGCTCAGCACTCGAGTACTACGACTTCTTCATCTACGCGACGGCTGCTTCGCTCATCTTCCCGCAAATCTTCTTTCCCAAAGGCAACCCCACAGTCGCCATCGTGGCTTCGCTGGCCACGTACGGCGTGGGGTACGTCGCACGACCCATTGGCGCGTTCTTCCTGGGGCACCTGGGCGATACGCATGGACGGAAGAAAGTGCTCATCACCTGCATGTTCCTGATGGGATTCTCGACAATGGCGGTCGGACTTCTGCCCACCTACCAACAAGCCGGCGTTCTCGCTCCCACGCTGCTCGTCATCATGCGGCTCATCCAAGGGTTCGCGGTCGCCGGGGAGATTTCCGGTGCGGCCTCCATGATTCTGGAGCACGCCCCCTTTGGGCGCCGGGGTTACTACGCAAGCTTCACGCTTCAGGGTGTGCAAGGCGGCCAGATTGTCGCCGCCGCCGTGTTCCTTCCACTGGCTCATTACATGCCGGAAGACGCTTTCAATTCCTGGGGTTGGCGTCTGCCCTTCCTGTTGAGCTTCCTGGTCATTGTCGCGGGCTACGTCATCAGACGAAAAGTGGAAGAGACACCCGCCTTTCAGGACGAAGGCATCAAGAACGCCGTGCCGCGCTCTCCAATCGTGGAAGCGTTCAAATACGGTTGGCGCGACATGCTTCGCGTTGTCGGCATCGCCCTGATGAACGTCATTCCGGTCGTGACTACCGTGTTCGGCGCGGCATACGCGGTACAGCCGGGTTATGGAATCGGGTTAGCGAAGGACATTTATCTCTGGATTCCGGTGCTCGGCAACATCGTCGCGGTGCTTGTTATTCCCTATGTTGGCAACCTGTCGGACCGCGTCGGAAGACGGCCCCTCGTCATCGGTGGTGCGCTCGTATCCGGGCTGCTGTCGTTCTTCTATCTGTACGCAATCAGTATCAAGAACGTTCCGGTAGCCATCGGCATGTCGCTCCTGATGTGGGGCGTTATCTATCAAGGCTACAACGCAATCTTTCCGAGCCTCTATCCGGAGCTCTTCCCAACACGCACGCGAGTGACCGCCGTCGCCATTGCTCAGAACGTCGGAACGGCACTCACCGCGCTGTTGCCCGCGCTCTTTGCCGCCGTGGCACCTCCGGGCGCGACCGGCATTCCGATGACCATCGGCGCAATCACGTTTGGCATCACCGTTGTGGCGGCGGTTGCGGCCTGGAGTGCGCGCGAAACCTATCGGATTGCGCTGAACGATTTGGGCAAGCCTGATGCGAGCCCGGTCAGCAAACCTGAGTATCAAGAGATGCGCCAGCAGGCTCTTGCGCAATCACGCGCCTAAGCGCAATGACTGAGGAGCAATACGAAGCATGAACAAGACTCGAATCGCCGTCGCGGGGGCCGGCTACATCGGACAGGCGCATATCGGCGCGGCCGTCGGGAGTAGCACCTGCGCGCTTTCGGCCATCGTGGACCCGTCGCCTGCAGCGAAGGCAATCGCAGAACAAGCGAACGTGCCGCTTTACGCGACACTGGACGAACTGTTCGAGAAGGATAAGCCGGACGGTGTTGTGCTCGCGACGCCCAACCAATTGCATGTTGCACACGCAATGCAAGCTCTCGAAGCACAGGTACCGATGCTGCTCGAGAAGCCAATTGCGGCGACCGTCGCCGAAGCCGAGGTGCTGGTGCGCGCTGGCGAGGGCGCAGGCGTGCCGATTCTGATTGGCCACCACCGCGCCCACAGCCCAATCATGGCGAAGGCTCGCCAGGTCGTGGACTCGGGGGTTCTCGGACGTCTCGTCGCGGTGACCGGTACCGCGATGTTCGTGAAGCCGGACCACTACTTTGTCGATGCCCCCTGGCGTCGCGAGATTGGCGCCGGCCCGATTCTGCTGAACATGATTCACGAAGTGCACAACCTCCGCATGCTCTGTGGCGACATTGTCGCCGTCCAGGCATTCAAGTCGCATGCGACGAGAGCGTTTCCGGTCGAGGACACTGTCGCTATCAATCTTCGGTTCGAAAGCGGCGCGCTCGGCACGTTCATGCTCTCGGACGCGGCCGCCAGTGCTCGTAGCTGGGAGCAGACGTCACAGGAGAACAAGGCCTACCCGACCTACGAAGACGAAGACTGTTACCTCGTCGCAGGTACAAACGGGAGTCTGGCCATTCCGACCATGCGGCTGAAAACCTATCCGCGAGACGAGGACCGCTCTTGGTGGAAGCCGTTCGAGGCTGGCGTGGTCGGCATGGTGCGAGATGACCCCATCAAGCATCAGATGGAGCATTTTGGTGCGGTTGCTCGCGGTGCGGTCGCGCCTTTGGTATCGGCGCGAGACGGCCTCAAGAACCTGCGCATCACCGAAGCTATCATTACAGCGGCTACGTCGGGCACCGTCGTCGAACTGCCGCGCGACTGAAACTCAAGGTTAAGGAGGGATTGAAATGAAAGTACTCATGCTTCATGGCGTCAACCACAATATGTTTGGCAAGCGCGACCCGGTCCAGTACGGGACGATTACCTTGGCCGAAATAGACGAGAAACTGCAAGCGCTCGGTCGCGAGTTGAACGTCGAAGTTGACAGCTTCCAGACGAATCACGAAGGTGAGATGTGCGAGCGTATTCACAAGGCCTTCACCGATGGCGTCGACGCGGTGTTAATCAATGCCGGCGCCTGGACTCATTACAGCTATGGTATTCGCGACGCGCTGGCGATTCTCACGGTGCCTGTCGTCGAGGTGCATATGTCGAACATCCATGCTCGTGAAGCCTTCCGGCATCACTCGGTGTTCGCCGAAGTTGTGAAGGGACAAATCTGCGGTTTCGGTGTCGACAGCTATCTGCTCGCACTGCGCGCGGCCGCTTCGGCGACAAAGTAGCCTTCGACATGGCTGTTGCGCGGCTAGCTCGCGTCGAGCGATATTTTCGCACCAATGAAAATGGCCACGCGGAAACGGGTGGCCGAATCAATCGTTGCCTTCGAGATGCAAACATCGCTAACCAAGGCAAAGCAATCAACCTTCGGGAAGTGAGGGGGCGAGTCCCTCGCTTCGACAAGCGAGCTGACAGGTGTTGGCGGCCGAACGCAGTCGGCCGCCGGCACGACTACAGATTTGGGTTCGTTGGACCGCAGACGGTTTTCACTAGGTTGCCCCAGTAACGCAAGCCAACGGCTTCCCTATCCCGTTGCTCTAACGCATCCGTCGTATGGAACGAGGCAACTGGTTGATGCCGCAATGATGTTGGAGAAGATACGGCTCAATCCAACCATCACGACGAACTCAATCGCCATCCTGAAGCTCTTTGCGAAGAGCGACCTTGGATACAGTCTGCTACCGCCGTTCTCCATTGCCACCGAGCTTGCCGCTGGTGAGCTGAAGGCAATTCCCATCGACAACATTGTCCTCCGTAGTTCGGAGGCTCAACTGGTGATTCGTGTTGGTCGGCAGCTCTCCGCTGCGGCAAACCGCCTCCTTCAGCATCTCAGCTCCCCGATGCGAGCCTTTCAAGAGGCGTAGACCCCATTGTCTCCAAGGTCCCACCAGAGGCCGGCCATTAGCATGAGTCCTTCTCGCGCAATCCCACTCAGCATGTGTTCATCCGGCGCATGTTGAGCGTAGCCGGGGTAGGAGTGTGGAATCCAGATGGTCGGCAACTGGAGAATGTCCGAGAACACGTGGTTTGGAATCGAACCTCCAATGCTCGGCAGAACAACAGGTGTTCTTCCATAGCCTACGTGGCCTTGCATCTTTCACCAAACGTCCTAGACTGCAGTCGCGCGCCCCAGCGGCGCATCAGTTGTTGCCGCCACAAGCAGAACTACTTCCTGGCAACAATCTCATCCCTTGCGTGCAAGACACCCCGACGGCCCATCGAGCTGCTGACTCGTCGTGCCTGAGCTTGGGCTGACCGCGCCTGTGCCCGCTTAGCGGGCGTAGGAGCGTGGTTTTGTGCCCAAATTTTTGCAATCGGTTGTGCTGACTTGCTAGCAAAGGCGTCTCTCGCCTGTGCAGGGCGTCATTGCGCCCAATGAGGCTGCTTAACAGCGTAGGAGCAACACCGTGCACACGTGGATTTCGACGGTCGAAGACATTGCAGGAGACGCCCTCCTCGTGGAGTGGCGCGTGATGCAAACCTGCGTTGGCACCAGACACTTTGTCGGTAAATGCATGCGCAATGGCGGTTGCTGCCGGGTCAGCCCGCCGATTATCTCCTTTGATGGCACAGCCAGGGTGGGCCTCACCAAGGGCGGTCTTCGATTTGCCTTGTCGGGCGTCGCTGGCCGAGACAAAGGTCTGGTGAAGCTTTGTTGGTACATCGCAGCTTGGTCCAACAAGGTCTCAGGTCATAAGGACGTGACAGGCGAGTATTTATCAGAATTGCTCACAAGGGAGTGTCTCGCCTGAGGTAGCGCTTATGGAATCACACCAACGCCGCAGACGAGAGTAGCGAATAGAGGGAGGGGCGCGGTACTGACCGAGGTACGACGACGTCCCCAGCGGCGCGATGATGGTTCGGCAGCACGTCTTCTCGGTCGGCGGAAGACTCGTCCGTAGAACGACGACGCGAGTGGCTGGTGCGCCCACGCAGTATGGACGTTGGCGCCTCTGCGGAGGCGAGGAGATTGGCGATGCTGCTCATCACGATTGAATTGCTTCCTAGCGGCTGCGCAGACGGTCACGGGGCGCTGGCGATAGCTGAAATCGGGCGCATTCAGGGCGGCCGACTGGGGCGCTACGCCGTGACTCTTCGGGAGGAGCCATTCGGCTTGGTGGGGGAGGGACAGCTCAGTGGCTACCCGAGGTATAGCGCCAGTATCTGGGACCTCGTGGCGCGATGCATCGCCGTGGGCTTGACTGGGAAGGAAGAGCTGCCCGCCCGTCCAAGGATACCCCTGGTCCCAATCCACTTTTCAGATTCGCTCGCGTACGTCCGCTTGAGTGAAATTCCTGAACCTGCCCGTGCTCTTTTCGCGTCCAACATCCGAAACTCTGCTTGTCCGGTGATTGCCGGCGAGCCTGAGCCGACGGGCTGCGCGTACTTGTGGGATTGGGAAGACTTTCTTGATGGCAGGCGATGAGCATCCATAAATGGCAGGAGTGTCATCATGTCATTCGAAACAGTTCCTCCGGTCAGCGTGCAGCCGCAAGCAACGCTCACACGGTGGAGAGTGTTTGAGACCGAGCTGGGACAGAGGCACCTCGTAGGCCATTGCGTCGAGAGCAGTCATGGTCGCGTCACCTCGGCCGTCGTCTCGTTTGATTTCCGTACACGCACTGGTATCACCAGTAGCGGTCGGAGGTACGCGTTGTCGGGGAACTCAGGATATGACGATGACGCTCAATATATTTGGCTGCTTTGGACCCTCTACAACGCTGTCAAGGAGTTCAAGGATGTAACCGAAGAATACGATGCGCCTTGCAACACAATTCAATGACGCTGTCGGAGGGGGCTACCGATGTGGGCGATGAATACGATGCACTCCGCGATGGTGGTTCGTGATAGCAGACGCCGAACCAGCTATTCCAACTGTCTGCATGCCACGCGGTGTAGATATCAGGCTCCGCCATGTAGCTCTCATATCGCCGCCTCCAGTCACAATGGCGGGAACTTGGTTACTGCACTAGCTTCACGTCGACGACGGTATGACAAAAAGCGCTCCCCGAATCCTCGTCCTCTTCACGGATTTTGATGGCGTACTCCATGCTGCAGATGAGCCCGCTCTGGATAGTGCTGGGCGCCTAATCGCTAATCCCAATTTGTTCGGCTGGCGACCAATCCTTGTCGACATCCTGGCGCCTCACCCCGAGGTTCAAATCATTGTGAGCTCAGATTGGCGACGCTTGCTCGATGACGACGATTTGAGACGAGTGCTTGGTCCTCTTGGCGCCCGCTTCGTTGGTGTTGTGGAAACCTGGGGCGCATCCAGGGCGGACGAAATTCTGACGGAAGTTCGGCGGCGTCGGCTTACTCGCTGGCTCGCAATCGACGACCATCCGAGCGTGGTTGCTGCAGGTCGATGTGATGCACGATTCATCGCATGCGCCTCGAAGACAGGTCTGAGTGCTCCGGCTGTCCAGGCGACGCTGCGGTCGAGGCTCGCAACGATTCTAGCCTCTGGTTGATGGTACGTCGTCCAGCCGTTCGCGACCCGCAGTAGCCAATCTCTGGGCAATTTTCGATAAGTTCTCGACGGCGCGGATGTAGCGGTCGCAGCCCTTTCGCATGGGAGTGGCACATGGACTTCGAGCGAGCGATTGTCACTGCGATTGCAAAGAGCCTGTCAAAGAAACTGCACGAACTGAATCGACGTAACGTTGTCGTTCTCTTGTCAATACCAGTGACAGCGCTGGGACGTGAGTTGAAGAAAAAACTGAGAAATGAACTCCGCAAGCCGACTTTTAATTGACGCACCTAGCGTGTTGCCAGATACACGTAACAACGATGTTTTGGCAGCATTTTCTAAGCATCCAAACCTGCATGCTATCGCTGTCGTCAAGGATGAACGGCCCGTCGGCATCATCAGTCGCCGTTCTTTCATTGATTGGTATGCGCTACCTTACCACCGGGACCTGTTTGGCAAGAAGCCGTGTATGACCATTGCGAACCCCACTCCCGCTGTATTGGAAAAGGGTGCGACGATGGAAGATTTGGTCAATCTGCTGGCCAGCGATGACCAACGCTATCTCGCGGATGGACTGGTGCTCGTCGAGAATGGACGTTATGCAGGGCTTGCACGAGGAGAGGACCTTGTACGCGCGGTCACGGAAGTGCGTATCGAGGCGGCAAGGTACGCAAACCCATTGACGTTCCTGCCGGGCAACTTACCAATTGACGCCCACATCAAGCGGCTGCTAACAAGCGGAGCTCCCTTCCACGCGTGCTACTGCGACCTAAACAGCTTCAAGCCGTTCAACGACCAGTATGGCTATTGGAAGGGCGACGAAATGCTTAAGTTGGCGGCTGCGGTCCTGAGTGAGGCCTGTGACCCACTTCGTGACTTTCTCGGGCACGTTGGCGGCGACGATTTCCTGATTCTCTTCCAGAGCGAGGATTGGGAGTCGCGCATCCGCACCGCCATGGCGGACTTCAATCGCAAAGCGGTGGAGATTTACACGCCAGCGGACATCAAAGCGGGCGGCATCAACAGTGAAGACCGTCACGGCAACCTCCGCTTCTATGGCTTCGTGACGGTCGCCGTGGGAGTCGTCTCGGTGCCCTCAGACTCTCAACTCGATAGCGATGCGATTGCGACGCTGGCGGCGTCTGCCAAGCGCGAAGCCAAAAAAGCAGTTGACCACTTCTATGAGTGTTCGTGCGACCCCCTTGTCATGAACTGCTGTAGCTGACCTTACTGGGATGCACTCGTGCTCTCTTTTCGGAAGCAAAGTTCTGGCGACGCTACGCGCGTCGCAAAGCGGGCTTGTCAAGACATGCGCGATGGGGAGCGCACGATGTAACAGTGCTTGTGTCCCCTACCATCCGGCCTACACTAGTGGTGCGTGTTTTTACGTACCGACTAACTCGAACCGAGCAAAAGCAGAATTACAAGAAGCTCCGCGCGATGAGGGCAAGCTTAGGTATTGACGGTCGCCGCTGTGTGCTCGATGTCTCTCTGGTCAACGAAGCGCTCCATTCCGCCAATAGGTGCGACCAGAGACAGCTGTAGGACTAGGACAAACGGGAATTCGCCAAATGCAATCTGCGATTCGAGAGAGCTGGCCTCTGCCGGGATGCCGAGTCGCGTCAGGCGGTGTCCGAGTTTTGCAACGTCAAGCGCGTGAGCCGTTAGCTCATGGACGACAATCTTCTTGGCAGCAATTTCCCAAGCATCCTCCGTCTCGATGTATGCCTTCCAAGATGGCGGGTACTCCGAATCGACAGCCTTCAGAACCTGGAGGAAAAATGCAAAGCGATATGAGCCTCGCTGAACTTTACTCTCCGCGCCTCTAACGGATTCCTGGATTCCCATGGCGCAGAGCTGCGCGGCAAGGGTTTCATAGCTGAATCCTTTGCGCGCAAGCAGCCCTCGTGCAGTGCGCGAGGCCAAGCGCGTCCAGGGCGTGTCGACGTGACTCACGGCACGAACCTTTAGGTTGTAGAACTGTGTGCTCGTCGCGAGCGCGGCAAGCAGTGCAAAAAGACGACTTAACAGAAGCAGAACTCCAGCCGCAATGGCGAAGTCGGCCCTATCTCTGTCGGCGAAGAGAGGAAGTCTGCGCAATTCTAAGCCGATGTTTCCCGGCTAGGAAGCTGCCTCCGCTCTTGGCGCTGCGTTTGCCATCGAGGAGTCGCGATGGAACCTGCGACCCTTTACCTTGGTTTCGACGGTGTGCTCCATCCTCGCAACGTGCGTCTGCATGAAGGGGAGACGCCGCGTCTTCTTGTCGCTGGCCACACGTTGTTTGAAAACAGCCCCTGGCTTGAACGCGTCATCTGCGCGAGGCCGAAAACGCGCGTCATATTGCACACATGGTGGGTTTTCTATTCCGGCTACAGGTGTGCGGCGCAGCGGCTACCACCTACTGTGCAAGCGCGCGTAGTCGGGGCAACGCTGCCGGGAAACCGGCTTTTACACGTGGCAAACATGCCGTTGGTGCCTCGACGAGAGTGGCTCCGCGCTGATATCGAGCGCCGGCGACCAGAAAACCCGGTCCTCATTGACTGCGATGTTCGACAGGTGCTCGCCAAGTTGACCGACAGGGCTTTGATTCTCGACGGTCAACAGGGTCTATCGTCAGAGCGGCTGGTTGATGCGTTGATTGCGCTACTCGACATCGCTTAAACAGCAGAAAGGGAAAGACCACCCATGTTGGGAGGGGGTGATGGCGAGCGGCCGGGACCGAACGACTAGGGCGCCGTGCAAGTGGGTTTCAACGCGACGAACGAGCGCTCGTTTGTTTCGGCTTGGCGAGAATGGGGATGGATTGCAGTTCCATTGCGGTCAGGCAAGCGAGCAGAAAAGCTGCAGAAAACCGCTTTCGATTGACCTTGCGGTTTATCTGGTCGGCCGATTCTTCGATTCCATAGCGTTCGAGCCGCCGAGCCAGTTCCTTGTAGCCCAGTTTGCGCTGCGCCATCCCCCAAAGAACCAATTCCTTCGCCCGTTCTTCCCATTGCGCGTAGGGCGGCTCCGCCGGCGCTACTTCATTGCGCTGCGTTTCGTTCATTTGTCGTTCTCCGACCATGCCTGGCATCTGCTCTTCTAAGCCAGCACACGCTTGCAAGGAAAAATCGGCCGTATGTGACCGATTTGTCGATTATGCCAGTTCGGCGTGACTACACGGCTTCATCAGGAAATGCTGTTTACACCGTCATGCTGGACAAGACCCAAATTACCCAATTTTTCGACCGACTAGGCACTCCGACAGCTGGTCGCAAGCTCATTTTGGATGCAAGAGTCCAAGCCCCGGTACGTGACGTGACGTCCAAGGGAGGCAATGTCATCACCATCCTGGCCAGCCGCAAAATGGGGTGCGAAATCGCCACAGAAAGCCGCCACATCGAATTTGCTGCGGCAGTCGGAATGGAGTACGACGACGGTGTGCTCGAGTTCTATTCGCAACCTTGCGAACGGCAATTCGAATTTGTCGATAAGGCGACTGGGGAAATCCATTCTCATCGACACATTCCGGACTTCCTGACTATCCGCCACGATGGTTTCACACTGGAAGAATGGAAGTCGGAAGCCACGCTCACTCGACTCGCGGAGCGATACCCATATCGCTACGCCAAGACGAGCGACGGTCTATGGCGCTCGCCCCAAATCGAAGAGCAGCTCGCGGAACTCGGTATTCGTTACCGCATCTTCAGCGATGCGTTTATTCCGCGCCGGCGCGTGGAAAATCTGCTGTATCTAGCAGATTATTTTTGCCCCACAACTGAACCGTGCTCGGCTGCTGCGGTGGCAGTGCTGCGCGAAGCCTTACAGGTGCACGGCCACCTGTCGTTCTCTGAGTTGCTTGCTGCGCCCTACGAATTGAACGCGGATATGCTCAACAAGGCTATCGCCGACAATTTAGTTGCCACGGACCTCGACCGCGAATCGCTGACGGAGAAACGGTTATTTCGTCTATATCGGGATGAGGTCCTGCGCGACTTCATGATTGCAGAGGCTGCCACAGCCGGCCCGCCCGGGCTGGCTCAATTCGCGCTCGACATCAAAGTGGGCACCGCATTTCTGTTCGAGGGGCAGGAGCTGACGGTAGTTGTGGTCGGCGAAGAAAGTGTGGTCTGCAACACGCAAGATGGAGCGAGCATTACGCTGCGTCGCGCATGGCTACTGGGCGCGCATGAAGACAAGCACATCACCGTACTCCACGGTAGCCACGCAGCCAGCCAGGAGTTGAGCCGTTACTCGCAGGAGGACTTCGAAGAGGCGCTGCGACGGCAGGCGTTGCTTGACTCATGCTCAGCCGACGGCGCTGGTTCTCCCCGCACGCGGAGACGGTGGGCGGCTCGCCAATGCGTCGCCGAGGCAAATGGCAGTAGCAAAGGCGTAGCGTTGATTCCTCGCACCAAAGCGCGTGGCAATCGCACGGTGCGACTGAGCGAACCACAATTGGCCGTACTGGCTCGGGTCATCGATGAACAGTGGCGGACCAACAAAGCCATCAATTACAAGGCGTGCCACAGATTTCTTCTGGTCGCTTGCAAAGAGGAGGCGGTAGAGCCGATTTCCTACCCGACTTTGATAAAGCACATCAAGGCATTGGAAACCAATCACGATGTCCGGGTTCGGCATGGAAAACGCATGGCTTACAAGCAGGATACGTTCGTAGATGTACTCTATTACGACACACCTGTTCACGGCAGTCGGCCGTTCCAATACGTCCACATCGACCATACTCAACTGGACATTGAACTCATTTCGAGTCGGTCGGGAAAGCCGCTCGGGCGTCCGTGGCTGACACTAGTCGTGGACGCTTGGTCGCGGCGCATTCTTGCGCTTTATCTGACCTTCGATTCGCCATCTTATGTGTCAGTCATGATGGCCATCCGGGACATGGTCCAGCGATTCCATCGATTGCCTGAATTCATTGTTGTCGACAACGGCCGTGATTTCATGTCAGCCGCGTTCCAGTCATTCCTAGAGGTAATGGGCGTCCATTTGCGTTTTCGGCCAGCAGGGCGGCCGCGCCACGGTGCTGTCCTTGAACGTATGTTCGGGCGCTTGCACACCGAATACATCCACAATTTGGCTGGCAACACCAAGGCGACGAAGAACGTGCGCGAAGTTTCCGGCTCACATCTGCCAAAGAAGCTCGCCGAATGGACGCTCGAAAGGCTCTATCGCGGCATTCAATACTGGGCCACCGAGTACTACGACCAGGAGCGCCATCCGGCGCTCGACGAATCCCCGAGGGATGCGTTCCAACGGGGCTTGCGCGAGAGCGGCGTGCGTCCGCAGCGGCAGATTCTCTTCAACCAAGCTTTCCTAATTGCGACCTGCCCACCGGTTGACCGCGGCGGTGCCCGGAAGGTCCATCGACAACGCGGTGTCAAGGTGGACGACCGGCTTTACTGGAATGACGTGTTCCGGTCCTCCAATGTCGCGGGCAAGCACCTGTCTGTCCGTTATGACCCATGGGATGCTTCTTCGGTCTACGTTCGTGTGAAAGACCAATGGCATCAAGCTGTTTGCCGGAACCTGCATGGCCTCGGGCAACTGACCGAAGCGGAGCAGAAGGCGTTGTCGGAAGAGTTTCGCCGCCGGACACATGCAAGCGCGACGGACGAACGTGCTGCTCAGCGGCTTCGCGAATTCATGCAAATTTTTACGCCTGAGGGCGCCATGGCTGTTGAGTTCGACCGCCAGGCCGAAAACAAATCGCTATACAACTTTCTGCAACTGTCGAGCGTTACGCCGGCAACGCTTCCGCATCGATTCAGCCTCATCGAGGCCTCATCAAGTGCTGTCGGTGTGCCGGCAGAACCGTGGACAACAACAAATCCGTCCGCACCGCTGCAAGAGGCTGCAGCGGGGGACGACTCCCCTGAGTTCGAGGACTTTTAAGGTTTCCTATGCAGCAACAACAACACTCTTCTCCGCTGTCGCCGGTTAAAGCGTCCGCCAGCAGTTTGTCAGGCAAGCGCATCAAACACACACGTGTTATCGACGTGATGGCTGAACTTGACACGCTGATATACCCCGGCAGCCAAGACAGCATCCTACTGGTGTGTGGCCCCACGGGTGCAGGTAAAACAACGTTGGCCAAATTTATGGTCGAGAATGCGCTCGTTCAGGCGAGCACCCAGATGGAGTCGAATGCTGGGGTCATTCCAGCAATCTACGTTGAGGCGCCCGCGTCTGGCGAGAGCGATTTCTCCTGGCGGCTTTTTTATCAGCGAATCCTGAGTCAGCTGGGCGATAACCTCGACGCCCCCAAAGTGGCATACGGCGTGGACCCGCAGTCGGGACGGCTCGTGCGCCCCCGAGGCGCCAGCGGCAATAGCCTCGCGGCGCTACGGACTGCTGTTGAGCGTGGACTGCGTGAGCGCCAAGTTCGATTCGTTGTCATCGACGAGGCGGCGCACATCATTCGTCAGACGCGTGGCAATAGCAGGTTGGAGATTCAACTGGACACGCTGAAGTCCCTCGTCAACCAGTGTGGCACCCAGATGGTCATGGTCGGCTCATATGACCTCTACCAACTCGTTTCACTATCTGGGCAATTGGCGCGACGCACTCATGTGCTGCATTTCGAGCGTTATCGGGAGGACCGACCGGAGGATGTTCGGGCATTTGAGGCCTGCATCCAGTCCTTCGAGAAAGCGTTGTCGCACCTATGGGGCGGTCAGTTGACGCGCTACTCCAATGCACTCCTTGGGAACACGCTGGGATGCGTGGGAACGCTGAGCAGCGTGCTCGCCCGTGCGGCAAGACTTTCGGAGGCCGGTGGCGGTTGGTCTGTCGAAGCCTTGAAGCGAGCTTTGCTCAATGAAGCACAGCACAAGCGAATTCTGGAGGAAATTGTTGACGGCGAGGCGGCCATCGGGCCGAGCCTCATTCGAGTAATGCCAAAACTCCAGCGTTCAAGGGCAAGTTACGATAGGCGTGCCGCATGACCACCCAATTTGTAAATCCGCGCTCTACTTTGCATGCGCTGGCGCCTATCGGAATCGGCACGCCGGAAGTCGAGAGCCTGCTGAGCTACCTGTGTCGATTGGCGGCCTCTCACGCGGTTTCCGTCACCGAGTTGTCGCGCAAGGTCGCGGGGACTATTGGGCAGGAGCTGTCCGCAAATTACAATTGGAAGCGCCTCCACCTGAGCGGCAATGGCGAAGCAGCGAGTAACTGGTCGGGGGCGCTCTCGGCGCTGACAAGTGTTGGCAACCTGGACCGGTTGACGCTGCTGCCATGGAGAGACGTCATTGCCCAGCAAAGCCTCACAACAACGTTGGCGCGTTGGTGCCCGAAATGCTTGACCGAAGACCGTGAGTCAGGCCAATCACCATACTTCCGACTGGCGTGGGAAGTCGGCTGCGTCACAACATGTCCAAGGCACCAGACGCAATTAGTTCATATCTGTCCCGACTGTGGCCGCACCGATGCGCGGCACAAGTTTGCCTACGTCGTGCCCGGGTGGTGCGCTCACTGCGGAGCATTTCTCGGTGATGTTGAACATCGCAACCCAGCTACTCCTGAGGAAATTTGGAAAGCGTCTCAGGTTGGTGAGATGGTGGCAGCTCAGGCAACGCTGGAGTCTTTGCCGACAAGGGCGCTGCTCCACGAGAGCGTAGGCGAGCTGGTCACCCGCCTGGACAACGGTAAGAGTGCGGCATTTGCTCGGCGTATCGGTCTGAGCAAGGCAACGGTGCACCATTGGCTCAAAGATGGCGGCATACCTGCGTTGCCCGCTCATCTGCGCATCGCTTCACAGGCGGGGCTGTCGCTTCACAAGCTACTGGCAGGTGACTTGGCTGGTTGGTCGCCTGCAACCGTCCCATGCCAGCAGCTGGCCATGCTGTTTCCGCGCCACGGGCAGCGTGCGCCGCGACGGACGTTGGATTGGGACCAGATACGGGTGGAACTCATGGCGATGAGGACATTGCCGGTTCCGGTGAGCGTGGCTGAGGCGGCGCGGCGCCTCGATATTGATGTGCGCTTGCTCTACCAGAACGCCAACACGGAGGCCCGCATCCTGGCCGAGCGCTGGCAGCAATATATGCGGCGCCGAGGGGAGCAGAGTTTAGAAAACGCGCGAGAGGCTATTGATGCTGCCTGCGTGGACATTGTTGACGAAGGCAAAGCTATCAATCTTCGGGAGATGAGGGCGCGAGTCCCTCAACAAGTTCTTGGCAGCGTCAGGGGCGTCATCAGCTTGCTGCGGGGCGCCAAGGAACGAATCGAGTCGAACTGAACGACTATCAAGAACTATGAAAGCCGGCCATGTGGCCGGCTTTTTTGCGCCCTGCTTCTGCAGAGCAGCAGGCAACTTTTCACGTTAACACGATTTAGCAATAAAGCAAAATGTGGCCCATCGGGTAAACAAGCATAACCTGTCCAGATGGCCACTTTATGCTTAACGGCACACATTTGTTGTTTCTCAATAAATCATCAGATGGTGGGACGTACAGGATTTGAACCTGCCTGCCTGCGTCGGTAAACCGTCGCCGCTCGACCCATGAGCTACCGTCCCGCCTTCACTATATCGGCCCTTCCTGAGGAAACCCGAGTCGGGACATCCCCCTAGCCGGATCGGCCAGTGAATCCCGCTGGCCGAGGCATCCGGATGCTCTAGCCCGGAATGATTCTGCGCTGGCGCAAGTCGTCGAAGATGCGCATGAACATCGCTTCCGTCTCCACATATTCGTGAAAGCCGAAGCGGCGCGCCTTGGAGCCGTCGCCGAACATGTCGTAGTCCCACGAGAAGACGAAATCGGCAAAGCGCCACGAAGACACATCGCGGTAGGGCGTGTTCGCCAAACCATGCCTGGCGATCATGCTCTGCCATAGAGGCTCCTTGTCGGCCATGACGGTGTCAAGCGACAAGGCCAGCGGCGGGGCGACTTCCAAGTCAAAGTACCGCGCGATCTTCGGCCACATTTCGCTCCAGCGGAACAGGTCGCCGTTGTTGATGTTGAAGGCGTGGTTGGCGCAGCGTGGGTCGGAGGCGGCCCACACGGTGGCGCGGGCGAGCAGGCCGGCGTCAGTCATTTCCAGCAGATGGTCATATGCGCCGGGTTTCCCGGGAAAGCGCAGCGGCAGGCCCAGTTCTTTCGAGATCGACGCATACATGGCAATGGCCACAGCCAGGTTCATCGGGGTGCCGAGCGCAAAGCCGCCCACCACTGATGGGCGGATTGCCGACCATGTCCATGCCTTGCCCAACTGGCGCGCTTCCAGCAAGGTCTGCTGATCGAACATGAATTCGGGCGGCATGAAGTGCGCATCGGTTTCGCGCGCGGGCGTTTTGAACGGCCCGAGGTGGCCGCCGTAGACTTTGTAGCCCTGCATTAGGCTGATGTGCACGAGGTTGGACGATGCGGCTTCGATGGCGTCGACCACGTTGGTCAGCATGGTGAGGTTGGGCGGCACCAGCTCAGCCCAGGTCGCACGGTCCTGATAGGCGGCGTAGAAGAGGTGGGTGACGCTGTCGAGTGCGCCGAGCTTGATGCGCGTGTCGGCCGCGTCGAGCAGGTCGACGGCGATGTGCTGGATGCGCTCTGTCGATGCTCCACCGCGACGCGACAGGCCCACGATGCGCCAGTCGTCCAATGTGGCGAGGTACTCGATCAGGTTGCGGCCGATCACGCCCTGCGCGCCCACGACGAGCGCAACTTTGTCCTGTGCAGTCATGTTGGAGTTGGGTTGAAGTACGAATCAGCAATGACCACCAGTATGAGAACGCTCGGATCTGTGCGATAGACTGCCTGTAAGAACAACATCTATGAATTGAAATCACAATGTCGCGGCTCGATGTCAATCGCTTTGGCGAGATGGAAGTCTTTGTTCGGGTCGTGGAGGAGGGCGGCTTCTCTGCTGCGGCGCGCGCTTGCCGGATGACGCCGTCGGCGGTGAGCAAGCTGGTGGCACGGCTGGAGGCTCGCCTCGTTGCGCGGTTGGTAAACCGATCCACGCGGCGCTTCCAACTCACGCCCGAGGGCACGGCGTTCTATGAACGCAGCGTGACGGTGCTGGCCGATCTGGACGAGGCGGAGCGCGCGGCTTCCGCCGGTGCACAGCCCGCAGGGCGGTTGCGCATCAATTCAAATGTGCCAGTCGGCACGCACTTGCTGCTGCCGATCGTGCCGGCGTTTCTGGCGTGCCATCCGGAGGTGTCGCTCGACATTGCGCTCACGGATCGAGTGGTCGATCTGCTGGAAGACCGCACCGATGTTGCGCTGCGCAGTGGCCCGCTGAAGAGTTCACGTCTGGTGGCGCGCAAGCTGGGACACACGCGCTTGATGGTGGTCGCGTCGCCGGCCTATCTGGCGCGCGCCGGGACGCCACGCACGCCGGCTGATTTAACGAACCACAACTGCCTGGCGTTCAGCTATGTGCGGGCAATGAATGCCTGGCCCTTTATCAAGCGCGGTCGCCGTACCGAGTTCATACCGCAGGGCAACACGCAGATCAGCGATGGCGAGGCGCTGCGTGCCGTGGCGGTTGCCGGGCTGGGCTTGGCGCGCCTGGCCGAGTTTCAGGTGCGCGCCGATCTGGAGGCGGGTCGACTCGTTCCCGTCCTGGAGGATTACAACCCCGGCGAGGCCGAAGACATCCACGCCGTCTATGTTGGCCAGGGCGCGCATCTGCCGGCGCGCGTGCGGGCGTTTCTGGATTTCCTGGTCGCCCATGTGAAGATTGCCTAGGCGGCTTTTCCCCCACGCTGGAAGGGCGCGGCCTTCACATTCGCAAAACGCCTTCAAGTTGCCTAACGCCCTGCCGTTTACCGCCACATAACGTGTGCATGAACGGGGGAAGACGCGATGTCACAGCATTCGCAGCACGAAGTCGATGAACGGACCAATCTGACGAACAACAACCGCTTTGAGCTGCTGCTGTTCCGCCTGGGCGAATCTGCGCGCTCCAATCAGCGCGAGATGTTCGGCATTAACGTGTTCAAGGTGCGCGAGATCATGGTCATGCCGCCTGTAACGCATGTGGCGGACGCCGGCGCCCATATCCTGGGTGCGGTCAATGTGCGCGGCCAGATCATTCCCGTGATCGACCTCGCCAGCGTGATCGGCACCAAGAACGGTAACGCCAACATCCTGCTGATTACCGAATACGCGCGTACCACCCAAGGCTTTGCGGTGGAAGAAGTGGACGAAATCGTGCGCCTGGAATGGAGCCAGATCTTCCCGGCCGAGGCGAGCGTGGGCAGCAGCAATATCACCAGCCTGGCGCGCCTGGACGGCAACGCTGATAACTCGCGTCTGGCGCAGGTGATCGACGTCGAACAGATTCTGGTGGACGTGTTCCCGACCCGCCGCACCGATCTGGCGCCCGACAATGACGAGCGCCCGATCAAGCTGCCGCCGGGTGCCAAGCTGCTGGTGGCGGATGACTCGGGCCTCGCGCGCTCGCTGATCGCCAACGGCCTGGAGGCGATGGGCACGCCGTACGTCATGACCAAGAGCGGCCAGGAAGCCTGGGATACGCTGCAGAACATCGCACGCGATGCCGCCCGCGAAGGCAAGACCGTGCGCGACAAGATTGCGCTGGTGTTGACCGATCTGGAAATGCCCGAGATGGACGGATTCACGCTCACCCGCAAGATCAAAACCGAGCCGGCGTTCCAGTCGATTCCGGTGGTGATTCACTCGTCGCTGTCGGGCTCGGCCAATGAAGACCACGTGCGCCGCGTCGGCGCCAACGGCTACGTGGCCAAGTTCGAAGCCAACGAGCTCGCGCAGGCTATTGCTTCTGCGCTGGGTTAAGCACTGAGCCAGGCATGGGGCCGGGCGACGTGCAATGCGTCGCCGGGCTCTGTATTACTTGCGGCTGTGGTGGTCCCCGCCAAGCGGGTCGACGACGATCATGGTGCGATCGAGCACGCCGTTGTCGTCAAACAGGGCGTTGAAGTGCGCCTGCTGAGTCCCGGCGACGTACATCCGGTATGACCACGCCTCCCTCTTCATCAGCGGGTAGTACTGCGTCGGCTCTTTCGGTGTGCCGAAGCGCTCGAGCACATCGCGTTTGGTCCACACACCCGGGCGCGCCTCGTAGATTTCCTTTTCCGTCAGCATTTGCCGATAGTTGGTGAGCTTGCCGTTGGCGTCAAAATCGGCGGCATACACCTCGTGCCCGAGCGGCTGCTTGGAGTAAATCCAGCGGTGCGTGCCATCCGCAAGCTGATAGGTCTCGGTGGGTGCGCCAAAGGTTTCTCGCACAGCACTTTCCGGCTGGCCGATCATCTTTTGCGCTGTCTGCACAGGGTTGAGCGAGGCACACGCGCAAAGGGCGAGTGCCGTCAGGCTGATCCATCTGCTGAGTCGTTTTGGCATGGCGTTCTCCGGGGGGATGCTGGGATTGACCTTACGGATGGTAAACCGCGCGGCCGCCCGAAATATTCCATCGATCCAAACTGGCGCCTGTGCCGCACAACATTGGTGCGATCAACCGGGTTTCTGGGCGGAGGCAGCGATGACGCGGTGCACGAAACGCAGCTTGTCGATCACGGGGGATGCCAGCGTGAATGGGTAGCCATCGGGCTGACCCAAGCTGCGATTGAGGCTGTTGAGCACGTAGGTGAGCGGAAACCAGCGGCTCATCAGGTTGTTGAAGCTGGCTTCTTCCACTGGGGTCTGGTCGGTCAGTTCGGGCTCTTGTGGATGGTCGGGCAGCAATGCCAGGCCGTATGACACGGCGGTGTCCAGCGCGTCGACCATGTGCAGGTAGTGCGCCCAGGTTTCGGCCCAGTCTTCCCATGGGTGCATGGTGGCGTAGGCGCTGATGTAGTGCTGTGCCCAGTCCGCCGGCGGGCCATTGTCGTAATAGGTCTTGAGGGCGTCGGCATAGCTCGCGCGGTCATCGCCAAAGCGCTCGCGGAACGCGGCTTCCCACATCGGCTTGCCGGCAATCAGGCGGTCGAAGAAGTAATGCCCGGATTCGTGGCGGAAGTGGCCAAGCAGCGTGCGATAGGGCTCGCGCAGCTCGGTACGGGCTTTTTCGCGCGCGGCATCGTCGGCTTCGGCAATGTTGAGCGTGATGCGGCCGTGGTTGTGGCCGGTCATGACGGGCGCGCTGTCTTCCTTGCTTGCGAGAAACGCGAACTTCAACCCCGTCTCGGGGTTCTCCTGCCGCGATTCCAGTGGCAGGCCCAGCTTCATGAGCGTATAGAGCAGTCGGCGCTTGGCCACCTCCATCTTGTACCAATAGAACCGGTTTTCCGGCACGGTCAGGTCGGGGATCGTTTCGGTGAACTGGCAGGCGCGACACAGCGTGTCGGGCGAATCGGCCGGGATCATCCAGTTGCAGACGTTTTCGACCGCGTAGTTGTGGCATTGGCGGTAGCGCTGGGCTTGTGCCTCGGGGTGAAGGCTGCGCCAGCGCTTGTCCGTGGCCTTTGCTGTCTCCACCGTCTCCCCCGTCTCCGCTGTCTCAGTGGGCTCGTCGGCAGGTTCAAATGCGCTGATCTCGCCCACGTCAGGCAGGTAGCCGAGCAGGGCGTTGCAGCGCTCGCACAAGACGTTTTCAAAGAAGACGAGTTGCTGGCAACGGTTGCAGTGGAACGTTTTCATGGCGGTCCAAGAGCAGGGCAAGGGCTGGCTTTCGGGGTGCTTCCCAACCAGGATGGTGGCGTGGCGGCGGACAGCTTTCCAGCAAGCGTTGTACCGCATTGGCGTGTCATACGCACGGCCGTGCGCTGTACCGGCTCGGCCATCAATGCCCGTATCCCGGCGCACAGCGAATCCGCCTCATGGGTCCATCGCACCGCGCTGTGCGTGGAAGCGCGATCAACAGATGCTGCGGACGCCCACGACCAGCGCTTAGGGGTGGCCCACCAGCTCCTGTGCGGGTTGCCGCCGCCGTTGCGCGCCCGGGTGGGCGTCCGGCAGACGGTCGGTACCAAACAGCTTGCGACGCAAGGTGCCCAGTGCATACGCGGTCTTGTAGACACCGCGGTTCTGCAGCTCCGGCACCACTAGGTCGATAAAGTCCGCATAGCTTTCCGGCGTGACCGTGCGCGCCAGGTTGAAGCCGTCGATGTCGGTCACATCCATCCACTGCTGCAAAGCGTCCGCAACCTGCTGTGGGTCGCCGACGATGGTGGCGTAGCGGCCCCCCAGCGCGAGTTGATCGAGCAGACGCCGCACGGTGAACTGCGTGTCGCCGCCGGTGGCGCGGCGGATGGATGACTCGATCGCATTCGTCTTCACCGCACGCAGCGGATCGTCCAACGCATAGGTCGAATAGTCGACGCCGGAGCCCGCCGAGAAATGCGCAAGACCGGCTTCCGCGCTGGCATAGTGTTGGTATTCGGCGAGTTTTTCGCGTGCAAGTTTTTCCGTCTTGTCGACCACGACGGTGATGCCCATGAAGACTTTGACGTCATCCGCCCGGCGCCCGGCCTGCACGGCAGCCTGACGGAACTGCGCCACCTGATCGCGCGTGGCCGATTGGCTCTGGCCCGACAGGAACACGCACTCCGCATGCTGCCCGGCAAAGGTCTGCCCGCGCGCGGACGAGCCCGCCTGAAACAGCACCGGCGTGCGTTGCGGAGACGGCTCGCTCAGGTGGTAGCCCTCCACGTCGTAATAGCGGCCGTGATGCCGGATGCGGTGCACCTTGTCGGGCCGTGCAAACACGCGTGCAGCGCGATCGCGCAGCACCGCATCGTCTTCCCAACTGCCTTCCCACAGTTGGTAGAGCACATCGAGAAACTCGTCGGCGCGGTCGTAACGCTCGTCGTGTGCAATCTGCTCGCGCAGGCCCATGGCGCGCGCAGCGCTGTCCAGATAGCCCGTGACGATGTTCCAGCCGACCCGGCCGTCGGTCAGGTGGTCGAGCGTGGAGAAGCGCCGCGCAAACAGGTACGGCGCCTCATAGGTCAGGTTGACGGTCAGGCCAAAGCCGAGATGTTCCGTCACGCCAGCCATGGCGGACACCAGCATCAACGGATCATTCACCGGCAGTTGGATCGACTCGCGCAGCGTCAGGTCGGCAGACTGCTGGTAGACGTCGTACACGCCCACGATATCGGCGATGAACAGACCGTCGAACAAGCCGCGTTCCAGCAGCTTGGCGAGGTCGGTCCAATAGCTGAGCTTGCGGTAGTCGGCCGACGTGTCGCGCGGATGGGTCCACAGCCCGTGGTTGATGTGGCCCACACAGTTCATGTTGAACGCGTTGAGCAGGATCGGTTTCTTGGACATCGCAGTCAGCTGGCGAGGCTGGTGAGGGCGGGCAGGGTGTCGGCGGGGCGTTGCAGCAATACGCCCAGAATCTCGCGCCGCCATGCGTCGTACAGCGGTACGTAGTTGCGCGTGTCGATGCCGGCTGCGCGTTCGTTCAGCGCCCACGATTCGCGCAGGTAATCACCGAGCAGCACTTGCAGCCTGTCGTCGGCTTCCAGCACTTCGCCTACGAGCTGTTCGCGCTCGCCATCCGACGCGGCGTCGAGCCGGTCGTGCCACCACTCGGTGATGAGGATGCGGTGCACCTCCTCGTCCGGCATGATGCGGTTCTCGGCAAAGTCGCGGTTGGCTACATCGAGCACGCGCGACGTGCGCCGGTTGACCTGCAGCCGCGCGAGGATGTGATGCTCGTAGTGGAATTCCCACGCCAGAAACGCGGCCTGGCTTGTCAGCGGGTAGTCGCCAAGGACATCCCAGTGGTGGCGCACATCCCGCGTGATGCGTTCGATCTGGTCATGTCCGGACAGCACGCGAATGCGCTCGCGCGAGGCCACTGCGTGAAAGCCGTCATCGCCGATCTGGCGCGACAGCGCGAGCTGAAAGTCGGGCGTGTCGCGAAACAGCCGGTCCAATCCCGCGCTCGCCAGTTGCACGATGAACAGGTCGTGCGCGGCGTTCCACACTGCGTAGTCGATCACGCCTTCCAGTTCTTCCGCCGTCTGTGCGTCGCGCGGCGGTTCCGTGCGCGCCGGCGGCAGGTGCGGCGCATGCACGGCGGCAACGCGGTCGAACAGGTCTTTTTCCAGCGCCGCGCCGTAGCGCGTGTGGGCGGTGGCTGTCGTTTCGAGATGGGCTTGGGTCATGCTGACATCCTCGTCGCGGAGGGTCACTCCGGTTGATGGGGCATGCACGGCCGGGTGAGCGGGTGCAGCGAGGCTGTCATCGTTGCATTGAAGCTTGCGCTGGCAAACGAAGCGTTGCGCATGTCGTCAGACGCTGCACGCACATGGCGCGCTTTAGAGGCCGTTCTCCACCATTTCGACCACGCGCAGGGCGATGGCGCCGGTTTGCTCCGGCGGGCGGCTGCGCAGGGGCCCGTCGATGATGAGCAGCGCCAGCCCATGCACGGCAGACCAGGCGAGGTATTCGGCCCCGGGGCGGCGCTCGGCGGGCAAGACGCCTGCGGCGGTCATGCGATCCAGCGCGAGGCTCAACAACTGAAACGGGTTGAGTCCGCTATCGCCTGCCTTGGCTGGGTCGGCGTCGTTTTCCACCTCATCGGGCACGGCGAAGGCGGTGCGGAACAAGCCGGTCTCCATTTGCGCAAAACGCAGGTAACCCACACCGATGGCGCGCAGTGAAGCACGTGCTTGCGCGTCTGCCGGCCAGGTTGGGTCGATGGCATTCAGCTCGGCCTCCATGGCGCGGGCCAGCGCCGCGAGTGACGCTGCGCGTACCGCCTGCAGCAAATCGAGCCGCCCCGCGAAGTGACGATAGGCGGCATTTGGCGCGACACCTGCGCGGCGGGTGGCCTCGCGCAACACGATGGCCTCCGGCCCGCCGGCACGTGCCAGCTCAATGCCTGCGTCAAGCAGCGCGCGCCGCAAGTCGCCATGGCGATACGTTGCGCGCACGGGCGGGCGGGGTGGTTCCTGGGTCATGCGATGAAACTCCGCAAAAGCGATGTGGACACTGTTCATTATGTCTGCTATCGTTTGTGGACAGTGTTCACAAATCAACACTAGGCGCTGCCCCGCAGGATGCCAAGCACTTTCAGGAGGTCGATATGACAAACGCAAGCGATGCCGCGGGTGATGCATCGCAGCTGCGCAGCCTGATTGAGGCGTGGGCAGAAGCCGTTCGCGCCAAGGACATCGATGCCGTAATGCGTCACTACGCGCCGGATGTGGTGGTCTTTGACGTCATGCCGCCGTTGTTTGTCAAAGGCGCAGAGGCGTATCGCCGTAACTGGCAGGGTTGGTTCGATGCGCTGGATGGCCAGGCGGATTTCCAGTTCGTTGAATTGCACCTCGAGGTGAGCGGCGATCTGGCCTATTGCTTCAGCGTGAACCGTCTGCGTGCGCGGTATCGAGACGGTGCAAAGCACGATGCGCAAACGCGCGCCACCGTGTGCTTTCGCAAGATCGATGGGCGCTGGCTGGTGGTTCATGAACACGCCTCGGTTCCCATGCCGGTACCCGAGACTGCGTGCAGTTGAGTTCATCGACCAAGCTAAGAAGCGCTTTCCCCCCACCGCGTGAGGACGTAGCCAGCGCGCGGTATTGCAGTCCCCCAAGTCCACCTCAAGGAGTTGTGATGCAAGTTCAACCGTATCTGTTCTTCGAAGGTCGTTGTGAAGAGGCGCTGGAGTTCTACAAGAAGACGCTCAGCGCCAAGGTCGATGTGGTGATGCACTACAAGGATGCGCCCAAGGACGCGCAGCCCACTGCCGAGCAATGTGGCGGCATGGCGCCCCCGCTCGACAAGGTGATGCACGCCGCCTTCCGCGTGGGCGAAACCCAGATCCTGGCATCTGACGGCATGGCCGGCGGCAAACCGGATTTCAAGGGTTTCGGGTTGTCCGTGAGCGTGGCCGACAACGCCGCTGCCGAGCGTACCTTCAAGGCACTCGGCGACGGCGGCCACGTCACGATGCCGATGTCCGAAACGTTTTTCGCCCACGCGTTCGGCATGGTGACCGATCGTTTTGGCATCACGTGGATGGTGATCGCACCCAAGCCGATGTAATGGGCGTGCGTGTGAAAACGGCCGCCGCACGGTGGCCGTTCTACGCAAACTCGTAGTCGGCCTGCCTTGGCGCAGGGCCGTGGCCCGGTGCTAGACTGCGCGGTCACCGGGGCCTTACCAATATCAACGAAACCACCCCCTGGGTGACGGTCGGCTGTTCTCGCCGCGACCCTTTGCATGGCCTGCGCAAAGGCGTCTATTCACCTGCTGCCCCTCTGTTGGAGCGTTCTTCATGCTGAAGATCATTGCGATCGTCATCGTCGTCGCGATTGTTGCTGTGTTGGGCACATCGCCAAGCTGACGGGCGTTTTTTCAGTATGGACGCGATGATCGGCGAGGACTTTGAAGCCGGTCTCGCCAACCTCAAATCGGCTGCGCAATCCTGAGCGACATCCGGGCGCAGCAGCCAAGCATAGGAGTGATTCCATGACGCATGGCATTGACGAACGCAAGCGTTGGCTTGCCCTCATCGTGCTCTGCCTGGGCGTGCTGATGATCGTGCTGGATACGACGATCGTGAACGTTGCGCTGCCGTCCATCCAGGCAGACCTGGGCTTTACCGAAACCTCGCTCGTATGGGTGGTCAACGCCTACATGCTCACGTTTGGCGGCTGCCTGTTGCTCGGCGGGCGATTAGGTGATCTGTTCGGGCATCGCAAGCTGTTCCTGCTGGGGCTTACGCTGTTCACGCTGGCATCGGCCGCATGTGGGCTGGCGAATTCGCAAGGGCTGCTGATTACCGCGCGCGCCGTGCAGGGCCTGGGCGGCGCGGTGGTGTCGGCGGTGTCGCTGTCGCTGATCATGAATCTGTTCACTTCGCCGGCGGATCGCGCCAAGGCAATGGGCATCTACGGCTTTGTCTGTGCGGGCGGCGGCAGCATCGGCGTATTGCTTGGTGGCCTGCTGACGAGCACGCTGAGCTGGCACTGGATCTTCCTGGTCAACCTGCCGATTGGCGTGGCGGTGTATGCCGCCTGCGTGGCGTTGCTGCCGGTGGGCAAGTCGTTGGCCGATCGCACGAAACTGGATGTGGCGGGCGCGATTGCCGTGACCGCGTCGCTGATGCTGGCGGTGTACGCGGTCGTGCATGGCAACGAAGCCGGCTGGACGTCCACGCAAACGCTGACGCAACTGGGCATTGCCATCGCGTTGATGATCGCGTTCCTGGTCATCGAATCGCGCGTGTCGCATCCTCTGATGCCGCTGCATATGTTCGCGCTGCGCAACGTGGCCACGGCCAACGTGGTGGGCGTGCTGTGGGCGGCGGCGATGTTCGCGTGGTTTTTCATCTCGGCGCTGTACATGCAGCGTGTGCTCGACTACAGCGCCATGCAGGTCGGGCTAGCATTCCTGCCGGCCAACATCATCATGGCGGTGTTTTCGCTGGGCTTGTCGGCCAAGCTGGTGATGCGCTTTGGCATTCGCGCGCCGCTGTCGGTGGGTTTGCTGGTGGCCGCTGTGGGGCTGGTGCTGTTTGCCCGGGCGCCTGCCGGCGGCAGCTTTGTACTCGACGTGCTGCCGGGCATGTTGTTGCTCGGCCTGGGCGCCGGTGTGGCGTTCAACCCGGTGCTGCTGGCCGCCATGAGCGATGTGGCGCCGGATGAATCCGGCCTGGCGTCGGGCGTGGTCAACACGTCGTTCATGATGGGCGGTGCGTTGGGCCTGGCCATCCTGGCAAGTCTGGCTGCCGGGCGCACCGAAGGTCTGGCGGCGGCAGGGGCCGATGCCACGACCGCGCTGAATGGCGGCTATCACCTCGCGTTCCTGCTGGGGGCGGTTGCAGCGTTGCTCGGCTCGGTGCTGGCGGGCGTGTTCGTGCGCACGCGCACGCACGGAGCGGCGCAGGGCGAAGCATCGTCGGCAGCGCCAATCTGAGCCACCGAGAAAGGACCCGAGGAAAAGAGCACACCGCATGTCTCACACGAGGCATGCGGCGAAACCCGTTATTGACCGACCGGTCGGACGGTTTATAATCGATCCATCCAAAACACGGTGTGCATGACGTGCCGTGCACATGCCGCGCCAGCGGCCGGAGGATCGCATGTACACCCAAAGCCTCGACCAGCCCGGCGGTCTGCCCACGGAGCAGGAACTGGCCGCCGCCTCTCAAGGCGAAGCCGATTTGCAGGCGCGCTTCGATGCGCGCATCGGGGCTGACCAAAAAATCGAGCCGCAGGACTGGATGCCGGCGCCGTACCGCAAGACGCTGCTGCGGCAGATTTCGCAGCACGCGCACTCCGAGGTGGTCGGCATGCTGCCCGAGGGCAACTGGATCAGCCGCGCGCCGTCGCTCAAGCGCAAGGCCATCCTCCTGGCCAAGGTGCAGGATGAAGCGGGCCACGGCCTCTATCTCTATTCCGCGGCTGAAACGCTCGGCAGCTCGCGCGACGAGATGATCGACGCGCTGCACGAAGGCCGGGCGAAGTATTCGTCGATCTTCAATTACCCGACGCTGTCCTGGGCAGACGTGGGCGTGATCGGCTGGCTGGTCGATGGCGCGGCCATCATGAATCAGGTGCCGCTGTGCCGTTGCTCATATGGCCCGTATGCGCGCGCCATGATCCGCATCTGCAAGGAAGAGTCGTTTCACCAGCGCCAGGGCTATGAATCGTTGCTGACGATGATGGGCGGCACGCAGGCGCAGCGCGACATGGTGCAGGAAGCCGTCAACCGCTGGTGGTTTCCTGTGCTGATGATGTTCGGCCCGCCCGATACCGCATCGCCCAACAGCGCGCAGACCATGGCCTGGGGCATCAAGCGCATTTCGAACGACGATCTGCGACAGCGTTTTGTCGATGCCACCGTCGAGCAGGCGCGCGTGCTCGGCGTGACGCTGCCGGACCCCGGCCTCACGTGGAACGAAGCGCGCGGCCATTACGATTTCTCGCCGCTCGATTGGTCCGAATTCAAACGCGTGCTCGATGGTCACGGCCCGTGCAACCGCGAGCGCCTTGCCACCCGCAAGCGTGCACACGAAGAGGGCGAGTGGGTGCGCGAAGCCGCGCTCGCCTACGCGCGCAAGCAGGCCGAACGTGCCGCCGCCAACCAACAAGCTGCCTGAACCGGAAGGAACCCACCATGCATCAACACGACTGGCCGCTGTGGGAAGTGTTCATCCGCAGCAAGCAGGGCCTGGAGCACAAGCACTGCGGCAGCCTGCACGCGGTGGACGCCAAGCAGGCGCTGCAGATGGCGCGCGATGTCTACACGCGCCGGCAGGAAGGCGTCTCCATCTGGGTGGTGCCGTCGGCGGCCATCACTGCCAGCGAACCCGACGACAAGCCAATGCTCTTCGACCCGATGGCCGACAAGATCTATCGCCACCCGACGTTCTATCGGCTGCCCGATGAAGTCAACCACATGTGAGCCGCGGCGATGACTTCCGACGCGCATCTGCAATACATCCTTCGTCTGGCCGACAACGCGCTCATCCTTGGCCAGCGCAACGCAGAATGGACAGGCCACGGCCCCGTGCTGGAAGAAGACATCGCGCTGTCCAACCTGAGTCTTGACCTGATCGGCCAGGCACGGTTGCTCTACACGCACGCGGGGCAGATCGAAGGCGGGCTCACCGGTACGCCGCGTACGGAGGACGACTACGCCTACTGGCGCGCCGAGCCCGCTTTCCGTAACTACACGCTGCTCGAGCTGCCGCATGCCGGCCCATTGGTCGCGACGTCGGCAGCCACGCGCGACTACGCCGTCACCATGGTCCGCCACTTCCTGTACGCCGCGTTGATGGTGCCGCTGTGGGAAGCATTGACGCGTTCGACCGACGCAGAGCTGGCCGCCATTGCCGCCAAGTCGGTGAAGGAGATGCGCTACCACTTCGCCCATACGCGCGACTGGCTCGTGCGCTTCGGTGACGGCACCGAGGAATCGCATGCACGTGCGCAGGCCGCGCTCGATTGGCTGATGCCGTACACGAACGAATTTTTTGCCGCGGACGACGTTGAAACGGCCGCGGCCGAAGCCGGCATCGGCGTGCGTCCGGCAGACCTGCGCGACGCATGGGAGGCGACGGTGCGTGACGCGCTGGACGAGGCTACGTTGCGCTGGCCCGAGCCCGGTCCCTATGTCAGCACCGGCAAGCACGGCGTGCACTCCGAACATATGGGCTATCTGCTGGCCGAAATGCAGGGATTGGCGCGCCAGTATCCGGGGGCATCGTGGTAAGCGAGCGGTTGGAGCGCGCACGCATGGCGCTCGAAGCGGTGACCGATCCGGAGATTCCCGTGATCACGATCGCTGAGCTTGGCATCCTGCGGGATGTGCAGCTCGACGAAGACGGCACCCTGGTGGCAACGATCACGCCCACCTATTCCGGCTGCCCGGCCATGGAACAGATTGCCGATGATGTGAGCCATGCCTTGCAAGCGGCAGACGTAGGGGCGTATCGGGTGCGTTCGGTGCTGTCGCCGGCATGGACGACGGATTGGATCACCGCGGAAGGGCAGCGCAAATTGCGCGACTTTGGTATTGCGCCGCCGGCGCATGTGGCCGAAGTGGATGGGGCCCGGCCGATTCGTCTTACGCGCCCCGCGCAGGGTGAACACATCGCCTGCCCGCAATGCGGATCGCACGATACGGTGCTCATTTCCGCCTTCGGCTCGACGGCCTGCAAGGCGCTGTACCGCTGCCGCGCTTGCCGCGAGCCGTTCGACTACTTCAAGCCCTACTAAGCCCACCGAGCACGACGCCCATGACTCCGCAATTTCACCCCTTGCGCGTTGCCGAAGTGCGCGGCGAGACGGCCGATACGATTTCCGTGCGCTTCGATGTGCCGAACGATCTGCGCGATGCATACCGATTTACGCAGGGCCAGTTCCTGACGTTGCGCGTGCCGTCCGGCCAACTGCCAGGACACGAAGAACTGCGGCGCTCGTATTCGATTTGCTGCGCCGTACAGGACTACGACGCGCACGGCGAGTTGCGGGTGGCCGTCAAGCGTGTCGATGCGGGGGTCTTCTCCAACCACCTGCACGACCGCATCCGTGTGGGCCAGACGCTTGATGTGCTGCCGCCGGATGGGCGCTTCTATGTGCCGCTCGCCGCCGAAAGCGCTCGCCACTACGTCGCCTTTGCGGCTGGCAGCGGCATCACACCCATCCTGTCGCTCATCAAGACCACGCTGGCGGCCGAGCCGCAGAGCCGCTTCACGCTGGTCTACGGCAACCGCAGCGTCGACAGCATCATTTTTGGCGAGGCGCTCGAAGACCTGAAGGACCGCTACCTCGATCGCTTCGCGCTGTATCACGTGTTGTCGCGTCAGGCGCAGGAGATTGCGTTGTTCAACGGGCGGCTTGATGGCGCCAAGGCCCATGCATTTCTGGATGCGCTGATCCCGCCCGACGATATCGATGCCGCTTTCATCTGCGGCCCGTCGACGATGATCGATGCGGTGGAAGCCGCGCTGCTTGAGCGCGGCGTGCCGCGAGAGCGTGTGCATGCGGAGCGCTTTGGCGTGCCGGTGGGCGATGTGTCGGCAACGGCCAAGCCGCGCAAGCATGGTGCCGTGGCGGGCGAAGTGGCGCTCACCGTTGTGCTCGACGGCAAATCGCACGAGGTGCCGATGGCAGGCGACGCCAAGGTGCTCGACAGTGCGTTGAACGCGGGGCTGGATCTGCCTTATGCGTGCAAGGGCGGCGTGTGCTGTACGTGCCGCGCCAAGGTGCTGGAAGGCCGCGTAGAGATGGACAAGAATTTCACGCTGGAAGACTGGGAGATCCAGCAGGGGTTTGTGCTGACCTGCCAGGCGCGCCCGCTCACGCAGCGCGTGGTGGTCAGCTACGACGAGCGTTGAACGTCAGCTCTTCTTGCCGCCGAGCCCGTTCTCCAGCATGTCGATCACCATTTCCGCATAGCCTTCATACGAAAGCGGCCCGTCGGGTTTGAGCCAGGTGAACGTCCAGTTCATCATGCCGAACAACATCATCGTGATGGGCGTGCGGTTGGCCTCGTCCACCTTGCTCGGGTAAGCCGCCCCGAGCTGTCGGCCCACCGCGGCCACCACGTCTCGCTCGCGCGCGAGCACGATGTCGCGCTGCTCTGGCGCCAGGTATTTCACATCATTGAGCAAGGCCACATGCCGCGTACGCGACGTGGCGTATTCGGCCAGGAACGTGCGGATCAGCAGATGCAGCGTGGCGCGTGCCGAGAGCTTGGCGTGGCGCGCGTCGCTCTCGGCGCGTTCAACCAGGTCGGCCAGCCGCCGCGTATAGCGGTCGAGCAGGTCGAACAGAATGGCTTCCTTGCCTTCGTAGTAGTGATACAGGCGCGATTTGGATCCGCCGCACGCAGCGGCAAGCTGGTTCATCGACACGCTCGGGTAGCTGTCGGCCGCAAAGGCTTCGGCGGCGGTGTCGAGCACGCTTTCGCGGCGCAACTCGAATTCGTCTTCGTTCTTGACGCGGGACATGGCGGGCGGCACATCGGTTGGATGGCCGCCATGTTAACCGGCTGGCTTGCCGTGTGTCGATGCTGCGTTGATGCTGCATCAACGCGTCAGACGGTTTCGTGCACGCCCAGGAAATCCAGCACGGCTTCAAGAAACGCGTCCGGCAGCTCGACATTGGCGAGGTGCACGGTGTCCAGCAGGCGCAGTTGCGCGCCTGGAATAGCGGCGGCAATTTCCTCGCCGTGGCGGGCAGACGTCACGGTGTCGTGCTGACCGGCAATGACGAGCGTCGGATGCGTGATGAGCGTAATCGTGCGGCGCAGGTCGGCATCGCGCACGGCCGCCCAGCCGCCGATGATGCCTTCGCGCGGCGTTGCCAGCAGCGTGCGGCGGAACGGCTCAACGGCGGGGTCGTTGGCTTCGAGCATGCGCGCCGGAAACCAGTTGCGCAGGAACGTTTCCGTCGTCGCGTGCATGTCGGGTGCCCGATTCAGTTCGGCGATGGCCTGATCGAAATACTGCGTCGGGCCGATATGCGCGGCGGTGTTGGAGAGGATCAGCCGGTCGATGCGTTCCGGCACATGGATCGCCAGCCACTGCGCCACGATGCCGCCGAGCGACAGCCCCAGCATATGCACACGCCGGATGCCCAGCGCATCGAGCAACTCCACCACGTCACGGCCGAGCCGGTCCATTGAATACGCACCAGCAGGGGCATCCGAAGCACCATGGCCGCGCGCGTCGTAGCGCAGCACGTGAAAGTGCTCGGCCAGGCTCGGCACGCTCACGTCCCACATGTGCAGGTCGGTGCCGATGGAGTTGGACAGCAGCAGGACAGGCTTGCCGGCTGTGCCATCAAAGCGATAGGCAAGGCGTGCCCCGTCACCGGTGGTGATGAAGGAGAGGTCGTTGCGGGTGGTCATGTTGGGCTCCTGGGAAAGACGGTTGAAACGATTGGGATGTCGTCATCCTAGAAGCCGGTGGGGTTCGTGGATACTATGAAGTTTTGAACAACTTTGTAGGTTTTGTCGACAATGAAGAACTTCACGCTTCATGAGCTGCAGTGCTTCGACGCGGTGGTGACCGGCGGCAGCTTTCAGGCCGCGGCCGAGCGGTTGCATCGCTCGCACCCGTCGGTCTTTGCGGCGGTCGCCAAGCTGGAAGGACAGTTGGGTTTGAGCCTGCTGGACCGCACCGGTTATCGCGTGCGCTTGACGGAAGCGGGGCAGTCGTTTCATCGCAAGGTGCAGTTTTTGCTGCGTGAGAGCGAGGAGTTACGGACCCACGCAAAACAGCTCGCGATGGGCGAGGAGGCCGAGTTGCGCGTGGTGCTGGGCGACCTGTGCCCGCTCCAGCCAGTGCTCGCGCTGCTCAGCGCGTTCTTCGGCCAGTGTCCGCAGACGCGGCTGCAATTGCTGTTCGAAGCCGTCACCGGGCCGTGGGAGCGCTTGCTGGAAGACGATGCGGACCTGATCGTCCACCGCGTGCCGAAAGGCGACGTGCGCATGGAGTGGATCGACTTGGGCAAGATCGCCATGGTGCCGGTGGTGGCGCCGGGGTTTTTGCCGTTCGCCATCACGTCGGCCATCACGCCTCAGCAGATGCAGCGCTTCATGCAGTGCGTCATCAACGATTCCGCGCGGAACCCGCCGGAGCAATTCCATTACGTCATCGACGGTGCGCCGCAGTGCGCCGCGCCTGACCAATTGATGAAGAAAGAGCTGATTCTCCACGGCATGGCGTGGGGGCATCTGCCGCGTTTCCTGATCGAGACGGAGCTGCGCGAGGGGACGTTGCTGTCGATTGCGGGGCGCCATTTTCCCGGCATGGTGCAGGAGCTGGTGGTCGCACGCAGGCGCGATCAGCCGCATGGGCCGGTCGCCAATCGGCTGTGGGATGTTCTCGGCCACCATGCACCGGTGCTGAAGCCTGCGTTGGGCCGCATGCCGCGTCAGGCGGGTGCGACCAGCCGAAGGCGGACATGAAGCGCTGAGACGCAGGCTGCCCGTCTCAGTTTGAAGCGGCTGATCAAGCGGCTTGCTTGGTCGCGCCCATGTAGTTGCGGTTGTAGTTGAGCACGCGGCCCGTGGCCAGGTCATAGCCGACGCGCCCCGTCAGGGTTTCCAGCGCTCGGCCATACAGGTGGAAATGGCGGGTGGGTGTGTTGCCCAGCACGTGGATGCTGTGGATGTCGTCGTCGAGGAACGTGATGGGCGTGCCGGGCTGTACCACGACTTCGCGCGACAGGGCCAGTGTGGCACGCTCGGGGTCGCGGCCGTCGTCGGTGCGTGTGTAGACGCGGTTCAACTCTTCGCCTTCGAGCGCGACGATGACGGCCCACGTGGTGTGGTTGTGCGGCGGCGTCGTCTTGCCAGGGTTGATGGAGTTCAGGTACAGCGCGAAGGTCTGATCAGGTTCTGCATGCAGCAGGTAACGGCTGGAGGCATCCGCATCGCCGGCTGCGGGCGGTGGGAAGGCGTCGAGCGGGAACAGCGCTTCTTGCGCGGCAAGTTCATGCAGACGATCGGCAATGCGTGCAAGCGATGCCTGCGTAATGCCGTCTTGCGCGGCAATGGCGCGAATGGCGACGAGGGTCTGGCGGACGGCGTGGTCGCGTTGCTGGGCGAGGCTCATGGCAGCTCAAAGCGAATCGGTGAAGCCCTCAGTGTAGGGCGGCGGCAGCGCACGACCAACGCAGTATCCTGCATATGGTTAGACGCATCGGTTCGTTCTCGGGTGCGGGGTGGCGTGCCTAACATGGGCGCCTTCAGAAACGCGCGAGGCCTGCATGACACGCTCTTCCATCGACGCCCGTTCCAATGCGCCGGATGCCTCGAATTCTCTTGCAACATGCATCATCCACGCGGGCAGCCCGCCGTTTGTGGAGGGCACTGCGCCGGTCAACGTGCCGGTGGAGCGCACCAGCACCGTCCGCCATGCCAGCATTGCCGCGCAGCACGATGTCCACGCGCGCCGCAAGGCCGGCGAGAACATCGCGAGCTACGGCCGCCACGGTTCACAAACACACCGCGCGCTGGAAGATGCGCTGCTGGCCCTTGAGGGCGGCGTGCGTGTGTTCCTTGTGCCATCGGGCTTGTCGGCGATTTCGCTGACGTTCCTGGCGCTGTTGTCGCCTGGCGACCACGTGGTCGTGACCGACAGCGTGTATGCGCCCGTACGCCGGCTCGACACAGGTCTGCTGCAGCGCCTGGGCATTGAACTGACCTATGTGGACCCGCGCGACGGGCAGCTCGAAGCCGCCATCCGCCCGCACACACGGCTGATCTATACGGAATCGCCGGGGTCGCTGCTCTATGAAATCTATGACTTGCGTGCCATTGCCCGAGTAGCGCAGCGGCACGGCGTCTTGCTGGCGACGGACAATACGTGGGCGTCTGGCATTCTCTTCCGGCCGCTCGATGCGGGGGCGGACATCTCCATCCTTGCCGCCACCAAGTACGTGGCCGGGCATTCCGATGTGATGCTGGGTGCGGTCGTTGCCCGCACCGATGCCGTGGCGGCACGTATTGCGGCCGCACACGATGTGCTCGGCCTCACGATCGGCGCCGATGATGCCTATCTGGCGCTGCGCGGCGTGCGCACGTTGCCGGTGCGCATGGCCCAGCACCAGCGCAATGCCACGTGCGTGGCGCAGTGGCTGCAGGCGCAGTCGGGCGTTGGGCGGGTGTTCTATCCGGCATTGCCGGGTGACCCGGGTCACGCGCTGTGGCAGCGGGATTTCTCGGGCGCGAACGGGCTCGTTTCATTCGTGCTGGAAGGCGCGGATCAGTACGCCGCAGAACGGGTTGCCGATGCCTTGCAGCTGTTCGCGATTGGCGCGTCGTGGGGCGGGTACGAAAGCCTCGTCACCGTGGTTGCGCCCGAAAGGTTGGCTGACCACGCGCAATGGGATCAAGCTGGCGCTGTGCTGCGCTTGCATGTCGGTCTGGAAGATGCCGATGACCTGATTGCTGATCTGGAGCAGGCGCTGCAGCACGCGCCCGTAGCCGCGCTGCACGCGATTGGCGGTTGAAGGTCGAAGGTCAGACGGCAAACGTCGCGCTGGTGAAAGCAGCGTGCCATGCCGCATGCAGGAGGGGCCGCGCACCTGCATGACCCGAAAGCGCGCGCGACAGGAATGCACGTGTGCGGTCGCTCGTCGGAGAGGAAAAAACCTGTTCTGCCGAGCCACGTTCCACCACGACGCCGTGTTCCGTGAACACCACCTCGTCGCTGATCGCCCGCGCGAAGGCCATTTCGTGCGTGACCAGCACGCAGGTCAAGCCATCGTCGACCAATTCGCCGATGACGTTGAGCACTTCCCCCACCGTTTCTGGATCGAGCGCGGACGTCACTTCATCGAACAAGATCAGTTCCGGTTTCATGGCCAGCGCGCGGGCAATGGCTACGCGCTGTTGCTGGCCGCCCGAGAGCTGTCCGGGGTATGCGCGCGCCTTGTCTGCCAGGCCCACTTTCTTGAGCAGCGCATGTGCGGTGGCTTCAGCCTCTGAACGCGCTTTGCCGAGCACGCGCACGGGGGCGGCGACGAGGTTGTCGAGCACGCTCAGGTGCGGAAACAGGTTGTATTGCTGGAACACAAAGCCAATGCGCTTGCGCAGGGCAATGGTGTCTTCTTCGGTGTTGAGCTGGTCGACGCGGATGCCGTCCACGGTGATGCTGCCGCGCTGCGGCCGAAGCAAACCGCTGATGCAGCGCAGGAGCGTCGACTTGCCCGAGCCCGACGGCCCGATGATCGACACGGCTTGGCCGCGCTGCACGTCGAGGTTGATGCCCGACAACACCGGCGTGATGCCGAAACTCAGATGCACGTCGCGGAGTGAGACAAGCGGTGGGGCAACCGGCGTAGATGCATCGAGAGGAAGAAGATCAGGCAGCGACATGCGCGCGCTCCATGCGCCGGGTCAGGCGCGAAATCGGGTAGCAGTAGAGGAAGAACAAGGCGAGCACGGTGAAGTAGGTCAGCACCGTAAACGGTGTGCGGTTGACCGTGTTGCTGGCGATCTGGGCGGTGTCGAGCAGATCGTGCACGCCGACCAGAGACGCCAGGGCCGTGCCCATGGTGATGACGGCATACAGGTTCATCCACGAAGGCAGCATGCGCTGCACGCACTGCGGCAGCACGATGCGCCACAGGATGTCCCGCCGCGTAAATGCCAACGACGCAGCGGCTTCCCACTGCGTATGCGGGATCGACTGCACCGCGCCACGGAAGATTTCCGCCACATGAGCACTTGCCGGCAATGCGAGCGCGAACGTCACCTTGAGCCAATCCAGAAACGGGATCACGTGGCCGCGCACGACAATTTCGAAGGGCACGGCGTACGCAATGCCATAGACCAGCACAAGCCAAGGCGCATTGCGAAATGCGACGACATAACCGCCGGCGAGCTGCCTTAGCCCGCGTACCGACGACAAATGCAGCGCGCCAATCGCCAGCCCGACCAGTGTGCCCAGCCCGACGGCCAGCAAGCTGATGCCGACGTTGATGCCCAGCCCCCGCAGCAATGCGGGCGACCAATGGAAAAGCGTGGCGAGAAGGGTGTCAGGCATGCGCGACGCCCCCCAGTGTGGTGTGGCCGGTGGCACCGTACCCCGGCATCCGCAACCGGCCTTCGATCCACAGGCCCAACGCATGCACGGCATAGGTGACCACGCCATAGAACAGCAGCAACAGCACCATGCATTCGAGCACGTTGTCTCGCTGTGTCCAGATCATCAGCGCGCTGTACGTGATGTCGCCCACCGCAATGGCCGATGCCAGCGACGATGCCTTGACCAGCTCGACTGTGTTGTTCATTAGCGAGGGCCATGCAGCGCGAAGTGCCAGCGGCAGTTGCACGCGCCACAGGCGCTCGCGCGCGCTGAAGCCGAGGGAGGTTGCAGCTTCCAGCATGGCGGGCGGCACGGCTTCAATGCCGGCACGCAGGGCTTCCGCATGAAAAGCCGCCTTGTGTAGCGAGAGCAACGTCACCGCCCAGAAGAACGGCGTGAGCGGGTTGGTCCACTGCCACTGCGCCAGCGTCTGCGTGATGAGCGTGTTGACGACGAGAAAGGCGCAGCACAACTGCACGAGCGTGGGCGTGTTGCGCGTCAGTTCGATAAAGCCCTGCGCCAGCCATCTCAAGCGCTTATGCGGCGACACCAGCAGCCGCGCGAGCCCAAGACCAAAGACGAGGCTCAGCACCACGGTGCTCAGCATCACCAGCAGCGAAACTTTCGCGCCTTGCAGCAGCGCATTACGCTCGTACACCTCGGCCAGAAAGCCGTAGTCGAGGCCGGTGTGGCGGACCAGCGCAATCGCCCGCGCGAGCAGATCGTCAGTCAACTGCAGCCTCTCGATCAGCCGCGCGTGGCCTTTAGCTTGTCATGCCATTCGACCAGCGCGGGCGAAGGCGGCAGGATGCCGTTCTTCTTCTCCGTTTCGATCAGCCAGCCGGTGCGGTGCCAGCCCTGGACGATGCGGTCGAGGGCGGCCACGGTGTCGTTCTCGCCCTTGCGCGCCCAGATGACCGTGGGCGAAGGGATGAGGTCCGGGCCGACGATGCGGTAGTCCTTCCATTCGGGGTTGCTGCGTGGCAGCGGCTGCAGCAGCGTGGCGTCGTGCACGGCGGCAGCGCAGTTGTTGCCGCGCAGGGCCAGCAAGGACTCGGCCGGGCTCTTGAACCCCTTGGGCGTGGCGCCAATGTCGGCTGCCAGCGGCTTGGCATAGCTGCTGCCTTGCGACAGGCAAACGTCCTTGCCTTTCAGGTCGCTCCACTGGTGCACCGGGCTGTCTTTCGGGACCAACGCCACGCCGCCCACGCGGTAGTACGGTGTCGGCACGTGGGCGAGCAGGTCCGCGCGTTCGGGGTTCAGCTCCATCGCCGCAACCAGCACGTCAACACGGCCCTGCTGCAGAAATTGCACGCGGTTGGAAGGTTGCACCTGCACCGTCTCCACTTCCACGCCAAGCCCGCGCCCGAGTGCCTGTGCAAGGTCGACGTTGAAGCCCGTGCCGCGTTGCGTGACGGGGTCGATGGAGCCGAATGGCCCGCCCGACAGCACCACGCCCACGACAAGCTTCTTGCGCTGCTGGATCTTGTCGAGCGTGGCATCAGCGTGTGCCGCCGTTGCAGTGAGCGCGGCGGCCGCAGCCAACGCGACGGAGGCGAAGACGAGAGCGGATCGGCGGGACGAGGAAGAGGGAGCGGACATGGCACGCGACAGATTGTTTCTGAAGCGGCCATTGTGTGAGACGCCCGTCGTGCGGCGAACGAATAAAAACCGGAAACGTTATGCGTCGCTCAGGGCTTTTGCGGCCCGAGGCGGGTGCGCAAGGCGTGCCGAAGGTTGCGAATCCAGTCGATGGCGCGGCGGCCGAGGGCGATGGATGGCAGTTCGACATAGCGATGCAGCAGCACGGCCAGCGCCAGCGTGAGCGCGAGGTTGACGGCAAACAGCATCAACTGCGTACCGAGCCACTCCGACGCGAGCCTGCCCACCACGCGATGCGTGGCCTCAATCACGCTCGGGTGCACGAGGTACAGCGCATACGACAACTCGCCCAGCCAGACGGCGACGCGCGGCACGCGAAGCTCGCCGCAGTGCTCCATGGCCACCATGCCGATCAGCAACGCGCCTGCAGGCAACCCGCGGGCGAGAAGATCGAACTTGGGGACCGGGCCGACGACCGACATTACGAACGTTGCCACGCCAACAGCCATCAGCACTCGCGCAACGGCCGGTGTCAGGCGATGCCGATGTGCCGCATACAGCCATGCCAGCATGGCGCCCAACAGAAACTCCAGCACCAGCGGGTTGGCTGCCATGGCTTGCACTGGCGTGGCCCAGTCGTACAACGCTTCCGGGTTGCGCTGCACGACACCGTTGTGCCAGAACGGCACGATGATCGTTGTCGTGAACAGCGCCAGCGCCACCAGCCCAAGCGCGCGCCGGCCGAACAGCGCCAGCCCCATCGCGCACAACGCGTAGAAAAACACCTCGTAGTTGAGCGACCAGCCGACGTATAGCGCCGGGTAGCCGAAGTACGGCGCATCCACATTAGCCTGCGGCAAAAAAGCCAGCGAAGTGAGCAATACGCCCGACGAGACGGGGTTGAGCCACGTGGAATGCAGCACCGACATCAGCCAGTAAGGCGGTGCCAGGCGGAACGCCCGCTTGACGAGAAATTCGTCGGCCGGCTCAGGTCCCTTGGGGCCAAGAACTGCGACCCATGCAATGATGAAGCCGCTGATGACGAAGAACACATCCACACCCACATGCCCACGCTTGATCACATGCGTGGTCAGCCACGCCAGGGCGGGGATATCGGCATGGGCCAGGGCGAGTCCGGAGTGGAACACCACCACATACAGTGCGGCGAAGCCCCGCAGCGCCTGGATGCTGAGTAGAGAAGACGAAGAACGGTTCACGCAGGATGACTATCGATAACGCAGAGAGCAACTCACGCTGGCAAGCAAGCTACGTGCCCATCACGTCTTCGTGTGCCACTGTCGCGGGTGCTGAGGCAAAGGGCAGTGTGCGGGGTGCGCCAACTTCGCCCAGGCGAATAAGCCGGGCGCGTACCACGTTCCGCGTTACGCCCAGCACGCGCGCGGTATCGCTCTGGCTGTAGTGGCAGTACCGGAATACCTCTCGGAACAACGCATCTTCCACCACCTGATAGACATTGCCCACGTTGTCGTTACAGAGTTGCCGAATGGCACGTCGCAGCAGGTCAGTTTCGTCGGCGGACGCGATGGGCACCTGCGTGGGCGCGGTGGCGCCGGAAGCGATTGATGGGTCGGTCTCGGCCTGTGCTTGAGGGCTGGTAGAGCGGCTCGACAGCCGCAGGTCTGGCGCATCGATGGTGTTTCCATCGCAGAGCAGGAGCGTCCGGTGCATGACGTTTTCAAGCTCGCGCACGTTGCCGTGCCAAGGGGCTTCTGTCAGCAGGCGTTCGGCCTCCGGTGTGAGGGTCGAGCGCGCGTGGCCGAGTCGTTTGCTGTAGGTGTTGATGAAGTAGCGCGCCAGCGGAACGATGTCGCTCGGACGCTCCTTCAGCGTGAGGACGTTGAGATTGACGACATTCAGCCGGTAGTAAAGATCCTTGCGAAAGCGCTTCTCCTGGACCAGCGTTTCCAGATCGACGGTGGTGGCCGCGACGATCCGGAGATCGACCGGAATGGGCGTGCGCCCGCCCAGGCGCACGATTTCGCGCTCCTGCAGCACGCGCAGCAGCTTGTTCTGCACAGGCAGCGGCAGGTCGTTGACCTCGTCGAGGAAGATCGTCCCGCCGTTGGCCTGCTCGAACCACCCGACCTGCGTGCCGAATGCGCCGGCGAACGCGCCGTTTTCGTGGCCGAAGAGTTCTGCATCGACCAGCGTGTCGGAGAAGGCGCCGCAACTCACCACCACGAAAGGACCACCCTGCCGTGCGCTGCGGTTGTGCAGGTAGCGGGCAATCAGCTCTTTGCCCGTGCCGGTTTCACCGGAAATCAGTACGGCCGCGTCGCTGGGCGCCACCTGTTCGACTTCATCGAGCAGGGCGCGGGAGCGCGGGTCCTCGAAGATCCAACCTGGCGTGCAGGCCGCGGGCTCATGGCCAGGCGGTGGAGGCCATACAGGGAACGTCGCCATGATTGTCCATTCAGCGCGTGGGATCAGGAATAGAAGGAAGGTTCCGGCAGCGTGCCGTTCAGCGCCCAGTCACCCAACTCGTGCAGCTTGTAGTCGACGGGGTCGTGCAGCGTCTGTGTGCGCAGGTTGCGCCAGAAGCGATCCAGCGCGAGCGCGCCGTGCGTGGCGCGTGCGCCGGTGGTCTCGAACATTCGGCTGGTCAAATCGAGCCCGACCCGCGTGGCTGCAACCTTGGCGGTGGCGATGGCAATACCAACGTGGCCGCGCGCGTGCGCGGTGAGCGTGGGGCCTTGCGCCCACGCTTCATCAAACCGTGTGACCGCCTGCCGCGCCAGCAGGCGCACGCTCTCCAGGCCGACAAAGAACTCACCGTAGTGGGCCAGCGTGTATGGGTCCTCGCTCGCCCGTTTTGCTGCAGACCGATGCCACGGTCGCGCCTCATGCAGCGTGTAGTGCCTGGCCTGCTCGAACGCACCTTCTGCCAGGCCCAGAAACATGTGCACAAACACAAGCTGCGCCAGCAACGGGCGTAAGGACGAAAAAGGCGTAGTGAGCGGCCCCGGATCGCGGAGCAGTTCGTTCTCTTCCACGCGGACTTTCTCGAACAAGGCGCTGCCGCTGTCGGTCTGGCGCTGCCCGAAGGCATTCCAGTCGTGGTTGAGCGTGATGCCGGCGCGTGCAGTCGGCACCGCTGCAATCAGCAGCTTGCGACTGTGTTCATCGATGCCCGAGGCAATCAGCATTTGCGAATCCAATGCGCCGGAGCAGAAGCTCTTCTTGCCGGAAAACTCGTACCAGCCGTCGAACCGGCGCACGATGGTGCGATCGTCGAGCGGGTTCAGCGCGTTGCCCCAGAACCAGTGCTTGTGCGCGGTCTGCTCGTACCACGGCTCCCACTGGTCTGGCCGCGCAAACAGTCGCACGGTGGCCAAGAGCAGATGGTGGAAGCCGTAGACGTGCGCGATGGAGCTATCCACCTGTGCAAACTCGCGCACGGTATCCAACGTCTCGGCCCAACTGGCCCCGTGCCCGCCATAGCGCTTGGGAATCGCCAAGGAGAGCAGGCCGCTGCGCCGCAACGCGTCGCGTTCGGCCAAGGGCGTGCCGCCCGCGGCATCGCGCTCCACTGCCGTCCGGGCAAACTCGGCAGCCAGTGCCTTGGCGGATTGCGGGGCCGGCACATCAAGGGTTTCGGTTTCAGGAAAGATTGCCGTTTCTGTTGTCATGAACAATCGGGAAAGACGAATGGATGCCGCTCACACCAAGGCTGGCACTTGGTGCGCAACATCGCGGCCGAAATAGAAATGCTGGATGTCCTCGCGCTGGCGCAACGCCTCGGCCGTGTCATTGAGCACGGTGACGCCTGCCTCCAGCACCGTGGCGCGATCGGCGTATTGCAGGGCCACCGTGGAGTTCTGTTCGGCCACAAGGATCGACAGCCCTTCTTCACGATTGAGCTGCCGCAGCTTCGCAAAGATGTCCTGCACGACCAGGGGCGCGAGGCCCATCGACGGCTCGTCCAGCACCAGCAGGCGCGGGCGTGACATCAGCGCGCGCCCAATCGCGGCCATCTGCTGCTCACCGCCCGACGTGAGGCCGGCGGCCACCCGGCGCCGTGCTTTCAGGCGCGGGAAGATCGCGTACACGCGTTCCAGGTCGGCGGCAGTCTCCGCGCGCGAGGCGCTGCGCCCGAGCGCACCGGTAACGAGGTTCGCCTCGATGGGCAGGTTCGGAAAGCAGCGCCGGCCCTCCAGCACCTGAACGAGCCCCAGGCGCACCAGCTGCGCAGGCGTGGTGCGGGCGACGTCATGCCCGTCAAAGCGGATCGTGCCGGCAGTGACCTGTCCGCGTTCGGGCACCAGCAGGTTCGAGATCGCCTTGAGCGTGCTGGACTTGCCCGCACCGTTCGCGCCGAGCAGTGCGTGCACCTCACCCCGTTGTACGGTGAGGTTCACGTTGTGCAAGGCGACGATGGCATTCTGGTACGTCGCTTCGACACCGTTGACGTGCAGCAGCACAGCAGAATCGTGCATCGCCATCGCCCTCAGGCCGCTTTGGCGATGGGCGGTGTCGCCGTGGTACCCGGCCCCGCACCGATCTGCCAGACATACGGAGGTTCAGTGCCGTTGATGTGCCATTCGCCGATGATACGCGCCTTGTAGATCAGCGGATTGTGCGAGGCCACCGTGCGCGCGTTGCGCCAGTGGCGGTCCAGCGCCTTGCCCGAGGCCGTGGCGGATGCGCTGAGCGCATTGAAGAACTGCGTGGACGCGCGCAACACGAGATCGGAAATCGCCACCTGCCCTTGCGCGGATTCGAGTTCAGCGTCGATGTTGGCCTGGCGCTCCTGCGCAGCGTCGCCGGCCCAGCGGGCGTCATAGGCACGCTGCGCGGCGAAGGTGGCGCGAATGGCCGTGGCCTCCGCCGCGTACGCCAGTGCCGACACCTCGCCAACCACCTGCTGCACCTGCACGTCTTGCGCCACCGCCGAAGCATTGCCGGTGCTGAAGATGCGTTTTCGCTCGCGCACCTGCTGCGCAACTTCGCGTGTGATGGCGCGCGCAATGCCGGCCAGCGTGGCGAGGTGGAACAACTGGTAGAACGCCGTCTGGTACTTGAAGCGGCTGCTGAACGGGAAGATGTTCTCGTTTTCCACGGCGGCGTTCTCATACACCGAGGTGCCGCTGCCGGTGGTGCGCTGGCCGAAGCCGTTCCAGTCGTCGTGGTGCGTCACGCCCGGCTGATGCGAGCTGACGGCGGCGATCACGTCGGTGCCGTCTTCCAGGCGCGCATACAGGTCGACCCAATCGGCAAAGATGCTTCCGGTGCTGTAGTACTTGCGCCCGTTGGCAACCCAGCGGCCGTCCCTTTTTGAGATGCGCGTGATGACATCGCCAATGGCCACGTCGCCGATTTCCGTCCAGGCGTTGCCGACCAGATCGCCGGCCACGAAGCGCCGCAGCCAGACTTCGTTGCCCGCGTCGCGCGGTGCGTTCAGGCGATCTTCCACGAAGGCGAAATGCCCGCGCAGCGCCTGCACGATGTTGGAGTCGGCGTCGGCCAGCTCAATCAGCAACTGGAACAGTTGGGGCAGCGTGGCGCCGTCGCCGCCATATTCCACCGGCACGCGCACCGCGCCGAAGCCCGCCTGCTTGAGCCATTGGATGGCGTCGACGCCGAGTTGGCGGTTGTGCTCGCGCTGCAGGGCGGTATCGCGGATGCGCTGGAAGACGGGGCGGTACTTCTGGGCAAGGGTTTCGTAGGGGGCGCCGAACAGGGTCTCGGCGTGCGGCTGCGTCATGGCGAACCTCCAGGTGGTCGAGCAGCGTGGAGAGACAGCGGAATTCAATCGTTGATGCTCGTGCGCACCTTGATGTTTTTCTCTTTGGCATACGCCAGCGACGATTTCTCGATAATCGGCCGCAGCAGTTTCCAGTCCGGCGCGATCCAGTCGGAGATCACGTTCCACTTCGTGCCATCCCACTGCTGGAAGGCGACGCGGCCGTCTCCTTCATGGTTGTCCCACGTGACGTTGATGGAGTGGAACAGGCCCTTGGCGCCCAGCGCAGCGGCGCGGGCTTCGTCAATCTTCAGGTTCTCCAGGCCCCAGCGGACCTCGTCGCCAGTCAGCGTGCGCTTGCCGAACTTGGCCTGCGCGATGCGGATGGCTTCCACGTTCAGGATGCCGTTGAGCACGCCCAGGTTGTGGTACACGCTGCCGATGCGCTTCTTGTCTTGCAGGTTGCCCTTGCCGTGGTCGTACAGCGTCTTGGTGATCTGCTGAACCACCGGGTATTGCGCACCCGCGGCCACCGTCGTGATGGCGACGTAGCCCTTGGCGGCATCGCCGGCCGGGATCACGTCTTCTTCGGAGTTGGACCACACGTTGCCGATGATGTGGTCGGCCGGGAAGCCCGTCTTCTGTGCCGTCTTGAGCGCCACCGGGTTCATCACGCCCCAGCCGCGCAGCACCACGTAATCGGGTTTGGCGCGGCGGATGGCCAGCCACTGCGACTGCTGCTCATTGCCCGGGTGCGGCACTTCGATCTGCTGCACCGTGAAGCCGTATTTCTTCGCCAGCAGTTCATAGATGGGGATCGTCTCTTTGCCGTACGGCGAGCCGTGATACAGCACGACGATCTTCTTGCCCTTGAGCTTGTCGACGCCGCCTTCCTTGGTGCCGATGTAGTTGACGATGCCCGAGGTCTCGCTGTACGGGTTGAGCAGCAGCGGGAAGATGTACTTGAACACGCGGCCGTCCGTCGTGTCGGTGCGGCCGTGGTTGATGGTGAGCAGCGGCACCTTGTCGGCCGTCACCCGGTCGAGCAGCGCATACGCAATGCCGACCGACAGTGGATTCCATGTGGCGATGCCGGGGTGCGTCTTCAGGCGTTCGTACACCTCCACGCCGCGTTCCACTTCGTACTGCGTTTCGCCTTCTTCCCAGGTCAGCTTGACGCCGCCCACGCCGCCGTCTCGCGTGTTGACGAGGTTCAGGTAGTCGATGAAACCGCCGAAGAACCCCGTGCCGCCGGCCGCATATGGGCCGACGCGGTAGCTTTGCAGCGGGAAGAACTGCTCATCCGCATGGGCGGCTTGTATGCCCAGACCGGTCAGGCTAGAGAGGGCCAGCGTGCCGGTCAGCAGCGCCATCTTGATGGTGCGGGGGAGGGACATGGTGCAGATGCTCCTGATATCGATACGACGTAGGTTGCGTGGAGAAAGGAAAGAGGACGGAATCAGCGCCGGGAAGCTGGACGCGCGACGTTGCTTATCCGGCGCAGCACCCGCTGCCACAGGGCGGCAAGGCCCTGCGGCTCGGCAATCAGAAAGGCCACGATGAGCGCACCGATCACGATGCGCTGGCTGAGGTCCAGCACGCCGGAGTCGAACCGGCCGCCGAACACGAACGCGCCAAAGCGGGACAGCAGCAGCGGAAACACCACCACCAGCGCCGCGCCCAGGAACGCGCCCCGGATGGTCGCCAGGCCGCCGATGATGACGATGAACAGGATCTGGAACGATCGATCGAGATTGAAGCCCGCAGGCTCCACCGTGCGCAGATAGACGAAGCCCCACAGCACCCCTGCCACGCCAATGACGAACGATGAGATGGCGAACGCAAGCAGCTTGGTCCGCAGTACCGGTACGCCTGTGACGCGTGCCGCCATTTCGTTGTCGCGCACAGCAATGAAATGGTGGCCAGTGGGCGTTTGCACGAGTCGCCAGACCAGTGCCGTGAGGATCGTCACCACCGTGAGTGCAAACACGTAGCGCAGCGCCGGCGTATCGAACGCGACGCCTGCCACCACGATGGGCGGCGCGTCGATCACGCCCGATGCGTTGTTGTTGCTGAACCAGCCGTACTTGGTCAGTGCCCACTGCACGAAAAACTGTGCAGCGAGGGTCGATACGGCCAGGTAGAAGCCTCGCAGGCGCAAGCTCGGCAACCCGAACGCCACGCCGATGGCGGTGGCGGCCAGCCCGGCGAGCACGATGCTCACCGGCAGCGGCAGGCTCTCAACGCGCAGGTTGAAGTTGTACGCGGCGAACGCGCCCACTGCCATGAAGGCGGCGGAGCCCACCGACAATTGCCCTGCGTAGCCGGTCAACAGGTTCAGGCCCACCGCCGCAAGCGACAGCGCGAGGAACGGAATGAGGATGGCATCGAGCCAATAGTCCGATGCCACCAGCGGCACGACGAAGTAGGCCAGCAGCAGCGTCACCGCGGGCGTTGCCCACGCTGGCCAGGACAGGTGCCTCCGCGCAGCGGAAGGGTGCGCGGTGTGCCCGGATGGGGATTCCAATGCAGTCGACATGGCTCAGGCTCTCTCGACAGGGCGCAGGCCGAACAGCCCGCCCGGTTTGACCAGCAGGAAGGCCAGCGCGGCCACATAGGCGATCCAGCTCTCGATGCCGCCACCGACGAATGGCCCCAGGTACACCTCCGCCAGCTTCTCCAGCGCGCCGATGATCAAGCCACCGACCACCGCGCCCAGGATCGAATCGAAGCCGCCCAGCACCAGTACTGGTAGTGCCTTGAGCACCACCAGTGACAGCGAGAACTGCACGCCCAGGCGTGCGCCCCAGAGCAGCCCCGCCACAAGGGCGATGACGCCGGCCGCGGCCCAGACCGTCGCCCAGATCCGCGGTAGCCGTAAGCCCACGGCAATCGCTGCGTACGTGTCGTCCGCCACGGCGCGAAACGCCAGACCAACGCGCGTGTAGCGGAAGAAGATCGACAGCGCCGTCACCATGACGGCCGCGGTGGCGGCGGCAAACAGATCAAAGCTGGAGACGAGGATGCCGCCGATCTGTAGCGGCGCATCGGAGATGCCCAGGTTCAGCTCGTGCACCTGCGTGCCCCACACCAGTTGCGCCACGCCCTCAATCACGTACGACAGGCCGAGCGTCGCCATGAACAGCGTGATGGGCGGCTGGTTGACCAGCGGCCGCAGCACCACGCGCTCGATCCCGAGCCCGAGCAGCACCATCAACATGAACGTGAGCAGCAATGCGAGCGGGAACGGCACACCGCGCTCAAGCAGACTGACAAACGTGAGCGCGGCAAACAGCAACTGCGCGCCCTGCGCGAAATTGAGCACGCCAGAAGTCTTGTAGATCAGCACAAAACCAATCGCCACCAGCGAATACATCACGCCGGACAGCAGGCCGCCCACCAGCACCTCGGCAAAGAACGCCACGTCGAAGTCGCCCATCATTGCGTCTCCGCCACGCTTGCCGCGTCGTGTGCGACGCCGAGGTAAGCATCGATGACGGCCGGATCGTCGCGTACATCGTGCGGCGTGCCGTCGGCGATCTTGCGGCCGTAGTCGAGGACCGCCACGCGATCTGACAGGCCCAGCACGATGCCGATGTCGTGTTCGATCAGCACGATGGTGGTGCCCCACTGGTCGCGCGCGGCGCGGATTAGTTCGGCCATCTGAACCTTCTCCGTCACCGTCATGCCGGCGAGCGGCTCATCGAGCAGCAATAGGCGTGGCCGCGCGACCAGCGCACGCGCCAGTTCAACGCGCTTTTGCAGCCCATAGGAAAGTGTGCCCGCGAGTTGGTCCTGCACGTCGTCCAGGCCGACAAAGTGGATCACCTGTTCCGCACGGTCGCGCGCATCGACCAGCTCGCGTCGCGCGCGGCCCAGCCCGATCAACTGCTCGACGAAGACAGAACGGGTGTGCTGTACGCGGCCGAGCGCAATGTTGTCGCGCACGCTCAGGCCCTTGAACAACGCCAGGTTCTGGAATGTGCGTGCAATGCCAAGACCGGCCAATCGCGCCGGCGACACCTTGCGCATGGCGCGCCCATTGAGCCAGATGCTGCCGCGGTCCGGCCGGTACAGGCCGCTGATGATGTTGACCAGCGAGCTTTTACCTGCGCCGTTGGGGCCGATGATGGCGCGGATCTCCCCCGGCGCCACCGTGAGGTCGATGCCGCTGAGCGCCTGAATGCCGCCGAACGACAGGTCGATGTCGGTCAACCACAGCACGGGTGCCGCAGCTTCTACGGCCTCGGCGCCAACGCTGCGCGCAAGCGTTGGTGCATCGGCGCTGCGCGAGTCGGCGTAGCGTGCAAGTGGTGGCGGCGGGGCAGCAAGTTCAGCGGACGTGTGAGACATGGCGGTCTTCGCAAAGCAACAGGCAACAGAACTCCCCCGCGCCCGTTCGATTGAGCGGGCGCGTATGGGAAACGCGGGTATCAGATCAGGCGGTCAGGCGACGGATGTAGCGGCCTCGGCCTCGCGCGTGTCGGCGTTGGCCGCTGCGCGTTGCGCTTCCAGCTCGCGCACCAGCGGCAGCACCTTGCGACCGAAGTATTCGACTTCCTCGATGAAATGCAGGAAGCCCGCCAGAACCAGGTCCACGCCGATCGACTTCAGATGCACGATGCGCTCCGCAATCTGCTGCGGCGTGCCGATCAGGTTGGTCCGGAAACCGTCGTTGTATTGCACGAGATCTTCAAATGTGGATTTCGCCCAGTTGCCTTCGCCCTCGGGCGACGCCTTGCCGGCTTGCTTCACCGCATCGCCAAAGGCGTGCACGGCTTCCACGTGCGCATGCTTGATGATGTCGTCCAACACCGCCTTGGCTTCCTCTTCGGTATCGCGCGCGATGATGAAGGCGTTCACGCCGATGCGGACCGTGTGGCCGTTTTCGCGGGCCTTCGCCTGGATATCGTCGATCTGCGCCTTGATCCCTTCGGGCGTGTTGCCGTTGGTGAAGTACCAGTCCGACACGCTGGCCGCGTTGTCGCGTGCGGCACGCGAGCTGCCGCCCTGGAAGATCTCCGGGTGCGGCTTCTGCAGCGGCTTGGGGCTCAGCGTGTAGTCGTTGATGCGGTAGAAGTCGCCCTTGAACGTGAACTTGTCCTGCGTCCAGATGCCTTTGAGCACGCGGATGAATTCGTTGGAGCGGCGATAGCGCTCGTCGTGCTCAAGCCAAGGTTCCCCCAGTGCCTGGAACTCGCCCTTGAACCAGCCGCTGACGACGTTGATGGCGATCCGGCCGTTGGAGATGTGGTCGATGGTTGCCAGCTGTTTGGCCACCACCGCCGGATGCCAGGGGCCGGGCAGGATGGCTGCGAGCACTTTCAGCTTGGTGGTGGCGTGCAGGATCGCCTGGCTGAACGATACCGATTCATGCTGGTGCTCGGCGCCGTAGCCGGCGGTAAAACGGATCTGGCTGAGCGCGTAGTCAAAGCCGGCCTTCTCAGCCGTCTGCGCCAGCTTCTGGTTGTATTCGAGGCTCCAGTCGGTGCGCTGCGGGATGGTGCTGACGACCAGGCCGCCGCTGACGTTCGGCACCCAGTAGGCAAACTTGATATTGGCGCTGGAAGAAGATTGGCTCATCGCGATGGTCCTTTGTCCTGTGCGGGATGGGAACGAACGAAGCGGGCGCTTCAGGCGGCTTGCGCCACAGGGGCGGCGCGAAGGTCTTCGGCCGACGCTGTGCCGAGCAGCGGTAACGCACGTGCGACGGCCAGGGCGATCCGGTCACGCAGTGCCTGACTGCTGATTTCATAGCCGCTGAAATCCTGCTCGGATGCATACACGCCCAGCGGCAATGTGCGCGCCTGGAAGAAGCTGAAAAGCGGCCGCAGCTGATGGTCAATCACCAGCGCGTGACGGTCGCTGCCGCCCGTGGCGGCCAGCAGCACAGGCACGTCGATGAGCGCTTCGTGGTGGACCAGATCAAAAAGATGCTTGAACAGACCGGTGTATGACCCGCGATACACGGGGCTCGCGACGACGAGCACATCCGCCGATTCAATGGCGGCAAGTTCAGCCTGCACCCGGCTCGGCAGCCGGTCTCGATACGATGCGCCGCCGATGGCCGGGGCCAGGTCCTCGAGTGTGATCAGGTGAACATCGATGGGAAGAACCTCGGCGAGGGCGGCCAGCAGTTGCTCGACCAATACGAGGGTCCGCGAGGGGCGCTGCACGCTGCCCGAGACGGCCACGACCTTGAACTTGCGACTCATTGTGAGTACCTCTGCGCTTGCGCGATCGACGGAACGATGTGAATGCATGAGCGCGGCCGGCCTTGAGCCATGTCCTGCGCTTGCAAATCATTCTGCGTCGCACCATGCGCAGCGGCATACGTAGAAATCGGAGCATCTATATTTCAATGCTCGCGTTTCACGCTAAGTCTCTGAGCTGTAAAGAGAATTGAATTCAGTCTTCGGCGTTGGCGCGGTGTTGCCAATCCGCAATCGCGCGATGTCATATCGAAAGACGAATTCCGGATGCTTTCGAGCGCGCAATTTGCTGGAGCGTTGCTTCCAAAGCATCACGATCGACGTGCAGGTCGAAGTGATGATCTGATGATCGACAGCGTCACCCGCGAGCAGTGCACCCGGCTGCGCGCTCGAGGAGCAGGGCGCTCGTATTCCACGCGAGCCGACTCCAAGCGGTTGAGGCGCGCAAGAAAATCGGCGCGCACGCTGGGCAACAAGTGGTAGCTGCGCAGTGCCGGTTCGGCCGGCAGCGTATCGACGATCTCCAGCCCCGCTTGCGGGCCATACGCCATGGCCACCGCCACGGCACGGTTCGGATCGACGACGGGCGAGGGCGTCGGGCTCCTTTTTGGAAGCCTTTGTGTGACTTCAAGTCGCCATTGCCTCGCCGCGCGCGCATTCCGGTGCTTCGGCCGGCTCGCGGGACATCTCGCTCGTGCGATACGACTCACCCCATTCGCGCAGGCTGATCAGCACCGGTGCGAGCGACTCGCCAAGCGGAGTGAGCGCATATTCGACCTTGGGCGGCACCTGAGGATACACGTGCCGCGCGATGACGCCGTCCGCCTCGAGTTCGCGCAATTGCAGCGTCAGCATGCGCTGCGTGGCATTCGGAATCAGGCGCGTCAGTTCCATGAAGCGCTTCTTTCCGGGCAACAGGTGGAACAGGATCACGGGCTTCCAGACGCCGCCGATCACGGAAAGCGTGACTTCGACGGCGCAACCGCTCTTGCCGTCCAGACGTTTCAGACGCATGGTTTTATACCTACAAAATTGATAGTGCCTGTAAAAATTGTACGTTTTTGCGAAACCGGAGGTACGCCGTGACAATGCCTGCAATGCGGTATCGCTGCAAGTTTTGCAGCGCTGCCCTTTCGCAACCTTCTCATTAAGGATGTCGTGCTCATGAAAGCCATTACCCTGCGCCAGCCTGCTGGCCTCGACAAACTTCATCTCGTCGACCTGCCCGACCCTGGCCAGCCGGGCGCCGGAGAAATCCGCGTGCGCGTGCATGCCAGCTCGCTGAACTTTCACGACCTGGGCGTTGTGACTGGCCGCATGCCGAGCGCCGACGGCCGTATCCCGATGTCCGACGGCGCCGGGGTGGTGGAGGCGATTGGCGAGGGCGTGGACGAGTTTTCCGTGGGGGATTCGGTTGTCTCGACGTTCTTCCCGACTTGGCTGGATGGCGGCCCGACACTCTCCGATTTTGCGACCGTACCCGGCGACGGCGTTGACGGCTATGCGCGCGAATACGTCGTTCGCCCGGCGCATTGGTTCACGCATGCGCCACGCGGCTACAGCCACGCCGAGGCGGCGACGCTGACAACGGCTGGGCTCACCGCATGGCGGGCGCTGGTGGTCGACGCGCGCCTGAAGGCGGGCGACACCGTGCTGGTGCTCGGGACGGGCGGCGTGTCGATCTTTGCGCTGCAGTTTGCCAAGAGCATGGGCGCAACCGTGATCGCAACCTCGTCCTCCGACGACAAACTCGCGCGGGCGCAAGCACTGGGCGCCGATTTCACGATCAACTACCGGCGTGATACCGACTGGGCGGCCAAGGTGCTCGAGTACACGAACGGCCGGGGCGTCGACAACGTGATCGAAGTGGGTGGGCCCGACACGCTGGGTCAATCCATCCAGGCATGCCGCACCGGCGGCCATATCGCCCTGATCGGTGTGCTCACCGGTATTGCCGGGCCGGTGCCGACCGTCGAACTGATGCGACGCCACCAGACCCTGCAGGGCTTGATCGTCGGCAGCCGGCGCCACCAGCGCGACATGGTCCGCGCGATCGATGCAACCGGCATCAAGCCGGTGATCGATCAGACGTTTGCGCTGGAGGACATTGCCGATGCGTTTGCGCATCAGGCGGCGGGCAAGCATTTCGGCAAGCTCTGCCTGTCGATTTGAGTTGCCTGGGCGGCGGGAAACACCATCGGGTGGGGCGCCGCCGCCCCGTATCTGCCGGCCGATGCACCGGCGTGGGCGCCGCGCTTAAACCGTGAAGTATTCGGGCCGCAGTCGGCGCGTGATTTCCAGCACCGGCAGTACGTGGTCCAGATGCTCGCGCATGGCGCGCACGGCCCGTTTCGGGTTGTTGGACGCGAGGGCGTCGATCACGGCGCGGTGCTCGGCCAGCACCTCGGTCATGCGGCCCTCCAGCGGGAGGGTCAGCAGCCGGTAGCGGTCGATCTGCGTTTTGACTTCCAGGATGATCTGCCAGACGCCGGGGTAGCCCGACAGCTCGGCCAGCGTGGCGTGAAACGCTTCGTCGGTGCGGAAGAAACCGCGCCGGTTGCTCTCCCGCACGCATTGCGCCTGCCGCTCTAGCACAACATTGAGTTTGTGGATGCCTTCGGGCGTCATGCGCTCTGCGGCCTTCTCGATGATGGCGACTTCCAGCGCGCCGCGCACGAGCATGGCTTCTTCCAGCGTATTGAGCGGGATGCGCGACACGAATGTCCCGACGCGCGCCTGCACGTCGATCAAGCCTTCTTCTGCCAACCGCTGGACGGCCTCGTGCACAGGCGTGCGGCTGGTACCGAATTCTTCTGCGAGATCCTTCTCGACGATGCGCGTTCCGGGCAGTAGTTCCATCTCGACAATCCGCTCGCGCAGGCTCAGATACACGCGTCGAGAGGCGGTCATGGTGGCCGCGCCCTCAGGGGGCGAGGGGAAAGGGCGCGAAGTCATACAGCTCGCAACGAGTTCGGATGGGAGTGGATGGAATTGCAACGGCGCGGCCTGAGATTGTCGATGCGGCCGCAGACCAAGGGCGGAGCGGTCACGATGATAGCGGCAAACTCAGCGCGCCTGAATTGCGATTCAATCCAGTCTGGACAGCTCGCAATTCAACAACGCCCACCGGACGGGATCTTCGTACTTCACCACCGATATGTCGTCGCCGCTGGCAGTGCAAAGGTTTGCTAGCGGTTACACCATCGAGGCGTTCCAGAAAATCGACTCCCCTGGGCCGCGGAGAACAACGCCTGGAGGGCGCTCCCGCCGTTGCAATGCGGGGAGCGCAGCCGGAACGCGTCGGTGTGCTGGGCCTGCAGTTCGCCCGGGTTTCAATATAGCGACTCAATTCCGACTCATGCGTAGTCAAAAAGCGCGTTTTGCGCTTCATTTCATTGACGATATCGGCGGCACAGCGTTTCATGGCAGCAAAGCAGCTCTTGCATGGAGACGCACGTGCCACACGAAGACAACGCGGCGCCGATGTACCGCAGCGGAACCGCCGCCCGCATGGCCAAGATGCCTGTATCCACCCTGCGTGTGTGGGAGCAGCGCTATGGCGTGATTTCGCCGGCCAAATCGGAGTCCGGCCAACGGTTGTATTCCAGCGATGATGTCCGGCGCCTCGCGCTGCTGCGTGCACTTGTCAATCAGGGGCACGCAATTGGTGCAATTGCGCATGCGGACAGCACCGAACTCCAGCAGTTGCTGGAAGCTTCCGTGGCCGTGGAGGCGCCCGCGCCGGCTCCATCCACCGCGGCCATTTCGATGGCCGTCTGCGGCGCGCTGCTGGCCGAGCGCGTCCGGCGCAGAAAGAGCACGCTTGCGTCGCTGGGTATCGAGCCCGTCATCGAGTTGCCCGCGCTTGACGGCGAGGCACTCCTCGACCCACCGCCGCGCAGCGACGCGTTGGTCGTGGAAGCTGCCTCCCTGCATCCGGAAACGGCGGAAGCCGTGTTGGCTGCGGCACGCCGTTGCGGCGCCAGTGCCGTGGGCGTGATCTACAGCTTTGGCACGGTGCGTGCCACCGACATGCTGCGCGCGGCCGGCGTGCGGCTGTATCGAGAGCCCAACGCGCAGGGCGAACTCGACCAGGTTCTGCAGGAGTTGGCGCAGCTTGTGCGCGTCGATGCCGTGTACGGAAAGCTCGAGCCGTTGCGGCGCAATGCGCGCAGGTTCACGGACCGTCAGCTGGAGATCTTCGCCAACGCATCGCAGACGCTTGCCTGCGAATGCCCACGGCATCTTGTCGGGCTGATCCGTCAGCTCGATGCATTCGAGCGGTTCAGCGATGGCTGTGCGGTGCGGTCGTCGCTCGATGAACAACTTCACCGCTATCTCGGCGATGTCGCCAACCGCGCGCGGTTGATGCTCGAAGACGCGATGGAATTCGCCATTCGGGCCGAGACGCTGCATCCACCTGCGGGTTAGCTGCGTATAGGTGGGTATGCGTCCCACCCGCCTCGCGCGGCAGCTTGCCTGAGGCGGCATGGGCGGTGAAAGCACCGCCGACTTTTCGGAGGCAACTTCAATGAAACTGACTTTGGATCCGCCCGGGTTTGCCGGTGCGGTTGGCAGCGTGCCGCTTTCTGTCCGGATTCGGGAGCGGCTGATGAGCGCCGGCCACCGCTTTCACGCCAACGACAACATCGCCGCCTACCTGCGCGACGGCGAACTGGATCTGCTCCAGGCAGAGGTTGAGGAGCGCCTGCAGGCGGTGCTGCGCGCGCTCGTCATCGACGTGGAGCAAGACCACAACAGCCAGGAAACGGCGCGCCGCGTGGCCAAGATGTTCGTACGCGAGGTGTTTGCCGGGCGCTACGTCGAAGCCCCCGAAGTGACGGCGTTTCCGAACGCGGAGCGGCTCAACGAGCTGATGGTGGTCGGGCCGTTGCGGGTGCGCAGCGCCTGCTCGCACCACCTGTGTCCGGTGATGGGACGTGCGTGGGTCGGTGTCATGCCGCGCCAGGACTCGCAGCTCATCGGGCTGTCCAAGTACGCCCGGCTGATCGACTGGGTCATGAGCCGTCCGCAGATCCAGGAAGAAGCCATCAAGCAGATTGCCGATTTGCTGGAAGACCGGATGGAGCCCGACGGCCTGGCTGTCGTGCTGGAGGCGGAACACTACTGCATGCACTGGCGCGGCACGAAAGACGACGAGTCGCGCATGGTGAGCAGCGTGATGCGCGGCGTGTTTCTGACCGACGCTAGCCTGCGGCGCGAATTTCTTGCGCTGCTGCCCGGCCGCAACGGCGGATGAGCGCCCAGCCACCCCAAGAGGCATTGCCTTGAACATTCTTCAGTTTCCTGCAAAGCGTATCGCCGTGGTCGGCTCCGGTATCTCGGGGCTGGCGGCGGCGCATTTTCTTGCGAAGCGGCACGCCGTGACGCTGTTCGAGGCCGCCCCACGGCTTGGCGGACATACCAATACAGTCGACATCGAAGAGGGCGGACAGGTCTTCGGCGTCGATACCGGCTTTCTCGTGTTCAATTCGCGCACGTATCCGAACCTGATCGCGCTGTTTGACGAGCTTGGCGTGGCGCATTGCGAGAGCGACATGTCGTTCAGCGTATCGGTCGACGGCGGAACGCTGGAGTGGGCCGGCACCAGCCTCGGCACGGTCTTTGCTCAGCCGCGCAATCTGGTGTCGGCGCGGTTCCTGTCCATGCTGCGCGACATCCTGCGCTTCAACCGCCAGGCGCACGCCAACCTGGCGGTGGCCAGAAACGAGCGCCACAGCCTCGGTGCGCTGCTGGCTGCCGGCCGCTATGGCGAGCCGTTCTGCGCGCACTATCTGCTGCCGATGGCGGCCGCAATCTGGTCGACGCCGAGCCGCGAGATCCTGGCATTTCCAGCCGAAACGTTCCTTCGATTCTGTCTAAACCACGGCTTGCTGCAGGTCTTCAACCGGCCGCGTTGGCGTACCGTCAAAGGCGGCGCGCGCAGCTATGTGCAGGCGATTGCCAGCCGGCTGGCCGATGTGCGTGTCGGCACGCCGGTGCGAGGCATCCGCCGGGCAGAGACCCATGTCGATGTGCGCATGGATTCGGGAAGCGAGCGATACGACGCTGTGGTGCTCGCCACACACGCTCCGCAGACGCTGCAGCTGCTCGACGATGCCACCGACGACGAGCGCGCCGTGCTGGGCGCTTTCCGGTACCAGCCCAACACCGCATTCCTGCATCGGGATACCCGCCTGTTGCCGCGCCGACGGCGCGTGTGGTCGGCGTGGAACTATCTGGATGCGCCCCACGCCGGCGCCTCGGGGGGCGCACCGTGCGTCAGCTATCTGCTGAACCAGCTGCAACCATTGCCGGTGTCGACGCCCGTAGTGGTCACACTCAATCCATCCGCGCCGCCCGCGCCCGAGCTTGAGTATCGGCGCTTCGAATACGAGCATCCGGTGTTCGACCAACCGGCCATCGACGCGCAGGCCCGCCTGCCGGCATTGCAGGGCCGCAGTCGCACCTGGTTTGCAGGCGCCTGGACCGGCTACGGATTCCACGAAGATGGGCTGAAGTCCGCCCTGCGCGTCGTGGCGGATTTCGGCTGCGCTCCAGCCTGGGCGCAGGTGGCGCCATGAACGGCGACGCGCAGCTTCTTGTCGGCCAGGTCATGCACCGCCGCCTGCGGCCGGTGGCCAATCGCTTTGTCTATCCGGTGTTTGCCGTGCGCGTGAAGCTTTCCGCGCTGGGGCGCCTGACCGGGACGTGGTTTGGCGTCAACTGCCTACGGCCGCTGTCTTTGCGCACGCGAGACTACGGCCCGCGAGACGGCACGGACCTGCTCACCTGGATACGTGGCGTGCTGAGCAGCACAGGTTTGCCTGCCGATGGCGAGGTCTGGCTGCAGACGTTTCCGCGTATTGCCGGCTGGATGTTCAACCCCGTCTCGTTCTGGTATTGCCACGACGCGGCCGGCACGCTGCGCGCCGTATTGGCCGAGGTCAACAACACCTTTGGGCAGCACCATCAATACCTGCTGTGCGCGCAGGGCGGTGGGGCCATCGACGCGCACACCGTGCTGACGTGCCGCAAGCAGCTGCATGTATCGCCCTTCTGCAGGGTCGAGGGCGGCTATCGGTTCCGCTTTGCCGAGGGCGCTGCAACGGCGCTGGTGCGCATCGATTATCACGACCGAGACGGCGCCTTGCTGCATACCGCCATCGGCGGCCGGTTGCAGCCTTTCGATGCCGCTCACCTGCGGCGCGCGCTGCTGCGCCAGCCCTTGCTTGCACTGCAGGTCATCGGCCGCATCCATTGGCAAGCCCTGCGCTTGTGGTTCAAGGGCGTGCCGTTCTTTGGCCGCGCCCCGCACGACAGATCTTCTCCGGAGAACTCCCGATGACAGTCTCGCGCTCCCTTGCCTGGGTGCCGCCCCATGTTCCTGCTGCCGGCCGGCTGTTTCTGGCGCTGGCCGGTCGGCTGCGGCACGGCTCCCTTCACCTTGTCACGCCTGATGGCGATGTGCAGATCGGCGATGCCGCTTCGCCGCTCGCGGCGGATCTGCGCATCACCGACTGGCGCGCCTGCGGGCGCATCCTGCGCAGCGGCGACGTGGGCTTTGCCGAGGCGTATCGCGACGGATGGATCGACTCCGGCAACCTCACCAACCTGCTGCGGCTGGCCATCGTCAACGCGGCCACGCTGGACCAGGCGATCTTCGGGAATGCGCTGGCGCGCTCCGTCCTGCGCCTGCGCCACCTGCTGCGCCGGAACAGCCGCCGCGGCAGCCGTCGCAATATCCATTTGCATTACGACCTGGGTAACGATTTTTATCGCCTCTGGCTGGACGAAGGCATGGCGTATTCGTCTGCCTGGTTCAACGGCAATCTGCGGCATGGGCTTGCTGAGGCGCAAGCCGCCAAGTTCCGGCGCGTGTGCGACCTGCTGAGGGTGGAGCCCGGCATGGACGTGCTGGAAATCGGCTGCGGATGGGGCGGTCTAATGGAGATGGCCTGTGCGCGCGGTGCGCATGTGCACGGCATCACGCTCTCGGAAGAACAGCGCCGCTACACGGCCGAGCGCCTGGCCGGCGAGCCCCGGGCCCGGGTTGAGCTGCGTGACTATCGGGATCTGGATGGGGCGTACGACGCCATCGCGTCCATCGAGATGTTCGAGGCAGTGGGCGAGGCTTACTGGCCAAGCTACTTCCGGACGCTGGTGCGCTGCCTGCGGCATGGGGGGCGCGCGCTGGTGCAGAGCATCACCATCGACGAAGCGCATTTCGAGCGCTATCGCGCCGGCACCGATTTCATCCAGCAGTTCATTTTCCCGGGCGGCATGTTGCCCAGCCGTGAGCGCTTCATCAAGCTGGCGGAGCAGCACGGCTTGCGTGTGGTGGACCGCCTCGACTTCGGCCGCGATTACGCAGAGACACTGCGCCGCTGGAGCCAGCGTTTCGAAGCCCGGCTCGATGCCGTGCGCGCACTCGGATTCGATGATGCCTTCATCCGCATCTGGCGCCTGTACTTCGCCTACTGCGAGGCCGGGTTTGACGAGGGCCGGATCGGTGTGTCGCAGTTTCTGTTGCAGCGGGGATGACCATGCCTGCGATTGGGGTCGCGCTCGTCTCGCTGGTATTCCTGGTGGCGGTGTTCAGTGCCGTGTGGGCGTGGCAGTTGCGCACCGAGAATGCCGGCATGGTCGATCCGGTCTGGGCATTCTCCCTGGGCGCGGTGGCATTGCTGTACGCCGGGTTGGGCACGGGTTCGTTGCCGGCACGCTTGCTGGTCGGTGCGGGTGGCGCGGTGTGGGGCGCGCGCCTGGGCTGGCACTTGTGGCAGCGCAATGCCGGCAAGCCGGAAGACGCGCGCTACCGCAAGTTGCGCCAGGAGTGGGGCGCAGCCGCACCCCGAAACATGTTCGGCTTCTTCCAGGTGCAGGCGGCGGTATCGATGTTTCTGTCGATCGCGTTTGCCGTGCCGAGCTACCGCCCCGATTCACCAGGCGCGGTTGCCATGGCGATTGCGATTGCGCTGTGGCTGATTGCCGTGGCCGGCGAGGCACTGGCGGACCGGCAACTGCGCAGCTTTGCGGCGGACCCGGCCAACCGCGGCAAGACCTGCCGGGCGGGGCTGTGGCGCTATTCGCGGCATCCCAATTATTTCTTTGAATGCGTGCACTGGCTGGCCTACGTGCCCCTGGCGCTCGGCACGCCGTGGGCATGGCTGACGCTGTTGCCGCCGGTGGCCATGGCGTGGCTGCTCATCAAGGTTTCGGGCGTTCCCATGCTTGAAGCCCACATGCGCGCAACGCGAGACGACTACGCCGAATACGCCCGCACAACGAGCGTGCTGATCCCATGGCCGCCGCGCCACTGACGTACACACGTACAGATTCCAAGGAGCTTTTCATGACTGCACTGTCCACGCCGACCCTACCGCCGCAGGCTGCGGCCGACGCCAGTGACGGCTGGCTCATCCAGTGCTGCGAGCGCGGATGGCTGCCGGATGGGCTCGTTCGTGCGGGCATGCGCGCCCTCATGCGCCAACGCCTGCGAGACGAGGGTCTGAACGACGGCGAACTGCGTTCGCGGCGCTTCAATGCGTTGCTGGACGAGCTGCATGGCAGCCCCATTGCCATTGAGACAGACGCGGCCAATACGCAGCACTACGAATTGCCGCCTGCGTTCTTCGAGGCGCATCTGGGGCCGCAGCTGAAATACTCCTGCGCCCTGTACCCGAACGGCAACGAAACGCTGGCCGAAGCCGAAGAGGCGATGTTTGCGTGCTACGCCGAGCGTGCCAGCCTGGCCGACGGTCAGTGCATTCTGGACCTGGGCTGCGGTTGGGGTTCGCTGTCGCTATGGATGGCCAAGCGCTATCCCAACGCGCGCATTGTGGCGTTGTCGAATTCGCGGGGCCAGCGCAGCTGGATCGAGGCCCGGGCAGCCGAGCGCGGCCTGACGAACCTGACCGTGCACACGGGAAACATCGTCGATTTCGACTTTGCAGAGATGCCCAAGGGCGGTCTCTTCGACCGGGTCGTGTCGATCGAGATGTTCGAGCACATGAAGAACTACGGCCTGTTGCTGGGCAAGATCGCGCGGTGGATGCGACCGGATGCGGTGCTGTTCGTGCACATCTTTGCGCATCGCACGCTGGCGTATCACTTCCAGGTGCAGGACGGCACCGACTGGATGTCGAAGTATTTCTTCACTGGCGGCACGATGCCATCGGAGGCGTTGCTGCTGGAGTTCCAGGACGACCTGCGCATGGCGCGGCACTGGTGGGTCAGCGGCATGCACTACGCGCGCACCGCCAACCATTGGCTAGCCAACCTCGACGCGGCCCGTGATCGTTTGATGCCGGTGTTCGTCCAGACCTATGGCAAGCCCCAGGCGGCCGTGTGGTTTCAGCGGTGGCGCATGTTCTACCTGGCGGTGTCGACGTTGTTCGGCTATGCAGACGGCAACGAATGGGGCGTGGCGCATTACCGATTCGTCAAGCGTTAGGGAGCGGAGCGGCAGTCAGGGCGGGATGCCGGTTCCGTCGCTGTGCTCGCCCATCCGGACCAGTAGCGGCATCCATATCGCCCAACCGATTGCCAGGGTGCCCAGCGTGGCAGCCATCGCCGAAATATGTGCCGCCCCAAGCGCTGCACCCGCACGAAACGAGAGCGGGCCGGCAACGGCCCCCAGCGCCAACGCCAGCCACCATCTGCCGCGCAGCCAACGAAAGAGGACATTCACTTGGATTGCAAAGAGCACCCACAGCGCCAGCAGCCAGGGCGGTGCGAATCCGGCCCACAACGTGCCGTGCGGATAGGCGATGAGCCCGGCGCGTATCAGGAGGGTTTCCCACGGCGCCGCCAGCACCACGACCCACACCACCAGCCGCAATTCCCGCTGCGGCTGGCGGGCTTGCTGCAAGTGAAGCGCGAGCAGTACGGCGACGAAGACGATGCCGATCCACGCGGCGTCGCGCGCGGCACTCAGCACGCAGACAAACCAGCCGGCCTGTCCGGCCACCGCATAGAGGAGAGCACGATGAGAACGCATCAAAGAGGCCTTCGTGGGGTCATCCTGTCAGGTTGGGCACGTTACCTGGCAGTGGTCGCGCTGGCGCTTGCCAGCGCTGCCTGCTCCAGCCCTCCGCCAAATCCGAACCTGCGGGCGGCCGTGCCGCTGCAGACGGTTTCGGTCGACCTGCCGCGCTACATGGGGCGCTGGTATGTCATCGCCAACATTCCGTACTTTGGAGAGCGAGGCAACGTCGGCAGCTATGCCGAATGGTCGCTGCGGCCCGATGGCCGTATCGACGATGCGTACGTCTATCGGCCCGGCAGTTTCGACGCCCCACTCAAACGCATGCAGTTCGTCGATTCGGTGGTGGACGGCAGTGGCGGCGGCGAATGGCGCGTGCGGTTGTTCTGGCCCATCTACGTGTCGCAGCTGACGCTCTATGTCGACCCAGAATACCGCGTGACCCTGCTCGGCTATCCGGACAAAAGCCTCGGCTGGGTGTTTTCGCGCGAGCCCAACATGAGTGATGCGGACTATCGCGCGGCATTGGGCCGTTTCGAAGCGATGGGTTATGACATTTCGCGCTTCCGGCGTGTACCGCAGTTCCCAAGCCAAATCGGGCAACCGGGCTTCCAGTCGCCGGGAGATCCCAACTAGCTGCCTGCGCATCAACGTGACTTGCCCAGAAGGTGACGACGCAGGGACGGAGCGCGCGTGCCGGGTGCCAGCCAGATATCGAAAAAGGCGCGCGCGAAGACGGGATCGCTCACCTCGGTCGTCAGTTGTCCATTTGCGTAGAAGCGTGCTCCGCGGCCGGGCAGGTACACGCCGCACAAAGTGTCGCCGGGTTTGACATCGGGGAAGGCGGGCGTCATTGCGCGCTGCCATTGCACGAGGGTGTCGTCGGACGGGACGGGGGTCTGGAGCCGCCGGATTTCGTCGATGGCGGTGTCGATGAGGCGGCTTCGCTCGATCGCTCGCCGGTACGTCACCTCCAGTGCAAAGGGCGCGTCATAGCTGGGCGGGAGTTCAGCGCTCCACAACTGCGCATCGTATAGACAGAACCCCAGCAGGCACAGCGCTCCCTTGCCTGACAGCTGCGGCGCGGGCACGGTGTCGCGGCAGTCCGCCCAGGCGCCGACGCTCATGATGGAGGACAGAACAAGGACCAGGGCTCGGGCGGCGTGAACGCGTTTGGCAGGCATATTGCGAGGGCGTGCGTGTGGTCAAGCGTTGAACAAACTGCTTGACAAGTCTACTGACAGAGCCTCTGACGCGGAAACGCTGATACGAAATTTTCTCGATGCAAATCGTGCTCACGGCTCACACCGGTCGATAGCAGGATTGATCTGGTGTAGACGAATTTGCCAACGCAAAGCCTGTTCATTGGCGGGAATGCGCCGGTAGTTCTGTTGCAATCCGTTGACGCGCTGCGTCGTGCAGCGTTTCATGTCGGCATGGGCGGCATTCAGGTTGGGAGAAATTGAATGGCAGATGCGTTGACATACACGTTTCAACTCGCGAAGCATGGGTTGCGTGCAGTGCGTGCGTGCCTGCAATGGCTGGTGCCGCTACTCGCGGGCGCGACGCTTCTGGCAGGCTGTGTGCCGACGAGCCCGCCCGAAGGCATCACTGCTGTTACGCCGTTTGATCTTCAACGGTATCAGGGGCGCTGGTACGAGCAGGCACGGCTCGATCACTCGTTCGAGCGCGGCTTGACCGACGTGTCGGCCACGTACCAGCTCCAACCTGACGGCAGTGTGCGTGTGGTCAATCGTGGCTTCGATCCTGCGAAGAGCGAGTGGCGCGAGGCGGTCGGCAAAGCGCTGTTCGTTGGCAGCCACGATACCGGCTCGTTGAAGGTGTCCTTCTTCGGTCCGTTCTACGGCGGCTATCACGTGGCGGCGCTCGATCCGGGCTATCGCTGGGCGCTGGTTGTCGGGCCGGACCGCAGCTACTGCTGGGTGTTGACGCGGGACAAGCAACTCGAACCCGCGCAGCGCGAGGCGATCCTCGCGCGTGCACGTGCGCTGGGCATTGATACAAACGCGCTCATCTCGGTATCCCATGGGCGGCAGGATCCGTCTCAGTAGCGGCGAGGGCGTATGCACACGACCGAAAGCGAGCACGCGGCGCAAAGCCGTGGCGCCATGTGCCACCGAACAATGACATGAACCAGAGCGCCAAGATTCTTCGGCTGGTGCTGGGCGATCAGCTCAACCCGCAGCATTCATGGTTTGCGGACGCGGACGCGGACGTGGTCTACGTGCTGATGGAGGTGCGGCAAGAAACCGATTACGTGCTGCACCACGCGCAAAAGATCCTCGCCATCTTTGCAGCCATGCGCGACTTTGCACGCGGTCTTCGGGCGGCGGGTCACCGCGTGCGGTATGTGGCGATCGACGATGAAAGCAACCGCCAGTCCGTGACCGAGAATCTCGCGGCGCTCGCCAGGCACTACGGCGCCGAGCGGGTCGAATGGCAATCTCCGGACGAGTGGCGCCTGGATGAACAGTTGCGTCGTTGGGGCGAAGCGCAGTCGCTGTCGACGAGCGAAGTCGATACCGAACACTTCCTGACGGGCAGGCATGAGCTGGCTGCCATGTTTGAAGGCCGCAAGCAGTGGCTGATGGAGCGGTTTTATCGCGAGATGCGACGTCGTTTTGGCGTGCTGCTCGACGGCACGGGGGCGCCGGAAAGTGGGCAGTGGAATTTCGATCATGACAACCGCAAGCCTTGGCGCGGCTCGCCCCCCGAGCCTGCCGACGCGCGTCCTGTGCATGACCACCGGGCGTTGTGGGAAACCGTTGAGCGCAGCGGTGTGAAGTCGTTCGGCAACCCGCAGGCCGGGGCATTCCGGTGGCCTCTGAACCGCACCGAGGCGCTGGCCTGCCTGGACGCATTTGTCGAGCAGGTGCTGCCGCACTTTGGCGATTTTGAAGACGCCATGAGCAGCAGCCACCAGCGGTTGTTCCACTCGTTGCTGTCCTTTTCCCTCAACGTGAAGATGCTGAATCCGCGCGAGGTGATCGATCGCGCCGAGGCAGCGTATCGGCATGGCAGGGCGCCATTGCCTGCCGTGGAGGGGTTTATCCGCCAGATTCTGGGCTGGCGCGAATATGTACGCGGCATCTACTGGGCGCAGATGCCCGGATACGCTTCGTGCAACGTGCTGAATCACAATGCGCCGCTGCCATCCTGGTTCTGGAGCGGAAAGACGCAGATGCGCTGCCTGCAACTCGCCATCGGCCAATCGTTGCAAACGGCCCATGCCCATCACATTCAACGCCTCATGGTGATCGGCAACTTCGCCTTGCTGGCGGGAATCGCACCCGACGAGGTGCACCGCTGGTACCTCGGCGTGTACATCGACGCATTCGAATGGGTGGAGCTGCCGAATACGGTGGGCATGAGCCAATGGGCAGACGGCGGCCGCATTGCCACCAAGCCGTATGTCAGCAGTGCCGCTTATCTTTCCCGCATGAGCGATTACTGCAAGGGCTGCCACTACGACAGCAAGCAGCGTGTCGGTGAGCGCGCATGCCCATACAACGCGTTGTACTGGGATTTCTTTGCGCGCCACAGTGAAGTGTTCGGCCGTAACCCGCGGCTGTCGATGGTGTATCGACAACTCGCCAAGATGGAACCCGAAGAGCGCGACGCCCTGCGCAAGCGCGCCGAAGAAGTGCGCGCAAGTCTCGAGGCGTTATGACTGCGTTGAACCGCAATAAGGAGGTCGTTCCATCGTGCGCATCCTGCTGACTGGAGGCACCGGATTGATCGGGCGGGCACTGTGCCGCCACTGGCAGGCGCAGGGGCACGATCTGGTTGTCTGGAGCCGTACGCCTGAACGCGTCGCGCGGCTGTGTGCCGGTGCGCGCGGCATTGCAACGCTGCGAGAGCTGGACGGTGCTGCGCCATTGGATGCGGTCATCAATCTGGCGGGCGCGCCGATTGCCGATCGCCCGTGGAGTGCGCCGCGACGAAGAATTCTGTGGCGCAGCCGGGTCGATCTGACCCGTGAACTCGTGGACTGGCTCGGCCGTTGCAAGCAGCCCCCTCGCGTGCTTGTTTCCGGATCTGCCACCGGCTGGTATGGCGATCGGGGGCAGGAGCCCCTGGATGAAGACAGCCGCGCTGGCAAGGACGACTTTGGCAGTCAACTCTGCGTCGCGTGGGAGGAGGAAGCGCGCCGTGCCGAGGCGCTCGGCATGCGTGTCGTGTTACTGCGCACCGCGCCCGTGTTTGCAAGCGACGGCGGCATGTTGCCCAGGCTGCGTCTGCCATTCAGCATGGGGCTTGGCGGTCGGCTCGGCAATGGGCGTCAATGGATGCCGTGGATTCATCTTGACGACGTGGTCGGTCTGATCGATTTCCTTTTGCACCACGCCGATTGCTGGGGCGCCTTCAATGCGTGCGCACCGGACCTCGTCAGAAACGCAGACTTTGCCAGCACGCTGGCGGCGACCCTGCGCAGGCCGATGTTCCTGTCGGTTCCTGCCTGGGTATTGCGAATGGCGCTGGGCGAAATGTCAGTGTTGCTGCTGGGCAGTCAGCGTCTGCAACCGCGGCGGGCCTTGGAGGCCGGCTATCGCTTCCGCTTTCCGAACCTGGAGGAGGCGCTGGCGGGTCTGCTGGTGCAGGATAAGCATCCCGTTACCCGGTAACCCGCAGATTGATATTGAGCGGCGGGGGGAACTACACCCGCCGCGTGGCCGGGAGCGACCGGTGCCCGAAGGCCCCGGCAGTGCTCGTCAGCCTTGCCGCTGGCTGCGTGACGTGACCGCCACCGTGGTGGGGGATTCCGCAAGCGGCACAAAGCGGCGCGTCGATCCATCCAGCGCGTCGATGCTGCCTCTCTCGATGTCATACACCCAGCCATGCAGGTTCATGCGGCCTTGCTCGAGGGCGAGCGCAACCGACGGGTGCGTGCGCAGGTTGGCAAGCTGTGCGATCACGTTTTCACGAACGAGGCCGTCCAGCTTGGCTCGGGGCGAGTCGAACGTATGCGCTGCGTTGATGACCTTGGCGGCGTCTGAGTGGCGCAGCCAGTTGGCCACGGCCGGCAGGTGGTCAAGACAGGTGCAGCGCGAGATGGCGCCCATCGCACCGCAGTCGGAGTGGCCGCAGATCACGATGTCCTGCACGCCCAGCACCGCAACGGCATATTCGACTGTGGCCGAAACGCCGCCCGGCTCCGGGCCATACGATGGCACGATGTTGCCCGCGTTGCGGATGACAAACAGCTCACCGGGTTCGCGTTGTGTCAGCAGTTCTGGAACGACGCGGCTGTCCGAGCAGGTCACGAACAGCGCCTTGGGGTTCTGTGATGTCGCAAGTTGTTTGAAAAGCTCTACCCGTTGCGGATAGATGTCGCGCTGAAAGCGCAGGAAACCGTCAATGATGTCGCGCATGGCGTTTTTCCCGTTCAATGGTTGGATGCCGGCGCGGTCATCGGGACCAACGCACCGGCACAGCCGCTATTGTCGTCGATATCGAGCGGAAGAAAAACGGGTCCATACGGATTGCAGGGCCATGAAGGTGATACGCCGATGGAGGCGGCGAGGTCGATGTATGACGTGTTCTTCTTACCTGGTCGTGCGATACGCCGGCACGGGCCGTCTCGGTCAGGGCGGTCTACCGTGTGGCACCGCCACATGCCGATGGATCATGCCGTTGGCCGATCCATTCAGGACAGCGCATCCAACCCCCGAAAACGCGCGTATACGGTCGAACGTCTTGCCTTGACCTGAAACTGTATGCGCTTCCACTTGATCCGTATCCCATCGAGCATGGGCGGCACTGACCGCCATCTGCGCGTTCGCCCGGCTTTGGTGCCGCATGGAGGATGCCGATGCGTGGCGTGACCCGTCGAGCATGGATGGGAACCGCGTTGGCGAGCCTGGCAGGGTGTTCGGCCCTGGATGTTCTCAACGCTGTGTCTACGTCCGACGCAAGTGTGCCGGCGCTTGGCCTGCCCTACGGCGCACATCCGCGGCAAAGGCTGGACGTCTACCGGCCGGTTCGCCCGATGGAAGGGCCGCCCCGGGCGGTTGTTTTCTTCTACGGCGGATCGTGGCGAGAGGGCGACCGCAAGGATTACGCGTTCGTTGGCGAAGCGTTGGCCGCGGCTGGGTCGATCGCAATGGTTGCTGACTACAGGCTGTATCCCGAGGTGCGCTACCCGGACTTCCTGCTTGACTGTGCCGCCGCCACGGCCTTTGCCCGACGGTGGCTGGATCGGCAGGGCTATGCCGACGCGCGCTTGTTCGTTGCCGGGCACAGCGCAGGCGCCTACAACGCCGCGATGCTGGCAACCGACAGCCGCTGGTTGGCGATGCAGGGTTTGCGCATTGAAACGCTGTCGGGCTGGATCGGCATGGCCGGTCCTTACAACTTCCTGCCGATTCAAGCGGCCGACGTGCGGCCCGTGTTCAACCATCCGAATGAAACAGCGGATAGCCAGCCGTTGTTCCACGTGCGCCAGGATTGGTTGCCCCCGGCGTTGCTGCTCACCGGCGAGCACGATGCATATGTGGATGTCCGGCGAAATACGCTTTCACTCGCCGAACGCCTGACCGAGTATCGGCACCCCGTGGAACTCAAGGTCTACCCGCGCCTGGACCATAAAACACTCGTGGCCGCACTGGCCTCGCCGCTGCAGTTTCTCGGGCCTGTGCTTTCAGATGTGGCGCGCTTTGTGGCCAACGCCTGAGCGTAATTTGGAGCTTCGCCTCGCCAGATCACGAAACGTTTTTCAACGACGTGGCGGGGCGATTTGAATTGGTAATGCGTTGGAAATTCGTGCTCGGCCAGCGCGGTGGGTCGTTCATTGCGGGACCCGGCGTCCTTATACTCAGGCGACGCGATCAAGCCGCGCTGCAAGCCGCTGAAGATCAATGAGCTACACCATCGTCTGGTTCAAGCGCGACCTGCGGGTGCACGACCACGCCCCGCTGGTCCACGCCGCGCGCCGGGGAAAAGTCTTGTGTTTGTACGTCATCGAGCCAAGCCTGTGGGCGCAGCCGGACGCCGCATCCCAGCACTATCTCTTTATCCAGGAATGCCTGCACGATCTTGCGCAGCAACTGCGTGCATGCGGCGCACGGTTGCAAGTCGCCGTGGGCGAAGTGACGGAGGTATTCGGGCGGCTGCATGCGGCCGCGGCCTTCAGTCACCTGGTGTCTCACGAGGAAACCGGCAACGGTCATACGTTCGCGCGCGACAAGGCCGTCGCACGCTGGTGCCTAGATCACGGCGTAACCTGGCGCGAGTGGCCCCAGCACGGCGTGGTGCGGCGCTTGCCGATGCGAGACGTCTGGCACGACCGCTGGGCGGAACATATGTACGCGCCCTGCGTGCCTGCGCCCGGGGTGGGCGCCCTTAGCGATGTCATGCTGCCATGGCCGGCGATGGACTGGCCTGGGTGCGAGGCCCTCGGCTTGGATACACATGCCCCACCTCGCCGCCAGCGCGGTGGACGCGCGCGCGGCAGCGAAGTGCTGCGCGATTTCCTGTTCGAGCGAAGCCGGAACTATCGGGGCGGCATCTCTTCGCCTTTGACGGCGCCGAGCGCCTGCTCACGTCTGTCTCCTTACCTGGCATACGGATGCCTCGGCATGCGCGAAGTGGTACAGGCCACCGAGCAACGCGTGCTCCAGCTCAGGGCCAGCACAGACGAGGATGCGGTGTGGCAGCGTAAGGGGCTGGCTGCGTTTGTCAGCCGCCTGCATTGGCATTGCCACTTCATCCAGAAGCTGGAATCCGAACCCGCCATCGAGTTCCGCAATCTGCACCGCGGCTACGACGGCCTGCGCGAAGACGCATGGAACGCAACCCACTTTGCCGCCCTGGTCGCCGGGCGCACCGGCTGGCCGATGGTGGACGCCTGTGTTGCCATGCTGAGAGAGACCGGATGGATCAACTTTCGCATGCGGGCCATGCTTGTCTCCGTGGCTTCCTACCCGCTATGGCTGCATTGGCGGCCGGTGGGCGTTTGGCTGGCCCGGCAGTTCATCGATTACGAGCCGGGAATTCACTGGAGCCAGATGCAGATGCAAGCCGGCACCACCGGCATTAACACCACGCGCGTCTACAACCCGATCAAGCAGGCGCAGGACCAGGACCCGCATGGCCGGTTTGTCAGGCGCTGGCTGCCGGCCCTGCGCCGCGTGCCCGATGCTTGGCTCTTGCAGCCTTGGCGCATGCCGCCCGATGTGCAGGCGCGCTGCGGTGTGCGGGTGGGCGAAGACATCCCCGTTCCGCTGGTCGACCTTGTGGCAGCAACGCGGCAGGCCAAGATGCGCGTCCATGCGTTGCGTGCGCGGCCGGAAGTTCACGTCGCCAACGAGGCCATCGTAAAGAGGCACGCTTCGCGCTTGCGCCGTGACCGTGTCAGCAACCCACGTGAGAATGCGTCCGCGCATTCGCAACTCAGTCTCGACTTTTGAATGCGCCGATGCACAAGAAGCTGAACCTGCCGGACAAGCGCTGCATGCACTGCGGCTTGTCATTCACCTGGCGCAAAAAGTGGGCGCGGGACTGGGATGCGGTGAAGTACTGCTCGGAACGTTGTCGCAGACAAGGCAAGCAGGGCAGGGCACAGCATGGAGAGGCGCGTTGAGCACCGTGTTGTTCTGGTTCCGCAGCGATCTGCGACTGCACGACCAGCCGGCACTGCGTGCCGCGTGCGAGAGCGGGGCCACGCACCTCGTCCCGGTCTACTGCCATGCCGACTACGAAGCGCAAACGCTGTGGGGCTTCGCACGTGTGGGTGTTCACCGCCGGGCCGTACTTGCGGCGGCGCTCCGCGATCTGAGCCGCCAGTTGGTCGATCTTGGCAACCGGTTGGTCGAGTGCTACGGGCCGCCTGGGAAGGTTCTGCCCGCATTGGCGCATGCCGTGGGCGCCAGCGCTGTGTTTTGCGAAGACATCGCCGCGCCGTACGAGCAGGCAGACGTGGCCGAAGTGCGAAGCGCGGGTTTGCACGTGCAGACCGTCTGGCAGAGTAGCCTGATCGATCCGCTTGCGCTGCCGTGGCCGGTTCAATCGCTGCCGGCTGTTTTCACAACATTCAGGCAAGCGCTCGAACAAGCGCGGATTGCACCTTCGACGCCTCTGCCACCGCCAACCCACCTTCCGCCATGGCCCTCAGGCGTCATCATTCCACCCGGGCTGCTGCGCGCGCCGGCCCACGTTGCAAACGAAACGCTGTCGGCGGATTCGCGCACGTCGTTTCCGTACGGCACGCCGGAGTTTGATGGAGGGGAGACGGCGGGGCTTCGGCACCTGGCCAGATACCTGCAGCGCAAGTTGCCTCACACGTACAAGCGCACGCGCAACGCCTTGGCTGGTCTGGACTTCTCGAGCAAATGGTCGCCGTGGCTGGCCACCGGTGCGTTGTCGCCCCGACGTGTGATGGCAGAGCTGCAGCAGTTCGAGCAGTCGCATGGGCAGAGCGACGGGAGCTACTGGCTATGGTTCGAGCTGCTGTGGCGAGACTATTTCCGCTTTCTGCATCTCAAGCATGGGTCTCGGCTGTACCGCGCGCGCGGTCTCGCTGATGTGCGGCAGCACGCCGAGCGCCGAGATGCGCAGGGCTTCGAGCGCTGGCGTCATGCATCGACCGGCGAGCCGCTAGTCGATGCCGCGATGCGCGAGCTGGATACCACCGGCTACCTCAGCAACAGGCTCAGACAGGTGGTCGCCAGCTACCTCGTGCATGAGCTGGGAGGCGACTGGCGTGCCGGTGCCGCGTGGTTCGAATCCCAACTCGTCGACTACGACGTGTACAGCAATCAGGGCAATTGGCTGTATATCGCGGGGCGCGGCACAGACCCACGTGGTGGCAGGCGGTTCAACGTCCGCAAGCAGGCCTCCGAATACGACCCCGATGGGTCTTATCTCCATCTATGGGCGGCGCGATAGTGCGCGGCGTCCAACGCCCCGGAACGCAAGCGCCGGCCGGGAACGACGGGTCCGGACATGAGCTGGAGATCACCCAGGCAGCGCACGGGCTAAAGACTGCGCATGTCGCGTCGATTATTCACATCGACACCCCGAGTTAGCACGACATGACTGAAGCAGTACAACTGGAAAGTGGTCGGCCTTCGCGAACCGAGATTCTCACAGCCGCGCTGATCATCGCCATGATTGTTGCCGTGGCTGTAATCGTCTTCAGTAATGCGCGAGGCGCGTTGCCGGAGGTCAGGCCGTTTCTTCCCATGTTCCTGACGGTGGTCGTCCTCAGTGAAGGGCTGACCGGCTACTTGCTGTTTCAGCGTGCCCGCCTTGCCCAGACGCCTTTTTATGGGGCGCTCGCCGGGGCCTACTTTTTTGCGGCATTTCTGGCGGCTGCACAATTGCCCACGTTCCCGGGCATATTCAGTGCCGACGGTCTGCTCGGAGCCGGCCCTCAATCCGCGGTGTGGCTATGGACCTTCTGGCATTCCGGATATCCCCTGTTGCTGCTGCTCGCGGCGCTGAGCCGGTATTGCCATGAACGCGGACGCTCGAGCCCTCTGCTCACGCTGGCGTTGCGAACATTGCCGTGGGTGGGACCGATTTCAGCAGCGGCCGTGGTGCCGATTTGTATCTGGGGCACCGACTATTTACCGCCGCTCATCCAGGGCGGGACATACGTCAACCTCGTTCGCATCCTGGGTGTTCCCGTGATCGGATCGAACATCATTGCGCTTGCAGGCTATTTGGCGCTGACCAGACTCCGGCGCTCGGTGGATGTCTGGGTCACTGTGGCGCTTGCTGTCGGCTTGGCCGACTCGTTGTTGACCCTGCATGGTGGCGCTCGTTATACGCTGGGATGGTACGCGGCACGGCTGCTCAGTGTGGTGTCCTCGGCGGTTGTACTGTCGATGCTGATTGCGGATTTCACACGGCTATATCGGGCGCTGATGGCTGCGAATCACAGGCTTGAGCGGCAGTCGTTGCTGGACGGTCTGACGCAGGTCGGCAATCGTCAAGCATTCGACAGATGCTGGGCGGCCGAATCGAAACGCGCGCGGCGTACGGGGCAACCGCTGTCGGTGCTCATGATCGACATCGACCATTTCAAGCAGATCAACGACACATACGGGCATGGCAGGGGCGACGCATGTCTTGTCGAGGTTGCCAACATCCTCTCGCGCGTTGCGGGAAAGCGCCCGACCGACTTGGTGGCGCGCTATGGCGGCGAAGAGTTTGTCGTTTTGTTGGCAGACACTGAGCGTTCACGCGCCAAGGTCATCGCCGAGCAGGTGCGTCGCGCGGTCGAACAGGCCGCCCTGCCTGCGCCCTCCGTTCGCGGTGTCGTGACCGTCAGCATTGGCGTGGCTGCCTACGCCCCGTCCGCAGATCACGCGCCGGTCGCAGACGCGACATCTGAAGCACTGATGCAAGCCGATATGGCCCTCTACGACGCAAAACGCGCGGGCAGGAATGCGGTGATGGTGCGCTAGCGCGGTCTCGCGGCAGGGCCACCCATTCGGGACTTTCCCCACAACATGCTTGGCGCGCCCTGACGCGAATCGGTCCTGCGTGGAATGCGATGCATAACCGACGTCTCGGCTCGCGGCATCAGCGATTGCACGGCGCGTGATCCGTAAAAATAAAGTCTGTCGGGAAGGGGCGTTCTAACTCATTGGTTTATGAAGAATCGGGGTGCCTAAGACGAGGGCGGCAAGTCTGTCGAGGCCAGGCGGGGCAAGCCTTTATCAGCCCGCATAGGCCCCTCGTCGCAGTCGGCGAGCGGAGAGCGGCCTTCATCTCATCCACCTTCTGGCCATACACTCCTCGGGAAGCAGTCACCTCTTTTTTGGCTTCGTATGTCATAATTGACATTAGTATCAGATATGACTAAATTACGCATGCTCGCGATGGAACCGGGGTCGAGAACGCCGGCTGCTATGGAGTTGAGCGCGTTCAATAGCGCATGGGTTTTAGCTGCCGCGTCAACGTGCGCCGTATCTGCGAGCCTTGTTCGAGGTGCATATGGATCATTTCGAGAGCTTGCGGCTCTTTCGTACGATCGTTGAGGTCAGAAACTTCAGACGGGCGGGGCAGATGCTTGGGGTATCGCCGGCCGTCGTTTCAAGAGCGATCACTTCCCTGGAACAGCGGCTTGGGGCGCGCCTGTTCCACCGCTCGACAAAGCAGTTCTCGCTGACGGACGCAGCGCACAGGTTTTATGACGGATGCTGCCGTGTGCTCGACGATCTGGACTGCCTTGAATCTGATGCCCGCAGCCAAGGCCATTTACCTGTTGGCGTACTGCGGCTGGTCGCCCATACGTCGGCAACGTCTGCGTGGCTGGCCCCACTGGTCTCGTCCTTCAAGCGGATGCATCCAAACCTCATGGTGGATGTGACGTTGGCGGAGGGCGTTGTCGACCTTGCGACCGAGGGCTATGACATCGGCTTGGTATTGCCCTTCATGCTGGCAACCGATTTGGCCGTGACTCGCATGCTGCAGCGCTTGCCTTTGGCAATCGTCGCTGCACCCAACTACTTGGAATCGCATGTGCGCCCGTCTCACCCGGTCGATCTGTCTGATCACGTCTTCGTCACCGTACCGCCTTCCGTGCATAAGCCCATCGTGACGTTCCGCGCGGACGGCGCGCCGCTCGTGGTTCCACTACGGTACGAAATCACCTCGAACAACGCGGCATTCAACCGTGAAGTCGTACTCGCCGGACTCGGCATGGGGCTGTTGCCATTGGCGCTGCTTGAAGACGATCTGCGAGAAGGGCGCCTCGTCCGATTGCTTGGCGATCATGAAATCCTGGATACCGCAGCGGAGGTGCGCCTCGCTTACATGAGCCGAACGATGGTTCCCGCCAGAGTCAGGGCATTTATTGACCACGCTGTCGCGTACTTTGAGGAGAAATGAGTTGCGGGTTCCGTCTTCTCGGGTGAGCGCCGCTTCCCATTGCGAACGGTGCAACGTCCATCCCCAGGGTAGCGCGCGTCTATCGAGAACACTGGTGTCCGCTCTGATACGCCGCCAGGCCTGGCTGTGGGGCCTTGTCGCGCTTGCAATCGGTGTCCTCATGTGGGCACTGCGGCCGGTGTTGACCCCGTTCCTGCTGGGCGCGCTGATCGCCTACATGTTGCAGCCGGGGGTGGAGTGGCTGGCGCGTCGGGGATTGCCCCGCTGGATCGCCGCGTTGGCGATGATCCTGTGCTTTGCCGCGATGGCGGCGCTGCTCGTTACGCTGATGTTCGCCGTCGTCCAGACCGAAGGTCCGCAACTCCAGGCGAAAATTCCTGCGCTGCTTGCCACGCTGAATGCCTGGTTGCAGCCGAAGCTGGCCGTTTTTGGGCTTGGCGTCGACCTGGATCTGCCACATTTGCGCGATCTGCTGACCAGACCGCGCTATGGTGGTGAAGGCAACTCCGCCATTGCCATCTGGCAATACCTGCGCACAAGCGGCAACGCGATGTTGACCGTCGTGGGCAACGTGGTGCTGGTTCCGCTGGTGCTGTTCTATCTGCTTTACGACCGCCACCAGATGTTTCGGCGTATGGAAAGCCTTGTCCCCCGTCGGTGGCTTGCCAAGACGCAGGCGTTCGTCATCGACATTGATCGGATGCTGTCGCAATACCTGCGCGGGCAGCTTTTGGTGATGGTCGTGTTGGCCGCGTTTTACCCCATCGCCTTGACGCTGGCCGGCTTCGAGATTGCCTTGCCGCTGGGGTTGTTTACTGGCTTGGCGGTGTTCATTCCCTATGTCGGATTTGCCGCGGGCCTTGCGCTTGCCGTGTTGGCCGCCGTGCTTCAGTTTGGCGATCTTTACGGCATCGGCGCCGTTGCTGTGGTGTATGGCCTGGGCCAGATCCTAGAAAACGTCTTCCTCACGCCGCGCTTGATTGGCGAGCGCATTGGCTTGCACCCGTTGGCCGTGATCTTTGCGTTGCTGGCGTTCGGTCACCTGTTCGGATTCTTTGGCGTGCTGCTGGCTTTGCCTGCCAGCGCCGTTCTTGCAGCCGCGCTACGGGAACTGCGCCACCGCTATCTGGCGAGCGAGCTCTATCACGCCTGATCGATGCGCGCCCTCGCCAGACAGCGCGAGGGCTCACATGGCGGCTGCCGCGTTACCGTCCCTGACTTCCGGTAGCGGCAGTTGCGCGATTCTTTCCGCTTCAGCACGCTTGACGCCCAGTGCCTGGAGTACGAAGACGGCCGCACGTTCGGCCAAATGCTCGACGCGAACCGCAGCCGCCTGACGGCTGCGCCCGGGAACCGCCGGTGCCGCCGTAAAGTGCAGCTCGGCCGCAACACCGGCGAGCACTGTCCCAATCACAGAAAGCACGCTGGTCAGCGGATCGGCCACCACAAAGCGCTTGGCGGCAAGCCCGCGCTTGCTGTCGCGTAGCAGGCGCAAGCCCAGGCCGCGCGTCAGGGCGCGTGTAGACACGCCTTCGCGCATCAGCAGCCGGCCCCAGGCCGGTTCGCGCTGCGCCCGCAGCAACGTGTGACGGACCGCGATAGCGATGACCTCGGCCGGATCGGTCAGGCCATGCGCAATGGCATCCAGCTTGTCAGCAAAGTCCTCAAACGCCCAGTCGATCACGGCGGCAAAGAGCCCTTCCTTCGATTCGAAGTGGTTATAGAACGAACCGAAGCCCACATCGGCGGCTTCGGTGATCTCGTTGATGGCGACGCGCTCAATGTTCCGCTCAGACAGCAGCAACAGCGCCGCGTGAAGCAGACGTGCCCGTGTTTCCTGTTTGCGCCGGGTGCCGCGCCGCTCGCGGCAGCCTTCTGCCACGCGATTCGTGAGGTTCCGCATAGGGGTCTGGAATGGTGTTCTCCTCGAGGATGATAGTGTCTTGCGTCATAGTTGACAATAATATCAGTTATGAGTTTAATGTCGAAATGTAGGGTCGATCAGGGTGATGCGCCCTGAGTTAGGACGCGGTGATGGGGCAAGCCCCCGGCGAAAAAGGCCAGAGAGCCGTCCGCCGTTGCTTGCCGGCTGAGTGCAGCCATTCGCCGAGAAGTGGTTCCTGAACGCCGTGGAGACAGGCGACTCGCGTACCCGACATCCGAGTTCCGTGACGCGTAGCCCGAGAGCCGACCGCGCAGAAGAAGCGCGGCTGCGGGATGTGCGTTACCCATTGTTCGTTAGGCCATCACTTGCTTGGAAACATCGTGAAACATCCTGGTCGTCATGCGCAAACGACAGCGCGCCCCCACTTGTCCGTCGTCGGGCGTTCCAAACGAGCGCCTCTTGTCATTGCCGCCTGCTGCGCTGTGCTGCTCGCGGGCTGCCACCACAGCGAAACCCTGGTCAGCGCGCCCAAACCGGTCGTTGCGCTGACGCTGCACCCGGACGGCAACGCCGTCGCCAACACACTGCCGGGGCAAGTGCAGGCGCGGTACTCCACGCCGCTGTCGTTCCGTGTTGCCGGCAAAGTGGTCGAGCGCCGCGTGCGCATCGGCGATACCGTCAAGCAAGGTCAGGTGCTGGCGATGCTCGACCAGGCTGATCTGCGCAACGACCTCGCCAACGCACGGGCGCAACTGGAAGCCGCTGAACACCGGCTGGTCTACGCCAAGCAACAGCTTGACCGCGACCGTGCGCAGTCGCAGGCGAACCTGATTGCGCCGGCGCAGATGGAGCAGACGCAGGACGCCTACGCATCCGCGCTTGCGCAACGCGATTCCGCGCGGGCACAGGCCGCACTCGTTGGCGATCGCCTGCGCTACGCAACGCTGGTGGCCGACCACGATGGCGTCATCACCTCGGAAGATGCGGACACCGGCCAGAATGTCCAGGCGGGTCAATCGATCTATCACCTCGATTGGACGGGTGACGTCGACATCGTTTGCGATGCACCGGAGAGCGCGCTGTCCTCGCTGACCGTCGGAAGCAAGGCTCGCGTGAGCCTCCCCGCCGCGCCTTCGCAAAGCTTCGAGGCGCGCGTGCGCGAGGTATCGCCGACGGCCGATCCGCAAAGCCGTACGTGGCGCGTCAAGCTGTCGCTCGTGGCGCCAAACGCAGCGGTGCGCATGGGCATGACCGCCAATATCGCCTTCGATGCCACGGGCGAGGCGGGAGCCTCGCGCCCGTTCAAGCTGCCCGTCACCGCACTCTTTCACCGTGGCGAAGAGCCTGCGGTCTGGGTGGTGCGCGCGAACACAGATACCTTGGAATTGCGCCCCGTCACCATCGCGCGTTACGACGAGCGCAGCGTGCTGGTCGCTTCCGGCTTGCACGACGGTGATCGCGTAGTGATGCAGGGCGTGCATGCCGTCAATGCCGGTCAACACGTACAAGTGGTTGCCCCGCTGCACCCTGAGGACTTTGCATCATGAGCGCCGATGATCGCGAAACCGTGCGAGGCACGGCCCCGGTTACGGCGTCTGCATCTCAGGCGGACGAGGGCGGCTTCAACCTGTCGGCCTGGGCACTACGCCACCAGCAGCTGGTGATCTTCCTGATCGGCCTGGCGACGCTTTTTGGCGTCATTGGCTACACACATCTTGCACAGTCTGAAGATCCGCCGTTCACCTTCCGGACAATGGTGATCCAGACATACTGGCCGGGTGCAACTGCGCGCGAAGTCCAGGAGCAAATTACCGACCGCATCGGGCGCCAGCTTCAGGCTGCACCGTATGTCGACAACATCAAGAGCTACTCGCGTCCCGGCGAGTCGATGATCTTCTTCGCCATGAAAGACGCCGCCCCCGTGAAGGACGTGCCGGAGACCTGGTATCAGGTGCGAAAGAAAGTGGGCGACATCCGCGCGACGTTGCCCAAGGGCACGGTCGGACCGTTCTTCAACGATGAGTTCGGTGATGTCTACACCAACATCTACGCGCTCGAAGGCGACGGCTTCTCGCCGGCACAACTGCACGACTATGCAGACAAGCTGCGCACCGTCCTGCTGCGCGTGCCGGGCGTCGCCAAGGTGGACTACTTCGGTGATCCGGCGGAGCACGTCTTCATCGAAATCTCCAATGCGCAACTGACCCGGCTCGCCATCACGCCGCAGCAGATCGCACAGGCCATCGACGCACAGAACACCGTGGCACCGGTCGGCACGATCACGACCGCCGATGACCGCGTATTCGTACGACCGACCGGCGCGTTCAAGGATGTGCAGGCGCTGTCCGACATGTTGATCACCGTGAACAAGCGGACCTTCCGGCTGGGCGATATCGCCAAGATCACCCGCGGCTATGACGACCCGCCCGTGACGCAGATGCGCACCAACGGCCGTGCAGTGCTTGGCATTGGCGTGACGATGCAGAAGGGCGGCGATGTGATCGACCTCGGCAAAGCGCTCGACGCCACGGCGGGCGAACTGCAGGCGACGCTGCCGGCAGGGCTGAAGCTGTCTGCGGTTTCCAGCATGCCGCATGCCGTCAAGCACTCGGTGGACGAGTTCGTGAGGTCGGTTGGTGAAGCCGTGGCGATTGTTCTGGTGGTCAGCCTTGTGTCGTTGGGCCTGCGCACCGGCATGGTGGTAGTGATCTCCATCCCGATCGTGCTGGCCATCACGGCGCTGTGCATGCACATGTTCGGTATTGGTTTGGACAAGGTTTCGCTGGGCACACTCGTGCTTGCACTCGGCTTGCTTGTTGATGACGCGATTATTGCCGTCGAGATGATGGCCGTGAAGCTGGAGCAGGGATGGAGCCGCTTGCGCGCCGCTGCTTTCGCCTACTCGAGCACGGCATTCCCGATGTTGACTGGCACGCTGGTGACGGTGTCCGGCTTCCTCCCGATCGCGCTGGCCAAGTCGAGCACGGGCGAGTACACGCGCTCGATCTTCGAGGTGTCGGCCATCTCGCTGATCGTTTCGTGGTTTGCTGCCGTGGTCCTGGTACCGCTGCTGGGCTATCACATGCTGCTCGAGCACAAGAACGGCGCTTCTGAACATGGCCATGACCACGATATCTACAACACCGGCTTTTATCAGCGCCTGTCGGGGTGGATCTCGTTCTGCATCGGGCGCCGATGGGCGGTCCTGGGTGTGACTGCCTTGCTGTTTGCGCTGGCCATGGCAGCTTTCACCCTTGTGCCCCAGCAGTTCTTCCCGAACTCGGAACGGCCCGAACTGCTGGTGGACCTTCGCTTGCCGGAAGGGGCGTCGTTTGACGCCACGCTGCGCGAGGCAAAACGTCTGGAGAAAGCCCTGGATGGCCGAAAAGAGATCGAACACTTTGTCGATTACGTCGGCACCGGCGCCCCGCGCTTCTATCTGCCGCTGGACCAGCAGCTTCAGCAGCCGAACTTCGCCCAGTTCGTGATCACGGCCAAGAACGTTGAAGAACGCGATGCGCTCTCGCGCTGGCTCAGCGCCACGCTTGAGAAGGATTTCTCCGGCGTTCGCACCCGTGTGGCCCAACTCGAGAACGGCCCGCCCGTGGGCTTCCCGATCAAGTTCCGTGTGAGCGGCGACAACATTGCCACCGTGCGCAACATCGCTGACAAGGTGGCCGAGAAGGTCCGTGCCGACGCGCGCACCCAAAACGTGCAGTTCGACTGGGATGAACCGGCAGAACGTTCGATGTCGTTCGAGATCGACCAGATCAAGGCGCGCCAGCTTGGGGTGACGTCGGAAGATGTCTCCAACTTCCTCGCCATGACGCTGTCCGGCTACACGGTCACGCAGTATCGCGAACGTGACAAGCTGATCAACGTCGATCTGCGTGCACCGAAGACGGAACGTGTCGACCCCGCCAAGCTCGCCGGCCTGGCCATGCCGACGCCCAACGGCCCGGTTCCGCTCGGTGCGATTGGGCATGTGCAGAACAAGCTCGAGTACGGCGTGATCTGGGAACGCGATCGCCAGCCGACCATCACGGTGCAGGCAGACGTGCGCGGCAACGCGCAGGGCATCGGCGTGACGCATGACATCGATCAGGCCCTGGCCGCAGAACGCGCCAAGCTGCCCGTGGGGTATCGCATCCAGATTGGCGGCGCGGTGGAAGAGAGTGTGAAGGGCCAGACGTCGATCAATGCCGAGATGCCCCTGATGATCATTGCCGTGCTGACGCTGCTGATGATCCAGCTCAAGAGCTTCTCGCGCACGTTCATTGTCGTGTTGACCGCTCCGCTGGGGCTGATTGGCGTGGTGACGGCGCTGCTGCTGTTCGGCAAGCCATTCGGGTTCGTGGCGCTGCTCGGGGTGATCGCCATGTTCGGGATCATCATGCGCAACTCCGTGATCCTGGTGGACCAGATCGACCAGGACATCGCGGCGGGCCAAAAGCGCTTCGACGCCATCATCGGCGCAACGGTGCGGCGCTTCCGGCCCATCATGTTGACGGCCGCTGCCGCCGTGCTGGCGCTGATCCCGCTGCTGCGCTCGGGCTTCTTCGGGCCGATGGCCACCGCGCTGATGGGCGGCATCACCATCGCCACGGTACTGACCATCTTTTTCCTGCCGGCGCTGTATGCCGCGTGTTTCAAGGTGCGCCCGGACGAACGGGACCTGCCTTCGGCCGGCACTGCCGCCCTGGAGAATTGATCATGAAACGCTCTCGTATGACGTGCGCGCTTGTCGCAACGTCGGTGCTCGCTCTCACGGCGTGCTCCGTGGCGCCTACTGCCGTGCCGCCTGCCACGCCTTCGCCGGACCATTACGGTTTAACCACGCAGCCTGCCAAGACGGTGGAAGCGGCCGGCGTTGCCCAGCAGTTTGATGTGGGCGCCGCGCCGGTGCCGCAATGGTGGAAGCTCTATCGCTCCGATGCGCTGAACGCGTTGGTGGAAGAAGGACTGCGCAATAACCCCACGCTGGCTGCAACGCAGAAGACCTTGTCCGCCGCCCAGGAGGAACTGCGTGCGCAGGTGGGTGCATCAACATTGCCGTCCCTGGACGCCGGGGCGCAGGTGGCACGCCAGCGCACGCCGAACCTCACGGGCGTGGGCCCCGAAGCGCTGCGCTACAACGTGTTTGTTGGCCAGTTACAGGCGCATTACACCTTCGACCTGTTCGGTGCCACGCGCTATGCCAATGCCGCGAGCGCGGCGCGGGTGGATGTGCGTGGCTGCGAACTGGAGGCAGCACGGCGTGCCCTCGCGGCGAATATTGTCGGCGCCGTGATCAACGCGGCCGCGCTGGACCAGCAGATCGCCTTGACCGAACGTCTTGTTGTGGTGGCAGACGCGACGGCGCGAGACAGCCTGCGGCGGTACGAGCTGGGGGCGCTCTCGCATGCGCAGGCGCTGGCATCGACGCAGAGCGCCGCATCGCTGGCGGCGACGCTGCCGCAGTTGCGTCAACAGCGTGCGGTGTCGATCCACGCGTTGGCCGTGTTGCTGGGCCGCACACCGGATGCAGCGCCGGCGGTACCCGAGTTCAGCAGCCTTTCGCTGCCGAACCAGGTGCCTGTAGCCGTACCCTCGGATCTGCTCCGTGCCCGGCCGGATATCCGCGCCGCCGCTGCTGCGGTCAGGGCAGCGTCTGCAGACGCAGGCGAGGCCACCGCACAGCTTTTCCCGAGCCTGTCACTCACAGCCTCGCTTGGTCGGGGTGGGTTGAGCTGGCCTGCGCTGCTGTCGGGGGCGGGCGGCTTATGGGCCGTGGGCGCCGGGCTGAGTCAGCCGATCTTCCACGGCGGCGCCTTGATGGCGCACCGCCGCGCCACGCTCGAGCTGTATGACGCAACGGTCCTGCAGTACAAGTCGGCGGTCTTGTCGGCATTTGAAAACGTTGCCGACACGCTCGCCGCGCTGGAGAACGATGCACAGACGCTCGCCTCAGCAGAAGTGGCTTCGACGGCTGCGCGTACGGCCTTCAACGAGACCGCTTCGCGCCGCCGCTTGGGGGCGCTGCCCGCATCTGCGGAGCAGTCGAGCGAGGTGCAGTACCTGAATGCGCAACTCGACACCGTGCGTGCGACCAGCCGGCGCATGAGCGACACGGCTGCCTTGCTGCAGGCCATGGGTGAACTGCCCGCAAACACTGTCCAGACGATCGCCAAGGACTGACATTGCCTTTGGATGGGCTCGGCCTCCACGCGACTCGCGTGGAGTGCCGTGCTTCGCCCGCAATGCCGATTGGCTCCGTCCACGCCCATGGAATCCACCCACCTGATTGCCTGCCATGAGTGCGACCGCGTGTTTCGGCGGCCGCCGCCGTTGGAAGGCTTGAACGTCCGATGCTCGCGTTGTGCGAGCGACCTGAGCAGCGCCCATCTCGCCCGGCCGACACTCGACAACGCAGCTGCGATGGCGGTGGCTGCGCTCATTACGCTGGTGATCGCGCAATGCTTCCCGATCATTGCCCTCAAGGCCCAGGGGATGACGTCGCAAGCCACGTTGCTTGACGCAGTGTCCTCACTTTGGGCGGGACACATGGGCGTCGTGGCTGCGGTCGTGTTTTTCACCACCACGCTTTTTCCCTCGATGGAATTGCTCGCGTTGCTTTACGTGTTGCTTCCGTTGCGCGCGGGCAGTGTGCCGCCCGGATTTCGCCTCGTCATCCGCTTTCTCCAATGGCTTCGCCCTTGGGGAATGATCGAAGTGTTCATGCTCGGCGTGCTGGTCACGACGGTCAAGATGATCAGCCTCGCGCGCGTGATTCCCGGTGCAGGCCTGTTTGCATTCGGCGCGTTGACGGTGCTGCTGGCGCTGGTTTCGCGCTTCGATCCGCACAGGCTCTGGCATGCGTGCGACGAGATTGAGGGTGGGGATGGCGCAGCGCCGTCTGGCGAACTGCGAACTGGCTGGTCGTTGAAAGAACCGGTCGTGGCGGACTCGCTGCAGGCCCTCTCCGCAAAGCAGGCGGGGCTGGTGGTCTGCCACACGTGCGGCAGCGTGCAACAGCTGGATGGCGTCGGGTCGCATCCGCAGTGCCGTCGTTGCCATACGGCCTTGCACGAACGCCGCCCGGCCAGCGTTTCGCGCACTGCCGCATTGCTCCTGGCTGCCGCGCTGCTGTACATCCCGGCCAACCTGCTACCGGTGATGCACAGCACCTCACTCGGGCGCTCGGAAGACGACACGATCCTGAGCGGGGTGGCGTACTTCTGGACCTCCGGCGACTGGGGCCTCGCTGCGGTCGTCTTTATTGCAAGCGTGGTGGTGCCGATGCTCAAGCTCGCCATTCTTGCGCTGCTGGTATTCGCGGCACATCGGCGCTCCACGTGGCGTCCGCACGAAAGGACACGGCTCTATCGCCTTGTCGAACGCATCGGCAGGTGGTCGATGCTCGATGTGTTCGTGGTGGCGCTCACGGTTGCACTGGTGCACTTCGGCTCCTTCGCTGTCATCACCGCGGGCCCGGGGGCACTGGCTTTTGGCGCTGTGGTGATCCTGACGATGATCGCCTCCATGCAATTCGACCCCCGGCTTATCTGGGACCCGATCCCCGACGAAGCACCCGCGCACGACGATTCCTGAGCGGGTCTCGCGCACTCCGTCCGTCCGTCCGTCTTCTCTTCCTTGTAAGCAATGCGTTCTATCGATCTACCTCTTCCCGAGATCACGCCTCCACGGCGTTGGCTCCCTTCCATTGTGTGGCTCGTGCCGCTGATCGCGGCGTTGATCGGGCTTGCGCTGGTTGCCAAGACCATCGCCGAGAAAGGCCCTGTCGTGACCGTCACCTTTTCCAATGCCGAGGGCCTTGAGGCAGGCAAGACCAAGGTGAAGTACAAGGACGTCGAGATCGGCACGATACAAGCCATCTCGCTCACACCGGATCTGAAACGCGTGATGGTGAAGATTCAGCTGGCGCGCGAAGCCGAGCGCTTTGCGGCCAAGGACACCCGGTTTTGGGTGGTCCGACCGCGTGTGGGCGCGAGCGGCATATCCGGGCTGGGCACGTTGCTTTCCGGCGCGTATATCGGCGTGGATATTGGGCATTCCAAAGACAGCCAGACCCAGTTCGTGGGGCTGGAGAGTCCGCCTTCCGTCACCACGGATCAGCAGGGACGCCAGTTCTCGCTGCACGGCGATTCGCTCGGTTCCGTCGATATCGGCGCGCCGGTCTTCTATCGCCATCTGCAAGTGGGGCAAGTGGTGGGCTTTGCGTTGGACAAGCAGGGCGGGGGCGTGCAGGTGAAAGTCTTCGTCAACGCACCCTACGACAAATACGTCGGGACCAACACGCGCTGGTGGCATGCCAGCGGGGTCGACCTCCGGCTCGATTCCAGCGGCCTGAAGCTGAATACGCAATCGCTGGCCACCGTCATCGTTGGCGGGCTGGCGTTTCAGTCGCCGCAGGGCCAGGCGGATGGGCCACCGCCGCCGGACAGCACTGTGTTTCAGTTGGCGTCCGATGAAGCGGATGCGATGCGCGAGCCCGACGGTGCGCCGCTTACTGTGGTCATGCGATTCAACCAGTCGCTGCGCGGTCTGTCTGTCGGCGCACCTGTGGATTTGCGCGGCATTGCATTGGGCAACGTCACCGACATCGGCATCGAGTACGACGAGGCGGCGAAAACGTTCAGCATGCGTGTTGTGATGGCGCTGTATCCGTCGCGGCTCAGCCGGCGCAGCAACACCTCGCTTCCTGCGCCCGACACGCCGGGCGGTCATGAAATGCTGCAGCACTTGGTCATGCAGGGGCTGCGTGGGCAGCTTCGCATGGGCAACCTGCTGACGGGTCAGTTGTACGTTGCGCTCGACATGTTCCCCAAGGCACCGCGTGCGACGGTCGATGTCCATCGGTCGCCGGTGGAGTTGCCGACGGTTCCGAACTCGCTTGATGAATTGCAGGTGCAGCTTGCCGACATCGCGAAGAAGCTCAACCAGGTGCCGTTCGACAAGATCGGCAGCAACCTGAACGGCGCGCTCGAAAATGCAAACCGCCTATTCGGTCATCTGGATACCGAAGTGGTGCCTCAGGCGCGGGACACACTGGCGTCTGCACAGCAGACCTTCAACGCAGCGCAGGCAACCTTGCGGCAGGATTCCCCGCTCCAGTCGGATGTGCACGAGGCGATGCAGGAACTGACGCGCACGCTTCAATCGCTCAATGCGCTGACGGACTATCTGGAACGCCATCCGGAATCGCTGCTGTTTGGCAAGAAAGGAGATGCGCGGTGATGGTGTCGTGGCTCCCAATTTGCCGCACCCTTGCTGGCGTGGTTGCCTGCGCAGCGCTCGCAGCATGCAGCTCGCCGCCGGCGCGCTTTCATAGCTTGCTCGGTGCCGATGCCGATGGCGTTGCGGCGTCCGCACCGGCACAGGCACCTGTGCGAACGTATCTCGTCGATGTGGTGGCGGTACGTGTTCCGCCGTCGGTGGCGGGCAGGCGGCTGGTCGTCCAGGCCGGTTCAGGCCAGGTCGATATCCTGGAAATGGACCGCTGGGCTTCGCCCGTGGCTGATGAGATTCGTGCGGCGCTGTCGTCCGGGCTGGCGTTGCAGATCCGCGCGATGGACCTGCACGGCCTTCCATACGATGGGAGACGGCCCGTCTACCGCGTGGCCGTGGATGTACAGCGGTTTGATGCTTGGCGCGGCTCGCACGTCCTGATCGATGCGGTCTGGACGATGCGCACCGCGGAAGATCGTCAACTGCTGACGTGCCGCAGCGTCGTCCAGGAGGTCGTATCCGCCGGTATTGACGGCGTGGTAGAGGGCCATCGGCGCGCGCTGAAGGCGCTGGCTTCGCAGATGGCCGAGGCGCTGCTGGCATACCCCGCCGCACCGGCAGACGTGGCGCGACCGATGCCAGGTTGCCTGGATTCGGCGGCCAGTACCGTCGGCAAGTAAGGGGGGTCGCCTAGACGCCCGCGCTGCAACGCGGGCGCTCAGGTCAGCTTGCGCTGTCGGCTGTCTCTACAACGGGCAGCGGTCGGGCGGCCACTTTTTCGGCTTCAGCGCGCTTGAGCCCCAGCGTCTGGAGCAGCGCCGCTGCCGTGCGTTCGGGGAAATGCTCCCCCGAGAAACCCAGCTCTTTGACGATATTCGCGGCCGGCGCGTCGGGCGCCAGAAAGTTGAGTTCGGCCGAGACGGCGGTCAGCACGGTGCCGCCGACCGACAGGAATCCGATAAACGGATCCGCCACGACAAACCGCTTTGCCGCGATGCCGCGCTCAATATCGCGCAGCAGGCGCTGGCCGAGGCCGTGCGTCAGCACGCGCGCCGAGAAGCCCTCCCGAATGAGGAAGCGTCCCCACACAGGCTCGCGCCTCGCCCGGACCAACGTATGCCGCACCGATACCGAAATGATCTCGGCCGCGTCGGATAACCCTTCCGTCAGCTTGTCGAGCGAATCGGCGAACTCCTCGAACACGGCGCTCACCAGCGCGGCGTAGATGGCTTCTTTCGATTCGAAGTGGTTGTAGAACGACCCGAAACCCACATCCGCGGCCTCGGTAATTTCGTTGATGGCAACGCCCTCCATGCCCCGGTCAGCCATGAGCCGAAGCGCGGCATCCAGCAAGCGCGCGCGCGTTTCCCGCTTGCGCCGTGCGCCACGGGGCTCCCGCTCGTCGGCGGCCGGCGCCGCAGGGGTAGGCGTCTTCGCAACGGAGCGCTTCGGAGTTCGGCGAGTCTCGGTGGTGGCCATGATGGTCTGGTGGTCCTTGTCGTGGCCGGAATTATAGATTCGAATGTCGATATTGACAAAATCATCAGGCATGACTTTAATGTCAAAAAAAGGCGGAAGAAGCCTGACTGAGGCGTAGACAAAGAAACGGAGTAGCGGTGGAGACAAAAGCACATGCGCGTGCCAGTTCACGCGTCGCGGATGGCGCATGCCCTCAGGGGGCAGGTGAGTTGCCATCTCAGATAGACATCCTTGTCGTGGGGCTTGGCCCCGTCGGGGCCATGGTGGCCAATCTGCTGGCGCGTCATGGCGTGAGCGTGTTGGCGATCGACAAGGCCCCCGACATCTATATGGCCCCGCGTGCCATTGCGCTGGATAACGAAGCCTTGCGGATCCTGCAACAGGCAGGCATCAGCGAAGGTGATTTCGAAACGGTGGCCATTCCCCACGTCCGGATGCATTCGCCCTGGCTGGGCGAATTCGGGCGTGTCAACACGCTGGGCAGCCTGGATGGCCATCCGAAGCTCGTCACGTTCTATCAGCCCGATCTGGAGCGCTGTCTGCGCGCACGCCTGGCAGCGCACGGTGATGTGCATGTCGCGCTCGGCACCACGCTGCTCAGCATCACGAATCAGCCGGATGGCGTACTGGCTTCGCTGGATATCGGGTGCGGGCAGGTACACCGGGTCCGCGCTCGCTACCTGGTGGGTGCAGACGGGGCGAGTTCGCTCGTGCGCCACCTGATCGGGCAGGAATTCCGGGGCACGACGTACGCGGAGGATTGGCTCATTGTCGATGCGCGTCATGTCCCCAAGCCGATCGACCATGTTGAATTTCTCTGCGACCACCGGCGCCCCACGCCGCACATGGTCGCCCCAGGCGCGCGCGAGCGTTGGGAGTTCATGCTCCAGCCAGGCGAGAGCCGCGACGACATGGAATCGGACAGCCGTATTCGCGAGCTGCTGGCGCCGTGGACGGACGTTGACAGCATCACGATCGAACGCAAGGCGGTCTATCGCTTTCATGCCAGAACCGTCGACCGGTTCAGCGTTGGCCGGGTGTTCCTCGTTGGTGATGCGGCGCACATCACCCCGCCGTTTGTTGGCCAAGGGCTGGTCGCAGGACTCCGGGACGCCGCCAACCTGAGCTGGAAGCTGGCCTGGGTGCTCCAAGGGCGGGCGGATGCGCAGATTCTCGACACCTACGACGAGGAGCGCCGCCCGCACGCGAAAGCCATGATCAATCTCGCGCGGTTCATGGGCAAGCTGGTGATGCCGCGCAGTGCGCCCATCGCGCTGTTGACGCACGGCTTGATGCGCTTGACCCGGCTGGTGCCGGGCCTGCGTTCGCAATTCGAGGAGTTGCGCATCAAGCCGAAGAACGCGTTCAAGACCGGACTGTTCGTCAAAGGATGCTCGTCCACCAAGCTGATGCGTGGTGGAGTGATCCCGCAGGGCTGGGTCAGGAACGCGGAGGGCCACATGTGCCTGAGCGACGACGTGCTCGGCCACGGATACACGCTCGTCAGTTTCGGCTGCGACGCCCGCGCCGCGCTGGAGCCCGCAACGGCAGCGGCATTCGAACGCCTGGGCGGTACGTTCGTTCGGATCGCGCATCGGGGGCAGCCTCTGCACCGTGGGGTACCCGGCGTTTGGGAGGACCTCAACGGCACGTTCCTTCCCGACGCGGTGCCCGTGGGCTGGGCGGCCGTTGTGCGCCCGGATCGCACGGTCGTCCATGACGGGCCAGCCGCCGAGGTAGACCGCCTCGTTCACGAGAGCCTGGCGCTGCTCGGCGGCCGAGCTGAGCCCGTGCCCGCCACTGCCGCCGCCGTTCAATCCGCCTGAGTGTCTTGCCATGAAACTCACCACAGCACAGCCTGCACGCCATCCGCAGCCGACGACCAAGGCGTTGGCGCTCGCCTACCTGATGTTCGATCGGCCCGATCTCGAACGCGCCGAGCGGTTTCTCAATGACTTTGGTCTCGTGACGGTGCAGCGCGACGAATCGACATTGCTCTTGCGCGGCACCGGCCCGGCGCCGTTCTGCTATGTCGTGCGCAAGGCGCCAAAGGCCGCGTTTGCCGGCTTCGGGTTGCAGGTCGCCGGACGCGCAGCCTTGGATGCCCTGTCAAAGCTGCCCGGAGCCTCGACCGTGGAGCCGTTGGATTGGCCGGGTGGTGGCTATCGCGTGCGACTCGTCGACCCGTCCGGCTTCCGCGTCGATGCCATTGCGGATCAGGCACCGACAACCGAGTTGCCGCACCGTTCAGCGTTGTCGCTCAACTCGGTGGACGCCCCTTTGCGCATCAACGAAACGCAGCGGCCGCCCGTGGGTACACCCGAGGTGATTCGCCTGGGGCATGTCGTTCTGGAGCTTGCCGACTTTCAGGCCACCTGCGCCTGGTACACGCAGCACTTCGGTTTCATACCGAGCGACGTGCAGGTGTTGCCGGACGGCTCGCCTGCGGTCGCATTCATGCGGCTCGATTTGGGCGACATGCCGGCCGACCACCACACGCTCGCGCTGGCTCAGGGTTTTGTGTCGAAGTACAGCCACAGCGCCTTCGAACTGATCGATGCCGATGCCGTCGGCATGGGGCATCGCATGCTGCGCGAGCAGGGGTGGAAGCACGCCTGGGGGTTGGGGCGGCACATTCTCGGAAGCCAGATTTTCGACTACTGGCAAGACCTGTGGGGCGACAAGCACGAGCACTACTGCGACGGTGACCTGTTCACCGCAGATCAGCCGACCGGCATTCACCCGGTCAGCCGCGAGGCCATGTCGCAGTGGGGGCAGTCGATGCCTGCCAGCTTCACCAAGCCGAAGCTGACGCCGGCGGCCATTGCGGCCCTCATCCGTAACCTGCGGCGCAGCCCCGACCTGACGCTGCGCAAGCTGGTCACGCTCGCCCGGATCTTTGCCTGAGGCAGCGCAAGCGCCCTCCGCCGTCACCCATCCAACGCATCTTTTGTTATGTCCATCAATATCGTTCGCTTTGAATACCAGGATCAGACCCAATGGGGCGTGATCCGCGATACACGCATTACGCCCGTGCCTGGCACCTATGCCACGACCGGTGACTTCGTTCGCAATACAACCTTGGCCCAGCTTGCCTCGCTGGATGGTGAAGCGATCGCGGTGTCTGCCGTGAAGCTCCTGTCTCCGGTCACGCGCAATCAGCAGTTCATCTGCCAGGGCGCGAACTACCGCCAGCACATGATCGAGTCCGGCATGGACCCCGACGTGAAGACGTACAACATGATCTTCACCAAGGCTTCGAGCTGTATCGTTGCGGCCGACAGCGACGTGATCAAACCGAAGCGCGTGCAGTTTCTCGATTACGAGATCGAGCTTGGCCTCGTGATGCGCCAAGCGATTTACGGGCCAGTCGACGTGACAGACGACAACCTGCACGAATACGTGGCGGGCGCCGTGATCGTGAACGACTATTCCGCGCGCGACGTCCAGATCCCCCAGATGCAGTTCTACAAGGGCAAGTCGTTCCGTACGTTCGGGCCGGTGGGCCCGTGGCTCACGCTGCTGGAACCGCGCGAGATCTCTGCGCTCAGGAGCCTGCAGCTCAAGCTGACCGTCAACGACAAGCTGCGGCAGAACGACACGACAGCCAACCTCGTCTACGGCCCGGCCGAGACGCTGACCGAGCTGTCCCGCGTGCACGACCTGGAAGCGGGCGATTTGCTGGCCACCGGCACACCCGCAGGCTGCGCGCTGTCCGTGCCGTCACCAACCAAGCAGAAGATGGCCGCGATGCTGCCCGAGAAGGCGAAGTGGGAGATGTTCCTGAAAGTGCAGGCGGCGCGCCCTCAATACCTGAAGCCTGGCGACGTGGTGGAAGCACGCATCCACTCGTCGGACGGACGGATCGATCTGGGCATGCAGCGCAATCACATCGTTGCCGAGGAGTGAGCGCCATGTCCGGTTTTTCCAGCCTGCAAGACGTGGAAGCCGTGGAAGGGCAGGGTCTTCCGCCCGATCTTCCGCAGAGCACATACGAAATGATCCGTCGCGGCGCCAGCGTGAATCCGGAGGCGCCGGCATTGAGCTTCTTTCTGAGCGTCAATGACCACCGCACTCCGCAGACGTGGAGCTACGCGGCGCTTCTTGAACGCATCACGCAGACGGCAAATTTCTTCGACAGCATCGGCGTCAAGAAAGACAGCGTGATTGCGTTTGTGCTGCCCAACCTGCCGGAAACGCATTTCGTGATCTGGGGCGGCCAGGCGGCCGGTATCGTCGCGGCGTTCAATCCGCTGCTTGAAGGGCCCGCGCTGGCCGAACTGCTCAACGCCGCCGGTGCGTCGGTGCTGGTCACGTTGGCACCGTTTCCCGGCACCGATACCTGGGTCAAGCTGCAGCCGCACTTGCCCGCCATCAAGAGCCTGCGGCACCTGGTGCTGGTCAACCTGGCCGACCGTGTGCATGCCGCGGCGCAATGTGCCGTGCAGATACAAAAGAACGAGGCGCTGCGATTGCTTGGTCCGCAAGGCGTGCATGGCGCAGTCCCGGTGTCGGTGCGCATCCACGATTTCAACAGCGCCATCCAGGCGCAGCGTGGTGATGGCCTGAACAGCCGGCGGCACATTGCTGCGCAAGATGCGTCTTCGTACTTCTGTACCGGCGGCACCACGGGCTTGCCGAAAATCGCGATGCGTACCCATGGCAATGAAGTCGCAAACGCGTGGAGCACGGCGCAGGTGCTGGGCGAGGGCATCGGCCCCGGCAAGGTGGTGTTTTGCGGCTTGCCGTTGTTCCACGTCAATGGCGTTCTGGTGACCGGGCTGCTGCCGTTTTCCAGGGGCGCGCATGTCGTGCTCGGCACGCCGCAGGGCTATCGCGGCGACGGCGTGATCCAGCGCTTCTGGGAGATCGTCGAGCACTATCGCGTGAACTTCTTCAGCGGCGTGCCGACGCTCTACGCTTCGCTGCTGCAGGTGCCCGTCGGGGAGCGGGATGTGCGATCGCTCGAATACGGCCTCTGCGGCGCCGCGCCCATGCCGGTCGAAGTCTTTCGCCGCTTCCAGGAGCAGACGGGCATCAAGATTCTCGAAGGCTATGGGCTGACGGAAGCGACCTGCGTGAGCAGCGTCAACCCGCCGATGGGCGAGCGCCGCCTTGGCTCCATCGGCCTGCGCGTGCCCATGCAGCAGATGAAGACCGTCGTGCTGGACGAGGGCGGGGCATATCTGCGTGATTGCGTTGTAGACGAGGTGGGCGTGTTGGTGGTGTCTGGCCCCAACGTCTTTTCGGGCTACCGCCAGGCCGGGCAGAACGAGGGGCTCTGGGTCGATACGGGCGATGGATGGCGGTGGCTCAATACCGGCGACCTGGCGCGGCAGGATGAACAGGGCTACTTCTGGCTCACGGGCCGCAAGAAGGAACTGATTATCCGCGGCGGTCACAACATCGATCCGCTCACCATCGAAGCGCCGCTGCATCGCCACCCTGCGGTGCAGATTGCCGCCGCCGTCGGGCGCCCCGATGTGCATGCGGGCGAGCTGCCGGTTGCCTACGTGCAACTGCGTGCCGGTGCGTCCGCCACGGAAGCCGATCTGCTGGCCTTCCTGAAGGCGGAAATTGCCGAACGTGCGGCGTTGCCCCGGCAGGTCAACATCATTGAAACGATGCCTTTGACCGCCGTGGGCAAGATCTTCAAGCCCGCACTCAGGCACCGTGAAACGCGTGAAGCCCTGTCCGCAGCACTCAAGGATGCGGGTATCGCCTTTGAGGCTCTGGAAGTGGCGGAAGACAAATCCAGAGGGCTTGTGGCGTCGGTCAGGCTCGACGCCAGCGCATCGATTGCCGCCGCGCGTGAAGTGCTTGGCCGCTTTCCATTTCCCTTTTCCGTCAATTGATTGAAGTGCCGGTGAAGCAGCGTCCTGGCTGATCCGGCTGAAGGAGGAATTCCTCGCCTGCGCACTGTCGCGTGAGCAGGCGAAGTGCCCCGCGCCGCATGGTGGCGCATTCCTGCAGTTGCAGTACCTACATTAGAAAAATCGGAGACAACATGAAGCACACACGCGCGGCAATGCTCTTGTCGCTCGCGGCGACCTCGCTCGCCCATGCGCAATCGGCAGGGCAGTGGGTCGTCAATGCAGGCTGGATGCATCTCGCCCCTCAAGATTCCAGCCAACCGCTGACGGTGCATGCACTCGGGCAATCGGCCGAGGTGCCCGGCAGCGGGTCGACGCTGGCCAACGCCAATACCTTCGCGCTCACCACACGGTATTTCGTCACGGATCATGTGGCCCTGGAAACGGTGCTGGGCGTCCCGCCCAAGCTGCACCTGAGCGGAACCGGATCACTCGCACCGGTTGGTGAGTTGGGCACCGCCCGGGCATGGAGCCCGGCTGCGCAAGTGCAATACCACTTTGGTGAACCGAATGCGCGCGTGAGGCCGTACCTCGGCGTGGGGCTTGGCTATGTCTGGTATCGGGATATCGAGTTGAGCCGGCCGTTGGCAACCGGGCAGATTCTCGCCTCGCCAACCACGGGCTCCATGTTGGTCGGCCCGACTACGGCATCGCTCAGCAAATCGTTCGCCCCCATCGTCAATGCCGGCTTGACGTACAACCTCGACGCCCATTGGTCGATCGGCGCATCGGTGTCGTATATGTGGCTATCCACCAAGGCAACGCTGACGACGCAGGCGCCAGTGGGCACCGTGACAACGACGACCAAGGTGCGGATCAACCCGTTGGCGAGTTTTCTGTCGGTGGGGTACCGGTTCTAGCGGCCGCGTGCTTGCTCAGACGCCAATCGCGCCGTCGTCCAACTTGAAGATGGAGACGGCGCGGCGCGGTGCACCGGCCTGCTCGGCCACGGCGTTTGCCGCCGCAGAGGCCTCTTCCGCCATCGCCGCGTTCTGCTGCGTGACTCCTTCGATCTGGCCCACTGCGATGTCGACCTGCTCGATGCCGGTGCTCTGCTCGGTGGAGGCTGACGAAATCTCAGTCGGCAGTTTTCGCGGAGACCGCTGCGCTCTCCCTGGCGATTTACCGCGCTGCTTCGTCTAGCAGACGCGCAGGCTCGCGATCCACGCCCGCGACCACCTTGTTGCCTACGGTGGGGTCGAAGGAAGCGGCCACGAACATATCGTGGCCCTTGCAGTACCCCACGCCCATGGCGAGGTGAGCCGTTCAAAATTCCGCGATGAGGTCTCGGCTCTTACCCGGCGGGAGTGATGCCTGGTGCGTCTTTGCCTGGTCAGCAACTGCTAGCTCGTCCTTGAGGAAGGCGGCCCAGTGGTTGCCGAGCTTTATGGGGTCTTCGCCGCGCAGCAGCGTGTCTTTCCACATCACGCGCAGCAAGCCTTCCAGGATTTCGCTACACTATTAATTGACGAATCAATCGTTGATGCAGCATTTATATTGCCGCTCCCCGTCATGGCCGTCCACACCGCGCTCCCACATTCCCATACCCAGGTCTTGCCGTTCAAGGAATCGCTTTTGGCGATGATCGGCATTTGCTTTGTCGTCGTTCTGGTGGCGTTCGACCAGACCGTGGTCGGTACCGCCTTGCCGACGGTGGTGGCCGAACTCAAAGGCTTTGAGCTGTATGCCTGGGTGGCGACGTCGTATCTGCTGACCTCCGTGGTGACGGTGCCGATCTTTGGCCGCCTGGGCGACTTTTACGGGCGCAAGCCGTTCGTGATTGCGTCCATCGTGGTCTTCACGCTGGCGTCGGTCATGTGCGGCATGGCAGGCAGCATGACGTTCCTGGTGTGGTCGCGGGCGCTGCAGGGTGTCGGCGGCGGCATGCTGGTCGGCACGGCATACGCATGCATTCCCGATCTCTTTCCCGATGCGCGTGTGCGCTTGCGCTGGCAGGTGATGCTGAGCGCCTCTTTCGGTATCGCCAACGCAATCGGCCCGACGCTGGGCGGGTGGATGACGCAGGCGTTCGGGTGGCGGTCGGTGTTCTACGTGAACATCCCGTTCGGCGTGCTGGGGCTGTGGTTTGCCTGGCGCTTCCTGCCGCATCTGCGTCAAAACGTGCACACCGGACGTATCCGGCTGGACTGGCAGGGCGCAGTTCTGATCACGGTGGCGCTGGGCGCGTTGCAGTTGTTCGTCGAATGGCTGCCGCGGCACGGCCTGTCGCTGCCGCTGTTCGGCTCGCTGGCGCTGTCGGCTGCGGCGTTTGTGGCGCTGTGGTGGTGGGAGCAGCGTGCGGAGCAGCCGCTGCTGCCGTTCGACATGCTACGCAACCCCGCACTGGCTGCGCTGTTCATGCTGGCGTTGCTGTCGGGTTTTTCGATGTTTGCGGTGTTGTTCTACGCACCGTTGCTGTTCCAGGGTGGGTTTGGCATGTCGCCGCAGGAAGCCGGCTTGGTGATTACGCCGCTGGTGGTTTGCATCACGCTGGGCAGCATCATCAACGGGCGTCTCGTCACGCGCATTCCCAACCCCAACGCCATGCTGTATGCCGGTTTTGCGCTGCTGACGGTGGCGGTGGCGGGCATGTCGGTGTCGTCCAACAACATGCCGCATGCGGTGCTGACGTTGCTGATGCTGCTGGCCGGCCTGGGCCTCGGTTTCGTGCTGCCCAATCTGACCGTGTTTGCGCAGCAGACGGCCGGCCGTACGCATCTGGGCATTGCCACGGCGCTGCTGCAATCGCTGCGCATGGTGGGCGGCATGGTGGGCACGGCGCTGGTCGGCACGCTGGTGAGCGAGCGCTATGCCTCGGGCGTTGCCAATGCACTGAGCGCCGACAGCGCGACGCAGTGGCTGCATCAGCTTGCCGATCCCGAAATTCTCATCGATCATGACGCGCAAGCCGCCTTGCTCTCGCAGTTGCATGCTGCCGGCCACGACGGTGCGGCGCTGCTCGAAGCTGCGCGCCATGTCCTGGTGAGTGCCCTCCATATCGGCCTCATCGTGGCGACGGTGGCGGCGCTGATGGGCCTCTGGCATGTGCGCCGGGTGCCGCCCGTGGTGCTGCACCATGTCGAGCCTGTGCAACATACGGAATAGGCGAGACACGCCGGAGCGGTTAGCATGCGCGGTTTCCCAGCAATCTCAGCCCTGATCGATGACCTCTGAACGCGAACGCTTCGCCGTCATGCACCAGTTTGGCCGCACCTATCGTGCGTTCATGGCCGCCTTCGAGGCCCATGTCGGCCAGCCAATGCCGCGCTGGCGCATCCTGCTGGCGCTGCACGACAACACCGGCGGCGGCATGGCCCAGAAGCAGCTCGCCGAGCGTCTGCAGATGGACCCGGGCGCGCTCACCCGCCAACTCAAGGTGCTCGAGCAACTCGGCTGGATTGAACGTACAACCGACGCGCGCGACAACCGTCTGACCAACGTGTCGCTGTCAGACGCCGGCCTGGCCGTCGTGCTCGAATGCATGCCGCGCCGCATCGCCTTCATCAACGCCACGCTCGATGGGCTGCCGGACGATCTCGTCCACGCGCTGTCCGAAGCGCTCTTGCAAATCGAAACGCGCCTGGCAGAAGTGCCTGCGCTGGCCGCAGCGGCCTCTACCGCATCCGATAGCAAATCCGCAGATCAGCCCGCAGACCGCTAATGCGCGCTGAATGCGTTCCGGAGACAACCATGTCCATGGTGATCAACAGCGCGCTGTACCGCAATGGCAAGCGCGAGCGCGACCTGTCCGTCGAGGCCATCAGCGACGTGCTGCACACGCCGGGCTCGTTTGTCTGGCTCGGTTTGCATGAGCCCGACAACGCGATGCTCGACCGCGTGCAGGAGGAATTCGGCCTGCACGATCTCGCCATTGAAGACGCGCGCAACGCGCACCAGCGGCCCAAGCTCGAGGTGTACGGCGATGTGCTCTTCATCGTGCTGAACACCGCGCAGATGGAAGATGGCAACGTCGTCTTTGGCGAGACGCACCTGTTTGTCGGCCGGGACTTTCTTGTCTCGGTGCGGCACGGGCCGTCGGCGTCGTATTCGCCGGTGCGCGAGCGCTGCGAGCGCACGCCGCAACTGCTGGCCAAGGGCGCACCGTTTGCGCTGTACGCGGTGATGGACTTTGTGGTCGACAACTATCAGCCAGTGCTCGAACGCCTGCAGGAAGAGTTCGAGCAGATCGAAAGCCAGATCTTTGGCGACACGTTCGATCGGGCGGCCATCGAGCGGCTCTATACGCTCAAGCGCCAGCTTCTGCGCTTGCGCAACGCCGCGCTGCCCGTGGAAGACATCGCCGGTCAGCTTGTGCGCCTGCATGAAGACGTGGTCCCCAAAGAACTGCGCGCGTATTTTCGGGATATTGCCGACCATGCGCATCGCGCGGTGGGCGCACTCGATGTGATTCGCGAAATGCTGACCACGGCCATCTCCGTAAACGTGGCGCTGGTGTCGGTCACGCAGAACGACATCGTGAAGCGCCTGGCGGGGTGGGGCGCTATTCTGGCAATTCCGACCGTGGTGTTCAGCAACTACGGCATGAACTTCAAGGGCATGCCGGAGCTGGAGCATCCGGCGGGGTATCCCATCGTGCTGGCGTGCACGGCCACCGCTTGCGTGTGGCTGTATCGCAAGCTGCGCAAATCGGGCTGGATCTAGGAGACAAGAGATGGCGCGCTGCTGCTGGGCGGGGGAAGACCCGCTGATGATCGCGTACCACGACACCGAGTGGGGCGTGCCCTCGCACGATGATCGTCACCTCTACGAGATGCTGATCCTGGAAGGGGCGCAGGCCGGGCTGTCATGGCAAACCATCCTGCGCAAGCGGGCGCGCTATCAGGAAGTATTCGAGGGGTTTGATGCGGCACGCGTGGCGGGCTTTACGCCGGCACGCATCGAAAAGCTGCTGGCCGATCCGGGCATCGTGCGCAATCGGGCCAAGGTCGAGGGCGCTGTCATCAACGCGCGCAAGGTGTTGGAGCTTCAGGAAGAAATGGGTTCGCTTGACGCATTCCTGTGGGCGTTTGTCGGTGGCAAGACCATCGTCAACCGCTGGGACAGCTACCGCGATGCACCCGCTGCGACCGATGCGTCCAAGGCGATGAGCAAGGCGCTGGTCAAGCGCGGCTTCAAGTTTGTCGGCCCGACCATCTGCTACGCCTTCATGCAGGCCACCGGCATGGTCGACGACCATGAAGCGGGGTGCTTTCGCGCTGGCAAGGCCTAGTCCTCGAGGCCTCTTCTTGATCCGGCCAATGTCCGTTATTCTCGCCAGTCCCAACACTGACGGAGTCGTTCTTCATGTCGCTGAATTTCCTTGGCATTGCCGGTAGCCTGCGCCGCAAGTCCACCAACCAGGGCCTGCTGCGTGCGGCATCCACCCGCCTGCCCGCTGGCGTTGAAATGGACCTGGCCGACCTGACGGATATTCCGTTCTACAACGCCGACATCACGGACAAGCCAGCCTCGGTGGTGCGCGTGCTCGAACAGATCGGGCGCGCCGATGCGCTGGTGCTGGCCTGCCCCGAATACAACTACTCGCTGGCGCCGGCGCTGAAGAACATTCTGGACTGGGCCTCGCGCG
>NZ_MCGB01000095.1 GCF_001699815.1 Ralstonia pickettii | reverse complement strand
AGCAGCCTGCAGATCGGGCCGTACACCGCAGGAAACGCGCGACGCAGGGCCTCGTCAAGAGTAGTACGCGCCACGCGTGGCGCAAGCGTGATGGAGAGGGGGAAGTGGGCGCCGGCACCCTCAAGCGTTACGGCCGCGGCGGATGCTCGCCCGACGATTCGATGACGTTGGGATGGCCGCTTGCGGCAAAGCGGGGCTCAAGCACGCGATGCAGCAGCATACCGAGCCCGGCGCCCGCGCATTCGGCCAGCACAAACCCCGGCACGCTGCCAGGCGCGATGCCGGCAAAGCTGTTGCTGAACATGCGCCCGAACGCGGCCGCCGGGTTGGCGAACGACGTCGACGCCGTGAACCAGTACGCCGCGCCGATGTACGCCGCCACCATCGACGCGGCCCGCCCGTTGGGCGCCCGCAGGATAACCAGCAGCAGGCCGGCGGTAGCCACCGCCTCGGCAATCCACTGCCCCGTGCCGCTGCGCACCTTGGTGGACAACTGCAGGAGGCTCATGTCGAACATGGCGTGCGCGAGCCATGCGCCCAGCACCGCGCCCGTCATTTGCGCAACGATGTACGGCAGCAGGGCAGCGCCGGGCAGCTCGCCACGGGCCGCCATGACCGCGCTGACCACCGGATTGAAGTGCGCGCCGCTGACGGGCCCCAAGGCTTCGATCAGGACGTAGAGGCCGCCCACCGTGGCGGCTGTGTTGGCGAGCAACGCGATGGCGACGTTTCCGCCCGCCAGGCGCTCGGCCATGATCCCGGAGCCGATCACGATGGCCAGCAGCAATGCTGTACCCAGGGCTTCGGCGGTGAGCCGGCTACGCAGTTCGACCATGGTGCTCAGGCCTGTGCAATGCGTTCCAGCGCGGCCTGCAGCTCGGCGTTGCTGAGCGTGTCCAGCGGCAGGGCCAGCAACTGCAGCATGCGGTAGCCGATGGCCTGGCGTGTCAGCTCAAAGGCCTGGCGCTTGCCTTCGCCACCGCCCGTGGCATTTGAGGGGTCGGCATAGCCCCAATGCACCTTCACGGGACTGCCGGGCCAGTACGGGCAGGCTTCCGCTGCGGCGCTGTCGCACACGGTAATGACGATGCGCATCTGCGGTGCGCCGTCGGCAACGAATTCGTCCCAGCTCTTGCTGCGGTAGCCGGTGGTGTCGATGCCTGCGTTGGTGAGGGCTTCCAGGGCGAACGGGTTGAGGCGGCCGCTCGGTGCGCTGCCGGCGCTGTAGGCGCGCACGTCTTTGCCGAGTTGTTTGGCCCAATGGTTGAGCATCCCTTCGCTCAGCACGCTGCGCGCGGAGTTGTGGGTGCAGAGGATGAGGACGTTGGTGGCCATGGGTTCGATTCGCTGTCAGCAGCAGGATGAGCCGGCGTCGGATTTCACTGCGATACCGATCGGCTTGCCTTTCGGGGCACGCGGTGCGCAACAGGCAGAACTTTCCGTCGCGGCTTCTTCCTTGTTGTCTTCGCTGAATACCGGGATGTTGCCGAGCGAATGGAAGTGTTCCCAGGCGATGCCCTGGGGGTCGGTAATCCAGTGCTTGTCGCTGCGGGCATAGCAGCAGGTGGTTTCGCCTTCGTCCAATAGGGCCATGTCTGCGGCTTCGGCGCGGGCCTTCAGTTCGGCCAGCTCGGCAGCGTCATCGACTTGAAAGCCAAGATGGTCCACGCCCGCGGCGCTGCCACGCGTCGAGATGGCGAAGTTGATGCGCGGGTCATCCAGCATCCACTTGGCGTAATCGGTTTCCACACGCGTCGGCTCAGCTGCAAACAGCTTGGAGTAGAAGGCGATGCTCTTGCTCAGGTCGTCAACGTGGACATGGACGTGGAATCGTTTCATGGGGATGCTCCTTCAGCATTTGCAGGCGGCGGCGTTGGCTTCCAGGCAGGCTTCGCCCTGGCAGCAGTTGGCCGTCAGGAAGCCCAGCAGGGCGTTCATGTGGTCATAAGCCGCGCGGTAGATCAGGTTGCGGCCGTCGCGCTCCTGCGTCACCAGGCGCGCGGCTGTCAGCTCCTTGAGGTGGAATGACAGCGTGGCGCCCGGCACGTCGAGCTGTTCGGCAATCGCGCCCGGAGTCAGACCTGTTGGCCCCGCAACTACCAGCATGCGAAACACTTGCAGGCGAATGCCATGGGCCAGCGCGGCGAGGGATCGTATAGCGTCGTTTTCTTCCATATTTCCAATATATTCGAAATATATGGCGGCAGCAAGACGAGCAGCCCGTGATGTCGGGAACAACTTGGGAGGCACTTGACGCTATTGCGCGAGAGATTGGGCGGAGGCGTTCGGTGGCTGCATCACCCATGGCCTGCCCTGCAGGCGGCTTTACCCACAACCCAGCCACGGGCTCGATGCCCGACAGAGGGTTTATCGGTTTACTTCTTTATGTATACAGATAGTAGTAGTAGATAACGGTGGATAAGTCCTGTGGATAAGCAGCAAAACCGCTTTGGTATCAACGGCTTGCAGAACGGACAACCCACCGGACAGCGTGTGCTTTCGCGTGGATGAGTCGGGGGCATCGCGTCTCACCCTGTCGACCCGGTGGGAAGTTGTTCCCGTGCTGTCTGCCTGCTGACCCCGGAGAACCAACACGCTTGTCCCTGGAGTTATTCACAGGGGGAGGGTGAGTTGTCCACAGCGGAGTTCTTGACGCCCGACTAGTGCGGGTAGTACTCCAACTCCGCAATGCGCGCCCGGATTGCCTCGACGTTCAGCCCTTCGATATCGGGGCTCGCCATCGAGCCGCTGTCTGCCCGCCACGGCGCATTGTCGGCCGCCTTCTGGGCATTTCGATAGGCGAGCCACGCACGCTGCGCGTTGCGGATGGCCTCGCGCGATACGGGGTCGGACTTGCGCATCACGGCCTGATACAGCGTGTTCATCTGCCGGTCGTAGGCTTGGTAGGCGGTGTGCGTGCACTCGGTCATGCCGGCCGTGGTCTCGCCGCGCGGGGTCTTCAGGCATTGCTCCAGCGCGTCGTCGATGGGGTCGGCAGCCGAGGCGGCCAGGGGCAGCAGCGCGGCCGCAAGGAATAGCGTACGTACGACCCCGCGCATACGCTGGGCGGCGGGATCGTGTGTTGGGCAGGTCTGGCGGGTGTGCGTGGGAAGGGCCATTGCATACCTCATCGTTTTTACGGCGGGGTGGTTGCCATGGTAGGAAAAGTCTTCCCGTGCCGCACGGGGCGTGGATGCTGCGTGCCCTCATCCTGGCCTCTAGGCCATCTCGCCTAGCCAAAGGCTGATAACGCGAACGCGGCGCCCGTTCTATACCTACGGTGTTCGGCCATGCGCGGCCGTGGCGGCTTTGTCGCGGCGCTTGCCTTGGCCATCATCCAGGAGGCAAACCATGCGCATGCTCGTCAACGTGCGGATTCCGCACGAACCCTTCAACACTTATGTGCGCGATGGCTCCATCGCCGAGTTGATTCCGCGCGTGATGGCCGAGTGCAAGCCCGAAGCTGTCTACTTCACCGAGCAGAGCGGCCACCGCGGCGCGGTGCTCATCGTGAATGTGGAATCGGCCTCGCACATACCAGCGTTGGCCGAGCCGTGGTTTCTGCTGTTCAACGCAGACTGCGAGTTCCGTATTGCGATGAGTGCCGAGGACCTGCAAAAGGCGGGGTTGGCGGAGATCGGCACCCAGTGGAAATGAGGTCACGCCCGGGCGCGTTGTGTCATCGATGCAGCAGCGGATACAGCCCCAAGCCAAGCAACGCTGCCCCCGCCACGATCACCGGCTCGGGTAGCTTCTTGAACTTCACCAGCAGCAACACCGTCGCCACGGCCAGCAGCGCCGTCGGCACATCGACGATGGAGCGCTTGGCCAGCACGATCACCGCGCCAGTAATGGCGCCCACGGCCGCTGCTGTTACGCCATCGACAAAAGCAAGGATGGCTGGCAGCTTGCCGTATTTCTTGAAGTACGGCGCCGGCAGAATGGTGAAGAGGTAGCAGGGCAGAAACGTGCCAAGCGCAGCCACGCATGCGCCGGGCAGGCCCGCCACCAGGTAGCCGATAAAGCCGACGGTGATGACCACCGGGCCGGGCGTGATCATCGCCACGGCCACCGCGTCGACGAACTGCTTTTCGTTGAGCCAGTGGTGCTCCGTGACCACGCCGCCGTAGAGGAACGGCACGATGGCCAGCCCCGAACCGAACACGAACGCACCGGCCTTGGCGAAGAACGCACCAAGTTGCGAGAGCAGCGGCCAGTCGAGCGTGCCCAGCATGCCGCTGGCCGCGGCAACCGGGGCGGCGGCCACCGCGTTCATGCGGCCCTGGCGCAGCCACCTGGGCGGTGCGCGCCAGAACCACACCAGCACACCCGCCGCCAGAAACAGCCAGGCCACCTCGGATTCAGTCACGACCGTCACCGCCGCCAGCAACAGGTAGACGGCCCACAGCAGCTTGTCCTTGCCGACGCTCTTGGTGGTGAGCTTGTGCGCGCTGATGGCGATGATGCCGATCACTGCGGCACCCACGCCGTAGAACACCGATTGCATCCAGGTCAGCCCGCCAAAGCGTACATAAGCCCAGCCCAGCGCCACCACCATCAGGAACGAAGGCAGCACGAACGCAAGGCCGACCAGCGTGGCGCCGACGATTCGGTAGTGCACATAGCCCAGGTAGATGGCCAGTTGCGCGGCCAGCGGCCCCGGCGCGAGCTGGGCGAGCGCAAGACCTTCCTTGTAGTCGGCCTCGGTGATCCACTGCCGGGTGTCCACCAGGTCGCGGCGCATGTAGCCTGCCAGCGCAACGGGGCCGCCAAAGCCGAGCGCGCCAAGCCGCAGGAAATACAGCAATAGTTGCCGCAGCGTGTAGGTGGGGCGTTCGGGAGCAAGGTTCATGAGTTGCCTGTCATGGGTGAAAGCCGTCAGGGTTTCCGGCTGCCGGAAAAATGCACGTACAGCGAGTCGAGCACGGTGCCGATCTCTGCGAGCAACGCATCGTCATCTGCCAGCCGTTTGCGGGCGCCCGCCAGGATGGCTTCGAACCCGCCGGCTTCAGGCGTGGCCGCGCCGCCCACGTCGAGCGCATGCACCATGGCGCCCAGCCGCGCGAGCCCCGGGTTGTCATCGAGCCCAAAGCTGGCGATGAGCACCTCGAACGAAACGCGCTCGCCAACATGCGTAAAGGTGGCACCGTCAAAGTCGAAACCTAGCGCTTCTGCTGGGCAATCGGCCGGGCTGTCGAGCCACAGGAACCGGGCGTGCGGGTCGATGAAGCGCTGGATGAGCCAAGCGCTGGCAACGCGGTCCACCCACAGGTGCCGGCGGGTTGCCCACAGGCGGCCCTGGTGCTGCGTGGGATCACGCCGGGGGATGTCGCCCGCCGCGGCACGCGGTTCGCCCGGCGAGTGTGTGGCTTCGGCCGCCGCAGCAAAGTCGCGCCATTGCGCATCGGCACGCACGGTCGCTTCATTGGAGAAAAAGTCGATCTTGCGGATGGCTTCGTAGGCGCGGGCATGGCGGCGCAGAAGCCGGTTGCGCTCGGCGGTGGGCAGGTCGGGGAGCGTCTTGCGCGCCTCAGACAGCTCGGCCAGCCATTCTGCGTAGTCTGGCGTGCGGTCGAACAGGGCGCGGTAGGCCGCGTCTTCCGCCGCATCGCCGGCTTGCACGCGCAGCACCCATGCCTGGCCGTTTTCCTGCAGCGTCTCGTCTGCCAACTCGTTGAGCTGTGCCGCATGCTCGGCACGCGCAGGCAGCAGGTAGACGCCATCGCGCAACGCCGCACAGCCGATCGCCTTGATGGCGCGCCAGATACGCATGCGCGCGGTGGCGCGGGCGGTGGGTAGGCTGACGATCAGCAACAACCAGGAATCGGGGGAGGCGGTCATGACGGCAGCATAGGCGTGCGTCACAACCGCTGCAATGTTGTAGAGATTGCTACATTAGCGCGGCGACAGGCCCATGGCTTTCACCAGGAACGCGTTGACGTCGGCCTCGGCGCGTTTGGCTTGCTCCAGGTTGGCGCCAGTGGAGACACCCCGGGTGGTGCAGCGCGTGTAGTCGGCCTGCATGGCCTGGAGGTTGGCGTACTTCTCGCCGCCTGGCAGCCGGTAGTACGCATCGTGCTGCACGTCGATCAGGGTCTGCGGGCAATCGCGCGCCGTAGTCGCACCTGGGAAGTACTTGAAGTACGCACGCGTGTTGTCGAAGTCGTGATACGCGCCGGGGTACACGTGCATCTCCACGGTCTGCCCATCACGCTGCATGATCTCCGCGGCGTTGCGGCAGAACTGCGCGGGTGTGTAGTCGTCTTTCTCGCCCAGCGCGAGCATCAGCGGGGCGCCGGTCAGCGGTGGCGGCGGGATCTCCCACCAGAGCGCCGAGCACCCGGGGTAGAAGCCGATGAGCGCTGCAAACCGCGTGTCGTCATCGATGACGCCTTTGCGGAACGCGTCGAGCGTCATGTCCAGTGACACACCACCGCCGCGCGAGAACCCGATCTGGCCGATGCGCTTCGGGTCGATCCGCGGGTCGGTGCTCAGCAGCTTGAGCGCGAACAGGGCATCGGCGTCGTTGGCGGCGGGGTTCAACTGCGATTGGTTGTCCATCGTATTGGCAATGCCGCGTGGGCCAAACGAATCCACCACGAACGCGGCCATGCCCATCTGGTTGAACAGCCGCACCCACCGGTCGACGTCTTTCTGCTGCGGCCCGGCCGAGCCGTGCGAGATCACCATCGCTGGCACCGGGCCCTGCAGGTTCTCGGGCAGGTACAACGTGCCCCAGACGGGCGTGGGCGTCTTGGCGAACTTGCGATGCACCAGCTCCCATTTGCTCTTGGGGGTGACGCTGTTGAAGTGGATGCGGCCGGTGGGTTGTGCCGAGAGATCGCTGACGATTTGCTGCGCCGATGCGGGCGCGGAGATCAGCGCCATGACGGAAACAACGCGGAACAGGCGGCGCAACAAGCCGACGGTCGAGAGCCTTCTCATGAGGGATCCTGGCGGTGGGGGGCGGAGGTGGTGATTGTGCGCTTGTGGGTAGCGGGATTCCACACAACACCGGCCCCTCTCAATGGCCGGGCAGCTCGGCGCCCCACGCCGCCGTAACGTTGCCGCCGAGCCTCCATTCAGAGAATGGGCGGCGCGGCGCAATCAACGCAGGCAGCCTCGGGTCTCGCACGTGGGCGTAGTAGGGCTCCATCCAGCACAACTCATCCTGGAGGGTCCATGGAAACAGCGCCTGCTTGATCGGCGTGATTTTTTCGAAGCTCGCCGGGTCAACCACCGCATTGATCACAAGGTTCGCCAGGCGGCCGATGGCGTGGCCGTTCTCCCGGTACAGGTCGATATGGCGCCGCTGCACCAGCTCGGCGGCAAACACCAGCGGAATGAGCGCGAACGTGTGGTAGTGCAGCGCACGGTCCCCGCGCTTGACCTCGCGTGCGAGCGCGCCGTCCGGGCCGATATCGCGGATGCCCTCGCGAATGCGCAGGAGTCCGGAGTTGATCAGGTCGCTGTTGTCGGTTGCGGTGCCGATGGCAATCAGGTTGAGGCCGGCCCAATACACCAGATTGTTATGCAGATGATTGATCGCCTCGGCGTTGCGGGTGGCGATCGCAATGCGTTCGAGCCACGGTGCAATCGCGTCGAGCTGCGCTTGGTTTCGCTTGCGGATGTCGCTTGGCATACGCAGCAGCACCATGGCGAAATCCGTTCCGGCCCACGATCGTTCGTAGTGGCCCTGATAGCCGGAAATCTTGCCCATCAGCGCATCGGCATCGGCCCAGGTTCGAAGCTGGCTCAGCACGCACGTCCAATCGCCCTTGTCGGCTGACGCGTTGAGTTGCGCGATGAAATTGCGCATCGGTTTTACGTCGCGCGCGTAGCCGGCTGCGTCGTCGTAAAAGCCGGGGGGATCGATCGTCTGGACGGGTGCGGGAATCTCACAGGCGCGGGCCGCATGCACCAAGCCGAAGCCTGCGCCGACGGCCAGCGAAAGAGCGAACAACGTTCGAAGGTAAGCGCGACGCATTTCAACCTCCGGGGCGGGGCGGCAAAGGACGGCAGACGGGGGAAGACCGGAGCGGGCGGGCTTGCGAGAGTCGATGCCCGCACACGCAAAACGGCGTGGTTCGCGGTGGCGTTGACGGGGGTTACAAACGGTAGCGACTATGAAAAAGAGCCGCATCGAGCGGCTCTTCTGACGTCAGCGGCAACGTGTCCTTACTGCGCGTTATCCCCATCGTCCTGCGCCTCACGCTCTTCGCGTTCCTCGCGCTCTTCACGGGGCAGGGTGAGCATGCCGGTGTTGTATACGTACTCGTACACCTCGCCGTAGCGGCCCCATTCGATGCCGATCTTGAGCACGCGCTCGGCTTCTTCGGGCTTGAGGTACGCCTCCAGCTCGCGCAGCACATGCTCTTCGCGGATCTCGCCGTCTTCGTTGGCTTCCAGCTCGGCGCGGATGTGCGCGGCCAGGGCCACGCGCTCCAGCAGCTTCTGGCCGAACAGCACCTTGCGCTCGGGCGGTTCGGTTTCCATGTAGGTCTTGCCGAACGGCGTGACGATGATGTCGCCGCGCTCGATGGTGGCCAGTTGCAGCAGGGCCAGCGCTTCGCAGGCGGGCAGCAGGTCGTCGTCGGTCACGCCGGCTTCTTCTGCCAGGTGCGGCAGGTCGGCGCGGCCGTTGAACGGCGCTTCGACCAGCAGGTCCAGAATGGCCTCCATCTGGCCGATCTCGGCATCGGGCAGGCGGTAGGCAAGCTGCTCGGCAGCGGGCTCCACGCCCACATGCACGCCCACGCGCTCCGGCGATGTCATCAGCCCATACACTTCGTCGATAAGGTTGCGCACCGCGGCGGAATCTCGGTTGCGGGGGCGCGGGAACGGCACGCGCACCTCGGCGCGGATGCGCCCCGGATCGCTCGAGAGGATGACGATGCGGTCCGCCATCATCACCGCCTCTTCAATGTTGTGCGAGACGATCAGGATGCTCTTGATATTGGTGCGGCGGTCTTCCCACAGGTCGAGCATTTCGTCGCGCAGGTTTTCGCCGGTCAGCACGTCGAGCGCCGAGAACGCTTCGTCCATCAGCAGCAGGTCGGGTTCGGTCACCAGCGCGCGCGCAATGCCCACTCGCTGGCGCATGCCGCCCGAGAGTTCGCGCGGCAGGGCGCTGTTGAAGCCCGACAGGCCGATGAGGTCGATGGCCTGTTCGGCCCGCTCCTCACGCTCGGCCTTGGGCACACCTTGCGCTTCCAGGCCCAGCTCCACGTTCTGCTGCACCGTCAGCCACGGGAACAGCGCAAACGACTGGAACACCATCGCAATGCCCTGCACAGGGCCGCTGTACTCGCGCCCGCGAAACAGCACCTGGCCGCGATCGGCGCGCACCAGGCCCGCCATGATGCGCAGCAACGTCGATTTGCCCGAGCCCGACTTGCCGAGCATGGCGACGATCTCGCCCTGGCGCAGGTTGAGGTCCAGGCCTTCGAGCACGGCACGGTCGGTGTGGTCTGCGGTGCGGAAGATCTTCGAGACGCCGCGCAGCTCCATGACGCTTTCAGCGCTCGGGCTATGGGTGCTGGTGGTAACCATGTGTGTTCTCAGCTAAATAAGGTCGTCTTAGAACGTGCTCAAGATCGGGGTGCGCAGTAGGATCAGGAGCCTGTTCTTACAGGCGGGTGCGCTCTTGGGCGATGTCGTACAGGCGGTTCCACAGCAGCCGGTTGAAGCCGACCACGAACAGGCTCATCACGGCAATCCCGAGCGCAATGCGCGGGAAGTCGCCCTTGGCCGTCATCTCGGCGATGTAGCTGCCCAGGCCCGTTGCCACCAGCGTGCGATCACCCCAGGACACGTATTCGGAGACGATGCTGGCGTTCCATGAGCCGCCGGCGGCCGTCACCAGACCCGTGAGCAGGTTGGGGAACACCGCGGGGATGAGGAAGCGCTTCCACAGCAGCCAGCCGCGCAGGCCGAAGTTGCGGGCGGCCAGTTTCAGTTCGGTCGGGATGGCCGAGGCGCCGGCAATCACATTGAACAGGATGTACCACTGCGTGCCGAAAATCATCAGCGGGCTCAACCAGATCTCGGGGTTGAGCGCGAAGCGCGCGATGAGCATCACCGCCAGCGGGAACATCAGGTTGGCCGGGAACGCCGCCAGGAACTGCGCCACCGGCTGGGCGATGCGGGCCACGTTCGGGTTCAGGCCGATGCGAATGCCGATCGGCACCCAGACCAGCGCAGCCAGCGCAATCAGCAGGATCACGCGCACCATGGTCAGGAAGCCGAGCCAGAAGACGTGGCCGACCTCGGCCCAGCCCACCTCGGAGCGCACGAACTGCAGCACATGCGCCACCGCCACCAGCGCGGCCAGGATGATGATCACATCGGCCACGCGGTGCGACCACGGGAAGCGCGGCAGGAATCCGTTGCCGCCGGCCGCGGTGGGGCGCGTGCGCTCGGCACCCCAGGAAAGCGTGCGCTCGGCCAGCGCGGCGGTGCGCTCAAGCAGCGCCTTGACCCACTCGGAGCGGCGCAGCAGGTCAAGCAGCCACGATTGCGGCTCGCGCTCCGACGACATCGCGTCGAAGCGGAAACGGTCCGCCCAGGCAATCAGCGGGCGGAACAGCAGCTGGTCGTACAGGATGATGCCGATCAGCATCGCCAGGATGGCCCAGCCGATGGCCGGCAGGTTCTGCTGCTGGATCGCCAGTGAGATGTACGAACCGATGCCCGGCAGCTTGATGTCGTGGCCCGACACCGAGATGGCTTCCGACGCGACCACGAAGAACCAGCCGCCCGACATCGACATCATCATGTTCCACAGCAGGCCCGGCATGGCGAACGGCACTTCCAGGCGCCAGAACCGCTGCCACTTCGACAGGCGGAACACCGTAGCCGCCTCTTCCAGGTCAATCGGGATGGTGCGAAACGATTGGTACAACGAGAACGCCATGTTCCACGCCTGCGACGTGAAGATGGCGAAGATGGCCGCGCACTCCACGCCCACCAGGTTGCCCGGAAACAGCGCAATGAAGCCCGTGACCGTGATCGATAGGAAACCCAGCACCGGAATCGATTGCAGGATGTCCAGCGCCGGGACCATCACCTTCTCGGCCGTGCGGTTCTTGGAGGCGATGGCCGCAAACGCGAACGAGAACGCCAGCGACGCGCCCAGCGCCAGCAGCATCCGGATGCTGGTGCGCAGCAGGTAATAAGGCAGTTCAATGACGTCGAGGCTGACGTCCAGATGTTCGCCGGGCGTGTAGGGCACGTTCATCTGCTTGGCGGCATACGCCACGAGCACGATGGCGGCCAGGATGATCGGCAGCAGCGCCAGGTCAAACCGGTTGGGCGGCGCCGTCAGCAGGTTGCCGAAATTGACGCCAAGGTTGGTACCGAAGGTGGTACCCAAGCGGCCCCGGATGGTGGTTTCGTTGTCGTTCTGCTGCATCTTGGATAACCGGGACGGAAACCGCGGACGAAATTTGGGCGCCTCAAGGCCTGGGCCGAGGCGCAATACATGGCGTGCGGGGCTGGGCGCGGTGCTTTGCGAAAGCGTTGCTTGGCACCCGGCGGCAAGCCGCCTAGTTTACCTTGCGTAACGTCAGAGCCCGCCGCGCGGTTGTCAGTCTGACGACGTCACATTCCAGAAATGTGACAGAGATACGACAGCGCCGGTTTGTCATGTTTTATCCAACACATCGCCCGGTTGCTTCGGAGACCCGCCATGGCCGTCATTGCGCAAGTGATCATTACCGTACAGGGCCGTGTGCAGGGCGTGGGCTATCGCGCCGCGTGTGTCCAGCGCGCCCGCCTGCTGGGTCTGCGCGGCTGGGTACGCAATCGCCGCGACGGCGCCGTCGAGGCCTTCCTGGCCGGCCCCGAGGCCAATGTGCTGAGCATGCGGGAATGGATGTGGGAAGGGCCGGACAGCGCCCAGGTCACGCAACTGGACGTAATCACGGGCGATCATGAGGCGCCCGTACCGGGTTTTGAGATCCGCCCGACGGTGTAATTTGGGCAATCAACGGACACGGATTCGACACGAAACGAGGGCAGCCAATGGCTCCAGGACGCAATGAAAACCGCGCGCAGCCTGGGTGGCGTTGCCCGCATGGATCGCGCAGGCAGGCGGCTTGCACTGCCTGTTCCGCGCGCTCTTCTGAACGTCTGAACGCGCATTGACGGAAAAAGGGCGACCGCGCAGGCCGCCCTTTCTTTCGCTGACGGGAGGTACCGGCTGATCAGTACACGTTCGGCACGATCATCTCTTCCGGCACCGGGTGGCGGATGTACTCCGCATGGTGCACGCGCTCGGGCAACAGCACCGGCGAATGCGGCACCGGGTGGTAAGGCACCTGGCCCAGCAGATGGTGGATGCAGTTCAGGCGGGCGCGCTTCTTGTCGTCGGCCAGCACCACCCACCACGGCGATTCGGGAATGTGCGATCGCTCGAGCATCACTTCCTTGGCACGCGTATAGGCTTCCCAGCGGCGGCGGCTTTCCAGATCCATCGGGCTGAGCTTCCACTGCTTGAGCGGATCGTCGATGCGGCTTTGGAACCGCACTTCCTGCTCTTCGTCCGTGACCGAGAACCAGTACTTGACGATCTGGATGCCGGAGCGTGCCAGCATCTTTTCGAACTCGGGCACGGAGCGGAAAAACTCTTCGTATTCCTCGTCGGTGCAGAAGCCCATCACGCGCTCGACGCCGGCGCGGTTGTACCAGCTGCGGTCGAACAGGACGATCTCGCCGGCGGCGGGCAGGTGCGCCACGTAGCGCTGGAAGTACCACTGCGTGCGTTCGCGGTTGGTGGGCGCCGGCAGCGCGGCCACGCGGCACACGCGCGGGTTCAGCCGTTGCGTGATGCGCTTGATGGCGCCGCCTTTGCCGGCGGCATCGCGCCCTTCGAAGATCACCACCAGGCGGTGGCCGGTCTCGATCACCCAGTCCTGCAGCTTGACGAGTTCGCCTTGCAGGCGGAACAGCTCGCGGAAGTACATGCGCCGGGTTTCGCGCGCTTCATCGCTGATGCCTTCGCCCCCGCCGAGCAGGTGGTCGTCGATTTCCATCTCCAGCTCTTCATCAAGCGTGTCGAGGAGGTCTTCCTGCAGGCGCGCCTGCCGGGCTGCGTCGCGTTCGCTCATGGTGTGTTGCTCCTGCCGATCTTGCGGATATTGCCGAGAGGGGCGCCGCGCTTGGGCAACGCAGTACAAGTCTAAGCCCGACTAGGTAGCACGGGCACGTGGCAGGGGAGTGACATGCGGGCGTCACGCCGCCCGAAGGCTTAACTGGATTCGCCTTCCAGCATGAACTTGGCGCCGTCGTCCTGACCAAGCAGGCGCACCAGCGTGGGCATGGCTTCCTGCAGTTGCGCCTTCAGCGTCCACGGCGGGTTGACGATGAACATGCCGCTGCCGTGCAAGCCTAGGCCACCCTCAACCGGATGCTTCACGGTGAGCGTAACGTGCAGCCAGTCCGCCGGTCGCAGCTGCTTCAGGCGCGAGGGAAATTGCGCGGCTTCGCGCCGCTGTACGAGCGGATACCAGACCGCATACATGCCGGTCGCAAAGCGCTGCAGGCTGTCTTGCAGCGATTGCACGGTGCGGGCGTAATCCTGCTTGTCTTCGAAGGACGGATCGATCAGCACCAGCGCACGGCGCGGCGGCGGCGGCAGGATCGCCTTGATGCCGGCAAAACCATCGCCGTCGTACAGCATGACCTTGCGGCCTGCACCGCGGAAGTTGTTGGACAGCACCTTGATTTCGGAGCTGTGCAGCTCGAAGAGGCGCAGGCGATCGGCGTCGCGCAGCATCTGCCACGCCAGCCACGGCGAGCCAGGGTAGTGCCTGAGTTCGCCGTTCGGGTTCAGTTCGCGCACCTGGTCGAGGTAGGCATCGAGCAGCGGCGGCAGCGTTTCGCCGCCTGCGGCCGCGCGCCACAAAGGGCCGATGCCGGTATCGAATTCGGCCTTCTTCTGCGCCCATTCGTGGTCCAGCGCGTAGAGGCCGGCACCGGCGTGCGTGTCGATGTACCAGAACGGCTTGTCCTTCTGCGTGAGGTAATCGAGCATCTGCACAAGCACGGCGTGCTTGAGGACATCGGCGTGATTGCCGGCGTGGAAGGCGTGGCGGTAACTGAGCATCGGCGGGCCATGTGCGCCCGGAGTATCAGGCGCGGGCGGAGAAAACGGTAGGCGCGAATGCTACCACCGCGCGGGATGCGTCCCCAGCGGCACGCTGGGCAGCGTCCAGTGCGGCGGCGTATCGGAGAGCCGCCCCGCGTGACGCAGCGCAGTGAGCGCGCCAAAGCCGGAAGGCGCGGTATCCAGATACGCGCCGATATCTTCATAGCGCGGGTCAGCCGCATCGAAGCCGTGGGTAATACGGCCGAAGCTGCGTAGCCAGTGCGCCGTCTGCGCAAGCGACACCCGCACGTGCCAGCTGCCGCCTTCGGTCATGCGCCGCCCGAGTGCCGTCATGGCACCGGCGGCCATCAGGTAGCCAGCGCCGTGGTCCAGCGCCTGTGCCGGTAGCGGGCGCGGCTTGGCATCGCCGGCTGCCTGCGCTTCGGCCCAGTTGAAGCCGCTGGCGGTCTGCACGAGTGAATCGAAACCTCGGCGATTGGCCCAGGGGCCGTCATAGCCGTATGCGCACAGGCTCACGTAGACGATGCCGGGGCGCAGCGCGGCAACCTGCTCCGGACCAAACTGCAGCGCAGCCAGGCCACCGGGCCGATAACCCTGCACGAAGATATCGGCGTCGCGCAGCAGCGTGTGGAGTTGCGTGGCACCGGCCGCGTCGCGCAGGTCAAGCTGCGCGGAGCGCTTGCCACGCCCGGTGTCGATCACCAGCGGCGGAATGGCAGGCAGATGCGGCGCTGTAACGAGCAGCACGTCGGCGCCATGCGCGGCCAGCGTCCGGCCGCAGACCGGGCCGGCAATCACGCGCGTGAGGTCGAGCACGCGCACGCCGGAGAGAGGGCGGCCGTCGGCATGCTCCGGCAGCGGCTGCGGTGGCGCATCGCCAATGCGTTCGATCGTCATCAGCGGCTGCGCTGCCACGGCAATGCCTTGCGGGTGCGCGTCCCATTCTTCAAACGTGCGCGCGGCGGTGACGACCATGCCCGCCTGCGCCGCCGCCTCTTCAAACGCTTCGGCCTTCCATTGGTTCAGCGCGGCGGCCACTGCGTCCCGGTCATACGCGCAGCCGAGCAACTTCAGCACACCGTCACGGTGATGCGCAAAGTTGGTATGCAGACGCACCCAACGGCCATCGCCGCAGCGGTAGAGCCCGGCGATCTTGTCCCACGGCTCCGGCGGCAACTGGTCTTCGACGCGGAAGTAGCGCTCGGAGCGGAATTCCAGCGCGGCGTGGTGCATGTCGACCGATACGGTTTGCTGTCGCCCGCTGCGCAACGTGTCGACCTGCGCAGCAGCGAGGGCGGCAGCAGCAATGGTGCTCTGCGCCAGCGTGCCCACCGCAAACGACGACGGCAGCGCCGGCTCAGCGCCCGTGAGTGTGGCGCGCAACAGCACATCGGCGGGCTGGCCGAGCACGGTCCACAACTGGCTGAGTGCGCCAGCGGGGCTGACGATCTGCATGGAAGGATCAACCACATCAGCAACGGGTGACGGCATGGCGGGGCTCGGCAAGGAAGGTGCGGCCATTACAGTCCCGCGCCGCCGATAGCGTCAACATTGACTAGACTGATCAACCTCGATTGCCGTCCACTTCATCCGGCCCCGATGACCACCTCCCGATGACCACCTACCTCAACGCCGCCGAAGCCGCCGAGCGCCTGCACGTCTCGCGCCCCACGCTGTACGCCTATGTAAGCCGCGGGCTGCTGTCGGCGTATCCGTCGCCCGACGGACGCGGCAGCCGCTACCGCGAGGCCGACGTGGCTCGGCTGGCCGATCAGCGTTCCGGCGGACGGCGCCCGCGTCAGGTGGTGCGCCATGCGCTGGACTGGGGTCTGCCCGTCATGGAATCGGCCATCACACTCATCGATCACGGGCGGTTGTTCTATCGGGGCGTGCCCGCCTTGGAACTGGCCGAACGCGCCACGCTGGAAACCGTTGCGGCGCGGTTGTGGCAATGCGAGGAAGGGGTTGCCTTCAAGGTGCCCGCGCCGGTGTTGCCGAAGAGCTGGTACGCGGCCCTTGCGTCGTTGGAAGACGCGGATATCCGCCAACGCTGCATGGCGCTATGCGCGCTTGCCTTGCCGGCGCTGGACGAGGCCGCGTGGCGGCAGGACTCCGCACGTACGGCGCGCGATGCCGGTGCGCTGCTGCGCGTCGTGTTTGCCGCCATGCTCGGCCGCAAGCCCGACACCGCACCCGTGCATCTGCAATGCCAGCAGGCATGGAACCTTGACGCGCACGCCGCCGAGGCCATCCGCGTCGCATTGGTGCTGTGCGCCGATCACGAACTCAATGCCTCGAGCTTTGCGGCGCGCGTGGTTGCATCGACCGGCGCCAGCCTGGGCGCCGTGGTCAGTGCGGGCTTGGCTGCGCTCTCCGGTGGCCGGCATGGCGGCACCACGGCGCGCGTGGAGGCATTGCTCAGCGAGCTGGAAGGGAAGCGCTCCGTGGCAACGGCTTTGCGTCGTCGGCTGGATCGCGGCGATACGCTGCCGGGCTTTGGCCACCCGCTGTATCGCCATGCCGACCCGCGGGCGGAAGCGATCCTGGCACACTTGCCGAAGACGGGTGCGGTACGCAAGCGGCTGCAAACGGTGATGGATGCCGTGGCCGGATTGACCGGTGATGGGCCATCGGTGGATTTCGCGCTGGTGGCCACCCGGCGTGTGCTCGGGCTGCCGGCAGGTTCAGGCTTTGGCCTGTTTGCCGCTGGGCGTACGGCAGGCTGGATTGCGCACGCGCTGGAGCAGCGCGCGGCGGGGCAGTTGATCCGCCCGAGAGCCGCCTATGTGGGGCCGATGCCGGCCGCGCTGGAGGCACCGGCGGGCCGCATCATTCGTGCGCGCTGAGGCGCGATCAGGCCTGCGGAATCTCGATCTTCACCTCAAGCACTTCCAGGTTGTCCTGGCGCTCGAGGTTGACCTTGATGTCGTCGTTGCCGATCTTCACGTACTTCGAAATCACGGCCACCAGCTCGCGTTGCAGCGCGGGCAGGTAGTCGGCGGGCGCACCGCTGGCGGTACGTTCATGGGCGAGGATGATCTGCAGGCGCTCTTTGGCAACGCTTGCAGTCTTCTTCTTCTCGCCGAGCAGGAAAGACAGAATCGACATGAATGTGCGTCTCCTTATTTACCGCTGCCGCCAAACAGGCGCTGCAGGAAGCCCGGCTTGTTGTATTCGACGTAGCGCAGTTCCTTCTCCTTGCCCAGGAAGCGATCGATCACGTCGTGGTAGGCATTCGCCACGTCGGAGCCTTCGATGTGGATGGCGGGCGTGCCCTGGTTGGACGCCTGTAGCACAGCTTCCGATTCCGGAATCACGCCGATCAGCTTGATGCGCAGGATTTCCTGGATGTCGGTCAGCGACAGCATCTCGCCTTCGGACACGCGCTTCGGGTTGTAGCGCGTGAGCAGCAGGTGCTCCTTGATCGGCTCCTTGCCTTCCACCGCGCGGCGCGACTTGGACGACAGGATGCCCAGGATGCGATCGGAGTCGCGCACGGAAGAGACTTCCGGGTTCGTCACCACGATGGCCTCATCGGCAAAGTACATCGCCATCAGCGCACCCGACTCGATACCGGCCGGCGAATCGCAGACGATATATTCGAAGCCCATTTCCTTCAGGCCTTCGATCACCTTCTCGACGCCTTCACGCGTGAGCGCGTCTTTGTCGCGCGTCTGCGAGGCGGGGAGGATGAAGAGGTTTTCGCACTTCTTGTCCTTGATGAGGGCCTGGTTCAGGTTGGCCTCGCCGTGGATCACGTTGATCAGGTCATACACGACCCGGCGCTCGCAGCCCATGATGAGGTCGAGGTTGCGCAGGCCGACGTCGAAGTCGATGACGGCGGTCTTGTGGCCGCGCAGCGCAAGGCCGGCGGAAAACGCCGCACTGGTGGTCGTCTTGCCGACGCCGCCCTTGCCGGAGGTGACTACGATGATCTTGGTCATGGCTCGTAACTCTGTAAGTTAAATCGCTCGGCGCACGGGGTGCGTCACTTCATCCGCAACGGTTCGAAAACCAGCGTGTTGTCCGCGAGCCGGACCTGCGCAGGCTTGCTGGCGTAGGCGTCGGGCCACGGGGTTTCGCCGGTGCGGTAGATGCCGGCGATGGAAATCAGTTGGGGCTCCAGGCACGTGCAGAAGATGCGCGCGTCCAGGTTGCCCTTCACACCTGCCAGCGCACGGCCGCGCAGCGAGGCATACACGTAGATGTTGCCCTCGGCGATCACCTCGGCGCCGTCGCTCACCAGATCGAGCACGACGAGGTCGCCGCGCGCATAGATGCGCTGGCCCGAACGCAGCGGGCGATCGACGATCATTGTGCCGGGCTGCATAGCCGCGGCATCGGCGGGAGGAATAGCGGAAGTGGAGGCGGGGGCTTCAGCGGCCTGGGCGTGCTCGGGCGCACCCTGTGCGTCCTGCGCGTCATTGCGGTCGGCATCTTTGGCGTCATTTCCGCCACGCGGGCGGCGGCCGTGGCTATCGAGCAGCGGAAGGCCAAAGGCTTGGGCCCACCCGGCCTGTTCAGGGCTGGCAACCACGCCGATCGCACGGGCACGCAGCGCGGTCAAGGTCTCCACCAAACGGTCGATGGGCAGGCGCTCGTCTTCCGCCAGGCGGCGCACATCGATGGCGATAACGTCGTTGGAGAAAAACTCCGGCGTGTCGGCAAAGCGTCGCGTGAGTTCGGCGGCCAGGGCGTCCATGTCGGCGGTGCGCGGCGACAGCAGCAGGGCATCGACGGTGCCGCTGCGGATCTCGAACAGCGGCGCTTTCTTCTGGGACATAGAACGGCTACGCGGAAAAATGGGCTCATTCTAACGTTGTTGACGAAGCGCCTTGAATTTTTTGAAGCCGCCGATCGGCCACCCGGCTGAGACGCACAGCCGGCGCCGATCTCCGCATGGCGGGCGCCACGCGCAAATGTCATCCGACGGTCACGGCATCGTCATGCGCGCTTTCGATACTTCTTCGCTTCTGAGCCCCCCGGTCCAGTCTGTTGTCCTCTCGCGTTGCGCAAACGGTTCCCCCGGTTTTGCGTGCGCGTCTGCTTGTCATTCGCTTCAGCAGCAATCGCATTCCGCAGTCCGTAGTTCGCATACCAAAAATAGACTTCAGGGAGAAGTTCATGCGAGTCCGACCATTGTGTTCGGCGGCGTTGCCGCTTGCTGTTTTCTTGTCGATGTCGCTGGCTGCCTGTGGTGGCAGCGACGATACTCCGACCACGCCTGCCGCCAGCGCTGCCCCCGCGGGCACCAAGGCCACGCTGGCCGTGCTGGAAACGACCGACCTGCACACCAACGTGCTGTCGTACGACTACTTCAAGCTTGCTGCCGACAATTCGCTCGGCTTCGAGCGCGTGGCGACGCTCATCAATCAGGCGCGCACGCAATTCCCGAATACGCTGCTGCTGGACAACGGCGACACCATCCAGGGCACCGCGCTGTCGGATTACCAGGCCATGGTGAGCCCCATCACCTGCGACCAGACGCTGGCGATCTACAAGGTAATGAACGCCGCCAAGTACGACGGCGGCGGTATCGGGAACCACGAGTTCAACTATGGCCTGCCGTATCTGTCGCAGGTCACGGGCAATACGTTCAACGTCGATGGCCTGCCCGATCCGGCCACGCAGCAGAAATGCGCAGGCCCGGCCTTCCCGCAGGTGCTGGCCAACGTGGTGAGCGCGAAGACCAACGCGCCGCTCTTCCAGCCGTACACGATCATCACCAAGACGGTAACGGCCACGGCGCCGGATGGCAGCACGATCAGCGCGCCGGTCAAGGTCGGCATCATCAGCTTTACGCCGCCCACCATCACGAGCTGGGACAAGCGCTGGCTCGACGGCAAGGTCTACACCGTCGGCATCAAGGAAACGGCGGCCAAGTACATCCCCGAGATGCGCGCAAAGGGCGCCGACCTGGTGGTCGCGATTTCGCACGGTGGGCTGGATAACTCGACGTATTCGCCGACGATGGAAAACGGCAGCTGGTGGCTGTCCACCGTGCCGGGCATCGACGCCATGTTGATCGGCCACTCGCACCAGCTCTTCCCGGATGCAAAGAGCACGGTCAGCCAGTTCAACCTGCCGGGTGTGGACAAGGTGGCCGGCACCGTGAACGGCGTGCCGACTGTGATGGCCAACTACTGGGGCAAGCACCTCGGCGTGATCAAGCTGGGCCTGACGTTCAACGGCACGAACTGGGCCGTGGACAAGACGCAGACCACGGTGGAAGCGCGCTCGATTCAGAACGCCGACAAGACGTACGTAGCGGCCGACCCGACGGTCTCGGCCGCCATCGCCACCGAACACCAGGCGACGATCAACTACGTGAAGACGCCGGTGGGCAGCACCGACTTCAACATGAGCACGTACTTTGCCGACGTGGGCGACCCGGGCGCAATCGAGATCGTGAACCAGGCGCAGGCCGATTACGTGTCGGCGTACATCCAGGCGAACCTGCCGCAGTACGCGTCGCTGCCGGTGCTGTCGGTGAGCGCGCCGTTCAAGAGCGGCTTTGGCGGCGGTACGGATTTCACCGATGTTGCAGCCGGCCCGCTGGCGATCAACAACGCAGCCGACCTGTATCTGTATCCGAACACGGTCTACGCCGTGAAGGTGGCGGGCTCCGACATCAAGAACTGGCTGGAAACGGCAGCCAAGCGCTTCAACACCATCGACCCGACGCAGGCGACGGTGCAGAAGCTGGTGAGCACGTTCCCAGGCTACAACTTCGACATGTTCACCACGCCGGACCTGACGTATGAGATTGACGTCACGCAGCCGGTCGGCAGCCGCATCAAGAACCTGATGTACAAGGGCGTGGCGCTCGACCCGGCAGCGCAGTTCATCGTGGCGACCAACAACTACCGCGCAAGCGGCGGCGGCAACTTCCCGGGCCTGGATGGCAGCAAGACGATCTACGCGTCGCCCGATGCCAACCGCGACGTGCTGATCAGCTACATCAAGAAGATCGGCAGCGTGAAGCGGGCGACGAACGGCTCGCAGCGCAGTTGGCGCTTCACGAAGCTGGCGAGCTCGGTGGCGCAGGTGCAGTTCACCTCTGCGCCCAACAAGCTGGCCAACGCCACGGCCGCCGGCATCACCAACGTCACACAGGTGGCTGCGGATGACGGTTCGGGCAAGGGCTTGGCGGTGTACCAGATCGACCTGACGCAGTAAGCAGGAGCCGACGATGCCATCTCTTCGTTCCGCATGGGCGGGTGCACCGGCCATGGAATCTCCGCGACAATCGGTGCCGATGCTCACCGTGGCCGCCGCGCTGGCGATCATCGTGGCGGCAGGCGGTTGGCTGTCGCATGCGCGCCAGGCACCCGCCGTCGATGCCACGCAGCTGGAATCGTGGCGCGCAATGGTCGTGCAAGCGATGGAGCCCGAGGCGCTGCAGCAATTGCGTCAGCGCGCACGCAGCGGCTCCGTGCCGGCGCAGTCAGCGTTGGGCGAAGCCTTGCTCAGCGCGCACGACGGCGCCTTGCGGAACGAAGGGATGCGCTGGCTTGAAACCGCTGCATCGAGCGACCCACGTGCGCAGTTATCGCTGGGCAAGGCGCTGCTGCTCGGTACCGGCGGTGTGGAACGCGACTACCCGCGCGCGCTGCGCCTGCTGCGTCAATCCGCTGACAAGGGCGACGCGGCCGCGGCGTACTACCTGGGCGTGATGTATCGCAGCGGCTACGGCACGGCTGTCGACACAACACAGGCTGCACACTGGTTTGATCGTGCTGCCCGCCACGAGATTCCGGCAGCGATGTTCATGCTGGCGAATGCCTACCGCGACGGTGATGGTGTGCCACGCGATGAAGCCCGCGCGCTGGCGTTGTACCAGGACGCCGCCGAGCACGAATTGCCGGAGGCCGTGCAAGCTCTGGCGATGGCGTATCAGAACGGCGAACTGGGTCTCAAGCGCGACGATGCCGCGTATCACCAGCAGTGGATTGAAACGGCACATGCGCTGAAGCATCCTGCGCTCGCGCCGTGATGCGGCGTTCTCTTCAGTAAAGCCCGCGGGTCTGGGCGTGCAGGCGCACCAGACCCAGCAGGGCATCAATCTGCGGCGTCGGCACGCCCACATGCTGGCCGATCTCCCGCACCGACGCCACCAGCGCATCGACCTCCAGCGGGCCGCGTCCGGCCTCTGCATCCTGCAGCATCGACGTCTTGAACGCGCCGAGTTGACGCGTCACCGCGCTGCGTTCTTCGCCGCTCTGCTCGATCGGGCAGCCGATGCGTGCACCAATTGCTTTGGCCTCTTCCATGACGCCGAGGCAAAACGCGCTGACCAGTGGATCATCGAGAATGCGATCGCACGTCGCGCCCGTGAGCACCGACACCGGGTTCATCGTCATGTTGCCCCACAGCTTGAACCAGATATCGCGTTGAATGGCTTCGCTGCGTTCGATCTGCAAACCAGCGCGTTCAAAGAGCGCACCGAGTGCATCCAGGCGTGATGAGGTGCCGCCTGCGGGTTCGCCAAGAATCAATCGCTTACCGAACCCATGACGTACGTGTCCTGGTGCCGCCGTTGAACACGTCAGATGCACCACGCAACCCAGTACGTTCTTCGTTGGAATGGCCTGCGCAATGCGTCCGTGTGGATCCACCGATTGCAGGCGCAGGCCTTCCAGCGGCCCGTGCCGATCAAAGAACCACCATGGGACGCCGTTCATCGCCACCACCACACAGGTCTCGGGGCCGATGAGCGGAGCAATGCCTTGCGCCACGCTTTCCATGGCGGGAGCTTTTACAGCAACGATCACGACGTCCTGCACACCGAACGCGCGCGCGTCGTCACTCGCGTGCACCGGCACAGACCGTGTATTGCCTTCTTCGGTCAGGCGCAGTCCTTCGGCTCGCAATGCCTGAAGCGTCGCACCGCGCGCCAGCACGTTGACCGGTTGATCTGCCAGCGCGAGCTTCGCGCCAAGATAGCCGCCGACAGCGCCGGCGCCCACGATGCAAATGCGTGTCATGTGATCAGGTTCGGAAAGAAGGATCGATGCGGTCGATGGTGCGCATCAGTGCTGCGAACACATCTTCGCCTGCGCCAAAGTTTGGGTTGAACTGCAGCGAATCGCGCGTGCAGTTGCGCGCAATCGCTTCGGGAATCTCCAACACCGGGCCCATCGATGTGGAAGCGAGCTGGATGTCGCATGCGCGGTTGAGCAGCCACAGCACCGCAAACGCCCGCGCAATCGAATCGCCCCAAGCCAGCAGCCCGTGGTTGCGCAAGATGACCGCGGGCTTGTCACCGATGTTCCTGACCAGGCGCGGCCCTTCATCGGCATGCACGGTGATGCCCTCGAAGTCGTGATACGCGACCTTGCCGTGCAACTGCGCCGCATAGAAATTGCTGATCGACAGACCATCGCGCGCGCAGGCGACGGCCATGCCGGCGGTCGTGTGGGTGTGCATCACGCAATGCGCACCCGGAATACCCGCATGAATGGCGGCATGCACGGTAAAGCCGGCCGGGTTGACGGGCCAGTCCGGCTGACCCGGCGCGCGCTGCGCATTGCCCTGCAGGTCGATCTTCACGAGGTTCGACGCGCAAACCTCTGCATAGGTCAGGCCGAACGGGTTGATGAGGAAATGCGGGCCGCCATCGTCGGCGCTGCCATCTTCGGGTGGCAGGCGCAGCGTGATGTGGTTGTAGATGAGTTCGGTCCAGCCCAGCTGCGCAAAGATGCGATAGCACGCCGCCAGCTTCACGCGCGCCCCCCATTCTCTTGGGCCGCACCAGGTCGGGCGATGGGCTTGGATGTCCGAACCGGAATCGGGCGAAAGCGAAAACACCGTCATGACCTGTCTCCTGATCGCAGGGGCCATGCGCCGGTCGGGCTGCCGGCGCTTTAGTAATTCACATGTTAATGAATTTGCGTCGGACGTCAAACCACGTTACATCCGCTGTCTGCTAGGGCAGCTGGTTACGCAGGATCACCAACCACTGCATGACCGAATTCGTGTACGGATCAAGTTGGTTGGCTTCGTTCAACTCGGTGATGCTCATCGAAGCCGATTGCTGCACGTTGCCGCCAATCGATTTCACTTCATGGCGCACCGGGTCCACCTCGACAACGAGATCGCAGTGCATGGGCGTTCTGCCGGCCTGGATCTCGGCCGGATCCGTCATGAAGCGGTCGGCCCCGCGTGCGGTGCAGATGAGGTCGCCCGGGCGTGGCACGGCCGGCGTGCGTTCGAGCACGAAGGCGGGATGCTTGAGCAGATGGTCGCGCGCATCGGTCACGTATTCCGCGTGCGTGGCGCCCGTCAGGAATTGATCGTTCTGCAAGCCGGCCTTGCGCATGATCCACGAGATGAACACCGCAGACCACGCCCAGCCGCCGGTGGTCAACTGCTGGCAGGTCGGTGTCTTGCCGACGATGCCCCAGTAGCGCTTGGCCAGCATGCAGCCGCGCGCGGTGGCTTCGCCGCCCGTGCCGTCCGGATAACGCAGACAGGGTGCCTGGGCTGGTGCAGCAGGCGCGGCAACCGCCTTGGGCAGCGGCATGTCGGTACCGCTTTCTTCATCGGACGGGGCGGGCGTGGGGTCGTCGGGTGTCAGCCAACGGCCTTGCGGCTGGTCAGGAAAACCGCCACCTGCCACGCAATACGTATCGTCGCGCCCCACGCGCACCACCTGGCGCCCCCACCGATCCCATTCGGTCAGGGCAATCTCGATCATCTTTTCGCGCGGCGTGGCACCTGGGCGCGTCTGCACGACTTCGTTGTCGGGCAGCGGTTCGGCTTGCGGGCGCGCAGGCGGCGTCGCACAACCGGCAAACCAGAAGACCGGTGCGATCAAGACAAGCGGCAGGGCAATGCGCAGAGCGAGCGAATTGCGCAGGAAAGGGCGGGACATGAAAGAGGGGAGAAGGGATGGCCTGACGGGGAGACAGGCCTTCCGACGTGGTATGCCAATGCTGCGGTCGATTCACGCATGCAATCGCATGCCACGTCGTTGGCGCTAACCAGCCCGGCTGGTCACGCCAGGGTCGTCATTGCCTTAGGCGTTGACAGCGTCCTTGAACTTCTGGCCGGCCTTGAACTTGACCGTCTTGGCCGCTTCGACCTTGATTTCTTCGCCGGTGCGCGGGTTGCGGGCCATACGCTCGGCACGCTCACCTTGGCTGAAGGTACCAAAGCCGATGAGGCTGACCGCATCGCCCTTGCCAACGGATTCCATGATGGCTTGCAGCGTCACGTTCAGTGCCTGCTCTGCCTTGGCCTTGGTCAGACCGTCTACGCCGCTGGCGATGGCGTCGATCAGTTCGGTTTTCGTCATTGCTTGACTCCCTTCAAGAGTAGATAAAACACACAACAGAGCGTCCGGGGGATGGCTCCAAGGGCGACATGATACCGGCATGCGAACAGCGCCGGCACGTGAGCTTTGTAACCGCGCCTGGCATCCGGGTTCCGCAAACCCGCATGGGGCCTACGTTGCGAGGCGATCCCATCACATCAATGTTGACGATTGATGTCCTGGTTTGCCGTTGGCTTGTCTGCTCGTAGATAGGTTCGACGCAAGTCGATCGGTTGGTTTACCTTTTTTCTTATGTATACAGATAGTAGTAGTAGATAACGGTGGATAGTTTCTGTGGATAAGTGGAAAAAGCGCTTTATGTTCAAGCACTTGTTGCACGCAAAACCGAGGGTACCGCGTGTGTCCTCAGGTGGATAGCTTGCTGATTTTTCCGACCGCCCGACTGGCAACCCCGTCACTTGTGCCCACACCGTCGACAGGGCAGCCACAGACAGCCAACAGCCTTTGCCGGTAGTTATCCACAGCTGCAGGCCGGGTTATCCACATTGGTGGGACGACATGGGGTTGCGGCACATGTCGAGAAGCCATGCTTTTGGTGTAGGCTCACGGCTTCGTTGATCGACGTTCTTGTTTCGCTTTACCGCGCCATTTCCTCATGACACGCACGTCCCCTGATGCCGCACCGGCTCTGGCTGAGTCCTCGCCCACGCCGGAAGCGCCGGCCAAACTGCGCCGCCGCGATCGCATTGAGGTGCGTGAATCTGGTGTGCACGGACGTGGTGTCTATGCTGTGGTCGCGATCGCACGCGGCAAGAAGATCATCGAATACAAGGGCGAGCACATCACGTGGAAGGAGGCACTGCGCCGCCATCCGCATGACCCGTCCGATCCGAATCACACGTTCTACTTCAGCCTGGAAGACGGCAGCGTGATCGACGCCAAGTTCGGCGGCAACCGCGCGCGCTGGATCAACCACGCCTGCAAGCCGAACTGCGAAGCGCGGGAAGAGGATGGTCGCGTGTTCATTCATGCGCTGCGCGATATCGAACCTGGCGAAGAGCTGTTCTACGACTACGGCCTCGTCATCGAAGGTCGGCAGACCAAGGCACTGAAGGAACAGTTTGCTTGCCGCTGCGGCGCGAAGAGGTGCCGCGGCACGATGCTGGCGCCGCCCGCGAAGACCAAGAAGAAGTAAGCCGAAGGTCCGCCGTTCAGACGGATTCGCTTGCCAGCGGCAGGCGCAACACGAAGCGCATCACGCGGGTGCCGTCGCGCGCAATCGCATCATCGATGGCGACGGTGCCGCCGTGCAGACGGACGATGTCGTGCACGATGGCCAGGCCCAGACCGCTGCCTTGCGGCTGTCCCGGGCGGTGATCCGCATCCCCTCGGAAGAAACGCTGGAATACTTCACCGCGCCGCTCGGGTGGAATGCCCGGGCCATTGTCTTCCACACTGACGACCCCCCACCACTGGGACGTCGCGTCGGCCTCCATGCCGGCGCGCAAGGTCACGCGTCCGCCGGCCGGCACGTATTTGATGGCGTTGTCGAGCAGGTTGTTGATGGCTTCGCGCAGGAGCAGCACGTTGGCCAGCACCGGGGCCTGCAACGAACCCGGCGACGTGGCTTCCTGCGGCCAGGCCTCGAAGCCCAGGTCCAGCCCGCGTGCAAGCGCGCGCGGCACCCATTCGGCGCCGGTATCGAACGCCAGCGAGACGAGATCGACGCGCATGGGCGTGCCCAGTTGGTCCAGCGTCATACCTGGCTCGGCACGCGCCAGCGTGAGCAACTGGTTCGATAGACGTACCGCGCGGTTGGCACCCGATTGCAGCTCGAGCAGCGCGGGGCGGGCGTCGTCCAATGTCTTGGCGTCGACAGCGCGATCGGCGTGCAGCTTCAACGCGGTCAGCGGCGTGCGGAGTTGATGTGCCGCGTCTGCGATGAACGTGCGCTGCGCTTCGAGTGCGTCGCGCAGCCGGGCGAGTAGCGCGTTCATCGCATTGATGAGCGGTTGCAGTTCGGCTGGCACGTGTTCTGCTAATTCCGGCGGCAGCGGCGTCACTGATCGAGCGCTCTGCTTGTTGAGTGTGTCGGCCAGCGTCTGCAACGGCTGCAGCTCTTCCTTGAGCACGAGTGAAAGAATCAGCCCGCCAATCGCCAGCAGCACGATCAATGGAATCGACACCGACAGCAGCACTTCCTTGGCGGCCGTATCGCGATGGTCCAGCAGCTCCGCCACTTCCACGACGATGCCGCCTTCGGCCTGCATGGCATCGGGCGGGTTGGACGGATTGAACGCCGGTGCCGTCTGCGCCTGCGTGGGCGCGAGCGCGGGGCGCGTAACGTCGTCTTCGGGGTCGGGCGGCGCAGGCTGGCGCGGCGAGCGCGGCTTGGGCACCTCCGCGCTCACACCCGGAACGAGCAGATGGACGGCGCGTACCTGCTTGCCGTCGATCCAGCTGTAGAACACGCGCGCCTCGCCAATGCGAACCTGGCCTGAGCCGTAGCCGAGCGGCGTGTCGCGCCCGACCAGTGTGCCTGCGGGGCCGGAAATGCGCCAGTAGATGCGGTCTTCGCCGCTGTTCTGGACGAGTGTTTGGGCGGTCAGTGCGATGTCGTAGAGCTTGGCCGCCGGCACATGCGGACCAGCGATGCGCAATTGCTCGGCCAGCGTGTTGGCCACACCCACCAAAGCGCGATCGAACACCTGCGCGGTGTAGTGCGCCGCCAGCCAGTACGATAGCGCGCCGGTTCCCACAATCAGGCCAAACAGCGGTGTCGCCAGCGCACGCAACAGATGCAGGCGCAGGCTGACGGCACCGTTGCCACCCTTGGCCGGAGGTGCTGAAGCCGACGACGAGGCGGGACGGTGGCGCTTGAACATGGACGAGAACTACGCCGCCGCGCGTGCCTGCAGCAAATAGCCGAAGCCGCGCACCGTGACGATCTCCGCCTCTGAATGTTCGATCTTGCGGCGCACGCGGTGCACATAGACTTCGATGGCCGTGTCACCCACCACGTCGTGGCTGGCTTCGCCTATGGCGTGGCCAAAGCTCGCAAGGTGATCCTGCAACTGCACCTTGCTGACCACGCGGCCCTGGCGCAGCATCAGCAACTCCAGCACGGCAAATTCGCGCGGCGACAGTTCCAGCGGGGCGGCGTCGACAAAGATGCGCCGCTCCACTCCGCTCATGCGCAGCCGTCCGACCAGGATGTCAGGGCGCGCGGCGGGTTCGGTCGGATCACCGCGACGGCGGAGCAACGCGCCCACGCGAGCCACGAGTTCGAGCATCTCGAACGGCTTGAGCAGGTAATCATCCGCGCCCGCGTTCAGGCCGTTCACCTTGTCGAGCAGGCCGTCGCGGGCGGTCAGGATCAGCACGGGCGTCACGCGATCGCGCGCACGAAACTGCGACAGCAGCGTCATGCCGTCGATACCGGGCAGCCCAAGATCGAGGATCACCAGGTCGTGTGTCTGCCTGGCAAGTTGTTCAGTGGCGAAGACACCGTCGTGCACGACCTGCACACGATGCCCGGCTTGCGTGAGTCCGGCATGGATGCCGCTGGCGATGGCGCGGTCGTCTTCAATCAGCAGGATGCGCATTGACTCGATCCGGAGTGCGGGGCGGAAAAGGACAACAAGGGCGAAATCGTGGCGATCGGCATCATTTGGCAGCGCTACAATGCGCGGATGACCGATGCCCTGCTCAACATCACCGATCTGGAGGCCGCCATCAATTTCTGGCGTGCCCGTTCGCCCGCCGAAGGCGAGGAACTGCGGCTGTGTGCCGAGGCGTCGGCGCTGGCCAAGCCGTATGCGCTGATGATTGTACAAGGCGCCACCCGCATCGCCCCTGAGCAATTGGGCGACAAGGCGCGGGCGGCGTATGAGGCGTGGCGCGCAGCCACACAGGGCTGAGCGCCAGCATTGCGGTGATTACTTCGCGCCTGTGCCTTTTGCGGCCTGCTCGATAAAGCGTGCGAGATCGGCGTCACGGTGCGTGAGCCCGTTCGCATCGTGTGTGGACAAGGTGATGTCCACGCGATTCCAGACGTTGAACCACTCCGGGTGGTGATTCATCTGCTCGGCTTTGATCGCCACGCGCGTCATGAAACCGAACGCGGCGTTGAAGTCGGCAAAGGTGAAGGTCTTCTGGATGGCATCGCGCTCGCTCTGCAGCGTCCAGCCGGGCACTTCGGCAAAAAGGGCCTTGCGTTGGTCTTCGTTCAGGGTCGGCATCATGATGGGTGCGAAGTTCTGTCTTGAATGCGCGCAGTATAGTCAGCGCGCAACGATCTGCGCTCAGATGTCCGCCGTGTTTGCCCAACCTTCGCGGTTTCCGACGTTCAGCACCACATCGCCTTCCATCACATCACCCGCACCGATGGTCGGCAGCGCGGCGAGTTCTTGATAGAGCGGCGTGAAGTCCGGGCGTGTGGCATCGAACAGTTGCTCGAAGCTGTCGATCGTGAAGTAGGTCTTCTGGAACGTGTCGATCCGGTAGCGCGTGCGCATGATGCGGCGCACGTCGAAACCGATGCGGTTCGGGCTCGCCGAATCCAGCGCGTACACCGATTCACTCTTGCTCGACACGATGCCCGCGCCGTAGATGCGCAGGCCGGCCGGCGTGCGGATCAGGCCGAATTCCACTGTGTACCAGTACAGGCGCGCCAGCATGTCGAGCTGGCCCAGGCGCGCGGCCTTCAGGCCACCCTTGCCGTAGGCTTCCATGTAGTCGGCAAAGATCGGGTTAATCAGCAGCGGCACGTGGCCGAAGATGTCGTGGAAGCAATCCGGCTCTTGCAGGTAATCGAGCTGATCGGGGCGGCGCATCCACCAGCTTGCGGGGAAGCGGCGGTTGGCGAGGTGATCGAAGAACACTTCGTCGGGCACCAGGCCCGGCACCGCGACGATCTGCCAGCCGGTGGCGCGCATCAGCGTTTCGTTGAGCTGGTCGAAGGACGGCACGGCATCGCGGCTCATGCCCAGCGTCGACAGGCCTTGCAGGAATTCATCACAGACACGGCCCGGCAACAGCGCTTCCTGCCGGTCGTACAGCGTGCGCCACGTTGCGTGATCGGCAGCGGTGTAGCGGTGCACCGGCTGCTGCATGGTGAAATCAGCGCGCAGCGTCTGGCCGTCCAGGCCTTCGGCAAATTGTTCACGCAGCTTATCGGTCAGGGTGCCGTTGAAGCCGGCCGGGGCGGCGTTTTGCGCTGCATCGGGGGCGGTGGTTGCGATGGCCATTTGTAATGTCGATCTCGTGCAATCAGAGTCCGGCCAGTGTATGGGCGGGGCCACGCGGGTTGCCCGCAAAACGGCGATCCATTGCGCCTAGTTTGCGGAAATCATGCAGAATGCCGCTTGTGAACGCAGGAGACGTGCATGATTTCGCTTGATACCTTCGATCTGGCTCTGCTGGCGGCCCTTCAGCGCGATGGCCGTGCGACGCATCAGCAGCTCTCGGAGCAAGTCCACCTGTCGGCCAGCCAAGTCGGGCGGCGCCTGGCGCGGCTTGAATCGGAAGGCGTGATCGAGGGCTACCGGGTGGTGCTCTCGCCGACCGGGCTGGGGCTGGGCGTGACGGTGTTCGCGAGCGTCAAGCTGGCGCACCACGGCGACGCCATCGTCGAACGCTTTCATGAAGAGATCAGCCTGCTCGACGCGGTGCAGGAGTGCTATTCGGTGGCGGGCGACGCCGACTACATGCTGCGCGTGGTGGTGCCCGATCTGCCCGCGCTGTCGGAATTCGTCATGCGCAAGCTGATGCGTGTGCCGGGTGTGGACAATGTACGTTCCAATATCGTACTGACGGCCTTGAAGCGGGATGGCGCGTTGCCGCTATCCCACCTTGGTGGGTAGATTCGCGCCTTGCGCCAGGGTGCGCGGCGTGTCACGCTGCAAGCCGACATCCCTTGCTGATATGAATCGCCTCTCTTGGGCGGGAGACCACGATGGTTGAAGGACACACCACGCATCCGGCGCACGCGCCGGCGCATCTGTCAGGCGGCTACGGCATGCCGGCACGGGTTCGCGCGTGGTGGGTCGCCGCTGCCGTGGCAGGCGTGACCTACGGCGGCATGCTGACCATGGTGGCCGTGGACGTACCGCCCGGCACCCCGCTGGTCGGTCGCATCGTCGCGCAGCCGCTGTGGAAAATGCTCATGGCGTTGCTGCTGGCGCGCGCCGCCTCGCTACACGAGATTCCGCGCGAGCGGCGCTGGCTGATCGGCGCCATGGGGTTCTCTGCGATGGGAGATCTGTGGCTTGCGCTGCCGTGGCTGTCGTTTTCGTTCATGGCCGGCCTGGGCTGCTTCTTGCTGGCGCACTTGTGCTACCTGCGGGTGCTGGTGGGGCTGCGTGGCGTGTCATCGGCCATCCGCATGATCGGTGTCGGCGTGATGATCGGCGTGGCCATCGGCATGCTGCTGTGGTACTGGCCGGGCCTGGGTGAGTTGAAGGGGCCGGTGATCGCCTACATGCTCGTGCTGTCGGCGATGGTGTGCGCGGCATTGCTGGCGCGCCTGCCTGGTCCGCTGACAGCTTGGGGCGCGCTTGCCTTTGCAGCGTCGGATGCGATGATCGGCATCAGCGTGTTCGTCTTTCCGTTCACCGACCATGAGCTGGCCATCTGGTGGAGCTACGCCGCTGCGCAGCTTCTCATCAGTGCGGGATTGCTCACGCGCCGTACGCCGCCCGCGCGCCGCGCCACGGCATAAGGTCTGTCCGACGTTTCTTCCGCTGCGAGAGCCCCATGTTGCAGACCCTCGACGCTGCCACCACGGCGGCCCGCTTGCCGTATGCCGCGTTGGCCGATGCCATCGCGCAGGTGCTGCGCGATGCACGCGCCGGCCGTGCCCAGGCGCCCGCGCGGCTCGTGATGCCCGTGGCGGGCTCCGGCAGTCTGCTGCTGATGCCGGCGTCCAATGACGACATCGCCATCACCAAGATGATCACCGTGCACCCGCACAACCCCGCCCAGAGCTTGGCGGCCATTCACGGCGAGGTGGTGGTGATGAACGCCCGCACCGGCGAACGCCGGTTGATGCTGGATGGCCCGACCGTGACCGCGCACCGAACAGCAGCCGTGTCGTTGCTGGCGGCGCGCTTGCTGGCGCCTGAGCCGGCCGGGGATTTGCTGCTGATCGGCGCCGGTGCCCAAGCGCGCGCGCACCTGGAAGCCTTCCGCTTCGGGCTCGGCACACGACGCGTCACGATCATCGCCCGCACGGCTGACAGCGCGGATGGGTTGGCGGGCTACGCGCGCGCGCTCGGCATGGACGCCACGGCGCTAGCGGGCGGCGACGCTGCGGGCGTGGCAGATGCTGCCCGTGCCGTGCTGCCGCAGGCGCCGCTGGTCGTCACGGCAACACCGTCATCGCAACCGGTGCTCCCTGATTTGGGCGATCCGGGCCACCCGGCCGGGTACGCCTGGGGCGCGCATCACTTCATCGCTGCGGTTGGCGCGTTTCGGCCCGACATGGCCGAACTGCCGCCGCGCCTGTGCGTGCATGCCGCTGCGGTCGATCGGCTGTACGCCGATACGCTGGTCGACCTGGAAGCCGAAGCCGGCGACCTGCTGCA
>NZ_MCGB01000094.1 GCF_001699815.1 Ralstonia pickettii | reverse complement strand
CTTCGATCGCTTGTTGAATCACTTGCCGCGCCCCGTGACGAACCAATTCGTCAAGTCCAAGCCCGACTCCCGATAGACCGACGACTGCTTTTTCCGTATCCTTGCTCATGGTGGATGGTTTGATTTTTTGCTGGTTTCCGACTTCGACAATCAGATTCTCAGCTGAAACCTCCACCGCCTTCAACTTCCCGCCTCAACTCCCCCGTACACCACTTTCGACTTTAGCTCGCGCTCTCATCATTTGGCGCTTAAATTACCGGCATTCCGCAGGTGCAACATTTGTCGCCAATGACGGCTTCGTTTCAAGTTCGGCTGTTCCTGCTCGGACGGCGGCGCCCTTGGCATAGCAATCCCAACGAATTGGACCTGTGGGGCGAACACTGCTCGCGCTTGACCCGCTCATGGCTTCATCATAGGTTGTTGGCTTGAGCAACAAGACATTTTCACCGTCTTTCGCTACCGAATCAGTGTATTTAATTTGAATTTCGCCAGTCTTTTGACTGATCACGATGCCTTTCGCTTGGACGTAGCGCGTGGCTTTCGTGTCTGCGGCGAAACCCTCGTCGAACGGAACCCCAGCGCTGGCGTTCTCGGCCACAGTTGTCTTGGCTGATGCTGCGAGGGCCAACCCCTCGCTTACGCGGGCGCGCGTGACGTAATCTTGATACGCGGGGACGGCGATCGCCGCCAGAATACCGACAATCGCAACAACGATCATCAGCTCAATCAGAGTAAAACCGCGCTGGTGTCGCCCGTTGTACTGGTAATGCAACTGCATTTTTCTCCTCCAGATGCAAAAATGGATCCTCATTGAATTTAATGAGGTGGGAGGAGATTAACGAATCAGTTGCTTATTAACATGAAGCACAACTCATTTTCACAAAAGCAGCCGCAATTTTTGCGCGCATCAAAAAAAAACGCCTCAATGAGGCGTTTTATTATTCCTTCAGGCTTTACTCACGATACTAATTGACACCAACAAGTAAGCCCTCAGACTTCAGGCGGTCGCAGAACACTTTGAGATCATCGGCCTTCTGCAAACATGATTGAGTAAGCAGCGACGACTGCGCTGCGTAATCCGTCCAGTATTGGTTATGTAGGCGGCGCACTTGCGTCACGGCCTCTTCCGTTTTCCCTTGGAACGCCAACGTTAGAGCGTAGCGCTGCGATGTAGCGGCTCCTGGATAGAACTGGGTTGCCTGGCGTTCCAATGCCGCCATTACGGCTGCCATCTCGTATGTAATTCCCGAGTTGATTGCAATGGCCAGTGTTGCGTAAGGTACCAACAGCATCTGTCCGCTTGCTTGATAGACCGGCAACTCCTTGCTCAAGCCGGCAGGTGCGTAGTACAGGCGCTCGACTGACTTGTAGTCAATCCACATGCGGGCAGATAGCGCACTGACGCACACCACGATCACTCCGCTCAAAACCCATGTCATGCTGGGCGAGGGAAAACGCAGCATGCGCGTGTCTAGGTAGCCGAGTGCGAACGCAAAGGGCAGCAGGAAATAGAGGTAGTACAGCGGATACTCCAGCATCGAATGAATGGTTAGTACGGCAACCACCGACCACAGAAATGCCGCTGGGGGCGTCATCCGAAACTTCCAAAGAAGCGAGATCAGTCCGACCGCCGGCAGCACAACAGCAAACAGACCGGCTAAGCCAACCTTGGCGAGCAGATCTAGCACGATGTTGTGCGCGTTCATTGACATCTCAACATGACCCAGCACATCGGTTTGGACGTACTGATTCCACGCGTAATCCCCCCATCCTGCGCCGAGCCACGGGTGCGCGATGAACATGTGCCATGCGTGGTTCCACAACAGGGGGCGCAATCCTGCGCCTTGCTGCATGCGTTCCCCCAGTGATGTCGGCAGGCCCCATTGCCAGAGAACATTGCCGTAATCCATCAACCAATTGCATAACTGATAGGCAATCGTCAATGCCAGAACCGGGGTTACGAAAACGAACCAGCGACGTCGGCCTGTCGTTTGTGAAGCCCAAGACCATCCGGCGAACAGGCCTACGGCAATCAGATGTAGCCACGCCACGCGGGAAACACTGAGCGCAGTGCCAAACAGGAAGGCCAGTACCACGATGCCTAGCAGAATACGCAAACCTAACGAGCGGACTCGCTGCCAGAGGAAGAGGCATGCGGCAAGACCAAATGCGAAGTACGAAGCCACGTGGTTTGGCTGGTTCAAGTTGCCCCACATGCGGCGGCCAAGCCCGGTGGGAGGCAAACCGATGAGAATGTCCGGTATCCCCACGAGCCGCCAGAGATGAACTTGCTCCACTGCGACCGTTGCCAACCCGCCAAGGATCGTGCCGACCGCTACGGCCTCAAGCACACCGGGCATCTCCCGGCATCGAGCACCCAAACCGCAAACAACCATCGCTGCCAGTAAACAAATGCATGCGGCAAAGGAAAAAAATGGATTGAGAGGCGTTGCGATTCCCAGTTGAACGATGAGCACCACAATCAAAGCGAGTGGTGCGAGCGCAATACTTGGCGAGCTAGCCCTCCCACGCCAACTAAGCCCCAGCACGACTAACGAGAAGGCAATCCAGCACCATGCTGACGCGGACTCGGCATAAAACGTTGGAATCGGATAGGTGTGCGGTGCGACCAAGAAGGGCGCAGAGAAGCAAACCGCTGCGAAAAACCACAAGGGCCACAACAAAAATCGCGACTGAGGCATTTGAAGTGAAATGGGATCGGCGAAATAAAAAGAGCGCCCGAAGGCGCTCTTTGAGCAACAGCTAGTGTAGCTTAGCGGCACTCAGCCGGTGCCCACTTGGCCGGCAGCGAGCCAAGCGTCACAGTCACGCCGGTAGGCGCCGTTGCGCTTGCCGATGCGCACTTCCACTGAACCGGAGCGGCCGGTGCGGAGCTTTGAGCCAGGTTGGAGTTCGTCGAGCCAACCGTGAAATACGGCGTGAGCGTCAGCGTCGGGTTAGAGGTGGACACGGCCGAGCCATAGGTAATCGTGATATGCCCATCCGTACCCGAGACGACCAAGTTATTCACGTTTTTCGTAGCCGCAAACACCGTGGAACCAGCCGACAGATCGCTTTGTGCATTGGCTGCGTTTTCGGCCACCAACACCTTGGCAGCAGCAGCCAGCGACAGACCTTCCGTCACGCGGGCACGAATCGTGTAGTCCTGATACGCCGGAATGGCGATAGCAGCCAGAATACCGACGATTGCAACCACGATCATCAGTTCGATCAGCGTGAAGCCCTTCTGGACCCGCTTGTTCAGACGACGCATCGATTTCATTGAATTTTCCCCCGGAAAAATTTGGTTAAGGATGATGCAAGGCTATTAGAGCAGGGACCGTGCCATCTCGATTTCGTGAACTCGTGTGTCAAAACTGTCGCTATTCGCTCTACTGCTTGGGCATGAAGTGACAGTTTTTGACATGCCGTGACGTGTATCGTCAATTTTTGTGGAGCTGGCACAAAGTCATCAGTGGCCGGCGGCTTACACGAAAACGGCGCGCGTAGACGCCTCGACTGAGCACAAGGATCGCTATCTGCACTCCGCCGGAGCATATCGAGCATCCAAAGTTGGCGTCCCGGTGCGGTTGACGTTCGGTGGCATTTGCTTGCCATTCGCCGAACATGCCCACATGACGACTGCTGGAGGAGCCGACCCCGCACTGAGATTCGCGTAAGTAGACGACGCAGTGCCTGAGTAGGGCGTGAGGATTAGCGTGTTGCTGCCGGCTCCAGCCACGCTAGAGGTGAACCCGATGGAAATTTCACCAGAGCTACCATCAATGTCTAATGAGGCCACATTTCGTGTGGCCGATAGCGAAGCGGCGCCCAGAGATAGGCTGCTTTGTGCGTTTGCAGCGTTCTCGACCACCAGCGCCTTCGCCTGCACAGCGATGATTAGCCCCTCCGTCACCCGCGACCGAATCGTATAGTCCTGATACGCCGGAATCGCCAACGCCGCGAGAATCCCAACAATCGCCACCACAATCATCAGCTCGATCAGCGTAAAGCCGCCCGCCCGACGCTTTATTCCCTTGCTGTGCTTGAAAACCATGACCTCTCCCCAAAAGGTATTTTGTTGTTGAGAGGCCACCCTGCAGGGACTATGCCAAGGCATACATCGTGTATCTGGGCACAAACTGGCGCACTTTGCTGGATATTCAGGCGCAAATCTGACCGTTCTTGACAGAATTTCAGACAGAACCCGTCATCACCTACTTTCGTGGGGAATCGTTCGGACTAGGCTTGGCGCAATGTTCGCCGGCTGAGCCACCAGCCCACACACACGACCAGCAGCGCCCCAACACACCCAACCACCACATCCGCATACGGCACCGCGCGTTCGAACCACGCCGCATCAATCGGATCGGTGACCAGCATGTCACCGGCAAGGTACCCGAGCAGCGCCGCCCCCAGCGTGATGATCACCGGAAAGCGCGCCATGACCCCTACCAGCAGGGTGCTGCCGAACACGATCAACGGCACCGACAAACCAAGCCCCAGCACGAGCAACAGGAACGTCGTGCCTGGCGGCCCCTTCTCCGCCGCGGCGGCCACCGCGACGACGTTATCGAGCGACATTACAAAGTCGGCGATAAGGATGGTCTGGATGGCAGGCCATAGGCCGCCCTGCTGATGGCGATCGGAGGCTTCATCTTCGGCTTCCGTCAGCAGCTTCACGCCGATGTACACCAGCAGCAACGCGCCAATCGTTTTGAGGTAAGGCAGCGCAAGCAGCTTGACAGCCAGCACGGTCAACACCACGCGCAGCACAATGGCGCCCGCGCTGCCCCAGAAAATGGCTTGTTTCTGCTGGCGCTTGGGCAGGTTGCGCGCTGCCAGCGCAATGACAACCGCGTTATCGCCCGACAGCACGATGTTGGTCAGGATGATGGAGCCGAGTGCGAACCAGAATGCGCTTGAGGTGAGCGCCATAGTGTTCTCGAAGATGTCCTTGTGGATCGGCGGCAGATGCGCCACTGACTTGTTTGCTTATACACATGTCGTGCCGCGATCGCACGCCGCGTCGCGCACAAACAAAAACGGGAGCCGAAGCCCCCGTTCTCGCACAACCTCAAACCTGATCGATTACAGCATCGCCTTGAGCAGACGTGCCATTTCCGACGGGTTCTTGGTGGTCTTGATGCCGCATTCTTCCATGATGTCGAGCTTGGCTTGCGCGGTGTCGGCACCGCCCGAGATCAGCGCGCCGGCGTGGCCCATGCGCTTGCCCGGAGGCGCGGTCACGCCAGCGATGAAGCCAACCACCGGCTTCTTCATGTTGTCCTTGATCCAGTAAGCCGCGTTGGCTTCGTCCGGACCGCCGATCTCACCGATCATGACCACGGCGTCCGTTTCCGGATCGTCGTTGAACATCTTCATCACGTCGATGTGCTTCAGACCGTTGATCGGGTCGCCGCCGATACCGACAGCCGACGATTGGCCCAGGCCCAGCGCGGTGAGCTGGCCCACGGCTTCGTACGTCAGCGTGCCCGAGCGCGACACCACGCCGATGCGGCCCTTGCGGTGGATATGACCCGGCATGATGCCGATCTTGATTTCGTCCGGCGTGATCAGGCCCGGGCAGTTCGGGCCCAGCAGCAGCGTCTTGCTGCCGGCCTTACGCATCTTGTCCTTGACCATCATCATGTCGCGCACGGGGATGCCTTCGGTGATGCAAACCACCAGGTCCAGTTCGGCTTCGACAGCTTCCCAGATTGCATCAGCGGCGCCAGCGGGCGGCACGTAGATCACCGACACGGTCGCGCCGGTCTGGGCCTTGGCGTCCTTGACGGTTGCGTAGATGGGAATGCCTTCGAAGTCTTCGCCGGCCTTCTTCGGGTTCACGCCTGCCACGAAGGCGTTCTTGCCGTTGGCGTAGTCGCGGCAGCCGCGGGTGTGGAACTGGCCGGTCTTACCGGTGATCCCCTGGGTGATGACCTTGGTGTCTTTGTTGATCAGAATCGACATGCTGTAATCCTTTTATGCAGCGAGCCGCGCCGACGTACTCAGCAGCGGGCGCAACTCGCGTTCGCGTATGGTTGGGTCAGCGGGCGGCTTACTTGCCGGCGGCTGCGGCCACGACCTTCTCGGCGGCCTCTGCCATCGTGTCTGCGGCGATGATGGGCAGACCCGAGTCGGCCAGCATCTTCTTGCCGAGGTCTTCGTTGGTGCCCTTCATGCGCACAACCAGCGGCACCGACAGCGACACAGCCTTTGCTGCCGCGATCACGCCTTCGGCGATCACGTCGCAACGCATGATGCCGCCGAAGATGTTGACCAGGATGGCCTTCACGTCCGGGTTCTTCAGCATCAGCTTGAAGGCTTCGGTCACCTTCTCGGTGGTGGCACCGCCGCCCACGTCGAGGAAGTTGGCCGGCTCGCCGCCGAACAGCTTGATGGTGTCCATCGTGGCCATGGCCAGACCGGCGCCGTTCACCAGGCAGCCGATGTTGCCGTCGAGCGAGATGTAGGCCAGGTCGAACTTCGAGGCTTCGATTTCGGCCGGGTCTTCTTCATCCAGATCGCGGTACGCCACGATTTCCGGGTGACGGAACAGCGCGTTCGAGTCGAAGTTGAACTTGGCGTCCAGCGCGATGACCTTGCCGTCGCCGGTCAGGATCAGCGGGTTGATTTCAGCTTGCGAAGCGTCGGTTTCCCAGAATGCCTTGTACAGGCCCTGCAGGGCTTGGCGGGCTTGCGGCACGCTCGCGTCGGGCACGCCGATCTTGCGGGCGATGTCGTCAGCCTGGGCGTCTTGCAGACCGGCTTGCGGATCGATCAACAGCGTGTGGATCTTTTCCGGGTGCGATTCGGCGACTTCTTCGATGTCCATGCCGCCTTCGCTGGAGGCCATCAGCGCCACTTGCTGCGACACACGGTCCACCACCAGCGACACGTACAGTTCCTTCTTGATGTCCGCGCCTTCTTCAATCAGCAGGCGCTTGACCAGCTTGCCTTCCGGACCGGTCTGGTGCGTCACCAGCGTCATGCCCAGGATGCTGCTGGCGTATTCCTTGACCTGCTCGATGCTCTTGGCAACCTTCACGCCACCGCCCTTGCCACGGCCACCCGCATGAATCTGCGCCTTCACGACCCACACCGGGCCGCCCAGGGTTTCAGCAGCCTTGATGGCCTCGTCGACCGAGAAGGCCGGAATGCCGCGCGGAACCGGCACATTGTATTTGCGCAGGATTTCCTTGCCTTGGTACTCATGGATATTCATGCGTGTTTCCTTTGCTAGGCAGAGTGAGTGTTATGAGTATTGAAAACGCGAACAGCGCGGTGCCCTTCAGGACGAGGGCTCAGGCGACAGTTCGGTGGGTGGCGGTTGGATCTTGGCTTCGGGCTGGTATGCAAACCAGCGCGGGTAATGCTTGCGGACCACCTCACCCTCAAGATGCAGGGCATGGCAGCCATGGAGTTGATAAGGCGGTTTTTCGCCGGGCTCGATCGGTCGCAGGTCATTGGCGTTATCGCGCACCGGGAAGACGTCGCCCGCGAAGGCCTGGATGGCAGCGGTCGGCAGCACACCACAGAGCTCGGTCAGGTGCGTACAGCCCGCCACGCCGCCAAGTCTCTCACGCGAGGCCTTTCGAAAACCCTTCATCAGGTTCAGGCCGATGAGCTTTCGGTAGGCCGGGCCAATCGTGTCGCAATGGGTGGGATACGGCACCCAGTCGGAACACGCTTCGGCATCCACGACGTTCATGCGGGTATCGATGGTCACGCGCAGCCACAGGTCATGCAGCGGCTCGCCTTCAGGGCGCACGCCACCGCTGGCCAGGGGGATATCGCGAGGTTTGATGTCGGTCAGGCGCGCTTCAATGTCCCACAGGCCGTCTTCCCGCAAATAGGCCTCGACCGTGATGGCACGGCGGTGGCGCATGGCGCGCGGGAGGGGAGCAGACAGAGGCATGGACCAGACAGACCGATAGGACCGATGGAGGCGGCGCACGCAGATCGCGTGCATCGCCTACGGGACGTATGCGGCAGCGCATCAGCCGCCACACACGAACACTACCGCCCTGCAACCGAAATTGAGGGCGATATCAAAGGCCAGAATTTTAACACGTCGTCACGACCGGACTGGTCGCGTGCTGCAATGCAGTGTGAAAGTGGTTGCAACGATCGCATGAGGCGCAACCCACGTAATCTGCACACAAGAGGATTGTCCGCCTGAATTGTTGCGAGATCGTCGATGTTCAGTCCGACATGTCGCCATCTTCCAGCAGCTCATCCGCCCCTGCGATGATGCGCGACACTACGGAACGGGAGAATCCGCGCGCCATCATGTATCGCACCTGCTTGGCCCGTTCGGCCAGGTCGGCCGGTGGGCGGCCGAAGCGTTTTTCCCACAGGGCTTTCGCCCGGACTGCTTCCGTGCTTTGCAGTTGCGCCTTGACCTCGCCCAGCGTCTCTTCGCCGAGCTGATGCGTTTTCAACTCCTGCATCAAGCGCGCTGTACCGTAGCGGCCCGCGCGGCGGTGCACCATGCTTTCGGCAAAACGCGTGTTGGAGAGCCAGTTTTCGCCCTCCAGCCAATCCAGCAGCGCGTCGACCTCCTCGGCGGACTCGGCGTGCGGGACCAACTTACGGCGCAATTCGACGCGGCTGTGCTCGCGCCGAGACAGATAGCCCAGCGCACGTGCCTTCAGCGATAGCGGTTGACGTGGCAACGGCATGCGGATTTGACGTTCAAGAAGCGGGTTCCAAAGAAAAACGCCCACCGTTGGGGAACGGCAGGCGTATGAAGCTCGATAGAGCCATCGATCTGCGCCGACGGCCAACCCAATTACTCTTCTCCGACTTCCTCGGCCACTGCGACGGCGCCCATCGGCGTCACGCCCAGTTGCTCGCGGACCTTGTTCTCGATCTCACGGGCAAGGTCGGGGTTCTCGCGCAGGTATTCGCGGCAGTTGTCGCGGCCCTGGCCGATGCGTTCGCCGCCGTAGCTGTACCAGGCGCCAGACTTCTCGACCACCTTGGCTTCCACGCCCAGGTCGATGATCTCGCCCTCGCGCGATACGCCCTGACCGTAGAGGATGTCGAAGATGGCTTCGCGGAACGGCGGCGCCACCTTGTTCTTGACGACCTTGACCTTGGTTTCGTTGCCGACCACGTCGTCGCCCCGCTTGATTGAGCCGATACGGCGGATGTCCAGACGCACCGAAGCGTAGAACTTGAGCGCGTTACCGCCCGTGGTGGTTTCCGGCGAACCAAACATCACGCCGATCTTCATGCGGATCTGGTTGATGAAGATGACCATGCAATTGGTCTTCTTGATGGTGCCGGTCAGCTTGCGCAGCGCCTGGCTCATCAGACGGGCCTGCAGGCCGGGCAACGCATCGCCCATTTCGCCTTCAATTTCAGCCTTCGGTACCAGAGCGGCCACCGAGTCGATGACGATCAGATCAACCGAGCCCGAGCGCACCAGCGCGTCGGCAATTTCCAAAGCCTGTTCACCCGTGTCCGGCTGGGAGATCAGCAGGTCCGGGACACTTACGCCAATCTTATCGGCATAAGTGACGTCAAGCGCATGTTCTGCGTCGATGAAGGCGCAAGTGCCGCCCAGCTTCTGCATCTCGGCAACCACTTGCAGTGTCAGCGTGGTCTTGCCCGACGATTCCGGACCGTAGATTTCAATCACACGGCCGCGCGGCAGGCCACCAACGCCCAGCGCCACATCCAGCCCCAGCGAACCCGTCGACACGACCTGGACCGGCTCGACCTCGGCGTCGCCCATCTTCATGATGGAGCCCTTGCCGAACTGCTTTTCGATCTGCGCGAGCGCGGCAGCCAGCGCCTTCTGCTTTTCTGCGCTCATCGTGGCTGCCTTCTTACCGTCTTCCATGGTCGTCCTTCGTGCAAATTGGTGTATAAATGGGCCGCAAGGGCTTGCGATTCCAGCGGTTGCCTGCAACAACGGGCGGCTGGGTGATTGCCCCGACGCGACCCATTCCATGACTTTAGCGCCGCCAAGACTACAGCACCGCGAATTCGGAGTACTGTATAAAAAACCAGTGGTTTTGACAAGTCTCCAGAACAGATGTCGCGCGAAAACAATGTAGCGGGCGGGATGGGCAAGATATCTTGCCCGGCATCGCGGGGAGACACGCATGCGCATCCTGATTGCCGAAGACGACGCCACGCTGGCTGACGGGCTCACACGCTCGCTGCGCCAGGCGGGCTACGCCGTCGACCAAGCCTCCGATGGGGCGACTGCCGACGCGGCGCTGTCCGCGCAAACGGCCCAGACCTATGACCTGCTGATCCTCGACGTGGGACTGCCGCGTATGTCGGGGCTGGAGGTCCTTAAGCGCCTGCGCTCGCGCGGGGCCATGCTGCCGGTGCTGATCCTGACCGCCGCCGACAGCGTGGAAGAACGAGTCAAGGGGCTGGATCTTGGCGCCGACGATTACATGGCCAAACCGTTCGCGCTGTCCGAGCTGGAAGCGCGCGTGCGTGCGCTGGTGCGGCGCGGCACGGGCGGCGGCGCCACGCTCGTGCGCCATGGGCCGCTGGCATTCGACCAGGTCGGGCGCATTGCCTATATCCACGATCAGGTGGTGGAACTGTCGGCACGCGAGATCGGGCTGCTGGAGATTCTGCTGGCGCGCGTGGGCCGCCTGGTGTCGAAAGAGCAACTGGTCGACCATCTGTGCGGCTGGGGCGAAGAAGTCAGCAACAACGCCATCGAGGTCTACATCCACCGCCTGCGCAAGAAGATCGAAGTGGAAGGCATCCGCATCGCCACCGTGCGCGGGCTGGGCTATTGCCTGGAACGCACGGCCACCCCAACCACCACCGCGACCGCTGCCCATGGGTGATCGGCTGGCCTGGCCGTGGCGTCGGCATCGCGCATCGCTGCGCGAACGCACCGACGCGGTGCCCGGAGCCGATGGCCGCGATGGCCGCGATGGCCGCGATGGCCGCGATGGCGGCGGCGACCTCGCCGACACCCTCCCCCACCTCGAAGACGACGCCACGCGGCCCGCCGCCCGATCCCTCTTCGGCGAAATTCTGGACTGGATGCTTGCGCCGCTGCTGTTGCTGTGGCCGATGAGCATTGCGGTGACGTACCTGGTCGCCAAGTCGATTGCGAATGCGCCATATGACCGCGCACTGGAATCGAGCGCGATCGTGCTCAGCCAGCAACTGCGCGAGGTGAATGGGCGCGTGACGCTGCAACTGCCGATCTCGGCGCGCGAAATCCTGCGTGCGGACGAAACCGACAACATCTACTACCAGGTGCTCGGCACCAACGGCGAGTTTGTCTCCGGGGACCGCGACCTCCCGCTGCCGCCCGAAGAAGACGCCAACGCCGGCGGCCTCGTGCAACTGCGCGACGACCACATCCATGGCGCGGAGATCCGTGTTGCGTATACCTTCGTGCAGCGGCCGGGCTCCGGCGGCAAACCCGCGCTGGTGCAAGTGGCGGAGACGCTCGACAAGCGCGCACAACTCGCCAACGAAATCATCAAGGGCGTGATCCTGCCGCAGTTTGTGATCCTGCCGTTGGCGGTGATCCTGGTGTGGTTTGGCCTCTCGCGCGGGCTGGCACCGCTCAATGCGATTCAGGAACGCATCCGCGCTCGCAACCCGGGCGACACCAGCCCCATCGACGAAGGCGCGGCGCCGCAGGAGCTGACGCCGCTGGTGGCATCGTTCAATGATCTGCTCGGGCGGCTGGAGCAATCGGTGCACACGCAGAAGCGCTTCATTGCGGATGCCGCGCATCAGATGAAGACGCCGCTGGCCGGCCTGCGCATGCAGGCAGAGCTGGCACAGCGCGAGCAGTCGCCCGACGAGCTGCGCCGCACGCTCGCACATATCGCCGACAGCTCGGATCGCACCGCGCACCTCGTCAAGCAGTTGCTTTCGCTGGCACGCATGGAAAACATGGGCGCCACCGACGGTATGGTGCCGCTGGATATCTGCGCGCTGTCGCGCCGAGTGGTGGCCGACTGGCTGCCCAAGGCGTGGGCCAAGCAGATCGACCTCGGCTTCGAGGAGCCGGGGCCGCCCGTCACGATTTCGGGCAATGCGACGATGCTCGCCGAGATGCTCAACAACCTGCTCGACAACGCGATCCGCTACACGCCCGACGGCGGACATGTCACCGTGCGCGTGACCACCGCGCCGTTCGAGCCGTTCGTCTTCATCGACGTGGATGACACCGGCCCCGGCATCCCCGTGGCCGAGCGCGAACGCGTGATGCAGCGCTTCTACCGCATCCTCGGCACGCAAGCCGAGGGCAGCGGGCTGGGCCTGGCCATCGTGCGCGAGATCGTGCAGCAGCACGGCGGGGACATCGAGGTGCTCGACAACGTGTATCAAGTGTCGCCGCGGCTGGCGGGGGCGCGCTTTCGCATCACGCTGCACCGCTGCTCGCCGAGCGAGGAACCCAACGCATGAGCATCACGCCCGGAACGCCCGCGCGCCGGCGGTGGATCGCCAATATGCGCTGGATCGCGGCACTGCTCGCGGTGTGGTTTGTGGTGACGTTCGTGGTCGCGTTCTTTGCGCGCGACCTGTCGCAGCACTTCTTCAACTCGGACTGGACCTTCGCCTATTGGGTCGGCGCGCAGGGGGCGCCCATCGTCTATGTGCTGATTACCGTGCTGTATGCGTGGCGCACGAACCGGGCTGCAGATGCAGCCGCACAACACGACGAAGCGGCGCAGCGCGATCCGTCGGAGTCATCCCACCTGCCGCCGTCCATCTGACCTGGACGTTACGCTTCACCCAGATGGCGCAGCTTCACAAAGGCCAACGCGGCCATCACCGCGTCGTTGAGCGCGTCGTGCGCGTCCCACGTGGGCAAGTCCAGTTCCTTCATGACGGTGGCGAAGCGCAGGTCCAGATCGGGATCGCCCTGCTGCCGATATGGCGGCAGCAGGGCGAACTGATGGTCGTAGTACAAGGCGGACACTTCAATCTTGGGCTGCGGCAAGCCGATGCCAAGCATGGGCACCACCACCCGATTGAGCATCGCCACATCGAACTCAAGGTAATAGCCGACCAGCGGCCTACTGCCGATGAAGTGCAGCAATGTATGAACCGCCTGCTCGATCGATACACCGCTGTCCAGGTCGCGATTGCGCAGACGATGCACGCAGATGCTTTCCGGGCGCATCTCCCCTTGCGGTCTGATCAGCAACTCAAGGCGCTGGCTGGTCAGGATACGATTGCCGACAATACGGACGGCACCGATGGAGATGATCTCGTCGGTGCGTACGTCCAGGCCGGTGGTCTCGCAATCAAGTGCGACCCACTCGTCCGGGGGCGGTACCTCAAACAGGAAGCGGAACGCCGGATCGCGCAACCTGCGCAGCAGGCGCCGCCTTTGCAGTGCCCGCAGCCAGTCGGAGAGCCTCCCGCTCATGACCACCCGCCCATGATCACATCCACTCGGTCCGCCAGCGCTGCCGCAGCAACGCCTTGAACCGCTTGACCGCGCTCAGTGCATCCTTGAGCAGATCTCGCTCCAGCGACGACAAGCGCGACAGATGCACGTCACACGACACCGGTTGATGCGCATCGATCTCCGCCAACCCGGCCTTGAGCCGCAGCGTCATCAGGAAGTGCAGGCTCTCGCTCAACTCGGCAGCCATGTGGGCGTCCAGAGCCTCGGCGCGCACCAGTGCATTAAGGCGCGGCACGGTGCCGGTCTCGTCGAGTATGTGGTGGGCGAGCGCGAGGCTGCGCACGCCGTGGACAATCGGGAAGATGCCCTCCTTCTTCACGTCGAGCACCGGGTCGGGATCGCCAAACCCGAGCAGGCGATCGCGCCAGCCCGGCGCGGCACTGAAGGCTTCAACGGCTGCGGCGAAGCGGCCGAGTACGGCGTCATTGTCGATCGTTAGCTCCAGCAACGTCCGCCGCAGTTGCTTGAGCAAGGCGGCATCGCCGCACACCGCATGGGCATCGAAGAAGATGGCCAGATGCATCAAGCCCTCGGGGCTCGGCAGGATCAGCCATTCGCGAATGCGCCGCGCGAAGTCGCTCGCGGTCATGCACCACTCGGGCCGGCTGAGCATGATGCCGCCGGGGCAAGGCGGGTAGCCGAATGCGGCGAGCGCATCGGAGAAGCGCGTGACGATGCGCTGCAGGTCGGGGGGTGGCACGTAACCATCGCGCAGTACCAGCGCGTTGTCCTGATCGGTCTTGAGCAGCTGCTCGCCGCGCCCTTCGCTGCCCATGACGAACAGGCAACTGTTTTCAACGAGTTCGGGGGGCGCAATCATCTGCCAGGCGCGTTCAAACAGGCACGCGTTGATTTCGCGCACGAGACTGGCGACGTGGTCAATGCGCGAGCCGCCACGCGTGAGCAACGCGACCATCCGCGTAATCTGCGCTGCCACCTGGGCGAGCGCGTCCAAGTCCTGCGCCAGGTTGATCTGCACTGTCAGCAGATACGAGTGGTTGGCCAGAAAGCTGAACACATCCAGTGATTCCAGCAAACCGAGAATCTCATCCCCGCGCGTGACGACCAGCCGGTGAACGCGATGGCGCAGCATCAGCGTCAATGCGTCGCCGATCTGCGCAGAGGCTGGTACGGTGATGAGCGAGAACTGGCTCATCCGCCCCACCGGCAGACGATCCAGCGGCGTGCCTTGCAGGACGGCGCGCTGCAAGGAACTGCGCGTGAAGATGCCCACACGCGGCGGGCTGGCGGTGCCATCTCGCACGAGCACGTTCGAGGTGCTCTGTGCCTGGAACAGCTTCACCACGGAGACCACGTCCGTGTCGGCATCCACAAAATGGGCGGGCCGGATGAAGGCATCGCTCACGTGCGAGACAGCCAGCGACTGCATCGTCTCCATGCTCTGCCGCTGAGCAATGGCGCTGAGCTTGCTGCCGAGATCGGAAAAAAGCAGCGCACCGAAGGTGGCGTTGGCGGCAATAAGGTCGCGCACCGCCTGACGTGCCACCTGATAAGCCACCACTTCTTCAGCAGCGACGAAGCGGCTGCTGGCTTTGCCGGCCACCAGCGCCCGGCCGTCAAAACAGTCATCGGGGCCATAGCTGGCGATCAGCTCCTCGCCGTCGTACTGGGCGACGTGGCCCTTGATGATCAAGAACAGGTGCTGCGGAGCGGCACCCGTATCGAGGATGCTCTGCCCTTGCGGGTAATAGCCGATGTCGACGGCATCGCGCACCAGGCGCTGTTCGTCCTGGTTGAGGCAATCGAATGGCCAGACGGCGAAGTTGAAAGCGCTGGGCATGGTTGCCTTGAAGGCGGGCGATGCAATGCGTCACCCGCCTCCAGTCAGCGTGGCCAGTGGCCGATCAGTGGCCCGATGCGCCAGCCGCACCGAGGCCCGTTTCCGAGCGGACCTGCTGCGCGGCAAACGACGCCTTCTCGTTCTTGGCGCGAACGCTGCTGTCCAGCACCGAGAACAGCCACACGCCCACGAAGCCGATCGTCATCGAGAACAGCGCGGGCGACGTGTACGGGAACCACGCCGAGCCCTTCGGATAGCCGAGCGTGGCCTCCCACACCGACGGCGAAACGATCGTCAGACCCACCGACGAGATCAGCCCCAGGAACCCGCCGATAACCGCACCACGCGTGGTACAGCCCTTCCACAGCATCGAGAGGAACAACACCGGAAAGTTGGCCGATGCCGCCACCGCAAACGCCAGCGACACCATGAACGCGATGTTCTGCTTCTCGAAAGCGATGCCCAGCAGCACAGCGATCACGCCCAGCACCAGCGTGGTGATGCGCGAGACCTTCAGCTCGTCGGCGCTGTTGGCCTTGCCGTGCTTGAAGACCGTGGCGTAAAGATCATGCGACACCGCCGATGCACCCGACAGCGTGAGCCCTGCCACCACCGCCAGAATCGTGGCAAACGCCACGGCCGAGATGAAGCCGTAGAACACATCGCCGCCCACCGTCTTGGCCACCAGCACCGCAGCCATGTTGGCCGTGCCCGCGCCGCCCTTGATGACACCCTTGGCCACGTCGGACAGTTCGGGGTTCGTCAACACCAGCGTGATCGCACCAAAGCCGATGATGAAGATCAGGATGTAGAAGTAGCCGATCCAGGTGGTCGCCCAGAAGACCGATTTGCGCGCCTCCTTGGCATCCGGGACCGTGAAGAAACGCATCAGGATGTGCGGCAGACCGGCGGTGCCGAACATCAGCGCCATGCCGAACGAGATGGCCGAGATCGGGTCCTTGATGAAGCCACCCGGCGCCATCACCGACAGACCGATCTTGGCGGCCTCATCGGGCGATTTGCCGGCATTGGCTGCAATGGCGGTCTTGACCTGCACAGCCTTGGCGAACAACGCCTCCAGACTGAAACCGTACTGCGCCAGCACCATGATGGCCATGAACGTCACGCCGGCCAGCAGCATGCACGCCTTGATGATCTGCACCCAGGTGGTTGCGGTCATGCCGCCGAACAGCACGTAGACCATCATCAACGCGCCGACAATGACCACCGCGATCCAGTAATCCAGCCCGAACAGCAGTTTGATGAGCTGGCCTGCACCCACCATCTGAGCGATCAGATAGAACGCCACCACCACCAGCGTGCCAACCGCGGCAAAGCTGCGGATCGGGCCTTGCTCGAACCGGTAGCCTGCCACGTCTGCAAAGGTGAACTTGCCAAGGTTGCGCAGCCGCTCGGCCATCAGGAACGTGATGATCGGCCAGCCGACCAGAAAGCCGATGGAGTAGATCAGGCCGTCGTAGCCGGAGGTCATCACGGCCGCGGAAATACCGAGGAAGGACGCTGCCGACATGTAGTCGCCCGAAATGGCCAGGCCATTCTGGAAGCCGGTGATGCCGCCGCCCGCCGTGTAGAAATCGGCCGCGGACCGCGTACGCTTGGCCGCCCACTTCGTGATCCACAGCGTGCCGGCCACGAACAGAGCAAACAGAACGATGGCCGTGGTGTTGGTTTCCTGCTTGGCGGTCTGTCCGACATCGCCGCCGGCAGCCAGAGCCGCCCCGCAGGCGCCAGCGGCCAGTAGCGCCACCAGCAGGATCGAAAGCATCTTCTTCATTTGGCGACGTCCTTCAGGATGTCCTGCGTCAGTTGATCGTATTCGCTGTTGGCGCGGCGCACGTAGATGCCGGTAATGACGACGGTGAAGATGATGACCGCCATACCGACGGGCATGCCCACGCTCATCACGCCTGTACCCACGGGCTTGGCGAGAAATGCCTTATCGAAGGCGATCAGCGCGATGTAGCCGTAGTACACGGCCAGCATCAGCACTGTCAGAACGAGGCCGAGCCTGTTGCGTCTCTGTTTGAGCTGCGCATATTTCGGATGCGCTTCGATTTTTCCTACCAATCCATCCTGCATCGCCTGTCTCCTGGTTTGCTCTTGGAATGTGTGCGGCGATTCTGGATAGCGAAACTGACTGAACTCTTACTCAGGCGGTCCGCGGCGGTTTACTGCGATAGTGGTTTTCCCTAGCGCCGCACAACAACGTAAGAAACGGTGCGCGACATCCAGCGGCAAATCGGCCGTGAAGCGACAGCCATCGCCCAAAACGACGTCGGTAACCGCGTGCGTCTTGTGCGTATGCACATTCGCAGAAGGTGCACATGCCGTCTGGCACTGCATATACAAACGGGCGGTTGGATGATGCAGCGCACGCAGCCGGCAACGGCCTGATCAATGCGCCGCGCGCACCCAAGGGCTTGATTTCGTTGAAATCGTCACCGCCAATCGCGTGCATCGGAAGGCACATGCCCGTCAGAACGCCGTAAGTTTCGGCTTCCACAATCGGTGACACTTCCGCGGGCGAAAAGCGTTTGCGTTGTCATGTCGGTGCCCAGCGGGACGACCTACGAAAAAAAAACAGGAGACAACATGGCAACCGTGCAGAGTGCACCGAACGCGCCCGTCGGGCGTGTGCAGCCCGCGCCCATGACGAGGGAGGAGAAGAAGGTCATCTTTGCCTCGTCGCTGGGGACGGTGTTCGAGTGGTACGACTTTTATCTTTACGGCTCGTTGGCGGCCATCATCGCCAAGCAGTTCTTCTCGGGCCTGGACCCCACGGCGGGTTTCATCTTTGCCCTGCTGGCCTTTGCCGCCGGCTTCCTGGTGCGCCCGTTCGGCGCGCTGGTGTTCGGCCGTCTGGGCGACATGATCGGGCGCAAGTACACGTTCCTGGTCACCATCGTCATCATGGGTACGTCGACGTTCATCGTCGGCCTGCTTCCGTCGTACGGCACGATTGGCGTTGCTGCGCCGGTCATCCTGATCGCGCTGCGCATGCTGCAAGGTCTGGCACTGGGCGGTGAGTACGGCGGCGCCGCCACGTATGTCGCCGAGCACGCCCCGCACGGCCGCCGCGGTGCCTACACATCGTGGATCCAGACGACGGCTACGTTGGGCCTGTTCCTCTCGCTGGTCGTCATCCTGGCCGTGCGCGAACTGACCGGCAAGGCGTTCGACGACTGGGGCTGGCGCATCCCGTTCCTGGTCTCGATCCTGCTGCTCGCCACGTCGGTGTACATCCGCCTGTCGATGAGCGAATCGCCCGCATTCCAGAAGATGAAGGCCGAAGGCAAGACCTCCAAGGCCCCGTTGACAGAAGCATTCGGCCAATGGCGCAACCTGAAGATCGTCATCCTGGCGCTGCTCGGCCTGACCGCCGGCCAGGCTGTGGTGTGGTACACGGGCCAGTTCTACGCACTGTTCTTCCTCACGCAGGTGCTGAAGGTCGACGCATTCACGGCCAACGTGCTGATTGCGGTGGCGCTTGCCATCGGCACGCCGTTCTTCGTGTTCTTCGGCTCGCTGTCGGACCGCATCGGTCGCAAGAAGATCATCATGGCCGGCTGCCTGCTGGCGGTGCTGACCTACTTCCCGCTGTTCAAGGCGCTCACGCACTACGCCAACCCGGCGCTGGAGCGCGCCCAGCAGACCGCGCAGATCACCATCACGGTCGATCCGAAGGAGTGCTCGTTCCAGGGCAGCCCGATCGCCCGCGAGGTGGACTTCCGCTCGTCGTGCGACATCGCCAAGCGCACGCTGGCGCAGTCGTCGGCCAGCTACGAGACGGTCGAAGGCCCGGCCGGCACGGTCGCATCGGTGTCGATCGCGGGTAAGCAGATCACCTCGCTCAACGCCACCCGCACGGCAGACGGCCAGAACTTCGACGCCGACAGCAAGGCCAAGATCGCCGACTTCAAGAAGCAGGTGAGCGAGTCGCTCAAGGCGGCCAACTACCCGGCCAAGGCCGATCCCGCCCAGATGAACACGATCATGGTGCTGGTGATCCTGGTGATCCTGGTGATCTACGTGACCATGGTCTACGGCCCGATCGCGGCAATGCTGGTGGAGATGTTCCCGACGCGCATCCGGTACTCGTCGATGTCGCTGCCGTATCACATCGGCAACGGCTGGTTTGGGGGCCTGCTGCCGACCATTTCGTTCGCCCTCGTGGCCCAGAACGGCAATATCTATCACGGTTTGTGGTACCCGATCTGGATCGCGGCCATCACCTTCGTGATCGGTGTGCTGTTCGTGCGCGAGACCAAGGATGTGGATATTTATCGCAACGACTAACGCAGGGGGTTGACATATTCGCCGAAGACGGTAGAATCCCGCTTCTTCGGCGAATTAGCTCAGTCGGTTAGAGCGACGGAATCATAATCCGCAGGTCCGGGGTTCGAGTCCCTGATTCGCCACCAAATGCTGTAAGCCCTTGATACTTCGCGAGAAGTTCAAGGGCTTTTTTCTTGTGGTGTCCCGGTCGGTGTCCCAGATACCCGACCATGCACAAAATCCCCCGCCTGACCCGCTCCCGTCATGGGGTCTACTACCTGCGCCTCACGCACGGCAAAACCGACACTCGCCGCTCTCTCGGCACAAAAGATTTCCAGCGGGCTAAACTGTCCGCTTTGTTACTGAACGTGCACGTTGAGATGAGCAAATCGCGCCTTGATGCTGAGATGTTCCGTCACCTCGATATCGCGCTGCCGAACGGGGTCAAGCTCACGAATATCCAGCCCGAGGACAAGGGCATTCTGTTCGACATTCTCGACAAGCTCGGCGTGACAGGCGAACAGCTCGCCGCGATGCCAACAACGGAAGTTGCCAGGCTACTGGCCGGTCCCGAGCCTCAGCGCATGGAGCCGCCGAAACCGAAGAGCAAGCCGCTCTCCGACGTCATTGCGCTCTACCTCACAGAAAAGAAGCTCGATAACGTAGCGAAAACACTGGAGGACAAGGAACGCACCTTTACCGAGTTCCAGGGGTTCTTCCAGGACAGCGATATCAACGCCTTTGATGCCGATACCGCAATCGCCTACAAGAACCGGCTGCTCGCCGCCAATGCGTCGGCCAGCCGAATCAATGCGAAGACCTCGTTCCTGAGGGATCTCTTCGCATACGCAATCAACAATAACCTGTACTTCACCACCAACCCGTTCGAGAAGGTCCGCGTCTCGAGCAAAACCAAGCTAAAACAACAAGTGGAATCCTATCGAGAATTCACGGACGACGATCTCAAGCTGATCTTCGCCGAGGCACCGTATCGGGAGTTCATGAACAAGCCCGACTATCACTGGTTGCCGCTGCTTGCCCTCTACACGGGTGCTCGGGTCGAGGAGCTGGCAAGCCTGTCGCTGAACCAGATCAAGAAGGATGGCGGTATTCACTACTTCGAGATCGAGAAAGCCAAGAACCTCAATTCGATCCGCAAAATCCCGCTACACCGGCAGATCGAAACCTCGGGATTCCTGGCCTACGTGGACAGCGTGCGCGCTCAAGGTGCGACGATGCTGTTTCCCCACCTGACAGCGGGCAAGAACGGCTACAGCAAGAATATGTCGCGCCGATTCGGGGCTTACCTCGACTCGCTGAAGATCAGCGATTCCCGCAAGGTGTTTCACTCGTTCCGCCACACGTTCATTACTCGTATGACGGAATTGAACGTCCACCCGGTGCTGGTCATGTCCATGGTGGGGCACTATGCGCAGGCGAAGGTGGATCTTTCTGCGCCGCACGTCGTCAATTATCAGCACGAGAAGCCGTTATCCGTTTTGAAGCAGACCATTGACCGGCTGGAATTCCCGATCAAGCATTTCTGGTAACGCTTCACCGCCCTGCCCCTCGGCAGCAGTTCCACTGACTGGAGATAACGCAGTCGGCAAAATATTACCGTTCTGCCCTGCCCGCTTTCGTGCCATGGATTTCGAGAACCGAATAAAAAAGGAAATGACCGAGGGCATCGTCAAGGCGATCCTCGAAGACGCGGGGTATCGCGTGATCGACTCGGGCATTGAGAAAGTCATTCGGGAGCTCTCCTGCATGTCCAGCTTCGAGTATGCGAAGCTGGCCTACCCGGATGCCATGAGCCGTCTGCCAGACTTCACCGTCATGACGAAGGACCAGGACGACAAATTCCTGGTCGAGGTGAAATACCGCAGCAAATGGGGAAAAGACCTTTTCGAGGAGATCAGGCCGCAGGTGGAAATTTTTGGCGAGCTCGTGCTCGTCTCGATCAACGCCGATCCCCCGAATCACAAGGGTCTGTACTATCCGTCGACTTATCTGCGGTGCTGCCGAGTCAGATACCAAGATGAGAAGTACAGCGTCCAACTGAAATATGAGGACGATCAAGTGTGGCGGCATTACTGGAAGGCCGTCGATGAACTGAAAGAAGACAGCCTCTGGTGGGCGATGTCTCAGCTCGACAAGGTCTTTCCGCTGCTGAAAGACCGGAAACTGGATGCCCAGAACTCCATCGACAGCGCAATCAAGGCGTTGTCCGGGATTCTGAAATAAGGTCATGGTATCGCCGCTCTACACGTTCGAGAGCTTGCTAACTGCCGGCTCACATGCGGAGATCGCAGCCTTCATGGAACGCCATGCGGGCAACCTCGGCTATGGCCGATTCTTCTACTCGCCGCTGCTCGTCGCCGGTGATGCCCGGCACTTTTTCAAGGACGATCACAACGTCGTCGCAGCAGAAATGCTGTACACGAAAAATATCTTCTCGACCTACCCGGCCTCCTGGATACGCCGCTATCAGGAAGCCGGGCATGTTGCCGCCGATCCTGTTGTCAAACTAATCACTACCAGCAACCTCCCGATTCACTGGGATGCCGACGATTTGCAGGCAGCGCGAAGTCCTGTGTTCGATGAGGCCCGTGAGCACGGGTTGGCAACCGGTATCACGATACCGATCAACGGTTTCGACCACACTCGGGCTTTGTTTAGCGTGACGTCCGATCAGGCTCCAGAACGTTCGCAACGCCACACCGACGCGATATCCGGCCTCGCGGTACTGACTGCCCTGCATTTGCATGAAGCAGTACGGCGACTCGATGCGTCGATGTCCAACGCCCCGATGCCTTCGCTGACGTCACGCGAGAAAGAATGCCTGCAATGGGCAGCGGCGGGCAAAACCTCGTGGGAAATCGCACACATCCTCTCCGTTTCCGAGCGGACGGTGATCTTCCATATCGGGAATGCGACGAAAAAGCTCGGTGCTACAAACCGCCGTCAGGCGGTGGCTCGTGCCATCAGCCTTCGCCTGATTGCTCCTTGAGCACCCTATAACTTCTTACAGCTACCTCCTCCGGTAGCTCGCCGCGACAATCTTCCCCAAATCAACACATTCTTCGGGGGAAGTCAGCATGCAACCAATCCGCTTACAGACCGGCGTCAGCTAGCAATTCGGACGGCTGGCAGCCGAGCGCCTGCGCAATGCGCAGGACGTTGAGCATCGTCACGTTGCGTTCCCCACGTTCGATCTTACCCATATGAGAACGATCAATCTCGGCGAGGTCGGCTAATGCCTCCTGAGACAGTGGAATGGCCTTGCGCCGGGCACGCACTGCCGCTCCGATCAGCGCGAGCTGACCGTCCTTATCCGTTTTGAAAGAGACCCTTGGCATGACGGAATCGTCACGCTATGATCGGTTTACGGCCACGGTCTTTACGACCCATTTTAGAACACCGAGACCACTTGGCGCACCTTTAACTACACGCTCGTCATAGGCAACCAACCACATGAAAACGATTTTGGCCTACAAGAAACGCGTTCTCTCCGTGCAGAACATCCTTGCTCTCAGCACCATTGCGGTGGCCTTGGCGGCATGCGGTGGCGGCAGTGATGGAAGCAGCGGCAGCAATACGTCGACATCAGGGGGCTCGACAACCACGACGCCGCAACAGGATGCCGTCAGCCAATCGTCAACCGCGCTTGTCGCTCAGACCGGCGCAACTGCTGTGCCCGGAACGACCTCCACTGCACAAGCCTTCGATCTCACGGCGGATATCGGCGACACGTGGCGTCTGGTGCTGAACCAGGACGGCTCATTCACGATCAAGGTGTTGTCGACGCAGTACGGGCTGACCGACATCTCGGGCACCTATACCCAATCGACGAGCGGTAGCTTCACGACGTACACGGGCACCAGCGCGAACGGCAGCTTCACACTCAAGCTGGACACGCGCACCCACATCATGGGCGGTAACGTTGTCCTCCGCACACGCAGCTCCAGCGTTGCAGGCTCGGGCTATTCCGTTCCTGCCAACACGGCCACGCTGGCCGGCGACTACTTCTATATCGGCGCAACCCGCAATGCCAGCGATGGCGGCTCGCCGTCGTTCTTGGGCGGCACGTTCCGTGTAGCGGCCAACGGCACGGATGTCACGTGGTGCGACAGCGGCCTGATCAACGCATCGGGCACGTGCAATGCCGTTGCAGGTTCGAGCTCGCCGAGCCAGCAGTTCGCGTTCAAGCTGGTGAAGAACACCACCGATGGCCTGACGCACGTTCAAGGGAGCGGCTCGGATCTCGGCATTCTGAGCTTCCAGGCAGGTGACCGTGGCCCGGTGCTGGTTATCGACCGCTTTGGCTACAGCCAGTCGGCGACGCCGGTCCTGCGCACCGGGGTGATCTACGCCAGCAAGCAGCAGGTGCTCGCGGGCACCGAACTCAACGGTTCGTGGACGTGTACCGACCGTGGCACAACCATCGGTACGGTGACGATCAACGGAACCACAGTGAAGACCGCAGACACCTCCGGTGTCTCCACGGCAGAAACGCTGTACTTCAACGACATCAGCACCAACACCGGGTTGGTTGCGGTCAATGGCGCTGCGACCTCGGTCGTGAATGGCCAGGCCCCCAGCTCAGGCGTGATCCTGCTGCCGCTGTCGTCCAGCATGTTTGTTGTCGAGCGCGACGCCGCACAGTCGGTCGCCACCTGCCGCTGATCGTTCAATAGCCATGCACGGGGTGCTGCGCATCCCGTGAGCCTCCCTCTTGAGATTGACCCTCCATGCGCCATTCATATCGCGCCGCCGTACTGGCGGCAGCCTGCACGATGCTCACCGCCTGCGCCGGATTGCCCCAGCAAATGGATCAGGTTGCCGATAACCTGCGACAGCTCGGCCAGAGTGTCTCCAGCCCCTTGGTCCCGAGCGGCCCTTCCGCATTCAGCCAGTCAGGACTGGCCAACGTATTCAAAGGAACCGACCCGGCCAGCAAATGGCCTCGCGTTGCGCTGACCATCGACAACATGCCGGCAGATGCGCAGAACAATTGGTTTGAATGGCGTGCCGCTCCGGTCCCCGCAGCAAGCGTTGCGGTCGCGCCCGCCAACTACTGCATCACGATCTCTGCCGTGGTCTGGAAGAGCGAAAAATCCTCGCAACGGTTCGACCACATCCCTTACTGCGGGCGTGATGCCAAGGTCCGCGACATCACCGACGACTACACCTTCACGCTGCTCGGGTGGGCACAGATGCCGAAGAACGGTGGAAAAAACACCGGAGCCTCAAGGACATTCGGGCCAAATCCGCCGCTGAAATCATTCCCGTCCCGGTCGATCATCATCGACACGGCGAACTCGCGAGCAAGCTTCATGTTTGCCCATCTTCTGATGAGCATGGGGCTCGATTTGACTGTCGACTATCTCCACGAGAACCGCCTGTGGGTAGTCAGCACAGTTCAATAGCGGACAACCGGACAACGCATGTCCGCATCGCGGCCGAAAAATCAGTTCATTGGAATGGCAGCATATGGAAAGCACGTTCAAACGCCAGTACGAAAAAGAAACCCTGCCCGACGGCTCCATCAAGCTGACCTACAAAGGATCTCGCCATGGAGCGCACTTCAAGGCTGCCATGTTGGTCTTCAACACGGGGATCGTGTTCTTCGGCTGGCTCATCAGTTTCCTCGTCATTGGCGCAATTGCGAAAGACTTCACAGTCGGCATGGTGGCGGGCATCCTCCTTATGGGCGGCGTCGTGTTCCTGTACAAGAAGCTGTTCAGCAAAACGACGAGTATCACCGTCAGGCCGGAGGGCATCATCTTCAACAAGCGCGGCAAGACGGTTTTTGGCGGAGGAGAAGGTCGCCTCGCCTTCCGTGATGTTTCCGGCTTCGGTATCGCTACGGAAACTGCCTCGCGGAATGCCGAATACACCGAAAGCTCGTATATCTATGCCAATGCAGGAGGACAACAGATATCCGTCACCTGTCACATCACGCGGGCCTTGGCCGAAGCCCTGCTTGCTGAAATCCACCAGGTTGCCGCCTGATCCGCAAGTGAGCTCCCTAATGGACGAACGTGCAGCGAGCAATACCCAGCCAAGCGGCGACTCCACCGTTCGCAGTGCCTTGCGTCTATCGTCGGACTGGGTGTCGCCCATCAATGCGACGGTCTTCACGTCGACACTGATTCTCGACCTGCTCGCGCCGCTGTTTGGACGAGCGACCAGCAGGCTCGCAGCCGTCGCCGGGGCAGCTTGTATTCTGCTCCTGCTGATCACCATGATTCGGCTGGAACGTCGGCGCACCGAGCAGCAACCGATACGCAGCCGTCTGGAATTTTATGCACGTTCACGCAAGCTCTGGCTCGCCACGACATGCTGCATGGGCGGCTTTGCACTGGCGTTCGCAACGTTCTCTCATGCTGACGCACCAAATCCAAGTGCCATTGGATCGGCGGTTCCCGCTATTGGTCAGTTGCAGCAGTCCCTCGCCGCATTGCACGCAAAAGTCGATGTGGTCGCCCAACGGACGAGCGATATTCAAGACGACACGCAGGCAATACGACGTGCCGTCGATCCACAAGATGATCGTGGTCGGTTGACCCGCCTTGGGTATGGCCTGGATGACGAGTCGAAGGCGCGAGCTATCGAAGCGTGCGACATCGACGCCACTACGCTCTATGCTCATCTCCACGAGACCATGCCGTTGGCCATGCCTGTGTTCGGCAAACGTGGGGGCTCCACCCTCGAAGCCCCGATTCTGGCGAAGAACGAACACTTCGCAGAGATGCTGAAAATCCTGTCCGATGACCCTAAGTTCGACGAGGCGGCATTGTCCACCGCCTTCCCATTGACGTTCACACAAGCGCAAACGCGATCAATTCCAGCCATGGATGGGTTGCTCGCCAAGGCCCGGCGTAGAGGCTTGCAAACCGTTGGTCTGCTTCCGTCGATGGTTAAAGCCAGCCCACTGATCGTCGCTATCTGGTCAGGCAACGCCGATGCCGCGACAGCGCTGCTCAACGCTGGAGCCAATGCCGACGCCCCAGCCATCGAAGTGATCGTTCCCGTCATGGACCACGGAAATCCTGCCTTGAAAAATGTCTCGATCTCGACCGCACGGGAGGAAGCACGGCGCATGAAATGGACCGTGCCTGGCCTGGAATAGACCTGCTATCGACTAGATCACGAGAACTGCCCATGGATGACGACTTCTACAGCGCGGCGAGTGACCAAAAGCGACAGCAAGCGTTGCGCGAACAATTGCTGGACATGCAGCAGAATTGGGGGATGCTCGACGATCAGCACATTGCTCCGCCGACGGATTCTTCCCGCCATTACTGGCAATGGGTAGCCAACAGTGAGCAGAAGCGCGCGGAAAGCAGCACCGGTTCAAGCGGCGTCAACAGCGGTGGCGGCGGTGTATCTGGTGGCGGCGAGTTCCTGCTGGGGTTGCTTCTGCTGCCTCTTCTTACTGTTGCGATCCTGCCCGCTGCGCTGGTCTGGCATTACCGTAAGAAGAATTGGCTCTATCTTGCCCTGACAGCATTGCTGTTTGCTGCTTCGACCTGGTACTTCCTGACCAAGACCCACGGCGCTCTGCTGGACACCGCGCTCGGCGTGCAGGTGGTGTTCGGTGTCGTGTACCTGCCCTTCGCTGTCACTGGATGGATATGCCATCGGCTGAATGACCGGATCGCCAAAGGCGCACCATTCAATTTCGGCGCGTGGTCATGGATCGTGCTGTTCTCACTGGCGATCTCATTCGAGATGCTGTTCTTCCTATGGATTGAAGGATTCCACTGGGGCGCAGATCTGGTGCGGTTCGTCGGGAATTCGATTGTCTTTTTCGGCGGCAAAACCTACATCTCGCTGAGCAATTACAACGACTCCGCGACCATGCTGCTTGCCGCGTTTCCCAACGCAGTCACGCTCAGCATCTTGCAGGCATGGTTCAGGAAGCGACAGGCACAAGGCAAACGTGCAATTCCGTGGTTGCTCTACCTACCCGTGGTGTGGGTGGTTGGTATGGCACTGTTCCTGGGATTCGTCATCACAGTCAACCACCTCCAACGAGACTCGCATGCCTCAGCTACGGTCCCGGAGGATCATGCCCTGCACGCAGCGGCGCAGCCGACATTGCAATCTCATGCGCGATGTACGCAGCATCACAAGCACTGCAAATCGGCGAGATAGCGTTCGTAGCACCTCTTGAGCGCGGAGCTCTCTGCGATAAGCGAATCGCAGATTGTGGGGAACATTTCGAGGAAATTCAGCAACGGGAAATCGTCCGCCTCGGCGTGGAAACCGTCCTGTCGGCATTCGATGACGTAATCGCCAGTGGCATCGCGGATCAATATCTCTGGGTAAATCAGTGCGATGAAGACATCGCCGATATCCGCGTTGCTATCGCTCTTGAACGGCTTCAGGATGGCCTGCTGAAAGAAGGTCAGCGGTGTTTTGCGGTGGGCATCCATTGATGCGCAGATCTGATAGATGGAATCGTACAATGGACTGACCATCTTCCCGCGTCAACGAGAAGCCGGGTAAAACACACGGATACCCGGATGTGTCGCGTCAGATACGCTGACGCTTCGCGCTAGCGTTGATCTGACGAAGCTTGGCCTGCGCAAGCTGCTGCAACAAGCGGTTCTTTTGCGCAATCAGTTTGGACACGCGCTCTTCGGCCTTTCTGCGCTGTTCGGGTGTCTTGGCATGGTTCACATCGGCGGTAGCTGCACTGATATCGGATTCAATCTCGCCCAACGCACCCTCGACTTCATGGACTGTATCCATGGCCGCATATTCGCTGAGATCGCTCTTGCTGGACTGGTATGCCTGATCACGCAGATGTCGGATACGGCCGGCAACGGCACCACGATGGGCTGGTGTGAATACAGGACGCTCCGCACGGATTTGGCGCGCAACGGATAGGGAATCGGACACGATGCGCTTGATGGCATTCAGTTCTAGGTGCATGGTTTTGGTCTCCTTGTAGTTATGGGGTGTTGATGGGCGATGTCGCATTGCACTTGGGCGTAACGCGACTCTGGCCTTATGAGCACGCAGTTGCCTGGGTTGCAGATACGCCGCCGCGAAAAACTGTTTACGTTCGGCAACGAGTTCGGCGAGCATGCTCTTGTGCTGGTGGTACTCGGTATCTGTCAGCTTGGCAGGTGGCGGACGGCGATATTGCTCCAACAGTTGCGCATAGTCGGCATCGGCTCGATATAGCGGCCCGCGCATGCGCTTGGCCTTCTGGCTGCCGGGAAACTTGACCGAGATGTAATCGGCCCCCTTGCGGGTGATGGTCACGCCGAACTGCTCTTCGAGGTGCTCGCAAAGCTGATCACGGGTCGTGATCTCGCCGCGACGAATGGCGCGGGCAAGGTGTTTGTGCAGATGCAGCTTGTTGCTGCGGTCTCTCTGTCCCTCTGGCACCTTGCGCTCGAAATCCGACAACGCCAGCTTCAATGGATCGGGGATGACTTGGTCATAACCGAACTCATGATTCGTGACCTTGGTGAACGCATCGTAGAGCGCGATATTGCGAGGGCCGGGCGGATGAATCGATAGGCGACGTCCCGTGGTCAATTCGAGGCTTGGCACCACGAAGTGGATCTCAGTATTGCCCTTGTCTCGATGCAGAACAAACAGACTGTTGTAGTGGCGCGCATCAAGACCGGGGCAGACAGTCTCCTTGAACCGGCCGATGATGTTCATGATCTGCTCACGGCTGGGCTGCTCTTGATCGCGGAAGGCGATGGCACCGGACACGTACTTGTGCTTGCGCGTTATGGTGTTGATCGCGGCAATCGTCAGATCAGGGCTGCCGCTCAGCACTTCAGGATCGACGAAACGCTTCTGCCCGGCGTGGTCGGTGCCACTCAACAGGTAGCGGACTGGAGACTCGCCACCCGAGGTTCCGCTGTTGAAGATGCGTACGATCATGCGTCACCTACTGGTTTGCTCTCCTGCCTAGCCTCCTTCCAGATGTCCTCGGCCATATCGTGGACCTGGAGCAAGTAATAAAGCATGTCGTCGTCAGGCTGACGGCCGCCGGCGATCTGATCCGCGATTTCTCGGACATGATCGGCGATGCGATTGACGGCTTGTAGCCATTGCAATTGCAACTGATAGTCGGCGGTGGGTGGCAAGGCACGGCCGATATGCAACCCGGTTTCACGAAGATATTGAGCGAGATTGGTGTAGCCCGATGCCAACGCGAGCGCTTCCAGTTGCGCACGCTCGATGGCGGTCACGCGCAGTTCGATGCGCTGCGTGCGCCGCTGCTCGGCGACGAGCTGATTGGTGTTTGATGATGTGGCAGGTACGGCCTGCTCGAATTGTTGTTCCATGATGGCTCCTTGTTCTTGTTGTTATTGGGCCGAGGCGACACGTGTTGTGCAACGATGCGCTTTCTCAAGGGGACTGGGGCGAGCCCCAGAATATCCTGACCGCGTGATACGGCGGACAGGTTAACCTTGCTTGTGTTTTGCTCTTCAGCTTTGTCTACCTTACCGCGAATCTGGCTGATTGCAAGGCGGCTTGGATAGGCGGTCGGATTGGTGGATAAGCGGCGGGTTTCCGGCATCCAGAAATCCGTGATTCCGCTCGATATCAGGGGTTGCGATCACATACCCACTGATACAATTGCGGTGCTGTATCCCACGTTCGACGTCGCGCCATCAAGACACCGGATACAAACATGCTGCTATCTTCAAAATGATCGCTCCGTTGTCGGCGACGATTAAGTGGATGTTCTCGGGAGAGCCCGCTCATGTCTGAGCCGCTGCAAACCTCGCTGTTCGAAGACGACTATCTGCTGCGCGAACTGGGAGATGTCGCTCATGTACCGCAAGTGGCGCTGACCGAGTTAGTGGCGAACGCCTGGGATGCCGGTGCTGCACGCGTGGCTTTGATTCTGCCCACTGAAGTCGGTGGCACGCTTACGGTTACTGACGACGGACACGGCATGACGCCGGCGCAGTTCAAGAAGCGCTGGATGACCTTGCGCTACTCTCGTCTAAAGCACCAGGGTGCGAATGTTGAATTTCCGGACGGGCGATCAGCTCGCCCCCGAAAAGCCTATGGACGCAACGGCGTTGGACGGCACGGCTTGCTGTGCTTCGCAGATGAATACCAAGTAGAGACTTGGCGCGACGGTACGCTCGCGACATTCGTCGTCGGCACCGAATCCGGTCCCAGCCCCTTTGTATTGCGCAGCGAAACGCTCGGGCAACGAACGGGCAACGGCACTCGGCTTTCGGTACAGATAACTCGCAAGCTCCCTGACGCTGATGAAATCCTCACCGTGCTCGCGGCACGCTTCATTCATGACCCTGAGTTCGAGATTCGGGTCAACGGCAGTCAACGCCCCTTCACCGAAATTGACGGCCGAGTCAGTGAGGAAACACTTGAGCTTGGTGATGGACGTCGCGCCACCATCATCGTGATCGACTCGACCCGCCTCAACCATTCGTCCATACATCAGGGTATCGCTTTCTGGGTGCAACGGCGGCTGGTTGGCATGCCCTCATGGTCGATTGGATCGGTGGCTAGTTTTGACGGACGGACGCGCTTTGCTCGTCGCTACAAGGTCATTGTGGACACACAAGGCTACGAGGCCGATGTAACGCAAGATTGGACTGCATTCCGTATGACGGACGAAGTTCAAAAGCTGTATTCCGCGACGGCGGAACACATCGGGAAAGTCGCGCAGGAACTCGCCGCAGAAGTTGTTGAAGCGGCCTCCGAAGACGCGCTGACACAAAACCGAAGCGAGCTGGCCACCTTGGGGCAAGGGGCACGTTTGGAAGTCGCCGAGTTCACCAAGGCGGTAGCCCAGACGCATCCCACCATCTCGCCCGATTTCCTTGCGACCGCTGTCAAAGCGGTCATCCATCTGGAGAAGTCAAAAACGGGGGCTGCGCTCCTACAGAAGCTATCCGTTTTGCAACCCGACGATATTGATGGGCTGGATCGCCTGCTTACTGAGTGGACCATCAAGGATGCACTGCGTGTACTTGATGAGATAGACAGCCGAATTAGCGTGATTGAAACCATCCGGCGCTTGGCCGACGATCCGCATACAGATGAACTGCATACGCTGCACCCCTTGGTACTGCGCTCGCGGTGGGTGTTTGGCCCCGAATTCGAATCACAGGAATATTGCTCAAATGCCACCTTGCAGACGGTGGCACGCGAACTGTTTAAGAGCTCAGACGCGCAGTTCATCAACGAGCGCCATCGTCCCGATATCGTAGTCCTGCCTGACAAGACGACGTGGCAGCTTACTGGCATTGAATCGTTCGACCCTGCTGACCCGACTCTCACTAGGTTACAGCATGTCCTCGTGATTGAACTCAAGAAGGGCGGCTTTGAGTTGACACGCAAGGAAGTTAATCAGGCTGACGGGTACGTACAGGACATTGCTTCGTCTGGTGCACTTGCGGGGACACCCTACATCTGCGCATGGGTGGTTGGTCAGAAGGTGGCAGCTGGCGTAGCGCGCGAAAAAGAAGTAGGCGACGGTAATCAGAAATATGGCCGCATACGAGCTACAACGTTCGGTACGCTGGTGGACACAGCGAACCGCCGCTTGCTCAAAATGCGCGACGTGTTGGCCGCACGGTATGGCGACGTCTCAACCGACGGTCTGTTGAATCGAGTCTTTGCACAGCCAGAACAAGGCAAGATGGAGATATAAGAACGGACTGCTTGCCATGCATCGATGAGATGAGATTCGTCCGACTGGGAAAGACTACCGCGACCAATCGGGAATTCACTCTTCCTCATGTCTCGTTCTTATCATCAGTCACAGGTTGTGCCAACTCCTTTGTTATTGCTTATGGCCACCGGCCATCTCCGCGTTTGATGGGAAGAGATATGAACATCGATTGCTGTGCGTAACTACGCCTGGCAGCGATGTCGGCTAATTACCTGTTGTACGCCGTAGTGGTCTACGAGAAAGGGTACTTCTCAAGAGGTAGGCACGCCTACGATCTCGACGTAGCCAATCAGTTCCGCTGAGTAACTGCCATCCCCATTTACAGCCCCCTTGTGCTTCAATTCCCGCTGCAAGGTCGGTTCGACAGCATGGGAAAATATGTCCCGGCGACGTTCTGGATTGAATGTCGGTGTGGTCGTTGGCGCCTGCAGGTACCGTTCACTCTGCCGCTCAACCGCAGGAACTCGCGTGCCATCCTGCTTGACGGCGATGGGTTGAACCACAACACGACGCTCACCATTGCCAGTGGATGCTTCGACCATCCAGAGCGATAGCAGTACCGGCTCGTCTACGTCACCTGAAACCGCAATCCCGAGATCCTCGGGGGGCACGCTGCGCCAGCGCCCCAGTTCCTCCTGCACCAAAGAGTGATCCAGGCCTATCAACTGCAGATCATCCTGGTTCGTCGCAGCTTCGCGGTTCAAGGTAAAGCGAGCGCGACGCGTGCCGTCAGCATTGACGAGGTCGAAGGTCGCATCGTCCACCTTGGTCAGCTTCCGCTGGCGATCTGCGATTGCAGCCGACAGAAATTGCACCAGCCGCTCTAGACTGGACGACACGTCAGAGAATGGCTTGTAGTCGTCAAGGCTGAACCCGTCGAGGTCTTGGAAAAGGTCGAAAACCACCTGTCGTGCTTCGCGTGAATTGGAGAGTGCCGCTTCCAATTCCACCTGCGTTCGCTTGAGTTCTGGGTCGGACAGAGCCTCCTGATACAAACGGTCGTAATTCAGACGCTCCGACAACTGGCCAAGAATTTGCCCTCGTAAATCTTCGGCGACATTGCCTTGATCATCGACCTTGCCAACCGTACGTGCGATCTCTATTAGCTTCTCGTCCAGCAGCAGGAAGATACGGCCCTCGATGGTATCCGACAGCACAAGGTTGTAAACCTGCGCGGTGTCGCGCTGACCGTATCGATGGATACGGCCGATACGCTGCTCCATGTCCATCGGATTCCACGGCAGGTCGAAGTTAAACAGGATGCGCGCGAATTGCAGATTAATACCTTCGCGTCCTGCCGCTGTACAGACCAGCACGCGTGGGCCATCTTTTTGCCTGAAGCGCCGTTCCGCCGCCACCTTCGCGCCGTGGTCGCCGCCACGCAGCACCACCACGCCCTGACCGGGGAAAGTCTGCTCGATCTCGCGGGCAATCATGTCCACCGTGCCGAGGTAGGTGGCGAAAATCACGATCTTCTCGTTCGGGTTCTGCCGCCACAGCGTGCCCAAGCCGTCGAGCAGCTTCTGCATCTTGGTTTCGCGCTGCGGCGGAAACACGCGCAGCAGGTCGCCGATACGCAAGCGTTCCTCGGGCAGATGCAGGTTTACCGCCGCCGAGGCAGCTTCTTCCGCGTACGTGGCTGAATACTCGCTGCCGTAGGGATCGGAGGCCATTTCCAGCGCATCCTCGTCCAGCTTCTTTACCAACCGGTATTTCAGGTCGGCCAGCACTCGATCCACCTCGCTACGCCCAATGTTGTCGCGTAACAGATTGAACTCCTCGTGGATTAGCTCACGCGCTTCCTCAGTCAGACGTTCGCGACCTTCGATGTCCAGCTCCTTGTCACGCAGCAGCGCCTCATGCAACGTCAGCATCAGCAGGCGGCGTTTAAGCGTGCGGCGCACGGCGGCAAAGCTCGACGCCGCTATCTTCTGGAAGATCGCCATCAAGAAGCCGAGCGCGCGCCCTTGATTACCCTGGCGACGTGCGAGGTCGAAGCCGTCCTCCAGATACTCGCGCAGCTTCTCATAGAACAGCCGTTCGGCCTGAGACATCACAAAGGATTCGGTGTGAACCCAGCGGCGCGCAAACAACGGCGAACCGTCAGGCTGGCAGGCATCGGCCTTGGTACGGCGGAACATCACCGTGTTAAGCCGGTGACGGCTCTCCACCATCTCCTCGGGGCTACGGAACAACGTCGGGTTCAGCAACTGCACCAGCATCCAGAATTGGAAATGATTGCCCTGGTGCGGCGTTGCCGAAAGCAGCACGAGGTCGCGCGAGTGATCCTTCAACGCCTCGGCTAGCTTGTAGTTCTCGGTTTTCCGCACCTTTCCGCCACTACGGTAGGCAGTCAAATGGTGCGCTTCATCGAATACCACCAGATCCCAACGTGGCGCGTCCAGCAAACGCTTGATGCGCGCCGGGCGCTTCAGCGTGTCGATGCTGGCGATCAGCCGATCATGCTTGGCAAAGGCGTTGGTCTTGCGGTCGGTGATGTCACCCTCGGAACCGAACACTTCGAATTCGAGGTTGAACACCTCGTTCAATTCACGGTGCCAGTTGTTTACGAGACCGGCGGGCACAACCATCAGCGCGCGGTTTAGTTCGCCCCGACTGGCCAGCTCGCGCAGGATCAACGCAGTTTCGATGGTCTTGCCCAAGCCCACTTCGTCGGCGACCAGGTAGCGCCGGGGCGATGCGGTGGCGATGCGGTGCGTCAGTACCACCTGATGCGGCAAGAGGTCGATCTTGGCCGAGGTCAGCGCCGAAGCACTTTCCATCACTGGTAGCGCGTGAGCCTCATAGGACAGCCACGCCTTGCGAGCACGCTCCGCGTTGCCGTCCACGGCGCGCAGAATGCGTTCGGTACGTGTGAGCTCGCGCCGCAGCGAAGCCACCGGCACTCGGCGCTCACCGACGCCGAAAAACGCACGCAGATAGCCGTCATGCGCTGGGTCAAGGACAACACCCTGGCCATATTCGTGGTGGGTAATGCGCTCGCCGGGTTGGAACTGAATCTCTGTCGTCACGCGCCGACCTCACGTAATCCGCAGGTGGAACAGGCCAGCGGGCTTGCTGCCGTCGCGCAACAGGATTTCCTGCGGGTACTCATTGGCTTGACCCCACAAGATACGACCGAAGTCGATCTGATGCCCATGGGGAGTGTGGCACAGCCAGCCCACCTCGTCGGTAGTCGTCTGCACCTTGATTCGGTTATGACCACCGGGCAACCAGAACACCAGCGCCGCACCGCCCGCATAGGCGTCCTGAAACGACAGTAGGGCGGGCTTAACCACATCACTCAGCCACGTTTCCGCGTCTGTCGGCATCAGCAGGTCAAGGCTACCATCCAACCCCGCAACCACTAGCGTTTGATCGTCATTACTAGGCAGGTCTTCCGGCCAGCTTCCCGCTGTTTGCGCCGCACGCAGAAACTGACGCAAGCTCCACACCTCGTTGGCCGCGCAGATCTGGTTGCGTGCTTCTTCGTCCCATACCCAACTGGTGCCACGCCGCTGCCACACTGTGTCCAGCAGTTGCCTCATCTTTCGTACCCCCCTTCGTCATCGAACAAGGAGCCCTGTGCGGGCTTCGGTGCCTGACCAGCATGCCAAGCGTTGTAGATGGACACCGCGCGTGAAGCCGCGCTGCGAGTGACCTGATCCGGGCCGTTGCGGTTGATCCACTCCAGCAGCGGCTTCAGCGCGACGTGCGACTTGAAGTTGTCATTCTTCAACGTATCCGAGGCGTTGATTCCGCTTCCGTCGAAGCACGCGCCGATCAGTACCAGCGCCTGATCCAGATCGGATGTCAGGCGGCGGCGATGCTTCCCCGACCATTCGCGCGCAAAGTCCAGCGGGGTCGTGCGAGTGAAGATCTTCTTGACTTCGCTGCACCAACCACGCTGAACGAAATCATCCGGTGTTGTGATGGTACCCCGCAGGAATTTCTGCAACTGGTCGCGCTTCAGCTCCATCGAATTGCCGAAGGTACGCAGAAACTGCCGGGTCATCGGTTCGGCATTGACTGGTGGAGGCTCCTGCCCCTTGTTGGCGTCTTCATCGATGAGTTGATTAATACCGATCAATGCCTCCTTAACAGAGATGGTTCGTTCCTCATCGACATAGACCTTGCCGTAATGGCGCGAGAAGTATTCCAGCGCCTTGCCGCGTCGGATGACCTGAATGTCGGCAGCAGGCAGACCTTCCTTCGCGTGGTTTTCCAGCATGGCCTGCAACTGGCGCACGTCTGCCATCACCTCGCGGCGCATCCGGCCCCAGCTCACCGGCTTGGGTTCCTCGGTACGCTTGCGGCAGACATGGATGATGTCGTACTCGATGGTCTTGGAGCCGAACTCGCCTTCGCCTTTGGTTTCGTCGGAGCGAATGGGATACGTCGCTTCGAGGTAGTACCCAGCGTCGAACAGCGATTCCAGTACCGCCACCCACGGCTCATCCTCGCTGTGGTGAAAAGTGAAGGCGAGGATGCCGCTGGGCTTGAGCGCGCGATGGGCCTCGCGCCAGCACTGTGTGAGCAGGCGTTGATAGAAGCCATCCGGGTCTTCCGGCTCGCGTGCGCGGTTTGCAACTGCCTCAAGCGACTTGGGTGTGTAGTCGGCGCGGAAGTAGTCGGGATACTTGTCTTTCAGCGCGAGGCGCAACCAGACGTAAAAGAAATCGGACAGTTCCGAGTAGTGCAGCAGGCCACCAAAGGGTGGGTCGGTGATGACCAGATCGAGGCTGGCAGTGGGGACGTGCGAAAGGTCGGTGGACGAGCCTTGGAACACGCCAACCTCGCCGACCGGATCGCCAGGATAGACCTTCTCACTCTTGCCTGAAAGTTGCTCGACCAATGCTGGAGCTTGTCGCTTCAGCGCTTCAAGGCTTACCGCTTCCCAGGGCTCCACAGCCCATTCACGTCCTTCGACGATGCCCTCAACGCAGGCGGCCCAATTGCCGCGCCCCAGTGCAGGGAACACGCAATTCTCGATGACCGTGGATTTCGGGTGAAAGTTATTGTTCGAAAACATCGGCTCGGGGGTGTCACGCTGCGGGTTCCAGAATCCAAACTGACTCTGGTTACGCAGGTACTGCTGGAATGCGCCGAGCAAATACTCGCGAGTCTTCCAGTCGTAGTTGCCGACCTCGACAATGGCTTTGAGCAGTTGCGCATGAACAAGCAACTGGCGCGGGTTGAACATCGTCCACCAGTGCGTAAAGCCGTGGTTGGGCACACCGCCTTGCAGGTGGTGGGTCATAAAGCCGTAAGCCAGTTCGGACCGCGGCCAGTAGTCCTTTAGGTCATCGTCCTTGCGCACCTCCCATTCCGCGAACGCGCTGTCGTACTGCCGGGCGTGCGCAGCATCGTAGGCGGCGAAGAAGCGACCGCTGTAAGGCTTGCCTGCTTCATCTCGCTTGGGTGCATAGCCCTGCACCGCGTAGGCTGCCATCGGCCCGGTCTTGCCTGTCGCCTTGATGGTGGTTAGCACATCCTGCACCGTGCCGCAGGCCGAGCAGGCGTAATGCGATTTCTTCGGTACCGTACCTTTCTCTGGAGCGAATGTGACGCCAGTTTCCGGGTCGGTCACTTCATCCGGTAGCGCGCCGCGCACCTCCAGCAAGCGAATCTTCGCGGAGCGTGCCGCATCCCACCGCGTAGTCGCCACCACATCGTCCTGCGCCGAACCGCCGTACGGCTGACCGTCGGCGTCCTGCTTGGCCTCACCCGCCAACCACTGCGGATGCACCAGCAGGCTCAGTTCAACCTTCTTGTTCTTGCCCTTGCCAAGATTCACCAACGCCGTGTGGCCGCAGTGTGGGCAGATCACGCCCTTCTTACGGTCGAGTACGGAATACGGCGATTCGGTGGGAGCGACGTAGAACGGCGCATCGGGAGCCATACGCGCGGACTCTTCCTCCACGACGAACGCCTCACCGCATTTCCCGCAGGTGTGTTCCCAATGCTTGACGGTGAGCGTCTTCACCGCCATCACAGGACTGGTCATGATCGGTGTGCGATGGCCGCAGCCCGTCACCTGACATGGGCCGTGCTTAGCCCAGAAGGTGTAGATGATCTCCGGGCCTTCGTAATGGTAGTCCTTGCGCTCATCACGCGGGATGGCGAGTGGGTCGAATTCGGCGGGCATCGCCTTGCCCGTAGGCTGATGCGTCCATGTGCCTTTCTCACCCTGCGGGCCGTCGCAGTAGTAGTACGGCATGATCTGCGGCTTGACCTCGGCCTCGATGTCGGCGACGAGCTTCTTCACCTGCTTCAGATCAACATTCGCCAGTTCCTGCTTGACCACGAACCACGCCACCGGATTCAGGTCGTTGCCGACCATCTGCATGCCCAGGCGCGAGCCTTCCACCAGAGTGGTGCCGCCGCCCATGAAGATGTCCGCTACCTTCAGGTGCTTGAACGCACCCTTCTTTTGGTGGTTGGCGTAGTAGTTATCCCACACCAGCTTGGCCGCGTGTGAGGAATCTTCCGGCGCCTTCGTAGCCGCCGCGATCAACATCGAGCGAAACACGCTGGAACGCCGCCGCGCCCACCATTTGGACATCTGATAGATGGGTTTGCCCGCGTTACCTTCGATCACCGCCACTTGGTTGACGGGCAAAATCGGGAAATCCACCTCCAAGCAAGTCTTGGGACGGTTCGGATCGTTGAAATCGACCGTTACCAGTGCGGCTGTCTTGCCTGCGCCAACAGCCTTGGCAACCTCTTGCGCGAGTAATTCTTTCTTGATGGCCATCGGCCGTTATCCTTACTTGGTCAGCTCCACGAAGGGCGACAGCACTTCCAGCAGCGACAGGCCGCCATGTGTGAGCGTTGGGTAGCCGCCTTGACTGCGCCACTTCCTGCGACCCAAGGCCAACAGGTGCGCGCCGTGGGGGCTGTTGATCTGTAATGCCACGGGTGGCACGAAGGGGCCGGGGTCACCGGTGCCCGTCTTGCTGCGCCCACTGGAAAAGGTCTGCTTGAGGAACTGGCCGACCTCGCCATCCGCGTCGGGGAAGTAGCCGGTGGCCGCATAGCCGTGGTCGGAGGTGATGACCAGCCGCCGCCCGGTCGCCAGACGTTCGACGAAGGCCCAGAAGTCGACGCCGGATAGTTGCTCGGCTACGTCCTTCGTCAACGGTTCCAATCCTTGGCCCGCGCCAGAGCCATCGTGCAGCTTAGCGTCCGGCCAGTGGTGCCAGAAGATTTGATTTGGCGTGCTGTTGATCAGGGCTTCACAATCCTTCCACGGCAGATCGACGGTTTCGGTCAGTGCCTGTTGCAGCTTGTGGGCCAAGCCGCCTCCGTTGTTCTGTAGTTTGCTGCGGCTGGAGAAGCCAAGCGCGCGTGCGAATTCGTCGGTTTCGCCAGGCAGTTCGGATGCCTTGGCGCTGACCTCATGCAAGGTGAAGCCGTGCTCCTTCGCGCCCTGCAACAACCACGGCAGTTCGCGCAACGACAGGCCGTCGAGAATCAGCACCGCCTTGGCGCTGAACGGTTCGGCCCACCAGCGCACCAAGCGATCCGAGGTACGTTCCACGCTGCCGTCGAATGCTTGCCACAAATCCCAACCGCTGGAGGAAAGGAACAGATCCAGTTCGCCAATTTCACGGTCACGCTTCACCACCTCGCCGGGCGCATTGCCTGCGGCCAAGGGCTTCGAGGCGATCTCGACCGCGTGATTGACGATAACGCGCCAAGCGTCGGCGTCCGTGCCTTGCGTCAGAGCGTGCAGTACGCTAGCGGTCAAAGCCATCAGTCGTCCTCCTTCTCAAGGTTCAGCTCGAAGGTCATACCTTCGGGCAACTTCTTGAGCAGTTCCTTGAGCTGCGCGCCAGTGGCGGCGGACACTTTAATCGACACCTCGGCCACTCGCGTAGCCGGGCCGATGCCCCAACCTTCGATCTTGCCAATCAGGTTGAGCGGCGACGTAGCTGGGTTGGATAGCGGGGTGCGCGGTTTTGTGGCCGTAGTATCGCCGCCAAAAATGCCGCCCGGCGTGGATGCAGAAGGAGTGCCGGTGGTCGTATCGTCTCCGGGCACAGGCGGTGCCGCGCTATCGCCGCCGAACATTCCGCCACCTGTCGGCGACGACGCAGGCGGCATGAAGCCACCCGTCGCAGGTACTGCGGAGGGCAGCATCACAGATACCTCGTCGAGTTGGCGCCCCGTCACGGCAAACTTAGATTTAAGGCGTTGCCATGCGATGTCTTCCTCTTCACCAGGATGGGTTTGCAGGATATCCCTGCCACGCACATTGATGGCGACTCTGCCCTTAGCACATAGGCGCAGCAAGCGCTCCTTCATCATCGTTTCGCCCAGCCACGGGATGCAGTCCTGTCCGGCGGGACGCGGCTCTTGCAGCTCACGTAGCAGCTTGCCGACCGATTCGTTGTTGTTGGCGAATTCGAGAACCAGCTCCTCGAAATCCTCGGGTACGAACAGATCACTGATCAGCGATGCTTCGATGGCGTCAGGAATCTGCGAGCCCTGCTTGTCGAGTCGCTCGACGCTGAATTTGCACTGCGCGGGTTCGGCAAAATTCCAGCGTTGCAACACAGCAAAGCGGTCGAATCTCTTCTTAAGATTGTCGCGCAGCGTGCCCTCGAACTCTTTGTGCAGCTTCTTATATTCGGGGTTCTGGCTGCTCCATTCCTGGGCCTTCATCTCGGCGCGGGCAAGGATGAGCAGGTCACGATCCAGAAAGGCATTGGTACTGCCTGTGCGCGGCAGCAGGAAACGCACGGTGTTGCGGCGCTTCTGCAACTGGTCTTTGAGCCAGCGGCCGAGCGTGGAGTCGAGCTTATCCGGTTCTTCGGGCAGCACAAGGATGGGCAAGCGGTCGTCCCACTTTTCGGGCTGCTCTGCTTCGTCGAGCGATGTCCACGGATCGTTGGCCCAAGACTTCGGCAAGGCAATCACGCGGAAAGTTTTCGCAACTTCGTCGCTGCCGCCGATCACGTAGCGCACCTGCTTAGCGAGCTGCGCCTGATCGGCCCCATCAGCGAACAGCTTGTCGTTGCGTGCGTAGGCCATCAGCTTGGCGCGCGGGTTTTCTTCCTCGCGGAACAACAGCTTGGTGCCTTCCTTATGGATGTTGAAGCTGTTCTCGACGATGGTCGCCAACTCAACCTGAAAAGCGTTATCGTCTACTGGCTTGTCACGGGTGATATCCAGTTGCAACGTGGCTGGTTCGGCTCCAGCGAGGTTCCCCACGGCAATCGAGCGCAACCACAGCGCACCGACGATTTCTTGCAGGTGTGGTGCGGTGCTGGCGTGGTCGTGCCGCGCCTCCTGCACCGAGATGATGTTCTGCTGCGCCTTCTCGCGCAGCATGCGGTGGTGTTGGTTGGCCACGGCCTCCAGCAACGCCCCGATGCCCGATGTGCCGTCGTCCAGCCGAAAGTCAGCGGCGGTGAGCACCGGCACGGCCTCGCCACGGCTCTTGTAGAGATTGGCGAGGATGCGGATCAGGTCGCGCGTCTCCTGCGCATCGGTAGCGATCAGCACCTGCTCTTCGAGCAGACGCAGCAGGTGCGGTGCGTAGGGCCACGACTCGATGAATTCCCGGCGCTTGCGCTCCTGCTCTGCAGGTGGGACGTCGAGCAGGCGGAAGGATTCGGTGACGTGCTGCGCGACCAGCGACTCAATCGTGCCATTGGCGATCTGCAAACGGTTGTCGAACAGACGGTGGAGCAGCATTCGGCGACGATCCTGCTGGATGCGCTCGGCGCTGCCACCTGCCTTGAAGTCGATGGCGACCGGATTGACACGATGCACCTGCTGGTACGCATCGCTACCACCATTGCGCACCGAAATCACCAGCACCAGCAGATCAGGGCGCTCCTTGGCGATCTCCGAAAGAATCTGGATAAAGTTGAACGCCCAGTTCTTCCACGGGTACTGCTTGGTGTTGGTCAGGCCGTCGTACCACGTCTGGAATTCGTCCAGCAGCAGCATCGTCGGCTTGTTCTCCAGCAACTCGATAATGAGCTTGTCGGACGGGATTTCGGTCTTGGATGCGCCTTGCCCTTCCCACTTGCCATTGATGAAGGTGCCGTGCGGATGGTTCTCGAACAGCACGTCCCACAAGAATTTGTAGCGGTGACGATGCAGGCTTTCGCCAATGACGTGCATCCCGTCGCGCAGCGCGATCTTGCCGATGCCGGGTTCAGCCAGCGTGGTTGCCCACGTATTGAGCCACGCGCTGGTCGATGCCGGGTCAGTCACCGCGTGGTAAAGCGCGGCCATCAAGTGCGACTTACCGAGACCGCGTTCGCCAATCACGACCACGGGGCGCCCCTGGTTGGGGCCAACAGCCTCAATGCCCTTCAACAGATCGTGCGTGGGATAGGTGATCTCCAAAAACTGCTTGGCCGCAATCTGGGTCGCGCCAGTATGCTGATCGTTGGACAGCTCGATGGCCGTGCCCTTGAGGCGTTTGCCCCGGAATTCTTCTCGTAGAGTCAGTCCAAGCATTATTTACGCTCCCCCTTGTGGGGCGTCCCCTGCGTGATAGGTTCTCGTTCTTCCGTCGACTGCTGCTCGATCCAGGTATCTATGTCGCTGCGCGAGAATCGCCATACCCCCCCAACTTTGAAGGCGGGAATTTTTTTGGCTCCTGCGAGCCGATAAATCGTCCGCTCCGTAACCTTCAAGTAGTCAGCAACTTCCTTGATGGTGAGGATCTCGCCTTTTGGGGTAGACACAATCGCGGGTATTAAAAGTGGGTTTGGTGCAGAATAGTACAAAATTTTCATACCTTGCGCAGCGAAATCCTTGATCAACGATAGGTCTCCCACGTCATGACCGCGCTTGAATTTCTGATCCGCCTACAACAGCTCCCCTCCGCCACACCTATGTGCCTGCCTCACGTCGCGGCTGCACTGGAGGTGCTAGCGCCGATCCTGACGTGTCGCCCCAAAGACAGCGTTGAACGACAGAAGAGATGGACCGACGAAGCTGCACTGGCCCACTGGCTGAGCGAGCCAGTCAGCGCCGTTGAAGACTGGCGGCTCGACGTCACTGGCAAGCAGCAGTATCGGCTTGGGGCTGTGGTTGACTGGCTGGACGGGCATACGGTCACGCTCACGGGCACCGATGAGGATGCCACCCGCATTGCCGAAGCATGCTGGACGAACCTGATCCCAGCACTGGAAGTCGATGGTCACCTGATCGGGTTTTTCCGCAGCCTCCATCTTGAGATGGAGCCTCAAGGGTACGTGATCGTCCAAGGCGACGATTTGCGCGCGCTTGAGACGGCACGACTCACGCCCAGACAATCCGCCAATCTCATGGCGGCCTATCAGGCGCTGGCGGTCTTCGCCAAACGGCTTTCCGCGTCACCGAGTCAGGCCATGGCAACTTGGCGTGGCATCCGTGATGAGATCTCACCCGACCTGGCATTGCAGTTCTTCCTCGCCGCCATCGGCCACGACTACGACGTAGCGATGGAGATCTTCGCCAGCTTGGACGAGGCGCTTCTGCGCAGTCGATGGCATCTTGGCTGCTGGCTTTGGGAGCTTCTGCTCAATCACGAATTCCGCAATCTGAACGCCGACACGCTTCTGTCCGCTTTCACGTTCGCCAGTGAGCAAGGCATCGGCATCAATACCGTCAAGGGGTACAAGGATTCCTTCGGCTATCCTGTCTTCAACGGCACGTCGGCACATCTGCTGGCCGACACGTATGGCGATCACTTCAGGCTGAATCTGCGAGTGGGTTTCGGCATGCCAATCTACGAGCAACTGCTTTGCGGCCTGCTGAATGGAGGCCTCGATGTCGAGGTGGAGAATTACGGCGGGTTGACCGCTCTGGGCATCGGTGATGTCGTGCAGGCCACATATTCAACAGGAAGCGAATTCTGTAGCGTGCTCAACACCCACACATTGCGCAGCAAGCTGGAAAGCACGCTCGACTCCAAGGCTGCAAAGCCCCGCAAGCAACCCGCCTAGCCAAACGGATCGATCCGCTTGTCGCC
>NZ_MCGB01000093.1 GCF_001699815.1 Ralstonia pickettii | reverse complement strand
GCTCCGGCGCCAGCAGCCAAACCCGCAGCAGCAGCGCCTGCCAAACCGGCCGCGGCCGCAGCGGCCACCGTTGCCCCTGGCGGCGGCCCCGACAAGGTATGGGCCAATGCCAGCACCAAGGTCTACCACTGCCCGGGCGATCGCTACTACGGCAAGACCAAGCAAGGCGAATACATGACCGAAGCCGACGCCAAGGCCGCCGGCATGCGCCCAAGCCGCAACAAGGCCTGTACCAAGTAAGACACGCCTGCAGCCAACCCGTACGCCGCGGCCCGCCCGGGTCGCGGCGTCGTCCATTTCAGCCGGATCACCGCGTCGCATGCCCCCGAGCAACGAACATCCCGCCGCCGCCCTGCAACACCCAGAGAGCTTCGCCCCGCTGGATGCGCCGCCCCAGCCGCCACAGCAGCGCGCGGTGCGCGACGTCATCGCCGGGTTCTCGATTGCGGGCCTGTTGCTGCCCGAAGCCGTTGCCTACGCGGGCATCGCCAGCCTGCCGCCGCAGGCCGGGCTGATCGCATTGCTGTGCGGTCTGGTGGTCTACTCGTTGCTCGGCTCGAGCCGCTTTGCGATTGTCTCGGCCACGTCATCGTCGGCCGCCGTGCTGTTTGCGACGGTGCTCTCGGAGCCCGGCGCCAGCAGTGCGACGGCGCTCACGATGGCGGCGGCGCTCATCATCGCAACGGGTGTGCTGTTTATCCTGGCCGGTGCGGCGCGGCTGGGCGGCATGTCGGATTTCATCGCGCGGCCGGTGCTGCGCGGTTTCACGTTCGGGCTGGCGCTGACGATTGCCGTCAAGCAATTGCCCAAGATCCTCGACGTAACGGTTCACCACAGCGACACGCCACGCGTTGCGCTGGACCTGATCAGCAGCGCGGCCAGTGCCAACCCGTACAGCACCGCATTGGGTGCCATCGCACTCGCCCTGCTCTTCGGCCTGGGCCGCTGGGGGCGCGTTCCGGCCACGCTGGTCGTCATCGTGCTCGCCATCGCGGCCGGCTACTGGATCAACTGGCACAGCTATGGCATTGCCGTGGTCGGCCATATCGACTTGCAGAACATCAGCTTCGGCGTGCCGGCGCTGAACCGGGTGCAATGGATGCAAAGCGCCGAACTCGGCTTTGCGCTCATGCTGATCCTCTACGCCGAATCCTACGGCTCCATCCGCAACTTCGCGCTCAAGCACGGCGATGGCATCTCCGCCAACCGCGACCTCGTCGCACTGGGCTGTGCGAATCTGCTCTCGGGCCTGCTGCACGGCATGCCCGTCGGCGCCGGGTATTCAGCCACTTCTGCCAACGAAGCCGCGGGCGCGCAATCGCGTCTGGCCGGGCTGTGCGCGGCGGTCGTGGTGGCGCTGATCGTGTGGCTGTTCCTGCCGGAGCTTGCGCGCATTCCCGAGCCGGTGCTGGCGGCCATCGTGATCTTTGCGGTCAGCCATTCGCTGCATCCGGCCGTCTTCAAACCGTACTGGGCCTGGCACCGCGATCGGCTGGTGGTGATTGCCGCGTTGCTCGCCGTGCTGGTGCTGGGCGTGCTGCACGGGTTGCTCGCCGCAATTGGCGTGAGCCTGCTGCTCACCCTGCGCAAGCTCTCCGAGCCCAACGTGAGCGTGCTCGGCCGCCTGCGCGAGAGCCATGATTTCGTCGACGTGTCTCTACACCCGGAGGCCAAGCCCGTGCCCGGTGTGCTGATCGTCCGGCCCGAAGTGCCCCTGTTCTTCGCCAACACTGAGCGCGTACTCGGCAAGGTTCGTGCGATGCTTCAACAACCGCACGAGCCCGCGCTGCGCGCCATCATGCTGAGCCTGGAAGAAACGCCGGACGTGGACGGCTCGGCCATCGAAGCGCTGCGCGTCTTTGCCGCCGAATGTGCGGCGCGCGGCCTGCAACTGATGCTCGTGCGCCTCAAGCCGCGCGCGCTGACAGTCTTGCAGCGCGCTACCGACAGCACACTGCGTGCCGAGATGCTGCACGAGTTGAGCGTGGATGAATGCGTGCAGTCGCTGGCCGCAACGCCCAGCACACCGGCCGGCGCCTAGCGCGACAACGCCAGGGCACAACACGGTGCGCGAAGCGCGTCAGCCCCGGGACCGGCGTATCAGCGCGAGGCGTTGCCCGGTGCACGCGCGCCTTCGAGACTGATGCGCGCGAGCTTGGCGTAATCGCCATCAAAGTGATGGCCGCCAGGCAGCTTCACGAGCTGCACCTGCTTCGGATCCAGGCCCGGGCAATTGGTGTCCTTCTCTTCCTTGCCGTAGATGCACATGCCCAGCCCCGCCGGCAGCTTCTGCACCTCGGGCAGGATCAGCAAGCCAGAGGCGCTGCTCGACACCCAGTTGGTCATGTGGAACTCAAAATCGGCACGCTTGCCCAGGCCCATCATGACCGCCAGCGCGACATGCTCGCGCGACGCCGCTGGCAACCGGTTGACGATGAAGGGCAGCACGTCTGCGCCCTGCGAATAGCCGATCAACAGGGCCTTCTGCTTCTTCCAGCGCGACGCATAGAAACGCACGAGGCGGTCCATGTCGGCGGCGGCAGAGGCCGGCGTGCGGGGCGTCCAGAAGTAGCGCAGCGAATCGATGCCCACCACGGGCACGCCCGACTTGGACAGCGCGGCCGCAACCTCCTTGTCCAGCCCCGCCCAACCGCCGTCTCCCGAGAGCAGCACCGCAAACAACTCGGACGATGACCCGGGCTGCGCGGGCACTTCGATGATCGGCAGGTCAGACACCGCCGCGGGCGGCGGCGGGGGCGGCGGCTTGCGCTGGGCGACAAGCTTGGCGAAGGCGGTCTTGAACGGTTCGCTGGCTGTCACAGGCGGCGCATTGGCGCCCGTTGCCATGGCCGGCAACGCCACCGATTGCGCCCCGGAAATCGTATCGATGAAGGCTTGCGTGGCACGCGCGTCGCACAGCGGACCGGAGCGGCGCGCAAACGACGTCGGCATGGCGGATTGCAGCGCCACCCAAGGCGCAGACAACTTCGTGGCCGGCAGGAGCACCACCCCGGCGTTCTCGGGCGGCTTGACGCGTTTGGCCGTGGTGCGGCTCTCGCTCATGCGGCGGCTGAAGTGCACGCCCTCGCCCTTGCACAACGGCTTGCGCAGCTCCAGCACCGGACAGAACTCCATCGACATGGCCCCGGCAAAGATGTTCGGGCGCGCCTGGGCAATCATGGCGTAGGCCAGCGCACCGCCTTCGTTGTCGCCAACGAGGATGGGCGGGTAGTAGCCGGGCACCTTTTCGTAGGCCTGCAGGAAGCGGCTGAAGTTTTCGAGATCGCCATCGGGGAAAGCGCAATCGCCCGGATCTGCCTCCAGGCTGGCGAACAGCGCAGGCGTCGACAGGCCTGCCACCAATGCGCCCTGCTGCGCGAGGCTCTCTGCCATGCGCGATGCGGCGGGCGTCCAGCCCAGGTCGCCCGACAGCATCAGCACGACGGAGCGGATTTCGCCCTTCGGCTTATAGACCGGCACATCGCGAAAACGCCCGTGCGTAACGAACTCGACCGCGCCCGGTGCGGCGGCGGGCGTAGCGGGCGCCACCACCGGCAGCGACAGCACGCCGCCGTTGGCAGCCTTGTTGGCCGTCACGGCCGGCCCGCTCATTTGCAGCCGAGGCGGCATGTCACCGCGCGGCGGCACTGCCACGACACCACTGGCGCCCGTCATGCCCACGGGAGGAACCAGCACCGCGCCCTGCACGGGCGTCGGTTTGGATGTAGGCGCAGGAGCGTCGGCGGCGATGGCCCAGGACGCTGCCAGCACCATGCCGACCGCACCCACATGCCCGGCCAAACGCAAGCCTTTGCGTAGCACTCCCCGATGCCGCGCCTCTTGCGTGCGCGGTGCTTGCCAACTCATTTGGAGATCACTCCCTTCAAGCCGCCGCCGATCAGCGCAGCGACGTCCGTCAATGTGAACAGCGGCGCGATACCGCCACGTGCGAGCAGGTAGCGGGCTTCCCACACCGGCTCGAATTTGTCCTTGAAATTGCGCAGCCCTCTGAAATTGTAGAAGCGCGCACCGTGCCGGAACATCATCCGTCCGAAGCGGTGCCAGCGCGGCGCAAGCTGATGCTCAACCATGCCCGACATCGGCGCCATGCCCAGCCCGAAACGCTGATACCCCTGCGCCTGGAAGTGCAGGATGACCTTGCCAAACAGGAAATCCATCGTGCCGGGCGGAACGTCGCTGCGATAGCGCATCAGGTCCACGCTCGCCTCGATGCGCAGCACATCGGGGCACATCAGCGTGGCAAACGCCACGATGACGCCCTCGCGGCGCACCACGGCCACGGGCTGGCTGCGGATGTAGCGGTCGTCAAATGCGCCGAGCGAGAAGCCTTTCTCGCGCGCGTTCTGATTGCGCAGCCATTCATCGGAAATGGCCCGCAATTCGTCCAGGACGGTCGGCACGTCTGCCGTCGGGATGATCTCGAACGACAGCCCTTCGCGCTCGCCGCGCGTCACGCCATGGCGCAGATTGGCGCGGCGCGAGCCCTTGAGGCTGAAGTCGGGCAGCGACACATACGCCTCTTCGCCCAGCTTGTAGGCACGCAGGCCGGCATCGAGATACAGCGGCAGCGTCTGCGGCCGCGTCTTGTAGAACGCGGCGCGCCCGCCATGCGCGTCGGCCATTTCGATAAAGCGCCAGATCAGCTCGGGCCACTCCTGCTGCGCGCCCACGGGGTCGGACAGCGCCACCCACGAGCGCCCCTGCTTGGCGTACATGATGAACGCGTTGCCCGACGGCGAGAACAGCAGGCTCTTGTCGCCCATCAGCGCGAGCGTGGCATCGGCGGCAGGCTGCTTGCGGACGATCTCGGCCGCGCGGGCGAGTTCTTCGTCGCTCGGGAAGGTCGTAACGCCTGGCTCCTTGCGAAAGAGCTGCCACATGCCGAAGCCGAGCCCGGTGACGGCCACGGCCATCAGCGCGCGGATGGAACGTGGCGCATCGCCGTCAAATGTGAATTGCCACCAGAGCTGGTTGGCGTAGGCCACCTCGCGGTAGGCGAAGAAGAGAATCCACACGCACGCCGCAAACACGCACACCATGGCGAGCAGCCACCCCGCCTCCAGCCGCTGCGAGAACAGCGACGACGGCCGATCGAACTGCCGGCGCGAGATGACGAGCAGCACCGCCAGCGTCACCAGCACCGCCATCTCCGACACGGCAATGCCCTTGGGCAGCGCCAGCACGCCGGTCAGCAGCGACAGCACCAGCGCCGCCCACCACGCGGCATCCAGCCGGTGCAGCAGCCCGCGTGCGACAAACAGCATGATGAGCCCCGCCACGCTACCGATCATGTGCGAGGCTTCCACCACGAACAGCGGCACGTGCATGCGCAGGAGGTCTTCCGCTTCGTCGCTGGCAGGGGTGACGCCCGAGACCAGCAGCATCACGCCGGCCACCATCGTCAGCGCGGCCAACAGCCCCGGCGACAACTTGACCGCAGCGCGGCCGAACGGTGCCCCGGCGCCGGAGCGCAACTCGAAGGCGCCAAGCATGGCAGCGGCCACGACCAGTGGCAGCAGGAAATAGATGGCGCGGTAGAACAGCAGCGCGGCCAGCACCTCGGCCGGCGGCGCCTGGCCGCTGCAGCCCAGAAGGATGACGGCCTCGAACACACCCAGGCCGCCCGGGCTCTGGCTCAGGACGCCCAGCGTGACCGCCAGCGCATAGAACGCCACAAACGTCGGTAGGTCGACCGCGCCTGCCGGCATCAGCACCCACAGCGCCGCCGCCGCGGCAATCATGTCGGCCGCTGAAATCGCAAACTGACGCGCGGCCAAGCCCGGCGGCGGCGGGCGGACCTCCCACCGGCCAAACAGCGTCACATGGCGCTGCCGCATGCACAGCACGAGCAACGCCACGACGCCGGCCAGCACCAGCAGGGCCACGACTTCGAGCAACGGCGCCGGCAAATGCGTAATGGTAGCGATGTGCGGCGCGCCCCACAGCAGCCCGACCGCGCCAAAGGCCGTGGTGGACACGCCAAGCGCGCCCGCATCGAAGGCGACCGCTTCTGTCACACGGGCAGGATCGAGCCCGGCCGCCGTGTACAAGCGCGTGCGCACCGCCCCGGCCGTCAGCGAACCGAGACCGACGGTGTTGCCCAGCGCATAAGCAATGAACGAGGTGGTGGCCACCGTGCCTGGGGCGACGTGCGCGCCGGCATAGCGCAGGCCGGACGCGTCGTAGCCGGTCAGGGCGACGTAGCTCAGCGCCGTGGCCAGCACGGCCAGCAGCAGGTGCGAGCGCGGCGTAGCCTGCAGCGCGGCGACCATATCGGCGTAGTGCACGTGGTCCAGCAGCGCATACAGGCTGTCGAACACGAGTGCGCCAAGCACGAGCACCATGCCGACCACGATCCAGCCGGCCAGGCCTAGGCCCGATTCGGATCGCACGGGCGTGGCGGGCGCGGCAGGCGGGGTGCGGGCCGAAGATCGGCGCGATGTTGGACTGGCGTCGTTGGACGCGGCGTCAGGCATGGTGAAAAACGAAATCCTGCTGGCTTGGCGGAGTGCCGGGTCGAAGCGATATGCGAATCCGGACCCGCAGAAGTGGGAGAGCGCGGCAAGACAAACCGCCGAAGACCACGCTCCGCACGGTATCGACGTCTTGATTGGAGCCTGGCCTACCGGCACGGGCTTGTCGCGCGCGCCGGTTTTCTCTCGACCCGCGCTTCAGACGGCCCGTGTGCTGGATTCGCACGTTGTTTGCGGCCTACGTAATACGGCTGAAGCAGCCGATTCGTTGACACGCAGTCCGCATTTTACGGTTTGGGCGCGCTCTCCGGCGGCTTGGGCGGCACATTGGGCTTGCCGGCGTCGACGGAAACCGGGTCGCTCGCAGGAAAGGTTTCCTCAAGGCCCTCGTCGAGCAGGGCTTCCTCATGCGTATCGGCCACGGGCGGATGCGGGTTGGCGGGCGCCGGGGTGGGTGAGGCGCGATCGTCTGGCTCTGGCATGGCGTTCTCCAAGGATGCTTACCCAGAATAGGCAAAGCCGGCTTAACAGGATGACATGGAGGACGGCATGGGCATATGTCGGGCCGGCGGCGGGCTCGGCGCCACGGGTGCGGCACTCAGCCGATGCTCAGCAAACCGTGCGCCAGCCGCCCCAGAAAGCGTTGCACAAACGGGATCGAATGGATAACCGCAAACGTTTTGTATGCTGAAGAAGTCTTAGACAGTATTGCGTAGGAAGGAGGAGTCCGGTACACCATTGAAGCGATCGTTTTCAATATTTTCACAATTCTGCGCATGCCTTTACAGCGCGCCACTGGTGCACTCCTGCGGCGGCCTTCTCTGCTGATCATCGGCGCGTCGGCGCTGTCGCTGGTGCTGGCCGCGCTGACCGCGCTCTCGCTCTGGGAAATGCGCTCGGACGCACTGGCCCGCGCGCGCGATGCCGCCGACAACCTCGCGCTGATCCTGCAGCGCGACATTGCCCGCAACATCGAGGTGTACGACCTGTCGCTGCAGGCCGTGATCGACGGCGTACGCGACCCCGCCATGCTGGCGCTGCCGCCCGCCGTACGCCAGCTCGTGCTGTTCGACCGGTCGACCAACGCGCAGGACCTGGGCTCGCTGCTGGTGACCGACAAGGCCGGCGACGTGGTCATCGATTCGCACTCGGTGCCGCCGCGGCACATTTACCTCGGTGACCGCGATTATTTCCAAGTACATCAAGCCTCCGACGACGTCGGGCTGTATATCAGCGAGCCGTTCATGCCGCGCGCGACTGGCCTCGAGCGATCGCTGGGACTCAGCCGGCGCCTGAACGGCCCGCACGGCGAATTCAACGGCATCGTGGTCGGCACGCTGCGGCTGAACTACTTCAGGCGGCTGTTCGACGGCATCAACCTGGGGCCCCACGCCACCGTCACGCTGATCCGCACCGACGGCACGCTGCTCATGCGGCGCCCGTACAACGAAAAGCTCATCGGCCGCAACCTGGCCGATGCCACCGCGTTCCAGAAGCGGCTGCTCGCACCAGAAGGCTCGTATGTGGACATCGCGGGCATTGACGATATCGAGAGGCTGTTCAGCTTCCGCCATATCGGCGACCACCCGCTGATCGTCACCGTTGGCCTTGCCACCGAAGACATCTATGCTGAATGGTGGCGGCGCGCATGGGTGATCAGCGGCATCGTGCTGATGCTTGACGCGGTGTTCATCGTGCTGTCATTCCTCTTTGCGCAGCAGCTGCGCAAGCGGCTCGAGATGGAGCAGCAATTGCATCTGCTGGCCAATACCGACAGCCTGACCGGACTTGGCACGCGCCGCGCCTTGGATTCCGCCCTCGACGTGGAGTGGCGCCGCGCCAATCGGCATCACACCCCGATGGCGGTGCTGATGATCGACGTGGACGACTTCAAACCCTACAACGACAGGTACGGCCACGCCGCCGGCGACACCGCCCTGCGCACGGTGGCACGCTGCATCAACGACAGCATCAAGCGCCCCGGCGACTTTGCCGGCCGCTATGGCGGCGAGGAGTTCTGCGCCGTGTTGCCGAACACCGACCTGGGCGGCGCCGCGCGCGTTGCCGAGAGCATCCGCGCTGCCGTTCTGGCCGCCAACGAGCGCAATGCTGGCAGCGCGTACGGCAAGCTGACCGTGAGCATCGGCGTGGCGGTGCATTCGGGCATTGCCGCCGAGGACGACACGCTGGAAGACCTCGTTCGACTGGCGGACGGGCGGCTGTATGAAGCCAAGGCCGCCGGCCGCAACGTGGTCATGCCGCGACACGAGCGGCCCAAGCTGGCTGTCGTCTAGCCAACACCCGTCGGGCACCCCACTTTGGGGGCATGCCATCATCGGCCACCGCTTCTGCACAATGCGCGGGGCTTTCAGGAAACCGCCGTGAGCAAACCTCCGCATTCCCACTTCGATACGTCTGCGCTGCCGCGCGAGCATCAATTTGCGGCGTGGCGGGATGCCATCAACGTGCTGTTCGATTCGCGCTCCGCCGCGCCGCAGTCGCATGGCTTTCAGGCCAGCGTCGACGCCTATCTGTGCGGCGAGACAGGTGTGGGCATGCTCAGCGCCCAGGCACAGCACTATGACCGGTCCCGCTCCAAGCTGGGGCGCGACGGCATGGACGTCTACGTGCTCCAGTACTACCTGGAAGGCAGTTGCGGACAGCGCGACGGCGCAAGCGACAGCGCCACGCGCCCCGGCGATCTGTTCATCGTCGACGCAGCCCAGCCGCTCGCCACAAGCACGACCGACAGCCGCTTCCTGAGCCTGGCCGTGCCACGGCGCCTGCTGGCACCGCTGCTGCGCGCACCCGACGAACTGAGCATGCGCGTGCTGCGCGGCGGTGCTCCGATGGTCGGGCTGCTGCGCGATCACCTGTGTTCGCTCTATCACTCGGTCGGGAAATTGAGCGATGCCGAAGCACAGGCCGTCATCCCGGGCACCCTGCAACTGGCTGCGGCCGCCATCAACTGCCAGGTGACCGAAGCCAATGCGCCGGCCGTGAGGGAAAGCCTGTTTGCCTCGGTCTGCCGGCATGTGCAGCACAATCTGTCCGACCTGGCGCTTTCGCCCGAAGGCGTGTCGGTGCAGTTCGGCATCTCGCGTGCCACGCTGTACCGGCTGTTCGAGCGCGAAGGCGGCTTCTTCAACTACCTGCGCATGCAGCGCCTGCGGCAGTGCCACGCGATCCTGGCCGACCGATCGCAGACGCACCGTTCGGTAGCCGAAATCGCGCAGACCTACGGCTTTTCCGACGCCTCGAACTTTGCGCGTGCGTACCGGCGCGCGACGGGCATGTCGCCCCGCGAGACGCGCATGCTGGCCGTCGAAGGGCGCGCCGCAGCCATGCCGTTCGTGCAGCACAAGGACTGGCGCACCTGGGTCATGCAGATGCGCTGATGCGCGCGGCGCCCCCTCCCGCAACCCGTTTTTTCCTCCTACCTCTGGCGCTTGCCGCCCCCCAGGCTGAGACGCGCTGACAGGTTCGCGCGACGGCCGGACCGGTTCGCGGCCGCAGCCGCTTTCTCCGTTGAATCCCGGCTGGCGTGCGTGCGAGCATCCGGCCCGACCTGACGAGTGCCCATGTACTCGCGGCGGGCACGCGCGACGTGCCCTCTCTTCGTCGAACAGGTCGGAGCGGTGCGGACATTCCGCGCCTCGCACAACACACAACGACAAAAACGGGGGTCTTGTGAAAGACATAACGGGAAAATCGCTTGCCTTGACGCTCTTCGCCACCGTGGCGCTGGCCGCGTGCGGCGGTGGAGACTCGGGAAGCAACACCGCCAGCAATGGCGGCAACACCAGCGGCAACACGCCGCCCGCATCCACGTGCGCAGAAACCGGCGTCGATGCCAAGTACGCCTGCCAGACCGGCAGCACGGAGCCGCTGTACACCTACCAATGGGCGCTCAAGCAGGCAACGAGCTTCTTCGCGGCGTTCGGCCTGGTGGCCAACGGCACGACCGACATCAACGTTGAAGACGCGCACAAAGCCGGCATCAAAGGCCAGGGCGTGAACGTGCTCGTGCTCGATGACGGCATCGACGTGCACAACGAAGACCTGTTCGCCAATGCCAACTCGGACATGACGCACAACTTCGACGATGGTTTGAACGATCCGACACCGGCAGACAATCCCGCGAACATCAACGACGCGCATGGCACCAATGTCGCCGGCATCATCGCGGCGGCGCAGAACGGCAAGGGCGTGATGGGGATCGCGCCGCGGGCGACACTGGGCGGGGCGCGCTTTATTGGCGCGGCGAACCCGGACACCACCGCAGCCTACGGCGGCGCAAATTGGTCGAAGAACGGCCACATCATCAACGCATCGTACGGTGCAAACCCGCAGGCGCCGCTGGAGTACGACACGTCCACCTCGACACAGGCAGCGGTGCGCGCCTTCCCGAACCTGCGTGGGGGCCGCGGCCTCGTCATGCTCAAGGCGTCGGGCAACGAATATGAGTCCATCAACGACGGCATCAATGTTCCGCCGCGCACGTGCCCGACCGTGGGCGCTACCGCCGGCATGATCGGCTGCGAGACTCCGGCCAATGACCCGGAAGCGCTGGAGCCCGGCGTGATCGTGGTTGGCGCAGCAAACGCGCAGGGCATCAAGTCGAGCTACTCCAACGCCGGATCGGTCAACTGGATCACAGGCTTGGGCGGCGAATACGGCAACGGCGGCAAATATGGTGAAACCGGCAGCGGCCCGAAGATTTTCTCCACCGACCTCAGCGGCTGCGCACGCGGCTACAGCCGGGCCAATCCGGACGACACCTATGACTTTGCAATTGCAGGCACCGCCACCAACCTGAAAGACAACGCGAAGTGCGACTACTCGAGCATGAACGGCACGTCGGCGGCCACACCGACGCTCTCGGGCGTGGTCGCGCTGATGCTGGCGGCCAATCCGAACCTGACGTGGCGCGATGTGCGCGAGATTCTGCGTGCGACGGCCCGCAAGATCGACGCCGACTACGGCAGCCGTGACGGCCGCAACGCGCGGATCGACTTGCTCACCGGCGCCGCCACCGGCGACACCAGCGCCGCGCTCACCGACGGCGCGACCACCGCACGCCTGGACTACGGTTGGCAGACCAACGCCGCCGGCTATGCGTATTCGACGTGGTACGGCTTCGGGCTGGTCGACGCTTCGGCGGCCGTAAAGATGGCCAAGGCGACCGTCGCCTACAAGCCGGCAGCACTGTCGGTGCCTGACTTCGCGGCCGCCTTTGCCAACGTCAACCAGCTGAACTACGGCGCGGTGCAGAAGCTCGGCCAGTTCAACGTGTCGGGCACGGACAAGGTCGACGCCCTGCAGCTGCGCGTATCGGGCTCGGTGTGCGTGGGCAGCGTCGGCTTCTTCGTGAAGTCGCCGTCGGGCACGGTGTCGGCGTTGTCCCTGCCGTACAACGGCTATTACAACAACGGCGTCGATACCGTGAACAAGTACGGCCTTGGCAGCTACGCCTTCTACGGCGAGAACGCAGCCGGCACGTGGGAGGTCTACGCCGTAAGCGGTGTGCCGACCAATGCCTGCGCGAAGTACCAGCCCCAGGGTGGCACCCACACCGTGACCCTCACCACGCCGCTGGCTGTGGAATACCGCGTGATTGCTGCCAAGTGAGCCCGTTCGGAGACCAATCAACATGATCAATGCAACTCTTATGAAGACTGTGGCGCTGGCGGCGCTTCTCTCGATGGCTTCGGCGTGCCAGGCGGCCGACCTGACGGTGGGCAAGCGCCTGAGCACGCAGGAGCTGGCCCAGTACGCGAGCACACCGACAGTGCAGATCGAATCGCAGTCGTTCAAGGTGCTCTCCAGCGGCACGCGCACCAAGGCAGCGGGTGCGGCATCCTCAGCCGTCACGCAGGTCGTCAATGAACGCGGCGTGGTAGGGGAGAGCCGCAAGCGGACATGGCAGCGCAAGCAGATGCGACTCCAGTGCGGGCAGCTTGGCGCCTTGCACAACCAGTTCGATGTGCCACCCAAGCGCGCCGATGCGGGACGCCAGCGGCGCGAGCATGTCGACGGTGGTAGCGCCCGGATAGCTCAGGTTGAAGCGGATGGCTCGCACACCGGCCGCGTGCATTTCGGCAAGCTGTGCCTGCGTCACGGACGTATCGACCACCGCAACACCGCGCGCACTCGGCCCGAGACGCTTGAGCGCATCCAGCGTGCAACGGTTGTCCGTTCCGTACGTCGACGGCGTGACCACCACGTTGCGCTGCATGCCTAAACGGGCCTGCACCTTGCGGTACTGCTCGATGCTCGCGTTGGGCGGGCGCAACGTGGTGCCTGGGGCGCTGGGGAATCGGTCATCGTAGATGTGCATGTGGCAATCCACTGCGCCGGCCGGCAGCTTGAATGTCGGCGTGGCGCTACCGCTGGACCACAGCTCTTCCGCTTCGGTAAGCCCCGGAACAGCGGCCGCCACGGCACTGGCACCCGCCATCTGCAGGAACCGCCTTCTGCTGAATGCGCGCATGATCAGGCCGTCTCCGTCTTGTTCAGCACCTGCGCTTCCGGCTTCGCGCGACTAAGCAGCAGCAACGTCGTCACGCTCACCAGCGTCAGAAGCGCCAGCGGCATCAACGCCAGCGCATAGCTGCCGGTGGCCTGCTTGACCCAGCCGTACACGTTCACCATCAGGCCGCCGCCGATGAGATTGGCAATCGCGTTGATAGTGGCCAGCCCCGCAGCGGCTGCACTGTTCGAGAGCATGCCGGAGGCCAGCGCCCAGAACGGCCCCTTGAACGAATAGGCCCCGACCAGCACCGCGCACAGCATCACCATGGTCGGCACGAGAGAGCCGCTGAGCGACGTGCCAAACAGGCCCAGGCCGATCAGCAGCATGGGAATGGCGGTATGCCAGCGGCGCTCCTTGAGGCGGTCCGAGCGGCGGCCCCAAACTACCATCAGCACCGATGCCACCGCATACGGCACCGAGTTGAGCAGCCCCGTCTGCATGACGGTCAACCCGAACGATTTCAGCAGCTGCGGCTGCCACACCGACAGCGTGCTGCCGGCGGCCGATGCGCACACGTCCACCAGCGCGAGGCACAGCACGTAGCGATTGCAGAACAGCTTAAGCAGCGGCATCTGCGCGACTTTCTTCGGCCCGCGCGCTTCACCGGCCAACGTATTTGTGAGCCACTGGCGCTCTTCGTTCGACAGCCACTTGGCTTCCTCCGGCCGATTGGTCAGCACCCGCAAGCAGGCGATGCCCAGCAGCACCGTGGGAATGCCTTCGAGGATGAACAGCCAATGCCAGCCGCGCAGGCCGGCAAACCCGTCCATCTGCAGCAGCACGGCGGAGATGGGCGAACCGATGAAGCTCGCCGCCGGAATCGCGACCATGAACGTCGCCACAATACGCGCGCGATGCGTTGCCGGAATCCAGTACGAAAGGTACAGCAGCACGCCGGGAAAGAACCCTGCCTCCGCCGCGCCCAGCAGGAAGCGCAGCGCATAGAACGATGCCGGGCCGCTCACCAGCGCCGTCGCGGCCGAGATCAGGCCCCAGGTGATCATGATCCGCGCGATCCAGATACGCGCGCCGTAGCGCTGCAGCGCCAGGTTGCTAGGCACCTCGAAGAAGAAATACGACACGAAGAAGAGGCTGCTGCCGAACCCGAATACGCGTGCTGTCAGCCCAAGGTCATGGTTCATCTGAAGCGAGGCCATGCCCACGTTGCCGCGGTCGATGAAGGCCAGCAGGTAGCAGAGCATGAGAAACGGCACGAGCCGCCAGACCACCTTGCGCAGGGTCCGCTGCTCGATTTCCGTCACACCGGTACTGCCCGTCACTTGCATGTGTGTCTCCTGGTGCCGACGTCTGCTGCGCGGCGCTGGTTGAATGTCTAGTAAGAAAGGTACTGCGATTGCGCGATCAGCGTGTTGCGGCTTCACCGGCATCGGCGCCCGGGTCGCCCAGCCAGGCGATGGACAACGCACCGATGAGCAGCACCGCCGACACCGCCAGCAGTGGCGCGGCAAAGCCCTGCGAGTACTGCTTGATGGCGCCGACCATCGACGGACCGACAAAGCCGCCGAGGTTGCCCACGGAAACGATCAGCGCCAGGCCGCCCGCGGCCGCGCGGCCCGTGAGGAAGGTGGACGGAATCGCCCAGAACGTGGCCTGGAACGCCAGGATGCCGCTCACCGTCACGCACAGCGCCGCGAGCTTGAGCGCCGGTGCATCCAGGGCCGTGCTGGCTGCCAGCGCTACCGCAGCAACCACCAGCGCGGCAGCCACATACGGGACGCGATTCTGCGCGCGGTTCGCCATGCGGGCCCACCACAGCATGACCACCGCACCCAGGGCATATGGGATGGCCGTCAGCCAGCCGACCACGGTGTGCTCGACGCCAAACTGCTTGATGATCTGCGGCATCCAGAGGCCCACGCCGATGGAGCCCACGATGCCGCAGAAGTTGATAAACGCCAGCACGAAGACGCGCCAGTTGGTCATCGCATCGCGCAGGGTCGTGCCGTGCTTGCTGGCGATGGCGCGCTGCTCCATGGCGAGGCGGCGCGCGAGCACGGCCTTCTCATCGTCGGTGAGCCATTTGGCCTTTTCAGGCCGATCCGCCAGCACAAACAGGCACGCGATACCGAGCAGCACCGCCGGCAGCCCTTCGATCAGCAACAGCCATTGCCAGCTGCGCAGCCCATGCAGGCCGCCGAGTTCGAGCAGGGCGCCGGAAATGGGTGAGCCGATCATGTTCGCCACCGGAATGCCGACCAGGAAGGCCGCCGTTACCTTGGCGCGCCACTTGCCCGGAAACCAGTGCGTGAAGTACAGGTAGATGCCCGGCGTGAAGCCTGCTTCGGCAAGGCCCAGCAGAAAGCGCGCAGCCGCAAAACTCTTGGGCCCGACCACGAACGCCGTGGCCATCGAGAAGATGCCCCACGTGATCATGATCCGCGCGATCCAGATGCGCGCCCCCACCTTCTGCATGATGAGGTTGCTCGGGATCTCGAACAGGAAATAGCCGATGAAGAACAGCCCCGCGCCGAACCCGAACTGCTCGGCGGTCAGGCCAATGTCCTTGTTCATGGTGAGCGCGGCAAACCCCACGTTGGTGCGATCGAGATAGCTGATCACATAGCAGGCGAAGATGAACGGCAGGATGCGGCGGAACGCCTTGGCCAGCGTGCGTTCGCTCGCCTGGTAGTCCGCATCGGGCAGCGTAGCGGCGGAGCGCACATCCGCGCCATGCGCTGGCGTGGTGGCACTCAAAGTCTGGGACATTTGCATGGTCTCCTCCGTCGCGCTTCTATGAGCACTCAGGGTCGGGTATCGATGAGCTGGGGCTAGGGCGTGACTTTTGTCTGCTTTGCTCGATGCGGCAGCGGGCCGGCGATGTCCATCTCGGACTTGAGCACCGTGCCGGACACCGATTCGGTCATGAAGAGCGTCTTCATTTCGGGGCCACCGAAGCATAGGTTCGTGAGCGATGCACCTTCGGGGCTGGTCAAGATCATGTCCGGCTCCGCACGGTGGTTCAGCACCCATGCGCGGCCGAGTCCGGGGTTGGCCACGAACAGCCGCCCCGCGGTGTCGATCGTCAAACCATCCGGGCCGCTCGGGCCGTACGACGTGAAGAACTGTCCGACCTTGCTGACAGAGCCATCGGCCTGCAACGGCACACGCCACACGCAGTTGCCGCGCGTCATGGCGACGTAGAGCACTTTCTCGTCGGGCGACAGCACGAGCCCGTTGGGGCTGGGGCAATTGCCGAGCAGCATGTCGAGCCTGCCTTCCGGCGAGAGGCGATAGACGCGCCCCGTCGGGTCTTGCAGGCCGGTCTGGCCCTGGTCGGTGAAGTACAGGTTGCCGTGCGAATCGAACGTCAGGTCGTTCACGCCCTTGAAGCGCTCAGAGTTGCGGCGCTCAAGATACGGCGTGACTTCGCCGCGCTTGATGTCGAGCAGCATCAGCCCGTTGCGGTAGTCGGTGATGAGCAGGTGTGCATCGTCGACGAACTTCATGCCGTTGGGCTCGCCGTCGTATTCGGTCACCAGTTCCCAATCGCCCGCCGGCGAGATGCGGAAGACGCGGCCGTGCGGGATATCCGTCACGTACAGATGGCCGTAGCCGCGGCCATCCGGACACCACACCGGTCCTTCGAGAAACGAGTCGGTGGCTTGCCCGCCGCGATTGGCGCGTGCCCATTCCGTCTGGACATCGGGCTTGCGAAACTTGGCCGGCATGCGCGTGAAGACTTCGGCTTCACGCATCGCCGGTGGCGAGAGCAGGAACATGGACATCACGCCGCCGTGCTGGCACGTTCCTCGATCACTGCGAGCACATTGGCCGCGGCGCCCTTACCCATGTTCACGTAGGCCGCGTCGCTCACGCCGCCGATGTGCGGCGACAGAATGATGTTGGCAACGCCCTGGAACGGATGCGGCACCGTCATCGGCTCCACGTCGAAGCTGTCGAGCCCCGCTGCACGGAGTCGGCCGTTGGCCAGCGCTTCCACCAGCGCGGCTTCGTCAATGAGGCCGCCGCGCGCCGTGTTGACCAGAATCGCGCCGGGCTTGAAGCAGCTGAACGCGTCGCGGTTCAGCATCTTGCGGTTCTCGGCGGTCAACGGGCAGTGCAGCGAGACCACGTCAGACTGCGCGTACAACTCACCGAGCGCCACCAGCTGGACGCCTGCCGGCGCCTCTTTCGTGTACGGGTCGAATGCAAGAACCTTCATCCCGAACGCCAGGCCGATGGCAGCAGTCCGGCGCCCGATCGCACCCAGGCCGACCAGGCCAAGCGTGCGGCCATCCAGTTCGACCGACTTGTGCGTCGCCTTGTCCCAATGCCCAGCACGCATGCGCGCGTCGAGCTGCGGGACGGACTTTGCGCATGCGAGGATCAGCGCCCACGCATGCTCGGCCACAGCAGCCGCGTTGGCCCCCACCGCGGCACGCACCGCAATGCCACGCGCCGCGGCAGCATCCTGATCGATGACGTCGATACCGCTGCCGTGCTTGGAGATCACCTGCAGGTTGCCGGCGGCTGCATCCATGATGCGGGCGTTGATCTTGCCGTAGCGCACGATGATCGCCACCGGCTTGTGCCGTGCGCAGAGCGCGACGATGTCGTCTTCGGTGGGCTGCTTGCCGGCAAACACGACTTCAAAATCGCCCAGCATCTCCAATGCTTGCGGTGCCAGGTCAGCCGCCGTGACGAGCAGGACAGGCTTGGTTGCAGTCGTGCTCATTACAGTGCCTCGCCTTCAGCCAGCATGCCCGCCGCGCGCAGTTCCTTCTCGAGCCAGCCGGGGCGCGTATCGCCCTTGCGGATCGCCGCAATGCGGGCCGCTTCGGCATCCACCTTTTTCTGTGCGAGCACGAGAATGCGCTCAACGTCGGCACGCGGGATCACGACCACGCCATCTGCATCGCCCACCACCAGGTCCCCCGGATGCACCGTTGCGCCGGCGGCGGACACGGGCAGGTTCACGCGGCCAGCCACGCTCTTGGTCGGCCCGCACGGGTTCAAGCCGGCAGAGAAAATCGGGAACGTGCCATTCGCCAACTCGTGCGAATCGCGCACCGCGCCATCGATGACAAACCCGGCGATGCCAGTGGCCTGCGCCTGCGTGGCCATGATCTCGCCGATCAGCGCGCAACTCTGGTCACCCTTGCCGTCCACCACGATCACATCGCCGGGCTTGGCAACCGCCAGGGCGGCATGGATGGCAAGGTTGTCGCCCGGGCGAACTTCGACCGTTACAGCCGGCCCGGCCACTTTCATGGTCGGCGCGAGCGGTTTGACGCGACAGTTCAAGGTGCCGCGGCGGCCGGCAACGTCGGCCAGGATGGCCGCCTGAAAGCGGGCAGCCGCCTCGACCAGCGCGGGGGAAACGCGTTCGATATCGCGAACGATGGCGGAAGTGTTGTGCGAAGGGGTACTCATGAAAAACCTGCCTCAGACTGTGATGTTTTACTGTGTAAAACTGTGGTGTACTAAGTGAAATCACTATAGCCACGGCAAGCGGGTCGATCCACTAGCGTTTACCCTTCCGCCAGATACAACAACGTTGTACATAGTACAATTGTGCCCTTCGGAGTTCGGGGATTCGGAAATGGGGAATGACGGCGTTGCCGCAGTAGAAAAGGCGCTGGCCTTGCTGGATTGCTTCAAGCCGGGGGCGGAAGCCTTGTCGCTCGCAGCCTTGGCGCAAGCCTCGGGCATGCACAAGACCACGGTGTATCGGCTGATGAACTCGCTGGAGCGCATGAGCTATGTCATCCGCTCCGAGTCCGGCGCGTACTCGCTCGGGCCACGCCTGCTGTATCTCGGCAAGCTCTACGAGCAGTCGTTCCACTTGTCTTCCGTGGTGGAACCGGTGCTGCACGCGCTGGCGGCCGCCACGCGAGAGAGCGCATCGTACTACGTCGTCGATCACGGCCGGCGGCTGTGCCTGTTCCGCGCCGAGCCCTCGGAAGGCCTGCGTGAGACGCGGCTGCCCGGCACGTCGCTGCCGCTGGACGACACGGCCATCAGCCACGTGCTGCGTTACTGGGGGCTGGGTGAAGCGCTGTATGACGAAACACCCAAGCTGCCGCTGTTCACCTCGGGCGCGCGGGACCAGCACACGGCGGCGTTTGCCACGCCCATCTTCGGTTCCGGCGACAAGTTCATGGCTGCGCTGACGCTGTCGGGCGCAGCCTCCCGGCTGGAAGCGGCACGCACCTCTGGGGATGTCGTCGCGAAGCAGTTGCAGGCGGCGTCCGACCTGTCGCGCAAACTCGGCGCAAGTGCGGCGTTGTGCGAACGCTTCTACGGTGTTTGAGTGAGGACGCTGCTTGAATCCGAGCGCGCATCGCAGTGCTAAGGGCGCTCGGCTGACTCGGCCGGAACCTGCCCTGCCGGCGCTGCTTCGGTAGGGCGCTTCGCATGGCCGATGCGCTGCGCATGATAGATGCCGGTGTGGCCTGAGAAGAGATAGCTCACCACGCAGGCAATGCCAGCAAATGTGCCGACTTCGGGGCCGAAGAGTTCCATCGCCATCAAGGTCGACGCGATGGGCGTATTGGCGGCACCCGCAAACACGGCAACGAACCCAAGGCCCGCCAGCAGCGGGAAGGGCAACGGCAGCACGTAACCCAACGCATTGCCCAGCGTGGCGCCGATGTAGAACAGCGGCGTGACCTCACCGCCCTTGAAACCGGACGCCAGCGTCACGATGGTGAAGGCCGCCTTGCCGGCAAAGTCGTAGGCGGGCAGCGGATTGTGGAACGTATCCACGATGACCGGAATGCCGAGGCCGAGATATTTGTCCGTCCCCAGCGCCAACGCCGCCGCCACGACCACGCTGCCGCCCAGCACGGGGCGGAGCGGCCCAAAGGCGATGTGACGCTTCAACAGGCGGCTGAGCCGGTGCGTGAGCGCCGCGAACGTCATGCCCGCCAGACCGAAGACGATGCCGGCCACCACGACCAGGCCGATCGCGACGGGCGTGAGATGCGGCACAAACGGAATCGCATACGGCGTGTGGTGCACGCCCAGCAGCGGTGGCACCAGGTCGCCCACGATGGCCGCGATGAAGCACGGCAGGATCGCGTCATAGCGCAAACGGCCGATCGCAAGCACTTCCAGTCCAAATACGGCACCGGCCAGCGGCGTGCCGAACACCGACGCGAAACCGGCGCTGATGCCCGCCATCAGCAAGATGCGCCGGTCCGCCGGGGCCAATGAGAACAGCCGCGTCAGGTAATCAGCAAAGCTGCCGCCCATCTGCACGGCCGTGCCCTCACGCCCGGCTGACCCGCCAAAGATGTGGGTGACAACGGTGCTCAGCAGGATGAGCGGCGCCATGCGCTTGGGGACGACACGCTTGGGGTCGTGGATCTCGTCGATGAGCAGATTGTTGCCGCCTTCCACCGAGCGCCCCGTGTAGTGGTAGAGCAAGCCCACGGCCAGCCCCGCCACGGGCAGGAACCACAGCAGCCAAGGGTGTGCGGTGCGCGTGTTGGTTGCCCAATCGAGCGCCATCAGCAACACCGCAGAGCCAAGCCCGGCGAGCATGCCGACGAGCGAACCGAGCGAAAGCCAGCGCAGCAGATACCCGAACATGAGCAGCGGCTCGGAGCGTGTAGCCATTTTCTTCATGATGACCAGATTCGAAGAACTCAAACCTGAGCGACAGAACGTCGTTTGGGCGTGTGCCTACAACTTCCTTCGACCAGGAACTTGTAGGCATCATCAGCCGGTATCGTTACGCGCTAACCGGCGGTTAAGGGAGGCATGCCATCTCCACAACGGGGCGCATTGTGCCTGAAGGCGGCCGCGGTCACAACCGGGCACAATCGCGCGCGCCCGAGAAAAAGGCCCGCCTCGCATCACACCGGGCGGGCTTTTTGGCTTCAGGCATGCATCTTACTGCCGCAGACCTTTCACGCGGTCTGCGGTGATATCGGCGGGTTGCCCCTCAAACCGAATTCCGGTGTCACGGCTCACGCGGCCAAGGAGAGCGTTGTCCAATCGCATTCACCAGTGTGCGAAATTCGCCGTGGATTGTTCAATACTGTTCGATCCGGCATGCTGCATGGATTAAGCAACCGTCCCCAAGAGACCTCGCGCAGGAGACACACATGACCGCCCACCTGATCTTCGACGATCGCCCGACCGATGCCGAAACGCTGCTCGCGCGCGGTGCCGCCCTTGCCGGCGGTTTGCGCCGCATGGGCGTGCAGGAGGGCGACGTGATCGGCGTGCTGCTGCGCAATGCACCTGCCTACATCGACGTGATGCACGCCTGCCGCATCGCAGGGTGCTACTTCTGCCCGATCAACTGGCACTTCACGCCGGCCGAGGTGGAGTTTCTGGTTCGCGATTCCGGTGCCAAGGTATTGATCGGCCATCGCGACCTCGTCGATGCGGCAGAACCGCTGCTACCGGCCCACGTGCAGCTGCTGCGCGTGGATGCAGAAGGCACCGACCGCGCCGACGGCTATGCCAACTGGCTTGCGCTGCAGACGCCGTACGACGGGCCGATCGTTTCTCCGCGCGGGCACATGGCCTATACCTCGGGCACCACGGGGCGGCCCAAGGGCGTGGTACGCCAGGCCGTTCCGCTCGATCAGCTCGAAGCGCATCTGCAGAAGGCACGCGCCGTGGTGGCTGCAACATTCGGCATCGTGCCGGGCTGCCGTGCGCTGGTGCCTGCCCCGCTCTATCACAGCGCGCCGAGCCTCTTTGCCCAGCAAGCCGCCCAGATGGCGGAGGTGCTGGTGGTGAACGCGCGCTTTGATGCCCTGCGCGTGCTGGAGCAGATCGAGCGCTACCGCATCGACACGGTCTACTTAGTGCCGATCATGTATGTACGCCTGCTCAAGCTGACCGACGAAGAACGCAGCCGCTACGACCTGTCTTCGCTGCGCTTCGTGGCGTCCACGGGCGCACCCTGCGCGCCGGAGATCAAGCGCCGCATGATCGACTGGCTCGGCCCAGTCATCTACGAAACGTATGCATCGAGCGAGACCGGCATGATCACGGTGATGGACCCGCGCGACGCAGCCGCCCGCCCCGGCAGCGCCGGCCGCCCGGTGTGCGACGCACGCGTGCGCATCCTGCGTGAAGACGGCACGCCCTGCCCCACCGGAGAGATCGGCCTGATCTACAGCCACCAACCCGCCTATCCCGATTTCACCTACCGCGGCAACGACGAAGCACGCAGCAAGATCGAGCGCGACGGCCTGGTCACGCTCGGCGACATGGGCTACCTCGACGCGGACGGCTACCTGTACGTGTGCGACCGCGCGTCGGACATGGTCATCTCGGGCGGCGTCAACATCTACCCGGCCGAGATCGAACATGCGCTGCTGCGCCACCCCGATGTGGTCGACTGCGCCGTCTTCGGCGTGCCATGCGATGAATACGGCGAACGCCTTGTCGCGGTGGTGCAGACCGAACGCCAAGACCTGCAGGCCGAGCCCTTGATCGAATGGCTGCGCGGTCAGATTGCCGGCTTCAAGATCCCGCGCCAGATCGAGTTCACCACAGCGCTGCCGCGCGACGACAACGGCAAGATCGCCAAGCGCCGGCTGCGCGATGCATGGTGGAGCGACCGGCAGCGGCGCGTATAAAGGCGCACGAACCGCAGCCGGCACCGATCACGCGACAACAGCCTCCAGCGCTGTGCCGGACTTGGCGAACAGCGTGCGCTCCGTGAACTTGATGTTCTGCGGATCGTAGTACGGGTCGGCCCAGGCGGCAGACTGCTTCAGCACCAGCGGCTTGTCGGCCGTGGCCTTGGATTCGCCTGCGCGGAAGCGGTAGTGGTCGAACAGGCGGATGGCTTCGATCGCGTAGGCCGTGACTATGGCCGGGTCGTAGATGGCGATCAGGCTATCGCCGTTCTGTTCCTCGCCGCCCTTTGACAGGTTGGACGAGCCGCAGAACACGACAGGCTCGTCACCATTGAAATCGCATACGACAAACTTGTGGTGGATGTGCTGGCCGGTGCCGGCATCCACTTCCTGCTTGAACGGCGCAGGCGCTTCGTCCTTCAAATACGCAAACGACACGGTTTGCGAAGGCACATCGCGACCGGGCGCAAAGGCATCCACACCGCCCTGCTTGTCGATCACGCCCAGCGAGAGCAGCCCGGCCTTGTGCGGCACCACCTGTTCGAGCGTGGTCAGCATCTCGCCGCCGCCATCGGTGGCCATCACCGCAAACAGCACAGACGAAAGCGCGCCCTTCACTCGGTCGGCCGCCTCCGTTAGCAACGCATCGGTCTGATGCGGTGAAAAGCCGAAGCGCGCACGCGGCGTGCTGCCCTGCGGCACTGCCTGCCAGTCGGCGGCCAGCGCATCGGCGCGGAAGGCAGTCGCCACCTTGCGGCTGCCGGCAGCGTCCTCACCGTACTGGTCGATCCATCCCCACAGACGCTCGAACACCTGCGCGTAGAGCTGCGCAGCGTCTTGCTCGAACACCAGCACGCTGTTGGCCTGCACGTACAGGCCGCGCAGCGAGAAGTTGGCCGAGCCAGCGAGCACACGAACCGGCTTGCCGGCAGCATCACGCAGCAGGATCGCCTTGTGGTGCTGGAAGCGTGCCAGGTGTGTGCGGCGGACGTCGGCACCGGTCTGCTTGAAGTATTCAGCGGCCTGCGTCTCAAATGCGTCGTCGGTGCCATGGCCAGTGGCGTTGGCGCCGGTGCCGACGGAGTTGTCCTGAATCACGCGGACCTTGCGACCGTTCTGCGCAAGCCACGCAATCGCACGAATGATGTCAGGCTCGTCCAAGTCATAGGCGAGCACGTCGATACCGTAGCCGTCGGACGCGTGGCACTGGTTCAACAGATCGATGATGAGGCGGCGGCCGGTGGCGCCCAGATAGGCGTACTTGTCCTGATACGGCTGCGTGTCGTACAGCAGCGGCGACTTTATCTGCGCGCGCTTGTCCGGTGCCAATGCCGTGTTGCCGCCGTAATGATCGATGAACGCCTGCGACGACACATACCCGCGCACCATGCCCACGGTGGCCCAGTCGCTCATCGGTTGCTGCAGCGTGACGGTGACGATGCGCGTGGCGCGCGTCTCCAGTTGCACGGGGTTCGTCGACACGAAGTAGCGCGCGTGCACGGTGTAAGTCAGTTGCGCGGCAGCATGCGGCGGAAAGTGGACCCAGTGAAACGACTGGAACGGCGCGTCGATGGAATCGACGTACTTGCCGGCCTTCAGCGGCGCGTCTGCATGGATGGGCGTGTCGAAAGTTAGCCGGTTGGGCACCCAATATGGCGCCCCGCCCTGCGGCGTGCATTGAATGGCAAAACCGGCCAGATCGGCGCGATCGGCATCGGCCACATCAAAGGCGAACAGCACCGCGCTGTCGCCCTGATACACCTTCATCTGGAATGAATCGACGGATGTCGCCATGGGAGGAGCCTCCTTGGGGTGGCAATGCATCCGGCCAGTTAGCACCGCGATTGTGACAACAGTCTGACGGAGGGTACCAAAACCTAGCTGCCATGCGGGTTGGCAAGCGGCGACTTCAAAGCGGTTTCAATCCGATCTGCAGATCGGCCAACATATGTGTGCCCTGCTGGGCAAAAAAAACGCAGCGGAAGCCGCTGCGTACGATGAGAACGTGAGGGGTGACCTCTCCTCGCCCGTGTAAGTTACACGTAAGTTATGACAGAAATTTGTCACGAAACGGACTTACTGCCCCGGCGGACCGCATCAAATGGCGCATCCGTTGCTTTTGGGGCATTCCAGTCACATGACGATTCAGCAAAGCCCCGCCAACGGATGCCGCTCCGCCCGCCAGGGCGACGTCAGAAAATGCCGCACCCGCTCAGGCCGCACCTGCGGGAGCGTGGCGGGCGCCCAGCCAGGGCGGTGATCCTTGTCCACCAGATGCGCGCGCACGCCTTCGCAGAAATCGCCTTCCTGGATTCCGCGCGCAACGATGCCCAGCTCCATCTGAAAGCACTCCGCCAGCGACAACTGCCGACCACGCAGCAACGCTTCGCGCGTGACATGCAGCATCGTCGGCGAATGTGTGGTCATGGCTTCAAGCGTCGCCTGAAGCCATTGGCGCGGCTCCCGTGCCTGTTCGCGCTCCAGGCTCTCGCGCAGCGTGGCGACAATGCGATCGACCGACGAACGGCGGTCGAAATAGCGCTGCACCCACGGCGTCGCCTGTGCCAGCGGCGCGTGCGGAACAATGTTGCACGGCGGCTCGAACACGCGGCGCAAGGCCTGCATGAGATCGCCATCGTGCGGCATGCGCTGCAGGCGGTCTTCGAATGAGGCAAGCCATTCGGCAGGCACGCACACATCGGCCAGGTGGCAATGCAGCGCGTCGGCGCCGGTCAGCGTTACGCCCGTGAGGCCGACATACAACTCAAGCTCCGGCGACATCACGCTCAAAAAGCGCGTAGCACCCACGTCGGGCAGAAAGCCGATGCGCGTTTCCGGCATCGCCATCTTCGTGCGCTCGGTCACGACGCGCAGCCTTGCGGCCTGCCCAAGGCCCATGCCGCCGCCCATGGTGACGCCGTCCATCAGCGCAACGATGGGCTTCGGAAACTGGTGCAGCGCGTAGTCGAGCCGGTATTCGTCGACGAAGAATTGCAGCCAGCCGTCGTCGCCGTCCATGCGGCCCTGTTGCGCAAGCTGATAGAGCGCGCGCACATCGCCGCCGGCGCAGAAGCCTTTCTGGCCCGCGCCGCGCAGCACCAGCGCGGCAATGCCGTCGTCATGGCGGCATTGCTCCAGCAGCGTGGCCAACTGGCGCACCATGCCGTGCGACAGCGCGTTCAGCGCAGACGGCCGGTTCAGGGTGATGATGGCCAGGCGGTTCACCACACGCATCAACACCTCGGGCTCGGCAGCGGCGGCCTGGGGCGGCACCGTCTCCAATTGGACGGCGCTCATTGCCGCGTCTCCGATTCGTGCGTGGAATGCCAGCGCGGCGCACGCTTCTCCAGAAAGGCGTTCACGCCTTCGCGCTGATCCGGGTGGTCAAACAGATCGACAAAGCGCTCACGCTCGACGGCCAGCGCCGCGCCGCGCGGCACGCCGTTGCGCGCCTGATGGATGAGTTGCTTGCTGAAGGTGACGGCTTGCGGGCTCAACGTTGTCACACGCAGCGCCATGGCGATGGCGGCTTCGCGCGCGGCCCCCGTTTCCACGACCTCTTCCACCAGTCCGATACGCAGGGCGGTCTGCGCATCGACGCGCTCGCCGGTCAGGATCATGCGCTTGGCCCAGCCTTCACCCACGAGCCATGGCAGTGTCTGCGTGCCGCAACCGCAGCACAGCAGGCCGACGGCCGTTTCTGGCACGGCCAGCTTGGCGTGTGCCTCGGCGATGCGGATGTCGCATGCGAGCGCGCACTCCAGGCCGCCGCCCATCGCAAAACCGTTGATGGCGGCGATCACCACCGGGCGCGCATTCTGCAGCGCCTCGAACGCGGCACCGAAACGTGCAGCGGCCTCGCGCGCCACATCGCGGTCGCCATCGGCAAAGGTGTTGAGGTCTGCGCCTGCGCTGAAGAACTTCGGACCATCGCCGGTGACGACGAGGGCGCGCACGCGTGCATCGGCGTTCAATCGTGCGACGGTGCCTTGCAGTTGCAGCAGACCTTCCGGCGTGAACGCGTTGGCTGGCGGACGCTTGAGCGTCAGCACCGCGACGGTGTTCTGGTGCAGTGTTTCCAGTTCAATCATCACGCCGCTCCGTCTTTCCGATAGAGCTTGATGACGGCGGAGAAATCCAGCTTGCCATCGCCCTTGCTGCTCACGGTTTGATACAGCTGCTGTGCCAACGCGCCAAGGTAGACCGGCTGTCGGACGGACTTTGCTGCGTCACCGGCCAGGCCCAGATCCTTGAGCATCAGGTCGGTACCAAAGCCACCCGTGTAGCCGCGCGAAGATGGCGCGGTGTCGATCACGCCGGGGAACGGGTTGTAGGTGTCCGAACTCCAGCACCGACCCGTCGACGTGTTGATGATGCCGCCCAGCACCTTCGGGTCGATGCCCAGCGCCTCGCCCAGCGACATGGCTTCGGCCACGCCGGCCATGGTGATGCCGAGCACGAGGTTGTTGCAGATCTTCGCGCCTTGCCCCGCGCCGGTGTCGCCGCAATGCACGAGGTTCTTGCCCATGGCAGAAAGCACCGGGCGCACCTGTTCGAACGCCGCCGCGCTGCCGCCCACCATGAAGGTCAAAGTGCCAGCCGCTGCACCACCCGTTCCGCCAGAGACTGGCGCATCGACGAAAGGATTGCCGTGCTCGGCTGCCAGCGCGGCAAGTGCCTTCGCACTCGCTGGGTCGATGGTGCTCGAATCGATGATGGGCACGCCCTTCGCGATGCCCGCCAGCACGCCGTCTTCCGCCGTCAGCACGTGGCGCACATGCGCGGCGGCGGGCAGCATGGTGATCACGGTCTCCGCGCCGGCCACGGCGTCCTTGGGAGACGCGGCGGCCATGGCACCGGCTTCCACCAGCACGCCCACTGCCTGCGTATTCAGGTCGAACACGCTGAGCACATGGCCTGCCTTGAGCAGATTGCGCGCCATGGGGGCGCCCATGTTTCCCAAACCGATGAATGCGATTTTCATGACAACACTCCGGGAGCGATCAGCGCAGGCTGATGGTGGTGTTGACGCCGCCGGTGTCGACCGCGTCGTCAAACCAGCGCGCCGTTACCGTTTTCGTTTGCGTATAGAACTGCACGACCTGCTTGCCATACGGGCCCAGATCGCCGAGCTTGGAGCCGCGCGAGCCGGTAAAGCTGAAGTACGGCACCGGCACCGGAATCGGAATGTTGATACCGACCTGCCCGACGTCGATCTCGCTCTGGAACTTGCGTGCTGATGCGCCGCTCTGCGTGAACAGGCCCACACCGTTGCCGAACCGGTTAGCGTTGACCAGCGCAATGGCGTCGTCCAGCGTAGGCACAGTCAGCACCAGCAGCACGGGCCCGAAGATTTCGTTGGTGTAGATGTCCATGTCGGTCTTCACGTCGGTGAAGATCGTCGGGCCGATGAAGTTGCCGTCTTCGTAGCCGGCCACGCGCACATTGCGGCCGTCGAGCGCCAGCGTGGCGCCCTGCTGCACGCCCGATTCGATCAGGCCGAGAATGCGTTGCTTGGCGGCACGCGAGACGACGGGGCCGACATCGGTACCCGGCTCGACACCGGCATTCACCTTGAGCGTTTTTGCCTTGGCGATCAGGTCCGGCACCCACTGCTGCGCAGCGCCCACCAGCACGACGACGGAGGTCGCCATGCAGCGTTGCCCCGCCGCGCCGAAGGCCGCACCCACCAGCGCATTGATGGCCTGCTCGCGGTTCGCGTCGGGCAGCACCACGGCGTGGTTCTTGGCGCCCATCATCGATTGCACGCGCTTGCCGTGCTCGCTGCCCAGGCGGTAAACATGCGTGCCCACTGCGGTCGAGCCCACAAACGAAATCGCCTTCACGTGTTCGTGCGTGCACAGTGCATCGACCACGTCCTTGCCGCCATGCACGACGTTCAATACGCCGGGCGGCACACCTGCTTCAAGGGCCAGTTCCACCAGTTGCATGGTCGACAGCGGATCCTGCTCCGACGGCTTGAGCACGAACGTGTTGCCGCACACGATCGCCATCGGAAACATCCACAGCGGAATCATGGCCGGGAAGTTGAACGGCGTGATGCCGGCGCACACGCCAATCGGCTGGCGCAGCGTGTAGGTGTCGACCGCGCCGGCCACGTTCTCCAGAAACTCGCCCTGCTGCAGTGAGCCCACCGAGCACGCGTGCTCCACCACTTCCAGCCCGCGGAAGATATCGCCTTCGGCATCGGGCAGCGTCTTGCCCTGCTCGGCCGTCAGCGTGCGGGCAATGCGCGGCGAGTGCTCGCGAATCAGCGCCTGGAACTTCAGCATGATGCGCATGCGCGCACCGACTGGCGTGTTCTTCCACGTGGCAAACGCAGCATGTGCGGAGCGGATGGCTGCATCCACTTCGCCGGCCGTGGCAAACGGCACGCGCGCCAGCACTTCCTGCGTGGCGGGGTTCACGATGTCGCGCCATTCCTTCGACTGCGATTCGACAAACTCGCCGCCGATCAGCAGCTTGACGGTGGGCGGGGTGTCCTGCTGTGCGGCAGGCTTGGCGGAAGCGAGAGAGGCAACGGCGCTCATGGGAGTCTCCTGGCGAATCGGTATCGGTTGCGGTTTCGGTAGTGGTAATCGGTTCAATGCGGGACGGGCATATCAGGCAAAGTCTTCTTCCCAGTACTCGCCAGGCAGGCGAGCCGGTTGCGGCGTGCGTTCAAGCTCCAGCCGACGCAGTTCCACGCGCCGGATCTTTCCGGAGATGGTCTTGGGCAGCTCGCTGAACTGCAGCCGGCGGATGCGTTTGTAGGGCGCCAGCTTTTCGCGCGAGAACAGGAACACGGCCCGGGCCAGTTCAGGGCCAGCCTCATAGCCCTGGCGCACCGTCACGAATGCCTTGGGCACCGACAGGCGCAGCGGATCGGAACTCGGCACCACGGCGGCCTCGGCAATGGCTTCGTGCTCGATCAGCACGCTTTCCAGCTCGAAGGGGCTCAGGCGGTAGTCGGACGACTTAAACACGTCGTCGGTGCGGCCCACATAGACGAAGTAGCCGTCGTCGCGCCGCATCGCGACGTCGGAGGTGTGGTAATAGCCGTTGCGCATCGCCTCGGCCGTGGCTTTGGCGTTGTTGGCATAGCCCTGCATCAACCCGAGCGGGCGGTGCGAGAGCGGCAGCACGATCTCGCCTTCGCTGGCGGGCTGATCGTCGTGGTCGACCAGCTCCACGCGGTAGCCGGGCAGCGGGCGCCCGACCGAGCCCGGCACGACCGGCTGGCCCGGCGTGTTGCCGATCTGGCAGGTGGTCTCGGTCTGGCCAAAGCCGTCGCGAATGGTCACGCCCCAGGCGCTGCGCACGCGCTCGATGATCTCGGGGTTCAGCGGCTCGCCCGCACCGACGATCTCGCGCAGCTTGACGGCGTAGGTGGCCAGCGGCTCCTGCACCAGCATGCGCCACACGGTGGGCGGCGCGCACAGCGTGGTCACGTTAAAGCGCACCAGCACGTCCAGCGTGTCCTTCGGCACGAAGCGCGCGTAGTTGTAAACGAAGACGCAGGCCTGCGCGTTCCACGGGGCAAAGAAGCAACTCCACGCGTGTTTCGCCCAGCCGGGTGAGCTGATGTTCCAGTGGATGTCGCCGGGTTGCAGGCCGATCCAGTACATGGTCGACAGGTGTCCGACCGGATAGCTCTGGTGCGTGTGTTCGACGAGCTTCGGCTTGGACGTGGTGCCCGAGGTGAAGTACAGCAGCAGCGGGTCGGTCGCCTTGGTCGGGCCGTCGGGCACGAACTCCGCGGGCGCGTCGTAAGCCGCTGCCAGGTCGATCCAGCCATCGCGCTGCGCGCCCACGGCGATGCGCTTGACACTCGCATCAACACTCTCGAATTTGTGCAACTCTGCCGCATCAACAACCACGCATGTCGCGCCGCCCAGTTCAACGCGGTCGCGCACGTCATCCGGCGAAAGCTGCGTCGTAGCCGGCAGCACCACCGCACCGAGCTTCATCGCCGCGAGCATCACGTCCCACAGTTCGACGCGGTTCGGCAGCATCAGCAGCAGACGGTCACCACGCACCATGCCAAGCCCGCGCAGGAAGTTCGCCATGCACGACGAGCGCTCCGACATCTGCGCAAACGACAGCTTCAACCCTTCGCCCTGCGCGTCATCGACGATCCACAGCGCCGGGTTATCGTTGCCGCGCGCCATCACATCGAAGTAGTCGAGCGCCCAGTTGAACGTGTCCAGCTTCGGCCACGCGAACTCGCGATACGCGCGGTCGTAGTCGGTGCGATGGCGCAGCAGAAAATCGCGCGCTTCCACAAAACCCTGTGCTGCAGATACCGCTTCGTTCATCGTCGTCTCCTGGTCGGCGCGTTTGCGCTCTTTCGTATTCGGTCGATGTGCGCGGTGCGTGCTACACGTGCCGCGCGATCACCATCCGCTGGACTTCGCTGGTGCCTTCGTAGATCTGGGTGATGCGTGCATCGCGGTAGTGGCGCTCGACGGCGTAGTCGGCCAAGTAGCCATAGCCGCCGTGAATCTGGATGGCGTTGGAGCAGATCTCTTCCGCCAGTTCCGACGCGTAGAGCTTGGCCTGCGAGGCCTCCGACAGGCACGGCTTGTCTGCACTGCGCAGGCGCGCTGCGTGGTGAACGAGCAGGCGCGCCGCATTCAGGCGCGTGGCCATGTCGGCCAGCATGTTGGCGATGGTCTGGTGCTCGCGCAGCGCCTTGCCGAACTGAATGCGCTCATTCGCGTAGTTGCGCGCCGCATCGAACGCGGCGCGCGCAATGCCCACGGCTTGCGCAGCAATGCCGATGCGTCCGCCTTCCAGGTTCGACAATGCGATCTTCAGGCCCTCGCCACGCTCACCCAGCAGGTTCTCTTCGGGCACGGCGCAGTCTTCCAGGGTGATCGGGCAGGTGTCCGATGCGCGAATGCCGAGCTTGTGTTCGGGACGCCCGACGTGAAAGCCCGGCGTGTCCGTCGGCACGATGAAGGCCGAGATGCCGCGCTTGCCCGCCTCAGGGTCCGTCACGGCAAAGACGATGGCGATGTCCGCGCGTGCGCCGTTGGTGACGAACTGCTTGTTGCCGGTGAGCACCCACTTGCCGTCGCGCAGTACCGCACGGGTGCGCAGGTTGTTGGCTTCGGAGCCGGCGTGCGGCTCGGTCAGGCAGAACGCGCCAATCGCGCGGCCCGTGGCCAGGTCCGGCAGGTAACGCGCCTTCTGCGCCTCGGTGCCGAACTTGAGGATGGGGCCGCAGCCCACCGAGTTGTGCACGCTCATCATCGTCGCGCTGGCAGCGCACCCGGCAGCCACCTCTTCCAGCGCAAGCGCATAGGCCACGTAGTCGGTGTACGAACCGCCCCACTCCGCCGGCACGATCATGCCCAGCAGGCCCAGCTCGCCCATCTCGCGCACCACCTCGTCGGGTAAGGCGCCGTCACGGTCCCACTGCGCGGCGTTGGGCGCCAGGCGTTCGGTGGCAAAGGCGCGCGCAGCGTCGTGGATCATCCGCTGCTCTTCGGTATAGAAGTCGTCCATCGCTTGGCTCTTGCTTGTTTGCTGGCCGGGGCCGCGTGACGCTGCCTGTGCAGGCGCCTTACACTGTGCAGCCCGCGGCGCTCGGGTTCGATGGGGAAAAAGTGTAGGCACGCGGCCGGGCGGCTTCGATGCCCGTCACGATCAACTTGCGTGAGCGGATTTGCCATGCCGATGAAAAACAACGAGAAAGGAACCGTCTCTGTCAGCCTCGTCAACGAGGCCGTGACGCGCGCCCGCGCGCATGGCGTGGACATGCAGCCCATCATGGCCGCTGCGGGCATCACGCCGCAGATGCTGGCGCAGCCGCGCAGCCGCGTGTCGTCCGCACAGTACGGTGCGCTGTGGGCCGGTATTGCGCAGGCCATGGACGATGAGTTCTTCGGACAGGATGCGCACCCCATGCGCTGGGGCAGCTTCGTGACGATGACGCAGGCGGCGCTCACGGCGCGCACCGGCCGGCAGGCGCTTGCACGGGCCACGGGTTTTTTGCGGCTGGTTCTGGATGACCTGCATGTACGCGTTGAAGAAGACGATCAGCGTGTGCGTCTCGTGTTCGTGCACCGCAAGGGCACGCGTGTGCCGCCCATGTTCACCTACGCCACGTGGCTCATCATGGTCTACGGGCTGGTGTGCTGGCTCGTGGGGCGGCGCATTCCCTTCATTGCCGCGCGCTTCCGGTGCGCCGCGCCGCAGGATGCGCAGGAATATCGCCTGATGTTTTGCGACGACATGGCGTTCAAGCACGATGCGTCGTACGTCGACCTATCGCCCACCTTTCTCGACCTGCCGGTCATTCAGACGGCCGCGTCCATCAAGACGTTCCTGCGCGATGCGCCGGGCAGCTTCATCGTCAAGTACCGCAACCCGGATTCCTTCGCCGCGCGCGTGCGCAAGACGCTGCGCAATCTGCCCGTGGCCAGTTGGCCCGCGTCGGACGCAATGGCGCTCAAACTGAACGTGGCCGAGGCCACCATGCGGCGGCGCCTGAAGCTGGAAGGCCACACGTATCAGTCGATCAAGGACGACCTGCGGCGCGACATTGCCATCGGCCAGTTGCAGGACACGCGCCGCACCATCGCCGACATTGCCGTCGCGGTCGGCTTTGCGGAACCGAGCGCCTTTCACCGCGCCTTCCGCAAATGGACAGGCATGCGGCCAACGGACTATCGGACGGAGCGCTAGGCGTCCAGCCGCAGCGCCATGTGTTCTTCGTCGTAGAAGCGATCACCGACACGCATGGCGCGGCGCTCAATGCCGAAGGTTTCGAAACCCGCGTTGCGATACAGCGCTTGCGCACGCGGGTTTTCGGCGTTCACGCAAAGATGAATCTGCAATACGCGTGCAGCACGCGCGTGCGTAATGGCGGCGTGCAGCAGGCGGCCGGCAATGCCGCCGCGCCGATGTGCAGGGTCAACAAACACGCCCCACAGCACGGCCTTGTGCGCGACTTGCGCAAGCGCTTCACGCCGCAAGCCGGCAATACCGACCAGCTCAGGCCCGGCAAAAGCACCCAACACGATCTGATGATCGGTTGTGCGGATGCGGTTACGCGTTTCATCAAGCGTGCGCGCAGCCTCTTCATCGTGCGTCGGCCAGATGGCGGTGGGCGCGTCTTGAATGGCCCTCAGGCGCAGCGCCTTGAACGCTGCAACATCCTCATCGATCAACGGGCGGATGGCGATAACGCTCATAGCTGTTTCACCTCGACGGTGAACGCTTCGCCGGTCTCAAAGAATGCACCGCCCGCGAGGTAGTGCAGGGTCTTGCTGCCAGCATCCGTAAAGTGCCAGCGACCGTTGCTGAACAGCGCAGGATTGGCCCAGGCGGCGGTCACTTCTGCGATGAAGAGGTCGTAGCGCTTCTCGTTGTGCGGCTCCGGAATGACGCGGCATTCGAGCCACCCTGCACAACCTGCCACCAGCGGCACGTCGATCGTACGGGCGGGCATGGTGACGAGGCCCAGGGCATCGAACTTGTCGACATCGCGGCCCGAGAGTGTGCCGACCGTCAGCGTGGTCTCGGCAATCGCGCGGGTGGGAATGTTGAGTGCAAACACGCCCGAGCCTTCGATCAACTCACGTGTGAGTGTGCGGCTGTCGACCACGACCAGCACCTTGGGTGGGTCAAAGTCGAGCGGCATCGCCCAGGCGGCAGCCATGACGTTGCGCACGCCGTTGTGGGCGGAGGTGACCAGCGTGGTCGGGCCGTGGTTCAGGAGGCGGTAGCACTTCGCCAGTTCTACCGGG
>NZ_MCGB01000092.1 GCF_001699815.1 Ralstonia pickettii | reverse complement strand
CGCGGGTTGGATGATCGTGCGCGGCGGCTCCCACGGAGGCATCGGCGACGAGCAGGCTGCCAGACCCATCGCCAGCACACACGTGGCAACGGCGGCGGTCATGCGGGCCTGGCCAGCATCCTTGACGAGACAGACAGCGCGATTCATGCGTTTCCTCCCGGAGTTCTGGTGAGCGCACGCAACAAGCGTGCTTGCCTCGCTTAGGATAGCTTACGCAATCGCACGCCCGTATGTCAGTCGGGCGATCGGGCGGTCAAGCCGCCGCAGTCGAGACAGGAAACCGCATGGTGACCCGGAAACCCGGCGATGGCGCGTCCGTGGCCGTTGGCCCGACGGTGAGATCACCGCCCAGATGACGCACCAGGCGATCGACAATCGCCAAGCCGAGCCCGCAATGCGCATTGCCGCCGCGCGCGGGGTCAAGGCGCACAAAGGGCCGCATGACGCGATCAAAGTCGGCAACGGGGATGCCCGCGCCGTGGTCTTCCACCGTCAGCGTGTAGCCGGTCTCGTCCGCCGACGTGCGCACGTTGACAGGCTCGGCGCCATACGCGAACGCGTTGTCGAGCAGGTTGACGACGATGCGCTCCAGATGGGTCGGTTTGAGGCGGAAGCGGTCCCCCGCATGCAGATCGAGCGCGACATGCTTGCCCTGCTCGGCAAACGGCTGCACCAGGCCGCGCAGATGACGGTCGACCGACACCTCGCGCGCCTCGCTGTCGCCGCTTTGCGCGTAGGCGAGAAACTGCTCGACGATGGCCGACATGGATTCGACGTCGCGTTCGATACCCGCGCCGGCTTTCTGGTCGGCCAGCATTTCGGCACGCAGGCGCAGCCGTGACAGCGGCGTCTTCAGGTCGTGCGCAATGCCGGCCAGCATAGTGTTGCGCTCTTCGTCGGCGGCTGACAGGTCAGCGGCCATATGGTTGAACTGGACGGTCAACTGGCGGAGTTCGTACGGGCCGCGCTCCTTGAGCGGTGCCACGTAGCGACGCCGTGCCAGCGCGCCCGCAGCATCGGCCAGTTCGCGCACGGGGCGCTGGATCTGCCACGCCGCAAACAGCGAGAACGCAATGGCAATCGCCAGCACCACCATCACGCCCGGCACCACGGCCGAAATGCTGGGCGGCGCATGCACCCACACCAGCGGCATGGCAATCCACTTGTTGCGCTGCGAAAAGCGCACGAACACGCGCGGCGTGGGCCCTGCTTCCAGCCGCAACTGCGTGTCCGATGGCAAGCGGCGCGCAAGCTGTCGCACCAATTCCGCAGACTTGTCCGATGCCGACGACGCGTCGCCCGACGGCGGCTCATCGGTTTCGGTCACGAGATCCGGCAGCTTCACGTGCAGGTGACCATCCATCGCTGCCTGAAAGGCCTGCAACTGGAACGCCATCTGATCTACCGAGGCCTGGAACTGCCGCTCGCGCCGCTCCGCGCGCAGCACGCCCAGCCACGAGAAATGGCTCAGCACGAGCACCACCACGATCAGCACGGCCAGCCGGCCGAACAGCGTGTCGAATCTAGCCCTGAACTTCATTGACCTCTTCCCGCTCGTCCGGCACGAAGGTGTAGCCGCGGCCGCGCACGGTCTGGATGTAGCGCGGACGCTGGGCGTCTTCTTCCAGCACGCGGCGCAGGCGCCAGATCTGCACGTCGATGCCCCGGTCGGACACGCCGCTGCCGGGCCCGTACATCAGCTCGACGATGTGCTCGCGCGTGAGCACCTGCATCGCATGTCCGATCAGCAGCTTGAGCAGCGCGAATTCGGTATCGCTGATGGAGAGTGCGCTGTCGCCGCGAAACAGCGTACGCATGCGGAAGTTGAGCTTGAACGGGCCGAAGCTGAAGCTGTCGCGGTCTTCCGGGGCCGAGGCCGGCACGGTCAGGCGGCGGCGCAGCACGGCGTTGATACGGGCCAGCAGCTCGCGCGGCGAGAACGGCTTGCCGAGATAGTCGTCGGCGCCGATCTCCAGGCCGATGATGCGGTCGATCTCGTCACTGCGGGCGGTGAGCAGGATGACGGGCACGTCGTCGTTGCGGGCGCGCAGGTCACGCAGGGCCGACAGGCCATCCACCTTGGGCATCATCAGATCGAGCACGACGAGCGCGGGGCGCTCGCGTTCGAGCCGGGCAGCCAGCCCGTCGCCGTCGTGCAGCACGGAAACGGCAAAGCCCTGCTGGGTCAGGTATTCGCGCAGGAGGTCGCGCAGTTCGACGTCGTCATCGACGACCAGGATCTTGGTGCCGCTCATCTGTCTGGTGGAGTGTCTGGTAGACGCAGGAAGGTGTGCTCATGATAGCGACTGTGGCCACCACGAATGGCGCGCACTTTCACCATATTGTTTCGCGCGGTAACACCGCAATGGGTTTGTAATCTCACGTAATAGAACCCGCTGCGCGACTAATTCAGCCCAAAGACGTTGCCTTTAAGCTGCGGTCTGACTGGAACGGGCGCCCGCTATCATGTGCGCTCGTCCCCATATTGCTAAGAACAGGAACGCCAATATGTCCGATCCCAAGGACCAGAAGCCCGGCCAATTTGACGACGCAGGTCGCCGTACGCATGCTGGGAAAGAGACGCCCAACGAGGTGTCTCCGACGCTGCTGCCGCCCCCGCGCGAGGGTGGCAAGCGCCGCCGCTGGGGCATCTGGGTGGTGATCACTCTTCTGGTGCTGATCGGCTACGCGGTCTATCACGCGAAGTATCGCGACGCAGGCGGCCCGGGTGGGCGAGGAGGCGCTGGCGGGCGCGGCGCAGCGATGGCCGGCAAGCCGATGCCGGTGATGGTCGGCACGGCCATCAAGGGCGACATCAACGTGGTGCTGTCGGCGCTGGGCAATGTCACGCCGGTCAACAACGTGACGGTCAAGACACGTGTGGACGGCCAGCTCGTGCGCCTGGCATTCACGGAGGGGCAGACCGTCAAGGCCGGCGACCTGCTCGCAGAGGTCGACCCGCGCACCTATCAGGCGCAGCTCGCCCAGGCGGAAGGTCAGCTAGCGCGCGATCAGGCGCTGCTGCACAACGCGAAGCTCGACTTGCAGCGCTATCAGACGCTGCTCTCGCAGGATTCAATTTCCAAGCAGCAGGTGGATACGCAAGCCGCGCTGGTGCGTCAGTACGACGGCACGGTCAAGCTGGACCAGGGCAATGTCGACAACGCGCGCGTGCAGCTCTCCTACACGCGCATCACCGCCCCGGTATCTGGCCGGGTTGGCTTGCGCCAGGTCGATCCGGGCAACATCGTGCATGCGTCGGACACCAACGGCATCGTGGTCATCACGCAGATCGACCCGATCACGGTCATCTATTCCATTCCCGAAGACAACCTGCCCAAGGTCATGCCGCGCCTGCAGTCCGGCGACAAGCTGCCGGTGGAAGCGTGGGACCGCGGCCAGACCACGCAGCTCGCGCGCGGCGTGCTCATGACGGTGGACAACACCATCGACAACACCACGGGCACCGTCAAATTGCGTGCGCAGTTCCCGAACCAGAACGCGATGCTGTTCCCCAATCAGTTCGTGAACGTGCGCATGCGGGTGGATACGCTGCGCGACGTGGTGATCGTGCCGGGTGCCGCCATCCAGCGCGGCACGCAGGGCACCTTCGTCTACGTGGTGGGCGACAACAACAAGGTGGCGCTGCGCCTGGTCAAGCTGGGCGTGACCGAAGGTGATCGTGTGTCGGTGGCGCAAGGCCTGCAGCCGGGCGAGCGCGTGGTGATCGACGGTGCCGACAAGCTGCGCGACGGCTCGCCGGTTGAGGTGATCCAGCCGGGAGCCGCCGCCGCAAGCGCCCCCGCCGCCGGCCAGGCCGATCAGGGCGGGCGTCATCGCCGTGGCCAGGGTGGTGCTTCAGCACCCGCCGCGAGTGCGCCGGCCGCCAAACCGTAAGCCCTGAGTCGTGCATTGCGTGCACGCGCCTGACGAAGTTTTCTGTTCCGAGCTGGCATGAATCCCTCCCGAATCTTCATCCTCCGGCCTGTGGCGACCACGCTGTTGATGGTCGCCATCCTGCTCTCGGGCCTGGTGGCGTACCGGATGCTGCCGCTCTCTGCGCTGCCCGAAGTCGATTACCCGACCATCCAGGTCACGACGCTGTACCCGGGTGCCAGCCCCGATGTGATGACGTCGTCCATCACCGCACCGCTCGAACGCCAGTTCGGGCAGATGCCGGGCCTGAAGCAGATGACGTCATCCAGCTCGGGCGGCGCCTCGGTCATCACGCTGCAGTTTGATCTGTCGCTCTCGCTCGACATTGCCGAGCAGGAAGTACAGGCGGCCATCAACGCGGCCGGCAACCTGCTGCCGAACGACCTGCCGATGCCGCCGATCTACAGCAAGGTGAACCCGGCCGACGCGCCAATCCTTGCGCTGGCGATCACCTCCAACACGATGCCGCTGCCCAAGCTGGAAGACCTCGTCGACACGCGCATCGCGCAAAAGCTGTCGCAGTTGCCCGGCATTGGCCTGGTCAGCATCAGCGGCGGGCAGCGGCCCGCCGTGCGCATCCAGGCCAATACGTCGGCGCTGGCGGCGCTCGGGCTGTCGATCGACGATATCCGCACCGCCATCGGTACCGCCAACGTCAATGGGGCCAAGGGCAGCTTCGACGGCCCGATGCGCGCCTCCACCATCGACGCCAACGACCAGCTCAAGTCGGCCGCCGAGTACAGCAAGATGATCGTCGCCTACAAGAACGGCGCGCCCATCCGCCTGACCGACGTGGCGCAGATCGTTGACGGCGCCGAAAACAGCAAGCTGGCCGCCTGGTCCAACACCACCCCCGCCATCATCCTGAACGTGCAACGCCAGCCTGGCGCCAACGTGATCGAGGTGGTCAACCGTGCCAAGGCGCTGCTGCCACAGTTGAAGGAAACGCTGCCCGGCAACGTAGAGGTATCGCTGCTGACCGACCGCACCACGACGATCCGCGCCTCGGTATCGGATGTGCAGTTCGAACTGATGCTGGCGGTGGCGCTGGTCGTGATGGTGATCTTCCTGTTCCTGCGCAACGTGCCGGCCACGGTCATTCCGGCGGTGGCGGTGCCGTTGTCGCTGGTCGGTACGTTCGGCGTGATGTACCTGGCAGGCTTTTCGATCAACAACCTCACGCTGATGGCGCTGACCATCGCCACCGGCTTCGTGGTGGACGATGCGATCGTCATGATCGAAAACATCGCGCGCTACATCGAAGAGGGTGACCCGCCGATGGAAGCCGCGCTCAAGGGGTCCAAGCAGATCGGGTTCACCATCATCTCGCTCACGTTCTCGCTCATCGCGGTGCTGATTCCGCTGCTGTTCATGGGCGATGTGGTGGGGCGGCTGTTCCGCGAGTTCGCCATCACGTTGGCGGTATCGATCCTGATCTCGGCCGTGGTGTCGCTCACGCTCACGCCGATGATGTGCGCACGCTTGCTCAAGCACATTCCCGAAGCCGAGCAATCGCGCTTCTATCACGCTGCGGGCGCGTTCTTCGACAACGTCATCGCGCGGTACGGCCGCATGCTGCAATGGGTGCTTGACCGGCAGAAGACGACGCTGCTGGTGGCCATCGGCACGCTGGTGCTGACGGGGCTGCTGTATGTGGTGGTGCCCAAAGGCTTCTTCCCGGTGCAGGACACGGGCGTGATCCAGGGCATTTCGGATGCGTCGCAGTCGATTTCGTTCTCGGCCATGGCGGAGCGGCAGCAGAAGCTGGCCGAGGTGGTGCTGAAAGACCCGGCGGTGGAGAGCCTGTCGTCGTTCATCGGCGTGGATGGCGTGAACACGACGCTCAACAGCGGGCGCATGCTGATCAACCTCAAGCCGAAGGATGAACGCGACGCCGATGCCACCGAGATCATCCAGCGCCTGCAACCCGAACTGGCCAAGGTGGCCGGTATCTCGCTGTACATGCAGCCGGTGCAGGATCTGACGATTGAAGACCGCGTCAGCCGCACGCAGTACCAATTCACGGTGGAAGACCCGGACCCGAACAACCTATCGAAGTGGGTGCCCAAACTGGTTGAACGCCTGCAGCAGACCCGCGAGCTGCGCGACGTGGCGAGCGACCTGCAGGACAACGGCCTGCGCGCCTACGTGCAGGTCGACCGCGACAAGGCGGCCGTGTACGGCATCACGATGGCGGCGGTCGACAGCGTGCTGTACAGCGCCTACGGCCAGCGCCTGATTTCGACCATCTTCACGCAATCGAACCAGTACCGCGTGGTGCTCGAAACGGACCCGAAGATGCAGCTGGGGCCGCAATCGCTGTATGACCTGCACGTGGCATCGAGCAGCGGCCAGCAGATTCCCTTGGGCGCGTTTGCCACGGTGGTGGAACAGCCGGGCTCGCTCGTGGTGAACCATCAGGGCCAATTTCCGGCGGCAACCATCTCGTTCAACCTGGCGCCGCGTGCCTCGCTAGGCGCGGCGGTCGACACCATCAATGCGGTCGAAGAGGAAATCGGCTTGCCGGCCAGCATGCAGACCAGTTTCCAGGGCGCGGCGCTGGCGTTCCGCGCGTCGCTGTCGAACCAACTGTGGCTGATCCTTGCGGCCATCATCACGATGTACATCGTGCTGGGCGTGCTGTACGAAAGCACGATCCACCCGGTGACGATCCTGTCGACGCTGCCGTCGGCCGGCGTGGGCGCCCTGCTCTCGCTGCTGGTGTCGGGCAAGGACATGGGCATCATCGCCATCATCGGGATCATCCTGCTGATCGGTATCGTCAAAAAGAACGCGATCATGATGATCGACTTCGCGCTGGAGGCCGAGCGTGAGCAGGGCATGGCTCCGCGCGACGCCATCTACCAGGCGTGTCTGCTGCGCTTCCGCCCGATTCTGATGACGACCATGGCCGCCCTGCTGGGTGCGCTGCCGCTGATGCTGGGCACAGGCGTGGGCTCCGAGCTGCGCCAGCCGCTAGGGATCACGATGGTGGGTGGCCTGCTGGTCAGCCAGGTGCTGACGCTGTTCACCACGCCGGTCATCTATCTGGCCTTCGACAGCCTGGGCGGACGCCTGCGTGACTGGCGCGCGCGCCGCGCCGCCCGACGCCACGGTGCCGCCGGCGCCAACCAATCTGGCGGGCAACGATGAACCTGTCCGCCACCTTCATCGCGCGGCCGGTCGCCACGGCGCTGCTGACCATTGGCGTGGCGTTGGCCGGTATCGCGGCGTTCCGCCTGCTGCCGGTGTCCCCGCTGCCGCAGGTCGATTTTCCGACTATCTCGGTCAACGCTTCGCTGCCGGGCGCCAGCCCCGAGACCATGGCGGCTACCGTCGCGACGCCGCTGGAGCGCTCGCTCGGCCGCATCGCGGGCATTACCGAGATGACCTCGTCCAGCTCGCTCGGCTCGTCGCGGATCACGCTGCAGTTCGATCTGTCGCGCGACATCGACGGCGCCGCGCGCGACGTGCAGGCTGCCATCAATGCTTCGCGCAGCCTGCTGCCTTCGGGCCTGCCGAGCAACCCGACGTATCGCAAGGTCAATCCGGCCGATGCGCCGATCATGATCGTGGGGCTGACGTCCGACACCAAGTCGCGCGGCGAGTTGTACGATGCGGCCTCAACCATCCTTGCGCAGAAGCTGTCGCAGATCAACGGCGTGGGCCAGGTCTCCATCGGCGGAGCTTCGCTGCCGGCAGTGCGGGTCGAGCTGAACCCGATGGCGCTGAACAAGTACGGCATCTCGATGGAGACCGTGCGCACCGTCATCACCAGCACGAACGCGAACAAGCCCAAGGGCATGATGGAATCGGGCGACCGCGTCTGGACCATCTACGCCAACGACCAGGCAAAGAAGGCCGTCGAATACCAGTCGCTCATCATCGCCTGGCGCAAAGGGTCGCCGGTGCGGCTGGCCGACGTGGCAGAAGTGACTGACAGCGTGCAGGACATCCGCAACTACGGCTCGGCCAACGGCAAGCCCTCGGTGCTGCTCATCATCAGCCGGCAACCGGGCGCCAACATCATCGACACGGTCGACCGCATCAACGACGTGCTGCCGTACCTGCGCAACACCATTCCCGCGCAGATCAACCTCGATGTGATGATGGACCGCACGCCCACCATCCGCGCCTCGCTCAAGGATGTAGAGCGCACGCTGGTGCTGTCGATCGCGCTGGTGATCATGGTGGTGTTCCTGTTCCTGCGCAACGTGCGGGCGACGCTCATTCCGAGCGTGGCGGTGCCGGTCTCGCTGATCGGCACATTCGGGGTGATGTACCTGTGCGGCTACAGCCTCGACAACCTCTCGCTGATGGCGTTGACGGTGGCGACAGGCTTTGTCGTGGACGACGCCATCGTGGTGCTCGAGAACGTCTCGCGCCACATCGAGAACGGCATGCGGCCCATGCAGGCGGCGCTCAAGGGTGCGCGCGAGGTCGGCTTCACGGTGGTGTCGATGAGCTTTTCGCTGATCGCCGTGTTCATTCCGCTACTGATGATGGGCGGCATCGTGGGCCGGCTGTTCCGGGAGTTTGCGGTGACGCTGTCGGTGGCTATCCTGGTATCGCTGGTGGTATCCCTCACCACCACGCCGATGATGTGCGCGCGCTTGCTCAAGCCCGCCGCCGAGGAAGAACACGGCTGGTTTCACCGCAAGACCGAAGGCTTCTTCACCTTCCTGCTCGACATCTACCGCAACTCGCTGGCGTGGGCGCTGCGGCACAGCTGGCTTACCCTGCTCATCCTGTTGGCGACGGTCTGCCTGAACGTCTACCTGTACATCATCGTGCCCAAGGGGTTCTTCCCGCAGCAGGACACCGGCCGTGTGATCGGTTTCATCCAGGCGGACCAGTCGATCTCGTTCCAGGCGATGCGCACCAAGCTGACCGACTTCATCACCATCGTTCGGCAAGACCCTGCGGTGGAGAACGTGGTGGGCTTTACGGGCGGCAGTCAGCGCAATACCGGGCAGATGTTCATTCAGCTCAAGCCGCTGGCCGAGCGCAGGATGTCCGCCGACCAAATCATCAACCGGCTGCGCGGCAAGCTGGCGGGTGAACCCGGCGCGAGCCTGTTCCTGCAATCGGTGCAGGACATCCGGGTCGGCGGTCGGGCCAGCAACGCGCAGTACCAATACACACTGCAGGCCGACGACCTGAACGAGCTGCGCGCGTGGGACCCGAAGATCAAGCAGGCGCTCACGCAGGTGAAATCGCTGACGGACGTCAACACTGATACGCAGGACAAGGGCCTGCAGACGTCGCTCGTCATCGACCGCGACAAGGCCAAATCGCTCGGCATCAACCCGAGCGATATCGACAACGCCCTGAACAACGCGTTCGGGCAGCGCCAGGTATCGACCATCTACAACCCGCTCAACCAATACCGCGTTGTGATGGAAGCGGCGCCGCAGTACTGGCAGAACCCCGACGGTCTGCGTGACATTTACATCATCACCTCGACGGGTGCGCAGGTACCGCTGTCGACCTTCTCGCACTACGAGCCCACCAACACGGCGCTGGCGGTCAACCACCAGGGGCAGTTTGCGGCAAGCACGATCTCGTTCAACCTCGCGCCGGGGGCATCGCTGTCCGGTGCAACGCAGGACATCCAGGACGCGATGAACCGCATCGGCGTGCCGTCCTCCGTGCATGGAAGCTTCCAGGGCACCGCGAAGGCGTTCCAGGATTCGCTCTCGAGTCAGCCGGTGCTGATCCTGTTTGCGCTCATCACCATCTACATCGTGCTGGGCTTGCTGTATGAGAGCTACGTCCACCCGATCACGATTCTCTCTACGCTGCCCTCGGCCGGTGTGGGGGCGCTGCTGGCACTGATCATTACCGACACGGACTTTTCGATCATCGCGCTGATCGGCGTGATTCTGCTCATCGGCATCGTCAAGAAGAACGCCATCATGATGATCGACTTCGCGCTGGAGGCGGAGCGCAGCCAGGGCATGAGCCCGGCGGATGCAATCTTCCACGCCTGCGTGCTGCGCTTCCGGCCGATCTTGATGACGACGATGGCGGCGCTGCTGGGCGCCCTGCCCCTGGCGCTGGGCCACGGCGACGGCGCGGAGCTGCGTACGCCGCTGGGCATCTCCATTGTCGGCGGGCTGCTGGTCAGCCAGATCCTTACGCTCTACACCACGCCGGTGGTCTACCTGGCGCTCGACCGGCTGCGCCTGCGCCGCGCCGGCCGCAGCAAGGACGCACCGCTGCCCGCATTGGATTCGCAAGGAAGCTGAACATGACAAGAGGCACTCAAGCCCTCCGTACCTCGTTGCTCGCGCTGGCCGCGTGCGCACTCGTCTCCGCCTGCGCGGTCGGGCCCGATTACAAGCGCCCCGATGCCGAAGTGCCGCAGCAATACAAGGAAGCCGGCGACTGGAAAGTCGCCGATCCGAGCGACGCCATTGCCCGCGGCAAGTGGTGGGAGATCTTCAACGACCCGCAACTGAACGCGCTGGAAGAACAAGTGGCCGCCGCCAATCAGAACATCCTGGTGGCCGAGGCGCAGTACCGCCAGGCCCAGGCGCTGGTGCAATCGGCACAGGCTTCGTTCTTCCCGACGCTGGGTGCCAATGCGTCAGCCACGCGCAGCCGTTCAGTGCGCACGTCGGTCAACCCGGATGGCAGCCTGTCGACCGGCAACCCAAGCCTGCTCAATTCGCAGAGCCTGTCGCTCAACGCCAGCTGGGAACTGGACCTGTGGGGCCGCATCCGCCGGACGGTTGAGTCGAACAAGGCGAGCGCGCAAGCCAGCGCAGGCGACTTATCGTCCGCTTTGCTGTCGGCACAGGCGACGCTTGCGCAGAATTATTTTCAATTGCGTGTCACGGATACCCAGAAAGCCGTCTTGCAACGCACGGTGGCGAACTACGAGCGCTTCCTGAAACTCACGCAAAACCAGTACGCCGTGGGCGTGGCGCAGCGTTCCGACGTGCTGACCGCGCAGACGCAACTCAAGCAGTCGCAGGCGCTGCTGCTGGATACCGAAGTCACGCGGGCGCAGCTTGAGCACGCCATTGCGGTGCTGATCGGCAAACCGCCGGCGGAGTTCTCGCTGGCCCCAGCCACTGCTGCGAGCGCCGCCGACCTGCCGGCCCTGCCTGCCATTCCGCTGGAAGTGCCATCAGCAGTGCTGGAGCGCCGTCCCGACATCGCCGCCGCCGAGCGACGCATGGCCGCTGTCAACGCGCAGATCGGCGTGGCCAAGGCCGCGTACTTCCCGACGCTTACGCTGGGTGCCTCGGCCGGCCTGGCGGCCAACACGCTCACGCGCCTGGCAACACTGCCCAGCCGCGTCTGGTCGATCGGCCCAACCCTGGCAGCGACGCTGTTTGATGGCGGCGCGCGTGCAGCCGCCGTCGACAAGGCCGGCGCTGCCTACGATGCGTCCGTCGCAACGTACCGCCAGACCGTGCTGGGGGCCTTCCAGGATGTCGAAGACAACCTGGCCGCGCTGCGCTGGCAAACGCAGGAATTTGGCGTACAGGCCGATGCCGTCAAGGCCGCGCAGGAAGCCGCGCAGCTCAACCTGAACCGCTATCGCGCGGGCACCGTGAGCTTCCTGGAAGTCATCACAGCACAGGCCACGGCCTACAGCGCCGAGCGCACGCTGCTCACGCTGCAGGGCAAGCAGTATTCGGCAGCGGTGCTGCTGGTGAAGGCGCTGGGCGGTGGCTGGCACGGCGAAGTACCGGTGGTCGGCAAGGCAGCGCTGCAGCCGGCATCCACGCCAGCCGCGCAATAACCCTTCTCTTAGTGCCGGTGGCCGCCAACGTTTCGCCACCGGCAATGTCCTCTTGTGCGTAAGGCCGCACGCAGTCGGATAGTTCCCCCTATAATCGATGGAATTTATTTCAGACCGCCCGGATCATCAGGGCCGGCTGATGCAGCACCAGGCGCGCAAATTGCGTTGCCCGATGCCTTGCAAGCCCGCTCGGTGCCATCCAGACCGTCTGTTTGCCTGCCACCACGTCTGCCGCGCGCGTGGTTGCCGACGCAGTTGCCCCGATTCACGCGCGCCGCTCAACTGATTCTGTTCTCTCTGATGATCCGATCCGCGCTTCCCCGTTCCGCCAAGCTGCTGGCCGCCGCCCTGGGCGCCGCCACGCTGTTTGCTGCCCTGCCCGCTCAGGCTGACCCGTCCGTGCGCGCCATCTACGGCAAAGACAACAAGCACGGCATCGAGAAATACGGCGTCGACCTGGATTTCGACTCGGGCTTCCACTGGGGCAACCCGGAAGGCTGGTTCGTGAATCTGGATTGGGAAGTCGCGCTGGGCCAATGGCGCTCGACCAAGGGCACCAACCGCCAAAACATCACCGAATTCGGCGTGACGCCGCTATTCCGCCTTGAAAAGCGCGGCGGTTCGTGGGTACCGTTCATCGAAGCTGGTGTCGGCCCGCGCTTGCTGTCGCACGTCAGCACGTCCAATGAACACTATTTCAGCACGGCCTTCCAGTTCTCCGACATGATTGGCGTGGGCGTGGCCTTTGGCAGCAAGCAGCAATTCCAGATGGGCTACCGCTTCGAACACCTGTCGAACGCGTCGATCAAGCGCCCGAACCCCGGCACCGATCTGAACGAGCTGTACTTGCGGTACACGTTCTAAGACCTGAGCGTTTGCAACGCTTGAAGAAAGACGGCCTGCCTTGCGGCGGGCCGTTTCGTTTTAGCGCGCAGTAATGGACTAGCGGGCGTCGGCTTCGCCGTCGAGATCACGATCGCGCGATCGCATGCCCATCAGCCGCTCGTAGTTGAGCGATGCATGGAAACCCAGGCCGTTGCCACCGGCACGCTTGACTTCATACATCGCAGCGTCGGCATTGCGGATGAGCGTCTGCGCATCACGCCCGTCGGTCGGATACAGCGCCACGCCGGCACTCACGCCCATCGACAGCACATGGCCTTCCACACGGAACGGCGTCTGCAATTGCTCGATCAGGCGCTCCACGGTTTGCGTCACATCGTCGCGCGTGGCGCAATGCGTGAGGACGGCGACAAATTCATCGCCGCCCAGGCGCGCCACCGTGTCGGAGGCGCGCAGCCCGCTACGCAACCGCATCGCCGTGGCCTTCAGGACGAGATCACCCACCGCGTGGCCGTACTCATCGTTGACGGGCTTGAAGCGATCGAGATCAATGAACACGACGGCGACCTGACCGCGCGCGCGACGCGCCGCTTGAATGGCGACGAACAGGCGATCGCGAAGCAAACGTGCGTTGGGCAAGTCCGTCAGCGGATCATGCAACGCAAGGTGGTGCGCCTGGTCCAGCGCCGTGCGCCGCTTTGTCACGTCGAGCAGCGTGCCGCTCACGCGCGTGGCCATGCCGCGGGCATCACGCTCGGTCACGCGCCCGCGCGCAGCCACCCAGATCCATTGGCCATGGCGCGCGCGCATGCGCTGCTCGATTTCAAAGCTGTCGGCATCACCGCGCATATGGCGATAGATGCGCCGCGCGCTCAATGCGGCGTCCTGCGGATGCACCATGGCGAACCACGCATCCGGATCGTTGGACAGATCGGTCGGCTCGTAGCCGAGCATGTCGGCCGTCCGGCGGTTGAACGACACATGCCGCGCACGCGTGGACCAGTCGAACGTACCCAGCCCGGCACCGTCCAGCACATAGGCCAGCCGTTGCTCCGACGCGCGCAGCGATTCCAGCGCCAGGCGCCGCGCGGTCACATCCTGCATCTGCACGACGAGGTGCTGGTTGCCGTGATCGTGCGCCACCGCCACGTCGGTCTGCACCCAGACGGTGGTGCCGTCTTGACGGACCAGGCGCGTTTCCATCGACAGCGCATCGCGCTGGCCGGTGAGCAGCGACTCGATGCCGTGTCGCGTGCGTTCAGTGTGATCGGGGTGGCACAGGTCGAACAGATCGCGCGTGCGCAGCGCCTGTGCTTCGTGACCGGTCAGCGCGCACAGCGCTCGGTTCACGTCGAGGAAGCGACCCTCCGGCGCGCACAGGCCGATTCCTATCGGCGAATGTTCGATCGCAGCCTTGTACAAGTGGTCGTCCTCAAGCATGGCGATGCTGTTTCGCGAATGCGGCAGTCCCGGGGGTGGTTGATGTGGTGGCCATCGCGCCGCCGGGAACCCTATGACGCAATGGTCGCGTCGGGGGCGCGCGGTGGCCGTTGGCGTGATCCCCGTAACCGGTCTCGTGGTCTGCGTGGACCAGTTGGCAGCTGGCACTGACAGACCTTGGTGCGTTGCAAGCGCACGAATCGAGGCGGACTATAGAAGCCGCGAGTTAACGGGGCAATCCCTTCCCGCGAGGGGACATGGACCGCGAGCGCGCTTTGGGTCCCCTCGTGCGCGAGATGACGCGAAGGAAACGCGCCCCGCGTCATTCCCGTCTGCGTTTGTCGACGTCGATTGTCGACTCTTGCCCAGCGTCGCCGGACACTTCACAACTGTACACCGTCCCCCCGCCGCGAAGCAGCTAGCCGTTCGGTTAGGTCGAGTAGACACTGCCAACACGCAACCGTTTGCCACGCCGGCGGGCCGCAATTTCCACATTGTGAATGTCTTAAGGTGAAAACAAGGCCCCAACCTCATCCGGAAGGACGAAACGCGAAAACGGGCGGCTCCGTTACTATTCTTCAATATCGCTTCAGGGGGGCGAATTCAAACACGGCGAGCCGCGGCAACAACGCACGCGGTTGTGGGAGGTCGTATGGAATTGAGCTTTGTCGCCCCCGGCACGCAGACGCATCGGTATGCGCTCAAGCTAGCGGGCCTGCCCGAAGGTACCGAGCCCGGAACGACGCCAGTCGATCCAGCTTGGGTGGACGATGCCCTTACCGCCGCAGTGCGCGTGTTCGACGCGCACCGCGTGCACTTTGCCGACGCCTATTTCGCCTATCGCGCACGTGAAACGGCGCAGCAGCCCACGCGCACGGCCGGCAAGACCCCAACTGCCCGCGTTGCCGGCGATCTCCACGACGATACGCCGCTGCTCGCGGATACGTTTGCGATTGCGCAACTGGCGGCACTTGTCTCGCTGGAGGCGTCCGGCGTGGCCGATGTGATCGACATTCACCTGGTGGTGGAGCGCCTGCGGGACGATGCCCCCGTCCCGCCCGCTGACGGCATTGGCGACGTGACCTTCGCTACGGAAACTGGCGCCGGCGTGCAGAGCCCGGCCAGCCGGCATTAACGCGCACGGCAGCGCCTCAGGGCCCGTTGTGCGTGGGCCGTGCCGGCACGATGGTCGGTTGCGGCTCCGTTGGCGCGCCGACGGCATCGGCGTCACGAAACGTCCAGTACCGGTGCACCAGGAAGTTGAAGATGGCCGTGATGGACGAGGCGAACACCTGCGCAATCAGGTAATACAAACCGATCCCCAGGCCGGCGGCCATGATGGTCGCATTGCACCCCAACGCGAGAAAGGCCACCAGGCCGAAGCGCACCATCGCGCCGATATGCCCACGTGTGCTGTTGAAGACGGCCTGCCGGCTGATGAAGTAATTGAGCGTTGCACCGATCACACTGCCCGCCACCGACGCCCGCCACGGCGAGACCCCCACCTGCACGAGCCCGAACAGCACCACATAGTGCGCCAGCGTTGCGCCGCCGCCGATGACGACATAGCGAGCAAACTGCTCCACCGCCGCCCAGAAATGCCGCCGAGACGTCATGCGCGTGCCCACCCCATCCACTTTGGAACCGACATTGTGCTCGATCATGGCTCCCGGGCTGCAACTCGCGTGCCACCGACCCTGCACAATAAAGTGCGCTTAAAGTTGTGCAACATTTGGCCGTATAGAAACGTGGGGTCCTGCGCGGCTGTTGGCTCCCCATTGCCATGCTCGAACTTCAACCTCTCGACATTCCGCTTGCGATTCCCCTGCCGTGGCCGATGCTTGACGCCGACGGGCAGTTGCTCGTCCCGAAGGGCGACGTCATCCACTCGCCGGAGGAGATCGACCTGCTGTGCACGCTGCACCGCCCGCATCGGCTGGCGGACGGCACGCCCGCGCCTGCACCGGCGTTTGCAAACACGCAGTTCCCGAACACGATGTTCCCGGACATGGGCGACGACCCTGACGGTGAACGCACGATCGCCATGGAACTGCTGGGCCTGCGCCCCGGCGGCATGCTGACCGTGCGCCTGACCGCAGGCGCCGGCCAGACCAAGGGTGCCGCGCGCGTGATGGGCTACAGCCCGCAGCGCCATCTGCTCATCACCATGCCCACCGACAGCGGCCGCACGGTCATGCCGGTCAAGGACGAACTGGTGGAAGTCCACGCTTTCTCGGGCGAGGGCATCGCCAGCTTCGAATGCACGGTGATGGCGGTGTGCCGCATCCCGTTCGAATACGTCGTGTTGTCGCCGCCGCGGCGGATCAAGAACCGCGCGTTGCGCAAATCGCTGCGCGTGCGCGCCAACGTGGTCGGCAAGATGCTGGTGAGCGGCGACCCGCCACGCATGATCCATATCTCCGACATCAGCACCACGGGCGCGTCGTTCCGCTCGGCGCATCGGCTGGAAGTGAGCGGCGCACCGGCGCGTCTGCGCTTCCGGGTGAAAACGCGCGACTACCATTCCGAACTGGTGGCTGCTGCGCTGGTGCGCAGTGAAAAACCGGCCGACCTGCCCAACGTGTATCAATATGGCGTGGAATTCGTCGAGTTGGTCGCCGCCCAAAAGATGCTGCTGCAGTGCTTTATCTATGAACAGTTGCTTTGGGGTGGGCAGCGCATGGTGTAACGTGGAAACAGAACTGATATTCGTATCTTTTTTATCAGAATTAATTACCGTTAAACGTTAAAGGCGTTCGCCTGGTCCACGCGAAAAGATGCTGGGAAACGGCCATCATGGCTGCCTTTAGGCTTATGATGCCGCAGGCTTACCTGTGACAAAGCATTACAATTGACGGCGCCCCGAGCGCACGCATTTCCGTTTTAAAGGTATTTGCAGGACGATCCCCATTTATGAGCCGCGCAAGGTCTGCCGCGCCATCGAGTCTGGATCCCATCTCCGGATTGCCCGACCGCGGGCGATTCGTCCAACTGCTGGCTGCCATGCCTCAGCCCGCACGCCAGGATGCAATCGGCGCCCTGCTGCTGATCGGCTTCGACCATTTTGCCGAGGCGACCAACACGCTCGGGCCCTTGGCAGCACGGGAGGTCATCGCCGAATGTGCATCGCGGCTTGAGGCACTGAGCGTGCCCGCCGCGGATGGCAACGCACCCATCGTCGGGCGCATCGGCCCCGAGACTTTTGCCGTTGCCTGCGCAGACTTCGTCTCGGCACAGGATGTACACGATCTGGCGCGGCGGATTTCTGCGGCACTCACGCGACCTTTCATCACGCATGGTTACGAGCTGGTCTGCTCTTGCAGTATCGGCATGACGCTTTTCGAGGGCATGCCCTCCGATGCGGCACGGCTGATTGAACAGGCCGACCGGGCGCTCTATGGTGTTCAGCACGGTGCCGAACCCAGCCCCGCGCTGTATGCCCCGGCGGCCATGCCCCCAGGCACGGGCACCAACGTCGCCCGCGCCGACGGATACGACGCCATCGCCGAGCACCCGCGCCTGGCCGCCCAACTGCGCCACGCGCTTGCACGCCGCCAGTTCAGCCTGAACCTGCAGCCACAACTGAGCCTGACCGACGGACGGATCGTCGGCTACGAATTCTTGCTGCGCTGGAGCTCACCCGAGCTGGGAGGCGTGGCACCGGCGGAATTTCTGCCGATCCTGGAGCAGACCGGCGACATTCGCGAGGTTGGCCACTGGGTGCTCGACAGCGCCGCCCAGATGCTGGCCGGACTGCTGCGCGAAGAATCCGAGCGCGCAGGACGCAACAGCCGGCATCAGCCGGGCGTGCATGCAGCCGTCAACCTGTCGGTTGCGCAGCTGCTCGATCCGCAATTGAGCGACGTCGTGCGCGACATTGCCGCGCGCCACGCGGTGCCGACCACCCGGCTTGTCTTCGAGATATCGGAACACACGCTGCACCGTGCCAACGGCTCGGCGCAGAAAGCGGTGGAAGCCCTGCACGCGTGCGGCGCGCGCGTGGCGGTGGAAGACTTTGGAGCCACCGCGCACAGCCTCGATTGCCTGGCAACGTTCCGGCCCGATCAGGTCAAGCTCGACCAGGCGATCGTCAACGCAGTGACCAACGCGAGCGATCACGCGGTGCTGCAACGCCTGGTGACTGCCGCGCATGGTGCGGGCGTGCCCGTCATCGCCACGCGCGTGGAAACCGCCGCACAGCTCCATGCCTTGCGGGCCTGCCGGTGCGACGTGATCCAGGGCTATTTGCTCTCGCAACCGTTTCCTGCCCGCTGGATCGACGACACACAAGACGTGATTGCCGAGCGGGCGCGCGATCTGATGCCGTAAAGGAAAACGCCCTCCCGCCTGTCAGGCGGAAGGGCATTGGTGTTGGCGCGTGCTTCTTATGCGTGCTCGACGCGGAAGACCGCCACCGCGCTGCGCAGCGCCTCCGCCTGTTCTTCCAGCGATTCCGCCGCCGCAGCGGCCTGTTCGACCAACGCCGCATTCTGCTGCGTCACCTGATCCATCTGCGTGACGGCCTGGTTGACCTGCTCGATGCCGCTGCTCTGTTCTTCCGACGCAGCGCTGATCTCGCCCATGATGTCGGTCACGCGGCGCACGGCCACCACCACCTCGTCGATCACCGTGCCGGCTTCGGCCACCAGGGTCGACCCGTTCTGCACGCGGCCCACCGAATCGCCGATCAGCTCCTTGATCTCCTTGGCCGCCGTGGCGCTGCGCTGTGCCAGGCTGCGCACTTCACCTGCCACCACGGCAAAGCCACGGCCCTGCTCACCTGCACGGGCAGCTTCCACCGCCGCATTCAGCGCCAGGATGTTCGTCTGAAAGGCGATGCCTTCAATCACGCCAATGATGTCCGCAATCTTGCGGCTGCTTTCGTTGATGCCGGCCATCGTGTCCACCACGCGGCCGACGACTTCTCCGCCTTTGACGGCGATGTCCGACGCGCTGACTGCCAGCGTGCTCGCCTGACGCGCGTTGTCGGCGTTCTGCTTCACGATGCTGGTCAGCTCTTCCATGCTCGACGCCGTTTCTTCCAGCGACGAGGCCTGCTGCTCCGTGCGCTGCGAGAGGTCCGCATTGCCGGCTGCAATCTGCTTGGTGGCGCTGGCGATCGAATCCGAACCGGTGCGCACCTGCCCGATGATCTGCTGCAGGCTCGTCTGCATGGACGACACCGCGTGCATGAGGCGAGCGGTCTCATCGCGGCGGCCAGCGGTGGTCTGGCCTTCCATTCGGGTGGCAAGGTCGCCGGAGGCCATACGCTCAAACACCTGAATGGCGCGCTCCAGCGGACGCACCACGGTGCGACCGAGCACGCCGCGCGCCACGATCGACAGCACCAGCGCAGCGGCCAGCAAGCCACCCGAAATCCAGATGCTCATCGCATAGCGCGATTGGGAATGGTCAAAGCGTTGCTGGCCGTACTTGAAGCGCGCCCCGACCAGCGGCCCGAGCGCCGTGTCGTAATCGACGAAGAGCTTCGGCACCAGGTTCGTGTTCAGCTCACGGTACGTGGTGAGGTCGCTGCGTTCCAGTGCGGCGATGGCCGGCTCCAGCGCTGTCTTGACGAACTTGGTGCGTGCAGCGTCGGCGGCTTGCAGCTGGGCGCGGTCGGCCTCCGGAATGGGCAGCTTCATGAACTGGGCCCAGGCATCGTTGGCCGAGTTGACCATGGTGTGCGCATCGGCCAGCAGCTTCTTGAGTTCTTCCGGCGACGAGACCGAATCGAAATTGGTCAGGTGGATGCGCGCCCACAGCAGGTTGATGGTGTCTTTGGCCAGCAGGTCCAACCCCTTGGCGTCTTCCAGATACACTGCGCGCAAATCGTCATTGGTCGCCCGGCCGGTGGTGATGCCCGCGAAGCCCACCACGGCAATCATCACTGCAAATACCGCGACCAGAAACGTCAGCCGCGTGCGAATGCTTGTGTCCATCCACTTCCACATGTGTTTTTCTCCTGCATGGTTGGGCCGTGCGGCGCCGAGATCCCGTCCCTGCGCCCCTCTTCAGGCACCCTGTTCACTCCCAAAGGTGCTAACGGCAGCGGACGGCAGAAGTAGAGGGCTGCGCCCCGAATGTCCGGGATGCGCCGCAAGTGATATGCAAGAAGGCAAAAAAGATGCGGCCGACGCACCCCCGGTGCGCGGGGTCGCACTAAAATGCGGATTGCGCCACCGCTGGGGTGGCAATCACGCGAACATCGTGCGGGATACCGCACGGCTCACAAGGGGATCGAGATGAAGAAACTGATCGCACTGCTGGCCCTGGGCTGCGCCGTTCTGGCTGGCTGCAACACGATGGCGGGCATGGGCAAGGACCTCCAGACCGGTGGCCAGAAGCTGGAAAACGCGGCTGACAACACCAAGCAGAAGATGTAATGAAGCGAGGGCCGGGAAAACCCTGGCCTGAGTCAGGAAACGCCGCAACTTCGCGGCGTTTTTCTTTTGGAGCCGCTTACAGCAGTTCTTCCGGAGTCAATGGCGCCAGCATCTGGATCCACGTCCGGCGGCCCAGGCCCACCTCCGGCTCGTGATCGACGACGACCTCCTTGCCGTTCTCGTGCGTGGTCCAGCGCAAGTGGCCATCATCCTTGGTCACCCGGTAGGCACTGTCGCGCACCGAGTCGTCAAACAGCCGGGCTACCGCCTCCGACAGCACCGGACTGCGGATGATCAACCCGGTTTCCGTGTTCAGTCCGATAGAGCGCGGGTCGATGTTCATCGAGCCGACAAACAGCGTGCTGCGGTCCACCACGATCGATTTCACATGCAGGCTCGCCTGCGACGAACGAAAAGTGCCGATCATCTTCGGGCGATCGCCCAGGGTCGGGCGCAGCTCGTACAGTTCAACACCGTCGTCGACCAGCTCGCCACGATATTTCGCATAGCCCACATGCACGATGGGTGCGTCGGTCGCCGCCAGCGAGTTGGTCAGCACACGCAGGCGCACGCCGCGATCCTGCATGCGCTTGGCCACCTCGACGCCGCGCTTGCCGGGCACGAAGTACGGCGAGATCAGCACCACCTCGCGCTCGGCCTCGTCAATCAGACGCAGGAGCGTCTGGGCAAGGCGCTCGCCACCAGGTTCCACGTCATCACCCGACACCTTGGCCGGACGATCGACGATCACCTGCGCGGGCGCCCACTCCAGGCGCAGGCGGCCACGGGCGATCTGGTCGGCCAGGAACCAGTCGCGCGGGGCAGGCTTGAGCGGCAGGCGCTGCTCCGGCGCCGGGCTGGCGAGATCGGTCTGGTCGGATGCCGGCTTGGCAGAACCGGACCCCATGTCGACCGGCCGGGTCGGCACGTCGATCTGCTGCGGCGGCCCTTCCGGCCGATGCGGCATCGTCACCGGCGGCGGATAGTTGCCGTCCTTCGGCTCGGGTGGATGCGCCGTGCTCGGCTCGGGCGCCAGCGCCTGCACCGGATAGGCGAATTCGCTGTTCCAGTACGCATCGAATGCCGACGATAACTGGCGCACCGCCGGCCCCGCGGCCAGCACGTCGAGATCCACAAAGTTGGTGGTCTGATTTTGCGTGAAATATTCGGCGCCCAGATTGCGCCCGCCTGTCACGGCCAGCGCGTTGTCGGCAATGAAGGCCTTGTTGTGCATGCGCCGGTTGACGCGGCGGAACTCGGCCGCGCCGCTCAGATACCGTGTCAGATTCGACATCCGCCCGCCCGGAAACGGGTTGAACAGGCGTACATCGATGTTCTTGTGCGACGAGAACTTGAGGAACGCGAGATCACGCCCGTCGCTATGCAGGTCGTCAACCAGCATGCGCACACGCACGCCGCGCTCGGCAGCCGCCAACACATGACGCATCAACTCGCGCACGCTGTTGTCGCTTTCAATGATGAAGTACTGCAAGTCCAGCGTGCGTTCTGCCCGGTCGGCCAGTGTGAGCAATGTGGCATAGGCTTCTTCGCCCGACGGAATCAGCCGGAAGCCCGACACATCCGCCGACGGCGCATTTGACTGCGCAAGCCGCCCAAGCGACGTGGCCGACTCGGCGTTCGGCAGCGCCGTCGTGACAGGGCGATCCACGTGCTCCGGCAGGCTGACGCAGCCGCTCAGCAGCGCGATGGCCAAGCAGGTGAACCAGGCGCGCAGAGACGCGGTCGGGTGGTTCCTCGGGTGCCCTTGCATGTTCGATGTCGTGTTGGGTACGGCAAGTCGAGAGGACGTCCACTTCACACCAGCATGCGGCGTGCCTGGACACACTGCACGGTTAGACTACGCGAGATATCAGCCGAGGCAGTATCCGTGTTTGTCCGACGCCACCTGGAGCGTGTCAAAATGGCCCACGGTGCGCCCTCTTCCCGCTGCGTTCGATGCTGACCAACACCACCGCATTTGCCGCCTTTCTCTTTCTTGTGCACTCCGTGGGCGTGCTCGCGGCCATGCATGCCGTGCTGACCGTGCGTACGTCCCAGGGCGCCATCGCCTGGGCCATCTCACTGGTTACGCTGCCTGAGTTCACGCTGATCCCCTATCTGATCTTCGGGCGCAGCACCTTTGCCGGTTATGTGGACGCGCGCCGCTTTCACAACGCCCGCCTGCGAGAAATCACCCTGTCCGACGACTGGCGCCGCCTGCGCGACCATGAATCGAGCGTGGTCGCGCCGCAGCACACCTGCATGCAGGCTTTGCCGCGCCTGACCGGCACACCGTGCCTGGCACGCAACCGCGTACGGTTGCTCGTCAACGGCGCGGAAACCTTCGAGGCCATCTTTGCGGCCATTGCGCAGGCGCGCCGGGTGCTGATCGTGCAGTTCTTCATCGTGCACGACGACACGCTTGGCCGCCGACTCGCCGAACTGCTGCTCGATCGCGCGCGGGCCGGGGTGCGCGTCTACTTTCTTTTCGACAGCATCGGCTGCCACGCGCTGCCTCGCCGCTATGTGCAGCGGCTCATTGAAGGCGGCGTACACGCCAAGCCGTTCTCCACCCATGCCGGGTTCGTCAACCGCTTCCAACTCAATTTCCGCAACCACCGCAAGCTCGTGGTGGTGGACGGCGAGCGCGCTTACGTGGGCGGCCACAACGTCGGCAACGAATACATGGGCGAAAAGCCGCCGCTTGCACCGTGGCGCGACACGCATATCGAGATCGTCGGTGCCGCCGTGATGGACCTGCAGCTCACCTTTGCCGAAGACTGGTACTGGGCTGCCCGCGAAGTGCCGCAGCTGATCGTGCCCGAACTGCGGCCGGAAGAAGACATGGTCTGCCAGGTGGTCGCCAGCGGCCCAGCCGACAAGCAGGAAACCTGCTCGCTGTTCTTCATGGAGGCCATTCAGTCGGCGCGCAAGCGGCTGTGGATCACGTCGCCGTACTTCATTCCGGACGAAGCGGTGTTTGCCGCGCTGCGCCTGGCCGTGCTGCGCGGGGTGGACGTGCGCATCCTGATCCCGTCGCGGCCGGACCATCACATGGTGTTCCTGGCGTCCACGTTGTATGCGTATCAGGCGATCCGCGCGGGCGTGAAGATCTACCGCTACCTGCCCGGCTTCCTGCACCAGAAGGTCGTGCTGATCGACGACGAGGCCGCCGCCGTGGGCAGTGCCAACCTCGACAACCGTTCGTTCCGCCTGAACTTCGAACTGATGATCATGACCGCCGACTCGCGCTTCGCCAACGACGTCGCGCAGATGCTCGAAGTCGATTTTGCCGAAGCCGCCCGCGTTGGCCGTGACGAATACGAACATGCACACCCGCTGCGCCGCGTGATCATGCACGTGGCCAAGCTGTTCGCGCCCATCCTGTAGACACGGTCGCGCTCCGAATTTGCCCGCAAGAAGCGGAGCGCATCCAGAGATCGCCATCCCTACCCTGAAGCGGACCTCTTCAGGAGTGTGCGATGTCCGATCCCCATGACCCTGCTGTCGACCATCTGCCGCCGGGCTTCAACCGGCTGGCGGATTCCAACCTGGCCGCGCAGTCTGCCGAACAGATTGCGCTGGCCGCCATGCCAATGGTGGCGGTGCTCACCCTGCATGCCGACGCCAGCACAGCGAGCTGGCTACAAGTGGCGCTCACGCTGCCGTTCGTGCTGTTTGCCATTCCCATCGGCATGCTGGCGGACCGTTGGCCCAAGCGCGCATTGATGGCCGACGCGGAGGCCATGCGCGCGCTGGCCTTGTTTGTTGTAGCGGGCCTGTTGGCGGCCGGGCGGCTGAACCTGGCTGCGCTGGGCGTGTTGGGCTTCGTTGCGGTGTGCGGCACGGTGGTGTTCAGCGTGGCGGCGCCCGCGCTGGTGCCGTCGCTCGTGCCGGCAGCAATGCTCGCGCGCGCAAACGGCCGCATCGAGTTGGCGCGCACGGTTGCATTTGCCTGCGGGCCGGCCATCGGCGGCGCGTTGATCGGCTGGACAGGCGCGATGGCGGCGTTCGTGCTGGCGGCGGCGTTGTCCACCATGGCTTCGGCAATGTTGGCTGGCGTGACCGCTCAGGAGCCCGTGGCACGGCGTGCGGCGCACCCGCTGCGAGACATTGCCGAAGGCGCGCGCTTCGTGTTTCAGCATCCGCTGCTGCGGCCGGTGTTCATCACGCAGTTTGTCTTCACCATGGCCTTCTTCATGGTGTCGGCCATCTTCGTCCCGTATGCGGCGCAGCGGTTGAACCTCACTGCGCAGGCGATCGGGCTGACGCTCGGCATGTACGGCGCGGGCATGGTGGTCGGCGCGCTGCTGGCCGCGCGGATTCTCGCGCGCTGGCGCTTCGGCCATGTGGTGGCGACGGGCCCCGTGTGCGGACTGGCCGGCGGTGTGCTGCTTGCGGCCACGCTGTGGCAGCCCTGGCCCGCACTGGCACAAGCCGGCTTCTTTCTGCTCGGTTGCGGGCCGATTCTTTGGGTGGTGAGCACAACAACGCTGCGGCAGACGGTGACGCCGCCCGCGCTGCTGGCACGCGTATCCGCAGTCAATGTGATGTCGTATGGCGCTCGGCCGGTCGGCGCGGCAATGGCGGCGTGGCTCGCCGCACACGCCGGTGTGGGGGCGTGCCTGGTGGTGGCGGTGGCGGGCTTTGCCCTGCAGTTGCTGTGCATCGTGCAATCGCCCGCAGTGCGGTTGGTGCGTCAACCGCGCGCGGACGATGCGTCGGCCGGGCTTGAACCTGCCTGAGCCGCATCGGCATCGCGACCACCACGCCGCGCCTTGGGCAGCCAGCGGCGGTGTCGTCAAACCATGCGGCGGATACCGAACCGCTGCGCGCGGCGGCGCCACACGAGCGCGTAGTACAGCCCCTGCATCACGAACATGGCAAGGAAGGCGGCCGGATATGCAGCCCAGATGCCGTCGGTGCCGATATGCCGGCTCAGCACCCAGGCCACCGGCACTTCCACCGCCGCGATGGCGAGGATGGAAATGGCCGTGGGCGCCATCACCGTGCCGCTTGAGCGCATCACGCCCGAGAAGACGCTCGCCATGCCAAAGATGACCGAACTCCACAGCGAGATATGCAGCAGGCTCTGGGCAAGGCTCATCACTTCTGCGCTGGTGGTGAACCAGCCGATGACCGCGCGCGAAAACAGCAACGCCATCAGCACCAGCACACCGGTAATCGCAACGTTGAGCCACAGCCCGGTGCGCGTGATGGCATCGAGCCGCTCCGTATTGCCCGAGCCGATGGCTTGCGCACCGAGGATGGACGCCGTGATCGCAATCGACATGGCGGGAAACTGCACGTAGCTGATGATCTGCGTGCCGGCGCCGTAGGCGGCCGTCGCGTCGGAGCCGAAGCCGTTGACGAATGACAGCAGCGCCAGCTCGGCAATCGAGATGACCACAAGCTGCAAGCCCGTCGGCACACCGATCTTCAGCACGGTCTTGAGCACACCAAAATCGACCCACAAGTGCCGGGCCAGCACGGCATCGGGCGCGAGCGGATGGTTGCGGCGGCGCAGGAAGAATGCGAGCCACACCAGCGCGATCGTGAACGAAATGATGGTCGCCGCGGCGCCGCTTGCCACGCCCAGTTGCGGCAGGCCGAACCAGCCGCGAATGAAGGTCGGCGTCAGCACCAGCCCGATCGACGTCGACAGCGCGAGGGTGCGCAGCGGCGTGCGCGTATCGCCCACGCCGCGCATCATCGCCGTGGCAAGCAGGTAGACGAACAGGCCCGGCATGGCATAGAGCATGACGCTGGCGTAGAGCGTGGCGTCCTGCAGGATATCGGCCGGCGTGCCGAGCCAACCCAGCAGCGCGTTTGCGAACGGGCCTCCCAGCAGCGCCACCGCCAGGCCCACGATGAAACCCACGGAGAGCGTGGTGCCCGCAACGGTCTTGACCGCCTCGGGCTTCTTGGCGCCCCACGCCTGCCCGATCAACACCGCCGCTCCCGACCCCAGCCCGATGATGAAGGCGATGAAGAAGAACAGGATCGGGAAGAACGCTGACACCGCAGCCAGCGCCTTCACGCCCAGCATGTGGCCCACATAGACGTTGTTGAGCGTGCCCGACAACGATTGCAGGATGTTGGCCAGGATCAGCGGGCCGAGGAATGCAATGAATGTTCGCCACAACGGGCGAGCAGCAGGCGCTGTCATGCAGCCTCCTGTTGGGGATTGAAGGCCCGGCTCGCCAGCTCGCGCGCAAAGTCGCGCACGTCGGCAGGCCAGGAATGTGTGAGGGATTCGAACGCGACGGCATCTGCGGCAAACAGGGCGCGCGTGGCCTCTTCAAAGCCCGCGGCATCGCCCGCCATGGCCGACATGAAACGGTACGCCGCCTCCTGCGCAACGCGGCGGCGGTCGGCGCCTTCGGCAGCGCGGCGCGCGTCTTCCACGAGCTTGCGCAGCGTGACCGACGCCCCGCCCGGCTGCGCGGCCAGCCAATCCCAGTGGCGCGGCAGCAAGGTGACCTCGCGGGCAATCACGCCCAGCTTGGGGCGGCCAGGGCCACGCGGGCGACTTTCCGACTCAGCGGGTTGCGTGGCAGACGGCGCGGTTGAATCGAGACGGGCAAGCACGTCTCCTACCGTGCCGCGCAAGTCGAATTCCACCGGCTGTGCGGTGGTGTGGTCGAACACCAGCACCTGCGATTCAGGGTGTGCATCGACGTGGATCTTGACGACCCGGGCGACGTCGCGGACGGGCCCAGCGGCCAAGCGCCGGGTGCCGGCAAATGCCGTGCACGCGTGGATTGCTGCGGCAACCATGAGAAACGCTCCTGCTGAAGTTTCAACAGGAACAAATTCTACCCGGGTTTAATTGAGTGTCAATATTACCCGGGCAGAAAGCAACTGTCGCGCGCAACGTGACGCAAGCGTCATGCCGCCTGCTGAACGCGCGCCTCCACCAGCAACCGCTTGAGTTCCGGCACGCACGAGCCGCAATTGCCGCCCGCCTTCAGGCAGGCCGTGATCTCGCCGGTGGATTGCAGGCCCTTGGTGCGGATGGCATCGCAGATGGTGTTACGGCCCACGCCAAAGCACGAGCAAACGGTTGGCCCCACGTCGACGCCGGCTTCGATCGGCTGGCCAAGCAGCACGCCCGCACGATCGAGGTCTTCCAGGCGCTCTTGTGCGAACAGGCCAGCCAGCCAGTTGCGCGACGGCAGATCCGGGCGCGGTGAGAGAAACACGCAGGCTTCGATGCGATCGTCCACCACGTGCACGGCGCGGTAGACACGCGCGGTCGCGTCTTCGTATTCGAGCCAGTCGGCGTGCGGGTCAGTCACGCCGAGCAGCGTGCGCGCCCAATCGTGTACGGAGCCAAGGTGCTGGCGGCCGGCCAGCTCATAGCGCAGGAACTGCTTGCCCTGAATCCGCGTCCACCAGGTTGCATCGTCGGTGTCCAGTGCGCGCCGCGAGAGCACAAAACCGTGCCACGCCACATCAAACGGCTCGACCATCACCGGCGTGTGCTTGAACTCCGGCTCGCCGGACACCGGGTCGACCACCGGATTGACGACCGCACCCACGCGCGCATCGGAAGCAAACTGGCCGTTCCAGTGGATCGGTACGAACACGCTGCCGCGCGCGATACCGCCCGTCATGCGCACACGCGCCACCACACTGCCCCAGCGCGACGACACGCGCGCCAGGCCGCCTTCGCGCACGCCGGCCAGCAGCGCATCGTGCGGGTGCAGATCGACGAACGGTTCGGGCACGTGATCGGCCAGCCTGGGCGCGCGGCCGGTGCGCGTCATGGTGTGCCATTGGTCGCGCACGCGGCCGGTGTTGAGAATGAGCGGATATTCACCATCTGCCGCATGCGCGGGCGCACGGGCAGGCGTCGGCACGAAACGCGCGCGACCATCGGCGTGGGCGAAGCGGCCATCGCTGAAGAGCCGCGCTTCGCCGTTGCCCGACGTTGCGACGGGCCATTGCACCGGCGACATGCCGTCGTATGCCCCGGCGTCGAGCCCGGCCAGGCCGCCGAGGTGGAAGGCGCGGCGGACGCCGCTCGCATCGTTGGCGTAAGCGGACAGGCGCGCGTGCTCGTCGAACACATCGCGCGGGCTCTTGAAGTCAAAGCCGTCGTAACCCATGCGGCGTGCAACGTCGGCGATGATGTCCCAGTCCGCACGTGCCTCGCCGGGGGCCTGCAGAAAGGCGCGCTGGCGCGAGATGCGGCGCTCGGAGTTCGTCACCGTGCCGTCTTTCTCGCCCCAGCCGAGCGCGGGCAGCAGGATGTCGGCCAGCACGGTGGTGTCGGTGGCTTCAACGATGTCGGAAGCGACGACGAGTTCGCACTTGGCCAGGGCGCGGCGCGCCTGGTCCGCATCGGGCAGGCTGACCACGGGGTTGGTGCCCATGATCCACACGGCCTTGACGCGCCCGTCTTCAATGGCCTTGAACAGGTCGACCGCCTTGAGGCCCATCTTGTCGGCCATGCGCGGCGACGCCCAGAACGTCTGCACGAGGTCGCGATGCGACGGATCATTCAGCTCCATATGCGCGGCCAGCATGTTGGCCAGACCGCCCACTTCGCGGCCACCCATCGCATTCGGCTGTCCGGTAATCGAAAACGGCCCCATGCCCGCGCGGCCGATGCGGCCGGTGAGCAAGTGGCAGTTGATGATGCTGTTGACCTTGTCCGTGCCCGCCGTCGACTGATTGACGCCCATCGAGAAGGCGGTGATGGTGCGCTCGGTATCGGCAAACCAGCTGTAGAAGGTGAGCAGATCGTCGAGCTTGAGCTTGCAGGCCTTGGCGACGGCTTCGACGTCGTCGCTCTCGGTGCCGGCAGCTTCCAGCGCGGCGTCCGGGCCGTTGGTGTGCAGCGTGACGAAGTTCCTGTCGACCACGCCGCGCCGCGAGAGAAACGACAGCAGGCCGTTGAACAGCGACACATCGGTGCCGGGCTTGATGGGCAGATGCAGATCGGCCAGCTCGCAGGTGGCCGTGTGGCGCGGGTCAACCACCACCACTTTCATCTCGGGCCGCGCTTCCTTGGCGCGCATGATGCGCTGGAACAGGATCGGGTGACACCACGCCGTGTTCGAGCCCACCAGCACGATGAGGTCCGCCGTTTCCAGATCGTCATAGCAGACGGGCACGAGGTCTTCGCCAAACGCGCGCTTATGCCCCGCCACGGCCGACGACATGCATAGTCGAGAGTTCGTATCGATGTTGGCGGTGCCGATGAAGCCCTTCATCAGCTTGTTGGCGACGTAGTAGTCCTCGGTCAGCAACTGGCCGGAAACGTAGAGCGCGACGGAATCCGGACCGTGCTCTTCGGCGATGCGGCGAAAGCCTTGCGCGACGGCGTCGAGCGCGGTGTCCCACGAGACGCGCTGTAATGGCGCCGGCTTGGTGAACTCCGGAGCGTCCACGTCACGCGAGCGCTCGCGCATGGCCGGGTAAAGCAACCGGCCGTCCAGGCTCACGGTCTCGCCCAGCGCGGAGCCCTTTACGCACAGGCGCCCTGCGTTGGCTGGGTGCGTCGGATCGCCTTGAATGCTGACACTGCCATCCGCTTGCGGGGTCGCGAGCACGCCGCAGCCGACGCCGCAGTATGGGCAGGTGGTGCGCACGGCGTCCGTTACTGGGTGAATGGGGATGGTCGTCATCGTCATCTCTGTATTGCTGTGCGTATGGAGTACATCCCTTGTTTCATCCCCTGCCGGGGCTGACTCACTTTTCTTTGTCTTGCCAAAGAAAAGTAAGCAAAAGAAAGGCGCGCCCGAGATGGCGACTTCCCCTTGGATTTTTGTAACCGGGCGGGGAAGGAGGCAAACTCGCTTCGCTCAGACAAGCCTCCTTCCTTTTTCCGCCCGCTTACAGAAATTCAAGGCGCCATCTAGGGCAGGAACGGCCAAACCGGCTGCGTGCAAGCGGTGTTGCCGGTTTCGTGTCTTGTAGGTGTTCATTACGCCGCCTCCGCTTCGCAGAGCGCGCGGCCAAACAACAGGCGCTGGCGGATCGACGTGATGGGCACCTCGCGTTGGATCAGGTCGAAGTACCACGGGCCGTCGGCTACATCGCCGTAGAGGACTGCGCCGACGATACGGTCTTCCTTCAGCACCAGGCGCTTGTAGACGCCGCGGCGCGGGTCGCGGAGCACGATGTCTTCGGTGCCGTCGCCGCCGATGAAATCGCCTGCCGAATACAAGTCCACGCCGGTGACCTTCAACTTGGTGGCCGTGGCCTGCTGGACATAGCGGCGGTGCCCTGCGCCGGCCAAATGTGCGGCACACACGCGGGCCTGGTCCCAGATGGGTGCAACGAGGCCGAACGTTGCGCTGCGGTGCTGCACGCATTCGCCCACGGCGTAGATGCGCGGGTCGTAGGTCTGCAGCGTGTCGTCAACGATGATGGCGCGTTCGCAATGCAGGCCGGCCGCCTTGGCAAGCTCGATGTTCGGGCGCACGCCGGCCGTCATGACGACGAGGTCGGCGGGGATCTCGGTGCCATCCTTGAAGCGCACGGCGCTCACGCGGTCGGTGCCCAGCAGCTCCGCCGTGTGGGCGCCCAGCAGGAAGCGCAGGCCCTTGGCCTCCAGCGCCTTCTGCAACAGAAGGGCGGCCGGCTTGTCGAGCTGGCGCTCCATCAGGCTGTCGGGCAGGTGCACCACGGTCACGTCCATGCCCTGGCGCATGAGGCCATTGGCGGCTTCGAGCCCCAGCAGCCCACCGCCGATGACGACTGCATGCCGATGATTGCGCGCGGCTTCCAGCATCGTCTCCACGTCCTGGATGTCGCGGAAGGCGATCACGCCAGGCAGCAGATGCCCCGGCACCGGCAGGATGAACGGACGCGAGCCGGTGGCGATCAGCAGGCGGTCATAGCGCATCTCCACGCCGTCTCGCGAGCGCAGCGTGCGGCGGGGGCGGTCGATGGCGACGACCGGGTCGCCGGCGTGCAGCGTGATGTGGTTCTGGTCGTACCACTCGCGCGTGTTGAGCATGATGTCGTCAACCTGCTTTTCGCCGGCCAGCACAGGCGAGAGCAGGATGCGGTTGTAGTTGCCGTGCGGCTCTTCGCCAAACACGGTGATGTCGTACAGGTCCGGCGCGAGCTTGAGCAATTCTTCGACCGTGCGCATGCCGGCCATGCCATTGCCGATCACGACCAGCTTGGGGCGTACGGTCTTGGCGTTCATGCTGCCCTCTCCTGAAGGTTGTCGGTCATTGGAATCGGCTCATGCCGCTACCCACACCTTGCCGTCTTCCACCTTGGTCGCGTAGGCGTGCACGGAGTTGGCCGGCGCTTCCAGGCACTCGCCCGTGGTCAGATCGAAATGCTGCTTGTAGATCGGCGATGCGACGACGATGCGCTCACCCAGGTTGCCGACCAAGCCGCGCGAGAGCACGGCGGCGTCGGAGTTCGGATCGTAGTTGCCGATGGCGTACACGCCTTGCGTCGTGTTGCCGCCGACACGGAACACCGCAACCTGGTCACCTTCCACCAGCGCGCAGACGCCGGTGTTGGGAACGATGTCGTCCAGGGCACAGATCGGGGTCCAACGGGATGCTTGCATGGCGTCCTCCTCTTCCTCTATCAGGCTCAAGCGGCCTCAGCAACAACAGGAATGCGCACGGGCCGCGTCTTGGCACGCTCCTCGACCGTGGCAGGGCGGATCTGGCCACGCTCCTCGACGAAGACGACATTCGCATCCTTGGCTTCGCTGTTGACGAAGTGGCGGAAGCGCTTGCGCACGTCAGGGTTCGTCACGGCCGTCTTCCATTCGTCCTGGTAGGTATCGACCACGTGCTGCATCTCGGCTTCGAGTTCGGCCACGATGCCCAGCTTGTCGTTGATCACCACATCCTTCAGATAGTCGAGACCGCCTTCGAGGTTGTCGCGCCATGTGCTGGTGCGTTGCAGGCGGTCGGCCGTGCGCACGTAGAACATCAGGAAGCGGTCGACATACTTGATGAGCGTTTCCTGATCGAGGTCGGCCGCCAGCAGTTCGGCATGGCGGGGTTTCATGCCGCCGTTGCCGCACACATACAGGTTCCAGCCTTTCTCGGTGGCGATGATGCCGACGTCCTTGCCCTGCGCTTCGGCGCATTCCCGCGTGCAGCCGGAGACGCCAAACTTGATCTTGTGCGGCGAGCGCAGGCCCTTGTAGCGGTTCTCCAGCGCAATCGCAAAACCCACTGAATCGCCCACGCCATAGCGGCACCACGTCGAGCCCACGCACGACTTCACCGTGCGCAGCGATTTGCCGTACGCGTGACCCGACTCGAAGCCGGCCGCGATCAGCTCTTCCCAGATCAGCGGCAACTGCTCCAGCCGCGCCCCGAACAGATCGACACGCTGGCCGCCCGTGATCTTGGTGTACAGGTCGTATTTCTTGGCGACCTGGCCCACGGCGATCAGGCCGTCTGCCGTCACCTCGCCGCCGGGCATGCGCGGCACCACGGAGTACGTCCCGTCCTTCTGGATGTTGGCGAGAAAGTAGTCGTTGGAATCCTGCAGGCTGGCGTGCTCTTTCTTGAGGACGAAGTCGTTCCAGCACGAAGCAAGGATGCTCGCGACGGCGGGCTTGCAAATGTCGCAGCCCATGCCGCTGCCATGCGCTTCCAGCAGCGCCTCGAACGACTGGATGCGGCCCACGCGCACCAGGTGATACAGCTCCTGACGCGAATACGGAAAGTGCTCGCAGATGTGGTTGTTGACGGCCAGGCCTTGCTTCTTCATCTCGGCTTTCATCACCTGCGTCATGAGCGGCACACATCCGCCACACGAGGTGCCGGCCTTGGTGGCATCCTTGAGCGCGCCCACGGTGGTGGCGCCGGCGCACACCGCCTGGCACAGCGCGCCTTTCGATACGTCGTTGCACGAACAGATCTGCGCGCTATCGGGCAGCGCATCCACGCCCAATGCGGGGCGCGCATTGCCATCGGCCTGCGGCAGGATCAGGAATTCCGGCGCCTCGGGCAGCTCGATGCGGTTGAGCATCATCTGCAGCAGCGTGCCGTATTCCGCCGCATCGCCCACCAGCACGCCGCCCAGCAGGTACTTGCCGTCTTCCGACACCACCAGCTTCTTGTAGATCTGCTTGCGCTCGTCGGTGAACTGCACGCTGCGGCTGCCCGGCGTCACGCCCTGCGCATCGCCCAGGCTGGCGACATCCACGCCCATCAGCTTGAGCTTGGTGCTCATGTCGGCGCCGCTGAACTCCGACGCATCGTCGGCGGCCAGGATCTGCTTGGCGGTGATGCGCGCCATCTCGTAGCCGGGCGCAACCAGGCCGTAGATTTTGCCGCCCCACAGCGCGCATTCGCCAATCGCGTAGACGTCCGGCGCCGAGGTACGGCATTCGGAGTCGATCACGATGCCGCCGCGCTCGCCCACTTCCAGCCCGCAAGCGCGCGCCAGTTCGTCGCGCGGGCGGATGCCGGCCGAGAAGACGACCATGTCCGCTTCCAGGTGCGTGCCGTCGGCAAAGTTCAGGCGGTGCGTCGCGGTTTCGCCATCAACGATCTCCGACGTGTTCTTCTGCGTGTGGACGGTCACGCCGAGGTCTTCGATCTTCCGGCGCAGCATGCGGCCGCCGCCGTCATCCACCTGCATCGCCATCAGGCGACCGGCAAACTCGACCACATGCGTTTGCAGGTTCATGTCGCGCAGCGCCTTGGCGCATTCCAGCCCCAGCAGCCCGCCGCCGATCACGACGCCGGTCTTGGCGCGCTGGCCGCATTCGGCCATCGCTTCGAGGTCTTCGATGGTGCGATAGACGAAGCAGTCCTTGCGGTCGCGGCCCGGTACGGGCGGCACGAACGGCGACGAGCCCGAAGCGAGGACAAGCTTGTCGTACGGCAGCACCTCGCCGGTCGAGGCCGTCACCGTTTTGGCGGTGATGTCGATGGCCGTGGCGCGGGCGTTGAGCTTGAGCACCACGTCGTCGCGGTCAAAGAAGCCCGGCGCCACGAGCGAGAGCTCTTCCGCCGTCTTGCCCGTGAAGAATTCCGACAGGTGCACGCGGTCGTAGGCGGGGCGCGGCTCTTCGCACAGCACCGTCACCTGGAGGTGATGGCCCGGAGCATGCAGCAGGCTTTCCAGAAACTTGTGGCCCACCATTCCGTGGCCAATGACGACGATCTTCATGGTCATGGTGATGTCCTCTTTCAGGCGTTGCCGGCGGCGGCCAGCGTGTTGTCGTACAGCGCTTGTTCGCGTGCCTTGTGTTCTGCCGAGAAACGCACGGCAATGGCGCAGATAGCTGACAGCGCCACCAGCACGCCGAGGATGGACAGCGTGGCCTGCGTATCGGCCATGCCCTTGAGCAGGAAGCCCGCCGCCACCGCGCCGGCGTTGCCGCCCGCACCGATGATGCCGGCCACACCGCCGAGCGCACGGCGGTCAATGAACGGCACCAGCGCATACGTGGCACCGCATGCCATATGCGTGAACAGGCCGAAGCCCAGCATCGCAAGAATGGCCACCGGCACGCTGCCTGCATGGGCAAAGCCGAACAGGCCCAGGCCCTCGCCCATCATCAGCACGCACAGCAGTTGGGTGCGCGCATCCAGGCCACGCTTGGCGGCCACGCGGTCCGACACGATGCCGCCCAGCGCGCGGGCAAACAGCGCCAGCAGGCCGAAGCTGGCCGCGGCCATGCCGGCAGCCGAGAGCGACAGGCCGAAGTGATCGACGTAGTAGGTGGCGGCGATGTTATGGATGAAGATCTCCACGCCAAAGCACGCGCCGTAGGTAATGAACAGCAGCCACACCCGGTAGTTGCCGGCGGCGGCCACAAAGCTGCCCCAGCCGCCCTTCTTGCCGCCTTCGATGGTCTTGCCGGCGGCGCGCAGTGCGCTGAAGTTGCCTTCCGGGCAGTCCTGCGTATAGCGCCAGTACAGCGCCGCGACGAGCAGCATCGCCACGCCCGGCACCACCATGGCCAGGCGCCAGCCCATGCTCTGCGTCACGCCCATCATCACGATGGCGGTCAGCAGCAGCGGCATCGTGCCTTGCGCCACACCGCCGCCTGCGTTGCCCCAGCCGGCCGCCGCCGCGTTGGCGGTGCCCACCACGTTTGGCGCGAACATGACCGACGTGTGGTACTGCGTGATGACGAAGCTCGCGCCAATCGCGCCGATCGCCAGGCGGAAGAACAGGAAGGTCTCGTAGCTTTGCGCAAGTGCCACGCCCAGCACGGGGATGGCCCCCAGCAGCAGCAAACCGGTATAGGTCTTGCGCGGGCCGAAGCGGTCGCACAGCGGGCCGACGATCAGCCGCACCAGGATCGTCACCGCCACCGCCGCGATGTTGATGTTGGCGATCTGCCCCGGCGTGAGGTGGAACTCGCCCTTGAGCACCGGCATGAGCGGCGCGCAGGCGAACCACGCGTAGAAACACACGAAGAACGCGAGCCACGTCAGATGGAAGGCGCGCATCTGCGGCGTACGCAGGCTGAACAGGTCGATTCGGGTGGCTTTGCCGGTCATGTTGAATCCCAATCAGGGGCCAAAAAAAAGAAAGGCGTCCGAGAGCCCGGCTGCACTAGCCAGGGTCTGGGACGCCGTTGTCCAAGTAGCCCTGAGCACCAGGGCCTTCACCACGAAGAGCACGGATCGCCTTTGATTCGCGCAATGGTGCTACGCAACAGGTATGCCAGGCTCACAAAGCCTTGTCCTATCGCGGTTTACAGGAAATTGGCCAGACACCGGCCAGGGCGCGTGCCTCACACACGGGCACCGCACCGCACGCTTTCGGTGCAGACACGATTCGGGATGGTGCGGCACAGCAAATGCGTCGGCCGCCGCCAAGGGCGACCGGCGCATCTCGTGCATGACCGATAGGAAGGGAAGCTGCCGGATCAGGTTTCGGCGTCAGTAGCCGTGCGTCACGATCGACAGCACCGAGAGATCCGGATGCGTGCCGTCGACAATGCTGCGCGCCACGTGTACGGCTTCCTCCATGGCCTCTTCGGGGCTGCGGAAGGTATCGTCGCCATCTGCGTGAAAGGGCACGACATGACCGGGCAACTGTGGATCGGCGCCGGGGTGGCACACGTAGCCGGTGTAGGTGTAGCGCAAGGAGTTTGCCCGTGTCGGGCTTGGAACAACGTGAATTTCGAACCCTTCGTAGAGTTCTTGCGGTGCGGTGGTGAGCTGGTCAGACATGGTGGCCTCGCCGGGTTAGCGTGTACCGGCCCCGCCGGCGCTTGTGGCGCGGCGCGGCTGCCCTTGGTTCAACCAGTCTAGGTGATGCGGTGCATGTTGAAATCCGGCGGTTGGATGACATGCGCATCCACCGCCGTTCTTGGCGCCGGTGCCGGCTCGCGCTATGCGCGCTTGATTAGCCGGATGATGAACAGCAGGATCACCGCGCCGATCACCGCCGTGATGATCGAGCCGATCCACCCGCCGCCCAGCGAGATGCCGAGCACCCCCGCCAGCCATCCGCTGATGAACGCACCGACGATGCCGACCACGATGTCGACGAAGATGCCGAAACCGCCGCCCTTGACCAGGATGCCGGCCAGCCAGCCCGCCACCGCGCCAATGATCAACCAGGCAATCAAACCATGTGAGGCCATGTTTGCGCTCCAGAGAATGTGCGTTTTGAGGGACGTTACCGCATAGGCATAGTAGGCGAAGACAGCACAATCGCGATGTGCGTTCGACGGGGTTTTTGCAATTGCGTCGGGCTCAATCTGAGCATCCCGCGACAGCGCGCCACATTGCACTGCAGGGCAGGACGCCTAAAATTTCAGAAATTCCTGAAAATTGAGAAAGATCAAAACAATGCAACTCTCTCCCTTGAAACAGCGCTTCGTCCTGCATTTCGGCGAGATGGGCAGCCGCTGGGGCATCAACCGCACCGTCGGGCAGATCTACGCGCTGCTCTATGCTGCGCGCGAGCCGATCAACGCGGACGAGATCGCCGAGTCGCTGGGCTTCTCCCGCTCGAACGTGAGCATCGGGCTCAAGGAGCTGGAGTCGTGGAAGCTGGTGCGGCTGTCGCACAAACCGGGCGACCGGCGCGAATACTTTTCGGCCCCTGACGACATCTGGACCATCTTCCGCACGCTGGCGGAAGAACGCCGCAAGCGGGAGATCGACCCCACGCTTTCGCTGCTGCGCGACGTGATGCTCGAATCCCCCACGGATCCGGATGACCGCCACGCGCAAGCGCGCATGAAACAGATGTACGAGCTCATCACGCTCATGACCAACTGGTTTGACGACGTGCAGAAGCTCGACGCCGAATCGCTGCAGCAACTCATGAAGATGGGCGCCAAGGTGCATAAGTTGCTGGAAATGAAGAACAAGCTTGCCGTTGTCGTTGGCGGCAAGTCCAAGTAGCCCCCGAGAAAGCCCATGTCACTCGATCCCGTTGTCCTGGCGCGCATCCAGTTTGGCGCCAACATCACCTTCCACATCCTCTTTCCCACCATCAGCATTGCGCTGGCGTGGGTGCTTCTGTTCTTCAAGCTGCGCTATCGCAAGACCGGTGACGAGGCCTGGATGGCCGCCTATCGCCTTTGGGTGAAGGTCTTCGCATTGACGTTCGCGCTGGGCGTGGTATCCGGCGTGACGATGAGCTTTCAGTTCGGCACGAACTGGCCTGGCTATATGAATACCGTCGGCAATATCGCCGGGCCGCTGCTGGCGTATGAAGTGCTGACCGCGTTCTTTCTGGAAGCCAGCTTTCTCGGGATCATGCTGTTCGGCACGGGCCGTGTGAGCCCGCGCATCCACACATTCGCGACATTCCTTGTCGCGTTGGGCACGACCATCTCAGTGTTCTGGATCATCGCGCTCAATTCGTGGATGCAGACACCCGCCGGCTACGTGATGATCGACGGCCGCGCGCATCCGCAAAGCTGGCTGGCGATCATCTTCAACCCGTCGTTTCCCTACCGGTTCACGCACATGCTGCTGGCTTCGGGGCTGACGGTGTCGTTCCTGCTGGCGGGGTTGTCCGCTTACCGCTGGCTGCGCAACGACCGCGGTGGCGACGTGCGTGCGGCGCACAAGACCGGCGTGGTGCTTGCCGCCATGCTCATCCCGTTGCAGATTGCCGCCGGAGATGCGCACGGCCTGAATACGCTGGAGCATCAGCCTGCCAAGCTGGCCGCGATCGAAGGCATCTGGCAAACCGAACGCGGTGTGCCGGCCGTGCTGTTCGGCATTCCCGATGCAGCAACGCGCAGCAATCGCCACGAGATCGCGGTGCCGAAGGTGGCATCGCTGTATCTCACGCACTCGCTCGACGGCGAAGTGCGGGGGCTCGATCAGTTCGATCAGCATCCGCCCGTGCTGCCCGTGTTCTTCGCCTTCCGCCTGATGGTGGGCGTTGGCTTGCTGATGCTGGCGGTGTCGTGGACCAGCGCCTGGCGCCTTCGCCGCAATGGTGAACTGCCGCGCTGGCTGGCGCGCACCCTCGTCGCCATGACGTTCTCCGGCTGGGTGGCGGTGGTGGCCGGCTGGTACGTGACCGAGATCGGCCGGCAACCGTGGCTTGTCTACGGCGTGCTGACCACCGCGCAGGCCGCCTCATCCGTGCCCGCGCGGATGATCGGCAGCACGCTGGCGATGTATCTCGCGCTGTACGCGTTCCTCATCGCCTCCTACATTGGCGTGGTGTTCTATCTGGCCCGCAAGGCCGGCGGCGCCATCGACCCGACCGATGCCGACATCCCCGGCAAGCACACCTCTGAACTTTCCGCGCCCGTCGCGAGCCACGCATGAGCACCATTCCTGACCTCACCCAACCCGCCGGCTGGCTGCCGGTGGTCTTCATGGCCCTGATGGGGATCGCCGTGCTGGCCTACGTCGTCCTGGACGGCTACGACCTGGGCGTCGGCATCCTGCTGCGCCGCGCCGACGACGCCGAGAAGGACACCATGATCGCCTCCATCGGCCCGTTCTGGGACGCCAACGAAACCTGGCTCGTGCTCGGGGTCGGGCTGTTGCTGGTGGCGTTTCCGGCCGCGCATGGCGAGATCCTGGGCGCGCTGTATCTGCCGGTGGCGCTGATGCTGTTCGGGCTCATCCTGCGTGGCGTGGCATTCGACTTTCGCGTCAAGGCACGCGCGCACCACAAGCCGTGGTGGAATCGCGCGTTCTATGCCGGCTCTGTCATTGCCACCGCAGCGCAGGGCCTGATGCTCGGGCTGTACATCACCGGCTTCCAGTACGACGCGGCCAACGTCATCTTTGCGATCTGCACGGCAGGCGGCCTGATTGCCGGCTACCTGCTGCTGGGCGCCACGTGGCTCATCATGAAGACGGAAGGCGCGCTGCAGCTGCGCGCGGTGCTGTGGGCACGCGGCAGCCTCTGGTTTACCGCGTTGGGCGTGGCCGCCGTGTCGCTGGCGACGCCGTGGGTCAGCACTCGCGTATTCGACAAATGGTTTGCGCTGCCGAACATCATCCTGCTGGCGCCCGTGCCGCTGGTGACAATCGTGCTGTTCCTGCTGATCGACTGGGTACTGCGCCGCCTGCCGCAGCAGATTGCGAAGGGCGATGAACACCTCGTCTGGGCGCCGTTCGTCGGCACCGGCGCCATCTTTCTGCTGGCCTTCAACGGCCTGGCCTACAGCCTCTTCCCGTATCTCGTGGTGGACCGGCTCGACATCTGGCAAGCGGCCAGCGCGCCGGAATCGCTCGAGTTCATGCTGGTGGGCGTGGCCATAGTGCTGCCGACCATCGTCGGCTACACGATCTACTCGTACAAGGTGTTCCACGGCAAGGCGACGGAGTTGCGGTACTACTGAGTCAGCTACGAGCGCAGATACTTCCGCCCGGTGCTGTCTTGACGCTCGACTAGCCTTGCGGCCGGCGCTGCGGCAGCACCCACAACATCGCGCCCACGGCTTCCGCCTGCGAGCGCGTGCAAGTCTTTTCAAACATGGCTCGCAGTTGCCAGCGTACAGACGACCGAAGCGGTAGATCATCGTCTGCCGATAGGCGACCATTTGCGCTACGCTTACGACCTTTCGCCCGACCTCGCCTTCATTGCCTTCTGCGTCACCTCATGCCTACCCTGCAACACGTCGACCTGCGCACGGACCCCGCCGCCCGCCCTTTTGTGAAAGACGAGACCGTCCACGTCGACTTTGCCGCCCAAGCCGGCGAGCTGATGAGCCTGGAAGGCCCGAACCGCTACGCCCCTGGAGATGCACTGATCACCGGCTCAACCGGCGACCGCTGGGTCGTTTCGCGCGAGCGTTTCGATGCGAAGTACGTTCCCGCCGATGCATCGTTCGCGCATGGTCAGGCTGGCGCTTACCGCAACCGCCCCAGCGTGGTGCTGGCCAAGCAGATGCGTGAAGCGTTCTCGTTGGCGCGGTCCGAAGCCGGTGACGTACTGCATGGCCACCCCGGCGACTGGGTGCTCCAGTACGCCCCCGGCGACTACGGCGTCGTGCAGGCGCAGCGCTTCGCCAAGGTCTACCGCCCGGCCTGAAGCGCTACTGCGCCGCCTGCTGCTGGCGCTCGACTTCGTGGTGCTTCATCTGCAGGTAGTCCTGCCGCTCCACTTCGTGCAACTGGCGTGCGTACTGCTCGGTGGCGTTGAACCACGTGTTCAGCCGCTGCTGCAAACGCTTGTCCGGCGGCGCAGACAGCGACTTCAGATACGCATCGATGGCGAGGTAGTAGCGCATCGTGTTGCGCTCAAGCAGGCCGCGCACGCCGCCCACGAATTCGGGCTCCGCACCCGGCGACGATTCCGCCGTCTTGGTGAACCCGACCTTGCCGCTGCCCACGGTTGCAAGGTACGTGCGCATCGCCAGTCGACCGGCCGCGCCGTAACCATAAGCGTAGGTCAGGTGCAGAAACGTGTGGTTGCCAGTGCCCGGCGCGGGAATGGCCTCCAGCATGATGTGGTAGTCGCGGGTGCTGAGCGGGCCGGAAGCCGCGCTGAGTTCAACGCGAAAGTAATCCGCACTGCTGACAACAGGGTGATAACCAAACTCAAGGCGATAGCTGGCGGAAAGCGAGTCTTCTACCTTGCGGCCGAGGTTCACGTTGAGCACGCTGCTGTCTGCGCCGTGCGTGGCGTGGCAGTACTTGATATTCAGATGCAGGATGAGCACGTCGCACCAGTTGGCAGCACCGTGCTCCGGGTCGCCCAACGCGCCCTTGACGGTGGCAAACGGGTAGTCGAGCACGCTATAGATGTCGCTCTTGAGCCGGTCGGGGGCTTCGGTGGATTCCAGTACCAGCGGGCGATGGAACACGTTATCGGCCAACTGTGGCGCCACGCTCTGGTATTTGTCGCGCAAACCTTGCGCGTTGTCTGCCGCGCGCCCGGGGAGGCTCAGGCATAAGCCGACCAGCAGCGCACTCAGGACAAGCCAGTCCAACCAGGCGGTATGTCGGTGGGGGGTCATAGGCATCGCGTTCTCGTGGGACTGTTCTCCATTCTAGGAGGGGCGGATAAACATGCCGTCGCAACAAATGGTCCTGCACACGCACATCGGCCATGCGGCGTTCTGTCATCACGGCGGGCACCGGGTGCTCCGGTGCGGGTCGGTAGAATAAATACTTCTTCGCCTCGTGCTTCCCAGCACTTTCGGCACCATGCCCTCGCCACTCGTCGCCATTCGCGAACGCATCGCCAACCAGGTCCGCGGCCTGACGCGCGCCACCGGCAGCCTCACCCTCGACATTGCCTCGCCGCCGGGCGACCCGGGCCTGTTCGGCCCCGACGCGGTCTGCTGGAAGGTCCATGCCGATTTTCCGGCGATGATGGCCGGCGGGATCAGCGCGCTGTTGTTGCAAGCGCTGCACCCGCGCGCGCTAGCCGGCGTGTGGGACCACTCGAACTTTCGCGAAGACCTGCAAGGACGCCTGGGCCGGACCGCACAGTTTGTGGCCGGCACCACGTATGGCAGCCGACACGATGCGCTGGCGCTCATCGACCGCGTAAAGACCATCCACGACCGCGTGCAAGGCATCGCGCCCGATGGCCGGCCGTACTCGGCCAACGACCCCGACCTGCTCACCTGGGTACACGTGGCCGAGATGTCGAGCTTCCTGGCGGGCTATCTGCGCTACGCGGATGCCAGCCTGAGCGGCGCGCAGCAGGATCGTTACTTTGAAGAGACCGCGCTGGTGGCCGAAATGCTCGGCGCGCAGGACGTGCCGAAATCGCGGGCGGCGGTCCAGACCTATCTGCATGCGATGCGCGCCGAGCTGGTGGCCAGCGATCGTACGCGCACGGTGGTGGAAGTCTTGATGACGTGGCAGGCGCCGCGCCCGGGGTTGCGCCCGGCGGTCCGCCTCTTCCTGGATGCGGGCATCCAGTTGCTGCCGCCGTGGGCAATACAAATGCTTGATCTCAAGCGGCCGCCGCTGCAGGCGGCGTTTGCGTCGGCGGCCATGCGCACCGTGGCGCCGACGCTGCGTTGGGCACTCTACGAGGGCAGCGTGGCGCGCCGCGCTCGACGGCGGGCGCTGACGCCTGCCACAAGCTAGCGCGGCCAGCCTTACTCGACAGCCTCGGCAAGCGACACCTTGCCGCGCAGCGCCTTCTCTTCCAGCCGCATGACCAACAGCGGCGAAATAACCGACACCGCAGCGGCAAAGAAGAACAGATGCCGGAACGCGCTCTCGCCTGCGCGCTGCAGGGCCTGGGCATCGGCACCGCTGCTGGCAAGCGCGGCATGGAAAAGGTCCATCAGCACGTCGCCACCGGCCGCTACCTGCGCTTCGGGCGCAGCCTGACGCAGCAGCGCAATCAGCACGGACGTCAGCACCGCCACACCCACCGCGCCACCCAGCAGGCGCGAGAAGGCGGTCAGTGCCGTGGCCAGACCCACCGTCTGCGGCGACACCGCATTTTGCGTGGCCACCAGGCCGGTCGGGAACTGCACGCCAATCGACAGGCCAAGCACGATCATCGCCAGGGTCAGCGCCAACACGCTGTGCGGGTCCAGCAGACCCAGCGATGCCACGGCAAACGGCACCACGCATGCGCCACCCAGCATCAGGGGCTTGTAGCGACCGCTGTGCGTCATCCATTTGCCGGCAATGAAGGCGCCAAGCGGAATCGACAGCGTGAGCGGCACGAGGCGCAGCGCGGCGGCATCGGGGCTGGCACCCGCCACCATCTGGAAGCGCAGGGGCATCAGCACCGACGTGGCGATCAGCTGGAAGAAGCACAGGAACAGCGCCAGGCAGCAGATCGTGACGGTACGGACCCGGAACATCGACAGCGGAATGATCGGCTCGACGGCGCGGTTCTCTTGCCAGACAAACGCGCCCAGCAGCACCACCGCCGCCGCCAGCAGGCCAAGGTTTTCGGGCTGCGTGAGCGGCGTGCCCTGCCCCACGCGGGTGATCATCAGCAACAGCGCTGTCAGGCCTCCGGCAAACAGCACCACGCCGGGCACGTCGATGGGGCGGCGCTGATGCGCCACCGGCAGATGCCGAAGCGTGCGGCGCACGACGAACAGCGCGACGATGCCCAGGGGCAGGTTGATCCAGAAAATCCAGCGCCACGAGAGGTAATGCGTCAGATAGCCACCGATCACCGGTCCGGCGAGGCTGGCCATGGCCCACATGCCGCTCACGTAGCCCTGGTAGCGGCCACGCTCGCGCAGCGGCACCACATCGGCGATCGTGGCCTGCGATACCGAGATCAGACCGCCGCCGCCCAGCCCCTGCAGCACGCGTGCAAACAACAGCATCGGCATGCTGGTCGCCACCGCACACGCCACCGACGCCAGCACGAACAGCACGATGGCCGTCGTCAGCATGGCGCGGCGGCCGTAGAGGTCACTCAATTTGCCGTAGATGGGCGTCACCACCGTGGACGCCACCAGATACGCCGACACCAACCAGGCCATCAGCGCAAAGCCGTTGAATTCGCCCGCGATCACGGGCAAGGCCACCGCAACGATGGTTTGCTCCAGCGCGCCCAGCAAGATGGCGAGCATCAGCCCGCCCATCACTGCCATCACCGGAATTTCAGGCACGGGTAGCGCATCCAGCGGGCTGGATGCCGACGCGATGGGCGCAGTAGGCGTGTCTGGCTTGGGCGGTTCAATGCTCGGGCGGGAGGACATGGGAACGTGCGCGCATGCCGCTCAAGGCATCCGCGCCAATGGGAGAAGCGAAGCCGTTGATGATACTGCCGATTCGCAATCGTTGCAGAGTCAACGATCGGGCTGCCGAACGATGTCCTCATAGCAGCGACTGACATTTGCCGTCATGCCGGGCAACTCTTCTGCCAGGAATTCGATAAACACACGCACCGCCGGCACCAAGCCCCGGCGTGACGGAAACACCGCGTGAAACTGGTGCACCGGCAAGCGGTATTCCGGCAACAGCACGACAAGCCGGCCATCACGAACCGGCTCCGCGCAGAGGTTGAACGGCAGTTGCGCAACGCCAATGCCGGCCAGCGCCGTCTGCCCCATCAGATACAGGTCGTCCGTCACCAGCGCGGGGGTGTATTCGATATCGACCGCACCGCCTTCGGGAGCGGTCAGGCGCCAGCGCGTCCGCTCACCGGCCGCGCCGTCGACGCCCACGCCCATCACGCCGCGCATCGACTCCGGCGTCTCGAAGGGCCCATGCTCGGCGACAAACGACGGGCTGGCCACCAGCACCTGGTCGCTCACGCCAAAGCTGCGCACGACGAGGTTGGAATCGTCCAGCGTCGAGCGCACGCGCAGCGCCACGTCGTAGCCGTCGCCGATCACGTCGACACGGCGGTTTGTCACGTCCAGCTCAAGGCGCACATCGGGCTGCGCGCGCAGGAATTTCGACAGCACGGGCGCGATGAACACATGCGCCACGCCCACCGGACAGCTCACGCGCAGGCGGCCGGAAGGTTTTTCGCCGGCGTGCTCGGCCACCTCGAAGGCAGCGCGGGCGGCCTGGGTCATCGATTCGCAATGCGTAAAGAACGCCGAGCCCACGTCCGTGACATGCACGGCACGCGTTGAGCGCTGCAGGAGCCGCACCCCCAGACGTGTTTCCAGATCCGCCACGCGGCGGCTCACGCGCGATTTCGGAATCCCCAGCGCCCTGGCGGCGCCGGAAAAACTGCCGTGCGTCACCACGCTGGCAAACAGGACGAGGTCGTTCAGGTCTTCCATGGCGGTTCTCCAAAGCACCCGCGCATTGTCCCACTCATAGAACGATGTGTGTCGATTGGACCCACTACTGGAACTCGCTGCATCGCACTATCTTTGCAGCAACCCACCTTTTTCCTGGAGAGACACCATGCAAGTCCTTCACATTGATTCCAGCATCCTCGGTGACGCCTCGGCTTCGCGCCTGCTGAGCGCCGCCATTGTTGACGAGCTGCGCCGCGAAAACCCCAGCGCCACCGTCGTCCACCGTGATCTGTCGGTCGAAGCGATCCCCCACCTGGACGGCGCCATTGCCGCCGGCTTCCGCGCCACGGGCGCCGATGATTTTGACGACGCGACCCGCGCAGAGCATGCACGCTCAGAAACGCTCGTGAATGAACTGCTCGCCAGCGACGTGATCGTGGTCGGCGCGCCGATGTACAACTTTTCGGTGCCCAGCCAGCTCAAGGCCTGGATTGACCGCGTGGCGCAAGCCGGCCGTACGTTCAAGTACACGGAAACGGGCCCGGTCGGACTGGCCGGTGGCAAGAAGGTGATCGTTGCGTCGACGCGCGGCGGCATGTACTCCGCCGGCCCGGCCGCCGCCATGGATTTCCAAGAGGCCTATCTGAAGACCGTGTTCGGCTTCTTCGGTATCACCGATGTGCAGTTCGTGCGTGCAGAACGCCTGGCGATGGGCCCGGACGCCCGCGCACAAGCCCTGGAAGCCGCACACGCCGCCATGCGCGACGTTGTGAGCCAGGCCGTGGCAGCCTGAGCGAACACGGTTGCGGCGCAACGGGACGCGCCGCAACCGGCCTCGCACAATGCCAAACGGGCGCCAGCAGCAATGCGGCGCCCGTTTTCGTTTTTACTGGCGTGGCAAGAAGGTTGGATCGGCGCAGATGGCCGATCGGCAAATCACTCGTCGCGGTGTTCGCGTGCCTGGTGCATGGCTTCGAGCAGACGGCGCGTACGCAGCTTGTTCCACATGACCGGCACGACGATCGCAGTGGCGATCAGGCACGGAGCAGCCCAAGCGATGGTGGATTCCAGAACATTGGTCATGATGCGCCCCCCGATGTGTTGCCGATGCGCGCTGTTGGGTGGCGCGCATCGCGTGGTCCCCGCAGGGCTTTGGCCCTGACATCTATATGGACGGCTATCGGCGCTGTGCGTTCAAACCTGAAGCCCAACGTTTGCCGTTTGGTGTATTTCCCGCCAGTCTCGACGATCTGTCAATAGTGGGGCGATAAGTTCGTGGAACATTGTGGCGCTGCACTGACAGTGCCCGAGCGCGCCGATGCTGCTCCACAGTCTGATCGCAAAGGTAACGGCAAATTACGGTGGCCCCGGCACACCCGTGGCCAACGTGGGGCGGGCCGTCGACTACCGGCCTTGGCGTCACAGTTTTTCTTACAAACGGTAAAGCGCGGTTGCGAAGCGTTTCCATACAGTGAGGCCAAGTCCAACGATCACCACGGAGCCTCATCATGAAACGCACCATCGCCCTGCTCATCCTTGCTGCTGCCGCTACCTCTGCGCTGAGTGCGTGTGTGGTGGTGCCGGCCGGCGGTTATTACGATCGCCCGCATTACTACCACCCGTACTACCGCGGCTATTGATCCGCAAACTGCGTGGCGCGGCCGGCATGTCCGCCCCTCAGGCCTTGCGCGCCTGCAGCATGCGGATGCGCGCGACGGCCTGGTGGTCGGTCGTGGCGGCGTCATAAAGGCGCGCCAGGTCGGCCTTCAGTGCCGTGCGCGAACCGCCGTCCAGGTACACCATGTGCCCCGACGGATAGAACCCCGCCGACAGGTTCTTCCGCACATCGGCATCCAGCAAGGGCATCGCCTTCAGGTCAAGCATGGTCTGGTAGAACGGCGTGACGAAGTCGTAGTAGCCGTTGGCGGAGAAGACTTTCAGATCCACGTTCAGGCTCATCGTGGCGGCCAGGTTGCCGGCCGTGTAGAGCGCGACGTTGCCGTTGGCATCGAGCCCTTTCTGCGCGCCGGTCGGCGCTGGCGCCGCCGCATGCCAGCGCGTACGGGCTGGAGGCAGGGAAGTCCGCGTGGTCCACGCGATCGGGCTGACCGTCGGTGGAGCCGCTGTCGCCCGACGCAGTACACACCGTCACACCCATCGTTGCGGCGCTCTGCAGCGCGGCGTGCATGGCCTGCGGCGTCCAGGCGCTTTCGGGGGCGCCCCCAAACTGATGGACACCACCGAAGGCCGCAGCTTGGTTTCATGGATGGCGGCGTTGATGGCCTGCACGAAACCGGCGTCGGTATTGACCGTGAAGTACACGGCCAGCGTGGCGCCCGGCGCAGTTGCGCCTCCCACCTCCAGGTCGAGCACGACTTCGCCGTCGGGCCCGCTCGGGTCGCCGGTTGGGCGGTTTGCGCCCTGCCCGACGGGCACGGCCGTCACCGTCGGCACGGGCACGCCCAGCTCCTGGAAGTACGCACGCAGACCGTCTTCCCGGTAGCCGCCGCCGCGTTCGATAAACGCAATGCACTGGCCCGCGCCGTCGCCCTGCGGAAAGCCGTAGAGCTGCGCGAGCTGCATCGGTGTGTACGACGCGGTGGGGACCGCACGCGCGGGCCGGATGCCTCCCGGCTCAGTCGACCCGGCAGGCAGCGGCACGAAGCGGCAATGCGGCTGCGCCTGTGGGCGCGAGTCGAGCCCCAGTGCGGCAACAACCACGTCCTGCAATGACTCCGGCAACCGCAGCGGGCCGGAACGCCCGCGGTATTCGCAATCGCCATGTGCCACGCGGTGCAGGTGCGTATCGAACGCGCGGCAGAACTGTTCGACGGAGCCCTCGAGCGTGACGGTGGCGGCGGCCACGTTCACTTCAACCACTTGCAGACTGTGTTCGCGAGCAAAGGTGCGGACGGCATCGATGTCGTCCGAAGTGGCGCCAAACTGAGCAGCCCATTCTTCGCGGGCCAGCGGTGTGGGCGGCGGCGTCCCGGCGGCATGCGCGTGAACAAAGCCCGACAGGCGCGCATCGAGTTCAGCCTCGTTCGGCCGGCGCAATTGCACAAGCGCCCGGATCTGCTCCGCCGGGTGCGCATCGCCGAGGATGCGTTCGTCTTCAGAAATCGTGCGCTCGCTGCCGCGCAGGGGGTGCCGGACCGTGGGCCATCTCCATGTAGGTAGGTGGCCCGTGCGTCGCAACCGGCGTGCCGCGGCGCTGAGGGTGCCGGCAGGATGCGGCGCCACCTCCCACCACGTTAGGCGATGGCTTGTCCGCTTGATCTGCGGGGTTCGTCAGTCGGCGAAATCGGCGCTGCCAGCGCCTTCTGCGGAATGCTGCGGCTTGCCTTCGGCAAAGGCACGGCGAATCAGCGCGCCGCATGCCGCGCTGCGCACATAGGCGCGTGGGCCAAGGGTCTCGCGCACGAGCATGCCGTAGTACCGCTTGTCAGCGGTGATCCACGGATAGAAGCCGAACGCCCCGGCCGAACTGAACGCGCCGTCGCCGCCGGGCTGATCCTCGATCCAGTAATTGAGCGCGTAATGCCATGGCAGCGCGGCGGGCGTGCTGACGGCAGTTGGGCATGTGCCGGGCTCGGTGCAGACGGCATGCTGGCCGAGCATCCTGCCGAGCTGGTATTCGCCGCGGATGAGACGACGCAGGAACTGGCCGTAAGCAGCCGGCGTGGCGATCATTCCGCCACCCGGTTCGGGCGCGAGATAACGGATGCCGAGCGGCTTGCCGGCATCGCGCAGGCCCGGTGCATTGGCAAGCTGGTGGTCGAGGTCATTGTTGAGCGCTTCGGCATCGGCGCGGCCCAGGCCGAGATCGATCAGCAGCTTCTGATCATGACCGCCGTTGTAGCTGAAACGCCCGACATGCCCGGGCGTGAAGGTCGCGTTGCGACCGCGCGCAAAGCAGCTTTGCACGGTGTCATTGCGATTGCACAGCAATGGATTGAGCCCGTCGTAGCCCGAGCGCATGGTGAGCGCGTCGATTTCGGCGGGTGTGGGCTTGCCTTGCGCACGCTCGACCACGTAGGCGCCAAATATCCATTTGGAGGCCGATGCCAACCGCACCGTCTTGTTGGCGCCGATGCGCTGGCCCTGCTGCCCGTGAATCAGCTCGCCGTGGGCGTCACCGATTTCCCAGTAGTAATCGCCTAGACGCTGACAACTGCCGGCATGCGCCAGTGTTGATTGCACCGCGGCACGGCGCGCTGCCAGACTCGGCGCAGCGGCGTGGGCGGCGGCCCCTGCCACCAATGCAGCCCATGCCACCAGAACGGCACGCCCCCCTTGCCCGAACTCTGCGAACGCCCTGTTGCTCCGGGCGCGTCTTGCTTGCGTCATGTCGATGTCCTGCTCTTTCTGTGTTGCCTTGCTAGCCCGGCGGCACTGTAACGCAGGTGCGTGGCATTTCGCTGTTTTACGCTCGGGCGCTTGTTGCTGTGCAGTCTTGCAACAAGTCATCCACGAAACGCGCGTGACTGTATCGGTGGCACCTTGCAGGCAGGTTGCGGGGCGCCATCGTCATGCGTTTCAAACGTAAGCGTTTGCGCATCGATTAATCATCTTCGCAGGTGATGAATATCACTTCCTATTTGAACCCCCAATATGTCCTAAACCTACCGTTTATGAGCCAAATGGAGGATAAGAATCATGCCAAGGGGCGCTGGCGGTCTGCAGAGAGTGTCCTAGAATGCAACCGAAGAAAAGTAGATTTAAATAAAAGTAAATACGCGGCAGCGGCGAGCTTTCGGGAGCGGCCATGGGAACAATCAAACGGGAAACAGCGGGCTTGACTGCCCGGCTGGGGTGGGAACGTCACCCTGCCAATTGGCAGATGATTCCTACGCGTCGGCGCCTTTTTCAAACACGTCTTCCGGCGACGCGCGCCTCCACCATTCTGCTCTGGCTGCTGGCCATCTCGATTACCGTAGGTGTCGGACTGCTGCATCGATTGTGGTAGCCATAAAAACATAACGGAATTTTGTACGGGGAAGGTCGCAGCGCTAGAGCGAACACGCAGTCAACCACCGAATTGACAGACCGGCATAACGGCACCGAGGGACAGTCCGACCCGCTTCACTGGGTCAATCGCATCCGGACGGATTCAACGTCTGGAGCATCGTCATCCCTCCATTCGGAAATCACGCTCCTGCATGTGACCATTGCGCCGCGAAAGCGGCATGTGGGGCACGTCATTCAACCGGCGCGCCTGATCAATGGGGGGAGCATCATGAATATTTCATTCACCGGCAAGACGTTCAGGTCCGTAGGCGACCTGTTCTTCCAAGCCATCGTCGACGGCAAGGTCGTCAGCTGTTTCGTCACCTCCGAAGCGCTGTCGCTCTGCGATTGCGCGCATCAGAAGATCACGGCCGAAGAGGTCTATCGCAATTACCGCGACTGGATCGAGTTGGCTGCATCGGACCTGATCCGTGCAGGTTCGCTCGCGCCGGTCATTGTGCGCGGCCGCGACCTGGCCGCTTCACGCGCATCGTTGCCGCACGGTGGCGTGCCGGCCTACGACCTGGACCGCGCACGTCAATTGCGCCTGGTTCCTCGCTCGTCGCGCTGATATCAATCAGCGCTGGCGCAGCGGAACGTGCGGTCGGGGGGCCGCACGTTCCGTAGGTGCCAAAGCTCAACGCGGGTCAATCGCCCGGGAAATCCTCTTCCCAATATTCCTGCAGGTTGCGCACGCCAGCGGTGTTCTCGCTGCGCGCGGCTTCACGCATGCGCAGTTCGACTCGCCGGATCTTGCCCGAGATGGTTTTGGGCAGATCGGCAAATTCGATGCGGCGCACGCGTTTGTAGGAAGCCAATCGGCTGCGGCAAAATCCGAGGATGTCCCGCGCCAGTTCCGGGCCGGCCTCGTGCCCCGCACGCAGTACCAAGAAAGCCTTCGGCACGGCAAGGCGCAGCGGGTCGGGGCTCGGCACGACGGCGGCCTCCGCGATGGCAGGGTGTTCGATCAGCACGCTCTCCAGCTCGAATGGGCTGACACGGTAATCCGATGCCTTGAATACGTCATCGGCGCGGCCCACGTAGGTCAGGTAGCCGCTGGCATCGCGCGCGGCAATGTCAGAGGTGTGATACACGCCGCCGCGCATGGCTTCGGCGGTTTTGTCGGCGTTACCGGCGTAGCCTTCCATCAGGCCGGTCGGGCGTGAATTCAATTCGATGCAGATCTCGCCCTCTTCCGCTTCGTGGCCGTCGGGGTCGCGCAGCGTGATGCGATATCCCGGCAGCGGCCGACCCATCGAGCCTGGCTGGACGCGCTGCCCCGGGCTGTTGCCGATCTGGCAGGTCGTTTCGGTCTGACCGTAGCCGTCGCGGATGGTGATGCCCCACGCCGCGCGCACCCGTTCGATCACCTCCGGGTTGAGCGGTTCGCCCGCGCCCACGAGTTCGCGCAGGGCGGGCTTCCACGCGGCCAAGTCTTCCTGGATCAACATGCGCCACACCGTGGGCGGTGCGCACAGCGTCGTCACCTTGGCCCGGCAGAGCACATCCAGCACTGCTTTGGGCTCGAAGCGCGCGTAGTTGTAGATGAAGACGGTGGCGCCGGCATTCCACGGCGCGAAGAAGCAGCTCCACGCGTGCTTGGCCCAGCCGGGCGAGCTGATGTTCCAGTGCACATCCCCCGGGCGCAGGCCGATCCAGTACAGGGTGGACAAATGCCCGACCGGATAGCTCGCATGCGTATGCATCACGAGTTTGGGTTTGGACGTGGTGCCGGACGTGAAATACAGCAGCAACGGATCGCTCGCCTGCGTGGGCGCGTCGGGGGTGAATTCGGCGGAGGCATCGTAGGCGTCTTCAAAGCGGTGCCAGCCGGCCGGCGCCTTGTCCGTACCGACCGCAATGCGTGTGAACGTGCCCGATACGGCGTCGAGCTTGGCGCAATCTGCCCCGCCCACCACCACGTGGCTCACCTCCCCCATGGCAATGCGTTCGCGCAGGTCTTCTGCGGTGAGCAGCGTCGTGGCCGGGATGATGACCGCGCCGATCTTGATGCTGGCGAGCATCACGTCCCATAGCCCGGGCACGTTGCCGAGCATGAGCAGGATGCGGTCACCGCGCTGCACGCCAAGCGCCCGCAAGTGGTTGGCCACGCGCGCCGAACGCTCGGCCATCTGCGCAAACGACAGCCGCGTCTCGTTGCCCTGATCGTCGACCACCCAGAGGGCGACGGCATCGTTGCCGCGCGCCATGGCGTCGAAATAATCCAGCGCCCAGTTGAAGCGGTCCAACTGGGGCCATGCAAAATCGCGCACAGCGGTATCGTAATCCTCACGGTGCGCGAGCAGAAAGTCGCGGCACCGCAGGAAGGCGTCCAGCGATGTCATGCCTGTCTCCTGAGGTTTGGAGCGTGTCGTGCACGCTCTGACAGCACGCGCCTCGTCCGGGCGCTACGGAAACGCACCTGCAACCGACATCGCCACTTATAGGAGGAATTCGCCCGCCAGACCAGCCCGGATTCTCCCGAGCCATGCACTCATTGCGAGCGCGGCGGAAAACGCAGCGAGCGACCACCGCCCAGGCTTAGCCACGCCCAGGCCGTTGCAGCCACGACCACGCCCAGCACGACGATCCATTGAGCGCTGACGAGCATCAGCTCGATCGTGCCGGCCATGTCCGGCAGAATCTGCGGCCAGGCGGGCGCAAGCCAGCCGTCGGCGTCGAACCATGCGCCGCGTCCGGCACCTGTGGCGAGTTCCACCGCCAGCAGCGCCGCATTGACGGCCGCGAATGCCATGCCGCTGTGTGTCAGCAGGCGGCTGAACACCGGCAGTTCATACAGGGGCTTCATATATTGGATGTGCCGCGTGAGCGACCACGCGCACACGATGAGCAACGCAACGCTGATGGCCACCATGGGCGCCGGGCTGCGCAGGCACACGCCCAGCGCGATCCACGCCAGCGCATTGATCTCGTGGCGCCGATAGATGCGCAGCGCACGCGCCGCGTGCAGCAGGCCGATCGGCGGAACATCAGGGGGAACACCGGCAGACGCCATGATGTGCTCCATGAGCGGAGGGTTGGTGCGGCGCCGCACGTCCTGTAGCTGGGCAGCCCGCAACTGCTTGCAGTGTACCGACGCGTTTTCACCGGCGCGAGTTCAAACAGCATCCTTCCGCCAAATGACGGACGCGCACCGCGCTCAGGCCTCGCGCAAATGCTCGATCAACTGGCGTGCGAAGACGGGCAGGTCATCGAAATGGCGCACGCAGATCCGCAGCAGGCGCGTCGCCCAGGCGTCGGTCAGGCGCACCCGGCGGATGCCCATGGAGCGCTGCAGGCGGATCGCCGCATGCTCGGGAATGACGCCCACGCCCACGTTGCGTTCCACCATGCGGCAGACGGCGTCGAAACTGCGTAACCGCACGCGGTATTTGAGCCGATGGCCGGCGCGTGCAGCATGCCCCGCCAGATACGCCTGCAATGCGTTGTCGCCCGTCAGGCCGACAAAATCTTCCTGCAAGGTTTCAACGAAGGCCAGCTCACGGCGCTCGGCCAGCGGGTGTTCGCGCGCGGTCACCAGCACGAGGCGGTCGTGGCGGAACGGAAAGGTCTCCAGCCCCGACAAGTCGACCGCATCGTTGACGATACCGATGTCGGCGCGCCCCTGCGCAATCGCTTCCACAATTTCGTGGCTCACCAGCTCTTCCAGGTCGACGTCGACCTCAGGATGAGCGGCCAGGAAAGCGCTGAGCGTTTCCGGCAGGAACTCGGTCATGGCGGCGGTGTTGGAGAGCAGCCGCACGTAGCCCTTCAAGCCACGCGCGTATTCGCCCAGCTCACCGCGCATGCGGTCCATCTGCTGCAGGACGACGCGAGCGTGGTGAACCAGCGTGCGGCCGGCAGCGGTCGTTTCCACACCGCGACGATTGCGGGTCAGCAACGGCGCGCCCAGTGCGTCTTCCATGCCGCGGATGCGCGCGCTGGCCGATGCCAATGTCAGGTGCGCGCGTTCTGCCCCCGCCGTGATGCTGCCGGCTTCGGCGGTATGGAGGAAGAGTCGGAGGTCGGTCAGATCGAAGCGCACGATACATCTCAAAGTGGCAGGAGCCTCAGTCTCACACTGAGGCTTGGTCAATGTATCGCAGATTGCAGCGTGGCAACCAGTGTCCGAAACTGAGGCATCTCACAACACAACATCCCCAACTTCGCCCCCAATGGAATCTGCCACGCTGCTGCTTTTTGGCGCGGGCCTGCTCGCCGGCATGATGAATGCCCTGGCGGGCGGCGGCTCGTTTGTCACCCTGCCCGCGCTCATGTTCGCAGGGGTTCCGTCGGTGTTTGCCAATGCGTCGAGCACGGTCGCGCTGCTACCCGGCGCGGCCACGTCGGCGTGGGCGTATCGCGCGGACTATCGCGGGTTCGGGCACGTCTCGATGCGCGCCATGGTGGGGATCAGCCTTGTGGGGGGGCTGTTCGGCGCGCTGCTGTTGATGAACACGTCGTCTCGCGCGTTCGATTTCATCGTGCCGTGGCTGCTGCTGGTCGGCTCTCTGGCGTTCACCTTCGGCAAACAGGTCGGTGTATGGCTGCGCCAGCGTGTGCAGATCGGGCGGACAACGCTGCTGGTGGCGCAAGGTGCGCTGGCCATCTATGGCGGCTATTTTGGCGGCGCAGTGGGGATCATGATGATGGCGGTCTGGGCACTGTTCGGCCACGACGACATCAAAGCACTGAACGCCTCACGCACCTTGCTGGTGGGCGCGACCAACCTTGTGGCGGTGGCCTGTTTTGCGCTGGCAAACATGGTGTGGTGGCCGCAGACGCTGGTCATGCTGGTGGCCGCCGCACTGGGCGGTCATCTCGGCGCGCATGTTGGCAAGCGTTTGCCGGTGCCGGTTGTGCGGGCGTTGATTTCCACTTTCGGCTTTTCGATGACGGCGCTGCTGTTCTGGCGCGCCTGGTCGCACGCTTGAGCATGAGGAGAAACGCCATGTCGCACATGCAGCCTCATCCGACACGCCGCCCGCCCGCGCCGCGCGCCTATCGCTATCCGCTGTCCCATCGCGCCACGCTCAGTGCCTGGCACGCCCACATTACCGAGACCCCATCTGCCGAACCGGAAATAGCGGGCGCGCAAGCGGTGTTCTACATCGCGCGCAGTGTTGCAGTCTTGCTGGCCGCCGTGGCCGTGGGCCTGGGAGCCGCATCCAATGACGCGGAACGCCCGTCCACGGCATACCCCTCTTCTTCGCAGGCGACAACGCGCTGAGGGCGCGCTAATATCCGCCCCGCCGCAGCACAGACCGGTATCGACCGGACAAAGAAAAAGCCCGCGGGCCGGGGGGCGGGCGGGCTTAACATCTTCAGCCTTTGACGACGAAAGATGGTCGGGTGTGCTTTGTGAACGAGCAATGCGCCGGAATTCACAAAGCGGGGCCATTATAAAAAGTGCACGCCCCCCGCCATACCCCAACAACGAGGGGGGTCCGCGTCGTTTTCCGATTAGTCCCTGAGCGCTGTATCCAGTGCCTGCGGCGTCAGCAACCCGCTCGACGCGTGGCGCTTGCCGTCGGGGCGCAGGATGATGGTGCGCGGCATCTCGCCCTGCCAGCCGGGGTCGAGCGCGGCGCGCAGGCGCTCCGGCATGTCTTCGGCATTGGTGTACTGCGGCACGCGGGCGAGGCCGATCCTGCCGTCGCGGGCCAGCGGCGCCAGTGCGCGGTTGAGCATCTCAGCCTGGTCAGGGCCGTCCATCGACACCATCACCACATCCACAGTCTGCTTGGCAGTGCGCCGCCATTGCGCAATGCGCGCGATGTTCTCGCGGCAGTAGCTGCATTCCAAGGACCAGATTTCGACGATCAGCGGCCGCGCGTGTGGCGTCTGAAGCAAGGTCGGCACATCGCGCGCATGCAGCGGCTGGAACTGCAGCGCGCCTGCGGCCTGCGCGGTAAAAGCGGCGGCAGATAGCGCCAAGCCCATCGCAAAGGATTTCCATCGGGTATTCATTTCGATGCCTCCAATGATGGATTGGACGGACTGACATTGCTGATATCGATCAGCCGATAGCCCTCGGCCTGCGTGCGCCACGACAGGTAAACATGGCCATCGCGCGCGAGCAGTTGCGGATGATCGCTCCCACTATCGGTGTTTGCCGCGCTGGCGGGCGCTGTCCAGTGCGCGCCGCCGTCGGTCGATCTGCGCAGCAGGATCTGCATGCGGTCGTCGGCAAACTGTTTCCACGCCAGCCACAGGGCGCCGTCTGCCGCGAGCATCGCTGGGTGCGATGCCTGTGCACCGGCTTGTGCCGAACCGCCAAAGGCCCATGCGCCGCCGATTGGCTTGCCGTCTGCCGAGAGCCGGCTGTAGAACAGGCCGGGCTTGTCTTGCAGCACCGAAAACCACGCCATGTGCCGCACACCATCGGCCGTAACGGCCAACGCGGGGCCATGGTGCGGACACGCATCGACGCGCCACTCCGAAAACGTCGCGCGCGTGATGGCAAGCGGTGTGTTACCAATGGGTAATGTTGCCAATGCGTGGTCGCGGATCTGCCCGGCAAACACATTGCGCCACAGTGCGAGCATGTGGCCATCGGCATCGGGGGCAAGCGCAATGCGGCAGCATTCGCAGGTCTGGTCGATGACCTTGCGCTCGGGCGCAAAGGTGGCGCCGCGGTCAGTCGAAACGGTGTAGTAGACCGCCGCTCCGGCGTACGGCTGTTTGGCCGCTTGTGCAAGCAGCAGGTCGCGCTTGTCGATCCACGTGACGAAGATGCGGCCTGCGCCGTCGACCGCGATCGAATCGAAGCGGTGCGTGATCGGCTGGCGGTCGTGGTGGACGGTGACCGGCGCACTCCACGTCCTGCCGCCGTCAAGCGAGCGCGAGAAACGCACGAAGCCCGTATAGGGCGCGTCGAGCGGGCGCGACCAGCTCACATACAGCGCACCGTCCGGGCTGGCGATAACCTTCGGGCGGTTCTCGCCGTCGGTGTAGATCGGCTCGGGTTGCGGGTTCACTCGCTGCGGCGCGGACAGTGTCTTGCCGAGATCGCCGGACGACGCTACCACCACGTGCTGCCCTTCCGCCCACGTCACCCACAGACGCCCAGCTTTGTCGAACGCGGCCGTGGTGGCGAGCTGCGGTTTTGCGGCAGGCTTGGCTGCCATGGCACCGTGATCGTGGCCTTCGTGCGCGGGCGCCACCGTTGCTGCGAGCGTCAGCAGCGCACCGGCAACGAATCGAGGAATCGACTGCATTACAGACGCCATTTCAGTTGTCCATAGAAGGTGCGCGACGGATACGGGTGGTACACGAAGTACCGCCGGTCGGTCAGATTGTCGACGCCCAGCGCCAGCGTGATGTGCTTGTCGATACGGTAGCTAGCCTTGAGGTCCACGGTGAAGAAGCTGCTCGTGCCACCGTAGACGTTCGGCAGCACATCGGTGTTGTCGAGCGTGCCGTACTGCCGCCCGGAATACCGCACGCCCGCGCCCACCGTCCAGTCAGGCGTGGCATGCCAACTCGCAAAGAGATTGGCGCGCACCCGCGGCATGCGCGGCCAGGTCTTGTCGACGTAGGTCGGGTTGGCGGCGTCGGCCAGCGTCTTCGATTGCGTGAAAGCGACGTTGGCTTCAACGTCCACGCCGCGCACACCCGCATCCTGCAGAACCTCCTGCCCCGAATACGCCAACTCGATGCCGCGCGTGCGCACGCGATCGACGTTCTGCACGTTCGTCACGTTGGGCGTAACGGTGATGTTGGTCTGCGTGTAGATGCTGTCGCGCACGTCGCTCTGGAACAGGCTGGTACGCAATACGCCGTAGGGCACAGCCTGCTCGACGGTGAAGTCGAAATCATTGGCGCGCTCAGGTTTGAGGTTCGGGTCGTTGTTGACGATCGTGTTGCCGCTGATCGTGCCCTGGAACAGCTCCGCCACCGTCGGAAAGCGCACGGCGCAGCCATACGACAAGCGCAGCAGCGTGTCTTGCGTGGCCTGCCATTGAATGGCCGCCTTGGGCGAAAACGCGTCTTCGGTACGGCTGGCGTAGCCCAACGCGCTCGTGCCGTTGCCGAGCTGGCCGTTGTAGGCGCGCCAGCTTTCGTAGCGCAGGCCCAGTGTGGCCAGCCAGCGCGGCGCAAACGCCCACGCGTCCTGCAGGAAGACGGCCTGCGTTTGCGTGTCGCCCTGGTAGCTGGATTTGAGCGTGGATAGTGTTTCCGTTGACCAGTTGCTCGCGTTGAAGGTCTGGTTGCGCAGGTGGTATTGGTCGTAGTGGTAGCCGGTCGTGAAGGTATGGCCGGACACCGTGGGCGACGTCGCCTTGATGTCGAAGTTGGACCAGCCCGTGCCGTCGCCGTAGAACACCGTGCCGGGCCCATTGCCGGCCGCCGTGTTCGACGCGCGCAGGATGTCACGTGAGACGTTGTAGGCCGACGCGTTGGTGTCGATCTTCCAGCCGCCGATCTTGCCCTTCACGCCCAGGCCGTAGAGCCAGTTTTCCTGGTCGCCGTTTTGCGGGGCGAAGGTGTTCGGGGCGATCGTGTACGGCGTGCCGTTGATCAGCACATTGCCGCCCGTGACGGTGTTGCCGGCGGCATCGCGCAGGAAGCTGAGCGCCTGATCGTTGAAGTGGTTCTCCCAGTGGCCCAGCGTGAGCGACGCCTCCAGGCTGTCGCTGAATACGTAGCCGAATCGCAGCGTCTCTTGCAGTTGCTGCGTACGCTCCAGCATCTGCGGCCCGAGAATCACGCGCGGCTGGCCATTGGGGCCGAGATCCTGCCGCGCACCCGTGACCGGCACCGGCGTGCCGCCTGCGGTGAACCGGGAGTTGGGCGTGGCGTATTGCATCGGTTGGCTGTCGTTCTCCAGCCGGTCGACTGACAGCGCATACCAGAACTTGCCGATGCGGTCGCCCAGCGATGCGCTTTCGTGGTTTCCGGTGACGTTGCGCGAAAAGCCGTAGGCATCGTTGTAATGCTGGCTCATGATCTGCGTCTGCGCCGCGGCCTCGAATTTTTCTGGGCGGCGCAAGGTCATCGCGATGGTCGTCCCCATCGAGTTGCCAGGCAGCAGCGCCGAGAACGGCCCATACAAAATATCGACGCGCGCAAGTTCATCCGGCCCGACCATGGACCAGCGCGGCGGGTAGCTGTAACTGGAGCCAAGCAGGTTCGAGAGCAGGATGCCGTCGGCATACAGCAGACCGCGTGCGCTTTGGATCTCGTTGAAGTCGCGGCCGGCGAAGATGGAGTTGCGGTCGCCAATGAAGCGGCGGCGCACCATCACATTGGGCTGGTATTTGACGGCGTCTTCGGCAGTGACGACGTTGCGATCGGCCAGTTGATCGGCTGTGACGCTTTGCACGACCGCCGGCGTATTGCGGGCGAACGGCGCGGGGTTGGCGTTGGCCCGCACCACGGTGGGCGCAAGTTCCTGCGTGACGGGCGCGGGCACGGATGCCGCATCCTCGGCAGCGAAAGCAGACAGTGGTGCTGCTGCGCTCAGCGCGAGCGCAGCGCGGCACACGAGCGTGCGCTTAAGGGCGGCGGCCCCAGCGCGCTTGTGGAATGACATCGGAAAGGTCTCCGGATTGCGATGGCGTCGGCCCAAACGGGGCCGAACGCAAAGGCGCCACGGAGCAACCTCCGCAGGCGCGTCAGATCGACAACGACGGAGAAACAGGAGGCGCGCGCGACCCGGCCACGCGCAGCGCACTGCGCGCATACACGGGCGCCGGGGTGGCCGGCTGCCGCACGCGATAGACGAAATGGGCAGAGGGAACATCCAGCGCTGGAACCGAGGCCAGCGCCAGCCCGGCTGCAAACCCCGGGCAATACAGGCAGTGCGCCACGCCGTGGTGGGCGGTCGAATCGTCGGCAGAGCCATCGCCTTGCAGATCGATAGCAACCTGCACGGTGCTGCCATGCGGTGCCGTTGCGCTGCACAGCTCGACGTCAAGCGTGCCCGTGGCCGCCGCGCGTGCGGAAGCGAGCACCGGCGACAGTACGTTCAGTACGATCGCAAGCCAGACGAGGAAGAGCCAGCGGCGATGGAGCATGGATGGGCAACGTCAGAATGTGTGGAGTATAGCGCTGCACACAGTTCCCCGAATTGCCTGCGGCACAGTGCCGCGCAACGGCAAATCGACGGAAATCGACTGGCACTTCGATCGGAATTAGCCTTAATTATTGGATCGACTATAATTTATACCGATTTCCATAATCAGGTCTAAAACAGGGCTTCCCATGGATTCCGACACCGATACCGGACGCTTCAGCTTCCACCGCCAGGACCTCGCCAACACGCTGTGCGACAGCCTGGAAGGCAAGGGCCTGGCCGATGCGCGCTCAGGCCTGTTCCTGGCGGCGCCCCGGCGCACCGGCAAAAGCACGTTCCTGCGCGAAGACCTGGTGCCGGAGGTCGAACGCCGCAAGTGGATCGCCATCTACGTGGACTTATGGGCCGACCGCGCACGCGATCCCGGCCTGCTGATCGCCGACGCCATCAAATCGAAGCTGGCGCAGTTCGACGGCCCGATCGCGAAGCTCGCCAAGCAGGCCGGCATGGAGAAGGTCGACGTGTTGCGCACGTTCACGTTCAACCTCGGCAAGATCGGGCTGCCGCCGGGCATTACCCTGGCCGACGCGCTCGATGTGCTCTACAAGGCGGTGCAGCGGCCGGTCGTGCTGATCATCGACGAGGCGCAGCACGCGCTGTCCACGGAGGCCGGCACCAATGCCATGTTCGCGCTCAAGGCCGCGCGGGACCAGATGAACCAGGGCGTGGACGAACCGCGCCTCTTCCTCGTCTTTACGGGGTCGAACCGCGACAAGCTCGCCAACCTGCTGCTCAATCGCACGCAGCCGTTTTTCGGCTCGCGCGTGACCAACTTCCCGCTGCTCGGGCGGCCGTATGTGTCGGCGTACACGGCGTGGGTCAACCAGCATCTGGCGCCGGACAACCAGTTCAAGGAAGACGACATGTTTGCCGCCTTCCAACTGGTCGGGCACCGGCCGGAGATGCTCAAGGGCATCGTCAGCGAGATCGCCCTGGAGCTGGGTGAAGCCGCCAGCCTGGGCGAGCTGCTCAAGCGCGGCGCGCAGGGTTTTCGGGACCGCATCTGGGGCGAGATCGAAAGCGACTACAGCGCGCTGACGGAAATCCAGCGTGCCGTGCTGGCGGTGCTGATCGAGCGCGGACAAGGCTATTCGCCGTTTTCGGAAGACTCGATGAAGGCATATGCGGCCAAGCTCGGCCACAGCGAGTTTTCCACTGCCACGGTGCAGGCCGCGCTGGACGCGCTGCGCGACAAGAACCTGATCTGGAAGGAGTCGCGCGGCGCCTACGCGCTGGAAGACGAAAGCCTGGCACTGTGGTTTAGCGAGACGCGCGGTGCGCATGCCGTGCCGCCCAAATTGAGCACGTAGTGGGCCTGATCGTCGCGTGGGACGCAATGGCTTGCGCCCGCTACACTGGACAGACGACACAACAATATTCGGGGAGCAGCCAAATGGCACGCAATCGCACCACGTGGCGCGCGCTCACGGCCGCGTTTTTCCTATTGACGGGCGTCGGCACGGCTGCCGCGCAAGACACCACACCCGTACAGGCACCGGCACCGACCCCGAACTGTCCGCCACCCGCCTCAAGCTTCATCCCCAAAGACGGTTGGACCGCCGCCGCGCAACGCGCGACCGACCACGGCCTGCTCTGGCGCATCGAAAAGAACGGTCACACCTCGTGGCTCTACGGCACGATCCACGTTGCGCGGGCCGACTGGATGCTGCCCGGCCCCACCGTGCGCAGCGCGCTTCAGCAGGTTGACAGCATCGCGCTCGAACTCGACCTGCTCGACAAGGACACCGACCGCACGCCGCTAACCGCGCAAAACAGCGCAGAAGACCGCCGGCTCCTGACCGGCCGTCGCGGCGAGCGCTTCAACAAACTGCTCTCCGCGGCTTGCCTGCCCGACACGGCCCTCACGCAGATCCGCAAGTTCCAGCCGACCATGCAACTGGCCTCGCTGGCGGTGCTGGGGGTACGCACAGACGGGCTCTATCCGGATTTCGGCATCGACCTGTTTCTCACCACCTACGCCAAGAGCGTGCACCTGCCGATCGTGCCGCTCGAAACGCTGGCGCAGCAGGTGCGCGTGCTCAACGAGATCGTGCCGAAGAACGAGGTTGCGCAGCAATTCGATACCGTGCTCGACGCGATTGAATCGGGCGAGGCGCGCACGCAGACGCTCACGCTCGCCAATGCCTGGGCCGACAGCGACCTCAGCACGCTCGAGCACTACCCGCAGTGGTGCGATTGCCTGAAGACGGCGTCGGATAAACGCGCATTCCAACGCTTGGTGACGCACCGCAACCGCGCCATGGCCGAGAACATTGCGCGCGTGCACAACAGCGGCCAGCGCGTGTTTGGCGCTGTGGGCGCGTTGCATATGATCGGGCCCAAAGGAATTCCTGCGCTGCTGGCGGCGCGCGGATACAAGGTCACGCCGGTGTTGCCGGCGATCACACCGCGCTAGCGCGTACGCGTTTTCCGGTCAGCGCTTTTCCGGCGGCGTCGATCCGACAGCCGCTGCCAGTTCGGCATGCGCGGCCAAGTCCGCGCGGCGATGGGCGCCCCCCCACTACGCGCCGCTGCTGGTGCGCATGGCCGCCATCACATCGGTCATCAAGGTATCGGATGAAGATTTGCGCCAACTGTTTCCCGGTGATGCCGATCCGCTCACCACGCTGCGCACCCTCGCGCCGCAAGCCGACATCCTGCTCACGCTCGGGGCCGACGGCATGGAATGGCTGACAGCGGCGCACGGCGGGCAAGACGATGCGCGTATCACCCAACCGGCCTTTACCGTGCCGGTGGCGGACACCGTCGGCTGCGGCGATGCCGCGATGGGCGCCTGGCTGGCGAGCCAGCTGCAGTCGCCCGGGGCGCCCGTGCAGGCGCATCTGCGCCAAGCTGCTGCGGCGGCCGCCCTCACCGCCACGCGTGCCGGCGCATTCGCGGGCACGCAAGCCGAAATCGATGCGTTGCTGCAGGCGCATGCCGCCTCGCCCGCCTGAGGTCGCCTGAGACCGCGTGGCAGCGCGGCGCTGCATGCCACAATCTGCGCCATCTGCGTCTTGATCGCTTCGAGGGGCCGTTTTGGAACTGCTTCGTATTGCCGTGCTGTTTGCCTTCACCGCCGTGGCGGAAATCGTCGGTTGTTATCTGCCGTGGCTCGTGCTCCGGCAAGGCAAGCCGTTCTGGCTCCTGCTGCCGGCGGCCGCCTCGCTCGCGCTGTTTGCGTGGTTGCTGACATTGCACCCGGCTGCGGCCGGCCGCACCTATGCGGCATACGGCGGGGTGTATATCGCCGTGGCGCTTGTGTGGCTGCGTCTGGTCGACGGTGTGGCGCTCACCCGCTGGGACGTCGGCGGCGCGGCTATAGCGTTGACGGGGATGGCCGTGATCGCCCTGCAACCGCAGGCCAATTGATCGGATTGCGCACGATATTTAGGTTTTCCTGAGCGAAACGGAACCCTAAGCCGCCGCCACGATCGGAGGGTGGATCATGGCTACGGCCATCGCGCTACGCGCCGGTCGCCCCTCACCCAACCGCTTTTTTTGTCCTGGAGGCCGCGATGCCTGCCATCACCCTCAAACACCTTGTCGTGGCCACGATGCTGATGACCGCAGCGATGACCGCCTCGGCGCTCACCACGTCAACGTTCACCTTCACCGATCAGGACCTGCAAGGGATGCTTGCGCACAGCCAGCCTCCGCAGCCGATCCAGCCGGCCAAAGCCACCGAATCGGCGTCTCATGACCGGCTCCGCGTCGGCCTGAGCGATCCGGGCACGCAACTCGTGCTGCCCTGGTTCCTGGCGGATCTGGTGGATGCGGTCAACCGGCGGGCATCCCCGCAGGACTTCGCGAAAAAGCTGCGGGACGGGATCTGATCGGCCACCGTCGCCGGCCTTCCGTCCGACGCGCTCACTTTCCGCAGGCAGGCATCACAGTGCTGTATATTCATACAGTTATTTTTTGTGACGCCCTGCCGTGCTTGCCGCCTCCCCCACCCCAGACACCGCCAATGCGCCGGCCACGCCGGGTTACCTGGCCCAGCTGAACGACCAGCAGCGCCAGGCAGTCGAGTTCGGTATCTCTGGAGCGGACGCGGCGGAAACCGGGCCGCTGCTCGTGCTGGCCGGCGCAGGGTCCGGCAAGACGCACACGCTGGGCTGGCGCGTGGCGCATCTGGTGGCCAACGGCGCCGATCCGCAACGCATCCTGCTGCTGACGTTTTCCCGCCGGGCGGCGAGCGAACTGTCGAACCGTGCCGGCCACCTGCTGGCGCGAGCCATGCAGGGCGAGCGATCGAACAACGCCCTCAATTCGGCCGGCACGTCGTACAAGACCACGCTGCCCTGGGCGGGCACCTTCCACGGCATCGGCGCGCGCCTGCTGCGCGAATATGCCGAGCGCGTGGGCCTCGCCCCCGATTTCACCATCCATGACCGCAGCGACTCGGCCGATCTGCTCAACGTCGTGCGCCATGAGCTGAACCTGTCGACCAAGGAACGCCGCTTCCCGCTCAAGCAGACCTGCATTGCGATCTACTCGCGCGCCATCAACGCCGAGAGCCCGCTGAACGCCGTGCTGAAGCACCATTTTCCGTGGTGCGCGATGTGGGAAACGCAATTGCGCACGCTGTTCGATGCGTATGTCGAAGCCAAGCAAGCGCAGCACGTGCTCGACTACGACGACCTCCTGCTCTACTGGCACGCGATGGTGTCCGACGCCGAACTGGCGGCCGAGATTGGCGCCCGTTTCGACCACATCCTCGTCGACGAATACCAGGACACCAACCGGTTGCAGTCATCCATCCTGCGTGCGTTGCGCCCGGACGGCCGCGGTGTGACCGTGGTGGGCGACGACGCGCAATCGATCTACGCATTTCGCGCGGCGACGGTACGCAACATCCTCGATTTTCCGCGCCACTTCTCGCGGCCGGCGCACACGGTGCTGCTGGAGCGCAATTACCGGTCAACGCAACCGATTCTGGATGCCTCCAACGGCGTGATGCGTTTTGCCACGGAGCGCTTTGCCAAGACGTTGTGGACGGACCGCGCATCGACGCATCGGCCGCGCTTGATTTCAGTGCGTGACGAGGCCGAGCAGGCGCGTTGCGTGGCTGAGCAGGTGCTGCATCACCGTGAAGGCGGGCTGACGCTGAAATCGCAGGCGGTGCTGTTTCGCACCGCGAGCCACAGCGCGCCGCTGGAGATCGAACTCACGCGCCGCAACATCCCGTTCGTGAAATACGGCGGCCTCAAGTTTCTGGAGGCGGCACATGTGAAGGATGTGCTGTCGGTACTGCGCTGGGCCGAGAACCCGCGCAACCGCATTGCCGGGTTTCGCGTGATCCAGTTGCTGCCAGGTGCAGGCCCCGCCACGGCGGCACGCGTGCTCGACGCCATGGCGGAAGCGGCGGACCCGATTGCCGCGCTGCTCGCCTACGAGCCACCGGCGCGGCTGGCCGGCGACTGGTCTACGCTGATGGCGCTCATGCAAACCCTGCGCGTGCCCAAAGACAGCCTGGAATGGGCTGGCGAACTCGAAGCCGTAGGCGCTTGGTACTCGCCGCACATGGAGCGCCTGCACGACGACGCGGCCGTGCGCCAGGGCGATCTCGACCAGCTCGCCCGCATGGCCGCAACGTACGCCACCCGGGAGCGCTTCCTGACCGAGATGACGCTCGACCCGCCCGAGTTGACCAGCGATGAATCGGGCGACCCATACCGCGACGAGGACTACCTGATCCTCTCGACGATCCATTCGTCGAAAGGTCAGGAATGGAAGGCGGTGTATGTGCTGAATGCCGTGGACGGCTGCATGCCGGCCGATCTGGGCGCCGGCTCGCACGAAGAACTGGAAGAAGAACGCCGGCTGCTCTACGTGGCGATGACCCGTGCGCGTGAGCACCTCGACATCCTGGTGCCCCAGCGTTTCTACGTCACCCAGCAAACACCCAATGGCGATCGGCACATCTACGCGTCGCGCACGCGCTTCATTCCGCCTGCGCTGCTGCCGCTGTTCGAAGCCTGCGCATGGCCGGAACCGGAGCCCGGTGCAGACCCCGCAGCCGAGGCGCGTGCCGCGGCCAAGGTCGACCTGAGCAAGAAGATGCGCGGCTACTGGAAAAAGTAGTCAGCCCGGTCGCCGAAGCGGGCGTTCAATGCACTTCCATCTCGGGCCGCTTGACGACGTGCGTTGACTCGAAGCGCGAGAGCTGGGCAAAGATCCACGCAGCCGCGCAGGTCATGACGCCCACGCAGACAAACGTCTTGTGGAACGCCGCCAGCGTGTCGCGCCCTTCCGGTCCGGCGGTGAAGTCGGTAAAGCCCGTCAGCAACGCGCCGGCTGCGGCCACGCCCAGGCTCATCGACAGCATCATCACCATCGAGAGCATGCTGTTGCCCGCGCTGGCCAGGGGGCCCGTCAGGTCCTTGAGCGTGAGCGTGTTCATGGCCGTGAACTGCATCGAGTTGAACGTGCCGAAGATCGCCAGTTGCACGATGCGCAGCCACACCGGCACGTTGGGCGTCATCACGGCAAAGCTGGCCATCATCAGGCCGACCATGACCGTGTTGACGGACAGCATGCGGCGATAGCCGTAGCGCTTGATGGCCCAGGTGCCCAGTGGCTTGGCGGCCATGCCGGCTGCGGCCACCGGCACCATCATCAGCCCCGCCTGCAGCGGCGTGTACCCCAGGCTCACCTGCAGCAGCAGCGGAATGAGGAACGGCATCCCGCCGCTGCCGATGCGTGCAAACAGGTTGCCGAGCACACCAATGGAAAAGCTCGGAATACCGAACAGCGTGCGCGGAAACAGCGGCCCGGCCACACGCCCCGCGTGCAGCCAATAGGCGGTGAGTGCGGCCAGACCGAAGACCAGCAGCACCAGCACCGTCGCGTGCTGGAAGCCGAGCTCCGACAGCCCGTCGAGCGAAAACGATACCGCCGCCATGCCGAAGGCCAGCATCAGATAGCCGGACCAGTCGAAGCGGCTGTCGTCTTCTGCGTGCACATCGGGCATCACCTTGAGCGTGACCAGCGCGCCGATCACGCCCACGGGAATGTTGATCAGGAAGATCCAGTGCCACGACACGGCTTCCACCAGCCAGCCCCCCCAGCGTCGGGCCGATCAGCGGGCCGATCAGCCCGGGGATGGTGACGAAACTCATGGCCGGCAAGAACTGCTCGCGCGGCACCACGCGCAGCACCGTCAGCCGCCCCACGGGCATCAGCAGCGCGCCGCCCACACCCTGCACCACGCGCGAGGCAATCAGCATGGTCAGGCTGCGGGACTCCGCGCAGAGCAAGGAACCAATGGTGAAGAGAAAGATGGCAGCAAAGAACATCTTCCGCGTGCCGAAGCGATCGGCCAGCCATCCCGACGCAGGCATCAGCATGGCGGTCGTCAGCGTGTAGGCGATGATGACCGACTGCATCTTCAGCGGGCTTTCCGACAGGCTGCGTGCCATGGCCGGCAACGCGGTGTTGACGATCGTGGAATCGAGCGTCTGCATGAACAGTCCCATCGCCACCAGCCAGAGCAACGGTTTCAGAGAGGTGTCGAGGGAGGCGGAGGGCGTGGTGGGCATGGGGCGGGGGCAGAACCGGCAGATGTGCGACGCAGCCGTCATTGTGGCGTGCCTGGCCTGAGCCCGCAAACGCTGATTCCCGCTCGACAGGCGTATCCGCCCTACGGCCGACAAGGGCACTGCGCTCTGCCTATACTGAAGCGTTCATCTCAGTCTCCTCGTGCCCTCGCTCCTGCCATGACCACCCGTACCGAACGCGACACCTTTGGCCCCATTGAAGTCCCTGCCGACCACTTGTGGGGCGCACAAACGCAACGCTCGCTGCAGAACTTCGACATTGCAGGCGACCGCATGCCCCGCGAGCTGATCGACGCGCTCGCCCGCATCAAACGTGCCAGCGCCACCGTCAACCAGCGGCTCGGGCTGCTGTCCGCAGACAAGGCCAACGCCATCGTGGGCGCCGCCGATGAAGTCATCGCCGGCAAGCACCCGAACGAATTTCCGCTGGTGGTCTGGCAAACGGGTTCGGGCACGCAGACCAACATGAACATGAACGAGGTGCTCGCCAATCGCGCCAGCGAGCTGCTCGGCGGGGAACGCGGAGAAGCACGCCTCGTGCATCCGAACGATGATGTGAACCGCAGCCAGTCGTCCAACGATGTGTTCCCGACCGCGATGCACGTGGCTGCCGTAACGGCCATCACGCACCATCTGATTCCATCGCTGCGCACGCTGCGGGAGACCCTCGCCAAGAAAGCTGCCGACTTCAACGACATCATCAAGATCGGCCGTACGCACCTGCAGGATGCGACGCCGCTCACGCTGGGCCAGGAGTTCTCCGGCTACGTTGCACAGTTGCAGCACAACGAAACGCACCTGAACGCCGCCCTGCCACACCTGTGCGAACTCGCGCTGGGTGGCACGGCGGTCGGCACCGGCCTCAACGCACCGGCCGGTTATGCTGAACAGGTGGCCGAAGAGCTGGCGCAACTGACCGGCCTGCCTTTCATCACCTCGCCGAACAAGTTCGAGACCATGGCGTCGGCCGATGGCCTTGTGCATGCGCACGGCGCGCTGAAAACGCTGGCAGCCAGCCTCACCAAGATCGCCAACGACATCCGTTGGCTGGCCAGTGGACCACGCAGCGGGCTGGGAGAAATCTCTATCCCTGAGAACGAGCCGGGCTCGTCGATCATGCCCGGCAAGGTCAACCCCACGCAGAGCGAAGCGGTGACGATGCTGTGTGCGCAGGTCTACGGTAACGACGTCGCAGTGAACGTGGGCGGTGCGTCGGGCAACTTCGAGCTGAACGTGTTCCGCCCGATGATTGCCTACAACTTCCTGCACAGCGTGCGCCTGCTGGCCGACGGCATGCGCAGCTTCAACGATCACTGCGCCGCGGGTATCGAGCCGAACCGCGACCGTATCGACGAGCTGGTACAACGCTCGCTGATGCTGGTGACAGCGCTCAACCCGCATATTGGCTACGACAAATCGGCGCAGATCGCCAAGAAGGCGCACAAGGAAGGCACCAGCCTGCGCGAGGCCGCGCTGGCGCTTGGCTATGTCACCTCCGAGCAGTTCGATGCGTGGGTGCGGCCGGAGAACATGGTTGGCCGCTAAGTAAACTATCATGGGCCCGCGGCTTGCTATGCGCGGCCTATCCCTTTTCCTTTTCCATTGCCCGTTTCAAGAGCGCCGGCCCGGCCGGTGCGCCTTGCGCATGAAACCCGCTCCCATCCCCACGAACGAACCCGAACGTCTTGCCTCGCTGCAAGACATGCTGTTGCTCTCCACACCCGACGAGGAGTTGTTCGACCGCGTCACGCGCACGACCAAGCGCGTGTTCGACGCCCCGATTGTGCTCGTGTCGCTCATCGACGCCCAGCGTCAATGGTTCAAATCCTGTATCGGCTTGAACGTGCGCGAGACCGGGCGCGACATCTCGTTCTGCGGCCATGCCGTGGCCGAAGACCAGATGCTCGTCATTCCAGACACCAAGGCCGACCCGCGCTTTGCCGACAACCCGCTCGTGACGGGCGCGCCGCATATCCGCTTCTATGCTGGGCGGCCGGTCAGGAATCTGTCTGGCTATGCCGTGGGCACGCTCTGCGTGCTCGACAAGAAGCCGCGGTCGTTTGACCAGGCCGAGCGGGAGCTGCTCAATGACCTGGCCAGTTGGGTGGAATCGGGATTTCGCGAGCGCGAACTGAGCGAAACGCAGCGCTCCATCCTGACCGAGCTGCAGATTGCGCGCCACGAAAGCCTGACGGATCCGATGCTGGGCATCTGGAACCGGCGCGCCGCGATGGAACTGCTCACGCGCGAGTGCGGCCACGCGATGCGGTACGGGCAGCCGCTTTCATTGCTGGTGGTGGATGTTGACCACTTCAAGCGCGTGAACGATACCTACGGCCACCCCGTGGGCGATGCGGTCTTGGTTGAGATCGCTCGCACGCTGCGGGTGAATTCGCGCCCCATCGATGCAGTGGGCCGCTACGGCGGCGAGGAATTCCTGGTGGTTCTGCCCGATACGACCACACTGCAGGCCAGCGACATTGCGGAACGCCTACGCAGCGCGGTGGAGTCGCTGGAGATCGCCACGCCGGAAGCCAACATCCGCAGCTCCATCAGCGTAGGCCTGGCAAGCTGCGAGCCGGAGAAGAACCTGTGCACGCCGACAGACCTCATCATGCGTGCCGATGCCGCCCTGCTGGCCGCCAAACGGCTGGGGCGCAATCGCGTGATATTCGACGGACAGCCGGTGTAGATCAGTGGGGCGCGGGCTCGCCGCCGCGGCGGGCGACGCGCACGTCAACCCGTTCCGGCGCCAACGCGCGCTCGAACACGGCGCGCGCGGCATGCGTTGTGCCGGTGCCGCACATGAACGCGTCGATGGCGGCAAACCCGTGCTCGGGCCAGGTGTGAATCGAAAGATGCGATTCGGCGAGCAGCAACACACCGGTCACGCCGCCCTGCTCGCCACCGGGCAAACCGGCGCGCACGGAATCGAAGCGATGCAGATGTGCATGCAGGATGGTCGCACCCAGTGCGTTGGCAGCATCGCGCAGTGCGGTTTCCAGTGTGGCCGCATCGCGCAACAGCACAGGCGCAACGCCATACAGATCGAGCAGCAGATGCTCGCCCACGGCGGCGGGTGCTTCTTCCACAGAAAGCGCTGCATCGGTGCGCGTCACTTGTGGCCCCCGCTAAAACCACCGCCATAACCGCTGCCGCCCGATGAGCCGCCCCAGTAAGACGACGACCCGCCCGAGCTGCTGCCGTACGACGGCGTGCGCGGCGCGGCAAAGCCGGCCTTCCAGTCCATATAGGTGGCGCCAATCACCACGGCCACGGCATAGAGAACGAACCAGTTCTTCATTCCCCGCCCCCAATCTTGGCGACCAGCCACGCGGGCACCAGCAACAGCAACGCCGCGAAGAACGTGATACCAAACACCGAGCCCGGCGCCATGAAGAACGGCACGAGGTTCAGCAGACCGAGCAGCACACAGGCGACCACCGCCACCGTCATGTAATTCGACGACGCCTTGGCCGGCTCGGCGACAACCTTGCCGAACCAGGCCTTGATCTGCGCGGCACTCACGGGCGTGCTCTTCGACCACGTGAGCTCATGCGCGTCGCTCTCCGCAGCCAAGCTTTCCCCGCCGGCGGTGTATTCAACAACGCGCGTCTGGTCACCTGTTTGCACGCGCCAGTTGAAGGCCCCGGCGGCGTAGGTCACGCGCGAGGTGTAGTCCTCGTCGCGGGCGTAGACCTTGCCGTCGAGCACCGCGGTGCGCCCGTCGTTCCGGGTGGGCCAGCGGTCGAGCACGTTGGCGCGGAACCAGCCGTCATCGGTTTCGACCATCCAGCTGAAACCGCGCTTGGGCGTGTACAGCAGGTATTCGAACCATTCGCCGCCGCCGTCGACCACCGCGCGGCGCATCACGCCGATCACCTGCCATTGCAGGCCATCGATGAGCGCCTTGTCGCCCAGCTCCAGCGTGGTGGCCACCTGCGGCACCGACCGTGCGCGCGCGATGATGTCGCCGCGCGGCGTGGCCGCATCGATGGCCGCGCCGCAGCCGGGGCACAGCACGTGGCCCGTTACGCCGGGGCTGAATGGGATCGATGTGCCGCACTGCGGGCAATCGAGATTCGTCAGCTTGCCCGGAATGCGGCCGGCGGTTTCCTTGATCTCGGCGTCGGTGCGCAGAAGCTGGCACTCGAGCACATCGAGCGTGGTGGCTTCGCCCACGTAGAGCGCTGGCGCCGTGCCATCGGAGTAGTCCAGCGTGATGAAAGCGTCTTCGCGGCGGCCATCGGCCACACGCGCGTGCCAGCCTTCGCCCACGCGGAACGGCAATTCGCCCTGGCCGCCGGTGCAATCGGCTTCGCGCACGTCGGACAGCGTGAACTGCTTGCCCTCGGCATCGTACAGCTGCCCCGGGCGCAGCCCCTCAAACGCGACCGCATTGGCAGGCGTACCGCGCGCGAAGGTCATCGTGACTTGTCCGGACGCTTCCGCCAGCCAGCCATCGGAGCCGTCGTCAAACAGCACGTACCACTCGTTCCAGAAACCCGCGTCGTAACGCAGCTGGATGCGGCCGACAATTGTGAACGCCTTGTTCTTGTAGCGCCCGGTGGTGCCGATCTGCACGCGTGCGTAGTCCTCCAGCACGGCGGACATCTTGCCGATGTCGGAAAGCGTCTCGCCGTCGCGCAGCAACGTGCTCTTGCAGAAGCTGCACACCGCCATGACGGCAGCTGCAGACTTCAGTTCCACCGGCGCGCCACACGCCGGGCAGTTGGCATGAAACATGGTCAGGTCGTTCGATTGCGCGAAAAATGGCGCAGAAAAACGGGCGGCTTGCGGTGCCGCCCGGTCATCCGATCAGCGGGCCGGGGCTCAGCCTCCGGTCAGCGCCTTCAGCACGGCAGCCTTGCCGGCATCGAAGTCCGCTTGCGTGATGAGGCCCTTGTCGAGCAGTTCCTTGAGCTTGGCCAGGCGTGCGGTGGGGTCGTCCGCTGCCGGAGCAGCTGGGACGGCGGCGGCAGATTGCGCTGCAGGAGCAGCCGCACCGCCAGCGTTGCCCTGCACAGCGGTACGCAGGCTGTCGGCCATCGCCTGGCCCATTGCCAGCCCTGCCGCCAAACCCGCACCCGTACCGGCGATGCCGCCTTCGTTGCGTGCCGCCAGCGGCAGCGATTCGGCCGTCTGGTATTGCGTGAAGCGCTGCATGTCGCCGGTCATGTCCATGCTGATCCGGCGGTCCAGCGCGGCCTGCAGTTCGTCCGGCAGCGTGACGCTGGACACCTGGAAGCTGTCGAGCGCCAGGCCGTACTGCGTGAACTGCGGCAGCAGCGCCTCGCGCACCTTGTTCGACATCAGCATCTGGTTGGCGGCCAGGTCCAGGAAGGGCACGCCGGATTCGCCAAACGCCGTCGCCATCGCACCCATGATGACGGGGGCGAGTTGCGCCTCGACTTCATCCACGGTGTAGATGTCGCGTGTGCCGCTCACCTGCTGGTAGAAGAGCTTCGGATCGGCCACGTGGTAGGCGTACACGCCAAAGGCGCGCAGGCGGATCATGCCGAAATCCTTGTCGCGCACCGTCACGGGCTGCGGCGTACCCCAGCGGCGGCCCAGTTGCTGGCGCGTGCTGAAGTAGTAGACGTCGGACTTGAAGGGGGACTCGAACAGCTTGTCCCAGTTCTTCAGGTACGTGAGAACGGGCAGCGTCTGCGTGGTCAGCTTGAAGGTGCCGGCGCCAAATACGTCGGCGATCTGGCCTTCGTTGACGAACATCGCCATCTGCGAGTCGCGCACGACCAGGGTGCCGCCGTTCTGGATTTCCATGTCCTGCATCGGATAGCGCCAGGCGAGCACGCCGTCTTCGCTCTCCGTCCATTGCAGGATGTCGATGAACTGCTTCTTGATGAAACTGGACAGGCTCACAGCAGACTCCTTCGCGATGACTCGCGGGGCAGGAACAATCAGGACAAGGTCACGACAGGCACGCGGCGTTGATCACGCCAACGGCCAGCGCGCTCACGCCAAACAGCATACCGGCGGCGATGTTGTTGTGCTCGATCTGCAGCCGGTAGTCCGGCATCAGCCGCGTGAGCACCAGGAAGACGATCAGCTGCACCACCGACGCCATCACCGCCCAGAACAGGAACGGCACCAAGCCATCGGCATGCGTGATGCTCGACGCAATGGTCAGCACGAAGCCGAGCAGCGCACCGGACAGCGACAGCGCCGCCGCAATATTGCCTTCGCGGATCAGCTTGAACTCGTCATACGGCGTCAGGCGCAGATAGACGAAAAAGAAGCCGGAGAACACCACGGCGCCCGCCAGCAGGTGCGAGGCATAGGCGATCACGGGAGCGGTCATGTCGGGCATGGGTAGAGGCCGAGCAGTACATAGGTGGCGCCACTATAGCGGCTGATGCGCCGCTTGCGTACCCCCCGATGCAGCCCCGCACCAGGCGGCTCGCAGGCCGGGAAAAAAGGCGGCACAATCGCGCTCGCCTTGGCATCCGCCGTTTGTTAACGCCCCTTCATTTTCCACCCCCGCAGCATGTCGACGCCGCAGCCTGACGCCACATACGAACCTACGCAGCCTTCGGGCCGCGGCAATGCCTTGCTGGTCCTCGCCGTCTTTGTGGTGGCCTCGTGCGGGCTCGCTTACGAATTGATTGCCGGGGCATTGGCTTCGTACCTGCTGGGCGATTCCATCCTGCAGTTCTCTTCCATCATCGGCGCCTATCTGTTTGCGATGGGCATCGGCTCGTGGCTCTCGCGCTACGTGGCCGATGACGCGCTGCTTGCCCGCTTTGTCGATCTGGAATTGCTGGTCGGGCTGTTTGGCGGCGTGTCTGCCGCGGCGCTGTTTGCGTTGTTTGCGCTGGAATCGGCGCCGTTCCGCCTGGTGCTGTACGCGCTGGTGACGGTGATCGGCGTACTGGTCGGCATGGAGATCCCGCTGGTGATGCGCATGCTGCATCGGCGGCAGGCAAAGTTCTCCGATCTCGTCAGCCGCGTGCTGACGTTCGATTACCTTGGCGCGCTGGCGGTGTCGCTGCTGTTTCCGCTGGTGCTGGCGCCGCGCCTGGGGCTGGTGCGCACCGGCTTCCTGTTCGGCCTGTTCAATACCGCGATTGCGGTCTGGACGCTCTGGCACTTCCGCGCCGAGCTGGCGCTTTCGGCCCGCATGCGTACCGCGATGGCGTGGCGCGCCGGCGCGGTAGCGGCAGCATTGCTCGCGGGCTTTGGCGCGTCAGACAAGCTCACGCACTGGTCGGAGCGCGCGCTCTTTGGCGACGAGATCATCCACGCGATTTCCTCGCCGTATCAGCGGCTGGTCGTCACGCGCTGGAAAGACGACCTGCGCCTGTACATCAACGGCAACCTGCAGTTTTCCTCGCGCGACGAATACCGCTATCACGAGGCGCTGGTGCTGCCTGCGCTCGAAGCCGTGCGCGGTGCGCGGCGCGTGCTGGTGCTGGGCGGCGGCGACGGACTCGCGCTGCGGCAGATCCTGAAGTACCCGCAAATCGAGCACGTCACGCTGGTCGACCTGGACCCACGCATGACGAACCTGTTCTCGCACGCCGAGGCATTGGTTGCGCTCAATCAGCATGCGTTCAGTGACCCGCGCGTGACGGTGGTCAACGCCGATGCTGCGCAATGGATGCAGACCGCCACCGACATGTTCGATGTGGCCATCGTCGATTTTCCGGACCCGTCCAACTTCAGCATCGGCAAGCTGTATTCGGTGCCGTTCTATCGACTGCTGTCGCGCCATGTGGCGGATACGGGCCTGGTTGTCATTCAAGCCACGTCGCCCTATTTCGCGCCGCGTTCGTACTGGTGTGTGGATGCGACGCTGAAGGAAGCCGGTTACCGCACGTGGCCGTACCACGCGCTGGTGCCGTCCTTTGGTGAATGGGGCTTCATCCTGGCCGCACCGGGCCGCGCGGATTTCCAGCCACCCGCCTCGTACCGCGTGCCGACACGCTTTCTGGATGCCGACACCACGCATCAGATGTTCAGCTTCGCGCCCGACATGCCGCGCCCGAAAGTAGAGCCGAACCGGCTGAACAATCAATCGCTGGTGCGGTATTTCGAAGAAGACTGGCACGGCGTGCTGCGCTGATGGCAACGCGACGCAGCTTTCTTGTGGGCGCAGCTGCAGCCGGTGTGGCTGCCGCGGGTGCGGCTTCGTGGGCGGGCTTTCGCGCCTTTACTGAAATCACGCCCAGCGTGCGCATGCCCGGCCAGACTGCCGGCCATCAACTGCGCGACCTGCGCGTGCTGCCGGCACCATCGGAAACGCGGCGCGTGGGCGTTGCCATCTGCGGCAGCGGCATTGGCGGATTAAGCTGCGCGTGGCGGCTGGCAAAAGGCGGCCGGCGCGACGTGGTTGTCGTCGAGGGACCGGAGCGCTATGGCAATGCCGCGGGCGGTGCGTTCGGCACGCAGCGCTTCCCCACGGGGGCGCATTATCTGCCACTGCCGTCGATGGAATCGACGCACGTGCGAGAGATGCTGGCCGACTTTGGCGTCATCGAGCGCGACCCGTTTGCCCTGCGCCCGACGTACGACGAACGCGTGCTCGTTCACGCGCCCGATGAACGCCTGTGGCTCGGCAATCGCTGGCAAGACGGCTTTGTGCCGCACGAAGGCATTACCGAGGCGGAACGCGCCGAGCACACCAGGTTCTTCGCCCACATCGACCGGCTGCGCCAGACCACCGGTGCCGACGGCCGCCGCGTCTTCGCCGTGCCGACGGCGCTCTCGTCCGCAGACCCAGCTTGGCGCGCGCTAGACGCACTCACCTTCCGCGACTGGCTGCACCGCGAGGGCTACCGCGCCGCCACGCTGCACTGGTATGCCGATTACTGCTGCCGCGACGATTACGGCGCCACGGCGGATCAGGTTTCCGCCTGGGCCGGCATCGCCTATTTCGCCAGCCGCGGCGGCATGGCAAGCAACGCCGAGCAAGGCACCGTGCTCACGTGGCCGGAAGGCCTTGACTGGATGGCCAAGCGGCTGTTCGAAGCCGCCGGATTGGACGAACCGGGCCGTTTGCTGCAGGGCAGCGCCGCGCGCATCGGTACGACGAACGAGGCCAGCGCACGCGTCTTTGCCGATGTGCTGCAAGCGGATGGCCGCGTCGTGCGCCTGCTAGCCGATCACGTGGTCAGCGCGATGCCGCTGCACGTTGCCAAACACATCGTCGACGGCTTTGACGTGCCCGCCGCCGAGTTGCCCGAAACCGCACCGTGGCTGCTCGCCAACCTGCTCATCGACGGCTTTCCGCCCGAACACGACGACACGCCGCTGGCGTGGGACAACGTGGTCTATCGCGGCACGGGCCTGGGATATGTGGTCGCCAATCACCAGGACATTCGCGTCGGGCCGCCCGCGCAGAGCGTGTTCACGGCCTACGTGGCGCTGTCGGACATGACACCGAAGGCCGCGCGTGAATGGCTGCTGAAGGCATCGCCGCAAACGCTGCTCGATCGTGCGCTGGCCGATCTCGATACGGTGTACGGCATCCGCCTGCGCACGCAGATCCGCCGGGCCGACCTGACGCTACGCGGCCATGCGATGGCGATTCCCACACCGGGCTTTCTCTCCAGACCCGGCATTGCGCGCCTGCGTGAGAGCGCCGGGCCGATCCACTACGCGCATGCGGACCTGTCCGGCTATTCCGTGTTCGAAGAGGCGGCGTGGTGGGGCGATCGGGCGGCCCGGCGCATTCTGGGCAACTGATTGCCCGCGCCGCCGCAGGGCATCTAACGCAACCGTTCGACCTCGGCCATCAGTTCCCACGTGGCTGGGTCGATATCGCTGCGCTCAAGTGCCAGCGACAGGTATGCCCCGATCATGTCGACAAACCCGCGCGCGAATGCGGGCGGATAGGCGCCGCCCGTGTACTCCATCAGTTGCTGCCGCAGCAGGCGCGGCCGATGCTGCCCGAACTCGCACACGTAGGCCTGCGTTCGGCAGAGGAAGGTTCGCGCTTCCAGCGCACCGTCAAGGTAGACTCGGCGTTTGGTGAGTGTCATTGGCGGCTCCCGAGTCGTAACGGAACGGGGCACAGCCAAGGTGGAGAAGGAAAAGACGCGGGGCGACGCCCGCCGAACACAACAGTCATGGAGCCTCCTACGGATAGCAAAAGGCCCGACTAATCGCTGCTAAACGAGGGTGGCGGGCCCGACGACAGGGTTAGCAGACCGGCCCGTAGGACGCCGGCGACCCGAAGGTCCCCTGCCCGGCCCGCCGAGGTAAAGGCGTGCGCGAGCACGGACGTAAAAAAACCGCACGAGGCGGCCGTCCGGCCATACGGTAAGAATAGGCTGCTAAACCCAGCTGTCGTTGGTGCGGCAGCGCCAAGAATTATAGCGGCGGCAACAGCGCAGCCCACATGCGAAATTGCAGCATTTCGTGAGCGCGCCGTACCGCCAATCTCGCCGTCCTGCGTGCGCTTACCCCTGACGCGGCCACAGCGTGCGGCCGAAGAACGTCAGCGCGCGGTCCCACGCATGTTCGGCCCACACCGGGTCGTATTGCGTGATGGCGATGCGGTTCTCGCCCACGGCCGTTTCATTGGCGAAGGCGTGATGCGCGAGATAGCGGTGGAAGTCCACATCGACGCCAGCATCGACGAGCTTCTTTTCCAGCGCATCGACGCCTTCGATCTTGAAGGCGGTGTCCTGCGTGCCCCAGTGGCCCTGCACCGGCACCTTGATCTTCGAGGCGTCGATGTATTCCAGCGGAGGATAGCCGTACCAGACCACGCCGGCATCCGCCTCCGGCACGTTGCTCAGCGTCAGGAGCGTCAGCGCGCCGCCCATGCAGTAGCCCGTCACGCCCACGCGGCCGCAGGTCTGCTTGAGGTATTGCACGGCGCCGCGCACATCCTGCGTGGCCGCGTCGCCAAAGTTCAGGTTGGTCATCAGGTGGTGCGCTTCTTCCTCTTCCACCGTCATGGTGCCGCGATAGAGGTCGGGCACCAGGGCCACGTAGCCCGCGCGCGCGAGGCGGTCGGCCACGCCGCGAATCTGGTCATTCAGGCCCCACCACTCCTGGATGACGACAATGCCCGGGGCGCCCTCTGCCTTGGCCGGCTTGGCCAGATAGCCCTGGAGTTCCTGCCCATCCGGGCGTTTGAACGTGATCATGGATCCTTGCGATGCGGTCATGCGATGGCTCCTCTGCCTGGAACGAAAACGCACAGCATAGTCCTGCCAGATGAAATTTGCAGGCGGCGCGTCGGCGGGGAACGGGCTGCGTGCGCCTTAGCCCTGCCGATACCCCTCCATCAGGGAGCCGATACGCGGCACAAAGTCTCTATCATGGCGGCACGTTCACACCCTGATTGCCTCCCATGATCAAAACCCTCGGCCTCATCGCCTACCTGCTGGTGCTGCTGATCCACGTCTACATCGTCGTACTCGAGATGGTGCTGTGGAAGACGCGCGGCCCCAAGGTATTCCGCATCACGCCGGAAAAAGCCGCCGAAACCGCCGCCATGGCGTCCAACCAGGGCCTGTACAACGGCTTTCTGGTAGCCGCACTGGTCATTGGGCTGATCGCACCAGACCCCGCCATCAACGCCGCGTTTGCGCTGTTCGGGCTGATCTGCGTGGCGGTGGCCGGCATCTGGGGCGCCGTCACGGTCAACAAACGAATTTTCTTTGTGCAGACGGTGCCGGCCGCGACTGCGTTGGCGCTGGGGTGGTTCGCCTGAAGGCAATGGGTGCCGCGGCGGCGGCAATCCTTGTCTGCCCCGGCGCCGCGCACTAGCTTGAAAGGAGTCAGGAGCGCGTTCGACTGGATGCGCTCTCGCCGACCGGGACCTCGCACATGCCGCCTGCATACCGCCGAATGATCCGAATGCTGGGCAGGGCGTCACTGCTGGCAACCGTGCTGTGTGGTTCCTCCAACTCCGCTCAAGTGAGGCACGCCATGACGCTCGCCTTGACCTCTCCGGCCTTTGCCGCTGGCGGCGAAATCCCCAGCCGCCTGACATGTGAAGGCGCGGACACATCGCCGCCGCTCGCGTGGACCGGCGCCCCGGCAGGCACACGCAGCCTGGCGCTGATCGTCGATGACCCCGACGCGCCCGACCCCGCAGCACCCAAGATGACGTGGGTCCACTGGGTGCTCTACAACATCCCGCCCGGCACCACTTCGCTGGCAGAAGATGCATCACGCAAGGGACTGCCTCCGGGTGCTCGCCCCGGCAACAACGACTGGCAGCGCACCGCTTACGGCGGCCCCTGCCCGCCCATTGGGCGTCATCGCTACTATCACAAGCTTTACGCGCTGAACGTGGAACTACCGGAGCTTGGCGCACCCACCAAGGCCGAACTGGAGCGCGCCATGCGTGGCCACGTGCTGGCTGAAGCCGAGCTCGTCGGTACCTACCAGAAACACAAACCCTGAGCCGCTACGTCAGGAAGTCAGGCGACCTAGTGTCAAGGCTTGGCAACCGCGCCCTTGCGGAACACCGCATACGGCACGCCCTGCTCCGGGTGTGCCGTCGTCTCGTTGATGAAGCGCTCGACATCAGGCACGTCATGCAGCGCCGTCATGAACGGCGCCAACACGTAGCCCGGCGCCACACAGCCCTGCACCAGCATCCACCGCTGCCATACCGTCACCCACAGCGTGGTGTTCTGCTGCCATCCCGGCACGTGGATGGACATCCATTGCAGGCGCCGCTTTGCCGTCTCGGCAATCTCATCGTCGTAGGAAAACGCGTTGGGCAAGCGGCAGCGGCCCTCCACCCAGCAATGGTTGCCATGCTCGATGCGGTGGTGCGAATCGCGCTTCCACTCGGCTTCGCTGATGCGCGGGCCGGCCGGTTCAGGGCAGTTGGCCACACCCGACGAGATCTGGAAGAACGGGTCGTGACCGCGGTTCTGCAGGTCGTCTTCGGCGTGCGCCCCAGACGCTGACAACAGCAACACCATTGCAACGCAGCGTAAGTCGATCATCATGGCGGCCTCCTTGGCGGACCCGGCGCAATCGGTTGCTGCAAAGCATAGGTGTTGCGTAACTCAGCGGCCAGGGATCAGCTCAGCGGAATCTCGAAAATCCACTTCAGCGTCCAGCGGTCTGAGGCGCGTGTCAGGCCGCGGCCGATGCCAAAGTTGAAGACGAACGGCTTGCGGTCCACGTCGAACGCCAGGAACACCGTGTGCTGCTGCTCATGCAAAGGCGCGATGTGGTTGATGGGGCCAAGCCCGGCGTAATACTCCGTGCCGGCGCGCACCCCTGTCGCAACCGTACGTGCAATCTTGAAACTGGGCGCGGCCTCCGGCACGCCGCTGCGCCCGTCCCCCGAGAGATTCCAATCGAGCACCGGGTTGACTGCCCAAAGCCAGCGGTCGTTCTGATACCCATAGATGGGTCGCAGTTCTGCCGCGTTCTGGGATGCCTCAAAGCGGCCTGCCACGTGGGCAAGTTCGACGTTGATGCCTGCAAAGTTCCCTACGCCATCAACCGGGCGCATGGGCATCCATTTCACCCGCACCTTCGGGCCGGTCACGTAGAACGTGTTCTCGCGCGTGAGCGTGGTCGGCACATAGAGCCCCAGCTCCAGCGAGGGCGTCAGGCCATACGAGAACTCCGCCGTGGCACGCCAGCCGTGCGGTGTCGTGACTTCGCCTGGATAGCTTGGCGTGCCGATGCCGCTGGGCGTGGTGTTGACGTGCAGCTCCAGCCCGAACTCGCCCGGCGCGTTGATATCACCGGTGTAGACCTGGATCTCGTCAGGCAACACCGCGTGCGCCGGCAGCGCAAATGCCGAGAACACAACCGCCGTTCCAATCGCGCGCGCAATGCGTGCACCCACCATGATGACCTCCGGAGCAATCCCGAGATCATAGTGAGGCGATTGCGTGCAGTGCGAAATAACCGGCGGCCGCAGATACAAATCCGCATAAGAGGCATTCGCATTTGCAGGCGTGGGCTGCGCCCCCGCTAGCTCGAGCTCATGTGCGTCGCGAGCAGCGAGGCAAACACATCGTGCAGCTCGGTCTTGCCGAAACGCTGCTCCGACACGCCTTTCTCCACGTCGATCTGCCCGGCGTTGACCGCATCGTAGAGTTCGGTGAGCAGTTGCACATGGTTCGCGCTCAGACCGGCACGCTGCAGCATCGGCGACCAGGCGGTGCGCGGCACGGCGTCGGCAACAATCTCGCGGCCGACGACAGCGCTGAACGCGCGTGCGACGTCGATCAGGCTCACACGGCGCGGGCCTTCCACGCTGACGATGCGAGGTGTGTTGGCCGATGGCCCATCGAGTAGCAACTGGGCGGCCAGCGCGCCTACGTCCTGCGTGGCGACGGTCGCAAACGCGCGATCCAGCGGATAGTGCAGGCTCGGCAGCCGCCCGGTCGCCAGCATGACGGGCAGCATCGCCGCCCAGTTCTGCGCATGCTCCGCTGAGCGCAGCAGCGTCAGGTGCGTCGCCAGCGGCTTGAGCCGCTCTTCCAGCAGATGGAACAACCGCGTCAGGCCGGTGCCCCGGTCCAGCTCGGCGCCGTAGTCCGACAGGGCCAGGACAGCCGATGGCGGGTTGGCGCGCAGCGCATCGGCGGCTACGTCGATCATGCGCTCCATGGTGAAGGCGGGGTCAACGTCGCCCACCGGCACTGGACACAACATCTGCACAGCCGTCGCGCCCTTGATGGCGGAAGCAACGGAGGCCGGATCGGTCAGATCGGCGATCGCAATCTCGCAGCCGATTCTGGCCAGCGCTTCGCCTTGCCGCGCACCGCGCACGACCGCCCGCACAGGCCGCCCCGCATTGCGCAGCGCTACGGCGGTCGCGTGTCCGACTTTGCCCGATGCCCCAAAGATGACAAACATGTTCGCGCTCCTCTCAAGTGGGAGGCACGAGCTTAGAGCGGGCCGCAAACCAAACTTGCAGGAACGGAGGAATTTGGCAGATTCGGTGGATCGACTACGCAGCCGGCGGGTCCGCAGCCGCGGCCAACGCCTTGCCGGCGCGGATGACGTCACGGGGCGTGACGCCGAGCAACCGCTGCATCCACTCCGTCATATGGCTCTGGTGCGCAAAGCCCACGTCTAGCGCAATCTGCGACGCACTGCGACGGCCTTCCAACAGCAACGCTTTTGCGCGCGCCACCCGGCGCTGCACGACGTAGCGATGCGCCGGCACACCCAGCGTTGCACGAAACAGCACATTGAAATGGGGCACGCTTAAGCCGGCCTGCGCGGCCAGCTCAGCCAGCGTCAGGCGCGCATGCAGATGGGCTTCGATGTAGTCGATCACGCGCGTAGCCACGCGAGGCGCCAACGTGCCGGTGCGGTCGGCCACACCGGCGGCACCATCCCGACTGCTGCTGAGCAGACGAACGACCAACGCCGTGCACAGGCCCTCTGCATATAACGCGTCGGAGGTGTCCTCCGCTAGCAGCTCAGCCCCCAACGCTGCGGCAAGATGACGCACGCGCGCATCGCGCCATTGCAGACGCGGCGTGATGTCGGCTCGCACGCCAATCTGTTCGGCGATGCTGCGTACAGACGTGTCGCTGATGGCGATCCGCAGAATCCGGCAGTCGGCATCGTCCGTCCACATGCCGGGCACGCCTGCGGGAATCACGTCCGCATCGCCGTGTGCCTGGATGCGTGAATAGCGGCGGCCATCGCATACGCAATTCATCCGCACAGGCGGGCCGACATGCACGTTGACCCGGTGCTGCGCCATGGCCGGCACCCGGTACGCGCCGGCGCGGATCCCGAGCAGCGTGGCGGCAAAGCCGTCCCAACCAAGCCCGTCGCTGGAGCGCAGGCTGACTGGAGCGGATTCAAGCAAGGCGAGAGGCGTGATGGCGTTCATGGCAGGTCCGGGAACTCGGTGGCGCCTCGGCATTCTGCGCCACACGGCGCCCTATCGTCGTCATAACAAAGATCAATTAGATTTCTGATATCGATAGTCAGATACTTGCCAGCGTTGTATTTGGCTTCCCCACAGCCGAATTTCCGACGGCCTCCGGGCCGTCTTTTTATTTCTGCGCCCTGCGCTTATGGTGAAACGGGGCACGCATCACAACACGGAGACACGCCAATGGACCGCGACGCATTCGTCAGCGCGCTAAGAGCGGAAGGCTTTACGGAGTTTGTTCTGGTGACGCGAGAGCCGGGCGAGCTGGACACGCACACGCACCCGTTCGAGGCGAAAGCGCTCATCCTGGCCGGCGAAATTCACATCCGCGCAGAAGGCGCGGAGCGCGTCTACCGGCCCGGCGACACGTTTCATCTGGCGGCCAATGCACCGCACACCGAGCGGTACGGCGCGCAGGGTGTGCAGTATCTGGTGGCCCGGCGCTAGGCCGGCAGGTCAGGCGCGCGCCGGATACTGCGCGAGCACCTTGTCGCGAATCGACGGCTTGATATTTGCCAGCGACATGTTGCCGTTGTAGTGCGCCACCACGCGCGGGTTCATCACGCGAAACCACAGCGGCGGCACATAGGCGACCATGATCATCGCCGCATAGCCGGCCGGCAATTGCGGCGAATGCTCGAAATGCCGCAACGCCTGGAAAGACCGCGTCGGGTTGGCGTGGTGATCGGCATGCCGCTGCAGTTGATACAGGAACAGGTTCGTCACCACGTGGTTGCTGTTCCACGAATGCTGCGGCGTGCATCGTTCGTAGCGGCCGCTGGGCAATTGCTGGCGGCACAGGCCGTAGTGCTCGAGGTAGTTCACCACTTCCAGCAACGAGGCGCCGTAGATGGCCTGGATGATCAGGAACGGCACCGCCTTGAGCCCGACGAACGCGATGCATACACCCCACAGCACTACCGTCATCGCCCAGGCGTTGAGCACATCGTTACGCCAGGACCAGACCGAGTGGCCCTGCTGCTCCAGCCGACGTTTCTCCAATGCCCATGCCGATTTGACGCTGCCTACCACCGTACGCGGCAGAAATTCCCAGAACGACTCGCCATAGCGCGCGCTTGCCGGGTCGGCCGGCGTGGCCACGCGCACGTGGTGGCCGCGGTTGTGCTCGACGAAGAAGTGGCCATACGCGACAGGGGCGAGCGTGATCTTGGCCAACCAGCGCTCGAAGCCGTCGGTCTTGTGGCCCAGTTCATGCGCGGTGTTGATCGAGATGCCCGTCACCACGCCCACCGAAAACGCGAACGCAATGTAGTCGTACCAGACAAGGTCATACGTGCGCAGCACCCACATCGATACCGCAAAGCTCACGTAAAGCACGGTGGTCGCCAGGTAGACGATGCGGCGGTAGTAACGCTGTTTTTCCAGCGTCGGGACGACGTCTTCGGGCGGGTTCTCTGGGTCGTCGCCAATCAGGAAATCGAGCAGCGGGATGATCGTGAACACGATGAATGGCCCCGCCCACCAGAGCGGATGCCAGCCGGTCGCCAGCGCCGAAACGGCCGCGACGATGGGTAGCGTGATGGTCAGCGCGCCGAGCATCCAAAGATAGCGCTTGCCGTCGGTCCATTCCACGGACGCGACCATGCCGGGTGTTGCCATTGTCTTCCTCCTGTTTTGCCCCGCTGGGCGGCTTGGCTTGTGTACGCACATGCGTGCGCCGCCGGGGTCGTGCCCGACATCTGCGTTATAGGCGCAGCAGGAGAAGAGACCAACGCCGGAAAGTAGGCGCCAAACTCCAAACGAAAGGGCCGCCGGGCAGCCCTCTGAAGACGGGAAAAAAGCAGGCGATTGAAACGAACGATTTAAAAACGGTCGTTCGATTTTGGTGCGACGCACCTGAAAGGAGGCCGGGTGCGAATGCCGACGCCGTGCACCTCAGGCACCGGGCGAACGCCCAAGAATCAGGCGGAGGCGCTCAGGAAGGCGTTGACGGCGGCGAGCACAGCGGCCTCCTGCTCCCGATGCGGCACATGCCCGCAACGCTGCACCAGCTTGAGCGTGGCAGGCGCGCCGGCCAGCGTGACGATGCGCTCCGGCTGCGCAGTCGAGCCGTATTCGTCTTCGGTGCCGTGCAGCGCCAGTACCGGGCTGCGCACGGCAAGCAGCGCGTCGTCCAGGCACCACTGCGCAAATGCCGGAGACAGCCACGTGTTCACCCACGCATCCAGCACCCATTGCGCCTTGCTGCCGTGGTACCGCTCGAGCCGGCCCATCTGGCCGGGCTCGGCAAACTGCGCCTGAGCGATACGGATGCCTTGGCGCGTTTGCTCTTCCACAAACGCCTGCGCCGACTCGGTAATCAAGCCTGCGCAGCGGCCCGGATACGCTGCGGCAATCGACACCGCCATGCCGCCACCGACGCTGTGGCCGAAGACGAAGAAGCGATCCACGCCAAACTGGTCGGTCAGCGCGGCAAAGCCACCGTACGCTTCCTGCTGGATGAAGCCCGGATCCAACTGGCCGGGATATGCGTCGGATCGGCCAAAGCCGAGCCGGTCATAGGCGATGACCGCATGTCCGGTCGACTGCGCCAGACGCTGCGGAAAATCACGCCACAGCGCGACGCAGCCGAGCGAATCGTGCAGCAGCACGATGGGCGGTTTGGCGGCATCGTTGACCGGGCCGCCCCATTGCCTGGCATGGAGACGGCCATCGGGCGTGGTGATCCAGGCTTCGGTGCCGTCGACGGACGGCGCAGAAAGCGATTCGGCCATACCCGGTTCAGAACAGGCGGTCCAGCCAGCCGTGCGGGTCCGGTGCGCGGCCGTTCTGCAGATCGACCAGCGCCGCCTTCAGCTTGGTCGTCAGCTCGCCTGCCTTGCCATCGCCGATGGTGAAGTTGTGCTTGTGGCCCTTGACCTTGCCGATGGGCGTGACGACCGCTGCGGTGCCGCACGCAAAGGCTTCACGCAGGCGGCCGCTTTGGGCGTCGGCCTGCCACTGGTCGATGGAGTACGGCTCTTCGCGCACGGTCAGGCCCATGCCGCGCGCCAGCGTGATCAACGAATCGCGCGTGATGCCCGGCAGGATCGTGCCAGTCAGCGGCGGCGTCTGCAGCGAACCGTCATCGAAGACGAAGAACACGTTCATACCGCCCAGCTCTTCGATCCACTTGCGCTCCACCGCGTCGAGGAAGACGACCTGGTCGCAGCCCTCGCGGGTGGCTTCAGCTTGAGCGACCAGGCTGGCGGCGTAGTTGCCGCCGCACTTGGCCTCGCCCGTACCGCCCGGTGCGGCGCGCGTGTAGTTGTCCGACACCCAGATGGTGACGCCCGACGATGCATCGCCCTTGAAGTACGCGCCCACCGGGCACGCAATCACGCAGAACAGGTATTCGGCCGAAGGCTTCACGCCCAGGACCACTTCGGTGGCGATCATGAACGGGCGCAGGTACAGCGCCGAGCCCTGGCCCGACGGAATCCAGTCGCGATCGAGCTTGACCAGCTCGCGCACGGCCTGCAGGAAGAGGTCTTCCGGCAGCGCGGGCATCGCCAGGCGCTTGGCGGAATTCTGGAACCGGCGCGCATTGGCTTCCGGGCGGAACAGCGCACCGCCGCCGTCCGGCAGGCGGTAGGCCTTCATGCCCTCGAAGATTTCCTGCGCGTAGTGCAGCACCAGCGTGGACGGATCGCACTGGATCGGGCCATGCGCGCCGATTTTGGCGTCGTGCCAGCCCTTGCCCTCGGTGTAGCGGATGGTGGCCATGTGATCCGTGAAGACGCGGCCGAAAGCGGGGTTTTCCAGCAGGCGCGCGCGCTCTTCCGCCGGAACAGGGTTCGGGCGCTTCTCGATCGAAATAGCCGATTCGACAACGTTGTTCATACCGTCTCCAAGAGTGCGAGGGGCGCAAAATGCCCAAACCGTTATTTTGCGCCAACGGCGATGCAATTTGGTGGCGTATTCACGCACATGCGGTATTGCAGGCGGCGGAAAAGCCATGCGCCGGGCAGGCGCCCAATGGCATCAGCTGCCGTGACGCAGCGGCTTAAACGCCGCCTTGCTGACGTGGATTCCGCATTGGAATGACGGTAGGGCCATGCATTCGCACGCCCAAGAACTCGATGGTCGCGCATCACCCCTGCGGGACATGGGGCCCTATGGTACGGTTGACAGAATGAACGTCATGATCCGCCATCCCCTGCTGGTTGGTGCTCGGCGGCACAGCGGTGCCGCCTGGGAGCGTTGCGCACCATGAGTGATGTGAAACGCGATCCGCGCCGCCCGATCCACGCCGAGAAAGTTGCCGCCAGCCGGGCTTTGCGCCTGAGTGTGCCTGCAGAGGCACGGCCCGCGCCGGTAAGCCGAAAAGACTGGCTTCGGCAACGTAAGGAGCAACTGCAGGCCGCCCGCGTTGCGGCCAAACAGCGACGTGATCAACTCAAGGCAGAAATCCTCTCGGCCGCGCAGGAAGTTGCCCGCGAGGAGCGGGTTGCCGCCCGGCTGGAAGCCGAACGCGTCAAGGCGGAAACCAGGTCCGCCAGCGTGCATGCCAAGGAAGATGCACGTGCTGCGGCCAAGTTCGAGCGCAGCAAACCAGCTCGCTCGACATCAAAGCGCAAGACGCTCGGAACAGGAAAACGCAAACTGATTTCTTACGCCGATCTCTTGCGCATGCGCGGATAACCTGGCAGCGGTTTTGCGGAGATTCATGCACACATAAACCCGCATGACGGCTACACGTTCGAAGGTACCCGGGATGAAGCGCCGGTATCCTTAGCGTGCCTGTACAGCCTCGGCTTCCAGGTTCTTAGTAAGCAACGGCGTGGGCTTCGCGTCGAGCTTGCGGAAAATCAACGCGGAAAACACGGTCACCACGCCCATGGTGAAGAACGCCAGCCGATACGCCGGCGCAGCCACGCCAAGCTTGACCGAGAAAAGGCTGACAAGCCCCCCCTCCGATCGATACGCCCAAGCCGATGGCGAGTATCTGCACCATCGAACACAAACTGTTGCCGCTGCCGGCATCCTGATGCGTCGAGGTCACGATGGGGATGACCAGCAAGCCGTACGAAGGCATCGAAGACGGCTCGCTCGACCTGATTGCCGGCAAGCGCCGCGAAGGCGGCCGACGTGGTGTCCCGCTGTTCCGAGGGCAGCTCGAATGGCTTGCCCGGCCCGGTACCGTGGTCGACGTAACTCAGCCGCTGCCGCTCATCCTCGTCAACGAGCCGAGCGTGACGCGTTCCATCGTGCTCGACACGTTGGCCGCAGCGGGTTGGCTGTGGCGCATCGTCTGCACCAGCTGCAGTCATTCCGGATCTATTGCCGCGGCCCGGGGCGGGCTGGGGATTACCGTGCGTGCGCAAAACCTGGCCGGCGGCGGGCTGGTGCCGCCCGTCAATGGCGACGTTTTACCGCCGCTGCCGGCCATCGAGTTCATCACGTTGTTGGCACGGCGCTTGAGCAAGCCTGCGGAAACGCTCTTGCAGCTCATCCGCAAGAGCGACCTGCGCGCCGGGCGGACCGACTGAGCAACGTTCACGTTACGACAATACGGCCTCGTCAACCTGCACCGACTCCTGCGCAACTTCAAGCCGGCTGACGAAACTCAGGCCGCCTTGGCCTGTTGCACGGCATCGAGCTGATCGCCGCCGAGGCTGTCGACCAGGTCGCTCAGCATCCGCGCCAACTCGCCGGTCATCAGCGCGACATCGGAGTCGAAGCGCTCGTCGTCGTTCTGCGCGGTGGGGTCTTCGGCTTCCTTGATCACGTCCAGCGGCGTCACGCGTTTGATCAGGAGCGACGGCGTCAGCACGAAGGAGACCCGGTCGTCCCAGGTCATGGCGAGCCGCATGCATTGCTTGCCAGCTTCGATGTGCCGGCGCATGTCTTCTGCCTCCAGCGCGTGGCCAACGTATCGCACCGTGGCGCCGCCCTCGCCCGTCGAGCGCAACTCGGCGTCCTGGTCGACGGTGAAGCCGCCGGGCGCGTCGCCGGAGAGCAGCCACTCCGTCATCGCCGCAACAGGCGAATGCTTCACATGCACGCTGGTGAGTGGCAATTGATCGATCGACTTGACGAGCAGGCCGCGCACGTCGTCGGCAACCGCCTGCGAAGCTGCATCGATCACGAGCCAGCCATTTGCCGTATCGATCCACACCCGCGTATCGCGGCGAATGCTGAAGGCGCGCGGCAGCAGTTCGTCGGTCACCTGTTCCTTGAGTTCGCGCAGTTGCTTTCGGCCGGGCTTGAAGCCCTGCTGCTCCTCCAGCTCAAGCGCCCGGGCCTTGGTCACCTGATTGATGACGGACGCGGGCAGCAGCTTCTTCTCGGCACGGAATACCAGCAGCATCTGCCCGTTGTTCGAATACACGAGCGCGCCGTCGTCACGCGGCGAGGCCCAGCCGAAGGTCTGCTTTTCTACGCTGTTGCCCGGTTGAAACGCGTGAGGTGCCAGCCACTTTTCAAGCTGGTCAGGGGTCACGGCCCAAGGTGCCGGCAGACGATGAAGCTGGAGATTTTTGAACCACATGGGAGGTCGGGCAAAGTGTGCGATTCTAAATGATGGCGGGGCCCTCCCCCCCAACGGCCGATGGCCAGCCCGACGCGCGCCGCACGTTCGGCTGGCCCCGGTACTAATATGCAGGTCCTGACGCCGGCATCCGTTGATGACCGATCGGGCGTCCGATTGGAGCTGGAGACAAACGATGACACGCGTTCGCGTTGCGGGCTTCACCCTCTCGCTTGACGGATACGGCGCAGGTCCGGATCAGGACATCAACAATCCGCTCGGCATTGGCGGGATGGAGCTGCACCAGTGGCTGGTCGCGACGCGCACGTTCCAGCGGACCCTGTTCGGCAAGGACGGCGGTACAACTGGCGTTGACGATGACTTTGCCGCCCGTAGTTTCCGGAACGTGGGGGCGTGGATTCTCGGGCGCAACATGTTCGGCCCCATTCGCGGGGATTGGCCCGACGACAATTGGAAAGGCTGGTGGGGCGACAACCCGCCGTATCACGTTCCCGTTTTCGTGTTGACCCACCACGCGCGTGCGCCCATCGAGATGGCGGGCGGCACGACCTTCCACTTCATCACAGGCGGCTTTCGAGAAGCGCTCGACCGTGCGCGCGAGGCCGCTGGCGGGAAGGATGTACGCATTGGCGGAGGGCCGAGCACCATCCGGCAGTACCTGCGTGAAGGCCTCATCGATGAACTGCACATCGCGATCTCGCCGGTCTTGCTTGGCCGAGGGGAACCCCTGTTTGAGGGGATCGACTTGCGAGCGCTGGGCTACGCGTGCGTTGAATCCGTAGCATCAGAAAAGGCGACGCATGTTGTTTTGCGGCGCCCATTGCCTACGAATACTTAAACGAGCGATGACAGGACGAACGATGACTGAGCGCGATACGAAGCTGCACGGTAGCTGGCGGCTGTTGTCTTTCGAGACCGAGCTTCAGGAGACTAAGGAGCGTACGCAGCCCTGGGGCGCTGATCCCAATGGGTCGCTGATCTTCGGCGCTGACGGGCGCATGATGGTGCTCCTCACCGCGAAAGTGCGGGAGCAGGGGAATACAGACGAGAAGCTGGCGGCGCTGTTCCGCACGATCGTGGCCTATACCGGGCGGTATCGGGTCGAAGACGATCGGTTCATCACGAAGGTTGACGCGTCCTGGAATGAAGCCTGGACCGGCACGGAGCAGGAACGGTTCTATACGCTGGATGGAGACAAGCTGGAAGTGCGCACGGCGTGGATGCCGAACCCATTGGTTTCCGAAAACGCAATGGGCAGGGGTGTTCTCGGTTTCAGGCGCGAGTAACGTCTCCGACAAACTCGATGGCGAACGGTCCAGCGCGATGCACAATCCAAAACTTTCCTTCATCAATCAGGAAGCCTGGGAAGCCTGGCTGGAAACCCACGGAGAGACTGTGACCGGTGTCTGGCTCCGCATCGCAAGGCGGTCGGCCGAACAATCCACCGTGTCTTATGCAGAGGCCGTTGAGAGCGCCCTCTGCTATGGATGGATCGACGGGCAAAAGCAGGCGGAAAACGAGCACTACTGGCTGCAGCGGTTCACGCCCAGAACCGCCAAGAGCATCTGGTCGAAGATCAACACCGCCAAGGCTGAAGCCTTGATCACCGCCGGGAGAATGCGCCCTGCAGGGCTTCGCGCAATCGAGCTGGCCAAGCAAGACGGCCGCTGGGAGGCGGCCTATTCGCCTGCGGGTACGTCAACCGTGCCGGATGACCTGCAGCAGGCTTTGGATGCCAACCCGAAGGCCAAGCAATTCTTCGCTACCTTGAATGGCCAGAACCGGTACGCGATTCTGTTCAGGATCCAGAACGTAAAGAAGGCCGAGACGCGTGCCAAGAAGATTACTCAGTTCATCGACATGCTGAACAAGGGCGAGAAGCTTCATCCATAGCATTGTCGAAACTGGAAAGCGCTATCGGTTCACGAAGGACCGCCGCCGCTAAGCGTGATCGATTGCCGATGCCGCCGCCCGCAGGGCCAGAAGGTAACTCTGGACGCCAAACCCGCAGATCTGCCCGCTGACGATGTCAGCAAATACCAAGTGATGTCGGAACGGCTCGCGTGCGTGGATGTTGGACATATGCAATTCCACCACCGGACACGTCAGGATCGCCAGCGCATCGCGGATGCCGTAGCTGTAATGCGTCCACGCGCCTGCGTTAATCAGCACGGCGTCCTGGCGCTCTTCGAACGCACCATGAATGCGCTCGCACATCGCCGCTTCGCTGTTGGTTTGGAATGACTCCACCTGCACGCCAGGTTCGGCGCCCAACGCCTGCAATCTGATAGTTGCACGAAACAACCTTTACAAGGTCGGTATGCCTACGGGAAACCGCAACTGCGTGTGCCTAATTGAAAGGCGGTACGGCGTGCGACTGCATGAGGATGGCCGAGGCCGGGGCGTCCTTGGCCGTCTCGTTCGACGGCCGCGCCGGCCTGTGCGGGGTCGACGGGGGCAATGACGCTCCGCGTTGCGCGCGCCCCAGGAAACGCTGCATGAGGCAGAACAGGCACAGCAGCACGCCAATGGCAATGCGCGCCCACCAGGAGCTGAGCGTGCCGTCAAAGGTGATCAGCGACTGGATGACGCCCAGCAACAGCACGCCCACCACACTACCGCTGATCAGCCCCACGCCGCCAGTGAGCAGCGTGCCGCCGACCACCGTGGCGGCAATGGCGTCCAGTTCCATACCTTGCGCGTGCAGCCCGTAGCCGGACAGCATGTAGAACGTGACCAGCACGCCGCCCAGTGCCGAGCAAAACCCGCTGAGCACATAGACGAGGATGCGCGTGCGCACCACCGGCAAACCCATCAGCAACGCAGACCGTTCATTGCCGCCCAGCGCGTACACCGTGCGGCCAAAGCGGCTGCAATGCGCGAGCCACGCCGCCGCGGCAAACACGACCAGCGCAATCACCACGCTGGGCGATACGTAATTGCCGCCGCCCACCTGGATCTTGTACTGCGACAGCGCGGTATAGATCGGGTCTGTAATGCTGATCGAATCGATGCTGATGAGGTAGCACAGCCCCCGCGCGAGGAACATGCCGCCCAGCGTGACGATGAACGGTTGAATCCGGAACACCTGGATCAGCACGCCCATCACCAGGCCGAACAGGCACCCGACGGCGAGCACCAGAGGCACCACCACACCGATCGACCAGCCGTGGTGTTCGACCTGCGCGGCGGAGATCATGGTGGTGAGCGCCACCACCGCCCCCACCGATAGATCGATGCCGCCCGATAGAATGACGAACGTCATGCCGATAGCAACGACGATCAGGAACGCGTTGTCGATCAGCAGATTGAGAAACACCTGCACGCTGAAGAAGCCCGTGTAAGTCACCGAGCCGAAGCCGAACAACAGCGCAAACAAAAACAGCGTGACGTAGAACGGCAAGCGCCGTGGATTGATTCTCATGACTGCGCCCCCGCACGGCTGTGGCGTTGAAAGAGCATGCTGCGAAACGCCTCCGATTGCGCCAGGCATACGGCAAACACCACCACGGCTTTCACCACGAGGTTGATTTCTGGCGGCACACCCATCGAATAGATCGCGTAGGTCAGCGTCTGGATGATGAGCGCCCCGATCACGCTGCCCCACAGGCTGAACTTGCCGCCCGCCAGGGAGGTACCGCCCAGCGTGACGGCCAGGATGGCGTCAAGCTCCAGCAGCAGCCCGGCGTTGTTGCCGTCCGCGCTCTTGACGTTGGAGCAGATGATGAGCCCCGCAACACCGGCCATGGCGCCGCAGAATGCGTAGATGCCAAACAGCAGCGCCTTGGTGTTGAGCCCCGCAAGACGCGCGGCCACGGGGTTGATGCCGACGGCCTCGACAAACAGACCCAGCGCCGTGCGGTGCATCAACAGCAACAACAGGCCCAGCACAGCAGCCGCGATGTACAACCCAAACGGCAGCCCGAACAGATAGCCATTGCCCACGAAGAAGAACGGCTCGTAGTACACGGTGATGATCTGGCCGCCGGTAATGAGCTGCGCCACGCCGCGGCCGGCCACCATCAGGATCAGCGTGGCGATGATGGGCTGCATGCCCGCACCCGCCACCAGCAGGCCATTCCACAGGCCGCACACCAACGCTGCGCCCACCGCAGCCAGCAGCGCCAGCAGCAGTGGGGCCTTGGTCACATACACGGGCAGGCCGTTCTGCACGACCAGCGTGCCGCCGACAAGCGATGCCGCAATGGCGCCGGAAATGGCGACCACCGCGCCCACTGAAATATCGATGCCGCCCACCGCAATCACCAGCGTCATGCCGAGCGATACGAGCATGAGCGGTGCTGCGCGGTTGAGGATGTCGATCAGGCTGCCGTACAGATGCCCATTACGAATGTCGAGGTGAAAGAAATGCGGGTTGAACCACGCGTTGAGCAGACACAGCAAAAGCAGCGTCACGCCCGGCCAGAACAATCGGTGGCCAGTCAGTGCGCGCAGATTGACGGGGTTCATGCAGCGCCTCCGGTGGTGGTGGATTGGCTGGCGGGCACGTCGCCGCCGGCAATCACGTGGCACAGGTTGTCTTCCGTCACATCGGCGCCGGCCAGCTCGCCCACCTTCTTGCGATCGCGCAGGATCGCCAGCCGGTGGCTCACGCGCAGCACCTCCGGCAGCTCGCTGGAGATGAACAGGATCGCCATGCCCTTGCGGCACTGCGCGGTCACCAGGTCCATGATGTCGAGCTTGGCGGCAATGTCGATGCCGCGCGTGGGTTCGTCCAGGATCAGCATGGCCGGGTCGGTCGCCAGCCAGCGCGCGAGCACGGCCTTCTGCTGGTTGCCGCCCGAGAGTTGGCCGATCGGCTTTTCAGCGTCGGGCGTCTTGATGCCGAGCTGGGCGATGTACTGGTCGGCAATCTCGCGCTGGCGCTTCTTGGGCAGATAGCGGAACAGCCCGCGCTTGGCCTGAAGCGCGAGGATGATGTTCTCGCGAATCGACAGCTCGGCGATGATGCCCTCGGTCTTGCGGTCTTCCGGGCAGAAGCCGATGCCCTGGCGGATGGCATCACGCGGCGAGCTGAACTGGCGCGCTTGCCCGTGCACGTTGATCGAGCCCGCATCGTTGCGGTCAACGCCGAACAGCAGCCGCGCGGTCTCCGTTCGGCCTGAGCCGAGCAGGCCGCCAAGGCCGAGCACCTGCCCGGGGCGGACGTCCAGATCGAGCGGTTGCACGACACCACGACGGCCCATGCCGCGCGCGCTCAGGAATGCGGGCGCGGTGTCATCCACGGATGGCACCTCGGTGCGCTCGAAGCGGCTCGCATCGATGTCGCGCCCGACCATCTTGTTGATCAGTTGCAGTTGCGGCAGATCGCGCGCGGCATATTCGCCCTCCAGCCGGCCGTTGCGCAGCACGGTAATGCGGTCGGCAATCGCGTAGGTCTGCTCCAGAAAATGCGTGACGAACAGCACGGCCATGCCGCGTGCCTTGAGTGTGCGGATGGCGGCAAACAGGCGGGCTACTTCGTCATCGTCCAGGCTGGAGGTGGGCTCGTCCAGGATCAGGATGCGGGCTTCGGTGGAAAGCGCGCGCGCAATCGCCACCATCTGCTGAATGGCCACCGGATACAGCGACAGCGGCAGCGTCACGTCGATGTGGATGTTCAGATCAGCCAGCAGCGCCTGCGCCGCCCGGTTGGTGGCCCGCCAGTCGATGCTGCCCATGCGCATGGGAAAGCGGCCGATGTGGATGTTCTCCGCCACGGTCAGGTTCGGGCAGAGATTGACCTCCTGGTACACCGTGCTGATGCCGAGCTTTTGCGCCTCCAGCGGCGAGCTTGGCGCGATGGGCTGACCGCCGAGCACGATCTCGCCCGCATCGGGCGCTTCAACGCCCGTCAGCACCTTGATGAGCGTCGACTTGCCGGCGCCGTTCTGCCCCATCAGAGCGTGCACTTCTCCGGGAAACAAGCGGAAATCGACCGCGGCCAGCGCCTGCACGCCGGGAAAGTTCTTGCAGATGCCGCGCATGTGCAGCAGCGCGCCGCGTGCATCTGTCGCGGCGGGTTGATCAACGTGATCGGACATGGGTGTGGCCTGTTGAGGGTGCATACCGGCAAGGCGAGTCACCGTCACCCGCCCCGCCTGCATTCCCCGATTCAGCAAAGGGCTTGCGAATGCCCCCCCCTCAGTACTTGCGGTTCGGGAACTCCTTGGCCGCCACCTCCATCGGGAAGATGCCTTCCTTGGTGACGATGCGCTTGGGCACGGTCTTGCCTGCCAGCACGGCGCGCGCGGTGTCCATCAGTTGCGGCCCGAGCAGCGGGCTGCATTCCACCGTGACGTTCAGCTTGCCGGCCATCATGGCTTCAAACGCGCCCTTCACGCCGTCGATCGAGATGATGGTGATGTCCTTGCCCGGCTTGAGCCCTGCCTCTTCAATGGCCTGGATGGCACCGATCGCCATGTCGTCGTTGTGCGCGTACAGCACGTTGATCTTCTTACCCTCGGCCTTCAGGAAGGCTTCCATCACTTCCTTGCCCTTGGCGCGGGTGAAGTCGCCGGTTTGCGAGCGGATGATCTTGTAGTGCGGGTCGGCCTTGATGATCTCTTCAAACCCGCGCTTGCGGTCGATGGCGGGCGCAGAGCCGACGGTGCCTTGCAGCTCGACGATGTTCACGTCACCCTTGGGCTTGACGTTTTCAAGCAGCCAGCGGCCCGCCTTGCGGCCTTCCTCGACGAAATCCGATCCGATGAACGTGGTGTAGAGCGAGGTGTCTTTGCTGTCGATGCCGCGGTCGGTCAGGATGACCGGAATCTTGGCGGCCTTGGCCTCCTGCAGCACCGTGTCCCAGCCGGATTCCACCACCGGTGAGAACGCAATGACGTCGACCTTCTGCGCGATGTACGAGCGGATTGCCTTGATCTGGTTTTCCTGCTTCTGCTGCGCGTCGGAGAACTTCAGGTTCACGCCCTGCGCCTTGGCCGTCGATTTGATCGACTCCGAATTGGCGGTCCGCCATTCGCTCTCGGCGCCCACCTGGGCAAAACCCATGGTGAACGACTTGTCAGCCGCGTGCGCCGCTGTCGCCAAGCCCGTGGCCAGCAGCACACCGGCCGTAGCCAGGAAGGTCAATACGGTCCGTCTGGCGCACGCAGCGCTCGTTTTTTGCATCGTTTGTCTCCGTTATGGTGGAACGCAGCCGGTCACTACCCCCGGGGCTGCGCACGTCGTCTTTGCAACGCGATACACGAGTCGAATCCGGCATGCGGCGCCCGTCTTCCCTTGCCGGTGATCCGTGGTGAGCCATGGTATGGACAGCCTGACATGACCGTCTAATGTTTTTTTGGGGGCTGACTGATATCGGTTTTGATATCAGACACAGCGTTTGCGCATCGTGCAGCGCACCAACATCGCGCAAGGCGATGCCAGCTGTGCAGACCGCTCAGCCAGAGCTGTGGCGGCGGCGTATGCCAAAAACCGAGCATGCATATCGAAAAAGCTTCGTTCCGCTGCATACGCCTGCTTTTTACACTGGGCGCACTTGTTATGACGAGTTGCGCCTATCGATGACCACCTCAAATTTGCACCGCCAACCTGCCCCGCCGCTCTATGAGCGCATCAAGGGCACGCTGCGCGAGGGCATTCTCAGCGGCCACTACGCGCCGGCCTCGCTGCTGCCGTCGGAAGCGGCGCTGGGCGAGCAGTTCAACGCCAGTCGCATCACCGTGCGTCAGGCACTGGCCGATCTGCAGAACGAAGGGCTGATCTTCCGCCGTCACGGCAAAGGCACGTTTGTGAGCCAGCCCAAGGCCTTTCAGAACGTGACGGCGCTGCAGGGCTTTGCCGAGGCGATGTCGGCACAAGGTCATGCCATCCGTAACCGCGTGCTGAAGCTGCGCACGCTGCCCGCGCCGACCGACGTGGCACAGGCGCTGCAACTGGCACCTGGCACGGCCGTCACGGAATTGCATCGCGTGCGGTTGCTCGATCAGGTGCCGGTTTCCCTTGAGGTGACGTGGCTGCCGGAGCCGCTGGGCAGCAGCGTCGCGCGGGCGGACCTCGTCACGCGCGATGTTTTCCTCGTGCTGGAGCAGGACGCAGGGGTGGCGCTCGGTCATGCGACGCTGGCCATCGATGCGGCGCTGGCCGACCACGCCACCGCAACCGCACTCGACACGGGCGCAGGCGCGGCACTGTTGCGCGTGGAGCGTCTGACGCACGACGCACAGGGCACGCCCATCGATTTTGAACGCCTGTATTTTCGCGGCGACGCTTTCCAGTACCGGCTTCGGCTGGATCGGCAGGTGGCGGCGCATGCGCAATCCATCCTTCCTTTGCAAGGCACCAAATGAACACGTTGGAACTGGAGTACGACCTCGTCGTCGTGGGCGGCGGCACGGCCGGCCCGATGGCGGCCATCAAGGCAAAAGAACGCAACCCTGCGCTGCGTGTGCTGCTGATCGACAAGGCGCACGTGAAGCGCAGCGGCGCCATCTCGATGGGCATGGACGGACTGAACAACGCGGTCATCCCCGGGCATGCCACGCCTGAGCAATACACGCGCGAGATCACGCTAGCCAACGATGGCATCGTCGATCAATCGGGCGTGTATGCGTATGCGCAGCACAGCTTTGCCACCATCGAGCAGCTTGACCGCTGGGGCGTGAAGTTCGAGAAGGACGAAACCGGCGACTATGCCGTCAAGAAGGTCCACCACATGGGCAGCTACGTGCTGCCGATGCCGGAGGGGCACGACATCAAGAAGGTGCTGTATCGCCAGCTCAAGCGTGCGCGGGTGGAGATCACGAACCGCATTGTCGTCACGCGTGTGCTGACGGATGCCGATGGCGCCGCCTGCGGCGTGCTCGGCTTCGATTGCCGCACGGCGGATTTCCTCGTGGTGCGCGCAAAGGCCGTGGTGCTGAGCTGCGGCGCTGCAGGGCGGCTTGGCTTGCCGGCCTCCGGCTACCTGATGGGCACATACGAAAACCCCACCAACGCGGGCGATGGCTATGCCATGGCGTATCACGCGGGCGCGGAGCTTTCCAACCTGGAATGCTTCCAAATCAACCCGCTCATCAAGGATTACAACGGCCCCGCCTGCGCGTATGTGACCGGCCCGCTGGGCGGCTACACCGCCAACGCGCGCGGCGAACGCTTCATCCAGTGCGACTACTGGAGCGGCCAGATGATGTGGGAGTTCTACCAGGAGCTGCAGGGCGGAAAGGGGCCGGTGTTTCTCAAGCTCGACCATCTGGCCGAAGAAACCATCCAGACCATCGAGACCATCCTGCACACTAACGAGCGCCCGAGCCGCGGCCGCTTCCACGCGGGGCGCGGCACCGATTACCGGACGCAGATGGTGGAGATGCACATCTCGGAAATCGGCTTCTGCAGCGGGCACAGCGCGTCTGGCGTGTATGTGAATGCACGCGCGGAAACCACCGTGCCGGGCCTTTACGCGGCGGGCGACATGGCGGCCGTGCCGCACAACTACATGCTCGGCGCGTTTACGTATGGCTGGTTTGCGGGGCAGAACGCGGCGGACTACATCGCGGGCCGGCAAGGCGTCGCCCGCGTCGACGACGCGCAGATCGAACGAGAACGCGCGCGCATCTTTGCGCCGCTGCAACGCGACCACGGACTGGCCCCCGCCCAGGTGGAATACAAGCTGCGCCGCATGGTGAACGATTACCTGCAGCCGCCCAAGGTCACGCGCAAGATGGAAATCGGCCTGCGCCGCTTCGACGAGATTGCCGAAGACATCACGCACCTGCACGCGCGCAACCCGCACGAGCTGATGCGCGCGATGGAAGTCAGCTTCATCCGCGATTGCGCCGAGATGGCCGCGCGCGCTTCGCTCTTCCGCACCGAGAGCCGCTGGGGCCTGTATCACCATCGCGTGGACTACCCCGAACGCGACGACGCCAACTGGTTCTGCCACACGCGCTTGTACAAGGACGCACACGGCGCCATGGCCAGCCGCAAGCAGGCGGTTGAGCCGTACGTCATCCCTGTCGATGTGCTCGGCACCGATTCCTACGCGCAGATGCGCATTCCGAAGGCTGCATGACAATGCAACAGACGACCGTTCATTTCACCCACACGCCGCACGACATCACCTCGCGCAGCAGCGCGCCCGTCACCATCGACGAAGCCAAGTGCATTGCCGACAAGGGCTGCACCGTGTGCGTCGACGTCTGCCCACTCGACCTGCTCGCCATCGACCTGACCAAAGGCAAGGCTTTCATGCAATTCGATGAATGCTGGTACTGCATGCCGTGCGAGCAGGACTGCCCGACCGGCGCGGTGAAGGTCGACATCCCGTACCTGTTGCGTTGAGGCGGCGATGACGACAACACCCCTGGCGCGCCTGCACGACGCGGATGCCGCCACCCGCCGCGTTGCCCTGCTGCAGATCGCCGATGAAGAAGACGCCGATTCGCTGCCAAACGTGATTGCCCTGCTTGAGCAAGACCCTGCCCCCGAAGTTCGGCTGGAAGCTGCGCGAATCCTCGCAACGTGGGAACAGCCGGATACCGTGGCCGCACTCGCCCGCGCGCTGGAAGATGTGGATGGCGCCGTGCGTGATGCCGCGGCAATCGGCCTGGCCGATTTGAAATCGCCCGAGTCTGCGTCCGCGCTGTTGGCTTACGTCGACCATGCCAGCGCCTTTGTACGCGCCGCCGCATTGCGTGGGCTGCGTGAACTGCGCGTGCCCGAGAGCGAAGCACCCGCGCTGCACGCCTTGCAAGACGCCGACGCCGCCGTGCGTCGCGAGGCCGTTGCGGTGCTCGGCTGGCGCAAGCATGTGGGCGCATTGCCTGCTCTGGCGGAACGCGCACGCCATGACGCGGATGTCGACGTGCGCCGTGCCGCAGTGGGCGCCCTCGGCCTCGCCACCGATGCTGCCGTGCTGCCCGCGCTGCTCGCTGCGCTGCATGACACCGCCTGGCGCGTGCGCGAGGAAAGCGCCAGCACGCTCGGCAAACTGCGGGCGTTGGCTCCGGACCTACATGTCACGCAGGCGTTGGTGGATGCGCTGGCCGATGCATATTGGCAGGTCCGTCTACAGGCGGCCCGCGCGCTTGGCCGGTGGCGCGCCGCGCATGCCGTCGATGCGCTCGCTGCGTTGCTCACGCACCCAATCAGCAACCTGCGCAAGGAGGCGGCACTCGCACTGGGAGAGATCGGCGAAGCCTCTGCCCTGCCCGCCCTGCGCAGCGCACAAACCGATGGCGACCCGGAAGTCGTCAAGGCCGTGCGGATCGCCTTGGCACAAATCGAGCGCGCCCGTGCATCCGCCTGAGCGTATCGACAACGACGTCGCCCAAGGCCGGCTGCGGTTGCACTGGGCAGACGCCGTTGTCGTACTTGACCACGCGGCATTGCGCGAGGCGTGCCGCTGTGCGGAGTGCCAGTTCAAGCGCCATCACGGCACGCCGATCAACGTGCCGGCCGCCGTGCGCGTCACCAGCATCGCGCCTGCGGGTTACGGCGTGCAACTGGTTTTCAGTGATGGACATGCGCGCGGCATCTATCCGTGGGCGTATCTGGCGGAGCTTGTCGCCATAGCAGCGCCGGGCTGACGTTGGCGGCGTCTATCCACATGCAATCTTGTTCGTTCCTTCGTGCGTGCGCTGTCCGTAGCATCAGCTGCACAACACAGACGACGCAGGAGGAACCATGCAAAGCCATCCGCCCCACACCGCCCCATCTGGCCGCCGACGCTGGCTGGCCGCATTGCTTGGCGCCGGCATGGCGCTGTGCGCAGGCCTGACGCAGGCCGCCGAGCCGACCACGGTGCGTATCGGCTTTCAGAAAGCCGGACTGCTGGCGGTGCTGAAAGCGCAAGGCGCGCTCGACAAACCGCTGGCCGAGCTTGGCTACAAGGTGGAATGGAAGGAATTCCCTGCCGGGCCTCAACTGCTGGAGGCGCTCAACACCGGCAGCATTGAGTTCGGCTACACCGGCGCGCCGCCGGCTGTGTTTGCGCAGGCCGCAGGCGCACGCCTTGTCTATGTGGGGGCCGAGCCGGGCGGCAAGACCAACGAGGCGCTGTTCGTGCTCGACAGCTCACCCGCGCACAGCGTGGCTGACCTGAAAGGCAAGCGCATCGCGCTGCAAAAGGGCTCCAGCTCCAACTACCTGCTGGTGCAGCTGCTTCGTCGCGCCAACCTCACGGTGCAGGATATTCAGCCGATCTACCTGCCACCGGCCGAGGCGCGCGCAGCCTTCGAGAGCGGCGCGGTCGATGCGTGGGTCGTGTGGGATCCGTATTACGCGCTGGCACAGAAGGCGTTGAAGACACGCACGCTGGGCGATTTCAGCGAGCTGCCGGTGTTCAACTTCTACGAAGCCACGCCGGAATTCGTGAACACGCATCCGCGCGCGGTCAATGCCATCCTGGCCCAGTTGCGCACGGCGGGGCTGTGGGTGAATCAGCATCCGCAGGAAACCGCCGCCCTGCTGGCGCCCAAACTCGGCATCGAGCAGCCCGTTGTCGAGACCTGGTTGCGGCGCGTGCCCTACGGCGTCACGCCGGTCACGCCGCAGATCGTGGCCTCGCAGCAGCAGATTGCCGACCTGTTCCTGCAGCAGAAGCTGATTCCGAAACCGGTGAACGTACAAAGCGCTGTCTGGCAGGCGAATTTTCCGGTAGCGGGATTGTGAGCCGCCGCCGGCCGCGCGCAGCGCGGAACCGTGAGCGGCCTCGCATCCGTCAAAAGTTGCCGAATCGGCCGATCCAGGCTGCGGCGCCTTTGCTATGCCCTTTGATGGCCGCATCCAGTTCAGCGCGGGTCAGCCCATTGGGCAGCGCATCCGGCGCCAGGTCCGTGGCGATCAGCAAAAATACGTAGTGATGCATGCCGGTGCCCTTGGGCGGACACGGCCCGAGATACGCCGGCTTGCCGATGGAGTTTTGGCCCATGCGCAGCGCCGGGCCGGTGCCGGCGCCTTCCGGCAGGCTCGTCTGCGTGGCCGGCATACCGTAGGCCATCCAGTGGTTCACGCCCAGGCCGCCCGCGCCCTGCGGGTCGGAGACGATCAGCACAAGGCTGTTGGTGCCCGCGGGCACGTTCGACCAGTGCAGCGGCGGCGAGACGTTGTCGCCCGTGCAATTGGCGTTGGCGGGGTTCTTGCCGGCGTACTTGCGGTCCATGACGCCGTTGTCGGCAAAGGCAGGCGATTCGACGGTGAACGTGGTATCGGCCTGCGCATGCACATGCGGCACAGCGGACAGGCACGCCAGCGACAACAACGCGCGAAATAGGATGGGCTTCAAGGCAGATCTCCTGGCAGAAAAAGCGGCGAACGGGCACCACAATACGCGAATGCGCCGCCGCTGCGCAGAGGCACAACGCACAGATCCCCATCAGATTGCCGTGCGACAATACCGCGCCTCAGCGCGCCGCGTTTACCGCGCGCTTCTGCCAGACCTGACCATAGGAGAACCGGACGCATGTTCGGCGATATCACGCGTTTTCTGCTCGACACGATCTTCTCGCTCTTTGGCGCGGCGCTGCTCCTGCGCGCCTGGACGCAAGCGGTGCGGCTGTCACCGCGCAATCCGCTGTCACAGGCCATCTTCCAGTTGACCGGCTGGCTGGTGCACCCGCTGCGCCGGGTGATTCCGGCCACGGGCTATATCGACTGGTCATCGCTGGTGGCGGCTTATGCCACGGCGCTTGTCTATCTCTTCCTGCTGGTGGCGTCGGTGGGCGTGAGCCCGATGGCACTCGTGCCAATGGGCTTTGTGGCCGCGCTCTTCACCGTGCTCAAATGGGCGTTCAACGTGCTGGTGTGGGTGACCATTGCATCGGCCGTTCTATCGTGGATGGGGCCGGCATCGCCAATGGGCGCGGTGCTCAACACACTGGTCGACCCGCTGTTGCGCCCGATCCGCCGCGTGGTCCCTCCGCTGGGCGGGCGGCTCGACCTGTCTCCGCTGATCCTGCTGGTGATTGCGCAGGTGATCGTGATCGCGCTGTCGCATCTGTCGCTGTCACCGCTGTTCATGTGAGCGCGGCACGCGCTTTGCTCGACTGAGGGATATGCCGACCGCTGCATCTGGCCGGCCACTCAGGAGGACATCATGAATGCATGGAAAACGGCGCTGATATGCGCACTTGCCGCGCTGGCGCCCACGCTCGCGGCGTGTACGGCCGGCGGCGCGGTGGCAGGCGGTGTGGCTGGCCACGAAATGACGCACAGCACGGCTGGGACGATCGGAGGTGCCGCAGCAGGCGCCGTCATCGGCCACGAGCTGAGCAAGTAAACAACACACCACAGCGGCTGACCAGCCGCTTTTTTTTCTTTTCAGGCTTGCGCAAACAAGGCGCGGTAAGCGCTGGGCGACGTGTGATACGTCCGGCTGAAATGCTGGCGCAGCGATACGGCGCTGCCGAACCCCGCCAGTTGCGCAATCGCTTCGACCGGCTGACGCGTGGTTTCCAGCATGCGTTGCGCATAGGCCAGACGCTGCCCGAGCAACCATTGGCTGACAGTGGTTCCTGTCAGTTCACGAAAGCGCCGCGTGAAATTGCGCCGGCTCATGGCCGCGCGTTCGGCCAGCGAGTCGAGCGAATGCGGCTGTGCCAAGTTGGCCACTGCCCAGTTCAGCAAATCGGACAGTCGATCACCGCCCGGCGCATCGTGCAGCGGTTGCTCGATGTATTGCGCCTGACCGCCCTGCCGGTGCGGCGCCACCACGAGCCGCCGCGCCATGCGGTTGGCCACCTCCGCGCCATGCCAGCGGCGCACCAGGTGCAGGCAGCAATCCAACCCGGCGGCGGTGCCTGCAGATGTCACCAGCCGGCCGTCGGCAGCGTCCAGATACAGGACATCGGGCACCAGCTTCACACGCGGGTAGCGTTGGGAGAACGCATCGGCAGCGCTCCAGTGCGTGGTGGCCTCGTGGCCATCGAGCACGCCTGCCTCCGCCAGCACAAACGCGCCCAGGCACAGGCCGACCACCGTGGCGCCGCGTTCGTAAGCATCCCGTACCGCATTCACCATGGCCGCCGGCGGCCGCTCTTCCGTATCGCGCCATGACGGCACGACCAGCACGTCGGCGCGGGCGGCATCTTCGAGTGTGAAATCCGTCTGCACGGCAAACCCAGCCGTGGTGCGCAGACCGCCCTTCCTGGCGGGCTCCCCGGCACAGATCCGCAGGTTGTAGGACGGCAGCCCCGCCCAGACGCGGTCTTCAAATACAAGACACGGCACGGACAGGTGAAACGGGCTGATGTCGTTGAAGGCCAGAACGGCGATTTCCTGGGGATGCTGAGGTTGCTGGAGTTGCTGGGGTTGCATACGGGCTCCGCGCTTTGGCCTGATTCTTTCGATAAACGTATTTCGGGCCACTGTCGGGAAGGATAGTCATCGGCGAAGATGCTGTCCACGGGCTCACGCAAATGCCCGATCCAACCGACCTTGAGGAGTCAGCCATGACCACGAACAACACCCCGAAGCGCGCCCTGATCGTCATCGATGTGCAGAACGAATATTTCACCGGCGGCCTGCCGATCGAGTATCCGGACCCGCAGCAGACCGTCGCAAACATCGGCGTCGCCATGGATGCGGCACGCGAGGCGGGCATTCCGGTGATCGTCGTGCAGCAGACCTCGCCGGCCAGCTCGCCGCTGTTTGCCATTGATACCGACGGCTGGCAACTGCACCCCGTGGTGGCGTCGCGTCCGCATGACCACTATCTGCGCAAGCTGCTGCCCAGCGCCTATCCGGAGACGGACCTGGCGCAATGGCTGGAAGCCCGCGGCATCGATACGCTCACCGTGGTGGGCTACATGACGCACAACTGCGATGCATCCACGATCAACCACGCCCTGCACAACGGCACGGCGGTGGAGTTTCTGCATGACGCGTCGGGCGCGGTGCCGTATCAAAACCAGGCCGGCTTTGCGAGTGCGGAAGAGATCCACCGCGTGTTCAGCGTGGTGCTGCAATCGCGCTTCGCGGCGGTCATGTCGACCCAGGAATGGGTGCACAGCGTGAAGACCGGCGCGGTGCCCGTGCGCGACAATATCTACAAGTCGAATCAGCGGGCCCGTGGGCTGCTCAAGGATGAGGTGGCGCAGCGGGCAGCGTGACCGGTCAGCCGGCCACACCGTCCTCGGCCGGCAGGAACCCGCGGAACGACACCTCCACCTGTTCCACCATCGACGCCGATGTGGCTTCGCGCAGGGCCGCCAGCAACGCATCGAACGCGCTCTCCACAGAGGCGCGGTCGGTGGCCTCGACCAGGCGCTGGCGGATCGGGTGCTCGGCCGAGCTGAATGTGCGTGCCGCAATGTCCATGAGGTACATGCGCGCCGCCGCCAGCGAACGCTTGCGCGCCGGTGCGGCAGGTGCAGCGGGCTTGGGCGCCTCGGGTTGCGGCTCGGCCACCTGAACGAAGACGGGCTCGCCAGCAACATCGGTTGCGCTTTGAATGAAACCTGCCTGCACCAGCTCAACCACGGCCTGCGCTTCCAGGCCGAGCTGGCCGGCACGTACGACAAGGTCCTCTCCCGTAGCCTGCCCGTCCACCATGATGAGCAGCGCGCGGCTTGAGCGGCTGAGCGCGCCGCTGCGCATGGCGATTTCACGTCGCCCCGCGTCAGTCTTTTCGAATCGTGCGGATAACACCTGCATGGCAGCCCCCCCTATCTTCCCCCGAAGATCGGCCCAACATAGGGCGCGTTGTTTGCAGAATCGTGAAACCGCAACCCTCCCCCACCAGCCGGCGGAGCGGCAAACGCTTGCGCTCAGGCAGGTGTCGGCAAATCCAAACACCCTCCCCCGAAGTGGGGCTGACAACACGCGCTATTGCCTGCGCCTTCTTCCGGCTCTACCATGCGCTGTTACCGGTACCAAAATTGCGTCACAGGCTTCCGGAAAGCGCCACGCCAATTCCCCGCGGAGGGAACCCCAGTTGCATATAACGACCGAGACACCATGCCCGCCCAACCTCCACGCAGACTGCGCAGCCAGCTTTGGTTCGACGATCCGAGCCACGCAGACATGACCGCCCTCTACGTAGAACGCTTCATGAACTACGGCTTGACGCGTGAAGAGTTGCAGTCTGGCCGGCCGATCATCGGCATTGCGCAGACGGGTAATGATCTGGCCCCTTGCAACCGGCACCACCTTGAGCTGGCGCAGCGTGTGAAGGCCGGCATACGCGACGCGGGCGGCATTCCGATGGAGTTTCCAGTTCACCCGCTGGCCGAGCAAAGTCGCCGCCCGACCGCGGCGCTCGATCGGAATCTCGCCTATCTCGGTCTGGTCGAGATCCTGCATGGCTTCCCGCTTGACGGCGTCGTGCTGACGACCGGCTGCGATAAAACCACGCCCGCCTGCCTGATGGCCGCTGCCACGGTCGACCTGCCGGCCATCGTCCTGTCTGGCGGGCCGATGCTGGACGGCTGGCACGAGGGCAAACGGGTGGGCTCGGGCACCGTCATCTGGCATGCGCGCAACCGGCTGGCTGCCGGCGACATCGACTACGAAGGCTTCATGGAGTTGACCACCGCGTCGTCGCCGTCGATTGGCCACTGCAATACGATGGGCACCGCGCTGTCGATGAACAGCCTGGCCGAAGCGCTGGGCATGTCGCTGCCTGGGTGCGCCAGCATTCCGGCGGCGTATCGCGAGCGTGGGCAGATGGCCTATGCCACGGGCAAGCGCATCGTCGACCTCGTGCGTGAAGACATCCGCCCCTCGACGATCATGACGCGCGCGGCGTTCGAAAACGCCATCATGGTGGCCTCCGCGCTTGGTGCGTCGACCAACTGCCCGCCACACCTCATCGCAATCGCGCGCCACATGGGCGTGGAACTGAGCCTTGAAGACTGGCAGCGCCACGGAGAGTCGGTTCCGCTGCTCGTGAACTGCATGCCGGCAGGCGAATACCTGGGCGAGAGCTTCCACCGCTCGGGCGGCGTGCCCGCCGTATTGCGCCAGCTTGACGCGGGCGGGTTGCTGCGCCGCGATTGCCCCACCGTATCGGGCCGGACGATCGGCGCAATTGCCGATGCCGCCCCCGCCGCCGACCGCGAGGTGATCTTTCCTGTGGACGCACCGCTCAAGCATCGCGCCGGCTTCATCGTGCTGTCGGGCAATTTCTTCGACAGCGCCATCATGAAGATGTCGGTGGTAGGCGAGGCATTCCGGCAGACCTACCTGAGCGAGCCCGGCGCGGAAAATGTTTTCGAGACGCGCGCGATTGTCTTCGATGGCCCCGAGGATTATCACGCCCGCATCAACGATCCGGCCCTCGCCATTGATGAACGCTGCATCCTCGTTATCCGTGGCTGCGGAACGGTCGGTTATCCGGGCAGCGCGGAGGTCGTCAACATGGCGCCGCCCGCAGCACTGGTCAAGCAAGGGATCGAATCGCTGCCCTGCATGGGCGATGGCCGGCAAAGCGGTACCTCGGCCAGCCCATCGATCTTGAACATGTCTCCGGAGGCGGCAGCCGGTGGCGGGCTTGCGCTGCTGCGCACGGGCGATCGCATCCGCGTGGACCTCAATGCACGCAGGGTCGATGTGTTGGTCGATGCGGAAGAGCTGGAACGCCGCCGTGAAAGCGCGACCTTCAGCGTGCCGCAGTCGCAAACGCCCTGGCAGGAAATCTATCGGAAGTGCGTCGGGCAGCTTTCAACGGGCGGATGCCTGGAGCCGGCAACCCTGTACCTGAACGTCATCGAGACGCGCGGCAATCCACGGCACTCGCATTGACGCTGCGCATGAAGCAGCCGGCTATGCGCTCTCGCGCTCGACAACGCTGAAGTCGATGCGTGAGAGCTTGCGGGTGCTCGTGGCCTCGCCAACGCCGAGCGCATCGAGCAAGACCTCGCCCGTGCGCAGGCCGATGCCATAGGCGTCGACGGAAATCGTCGTGATGGTCGGGTGGCAGCACCACGCGACTTCAAAATTGCCGAAGCCCCCAACAGCAATGTCACCGGGCACGGACAGACCGCGCCGGTGGCATTCCATGATGGCGCCGAATGCGGACATGTCGCTCACGCACATCACGGCATCGGTGTCGGGCCAGGCATCGAGCAACGCGGCCATCGCCGGGCCGCCGTGGCTCATGGTGATGGGCGACTCGCCCAGGCGGATCACACGCGGCTCGCCAAGGCCAAGCGACTTGATTCCGCTCATGTACCCGCGCATGCGGTCGGTGCCGCGCCGGTCCAGTTCGCTTGCCCCGCACAGGAAACCAATGCGCCGGTAGCCCCGCTGATGCAGGTGATGCAGCATCGCGAGCGACGCCTTGGCGTTCGAGAACCCGACCGCGCGATCGATCGGGCGCTCAGGCAGATCCCACATCTCGACGATGGGGATGCCGGCGCGCTCCAGCAACGCACGCGTGCCTGGACTGTGATGGCGCCCGGTCAAGGCAATGCCACGCGGCTGATGGCGCAGCAGCGACCGCACCAGCGCCTCCTCCTGATCGAGGTGGTAGTCGGTATCGCCCAGGAGCAGTTGCAGACCATGCGGCGCCAGCGCATCGCTCAGTCCGCGCACGGTATCGGCAAAGTTGGAACTCGCCAGCGAAGGCACCAGGGCGGCGACGAATTCCGATCGGCCGCTGGACAGCATTCCAGCCGCAGCCGTAGCAACGTAGCCGAGTGCATCGATGGCCTCTTGCACGCGCGCGCGGGTCTCGGGCGACACGCTGCCGCCTGCCAGCACCCGCGACACGGTCATCTTCGACACGCCGGCAACGCGCGCAACATCGGCCATGCGAGGAGGAGTGGTGCCGGTGGTCATGAGAAACGTCTACGCGCCGAGGGGAGAAAAGAGGAAAGAAAAAAGAGGTGTGGCGATCATAGCGGAACCGGCCACGAAGCAGCCCGCCGCTATGCCTGCGCGAGCGCGCGGCCGATGCGGTCCGCCATCCCCGCAACACCGACGACGAGGCGTTTCTCCCTGCGGGCGTCCAGTCGGCTGACGGGCACGCTCGAACTCACCGCAACGCGTTTCCCTAGCGGCGTGATGCCCACAAACGCCGCGAAGCAGGCGAGCCCCGCCACCACCTCCTCACGCTCTGTCGCCAGCCCCCGCACGCGAATGCGCTCAAGCTCGTCGAGCAAATCGGCGCGGCGCGTGGTGGTGCGCTCCGTCATGGCGGCAAGACGAGCCGGCAGGAGCGCGCGCACCGCTTCATCGTCAAGGCTTGCGAGCAGCGCCTTGCCCAGCGCACAACAATGGGCCGGCAGGCGCAGGCCGACATCCGATACCAGGCGGACCGGCCTCGGCGCGTCTTCCCGCGCGATGTAGACGACCTCCGTACCGTCGAGCACAGCCAGTTGCACGACTTCATTGTGTGCGGCCACGAAGGCGGCGGATTCGCGCCGGAACGCTGCCAATAAGCTGTCGTGGCGGAAGTAAGCGTTGCCCAACTCAAACAGGGTCAAGCCGATCAGATAGCCGTCTGCCTGCTTCTCGATCCAGCGACGCTTTTCGAGCGACTCCAGCAGCAGGTACAACGTGCTTCTGGACATGCCCGTCGCCTGCGCCAATGCGGCCGGCCGGACGGGAGACGTCGCCGCGCAGAGTATTTCCAGCACGTCATGAATGCGCTTGAGTGCTGGCACCTCGTAGTCTGTCTTCACTGGAAACCTGCTCCGCTCGCAATTGGCTCGATTTTCCAACAGGTTGGAAATTGCGTCACGTGGTTGGACACCCCGCATCGCCATCTCTACGATCACGCGGGTTCCCTGGCAACAGGACAGTTCAATGAACGGAGCGCACATGACCGCCATCGCCAACCACTTGCCGCACGATCTCGAGCATGCAACGCTCGTCGGTCGGGTCTGGCGCACAACAGAAAAAAGCAAGGGGCCATCCGTCGTGGTGGTGCGCAACGGGGTCGTGTTCGACATCACGGAAGCCGTGCCAACGGTGGCAGATCTGTTCGAGCATCCTGACGCACTGGCCGTCGCGCGGCAGGCCCAAGGGGAAAACCTCGGTCGCGTCGAAACGCTTGTCGAACGCTCACTGGCTGCCGATCGTGCGGGCAACGCGCCAACCCTGCTCGCTCCGAACGATCTGCAGCCGATCAAGGCCTGCGGCGTGACGTTTGCCGTCAGCCTGATCGAACGGGTGATCGAAGAGCAGGCAGGCGGCGACCCAGCCAAGGCGCGCGACGTGCGCGCGTCCATTGCCGGGGTGGTGGGCTCGGATCTCTCCAAGATCAAGCCCGGCTCCGATGCGGCCATGCGGCTCAAGGACGAACTGCAGCGCCGGGGCGCATGGTCACAATACATGGAAGTCGGCATCGGCCCCGATGCGGAAGTGTTTTCCAAATCGCAACCGATGTCGGCAGTCGGATTCGGCGCCGACGTGGGTCTGCATCCGGCCTCGCGGTGGAACAATCCGGAGCCGGAGATCGTGCTGGCGGTCAGCAGCACGGGGCATGTCGTGGGAGCAGCGCTGGGCAACGACGTGAATCTGCGCGACATCGAGGGGCGCTCCGCGCTGCTGCTGGGCAAATGCAAGGACAACAACGGCTCCTGCGCCATCGGCCCGTTCGTGCGCCTGTTTGACGAGCGCTTCACGCTCGACACGATCCGCGCGACGCAGGTGTCGCTGCGTGTTGATGGCGCCGACGACGGCTTCGTGCTCGACGGCGTGAGCCACATGAGCGAGATCAGCCGCGACCCGCTTGACCTCGTCGCCCAGACCTGCGGACCGCACCATCAGTATCCGGACGGCTTCATGCTGTTTCTCGGCACGATGTTCTCGCCGATCAAGGACCGTGACGCACCTGGCGCCGGCTTTACGCACCACCTGGGCGACCGCGTGACGATCAGCGCCCCGCCCCTCGGCGCGCTGGTCAACACGGTACGCCTGTCGACGGAAATCGCGCCGTGGACGTTCGGTGTCCGGGCTCTGTATCGCAACCTGGCGGCACGTGGGCTCGTCCGTCAGGGCTGACCTGTCGCCGCTGCGGAAAAGTCCACAGCACAATCCGTGGACGGGAGCCCTCTGACCGGCGCGCGAAACGCGAACAAGCCGCCGGCAAGCGGCTCCTTCTGCAACGCCTCGTCCGTCAGGCCCTTTCGGGCGGTGGTTGCATAGACCGTCTGCAAGTCATCGCCGCCGAACGCAAGCTTGGTGATGTTGGAACAGGGAAAGTCGACACGCCCGATGCATCGGCCGTCGGGCGAGAACCGCTCGATCCGCCCGCCGCCGAACAGCGCGACCCACAGGCACCCCTCCTCGTCGACGGCCATGCCGTCTGGATAACCGCTGCCCTCGATCGAGGTGAAGATGCGTTTGCGTTCCAGGCTGCCGTCGTCGCCGAGGTCGAAGGCATAGATCACACGCTGCAAGGTATCGGTGTGATAGAGCGTGCGGCCGTCCGGGCTCGCGGTCGGGCCATTCGTGATCACGTAGCCCGAATCGCGCACGCTCAGGCCACCATCCCCGCCTACCCGGTAGAGCTGCCCGCTCGGCTCGCGCTCCGCATCGTCCATCGAACCAAACCACAGCGCGCCGGTGCGGTCGACATAACCATCATTGAGCCGATTTCCCGGCCTGTCGGTCTCGACCGGCAACACGCGGCTGAAGGTGCCGGTTTCGAAGCTGAACCGATAGAGACCGCCTGGTACGCCGCAGATCCAGCTGCCGTCAACGCTGGGCAGCGCAAAGCCGATCTGGCCTGGCGCGACCCAGCTGCGGCGCACATCGGTATCGGGGTCATAGCGGTAGAGCCGCCTGCCCTGGATATCGACAAAGACCACGCAGCGCGATGCCGCGTGCCACACCGCGCCCTCCCCAAGCGTTGCGCCGACGCGCCAGACGCAATCCGGAATGATCGGCGCCATCATCCGCCGTACCACCCGGCATCGACAAAGTACTCGCGCGCTGTGCAACGCGCGGCATCGTCCGACGCAAGAAAAAGCGCCATACGTGCCACATGTTCAGGGTCGACACGCTCATGCAGGCATTGCTCGCCCAGCAGCTTGGCTTCGCTCTCGGGCGATTGCCAGAGCGCCATCTGCCGCGGCGTGCGCACCGCGCCGGGCACGATGCAATTGACGCGAATGCCGAATCCGCCCAGATCACGCGCCAGACCGCGCGTCAGGCCCTCGATGCCGGCCTTGGCCGTCATGTAGATGGCGAGGTCCGCCTGGGCAAGGTGCCACGAGATGGACCCAAGGTTGAGGATCACGCCGTGCCCCCGCTTCTTCATGCTGGGCAGCACGGCCTGCGCGCAGAAGAACTGATGGCGCAGGTTCACCTCGATGCGGTTGTCCCAATAGGCCTGGGTCACGGTTCCGATCTGATGGCGGTCATCATTGGCGGCGTTGTTGATCAGCACGTCGATGGGGCCGGTGTCGGCCTCGATATCCGAGAACGTGGCGTTCAACGTGTCGATGTCGCGCAAGTCGCAGTAGCGGAAGACCGGCGGATGCACGCACTCGCCCAGCGACGACGCCAGCGCTTCTGAGTCGGCACGGGCGATATCGAGGAACGTCACACGCGCGCCCTGTTTGGCAAAGCCTTCGACAATGGCAGCGCCAATGCCGCTACCGCCGCCGGTAATCACAACGTTCTTGTTAACAAGGCTCGGATAAATCGCATAAGACATAAGAGATTCCAGTGACAGCAAAAGAGATAAAGCCTGTAGCGCAGCCTCAGCGGCGGCCGGAGCGCGAGATGACGTCCACCCAGACGGCCAGCACGAGGATGCTGCCCTTGACGATCATCTGCCAGTACGCGTCCACGTCGAGCATGGACATGCCGTTGTCGAGGCTCGCCATGACCAGCGCACCGACCAGCGCGCCGTAGACCGTACCCGCGCCGCCGCGCATGGACGTGCCGCCGATGAAGCAGGCCGCAATGGCATCCAGTTCGCCCATGGTTCCGGCGGACGGCGAGCCCGCCGCCAGACGCGCCGTATTGACGATGCCGGCAAACGCGCACATCAAGCCCATGAGCCCGAAAATGGCAAGCTTCACGCGATCGGTGTTAATGCCCGACAGGCGTGTGGCTTCAAGGTTTGAACCCACGGAGTAGATACGGCGGCCGAAAACCGTCTGGCTGGCGATCCAAGAAAAAATACCGAGCAACGCCAGCACGAGCAGAACAGGCACCGGAATGCCGCCATAGCTGTTGAGCGTGGCGACAAAGGCGACGATGACCGCGCCCGCCACAACAAGCTTGGCGACGTCCTGCCAGAGCGGCGCGACGTCGAGTTCATAGCGGCGATGTTCACGCCGCTGCCTCGCCACCACGAAGATCAACAGGCAGAAGATCAGCACCGCCATGAGGTCGCCCACATGGCGCGGCAAGTAACCTTGGCCGATCAGCACGAAGCTGTCCGACACCGGCGCAATCGTCGAGCCATGCGTCAGGCCGAGCAGGATGCCGCGATACGCCAGCATGCCGCCCAGGCCGACGATGAAGGACGGCACGCCCCGGTAGGTCGACCACCATCCGTTGAACAGGCCCATGGCCACGCCGAGCAGCAGCACCACGGGCACCGTCGCCGTGATCGGCCAGCCCAGTCCTTGATCCAGGATGGCCGCCACGCCACCGAGCAAGCCAAGCAACGAACCGACCGAAAGATCGATCTCGCCCGCGATGATGACGAAGACCATCCCGCAGGCCAGCATCCCCGTAATCGACATCTGCCGCAGCAGATTGGAGAGATTGCGCGGCGACGTAAACGCACCGTCGGTCAGCATCGAAAAGAACAGCCAGATTGCCGCCACGGCGATCAGCAAGGCCAGGATCTTGTAGCGGGCAAAGAGTTGCCGCAAGCGCTGCGTTGCTTTGATTGTGCTGCGCGAATGGTCCACCCCGCCTGCGGCTTGAGGGCTTGTTTGAGAGGTCATGCCTAGCCACCCCGATGAAAAGTGGATGTGTGCCGCACCGGTTGAATGGCTGCGGTCAGAATGTGTTCCTGCGTCAAGCCGTCGTTCACGAAGTCGCCGCGCAGTTCGCCCTCGCCGATCACGAGCACGCGGTCCGAAATGCCAAGCACTTCGGGCAGCTCCGACGAGATCACGATGATGGCCATGCCGCGCTTGGCGAGATCACCGATCAGCTTGTAGATCTCGTATTTGGCGCCGACGTCCACGCCGCGCGTCGGCTCGTCCAGAATCAGGACGCGCGGCTCGGTCAGCAGCATTCGCGTCAGAACGGCCTTTTGCTGATTGCCGCCCGACAGGCTGGCAATGGGTAGCATCGGATGCGCCGCACGCACGGCAAGCCGGCGCATCTCTTTGCGGATCGTGTCGAGTTCGGCCGCGCCGTCAATGCGCCCAAGACGCGCGAAACGCTGCAGGACGGCCAGCGTGATGTTGTGCCCCACGCTCATCAGCGAAACGATGCCGTGACGCTTGCGGTCTTCCGGCACCATCGCAATGCCCGCACGAATGGCGTCTAGCGGCGCGCGGATTTTCAGCGGCTTTCCGTCCAGCACCAGCTCCACCTCACTGGCACCTTCGTACGCGCCAAACACCGCCTGCATCAGCTCGGTGCGCCCTGCCCCAACCAATCCCGCCACGCCGAGAATTTCGCCACGCCGCACCGCGAAGGACACATCGTCGACCCGCTTGCGAGTCGGGTTGTTGGCGTCGTAGCACGTCACGTTGCGTGCCTCGAACACCACCTCGCCGATGGGATGCGGCTCGCGCGGAAACAGTTGCGTAATTTCGCGCCCGACCATCTGCGCGACGATGCGGTCGGTAGTCAGATCACGCATCGGCGCGGTCGACACATGGCGGCCATCGCGGATGACGGTCACGGTGTCGCACACCGCCTCCACCTCGTCGAGCTTGTGCGAGATGTAGACGCACGCAATGCCGCGCGCTTTCAGGTCGCGCACGATGTCGAGCAGGATGCGCGTCTCCGCCGCCGTGAGCGATGACGACGGCTCATCCAGGATCAGCAGCTTGGCGCGCTTGTTAAGCGCCTTGGCAATTTCAATCAGCTGCTGATGGCCGCCGCCGTAGTGCATCACGGGCAACGCCACGTTGATGCCCTGGATGTTCAGGTCGCGCAGCAGCTTGTCGGCGCCCTGGTACATGGCCGCGTAATTCATGCGGCCGCCTGGCAGCGTGATTTCGTTGCCAAGATAGATGTTCTCCGCCACCGACAATTCCGGCACCAGCATCAGTTCCTGATGAATGATGACGATACCCGCGCGCTCGGTGTCGCAAATACCGCCGGCGCGCAGTGGCTGCCCCTCCCAGAGGATTTCGCCATCCCAGGTGCCGCTCGGGTACACACCGGAGAGCACCTTCATGAGCGTGGATTTTCCGGCGCCGTTCTCGCCGCACAGGCCAACACACTCGCTTGGCCTCACGACCAGGTTGATACCGTCAAGCGCCTTCACACCGTCGAACGTCTTGACGATGCCGCGCATCTGCAACAGAGGTTCAGACATGCCCCGTCCTTGAGGTACGAACGCGGCCGGCGACGAAGGGTTAGCTCATCGCCGGCACAAAGCGGCCCTGACTGCGCGACCTTACTGGCCGCTGATCTGAGCCTGCGTGTAGAAGCCGTCTTTCACCACCAGGTTGACGTTGTCCTTGGTGAGTTGGGTGGGTTGCAGCAGCACCGTGTCGACCTTTTTCTTGCCGTTGTCGTACTGCGCGTTGTATTTGAGCTTGTCGCCCTTGGCGAGGGCTACCGAAAGCTGCGCAGCCTCGGTGGCAATCAGCTTGAGTGGCTTGTAGACCGTCATCGTCTGCGTGCCGGCAATCACGCGCTTGACGGCGGCAAGGTCCGCATCCTGGCCCGACACCGGCACCTTGCCGGCCAGCTTCTGCGCAGCCAGCGCCTGGATCGCGCCACCGGCCGTGCCGTCGTTGGATGCGACCACGGCATCGATCTTGTTGTTGTTCGCGGTCAGCGCGTTTTCAACGATACCCAGCGCCGCAGAGGCGCTCCACTCGGGCACCCATTGCGAGCCAACAACTTTGATGTCGCCACGGTCGATGGCAGGCTGCAGCACCTTCAACTGGCCCTGCCGCAGCATCTTCGCGTTGTTGTCCGTCGGCGCGCCGCCCAGCAGGAAGTAGTTGCCCTTCGGGCGCACGTTGAAGACGCCCTGCGCTTGCAGTTCACCCACCTTCTCGTTATCGAACGAAATGTAGGCGTCAACGTCGGCATCGAGAATCAGGCGGTCATATGACACCACCTTGATGCCCGCCTTCTTGGCTTCGGCCACCACGTTGGTCAGCGCCTTGGAGTTGAACGGCACGATGACGATCACGTCGACACCGCGCGAGATCAGGTTCTCGATCTGCGAGATCTGGCGTTGCTCGCTGGCGTCCGCCGATTGCACCGACACCTTGGCACCCAGTTTTTCTGCAGCGGCGACAAAGTAATCGCGGTCGCGCGACCAGCGCTCCACGCGCAGATCGTCGATACAGAAGCCGATTTCCGGATGCGCCTTGCTCGCGTGCGCCAGCGGCGCGCCCATCGACAGGCTGGCGAGCACTGCACCGCAAAAGGCGGCCCTCAGAACACAACGGCGTTGGTTCGATTTCATGTCTCACTCCATCTTCTTTTGTTGGTGGGTACCGACGTGGCGTCTGCTGCGCCGCAATAGATTTCGGCCGGCTCGACGGCAGTCGCATGGTGCATGCGCCGCCTTGGCACCGGCAATTACGAAATTGCCCAACCGCCCTAACATTTATTTCCAACCGGCGGGCATCGTCTGACAGCGCCGCACGCAGCCCATAGAATGTGCGGGCGAGCGGCACGCCCCGGCGCCACCGCCGTATGGCAAACCCCTGCCACCGCGAGCGCCCTCAAGCCATGCATCGTCAACTGCCCGATCCTTCGCAGCACGCGCGCATTCATCGCATTGCGCTGCTGTTCAATGCCAACAAGGTGTATGACCGCGAAATCATTGCGGGCATTGGCGACTACATGCGCTCCACCCGCGTGACGTGGGACCTGTTTCTGGAAGAGGACTTCCGCTGCCGCCTGCCCGGTATCGAGCGCTTTGACGGCGACGGCATCATCGCGGATTTCGACGACCCCGCCGTGGCTGAAGCGCTGCGCGACTGTCCGCTTCCGGTGGTGGCCGTCGGCTCATCGTATGAAGACGCCGCGCACTACCCGGCAAACGTGCCCTATGTCGCAACGGACAACAGCAAGCTGGTCGCGCTGGCATACCGGCACCTGATCGAAGCCGGCCTGCAGCACTTTGCGCTGTACAGCCTGCCCCAGGCGCCGGAAAACCGCTGGGCACAGCAGCGCGAACTGGCCTTTACGCGTTTGCGCCGGCAGGACAATCCCGCCGCCCCCGTTGAGCAGGAGATCTATCGGGGGCTTTCGACCAGCGCGCCGACCTGGCATCAGGCGATCAGCCAGTTGATCGAATGGCTGCGCGGCTTGCCCAGGCCCATCGGCATCATTGCCGTGACGGATGCGCGGGCGCGGCATCTGCTGCAGGCCTGCATGACGGCAGGGTTCGCCGTGCCGGAAGAAATCGCCATCATCGGCATCGACAACGATCCACTCACGCGCACGCTGAGCCGCATCCCGTTGTCGTCGGTCATTCAGGGCACTGTGGAAATGGGTCGCACCGCCGCACATCTGCTGCATCAGATGCTGGGCGGCGCCCGCCTGGCAGGCCGGCAGATTCTCGTGCCGCCGGTCGGCATCAATGTGCTGGCGTCGTCCCGGCACCAGCCGCTTGCCAGCCCGTATGTCATGCGGGCGCGGCACTTCATTCGGCAATATGCCTGCCAAGGGATCAAGACCGAGCAGGTCGCGGACTACGTCGGTATCTCGCGGTCATCGCTCGAAGAACACTTTCGTCGTGAATTGCATTGCACCGTGCACCAGGAAATCCTTCGCCATAAGCTCGACGCGGCCAAGCACATGCTGGCCAGCCGTGATGTTGCAACCGCCGAGGTGGCGGTGCGCTGCGGCTTTACGTCCCCGCAATATATGCACGCCGTATTCCGCCGTGAGCTGGATTGCACGCCGCGCGAATACCAGGAACGCGCCATCGCAGAGGGCCAATCATGAGCATCGCGCCAGCGCTGTCCGCACACGCGCCGCTCGACGGCGCCATCTCGTCAGCAACATGGGGGCACTTGCCCGACGGTGAGCCGGTTCGGCTGTTCACGCTGCGCAATGCCTCGGACATGCGCGTTTCGATCAGCGACCTCGGGGCGACGCTCGTCTCCTGGCAAGCGCCGGATCGCGGCGGGCGCCTGGGCGAGATTCTGCTCAACCACGCGACGCCTGCCGCCTACCTTCAATCGGGGGGCTACCTTGGGGGCTTGATCGGGCGCTGGGCCAACCGGATTGCCGGCGCACGCTTTACGCTCGACGGCATCGACTACGCGCTCGACCGCAATGAGGACAGCAATCTGCTGCATGGAGGGGCAAGCGGATTTCATCGAGCGCTATGGGACGCCGAAGAGCAGGACGGCGCTTTGGTCCTGAGGCTCATGTCTGCGGAAGGCGATGCGGGGTTCCCGGGCAATGTCGCCGTCCAGGTTCGCTATGCGCTTGACGACGACGGCACGCTGTCAATCGACTACGAGGCCCGCACCGATGCGCCCACGCCAATCAACCTGACCAGCCACGGATATTTCAACCTCAGCGGAAAGCCCGGCACTGACATCAGGGGCCACATCCTGTCGATCGATGCCGATGCCTACCTGGAAGTCGATGCCAAGTTGATCCCGACGCGGGCAGTGAGTGTCGCCGGCACGGCATTCGATTTTCGGCAGGCGGCGCCCATCGGGGTACGGCTGGACTGGCCTAACGCGCAGTTGGCGCAGGCCGGCGGGTTCGACCACTGCTTCATGCTGCGTAACACGGTGCCGGACGATCACCCGCATGTGCGTCCGGTCGCGCGTCTGTATGAACCCGGCAGCGGCCGCGAATTGACAGTGCTCACAGACCAGCGCGGGCTTCAGTTCTACTCGGGCCACATGCTGTCGGGCACGCACGCGCAACGCAGCGGCTTATGTCTGGAAGCGAGTGCGTTTCCGAACCAGGTCAACATGCCCGATGCGGAGGCGGTCATGCTGCGCCCGGGCCAGGTCTATCGGCAGCGCACTGCATACCGCGTCTCGGTTGCCAGAGAAACCTGAGCCGCGTTGAAGCGCGGGCGTTGGATGCTCAATGTGCGGCTGCGGCCTCGCCATGTATCACTTCGTGCGAGCCGCGAATGCCGTTGAACCAGGCGTTCAGCACAACGGCCACCAGCGTGCCCATTACGATGCCGCTGTGGGTGATCGGGCGCGTCCAGTCCGGGAAGTGATGGAAGAAGGCCGGCGCCAGCGTCGGCATCATGCCAAAGCCCACCGACACCGCGATGATCAGCAGGTTGTGGCGCTGCTGTTGGAAATCGACCATGCCCAGCATGCGGATACCGGCTGCGGCCACCATGCCGAACATCACGATGCCCGCGCCGCCCAGCACGTATTGCGGCACCGATGCCACCACGTAAGACAGCTTCGGAAACAGCCCCAGCACGATCAGCAGCACACCGCCGGCGGCCGCCACGTAGCGCGACCGCACGCCCGTGATCGACACCAGCCCGATGTTCTGCGAGAACGACGTATGCGGGAACGTATTGAACACACCGGCCACGACCGTCGCCAGACCGTCGGCACGCAGGCCATTGGTCAGTTCGTTGCGCGAGATCGGCTTGCCCACCACGTGCGCCAGCGCGAGGAACATGCCAGTCGATTCCACCAGCGTGATCACGATCACGATGCACATCGAGATGATGGCCGACAGCTCGAACTTCGGCATGCCGAAGTAGAACGGCGTCACCAGCGTCATCAGCGGCGCAGCGCTCGCATCGGCCATTGACACCTTGCCGAACGCCGCCGCGACAAGCGTGCCCGTGACGATGCCCAGCAGCACAGCGATGTTGCACAGCAGTGCGTTGCCGAACTTGGTCAGCAGCAGGATCGTCACCAGCACCAGCGCCGCAATGGCGAGGCCGAACGGATCGCCAAACGCCGGGTTCGGCACCATGTGGCGCACGCCGTCCACCACCTGCGGAATCATCTGCTGGCCGCCCGCGGCCCAGTTGATCCCTACGCTCAGCAGCGAAAAGCCGATCAGCATGATGACCGTGCCCGTCACCACGCGCGGGAACAGGCCCAGCAGCCGCCCCATCAGCGGTGCAACGGCAATGCCGAACACGCCGGAAACGATCGACGCCCCGAAGATGCCGGGCAGCCCCATGCCGGGCTCCACACCGATGGCGATCATCGGGGCAACCGCCGCAAACGTGACGCCCATCATGACCGGCAGGCGGATCCCGAAAATCAGGAAGCCGAGCGATTGGATCAGCGTGCCGATCCCAGCCGCAAACAGGTCGCAATTGACGAGATACGAGAGATCGCTCTTCGAGAGGCCGAGCGCATTGCCGACAATCAGCGGCACGGCAATCGCCCCGGCGTACATCACCAGCAGGTGTTGCAGGCCAAGCGCGAACAGGCGCGGCAGCGGCAGGAACTCGTTGACGGGATCGGCAACGGTGTCGGCGATTGTTGACGAAGAAGGCGTGGGTTGGCCGGGGGATTGGCGCATTGTCTGTCTCCTGGGGCCGCCCCCGTGTCAATGCCGGGAGCGTGCTTTAGGCGGATGGGGCGGGTTCCATCCGCCGGCATTCATGCGGCGTGATGCCGCGTATTTGCCGGAATCTTGGAGGGGCGCCATTTTTCTGTCAACAATTACATACGTTTTTTGTGTACATATTTTGCGTTCTGAAACGCATGTGCGCCGTGATCTACCTGTTTCACGCCTCCAAGCGTGCCTCGTGACCGAGGCCCCAAAGAAAAAGCGCGGCCGCGACATGAGTCGCTGACCGCGCAGTAGAAATACCTGGCAGGTAAAGCTGGGACCAAGAGCCGCCATCCAACCCAGTGAAGCAGAGGGTTTTGTTAGCAGCTCTCAGCCGACCTCATATCAGGTCGGCGTCGGCAGCCATGCGCGATCGCGCAGGCGCGAACGGATGCGGGCAATCGCCTGGCTGTGGATCTGGCACACGCGCGATTCCGACACGCCCATCACGGCGCCGATTTCACGCAGGTTCAGATCCTGCTCGTAGTAGAGGCTCATCATCAGCTTCTCGCGCTCGGGCAGTCCCTCGATGGCAGCGACAACCGATTCGCGCAGGTCGTGGTCTAGCAGTTGGTCCAGCGGCGTGGCGTCGTTCTCGGGTGCGCGGTTCTCGATGAAGGCGTCAGCGTCTTCACGGTCGAAATCTTCGTAATACAGCAACTGGCTGCCTTGCAGGTCGACCAGTTGCTTCTGATATTCGGCCAGCGACATGCCCAGCGCTACGGCAATCTCGGTTTCGGTGGGCGCGCGGCCCTTCTGCTGCTGCAGCTTCTGGATTGCCTGCTCGATCGTGCGCGCGTTGCGGCGCAGGCCGCGCGGCAGCCAATCCGAGCCGCGCAGTTCGTCCAGGATCGCGCCGCGAATACGCTGGGCCGCGTAGAACTCGAACTGCACGCCCTGCGTTTCCTCATAGCGCGACAGCGCATCGAGCAAGCCCATCATGCCGGCCTGGATCAGGTCGTCCAGCTCAACGCTGGCCGGCAGCTTGACCATCATCTGGTTGGCAATGCGGCGCACCAGGGGTGCGTACGTGGCCATCTCGTCGGACTTGGTCTTGCGACCGGTTGCGGTGTACATATCCATGCCTGCCTTTGACGCTTCGTTCATGCTGCGCCTCAATAAACCAATTCGGCCGCGCGTGCGGTGGCGCCGGGTGTCGCTGTCGCTGTCGCTGTCGATGCCGACATTGACGTTGCCTGCGCCGATTCATCTGCCGGCTGTGCCGGTGCCCGCGCCGACATGACCACCCGCGACGGCACACTGCCATCACCGGCTTGGGCCTCGGCGCTGGCCCAGCTCAACATTTCTTCGGCAAGCTGGCGGAAGGCCATGGCCGAAGGCGATGCGGGAAACGCACTCGCCACGGGCTTGCCGAGCGAGAGCGCGAGTTCTACGTGCCGGTCCTCAGGGAGGTAGCCGGCGAAATCGATACGGGTGTTCAGGTACTGGCCCACGGTGTTGGCCAGGTTGCCGAACACGCGCACGGCGGAATCCACCGAGTGCGCGCCGCACACCACGGTGCGGATGCCAGCGCTGCCTTGCAGCACGGCGGTTTTCTTGAGTAGCGTGTACGCGCTCTTGAGGCCTTCCGGACCATCCGAGAAGGTCAGCAGCACGTCGTCGCACGCTTCAGCCACGGTGCTCAGCGCCCGGGTGCCAAAATGCGCGGCCACGAGCGTCACATCCGCCGTCTCGTCGTACTGCTCGAGCACGCCGGGCATGGCGAGCATGGTCTGGGCGTTCACTACGGCCGTGTCGCGGCCCATGGCGGACAGCGCGATGCGCAGGTTGTCGACAAAGTCATCGACCTGCTCTTCCGCACCGATCACCAGCACCCGGCGGGCAGCGGCATGACCGAGCATGCGCCGCAGCCCTGCGGCTTGATCCTTGGCGAATGGCGTCGTCATGGTCGCGCCCCCTTGTCAGGCGAAATCGAAAGCGGCCAGGCCGGGTTCGCGGTTGCCTGCGTTGCGTAACACCGCGCCTTGCGCCACGAGTAACGATTCATCCGAATCCAGCGAGAACGACGACTGCTCTGCACCGGCCCGGAACGAGCGGTGGATCAGCAGCTTCTTGTTCGGCACTGCAATGTCTTCCGGCACACGCTGGCCGTACGACACGTAGTGCAGCGGCAAGCGGCGGCGGATCATCACGTCCATCGCGTGGCCCACCGAGGCAGCCTCGTCGATCTTGGTCAGGATGCAGCCGGCCAGGTTGGCGTCGCGGTAGGCGCCCACGACCTCATCGAGCGTCTTGCCGTTGCTGGCAGCGTTGAGCAGCAGCAGGCGCTTGATCGACGGGCCCACGGCATGCAGCATCGCCATCTGCTCGGACACGGCGCGGTCACGCTGGCTCATGCCGATGGTGTCGATCAGCACCACGTGCTTCTCGCGCAGGTCGTTCAGCGCCAGGCTCAGGTCTTGCGCGTCTTTCACGGCATGCACCGAGACGCCCAGGATCTTGCCGTAGATGCGCAGTTGCTCGTGGCCGCCGATCCGGTAGCTGTCGGTTGAGAGCAGTGCCACGCGCGATGCGCCATGGCGCAGCACGAAGCGCGCGGCCAGCTTGGCGGTCGTGGTGGTCTTGCCCACGCCGGTCGGGCCCATCAGGGCAAACACGCCGCCCTGGTCGAGCAGGCTGTTCTCGTCCGACACGGTGCTCAGGTTCTTTTCAATCGCGCGCTGCACGAAGTCCAGCGCACCTTCATACGCGTCGTGCTGCGGCATGTTCTCCAGCACGTAGCGCGTGAGCTGCGCCGAGAACCCTGCGTTGAGCATGGTCTGGAACAGGCGCGTACGCACCGGGTCGCCCAACTTCACGCCCAGCGAGGCCAGGCTCGACATGGCGTCGTTCAGCGTGCTCTTGAGCGTTTCGATCTCGCCAACCATGCGGCGGGTCATCACGTCGGTCTCGGCACGGATGCTTTCCTTCACGTCGGCCTGGAAGGCCGAACGCTGCAGGCTCACGTCATCACGCGGGGCTTCGGGCTTGACCATCGTGTCCTCCACGCGGACGAAAATGTCGGACGACGTGCCTGCCTCGGCTTGCGCCTCGATGCGCGCCTTCATGGGCGCCTCAGTCTTCTGCTGTTCTGCACGGAGGGTGCGCGCCTGCGCTTCCACGCGCTCGGTAAAGCTGCGCAGCGTGACCGGGCGGTCATCCTGTTCGCGTGCCTGCTCACGACGTGCGGCAAAGCGGGCGGTCGATTCCATTTCCGGCTGGTCGTCTTCCACCGTGCTGCGGCGGGCGATGAACTGGGCGGTGCTGGCCAGGGCCTGCGCCGCAGATTGGGCAACCTCGGCATTGGCACGGTCGAGCGACAGGCCCGCCAGCATGCGGGTGGACGCGGCCAGCGCATCTTCTTCGCCAAACGCCACGTCGTCGTCCACGCGCGTTTGCAGCGTGCGGCCGGCCGGCTTGGCCACGGGAGCAGCCGGCGCTGCCGGTGCGTCTTCCTGTGCGGGAGCGCGGCGCGAAGCAATGAAGCGGTTACGCAGACGGGCCAGTGCGTTGGGTGCCGGGGCCTCGGCCTGCGCGGCCTCTTCAGCGGGAGCGTGAGCGGCGGCGACGGCTGCGGTTGCAGCGGCAATCGGTGCGGGCTCGGGAATCGGAGCCGGAGCCATCGGGCGGCGCTGTGCCGTCTTGGGTGCCGACGACTGCGTATCGACCAGCGCATCCACGTGCGAATCGGATGCCGCGATGATCTCGATGCCGCCCGGAATGGCACGGTTCGACAGGATCAGAGCGCCATCGCCCAGTTGGTCGCGGACCTTGCGCAACACGTCACGCGACGTCAGTCCGGTAAATCGATGCATTTTCATGCGCGGCCTCCAAGCATGGCGACAACCTTAATCGTTCGGTGATCCGGAATTTCTGCGTGCGACAGCACGCGCAGGCTCGGTGCGGCACGCTTGAACAGGCGGGCAAGCATCGGGCGCAGTGCGGGCGGCACGAGCAGGACGCCCGTCTGACCCATCTGTTCGTGCTGCCGCGACGAGTCCGCTGCCGCCTGCATGAGCGAGTCGGCCAGTTGCGGTTCGATCGGGCCGGCGTTAGAGCCAACGACGCTTTGCAGCAAGATGTTCTCCAGATTCGGGTCAAGCGTGACGACCTGCATTTCGGTCTTGTTCGGGAAGAGCTGCTGGGCAATCGCCCGGCCCAGCGCCACACGCACGGCGGCGGTGAGTTCGGCGGGGTCTTGCGTCCTGCCTCCGTGTTCCGCCAGCGTCTCGACGATGGTGCGGATATCGCGGATATGCAGGCCTTCGTCCAGCAGGTTCTGCAGCACCTTCTGCACGGTCGCGACGGGCAACAGCTTGGGTACAACGTCTTCGACCAGCTTCGGTGCTTCCTTGCCCAAATGATCGAGCAACTGCTGGACTTCCAAACGGCCGAGAAGCTCGGTGCTATGGGTGTAAATCAACTGATTGACGTGGGTGGCGATGACGGTGCTGCAATCGACCACGGTGTAGCCCTCGGCCTGCGCGCGATCGCGCACATCGGCGGTGATCCACATGGCCGGCAGGCCAAAGGTCGGGTCCACGGTGGGCGTGCCGGGCAGTTGCGTGCCCAGTCGACCACCGAGGCCACCCATGCCGCCATGACCGCCCATGCCATCCTGGCCGCCCGGATTGATGGCCAGGAACTTGCCCTGCTGCACCTCGCCGTGGCCGATCTCCACGCCCTTGAGCGTGATGCGGTACGACGATGGGCCCAGCTCCAGGTTGTCGCGGATATGCACCACCGGCGCCAGGAAGCCCATGTCCTGCGTGAATTTCTTGCGGATGCCCTTGATGCGGCGCAGCAGCTCGCCGTCCTGGCTCTTGTCGACCAGCGGGATCAAGCGGTAACCGATTTCCAGGCCCAGCACGTCGACCCACGACACGTCGTCCCAGCTCGCTTCGGGCGTATCCACCGGGGCAATGGCCTGCAGCACGGGCTCGATCTCGGGCACTTCGCGCTTCTTCTTCAGGTACCAGCCCAGATAGCCAAGGCCGCCCCCAAACAGGATGAACGGGAAGTGCGGCATGCCCGGCACCAGGCCCAGCAGGCCCAGCACGCCGGCGGTGGTCATCAGCACCGTCGGCATGGCAAACAGCTCGCTCGACAGTTGCTGGCCGACGTCCTTGTCGGTGGAGACGCGGCTGACCATGATGCCCGCCGCGGTGGAGATCACCAGCGCGGGAATCTGCGCGACCAGGCCGTCGCCGATGGTCAGCAGCGTGTAGTTGGTGGCCGCGTGGCCCACGTCCATGCCGTGCTGGAGCACGCCCACCGCCAGGCCGCCGACGATGTTGATCAACAGGATGGCGATACCCGCCACCGAGTCGCCGCGCACGAACTTGCTGGCACCGTCCATGGAGCCGAAGAATTCGGCTTCCTGGGCGATCTCCGTGCGGCGCCTGCGGGCTTCGTCTTCACGGATGAGGCCGGCGTTCAGGTCGGCGTCGATGGCCATCTGCTTACCGGGCATCGCATCGAGCGTGAAGCGCGCGCTGACCTCGGCGATCCGGCCCGCGCCCTTGCTGATCACCATGAAGTTGATGATCACCAGGATGACGAACAGCACGATGCCGACGGTGTAGTTGCCGCCCACGAGGAAGTGGCCAAACGCCTCGATCACCTTGCCGGCGGCGTCGGGGCCGGTGTGGCCTTCCATCAGCACTACACGCGTGGACGCCACGTTCAGCGACAGCCGCATCAGCGTGGTGATCAGCAGGATGCTCGGGAACGACGAGAAATCCAGCGGCTTGAGCGTGTGCATGCTGATCAGCAGCACGATGATCGACAGCGCGATGTTGAAGGTGAACAGCAGGTCCAGGATGAACGGCGGCAATGGCAGCACCATCATCGCCAGGATCAGGATGATGAGCACCGGGCCCGCGGCGGAGCGGTAGTCGCCCTTGCGCAGGATGTCGGTGACTCGGAGCAGTGCGGCGTTCATTGGCGGGGCGTGCAGCGGGGGGCTTTTCGATGGATGCCATCTTGCCGGGCGCGCCGCCAAATCGAAGACGTGAGAAAGCCGCCCAAAAGGCGGCTTTTCTTTGGAATACCCTCCCACCGGGGGGTGTGGAAGCGGCCAGTGGCGCCGTTTGGGCGAAATTGCACGCCAAGCGAGACATGCGCGAGCCTCAAACAGCCGTTCGCCATGCAAAAAGTGTCGAGGGCGATGCTTTTTGCTCGGCGATCCGAGCTCGGAGCTCGGCGCGTGGAGCTCTTTACTCGGCGGGCGGCACTTTATGCGTCTTCGGGCTCGTCGTCCGGGCCGGGCTGTGGCCCCGGGTCCAACTCGGCAGGCACCGGCAGGTCGGTCGGGCGCACCGGCACTCGGCCGCCCACCTGATGCAGGCGGCGCAACTGGTAGACATAGGCGAGCACTTCGGCCACGGCGGCGTAAAGCGCCTCGGGAATCTGGTGGCCGATCTCGGTGTGGCGGTACAGCGCCCGGGCCAGCGGGGGCGCTTCCAGAATGGGAATCTTGTGCTCCGTGCCCAGCTCGCGGATCTTGGCCGCCACCATGTCGGCGCCCTTGGCCAGCACGCGCGGCGCGCCGCCTTCCTTTTCGGAATAGCGCAGCGCCACGGCGTAGTGCGTTGGGTTGGTGACGATCACATCGGCCTTGGGCACGTCGGCCATCATCCGGCGCTGGGCGGCCTGGCGCTGCAGGTTGCGGATGCGGCCCTTGACGTGCGGATCGCCTTCGGACTCGCGGTGCTCCTTGCGCACTTCTTCCTTGGTCATGCGGTGCTTGCGCGCGTATTGCCACAACGACAGCGGCACATCCACGGCCGCCACCAGCATCATCACCGCTGCCATGCAGAGGAAGGCCACGCCGGCCACGTGCAGGGTGTCGCGCATGGCAACGCCCAGGTCCTGCTGCGGCAGCTCGATCAGGTCACCCCGGTAATACCGGACCAGCAGCCAGCCGACGCCGGCAATCAGGAACAGCTTGATCAGCAGGCGGGGCAGCTCCATCAGCCCCTCCAGCGAGAACATGCGCGTCAGCCCCTGCAGCTTGAACAGGCGCGAAATGTCTGGGGACAGCGGCTTGAACGAGATGGCCCCGCGCGTGAGCGCCAACGGCGACAGCGCGGCAATCACCAGCATCAGCATCAGCCCGCCCAGGGTCATGGCCAGCGGCATGAACTGGCCGGTCACGTAGTTCCACTGGTCCTGCCCGCTGGTGTAGTTGTAGCGGTGGAACTCCAGGCAGCGCGCCAGAAAGGACGACGCTGCCCGCACAATCGAGTCGCCCATCACCCACAAACCACCCGCGGACACTGCCGTGAGGGCGAACGAAGCCAGTTCCCGTGATCTGGGAACGTCGCCTTCCTCGCGCGCCTGCTCGAGGCGCCTCGGAGAGGCTGGTTCGGTTTTTTCGAGATCGCTTTCTTCGGACATGCCGGCGTGCGAGGGGGTGGGCGGGACATGCCGGCAGGTTGGCCGGCCGTCGCATTATCCAAGGCCGCACCGCCTGTCGAAGCGCCGAAAAACCAGCTTCCGGGCCGGCTTATCGACAGATGGCCGCCAAGCACCACGCCAGCATGGCCCGCACGGTGCAATCTGCGTCGCCCCACAACCAGACGGGAACGCGCTAGGTGTGCCGACCTGCCGGATGGGGCTGCGAGGGTTCCAACGCCCGGAGGCGTTCTGCGGTAATGCCGGCGGAGCCCGTGACTGATCCGCCGTGGCGCGTAATGAAATCGCGCGCATCCGTGTGATTCCGGAAGGCAGGGAGATTGCCCCTGCGCATTGGCCCCGGCACGTCGGACCCCCATACGTAGACGGCCTGCAGCGCGGCAATCCAGCGCCCGTCGCCAACTGCACGCACGTAGGCGGCGGCAATGTCGGCCGATTTCCGGCCAGCGGCGTAGCGCGGCAGGTTGCGCAAGTAGATGAACAGGCTCAATGGCGAGTCGAAGAAGTACGCGTCGCCATCGGCAAAGATCACCTGGGCTGCCCAATCCGGCGCGCGCGACGGAAACGCGCCGCAGACCGGGCAGCGTGCGTTGAGCGGGATGGCGCGCGGCGCATCGGGCGCCGTGCCCGAGCGCGGGTCATAGGGCGTTGGCGCCGCAACGAAGCAGATTTCGGTGGGAATCTCGGGCTCCACCCGGCGGCTCGCATACACGCCATACCACCAGAGCGAGGCCGCCAGCAAAGCGACTGTCATCAAGCCCGATCGACGCAGCCGCATGGCTACATCCGCCCGTCGTGCAGCGCGCCACCGCTGAGGTCCACCATGTCTGGCGTCACTTCGGCGTAGCGCAGCAGCTTGCCACCGTCGCGGGCAATGAACGCGCGGGCATCGGCTTCCAGCCGGAAGCTCGCGACCGTCGGCCCCATCGAGCCGCGGCGCCGGCTGCCGAACACGTAATAGCCGGTCTTGGCGTCAAACCAGTGGCCACGAGGATGCTCCCAGTCGGCCTGGCCCATGTCCTGCACGAGCGCCGCCCGGATTGGCCGCGCCTGCTCCGGCTTGAGCAGTGTGTTGAACATTTCCACCGTATCGCAGCACCAGTGCGGCGTCGCGTCGCCCTGGTAATAGAGCTGCGCCTTGGGCCCTGGATAATCCGCCACCAGCATGCCATCCAGATCGCAGGTGGTCGCCGCGTCGGCTTCAGCGGGGACAAGGGTGGCTTCGGCCTGCCGGCCACAGGCAGCCAGACCAATCAGGGCGGCCGATCCGGCCAGGGCAGCCGCCAGCAGGCGGCGACGATCCGGGTTCATGCGCGGAATCTCCAGGCGGCCAGTGCCAGCGGCGCGGCAATCCAAGCCAGCATCGCCGCGCCCATCGCCCACGGGTTGCCCAGGGCAGGCGGCACGATGCTGACGAGGCCATGCAAGCCCCGCAGCTGGTCCAGCGAAAACACGTTGAGGATGCGAAAAATATCGGTGGGATTGAGCAGCAGCAGATACGCCAGCGCCTGGCCACCAAAGCTGCCGCCGGTGGCGACGAGCAGGCCGAGCAGCAACAGGTCGAATATCAGCACGAAGCCAAACCACAGCGCGATGGCGGCGCCCGAAGCACGCGTGCGCTCACGGCTGACGACAGAGACGAACAGCGCCAGGCTCAGAAAGACCAGCCCCAGCAGCACCGAACTCAGCACGAAGCCAGCCGCCTGATACAGCCCCGCCGAGCCGAACTGGTGCCACAGGAGCACGGCCATCAGCGCGAAGCCACCCAACGTCGACAGGGTGAGCGCTGCGGCGAGCCCGAGGTATTTGCCCAGCAGCAGTTCCACGCGCGTCAGCGGGAGGGCCAGCAGCAGATCGAGCGAGCCGCGCTCGCGCTCGCCCACAACGGCATCGAACCCAAGCAACAGCGCAATCAGCGGGATCAGGTAGATGACGAGGCTGACCAAGCTGGTAATGACGAACTCGATGGACCGCGGCCCGAGCGTGCCCTGCTCGGCGCCGCCAAAGTAGCTGATCACGAGCGAGAACACGGCGAAGACGACGGCCACTGCGAGCACCCATCGGTTGCGCAGGCGATCGCGCAGTTCTTTGGCCGCCACGGCGGCCACTTGCCGATATTCGATGCCGATCATGCGGCCTCCGTTTGCCTGAGGCCAAAGAACACGTCTTCGAGCGACGGTTCGTGGATCTGCAGATCGAGCAGGCGCCCGCCCAGCGGCTGCAGTGCCTGAAGTACGTCCATCTTGAGCGAGCGGCTGCAGCGCAGCATCACCTCATGCTCGGCCTGCCCGTCGACGATCTCTGCGCCGTGTGCGCGCAAGGGCGCGAGTTGCGCCCACAGTGCGCCGCGCGCGCCGGCCTCGACCCGCAAGGCCAGCGTCAGGGGCAGATCGGCCTGTGCGCGCAGTGCAGCGACACTGCCAAGCGCAAGGACACGGCCGTCGGCCAGGATGGCAAGGCGGTCGATGCGCTGCTGCAGCTCGGCCAGGATGTGCGACGTGATCAGGATCGTGACGCCCTGCTCGCGCAGTGCCTGCAGCGTGGCGTAGAAGTCGTGGATTGCCGCCGGATCGAGGCCGTTGGTCGGCTCATCCAGAAAAAGCACGCGTGGCGCACCCAACAGCGCCTGCGCAAACCCGAGGCGCTGCCGCATCCCCTTTGAATACGCCCGCACGGGTTGGTCGACCGCACCCGCCAGCCCGACGCGGGCAAGCAGCGACGCGCAATCGGCTGCCGGTGCGCCCTTGAGCTTGGCGAAAAACCGCAAGGTCTCCAACCCGCTCAGGTTGTCGTACAGAACGAGGTTCTCGGGCAGGTAGCCGATCTGCCTGCGCGCGGCGCGGAATGCAGCCCCACGCACCGATGCCCCGGCCACGCGGATGCTGCCGGCGGTTGCCGGAATCAGCCCAAGCATCATCTTGAACAGCGTGCTCTTGCCGGCACCGTTGTGCCCGATCAGGCCGAACAGTTCGCCGTAGCCGACGTCCAGGTCAACGCCGTCGACGGCTCGCACGGCACCATAGTGTTTACAGACGCCGCGCAGCGAGATGGCGGCAGTCTCGTCAACGTGAAGGGGATCTGTCACGCCAGGTGCTCCAATGTGGGTTCGCGGGTTGCATGCGCGGATACGCGTCCACCACGCTCGGCACACGCAGGATGGGAAACTGCCGGCTGACGAATCTAAGTGCCTGCACCGCCGGGCTCGCCAACAGCAGTTGCACGCCGGGGTGACGCCAGATCAGCCGGTCGACAACGTCGTTGGCCTCGTAGGGCACATCGCCGATGCCATCGCCATCGCGGTCCCAGCCCAGGTAGTCGCTCCAGAAGTTGCCCTGCGCGCGCTCGGCAGCCGTGCGTGCCCCCCATGCCTCGTCACGCGCGCCCACGTAGCGGACTTGCTCTCGGTTGCCGATGAAGTCGTTGCCTTGCACGACGTTGCGTGTCGAGCCTGCCGACAGGTGCACGCCCACCTGGTTGCCGACGATGAGGTTGCCGCGCAGTTGCGTGTATTCCACGTCGTAGATGAAGAAGCCGCGGTCGTTGTCGGCCACCACGTTGTTCTCCACCACCGAGTCCTGCAACGTGCGCAGCATGATCCCGTGGTCGGCATTGCCCCAGGTGCGGTTGTTGCGCACGATCTGGTCGCGCACCTCCATCAAGGCCAGGCCGCCCCGGTTGGCATAGCTGTCGTTGTCCTCCCACAGGTTGTAGTAGGAGTTCATGTAGTGCGTGCCATAGCGGCTGTGGTGGAGCCGATTGCCTTTGAAAACGGCGTGGTGCGACACGTCCACGTAAAGCGCATCCCGTACGAAGCTGATGTTGTTGCCGATGATGCGCGCGCCTTGCGTGTTGTACAGCTCCACGCCATTGCCGCGCTGCGCCGAGTTGTAGTCACGCTTGCCGGTGATGGTGTTGGCCTCGATGCGCACGTCGTTGGCTTTCTCGATCCACAGACCGAACAGGTTGTAGGTCAGCTCACACTGGCGCACCACGGCGCGATGCGCGCCGGGCAGGATGTTGATGCCTGCGTTCTGCTCTTTCAGGCTGTCGCCCGAATCGCGAACGATCAGGCCCTCGATCACGACGTCCGGTGCGCCGATGCGGATCGTGTCGCCGCGCTGGCCGCCGCTGAGCGTGGGACGATCGAGTCCGCGCAGCGTCAGAGGCTTGTTGACGATGAGGTTGCCGGTATACGTGCCGCGCTCGATCTCAAGCACATCGCCCGGATGTGCTGCGTCGATGGCTGCTTGCAGCGACTGCCCCGCCGCAACGCGCACCGTGGTGGCCGCCGATGCGTGAGCGCCCTGCACAGCCGCAAGCCAGCCGCAGACAACGAGCAACACCGGCAGCCACCTCATACCTGCAGCCACCCCAGCGCTTTCAGGGTCAGGAACAGCATGGCGCCAATCAGCAGGTTCTTGAAGCCGACGTAGCTCAGCATGTCCATGACGGTTGCGCGCCGATAATTGGCTTGCCACCACGGGCCATCCTTGACGTAGCGACGGCCGGCAAGGCGGATCAGCACTTCATACAGGCTCCAGCCGAACCACCATGCGATGACCGCGCCCGACGACAGGTGGCCCGTCGCCGCCAGGATCCATGCCACGCTCGCTGCCAGCGCAAGCGAAGCCCCCGCGATCTGCAGGCCGCGCGCCGACCTCCACCCGTTGCTGCTCCACGGCCAGAGGTGATCGCGCAATTCCAACATCAGCCAGCGCAGGCCACGCGCACCTTCGCGTCCGGTCGGCACCACGCGGTCGGTCGGCATGCGCGGGTCGGGGCCTTGCGCCACCCGCGGGTTCATGGGCACCGGCACCGGCTGGATGGGAATGAAGTAGCCGTCCTTGCCGATGGGCGTGATCTCCAGCCCATCGCGCTCGCGCCGCTTGCGCTCCTTGGCAAGCGGCGGGCAGCCCTTGACGTCGGTGTACAGCACCATGCAATCGAGGCAGTGCAGGCATTCGCGATGGTCGATACGGCCGTCCGCGTCGATCGCCAAAGACCCGCAACCGACGGCGCAGGCCTTGCAACTGTTGCAGTCTTGCTTGCGGCGCAGGCCAAACCAGCGGAACGTGCTCGGCATGGCAAGCGCGGCACCCAGCGGGCAGATGTACTTGCAGTACGGGCGCTCGACAAACAGCGAGATCCCGAGCAGCGTGCAGACGAACAGCCCGTAGGGCCACGCTCGGTGGCTGATGCCGACCAGGAATGTCGTCTTGAACGGTTCCACCTCGGCAAGCTTTTCTGCCAGCCCCATCGAGAACACCGACACCGTCAACAACCCGAAGAAGATGGCGTACTTGAGCCACTTCAGCTTGTCGTGCCAGGCACGCGGCAGATGACGCTGCCAGCGTTTGAGGCCGAGCCGTCCGCCAATCTTGTAGAGCGCTTCCGACAGCGAGCCGAACGGGCACAGCCATCCGCAGAACAGCCCTCGCCCAAAGAGGAACACCGTCAGGATGATGAAGATCCAGAAGCAGAAGATGAACGGATCCGTCAGGAACAGCGACCACGTCCACTGGAACAGCAGCGAGTGGAACCATGTCAGCACTTGCGTGATCGACGGCTGCGCCATCGCACCGAAACCGACGAAGCCGATGCTCAGGGCCCACGCGGTGTACTTGAAGGCGTTCACCGGCCACTTGTTCTTGTGCGTCGAACGGCGCGTCAGGCGCTCACGCAGCGCATACACCACGCTCACCGAAACGAGCAGCACGATGAAGAGTGCAATCTGCGGCGCGCGCGTACGCCAGACCCGCCGCCAGGGGGCCTCCGGCTCGTCGATATGCGGGTGCCCGCCCTGCAGCAGCGTTTCGGGCAACCAGTACGGGGCATCGAACGTAACAAAGCTGCGCGTGCCGGTCGCCCGATCGACGCGGTTGCCCAGGAAGGACAGCTTCCACGGATACGCCGCCGAAAACGCTGGCGAGCGCACCACGAAGATGGCCGATTCCGTGTAGGCCGGCGCGCCAGGGGCTGCCAGGCCATAGAGGTTGAGGTAGTCCGAATCGCGGAAGGTAAAGGACTCCGCGCCTTGCTTGATCTGGATGCGGTCATAGATGCCGCCGCGTACGAAGCCCGACCCCTTGAACGACGCCGCGCCCGCGGTGCGGATGACGAAGATCGCATGCTCGTTCTGCTTGAGCTGAGCGTGCAGGTCGTTCCAGACGGATTGGCCGAGCAGGCTCGCACCCAGGTCGGGATGATTGAGATCACCGAACCACAGTTCAATGAACGGTTCCGGCGCGCGTTCGAGCCCAAGCTGTTCGGGCCGGATCAGCAAGCGCTGCACGCTGCCCTGCTTGACGAGTTCTGCCCAGCTTGCACGCTGCCCGGTCTGCGCATAGCGCGCGGGCTCATGGCGCGTTGGCGCCAGAATGCCAACCTGACGCGCCACGGAAGATGTGGCTGTGGCCAGCACCTGGTTCTGCGCAATCACGGTCACGGTGGCGCCCGAGATCGCATCGACGCCAAGCACACCCTCGTCTGGCCGTGACTGACCGACTTCGATCTTGTCCTTGACCGACTTGCCGATGTACTGCTTGTTGAAGTTCAGCAGCGCAGATTCGGGAATCCCCAGCAGCAGGATCGGCTCGGAATGCTTCAGGACCTTGATGCCGACATAGCGGCCTTGCCGGTCCATGCCGATCAGCGTGACCACGGGCTTGCCCGAATAGGCCGGGATGTCCGTGATGTCGGTGGACAGCATCACGTAGCCCAGCAGCGCCGCCTTACCGCCTTGCGCTGCGCCATAGGCTTCCACATAAGGCGGTTGCCCCATGCGTTCGGAAAAACGCACCGCGCCGGGAAACACGTCGGCGCAAGGTACGAGCGCGCACAGGTCCTTGGCCTCGGCCAGATTGGCGGGCAACTCGGCTTCGTAGGCGCCGCGACCGGCCTGCGCCGGTTGCACGCCCACCAACAGCATCAGGAGGAACACGGCGACCCACGCCGCGAACCCTTGTTTTCGGGATGGCATCTTGGAGTTCATCGGCACGCGCGGGCCCGCACGGGGCACGCGCGCTTCTCCTCGGAATCAGGCCTCAACGATCATGCGACTGCGCATTTCAAGGTGCAGTGCATGACAGAAATGCGTGCAGTAGCACCAGAACACGCCGGGCTTATCGGCAATGAACGTGACCGACGCGGTTTCCTGCGGATTGACGATGAAGTTGATGTTGTATTTCGGAATCGCGAAGCCGTGCGTCAGATCCTCGACCTTGTCCAGATTGGTGAGGATCAGCGTGACCTCGTCGCCCTTCTTCAGCTTGAACTCGCGCAGGCTGTACGCCGGTGCCTGCGAGGTGAGCCGCACCGTCACCTTCTTGCCATTGCGCACCACGCCGGACTGCTTCGGGTCCTTGGTGGCCAGCGGGAAATCGTCCAGCGAATAGACCTGCTTCGGGTGCAGCAGCTCGCGCTTGAAGATGATGAAGTCGTGCGGCTCGCTGCGGATCGGGTGGTCCTGCAGCAGCACCATCTTGTCGCCGGAGATGTCGATGAACTGTTCGTTTTCGGGGTGCAGCGGGCCAACGGGCAGGAAGCGGTCCTTGGAGAACTTGCAGCCCACGGCGAGGAACTTGCCGTCGGCGGCCATGGTTTCGGATTGCGATGCGCTCAGGTGGCCCGGCTGGTAATGCACGTCAAGGCGGTCGACCACGTACTTCGCGTTCTTGTCACCGTTGTGGAACTTGATGGCGGCGTCAATGTTCCACTTCACGATCTGGCTGTCGAGGAACAGCGTCGTGTATGCGTTGCCGCGCCCGTCGAACGCAGTGTGCAGCGGCCCCAGGCCAAGTTCGACCTCCGCCACGATGGCGTCGTCGATCTTGGCGAGCTTGCCGTCGAACCAGTCGAGCACGCGAGACAGCTCGATGACCGTACCGGTGGGCGAAAGCTTGCCGGCACAGACGAAGTACTTCTGGTCGGGGCTGGCATTGACGCCGTGCGGATTCTTCGGCACCGACACATAAGCGGTCAGTGCTGTCTTCGGATCCTGGTTGGCCGCGTGCGTGCCGTCCACCACCGGCACCTTGGAGTCGCCGATGGTCTTGAACTTGCCGGCCTTGACCGCCGCCTCGATGCGCGCAACGTTGAAGAACAGACAGGCATCGCGCTCCGCAGACATCATGTCTTCGTAGTGCACGCCCATCTCGGTGTTGTACTGGTTGGTCGCGGCCAGCTTGCCGTCGTACGACGTTGCGACGAGGTCGCAATTGCCGTCGATCAGCACCTGCCAGCGCACTTCCATGGTTTCAGCGTCCACGCACGTGAACAGTGAACGGTACTTGGACGGATCATCGATGCCCGCCGTGTTCGGTAGCGGGATCGCAAACTCGCCGCCGCAGAACACGCGCGTCGTGTAGTTGATCTTCGGGTCGAGCGGATCGCGCTTGTCCGGGAAGATGCCGTGGAAGCCCTGCACGTTCGGCAGTTCGGTGATCTTGTCGCAGATGAAGTAGTCGAGCCGCACGCGCCCCAGGCGCGAGTTGATCTTGTCGTTGATCCACGCATAGCGGCCGTCGTAATTCCCATCCTTGTACGACGCGTGCACGTGGTGGGTATCGCCCACCGTGTACCTGAGACTGCCAAG
>NZ_MCGB01000091.1 GCF_001699815.1 Ralstonia pickettii | reverse complement strand
CATTCCCATATTGGTCCCGTTGACCTCGTCAACGTGACAACAAGTCATAGCCTGGTGACCATAGCGAGTCGGTACCACCCCTTCCCATCCCGAACAGGACCGTGAAACGACTCCGCGCCGATGATAGTGCGGATTCCCGTGTGAAAGTAGGTCATCGCCAGGCTCTCCCCTCCAACACCCCAGCTCTTACACAGAGCTGGGGTGTTTGTTTTTACACCTCCACAAACGCGCTATCACTCGTCGAGCTCTTCGCGGCAACACATCCCAGCGCCTT
>NZ_MCGB01000090.1 GCF_001699815.1 Ralstonia pickettii | reverse complement strand
GTCAACGTGACAACAAGTCATAGCCTGGTGACCATAGCGAGTCGGTACCACCCCTTCCCATCCCGAACAGGACCGTGAAACGACTCCGCGCCGATGATAGTGCGGATTCCCGTGTGAAAGTAGGTCATCGCCAGGCTCTCCCCTCCAACACCCCAGCTCTTACACAGAGCTGGGGTGTTTGTTTTTACACCTCCACAAACGCGCTATCACTCGTCGAGCTCTTCGCGGCAACACATCCCAGCGCCTTCCCACCCAAAAACAAAAACCTCCGTAAGCACCCGGTGAACCCGTCTTGAAGGGGACCCGCGTAGCAAGGAGCATCGTGTCCATCTAGTTCTAGGTGGACACGTGGACACTATCGAAGAGAGCGCGCCAATACGGCGCCGACGTCGGCATAGCGCCGAGTTCAAGGCCAAGGCAGTGCAGGAGTGCATGCAGCCGGGTGTTTCGATCGCGGCGATAGCCCTGCACCATCGCCTCAATGCGA
>NZ_MCGB01000089.1 GCF_001699815.1 Ralstonia pickettii | reverse complement strand
CGCCGGTCGTACTGCCCGTTGAATCGTTGGCACTGCCGCCATAGCTGCCACTCGAACCCGAGCGCGTATTGCCAGAGCGCCCTTGCTTACCGGTGGCGTTGCGGTTGCGCGAGGTGTCCCGGCCGCTGTTGGCTGAACTGCCGTTGGCGGTGCTGTCGCCCATGCCACTTGCAGTTGCGTCGGTGCCGGCACCACCCGCCGCAGACATGCTGCCCCCGCCCGCCGTACTGTTGGATGGGGCGCCCCCTGTCTGGGCATACGCCGCCGCGGTGCCGCCAGCCAGCGCCAGCGCGACGACAAGAGAAGAGGCTCTGAGATACGTCATGAATTGCTCCTTTGAGGTTGAGGACGTGCCCCCTCCGCTGCAGCAAGGCCCGTTCCGCCGTCACGCCGCGCAATGTAGAGCGAACCGATTGGCTGGATATTTGCTTGAGACCGTGCGTCAACATGCGGCGGGCCGCACTCAGCTATACATTCAACTGTGTATGTACAATCGCCTGCCCGACTGTCGGTGCGCCGTCGCATGCCTGTCCAACGCTGCCACCGCGCCCTCAGCCCGACGATGGAGCCGTCAAACGTGAAATTTCCCTTCCCGCTGCCCCAGTCATGGCGCGCAGCGGGCGACACCCCCGACGCCAAGGCCGCCCCGGTCGCCCTGCCGCTGCCGGGCGATCCCGATGCCTGGATCGCGTGCGAGCACTGCGACACCCTCCATCGCCACGAAGTCATTGCGCTGGATGAAGAGGCGCACTGCACGCGCTGCGGCGTCAAGCTGTACCGCAACCAGAGCGAGCGGCTCTCGGTGCTGCTGCCGCTGGTGTTGACGGGCATCATCGTCTACGTCGTCGCGAACATCTTCCCGATTGCCGAGATGAACGGCGGCGGCAACCGGCACGCCACCACGCTGTGGGGCGCCATCGTGGCGCTGTACGACTACGACATGCTGTTCGCTGCCGTGCTGGTGGCGCTCACCACGGTGTTCTTCCCCCTGATGTACATGTCGGTGCTGGCGCCGCTGCTTATTGCGCGAGTGCGTGGGCGGCAGCATCCGGCCGCAGCGCTGGTGCTGCGCGCGGCAGCGCTGATCCGCCCGTGGGCAATGGTCGAGATCTTCATGCTGGGCGTGGTGGTGGCGCTCATCAAAGTGGCGCGCATGGTGTCGCTGGAAGCCGATGCGGGCCTGTGGGCATTTGCCGCGCTCACCGTGTTCCTGACGGTGGCGTTGTCGATCGACCTGCGACCGTTCTGGCGCGAGATCGGCCTGACGCTGCCGCCGGGCTCACACATCGACGCGCCGACCGGCATGGACGCCGCGGCCCGCCCCGGCGAGGATCGCCCATGAACAGCGCCACCACGCCTGCACCGGCGCAACCCGGGTCAAGAGGGCCGCCCGCTGCGGGCCGCCGCACATGGCCTGGTGACATGCGAACGCTGCGGCCTGCTGGCGCGCATGCCCGACTCCAGGGCCGCCACGCAAGCGGTGCTCACGCGCGAATACGCGCCGGACGACACCGCCGCAGCGCCGGTCTGCCCGCGCTGCATGTCGCCCATGCACGTACGCAAGCCCGACAGCCTGGCGCGCTGCTGGGCGCTGCTGATTGCGGCCGCCGCCATGTACCTGCCCGCCAACCTGCTGCCCGTGATGATTACCGACACCCTGCTCGGCACACAGCAGGACACGATCATGAGCGGGATCGTCTACCTCTGGACGTCGGGGTCATGGCACCTGGCCATCATCGTGTTCATCGCAAGCTTTCTGGTGCCGCTGGCCAAGCTCGGCATCCTGGCGGTGCTGTGCCTTTCGGTGCAGCAACGCTGGCGCTGGAACCCGCGACTGCGCACGCGCCTGTATGCGCTGGTCGAAATCATCGGCCGTTGGTCGATGCTCGATGTATTTGTGGTGACGCTGCTCGCAGGCCTTGTGCATCTGTCGACGCTGGCCATCATCAAACCCGGCCCTGGTGTCGGCCCGTTTGCCGCCGTGGTGGTACTGACCATGTTCGCCGCCCGCTGTTTTGATCCCCGCCTGATCTGGGACGTCATCGACGAGCCCGATCCCGAAGAGACCGATGTATGACCGACCCCGTCGATAACGAAAACATTCCCGCGCCGCGCCGCATGAAGCGCAAGCGCTGGCTGCCCTCTCTGATCTGGCTGGTGCCGATCGTGGCGCTTACGGTGGGCGCCACGCTCATGGCGCGCGTGATCCTGGCGCGCGGCGCGCAAGTGACTGTCACGTTCAGCTCGGCCGAGGGCATTGAGGCAGGCAAGACGCGCGTGAAATACAAGAGCGTCGATATCGGCGTGGTCAAGGCAGTGGGGCTCACCGACGACCGCTCTGGCGCCGTGGTGCTGATCGAACTCACGCATGACGGCAAGGCGTTTGCCGCGTCCGACACGCGGTTCTGGGTGGTGCGCCCGCGCGTGGCGGCCGGCAGCATCTCGGGGCTCGGCACGCTGCTCTCCGGCGCGTACATCGGCGTGGACGGCGGCAGCTCACAGGAGAAGAAATCCACCTTCAAGGGCCTCGATACACCGCCGGCCATCTCCGCGGATGCGCCGGGCAAACAGTTCACGCTGCATGCGCCCGACCTGGGCTCGCTCGATATCGGCGCGCCGGTGTATTTCCGCCGCGTGCGTGTGGGCCAGGTCACCGCCTATGACATCGACACCGACGGCAAGGGCGTGACGTTGCACATCTTCGTCAACGCGCCGTTCGACAAGTTCGTGGCGCGCGGCACGCGGTTCTGGAACGCCAGCGGTATCGACCTCAAGCTCGACGCCAACGGACTGAAGGTCGATACACAATCGCTGCTGACCGTGGCGCTCGGCGGCATCGCGTTCCAGACACCCGAAGAAGCCGATCACGAGCCGGCTGCCTCCGATGCGCAGTTCCAGCTCGTGCGCAACGAAACCGCGGCGCTGAAGGACCCGGAACACCTGTCGCAGACCGTGGTGATGTACTTCCACCGCTCGCTGCGCGGGCTCAACGTAGGCGCGCCGGTGGAGTTCAAGGGCATCAACGTGGGCGAGATCAAGTCGATCGGCATCCACTACAGCAAGAAGCGCCACGAGTTCGTGCTGCCGGTCACGGCCACGCTGTACCCCACCCGCTTCGGCATGGACATCCGCGACGACAACCCTCAGCACGCCGCCGAAGACGTCCGCACGCAGTTCGACGTGCTGGTGAAGAACGGCATGCGCGCGCAGCTGAAGAGCGCGAGCCTGCTGACGGGCCAGCAGTTCGTGAACCTCGACTTCATCGACACGGCCGAGCGCGAGAAGACCGCGCCACGCTTCGGCATGCGCGATCGCGACGGTGCGTATGTGTTCCCGACGGCCGACAACCCCACGGACGATATCGAAGCGCAGATTGCCGGCATCGCCAAGAAGCTCAACAAGGTGCCGTTCGAGCAGATCGGACAAGACGTCCACCGCACACTCACAACGCTCGACGCTACGCTCAAGCAGACCGAGCAACTGGCCAAGACCGTCAACAGCGATCTCGCCCCGCAGATGAAGGAAACGCTGGCCGAGGCACGCCGCACGCTCGACTCTGCGCGGCAGGTCTTCTCCGACGATGCCCCGCTGCAACGCAATGCGCGCGACACGCTGGAACAGGTGGCCAAGGCCGCCGCGTCCGTGCGCGTGCTGACCGACTATCTGGACCGCCACCCGGAAGCGCTGATCCGCGGCAAGGCAAAGGACGCGCAATGATGCCGATGCAAACGACGATGCTGTCTTTTTCTCTTCGCGTGGCCGGCGGCGCTGCCTTGGCCTTGCTGGTTGGCGCGTGCGCCTCGCCCGAGCCGACCTTGCATACGCTGTCGGCGCGCCCTGAAGCAACCGACACCAGCCGCTTTCAGCGTGCATTCCGCCTCTCAGGCGTGCGGGTGCCCGATCGCCTGGACAAGCCGCAGATCGTGCTGCGTACGTCCGACAGCGAAGTGGTGGCGCTTGAGCAGCAACGCTGGGCGGCGCCGTTCGGTTCGGAACTGCGCGATGCGCTGTCTGCCAACCTGGCAGCGACGTTGTCTGCGGTGGACGTGGGTGGTGCTGCCGCGCCGGCGGGCGTGCCGCTCTACCGCATCGGTGCCGAGATGCGCAGCTACGACGCGCGGCCCGGACAAGGCGTGACCGCACTGGTGACGTGGCGCGTATCGCGCGATGCGGCCACCCAAGGCGCGAGCGCCGCCGCGCTCACCTGCCAGACGACGCTTGCGCTACCTGTGTCTGGGCCCTCCGCAGCCGCGGATTCAGAGGCTGGCGTCAACGCGGTGGTGTCATCCACGCAACGCCTCGTCCAGCAATGGTCGCAACAGATTGCGCAGAGTGTGCAGGGTCTGGAAGCGCCTTCCGCTGTGCCGGCGTGGTGCCGGTAGGTCGATCGGTCAGCGCTCGGCCAGTTCCTGCGTGATCTGGCCGAGCGTGGCAAGCGCAGCTTCCAGGTTGGCCGAAGGTGCCAGCCCGAAGCAGATGCGGAAGAAATGATCGAAGCGGTTCAGGTTCGAGAACATCGTGCCCGGCGCAATCCGGATGCCCTGTGCCAGCGCCGCATCGAACAGTTCCATCGACGACACGTTGGCTGGCAGCTCCACCCACATCGCCAACCCGCCTGACGGCACGGATAACCGCGTGCCGGCGGGAAAACATCCGGCAATCGATTCAGCCATCCGCTCGCGCTGTTCGCGCAACGTCTGGCGCAGCGTGCGCAGGTGACGGTCGTACGCGCCAGAGGCGATAAAGCGCCCCGCCAGCACCTGCGACCAAGAATCGTTCGGCCGCGATTGCGCAAACTTCAGCATCTGCACACGCCCCTGCCAGCGGCCGGCCGCCATCCAGCCCAGGCGCAGGCCGGGTGCCAACACCTTGCTCAACGACGCGCAATAAATGACGCTGCCTGTGCGGTCCCATGCCTTGAGTGCCCTGAGCGGCGTGGGGCTGTCGCCGAGCGCGCTGTAGGTATCGTCTTCAATAAGCGCGATGCGGTTGGCATCGCAAAAGGCCGCCATCCGGCGCTTGGCGGCGTCGGGCATGATGCTGCCGAGCGGATTCTGCAGATTGGGCACCACCACCACGGCGCGAATGTTGCCGTAGGCCTGCACCGCCATCTCCAGCGCTTCCAGCGACATGCCGGTGCGCGGGCTGGTAGGAATTTCCACCGCGCGCATGCCGAGGCTTTCCAGCACCTGCAGCAGCCCGTAGTAGGTCGGCGACTCCACCGCCACCGTATCGCCCGGCTGGGCCACCGCGCGCAATGCCAGGTTGACCGCCTCGATACAGCCGTGGGTGACGATGACGTCGTCCGGCGCGACCTGCACGCCCATGTCGAGCGCGCGGCGCGCCACGGCAGTCTGCAATTCAGGATGGCCGTTCGGGATGACGGCCTGTGTCAGCAGCAGCGGATACCGCCGCAGCACCTGCGACGCAATCCGGTTGAGCGCCGCTGCCGGATACAACGCGGCCGCCCCGCTCGCGCCGGATAGATCGACATGCACTGTGGCTTGCTGCCCGCGCGCCACGATGGCCGACACGCGCGCATGCACGCCCACGTAGGCCGCCGGATCCGGCGTCGACACCTCGGGTTCCTTCACCGGCGCGAGCAGCGCCCGGCGCGGCTGGCGCACAAAGTAACCCGAGCGTTCACGCGCTTCGAGCCAGCCTTCCGCCTCCAGATGCCGGCATACCTGCAGCGCAGTCGACAGACTGACGGCGTGCGTGCGCATCAGCATGCGTACCGACGGCATGCGCTCCCCCGGCGCCAACACCCCACTGCGGATCGCGCCGAGGTAATGATCGGCAAGCGTCCGATACAGCGGCTGCGCGGGCGGGGGAGTCAACTCGGTGACGGACATGGCGGCAAGGAGCGTCGGGCGGCAGCAAGCGGCAAGGAGAGGTGTCCAGCACATCATGCCGGCAAGACCGTGACCGCAACAGATACAGACGACGTCAAACTGTACCGCAACAGATTGTCACAAGAGCATGCCTGTTGCGCCGCACATTGCCAGTTCTGTGTCTGTTGCGCATTGAGCCGCGTGCCTACGCTGGAGCCATGTTCAGGAGATCGACATGACTACAGCGGCACCCACACCGAAACCCGAATGGCTGGCGCTTGGCGCTGGCCAGACGGGCCTGCACTGGCTGGCGGCCAGAACCACACTCGTGGCATTGGAAGGGAGCTTGCACCTCGAACCGCCATCGCGGGGCACGACCGAGCACTACGCGCTGGGCGCGGGCCACGCGCATGTGGTGGAAATGTCCGGATGGTGGCACCTGCACGCCGATACGCGCAGTGGGGCACACCTGCGCGTGGTCGCGCCGGCGCTTCGCACGCAGCGACCCGCATGGCCGGCGATGTGGCGCTGGGTGGCAAACTGGGCTCAGCCGCGCGGGACATTGCGCGGCTGAAGAAAGGTGCGAACGCTGTCAGCCCCGCTCCCCTGGCTTACGCGGCGGCACGCTGGGGCGCTTCCCGTCGTCCGAGCGAATCGACGCGTTCTCGAAGTCGCCCGGGTCTTCCTCGCCGACGCCGCTTTCGCTGGGGATGGCCGGCACCACGGGCCTGATGGCGTCACCCGAAGGCGCCTCGGCTTGGTCGTCACCACGAGGTTTCCTGGTGGCGCTCATGGCTGTTTCCGGCTGTTCTGGTGCTGCCCCAGACGCTGCTGGTTTTGTGGCAATTGCCCCTCTTGCGCGGCAGCACGGCCGTCCTCCGCGGGGGCCCGCATCGGGCGTTTCGCCGATTGGTCGGTGCCGTGCTGCATTGAAGTGCGCTCCTTGGCAACCCCGCGCGCTTGCTGCGCTTGCGCGTTGTGCTCGCCCTTCTTGCTTTCGCTCTTTCGTTGCCCCGCTTTTTCTCCCGCCTGTGCAGCGGGCTTGTGCGGTTGCTGTGCGTGTTGCTTCATCGTCAGCCTCCTGGTTTCGGTTACGGACGGCCCGTCCGCGCCGAATGGGTCGCAACGAGCGTGCCGCCAAAACAATGCGCTGGCGTACGCGGCCTGCGCCGCACGCAGGTATCTGCCTTGCTGCATTGGCTGTGTCGCGCCTTGGCGCACAAGCACGCATGGAGAATCCACATGGCAACGAGCAACCTGTATCGCACCGGCGAAGCACCCGCACAAACCGGCAAGGGCCACGGCACCGATGCCCTGGGGCCCTCCGACAGTTCGGACTCGGGCAGCGACGTGGTCGGCGGGCCGGGCCTGGGCAGTGACGTTGAAGACCGCTTTGACGACGATCCCGCGGTCCATCCGCACGGCAACGCCGCCAACCGCACAGCCGGCGCGGACCTTGGCGACGTCAACCTCGACAGCGACACCGATTCCACCGGTACCGGCGAGCGCCGCGCCGCTGGGCACGAACCCGTCATACGCGAAGGCGGCGACCTGATGCCCGACGCCATACGCGACGTGCATGACCCCGAAGTCGACACCCCCATCGACGACGAGAACTTCGAACACGCCACAGGCCTGGCCGGTGAAAACGATGACGCAGATGCCCCCGACGCGGTCGAACTCGACGAAGCGCCGATCGACCCGCAACCCGGCAGCCGCGACGTGCCGGTGCAATCGCCCACGGGCGGCGGCACGGATTGGTCCGACAACATGCGCCGCAGCCGCCCGACGTACAAGGGCAAGCGCGTGCCGGGCCAGCATCGCAGTTGAGTTGGCCGATGAATGCGGGCCGCCCTGCACGCGAACGCGGTCCGGTCTAGACTGGCGGCGGACCAGCTCTTCGCGGATACGCGCGCACGCTGGCCCGCCGCGCCCACGTTTGGGTGAACCACACGCGCCTGCCCAATGACCCGTCTACGCTTTTCTGCCCGTACTGCTGCAGTTGTCGCCCTTGTGACTGCTGTCCTTCCACTCGCCGCATCCGCACAAAATACCGCCGCGCCCACGCGTGTGCGGGCCACCATCAATGCGGTCCACAGCACGGCTGTCGACGTGACCGACACCTCCGGCAACAAGGCTACCGTGACGCTGCCTGTGGACCTCAACATCACGCAAGTTGCGCCGATCGAGCCGTCGGCCATTCGCGCGGGCAGCTATATCGGCACGGCCGCCGTCAAGGAACCGGACGGCACGCTGCGCGCGCTGGAAGTGCACGTGTTTCCGGAAGCCATGCGCGGCACCGGAGACGGCCACCGCCCATACGACCTGGGGCCGAACAGCAGCATGACCAACGGCACGGTCGAACAGGCAGGCGCCGTCACCGGCGCGCAGGGCCGCACGCTGTCGGTCAAATACAAGGATGGGGAGCAGCGCATCGTGGTGCCGCCGCAAGTGCCGATCGTCACCTTCGAGCCGGGTCGGCGCGATGACCTGAAAGCCGGTGCGCACGTCGTCATGTTCGTGCGCGCTGATGCGCAGGGCACGCTGGTTGCACAACGGGTGCTGGTCGGCAAGGACGGGATGGTCCCGCCGATGTGATGACGATGTAATGGATGCAACATCGGGCCAGCGACATGTGCTGGCCCGATTTGCTTAGAACGGCTTGCTGACCGACAACAGGAACGTACGGCGCGGTGCAAACTGCGGCGCCCCCACGCCGATGCCCGTGCCGTCGCGCAACTGGTAGCTGCGGTCGAAGATGTTCAGCACGGTCAGGCGCGTCTTGAACTTGCCCAGCGTCGGCAGGTTGAAGTCGCGGGCGGCGCCCACGTTCATCTGCCAGTAGGCCGGCAGGTGGTCGGTGTTGACAAAGCCGTTACGCAAGCCCGTTCCGAACAGCACATCGCTCGTATACGTCGTGCCGGAATACCGGTACGACACGCCAGCCGACGCGGTCAGGCGCTGGTCGTGATCGAGGTTGACCCAATGGCTGTTGATATAGGCCAGCTCGTTGGCACCAAAGTTGAACTGGCCGGTCTCGATGCCCTTGCCCTGCGCGCGCGACACGGCCAGATTCAGGTATGCCCCGAAGTTGCCGTTGCGATAGTTCGCACTGCCTTCCAGCCCGTAGATCCGGCCACGCTCGTAATTGAACGCCGAGTACAGCAGCGCGTTGCCGAACTGCCCTTCGTCCTGCAGATGGCGCACGTCGCGGTAATACGCATCCAGACCCAGCGTCAGATGCGGCGTGAGCTGGTGCGAAATCCCCAGATCAAAGTAGTTCGAACGCTCCGACTTGACGGCCGTGTTGGCGTCCGACGGCAGCGCGTTGGTCGTGCCTGCAAAGGCCTGCACCGACGTGGTGTCGAACTTCTCCGTGGGCGGCGGCGTGAAGTAGCGCGCGTAGCCGGCATGCACGCGGGTACGCGGCGTCAGGTCGTACGTCAGGCCAAGGCGCGGGCTCAGTTGCTGCTCGCTGACGATGGTGTTGACGCGGTCGTAGCGCGCGCCGTAGTTGACGGTGAGCTTGTCGGTGGGCTTCCACTCATCCTGCAGGTAGACGCCCAGGGTCGTGCCGCTGCCGCTGTGGTTGTCGACGATGGTGAACGGCGTGGTGCTGGTCTGCGCACCGGAGTCGTCGGCGGCAAACACGCTGGCGGTGTTGTTGGCCACGTAGCGCTCGCGCTGAACGAACACACCGGCACGCAGCGTGTGCTTGTCGGTCAGCTTGTAGCTCGCATCGCCCTGCACGCCGTAAGCCTCGTTGCGGCGGGTAATGTCGGCGGCCACGCCGTTGTAGACGAGATCACCGATCGGATCGGGCATGTAATCGATGCGGCTGACACGGCGGAAGACCGACACCTGGTAGTCGAGCTTGGGCGACACCTTCTGCTGATACGTCAGAATCTGGAAGTCGGTCTTCTCACGCTGATTGGCGTTGAGGGCTTCCGACGCCGGCGGCACCGCGCCATCGAGCGTGAATTTCGGCGTCAGGCCCGGTCGCGTCGGAATCTGGAAACGGCCGTTCGATGTGCCGAACATGAAGCTCACGCGGCTGTCGTTGTCGAGCAGGTACGACAGCATGCCGAACGACTTGTTTTGCGTGGTGTGGTCGTGCGTGGCGTTGCGGTTGCCGGTGGGGTTTTCAATGCCGAGGTTGTTCTCGGCAAACACGCCCGACAGGTAATAGCTGAAGCGGTCTTTCGTGCCCTGGATCTGCGCATTGACCTCGTGCGTGGCATTGCTGCCGAGCACCGTGCCGATCTCGCCGCCAAAGGCCTTCGGCTCGCCATCCTCATCGGTCGATGCGCCTTTGGTGGTGATGTCGACGATGCCGGCGGTGCGGTAACCGTACTGCGCGGGCAGTGCGCCGGTCAACACGTTGATCTGGTTGGCGAAGCGTGTATCGAGCATCTGCCCGAAACCGCTAATCGGCTCAGGCACGATCACGCCATTGATGCGGTACTGCAGGTTGGAGTGGTCCCCGCGCACGTGCAACTGACCGTACGAATCCTGCACCACACCCGGCGCCTGCAGCAGCACTTGGTTGAGCGGCGTGGCATCGCCCAGCGGCAGGCGGGCGATGTCATCGGTGTCGAACTTGTAGACGGAGCTGCCGGTGTCCGGCGACAGCGCATTGCGTGCGGCGTCCAAGCGCTTGGCCGTGACGCGGGTTTCGCTGAGGTCGCGCACGTTGGTGGCGGGTGCCGTCGTGGTGGGCGTGGAAGGAGCGGCGGCCGGCGGCGTGGCCTCCTGAGCCAGGGCGGAAACCGAGGCGACGGACGGCAGGACGGCGGCAAGCGCCATCACCAGCTTGCTGGGCTGGAACGGAATCATGAAAGACCTTTGAATCGAGCGGATGCGTTAAACAGCGGCCCGCGCATGCGTCAACACAACGCGCGCGCCGACGGGCAGGGCAGGAATCAAAGGCGGAATGGAGGATCGCGCGAACACACGGCCACCGGAAAGACCGGCGCGCCCGCATGAAAGCCGATGCGCGGAAAGTGCCAGCGCCGCGTATGCGCTAGGCGCAGCGCCACCAGCATCGGCAAGGCAGCCGCCAGCGCAGCATAGGCAGCGCACTGCAAGCACGCGGCGTGCTCCTGCGCGGGCTGGCTGCGCTCGGCGCTGGCCGGCTTGGCCGTGGCGGCGGCGTTGAACTCGACGCCGGCCGCTTCGCCGAATTCACTCCAATGCGAGAGCGCATGCCGCAGCGCGCCCTGCTGACCAAACAGCAGGAACACGGCCAGCAGGCAAGCCAGCCAACGCGGATGGAGGAAGGAGGAGCGGAAGGAACGCAAGGTCGGGCGCAGGTGCCGGCGCACAATGTCACCCGACATTGTGCGCCCCAATGCAACTAAGTTGCGAATTCTGACACCAGCCGCCTGATTCAGCAATCCGTCAGGTGGAGGGGCAGAACAACCCCCGACCGTAGCGCCCTTGTATTACAAGCGCGTGTGCGCAAAACCCGGCATGAGACCCGTCGGCACGCCCAGGCTCGGCACCGGCACGCGCTTCCAGTTGGAGCGCGTCTTGCGGGCGGCCTCGGCGCGTTGCGCGGGGGCGCCCACCTCGGTGGCATCGTGCAGGCTGGCCAGCCAGGCGCCATAGTCGAACCAGCCGTCGCGCACGAGTTGCTCGCCCACGCAATTGGCAAAGCGGTCGGACTTGGGCAGGAAGCACAACTCGAAGCCTTCGGCCTCGCGGCGCCCATGCATCCAGCGATGCGGCACCTGGTGGCTGGCCAGCGCTTCCGACAAACGCGTGCCGTAACGCTGCTGCCCTTGCCGCCGCGCGCCGATCACATAGAAGCCGTCAAGCAACCGACGCAGCCCCAGCGCAGACCGCGCGTGACGCACTTCGGCATCGATCAGCAGTTCACGATTCTGCGTTCGCGCCTGCAACGCCAGGGCGGCGAAATGGTGCGCGCCCCACTCGTTCATGTAGAACAGCTCGCCGCCGGCAAAGTCGTAGGCACGGAACACGTTGGCCTGATCGGCGTAGCGGAAGACGTGGCGCCGGTTGGCGGCAAAGTCGGCGTCCGTGCTGTGCGGAATGCGACGGCAATGCTGATGCGCAAACACCAGCATGCTCGGGAACGAATGCACCGAGCACGGCGACTGCGCCAGCCCCGTCACCGCGCGGATATCGATCTTGCGATGCTCGCGGCGCACGCCCACAAGCTGAGCCAGGTGGTGGTGCAGCTCGTCCACCCATTCGGCATGCGCAAGATGCTTGGGAAACAGTTGATGCGCGGGTTCGGCAAGGCCGCCCTCGAACAGGAACGGCACGCTCTTGTGCCAGATATCGAGTTTCCAGTGCGACAGCGCATCGCTAGGCGTGCGATGGTGTGCAACCGATTGCGTGACATTGAAGGCGCGCGACCGGACAACCCAGTTCGACGCCGCATGCAGCAGATTGGAAACGTTCATGTCACCCCCCGGAAGACTGAATCGTTTGTTTGCGGATTGCCGACGTCGCTCTGAATGTGTGGCGATTGTTCAGCAATGTAAAAACCAACGACTCAAACGTACCCCACTTTAGAGGGGTGCGCCATGAAGTTTGTTGAAGTCCGTGTTAAGAAAAATACACATAAGTCGTAGGGGCTTGCCAGGCGCGCGACATGGTGGAAGAGAGGCATCCGCAGATCAGGAGATCGCGATGCCCACCCAGCCACGCCGTTCCGAAACCGATACGACACAGCCCGCAAGCCCCAAAGCGCAGCCCGAGCCGGCCAAGCGCAAGCCGGGCGAGCCGCTGGTACCACGCGACACCCGCCCGAATCCAGCGGAGCAGAAAGAGCCTCCCGTGGAAGACTTCTGACGCCGTGAGCCGACGCCTCAGACCAGGCACATGTCGGAGACTTCCTCGTCCGACAAACCCCAGGTGGTGGCGTCTTCCACGGTGACGATCGAATCGTCGGACTTGCCCAAACTGATGCGCTCGGGGCGCACGCGCGTCTTGGTGTTGCCCGAATAGAAAACGACCACATCCGGCTTGAGCGCAGACGCATCGTTCTGGTGGACTACCACACCCAGCCGGTTAGTGCGCAGTTTGACCAGCGTGCCCACCGGGTAAATGCCCACGCTGCGCGTGAAGGCCTGGAACACGGTCCGGTCGAACTGCGTGTCTGTGCGCGCCATCATGTATTTCAGCGCCTGCGCGGGAGACCACGCATGGTGGTACGGGCTGCTCGACGTGAGCGTGTCGTACACATCGCAAATGGCGCCCATCTTGGCCCACAGGCTGATGCCGTCGGCCTTCTGGGCGTCGGGATAGCCGCTGCCGTCAATGCGCTCATGGTGGTGCAGGCAGATCTCGCGCGCAATCTCGCTGAACTGGCCGGTACCCTGCAGCAGGTGATGGCCGCCCACGGCGTGCGTCTGCAGCAGCGCCAGCTCGTCCTTGGTGAGCGCGGTGCTCTTGTCGAGCAGCGTGCGCGGCATGGCGGATTTGCCGATGTCGTGCACCAGCCCGCCCAGCCCGCATTCGCGAATCTCGTCTTCAGGCAGCCCCAGCGTCTTGGCCAGCGCCACCATCAACGCACACACGGCAAACGAATGCAGGTAGGTGTAGTCGTCCTTGTTCTTCAGCCGCGCCAGCGCAATCAGCGCGTAGGAGTTGCGTGCCAGCGAGTTCGACACGTCATCCACCAGCAGCAGCGCCTTTTCGGTTTCCAGCGCACGGCCCATGCGCGCTTCGGCAAACATGTGGCCAAGCGTCGCCTTGCCGTTCTGCATCAGCTGCTGGGCGTGCTTCCACTCTTCCTTGAGCGACGTCGGCGTGAGCGGCGGCCGCGCGGCCAGGGTTTCGCGCGTGAGCGGCTCGGGCGCGGGTGCCGGGGCCGGAGCCGGGGCGGGCATCAGCGTCTCCGACATGACGTCTTCGCCGCGCTCGGGGTCGATCCAGATCTCGGTGATACCCGCGCGGCGGATGTCGTCGATCTGACCCTGGTGGGACAACTGGAATTGCGCACGCCAGAACGGATGCTTGAGCCAGGACCCGCCCAGCTTCATCACAAACATGCCGACACGCAATTGGCTCGCATCGATTCGCTTCATACCCTGCCTACCTCGGCTCGAAGTCCGGTTTTTTGATTGAATTAGGGGAGCGGCGTGCCAGCCGACACTGGCTCGTGTTTCGCAGTCTAGGCGTTTTACGTTGGTGGATGCTCTGGTCCATCAGCGCGCCAAACCGCGCTTGGCTTATCGGCAAGCCTGCGCAAAACTTGAGGCGAATGTGGATTGGGCGACTTACGGCACACCCCAGCCTTGGCAAGCAAACGGCGGAACAGTGGCTGTGGCGGCGGTCGAATCAAACAGGTGATGCGTCAAGACCCTCGCCTGTCGGGCTGGCGGCCCGGCGTGGGAGGGGTACACTAGCCTTCAAGGATTCGCATCCGATATGACTCAAGATCCCACCACTCAACGCAAGCAGCAGAACGACGATGACTTCGCGCTCACCCGCGACGCCATCCGGTGGCTCGCGTCCCTGCCTGACCCGGTGCGGCCGATCGAACTCGGCCGGAAGTTTCCGCGCATCATCAACACGATCGCCGTCAAGTGGGCCGATTTCATTGGCTGCCGGCGCTATCTGAACAGCCTGCAGATTGACGAGCGCGGTGGCCGCCAGGGCTTTCCGTTCGAGATCGTCCAGGAAATCTGCGCGCTGCGCGAGTACTTCGATTCGCTGTATCCGCCGGACAAGGACCTCTGGCAGAAGGCCATCGACGCGAACAAGCGCTGAAGCGTTCGCGGCTCGCAGTTCGAACCAAAGCAAAGCGGCCCACCTTCGGGCCGCTTGTCATTTGCACGCGCCGGCTTGCAGATCAGGAAGCAGAATCCGGCCCCGAGGCCAGCTTGTTGAGCAGCGCCAGCAGCGTGTATCGCTCGTCGGTCGAAAGATGCGCGGTCACGCGGGCATCGTGCGCGGTGACGGCCCGGGTGATGTCGTCGAGGGTAGTCGCGCCCTTGGCGGTCAGCACGAGCCGGAACGCGCGCTTGTCCTTGGGCGAGGGCTGGCGCTCGACCATGCCCATGTCTTCCAGCGTATCGACCAGCAGCACCGCACCGGAGCGTGCCACGCCCAAGATGTTGGCCAGCTCGGTCAGCTTGAGGTTCGGGTTGTGCGCGATCACGGTCATGGCCGAGAAGCGCGGCGGCGTGATGTGCCACGTCTGCAGGGAGCGCACGAAATCTTCGTAGATGTGCAGCTGCGCGCGGCGCACGGCATAGCCGACCAGCCCATCGAGCGCGCCATACTCCACGTCCGCCAGATGCGGGTTGAAATGCCCCGAAGGGGCCACGGCGGGATACAGGTCGTCGGCTTTGGGCGTGCGCGGCATGGCGGTGTCGAGGGTGAAGGACCCCTCGATTATCGTCGGCGATGCGCCCGCCGGCCATGCGGGCGCATACGCGTCAGTTCAGCAATTTCCACTTGCCGTGGTCGATGGTCAGCAGCACACGGCCACGTGCGTCAAAGCCGAAGTGATCCGTGGCCGTGTAGTTGAGCACCCCGTGCGAAACGACAATGTCGTGCTCCGATTCCAGCGCGTTCTTCAGCGCCTGGCGGAACTCAGACGTGCCGGGCTTGGCCTTCTTGAGCGCCACCGGCACGATGCGCTGGAGCACCTGCAGCGCATCCCACGTGTGGGCGCCGAACTGCGTGCGCGTGTCGGGGCCGTTGGCCTTCTCATACCGCGTCACGTATTCAAGCGCCGTCTTTTTGCTCGGGTGGCTGTCGGGCAATTGCTCCGCCACGATCACCGGGCCTGCCGGCAGGATGGCTCCATCGACCGCCTTGCCGCCGATGCGGATCAGGTCTTTCGTCGCCGCGCCGTGCGTCTGGTAGATCGGCCCCGCATAACCCCGATCGCGCAACGCGGTGTGCGGCAGCGCAGCGCCCGTGCCCGCGCCGGCCACCAGGATCGCATCCGGCTTGATGCTGACCAGCTTGGCGACCTGCCCCGTCACGCTGGTATCCGCGCGGGCATAGCGTTCCACGTCGACGATCTTGATGCCGCGCGGCGTGGCGGCGGCGGTGAAGTCCTTCAGCCAGCTTTCGCCGTACGCATCGGCAAAGCCGATGAAGCCGACGTTCTTGACGCCGGACGCCTCCATGCGCGTGGCAATCGCCTCGGCCATCAGCGAGATCGGCTGCGCAAGCCGGTAGGTCCAATCGCCCTTGCCCGGTTTCAGCTCGACCGGCGCCAACGCCAGTTGCGGCGTGTGCGATTCAGTGGCGACTTCGGCAATCGCAATCGACGGTGCCACCGCCGATGAGCCAACGATGATGTCGACGTGGTCTTCCGTCACGAGCTTGCGCGCCAGGCGCGTGCCGGTGCTCGGGTCGGAGGCGTCATCCACCACCACGAGGCGCAGCTTTTCCCCGCCGATGGTGTCCGGATAGAACGCCAGCGAGTTCTTCTGCGTGATGCCGAGCGACGCCGACGGACCTGTGGTCGACAGGCTCACACCAACGACGATTTCGGCATGGGCTGCGGTGGCAAGCAACAGCGCAGCGGCGGCGCAGAGGGTGCGGCGGATGGTCATGGGGTCCCCTTTTCTCTTCTGGCGTGTGAATGCGTTACGGGTTTTTCAGGCGCGGCGGGGCATGGGCAGCTGATCGCGCAGCGATTGCGGATCGAAGCCGGCCAGCTTTTTATAGCGCATCGCAATCCCTTCCAGCTCGGAGCGCGGGATCACGTCGTCGATGCGCGCAAAGCCTTGGGGTGCGCGTTCATGCGCGAGTTGCATGACCTGCTCCGGGCCATTGAGGCGATTGCGCAGCACGATGCCGGCCGTGCGCGGCAGGCGGTCGGCCTCGTACTCACGCAGCGCCACGCCAGTGTCGCGCGTGGCGAGCAGGCAATCGACCAACGCGCGTGCATCGAGAATCGCCTGCGCGCTACCGTTCGAGCCGATCGGATACATCGGGTGCGCCGCATCGCCCAGCAGCGTGACGCGACCGAAGGTCCAGCGTGGCAACGGGTCTTTGTCGACGAGCGGGAATTCGTACACGGCTTGCGCACCGTCGATCAAGGCCGGGATGTCGATCCAATCCCATTTCCAGTCGGCGAAGGCGCTGCGGAAGATCGCGCGATCGACCTCGCGGTTCCAGTCGCTGCGTGGCGGCGCCTCGTCGGGCACGCGCAGTTCGGCAATCCAGTTGATGCGTGAGCGGCCCTGCTGGCGCAGTGGTTCCGAGATCGGATAGGCAACGAACTTCTGGTCCTGGTGGCCTGCCATGAACATGGTGCGGCCATCGAGATACGGCGCTGCGTCGGTGACGGCGCGCCACAGCATGCGGCCCGCAAAACGTGGGGCATCGCCCGTCGGGTAGAAGTGCCGGCGCACGGCAGAGTGGATGCCATCCGCGCCGATCAGCACGTCTGCCGAGGATTCAACCACGGTGTCGTTGGAGCGATCGCGCAGGGTGAAGCGCACGGGGCCGCCCTTCTCACCCGTCGATTGGACCGCCTCGAAGCTGTGACCAAGACGGATGCAACCAGCACCGAGCCGCTCAATCACGGCATCGGCCAGGGTCATCTGGAATTCGCCGCGATGGATGGAGAACTGCGGCCAGTCGTACCCGGCGGCCAGCCCGCGCGGCTCGTGCCAGATCGGCTGGCCGAAACGGTTGTAGTAAGCCAGCGCGGATGTGCGAATCGCCAGCGCACTCAGCGTGTCTTCCAGGCCCAGTTCGCACAACTGGCGCGCGGCGTGCGGCAGCAGGTTGATGCCAACGCCCAGCGGCCGCAGCGTCTGCACAGCCTCCCACACTTCGACCTCGAAACCTTGGCGCTCGGCCATCAACGCGAGCGTCAGGCCGCCGATGCCCGCCCCGATGACGGCGATCTTCATGGCTGTCTCCCTGAAATTTGTTGCAGTCTATAACGAATATCAACGGCAGCCAGCCGGAGGCATATCAGGGCAAATACTTAGATGAAGACAGCTGAATGCGGCGTGTTGGCCGCTTGACGCTCTGTGAGATATCACAATACCATCACTCGACTTTTACTAGATTCAAGGCCGCCCCATGTCGCGTCCCATCAAGCTGGTTTCAGGCGCCGCCAAACCCGCGCCCGCACCGTTTGCCGTTGAGCCGGCAGCCCATGCGCCCAAGGGCGCCGCCATGCGTGAACTCGCCTACAACGAGATCAAGCGCCGCATCATGGCGTGCGAATTCCGCCCCGGCGAGCCGCTCAACGAAGCACAGCTCGGCGCGCTTCTCGGGCTGGGCCGCACGCCCATCCACCAGGCGCTGCATCGTCTGGAGGTGGAAGGGCTGGTGCAGATCCTGCCGCGCAAGGGCGTGCTGGTGACGCCGCTGTCGCTCAACGACGTGCTCGACATGATCGAGGTGCGCGCCACCAACGAGATCCTGTGCGTAACGCTGGCCGCCGAGCGTGCCCACCCGGCCGATTTCGAGGCCATGCGCGCCATCGTCGAAGCATCGCCCGCGCTGATCGAGCACCGGGACATTGCCGCGCTGGCCGCGCTGGACCTCAAGTTCCATCTCGCCATTTCCGCTGCCTCGCGCAACCGCGTGCTGGCCGAACTGCTGCGCGGCCTGCACGAGAAGCAGGCGCGCTTCTGGTTCCTCTCGCTTTCAGAGCCGCAACACCTGCAGAACGTGTACGACGAGCACCTTGCCGTGCTCGATGCGCTGGAGCGCCGCGATGTGCCCGCAGCGCGCGAAGCCATTCGCGAGCACATCGACGAGTTCCGCCGCACGATCATCCGCACGCTCTGACCCCGATTCCCCCCGTTTGTTGTTCCCGCCTCTTCCGGATTCCGCATGACCACGCTGCACCTGAACCTGATCGGCCACGGCCCCATCGACGTGACCGTGGACCACCTTGTCATTGCCGGCTGGACCGGCCGCGATGCCGAAGCCGTCGAACACCACATTGCCGAGCTTGAAGCGATTGGCGTGGCGCGTCCGGCGCGCGTGCCGTGCTTCTACCGCGTGTCGGCCTCGCTGCTGACGACCGACGCCACCGTGGAGATTCCCGGCGCCGATTCGTCCGGCGAAGCGGAGTTCGTGCTGTATTCCACGCCGATGGGCCTGCTGGTCGGCATCGGCTCGGACCACACCGACCGCAAGGTCGAAGCCTATGGCGTGACGGTGTCCAAGCAGATGTGCGCCAAGCCCGTGAGCCGCGACGTGTGGCGCTTCGAAGCGCTGGCCGACCATTGGGACAGCCTGCAGATGAAGACCTGGCGCACCCGCGACGGCCAGACCGCGCTGTACCAGGAAGGCGGCGTCACCCGCATGCTCGACCCGCGCGACCTCATCCGCCGCTACACCGGCAACGACACGCTCCAGGTGGGCACCGCCATGTTCTGCGGCACGCAGCCCATCATCGGCGAACTCGGTTTTGGCGAGGCCTTCGACATGGCCCTGATCGACCCCGTGTCGGGCACCGAGCTGCGCCATCGCTATGCTGTCGACACGCTGCCTGTTGAAGGCTGAAGCGCCCCACCTCACGGAGACCACCGCATGATGACGCCCCGCCCGAACATGATCCGCGCGCTGGCCGCTGAACTGGCAGCCGGTCGCACCACCAGCATCGCGCTGACCGAAGCCGCACTGGAGCGCGCCGAATCGCACCGCGCCGCGGGCGGTGCCGCCTATGTGAGCATTGACGTGCAGGCCGCGCTGGCGATGGCGCGCGCCGCCGATGCCGCGCGTGCGGCGGGCAACGTGCCCTCGCTGCTGGCCGGGCTGCCGGTGTCGATCAAGGATCTG
>NZ_MCGB01000088.1 GCF_001699815.1 Ralstonia pickettii | reverse complement strand
ACCAAAGGCGCCTGCTGAAGCTGCACCGGCATCGGCACCGGCGGTGACTACGCCGCCTGCGCCTGCACCCGCAGCGGCACCGAGCCCGGCACCTGCATCCGAACCCGCCAGTTCGACAACGGGTGGGGCGAGCTGAGAGGCTCTACCAAAAAAAACAAAGCCGCCTTTGGGGCGGCTTTATTGTTGGGGCGTCGTATTAGACGTCGTCTGGCATCTGCAGGGTTTCGGGGCTCGAATTTACCTCCACCGGCTCAGGCTTACCCGCCTTGAGTTTTGGGAGAGTCGCCTTGCCTTCGCGTTCTGCGGCAAGCGCATCCATTCCTTCTTTCCGTTCAGCAAACAGGTCTCGTTTCATGGGCACGCACTATACGTTCATTGCCTAGAGTTCCAAATGCGTAAATTCTGTTTTGGCGGCATTCATTGAACACTCAACGCGGACGTCAAACCTACGAGAATCAGTACCCGTCGCAAGCGTAGGAATGTGAGTGCGTGCAAGCCACGGCAGTGGCAAAGGCATCCACGTCACATCACGGGCGCGCAAGCTGTGGACCGCCTCGACCGCACATGCCGGCGCCCGCCCGGTGAGGAGACACGCATGGTCAGCAAGAACACGATCTGTCTGTGGTACGACCGCGATGCGCTGGACGCGGCCAACTTCTACGCCCAGACTTTCCCAGACAGCAACGTCACCGCCGTGCACCGCGCGCCGGGCAACTACCCCGCCGGGCAGGAGGGCGACGTGCTGACGGTGGAGTTCACCGTGGCGGGCATTCCGTGCCTGGGGCTGAACGGCGGCCCGCAGTTCAAGCACAGCGAGGCGTTCTCGTTCCAGATTGCGACCGATGACCAGGCCGAGACCGATCGGCTGTGGGACGCCATCGTCAGCAACGGCGGGCAGGAGAGCGCCTGTGGCTGGTGCAAAGACAAGTGGGGGGTGTCGTGGCAGATCACGCCGCGCGCGCTCACTGCGGCCTATACCGACCCGGACCGCGCAGCGGCCAAGCGCGCCTTCGACGCAATGATGACGATGCGCAAGATCGACATCGCGGCGATTGAGGCGGCGCGGCGGGGGTGACGTTGCCGGGTGCTGAAACCGGAGCAGCGGCGCTGTTCCGGCCTGGGTTTTCTACGCCGCCGGGCGCGACACCAACGCACGAAACCGATGCGCAAGCGTGTGATAGAACGACGGCGTCAGCGCCTTCGATACCTGGCTCGACAGCAACGCCACAGCCATGAGCGGCAAGACCATCTCGTGGCCGTCGATCATCTCCATCACGATCACAAACGACGTGATGGGCGACTGCGTGACCGCCGCCAGGTAGCCGACCATGCAGAGCGCGGCAAGACTGGGCAGCGGGATCGCCGATGTCACGAGCGACATGATGTTGCCAAGCCCCGCACCAATGGCTAGCGACGGCGCGAAGATGCCGCCCGGAATACCGGACAGGTACGACGCGATGAGCGCGCAGAACTTGAGCACCGCGTAGAACGGCGAGAGCGCCTGATGGGTCTCCAGCAGGCCCCGCGCTTCTGCATAACCGCTGCCGAACGTGATGCCGCCTGATACCAGGCCAATCAGTGCAATGGCGACTCCGCACAGAAAGGCGAACCACACCGGTTGCGCTTGCCGGAGGTCAACCAGCCGCGCAGGCATCCAGCGGGGTATGTTGAGCAGCAGCCAGCAGAACACGCCGCCCGCCACACCGCAGATGGCGCTGGCGGCAATCACCACAGGCACCAGCGCCAGATGAAATTGCCCAATGGCCTGGATGCGCCCGAAGTACAGATAGTTGCCCTGCAAGCCCAAAGCGACCACGCCGGAAAAAATGATGGCCGTGATGAGCGTGCCGCTGTTGCGGGCAACGAAGCTGCGCGTCAGTTCTTCAATGGCAAACACGACGCCCGCCAGTGGCGTGTTGAACGCGGCAGCCAGCCCGGCCGCAGCGCCCGCAAGCGTGAGTTGCCGTTCGATGTGCTTGCTGCTTCGACGATAGCCCCGCCGCATGGCGTACATGAGCGATGCGCCGATCTGCACTGTCGGCCCCTCACGGCCAATCGTAAAGCCGCAGAGGATGCCCAGGAACGAGACGACGATCTTGCCGAACATGATGCGCAGGGAGAGCAGCGAACTGGAGAGCCGCCCATCCTCGAGCGTCGCAATCACCTGCGGAATGCCACTGCCCTCGGCACCGCGAAAGAACTGGCGCGTCAGCCAGATGGCCAGTGCCGCCCCCACCGGCGTGATGACGATCGGCAGCCAGAGCGCGTGCGACACCATGTTCCGGAAAAGCTCGAAGCCAACATCGATCAGCTTGGCGTAGGCGACGGACACGAGACCCACGAGAACGGCACCGAGCCAGAAGATGCCGTAGTTCGCCCAGAGTCTCCTGGCCCGACGCGCTGATCGATCTGCGATGTGGAGAGGCGAAAACATGGTGCTAGGGATTTGGGGGTCGGGGAAGCGGAGATTATAGGACCGGACGCAAGGCGGCTTCGTGGTACGCCTTGATGGCGCGCAGCGTGATCCGGCGCGGCTAACCTTGCGCTGCCGGCCCGCAACGGAAGGCGTGGTCGACTGTGGCCAATCCACACAGGTGCCCGTGATAGAGTCGGCCGCCCCCCATCCGTCATCGCGTAGCCCTATGTCGACATTCGCGCTTGTTCCCAAGCAAACGGCGTTGTTGGTCATGCACTACCAGACCGACATCATGGCGTTGTTCCCGTCGGTCGCGCCTGCGCTGCTCGCCAACACCCGCAAGCTGTGCGACGCGGCGCGGGCCACGGGCATCAGCGTCTATTTTGCGAAGTTCCACTTCAGCCCCGGCTATCCGGAAATTAGCCCGTTGAACAAGAACGGGCAAGGCGTGAAGCAACTGGGCCTGTTCGTTGAAGACCGCATCTCGCCGGAACTCGGCCGGCAGCCGGATGAGTCGATCATCATCGCGCACCGCGCCAGCGTCTTCTACGGAACCGATCTGCAGGTGCGGCTCTCCGCCCGTGGCATCGATACCTTGATCATGGTGGGGGTTGCGTCAACGGGCGTGATGCTGTCTTCCATTGCGCATGCAAGCGATGCGGACTACCGCCTGTTCACCGTGAAGGACTGCTGCTACGACCCGGACCCGATCGTGCACGAGCACCTTTTTGCGACGGCGTTTGAATCGCGCACGACGGTGCTGTCGCTGGCGGATGCGCTATCGATGCTGGGTTGATCGCGACAGGTTGTCGGCACGCTCAGACGCTGACCACCTTGTTCTTGCCGGCGCGCTTGGCCTGATACATGCCGCGGTCGGCGCGTTGGATGGCTGCCATGGGCGGTTCGTTCTTACCGACTTCCGCCACCCCGGCAGAGAAGGTGATGAACAGTCGCGTATCGCCCGCCGCAAAGAAGCGCTGCGTGAGCGCGCGCTGCAGGCGGACGATGGTCTGCACGCCCTCTTCCAGCGACGTGTCCGGCATCAGGATCACGAATTCTTCGCCGCCAAAGCGGGCGAGCGTGTCTTGCGGGCGCATCGATTCGCGGGCCACCTGGGCCAGGTGCGACAGCGCATCGTCACCAAAGCTGTGGCCGTGCGTATCGTTGATCGCCTTGAAGTCGTCGATGTCCAGGAACGCGATGCAGAGTGCCGTGTTCTGGCGGGCCGCGCGGGCAACTTCGCGCTCCAGCGCCTCTTCCAGACCCTTGCGGTTGAGCGCGCCCGTCAGCAGGTCGTGACGCGCCGACGCCGATGCCATGTCGAGCGCCTTGCGCAGTTGCGCCACCTCGGCGGCGGCCTCTTCGGCCTTGACCTTCATCGCCGACAGCACGTCGCGGTTGCGGGCCGACTCCAGCGACATCCAGCGGGTGGCCGACAGCGCATCCTGAATGGCCGGCGCAATCTCGGCGATGCTGTTGGCCGATTCAATCTTTTTGGCGCAGGCTTCCATCTGGCGGTGATGCTCGCCCGAGGTTTCTGCGGCAACGGACAGGCGCTCCATGAAGGCGGCCAGCAGCCGCTTCATTTCTTCCTGGGCTTCGATCGACTTCGACTTCAGCGAGCTTTGCTTCTGGATCACCTCCATGAGGCGGCGCCGCAGATCGTCCAGCCGGCGCAGGCTGACGGGGGCCTCGCTGGCCTTCATCAGGGCTTCGATCTGGCCGCGCAGCCAACGGTCGTCCAACGACAGCTCGGCGATGTTCTCAAACACCAGTTGCAGCAGGCTCAGCAATGCCCTGCGGATCTCGCTCTGGTCTTCGGCCGCCAGCGACAGCCAGTGGTTGAACGTCGAGAGCTTGCCGTTCAAACTGCCAAGGCCTTCGAATTCGGACCGGCAGGCCCGGATCAGCGCCCAGGCCGCGGGGCCGATGCTGGCATCGTCTTCACCGAGCACTGGCAGACAGCATTCGACCGTGCGCGCAAGCTGCTCGCGCAACTCACGCACGAGCGCCATCCGCTCGGCATCCGGGGGGTCTGCGTCGGGCTTGTTGCCGGCGATTTCGTAATAGATCGAGGCGAAGTTGTCTGGCGTGGGCGCCAACCTGCGTGAGGCCAGCAGCTTGAGGGCGTGCCGGGCGGTCTCCGAGGGATTGTTTTCTATCATTCCGAACTACAGGGTGGCGAGCAGGGTTGGAACGCGATTTTCCACGGTTCCGGCCCAAGCGAAAAGCCGTCCAAAGGGTTATGTCGCCTTGCGCTGCACGAGTGGATTCCGCCAAATTCGGTGTCGCGGCAAGCATCCGCGCGAAGAGTGCGGCCCCGTCTGGAACGATTGCCACGAACGGCGTTTCGTCGCCCCGAGCATGCGCTGTCAGCAACTATGCGCTGCGCTGCGCGCTGCTTGTCAAAGCGTTTGGATATACCTCAGGAATGCCGGCGATTGGTCTCGAGCTCCATAGAACCGGATGACGCCCGACACGTCGCCGTACTGCTGCACCAGGCTTTCTGCAGCAGCACGAGCGCGCCGAACCCCCAGCACGTTCTTCAGGAAGCATTCCACCAGCGTGGGGTCAAAGTACCGGCCACTCTGGTCTGCCACCGCACCGACCGCGTCATCCTCCGACATCCCTTCGCGGTAAACGCGCGGCTCCAGCATGGCGTCAAACGCATCGGCAACGGCCACGATGCGCGCGGCAAGCGGGACGTCTTCCCCCGCGAGGCCGGCCGGATAGCCGCTGCCGTCGAAATGCTCGTGATGATGGCGCGCGACGCTGGCTGCCAACTGCAGGATCGGGTCGGCCGTCCCTGCAAGCAGGTCGGCACCGATGTTGGAGTGCCGTTGCATGATCTCGTGCTCTGCGTCGGTCAGGGCGGCGGGCTTGAGCAGGACGTCATCCGGAATGCCAAGCTTGCCGATGTCGTGCACGGGCGCCACAAGATAGATGTGCCGCTGTTCCGCGTCGTCCAGCTCCAAAACGTTTGCCAGATACGCCGCAACAGCGGCCGTCCGGACGAGATGGCCCAGGGCAGACGGATAGCGCGACCCGCCGGCAAGCGTGAGGCTGGCGAGAATGATGTGGGGGCGGCTTTGTTGTGCCATGGTGTTGACCTTCTTGGTCGCGCGCCTGTCGGCACGCAATGAGGCTCGATGGAGGATTGCACGATAGTCATCGCGCCGGTCGACCGCAACCACCTACGCTGGTCAATTTTGATCTAGCCCATCTGCAGCCGCCGCCACAACGTCGTCTTGCTGATCCCCAACGCGGCACATACGGCATCCCGATCGCCGCCGTGGGCGGCCAGCGCTGCGCGTATCTCTTCCGCTTCCACGCCCCGGCTGCGCTCGCGCAGCGTCAATACCGCCGGTTTGCCCGGTGTGGCGTGGGCAAACACTTCGGGTGCAATCAGCCGCAGCACGTCTTGCGTGATGGCGCTGGCGTCTTCGGTGTAAGCCAGTTCAACGGCAATCCGCTCGACCACGCTCTGCAGTTCGCGCACATTGCCGGCCCAGGCGTAGCGCCTCAGCGGCTCGGCAACACCGGCCAGCACGCGGGCAGCCTCTTCCGTGTCGGCAATGCGCAGCAGCAGGCGCGGATCGCGGCGCGCGGCCTGCACGAGCAGTTCAACGGCCAGGGGCATCACGTCGTCGGGGCGTTCGCGAAGTGGGGGCAGCGCGATGCTGAGGATATTGAGGCGGTAGTACAGGTCCGCGCGGAAGGTGCCGGCTTGCACGGCGTCCGTCAGCGCGCGATGCGTGGCGGCCACCACGCGAATATCGACGCGGGTGGGCTCGGTGGAACCCAGCCGCACCACCTCGCGCTCCTGCAATACGCGCAGCAGGCGGCTTTGCAGCGGCAGCGGCATCTCGCCGATTTCATCGAGAAACAGTGTGCCGCGGTGCGCGGCTTCAATCAGCCCCGTCTTGCCGCCCTTGCGCGCGCCGGTGAAGGCGCCCTCTTCGTAGCCGAACAGTTCGCTTTCCAGCAGCGCTTCGGGAAACGCGCCGCAGTTGATGGCGACGAATGGAAAATCGCGCCGCGCGCTGAGCTGATGCATCCCCTGCGCGACCATCTCCTTGCCCGTGCCGGATTCGCCCAGCACGAGCACGGTGGCGTCGGATTTGGCATAGCGGCGTATCAGCGTACGCACGCGTTCCATCGCCAGCGATTCGCCCACCAGGTCTTCGAGCCGATAGCGCGCGCTGAACTGCTGCGGGCGCTGGCGTGAGCGCAGCGTGCGGTCCAGCCGCTCCACCGCGCGGGATTCCTGGAAGGTGAACACCGTGCCTTCTGCGGCGCCGGTGCCGGTGCTCGTGAGCGGGCCACGGTGGATGACGTAGTTCACGCCCTGCACGGTGCCCAGCGTGTCGCCGTCGGTATCGGGCAGCAAGCCGAGCAGGTTGGGCGCAATGCTGAGCAGCGGTTGCCCGATGGCCTGCTTGGCCTCGATGCCCAACGCCGTGGCCAGCCGCTGGTTGATGGCCTCCACGCGACCCTGCGCATCCAGCGCGACCACACCGTCACGCAGATGCTGCAGCAGGTTGTCCAACCGCTGGCGGCGCAGGGTTTCGCGGCGCGTGGCCTGTACGACTTCCAGCGCGGTATCGAATGCCGCACGCACAGAGTCCCGCGAATACAGGAACACGGCGTTCATGCCCGCCTGCGTTGCCAGGTCCGTCACCAGACCGGGGCCAACCACCACACCCACGCCGCGGTCGCGCAGGTCCAGCACGCAACTCTCCGCGCCCTGGCGCGAGGTGTACGAGGCAAACACCACGTCCATGCCATAGGCGGCGACAAAGCGGCGCACCTCCTCGGGCGTGTCGCCGTGGGTGACGAGCGCCACCGATTCCGCGTCGCGCCGGGCGCGGGCCAGCGCATGCATCACGTCAAAGCCCGTCGGGTTGATGACGACCACCGGCAGCGACAGACGCGGCTTCAGGTAGGCGCCGTTGGAGCCGCCCGCCACCACCACGTCGGGCCGCTCGGCGCCAGCGGCGTCGATCTCGCGCACGATGTCTTCAAAGCCGCGTGTGATGACGCGCAGCTCGGCGCGGTCGTTGTACTCGGCGGCAATATCGAGGAAGAGATCGCTCAGGCGGCTGATGCCGCAAGCCCAGATGCGGGGGCGGTCGGTCAGGTCGGGTGCAGTGGGGCTCATGGTGCGGCGCGGCTAAAAA
>NZ_MCGB01000087.1 GCF_001699815.1 Ralstonia pickettii | reverse complement strand
CGGCGCCACCGCGCGGATCGGAAAGTCCATCACATACGTGGTGCCGTCACCGTGGGGCAGCGGCACGACGGCAAAGCGCCCGCCGTGCTGCTCCACAACCGAGCGAATCCACAACGGGTCAAGCGTGGCTGCAGGCGTGGCGGCCGTGTCCTGTGCGGTCGCCGCCAGCACAGGGTCGAACGCGCGCGGCTCTTGCCGCAGCGGCGCGAGCGGTTCCACCGGGTCCAGCACGTCGAACGGTGCGGGCGCCGGCGGGGTTGCCGACGGCCCAAAAGCCGACAGGGCGGCGTCGGGCTCCATCTCGGCGGGTGTGTGCGAGGCGGTGGGAATGGCAGCAGCTGCCGCAGCCGGTATGGCAATCGTGTCGGTCACGCGCAATTGCGCCATGCCTTCCACGCGCTCCAGCACGATCTCGATGCGGCTGCCCGGGTGGCTGGCCAGCACGGCGTGGCTCAGCACGTCACCCACGATGCCCTGCAGGCGGCTCGGGTCGCCCGTGATGCTCGGCGTTTCCGAGCGGATGACGGAATACACGGTGATGCGGCGTGCATCGATGCCCTCGCGCAGGCCGTCGAGCACGCTCACCACCAGCGCCACCAGGTTGATCGGCTGCTGTGCAAGCCGGTGCTGGGCCTGTTCCAGGTCGGACTGCTGACGCTGCAGCGTCCAGAGTTGGGCGTAGACACCGTTGGTGGCCAGCAGGTCGGTATGGCGGCCACGCTCGACAATGCGGCCCTTTTCCAGCACGACGATTTCGTGCGCGTCCACCACCGTGGAGAGCCGGTGCGCAATCACCAGCGTCGTGCGATGTGCCGAGAGCCGATCCAGCTCGCGCTGGATGGCGCGTTCGGAGCGTGTATCCAGGGCGGAGGTCGCCTCGTCAAAGATCAGGATCGACGGGTTCTTCAGCAGCGCCCGCGCAATGGCAATGCGCTGCTTTTCACCGCCCGACAGTTTGAGCCCGCGCTCGCCCACCATGGTCTGGTAGCCCTCGGGCAACGCGGCGATGAAGTCGTGCACATAGGCCGCGCGCGCCGCCTCGATCACCTCGGCCATCGTCGCGCCTTCGCGCCCGTAGGCGATGTTGTAGGCGATGGTGTCGTTGAAGAGGATCGTGTCTTGCGGGACGATGCCGATCGCGCGCCGCACGCTGTCCTGCGTGACCACGCGCAGGTCTTGCCCGTCGATGGACACGCGCCCCGCCCACGGGTCGTAGAAGCGCAGCAGCAGCCGCGCCAGCGTCGACTTGCCCGAGCCGCTGCCGCCCACCACCGCCACCGTGTGGCCCGCAGGAATGTGCAGCGACAGCTCGTGCAGGATGGGCCGCGTGTTCTCGTAGCCGAAATCCACGTGGTCGAACTGCACCTCGCCCTGCGTCACGCGCAGCGGTGCGCCGTTGGGCAGGTCCACGACATCGGCGCGCTGCTCAAGCAGTTGGAACAGACGCTCTGCATTGATGGCGGCGTCTTTGGCCTCGCGGAACATGAAGCCCAGCGCGTTGAGCGGCAGGCACACCTGGATGATGTACGCGTTGATCAGCACGAGATCGCCCACCGACAGCACGCCGCGCGTCACGTCCTGCCCGGCCAGCAGCATGACGGTCGCTACACCGCCGGCAATGACGCCGCTTTGCGACACGTGCAGCAATGACAACGCACGCTGGTTGGCCACCGCCGTCTCGATGCGCTGGCGCAGGATGTCGCGGTAGCGGTGGGCCTCGAAGCGCTCGCTGGTGTAGACCTTCACGGCTTCGTGGTTGAGCATGCTGTCGAGCAGCCGGCTGCCGGCCATCGAGTCGAACTCGTTCATCTGCCGCTGCAGGCGCACGCGGCGTCGCGTGAGCAGCACGGTGGCGGTGCAGTAGGCGGCAAACGTGGCCAGGATGGTGACGAGATACCACCCGCTGTAGCGGCTCATCATGATGATGAGTACGGAGCCGATCTCCACCATGGTCGGCAGGATCGTGAACAGCGCGACACCCAGCAGAAACTCGATGCCGGTGGTGCCGCGCTCCACATCGCGGATCAGCCCACCGGTCTGCCGGCTTGCATGAAAGCGCGGCCCGAGCTGGTGCAGGTGCTCGAACGCCTGGGCCATGAAGCCCGCCACCGTGGGCTGGGACACGCGCGAGAACACCATGTCGCGCAGCTCGCCGAACAGCGTGCCGCCAAAGCGCAATACCGCATAAGCCAGCAGCAGGAAGGCCGGAAACACGCGCGCCCGCGTGGCATCGCCAAAGCCGTCGACGATCCACTTGAGCACGATCGGCACGCCCACCGCGCAGAGCTTGGCGAGCACCAGCAGCCCCACGGCCACCAGCACGCGCTTGCGGTAGCGCCAGATTGCGCGCCACAACGCGCCCACGATCCGCTGCTGCAGGCTCGATGCCTCAGCAGGATGGGAAGGGGGGGAGGATGCAGGAGATGGGCTCGTCACCAGGCGTGGAATCCGGTCGGTCTTGCAACGCGAGGTGCGACGCAAGCCATGTTCCACGCCCGCCGGGGTTCTGGCCCCCAGGTGGCCCCTGAATCGCGCGATAATGCAGAACTTTCCTGCCGTTTCCTGCTGTTTCCTGCCTTTCTGCTGCCCCCGCCATGACCGGACTGACCACCGCCCTCCTGCACGCCGACCGCGAAGCCGGCGTCGAGCACTACGCCATCCACAAGCCGCTGCACACGTCCACCACATACGGCTATGCCGATACGCGCGAGCTGATCGACGTGTTCCAGGGCAAGCCCGGCTACACCTACGCGCGCCAGGGCAACCCGACCACGGCGGCACTGGAAGCCAAGATCACGATGATGGAATCAGGTGTGGCCACCGCGTGCTTCGCCACCGGCATGGCAGCCATCATGGCGGTGTTCTCGACCATGCTGCGCGCTGGAGACCACGTGGTCTCCAGCGCCTTCCTGTTCGGCAACACCAACAGCGTGTTCGAAACGCTGCGCAACCTGGGCGTGGAGGTGACGTTCGTCGATGCCACGTCGGCCCAGGCGGTGGCCGACGCGGTGCAGCCGAACACGCGCCTCGTTTTCGTGGAGACCATTGCCAACCCCCGCACCCAAGTGGCCGATCTGAAGGGCATTGGCGATATCTGCAAGGCACGCGGCCTGATCTACGTGGTCGACAGCACGATGACGTCCCCATGGCTGTTCCGCGCGCGCGAGGTGCAGGCGAGCCTCGTGGTGCATTCGCTGTCCAAGTACATCGGCGGGCACGGCAACGCGCTGGGCGGCGCGGTGGTGGATACGGGCCTATTTGGCTGGGCGGCCTATCCGAACATCTATCCGGCCTACCGCAAGGCCAAGCCGGAAATGCAGGGCATCCAGCAGATCCGCAAGAAGGGCCTGCGCGACCAGGGTGCGACGTTGATTGCCGATGCCGCGCACCGCATTGCCGTGGGCGCCGAAACGATGGCCCTGCGCATTGACCGCACCTGCAGCAATGCGCTGGCGCTGGCCCGCACGCTGGCCGCGCACCCGAAGGTGGCACGTGTGTACTACCCCGGCCTGCCGGAGCACCCCCAGCACGCCCGCGCCACCGAGCTGTTCCGCCACTACGGCGGCCTGCTGAGCTTCGAACTGGTGGACGGCGCCGACTACGTCGACATGCTCGACCACCTGCGCTACGCCGTGCGCGCCACGCACCTGGGGGACACGCGCACGCTGGTGATTCCGGTCGCCCCCACCATCTACTGGGAAATGGGTGCTGAGCGCCGCGCGTCGATGGGCATTGCCGATTCGCTCGTGCGCGTGTCGGTCGGCATTGAGGATGAAGCCGATCTGGTGGCGGACTTCACGCAGGCGCTGGACGCCATCCACCTCGGCTAAATCTCATCGCCCTGGCAACGCGGTGGCCCTGGGCAGGGCCGCCCGTTCGCCTGCGAGTGTTGGGGCATCGCGCTCCACGGTCGAACACTCGCATTCCACCGTCGGATGGTGGCGCTCCAGGCGCAAACACTGGCGCTCCACCGTGCGAGCGCCGAACGTGACGCATTGAGGGTCGAACGCCACCGTCACGGGGTCGTGCCCCAATGTCAAACACACGACTGCCGTGCTCGGAGGCTGGCGTTTCAGCCTCCGAGGCTCGAACGCCACTGTCCGAGGCTCACGTTCCGCCCAAAAACATTCGATCCATCCGCACTTTGAGGCTCGCGTTCCGCCCTCCGGGGGCCGGATGCGAGCCTCGCCGGGCCGTCCTAGGCCCCGCCCAGCTCGGGGCTCAATGGAAGAACAGCATGCGCATGCCAAAGGTGTGGTGCGCTTCCGCCGCCATCAGCACCATCAGCACCAGCAACGCCAGCGGCGGCATCAGGATGGCGTACACCAGCGCCAATCGCTCCCACATCATGTGCATGAACACGGAGACGATCAGCCCGGCCTTGGCGATCATGAACACGATGATCAGCGTCCAGCGCATCAGCCCCTGCACGTGGAAATAATCGACCAGGTACGACATCGTGCTCAGCACGAACAACAGGCCCCAGATCTTCAGGTAGATGCCGATGGGGTGTTGTTGCCCGTGGGCAGAGGGTTCCGTGTGGTCCATGTCAGGCCTCACCACAGGTAGAACAACGCAAAGATGAACACCCAGACGAGATCGACGAAGTGCCAGTACAGGCCCGCGATCTCCACGATCTGGAAGTTGCCGTGTTCGGCAAAGCCCGGCTGCAGGATCTTGCGGGCAACCAGCAACAGGTAGATCACGCCGCAGGTCACGTGAAAGCCGTGGAAGCCGGTGATCATGAAAAAGCACGCGCCAAACTGCGCTGCGCCCAGCGGGTTGCCCCACGGGCGGATGCCCTCGTGCACGATCAGCTTGGTCCACTCGAACGCCTGCATCGACACGAACGCCGCGCCCAGGATGGCGGTCGCCAGCATGAGCAGCGCCGCCCGCTTTGCCTCACGCCGGTAGCCGAAGTTCACCGCCATGGCCATCGTGCCGCTGCTGCTGATGAGTACGAACGTCATGATGGCGATCAGCAGGAGCGGCACTTCCACTCCGCCCACCGAGAGCCCGAACACCTTGGACGGGTCGGGCCATGGCGCGGTGGTCGACATGCGCACCGTCATGTAGCCGATCAGGAAGCTGCTGAAGACGAAGGTGTCCGACAGCAGGAAGATCCACATCATGGCCTTGCCCCACGGCACCCTGAAGGTTTCGCGGTCGCCCGACCAGTCGTTGACGACGCCGGGCCAGCCTTCGGCAGAGGTGGCCGGTTCGGTGGGAAGCGCGGAGTTGTTCATGGCGTGGCTCCATACAGCGGCCCGCAGATGGCGCTGACGAAGGCGGGCGTGATCCACCACATTGCGGCCAGCAGCACGAGCCACACGGCCAGCAGGAAGTGCCAGTACGTCGCGCAGAGGGCAACGGCACGTTGGGTGCGATCGGCGTTCTTGCGCAGGCGCGCGACCGTCACCGCCCAGACGACAAGGCCACCGATGACATGCGCAGCATGCAGGCCGGTGAACACATACAGAAAACTGTTGGATGGGTTGACTGCCACGCCTTGCCCGGTGGCAGACAGCTGCTGCCATGCTGCCCATTGGCCGAACACGAACAGCGCGGCAAGCGCGCCACCCGCCAGCAGCCAGATTGCGCGGCGGGCGATCGCGCGCCGTGCCAGTTCCATGGCCACGCTGGCCAGCGCCAGCATGCCGGTGTTCCACCACAGCAGTGCCGGGTGCGGGACGGGCATCCAGTCCGGCTCGCGCATGCGCATGGCGTAGGCCAGGATCAGCAGCGCGAACAGCGCCGTCACCACGGCCATGAAGACGCGCAAGCCCATGCGCCCGGCGTGCGGCAATGCAGGAGATGCATCGGGCGCGAAGTGGCGGGGCAGGGTCGTCATGTGCGCACCCCGCTGGCGGGGAGGATGGAGGTTGCCGGCGCCGTTTCCGTTTCCGCTCCCATGTCGGGAGCGCCGGTGGGCGGTTCGTTCTGCGGCACGAAGTCATCCGCACGGCCGGGCGGGCTGTACTCGTATGCCCAGCGATAAACCACGGGCAGCGTCGGGCCCCAGTTGCCGTGCACGGGCGGTGTCTGCGGCGTCTGCCATTCGAGCGTGGTCGCCCGCCACGGGTTGGCCTCGGCCTTCCTGCCGCGCACGAGGCTCCACGCCAGGTTGAAGAGGAACAGCAGCTGCGCCAGCCCCACGATGATGGCGATGACGGTGATGAACGTGTTCAGCGTCTGCGCGGAGGGTGGGATGAAGCTGTAACCCTCATACGCGTAGTACCGGCGCGGCATGCCCAGCACGCCCAGGTAGTGCATCGGGAAGTAGATCAGGTACGTGCCGATGAAGGTGATCCAGAAATGCGCGCGCCCCAGCGTGTCGTTCAGCATGCGGCCCGTCACCTTCGGATACCAGTGATAGAGCCCGCCAAACACCACCAGGATCGGCGAGACGCCCATCACCATGTGGAAATGCGCAACCACGAAGTACGTGTTGGACAGCGGAATGTCTACGCTGACGTTGCCGAGGAACAGCCCCGTCAACCCACCGATCACGAACGTGCTGATGAAGCCGATGGCGAACAGCATCGGTACGGTCAGGTGGATGTCGCCCCGCCACAGTGTCAGCACCCAGTTGTAGACCTTGAGCGCGGTCGGGATGGCGATGATCAGCGTGGTGGTGGCAAAGAAGAAGCCGAAGTACGGGTTCATGCCCGCCACGAACATGTGGTGAGCCCAGACGACAAAGGACAGCACACCGATGATGAGGATGGCCCACACCATCATCCGGTAGCCGAAGATGTTCTTGCGCGCATGCGTGCTGATGAGGTCCGACACGATGCCGAAGGCGGGCAGCGCGACGATGTAGACCTCGGGGTGGCCGAAGAACCAGAACAGGTGCTGGAACAGCAGCGGGCTGCCGCCGCTGTGCTTGAGCTGCTGCCCCATCGACACCACCGCCGGCACGAAGAAGCTGGTGCCCAGCGTCTTGTCGAGCAGCATCATGATGGCCGACACGAACAGCGCTGGAAACGCCAGCAGCGCGAGCACTGTTGCCGTAAAGATGCCCCACACCGTGAGCGGCATGCGCATGAGCGTCATGCCCCGCGTGCGCGCCTGCAGCGTGGTGGTCACGTAGTTCAGCCCGCCCATGGTGGCCGCCACGATGAAGATCGCGAGCGACACCAGCATCAGCACGATGCCCCATTCGGTGCCCGGCGTGCCCGGCAGGATCGCCTGCGGCGGATACAACGTCCAGCCCGCACCGGTGGGCCCGCCTGGTACGAAAAAGCTCGCCACCAGCACCAGCACGGCCAGCAGATACACCCAGTAGCTGAGCATGTTCAGAAACGGAAACACCATGTCGCGCGCGCCCAGCATCAGCGGGATCAGGTAGTTGCCGAAGCCGCCCAGGAACAGCGCCGTGAGCAGGTAGATCACCATGATCATTCCGTGCATGGTGACGAACTGGTAGTAGTGGTTGGCGTCGATAAAGTCGAACTTGCCCGGAAAGCCCAGCTGCAGCCGCATCAGGTTCGACAGCACAAGCCCGACCAGCCCGATGGCGATGGCCGTGAGCGAGTACTGCACCGCGATGACCTTGTGGTCCTGGCTCCAGACATAGCGCGTCCAGAAGCTCTGCGGTGCGTGGCTGTGGTCGCCGTGGTCATTCTTGCCGTAGGACATCGTGCCTCCTCGCTACGGTTTTGCGGCTGTGGCGGGTGCCGGCCCACCTTGCGCCTTGATGTAGGCCACGAGCGCCGAGACTTCCTGCTCGCTCAGGTCGAATATCGGCATGATCGGCGCGAAGCCCTTGACCACGCGCGCTTTCGGATCGCGGATGAAGGCACGCAGATAGGCTTCATCGGCCACGGCGGTCGAGCCGTCGGCCATGATCTGCGTGGAGCCGTACAAACCCTTCCATGTCGGGCCGACGCCAGGGCCGCCATTCACCGAGTGGCAGGCGACGCAGCCCTTGGCCTGGGCGAGCGTCTGGCCTTGCTCGGCCAATGCCTGGCCGCTGCCGCCGGCAACACCTGAGGCGGCCTGCACTTTCGCTTTCTGGCTCTGCTCGAAGGTGGTCTGCTGTGCCAGCCAGCGTGCAAACGATGCCTCGTCTTCCACGACCACCACGCCGCGCATGTTCGAATGCCCGATGCCGCAGAGCTGCGCGCACAGGATGTCGTAGCGGCCTGCCTTGGTGGGTGTGAACCAGAACGTGGTGATCATGCCCGGCACCATGTTCATGCGCGCGCGGAACGGCGGCACATAAAAGTCGTGCAGCACATCGCGCGAGCGCGCCAGCACTTGGATCGGGCGGTTGATCGGCAGGTGCAGTTCGGGTGTTTCGATCAGGTAGTTGTCGCGCCCGTTCGGGTCAGCCGGGTTCATGCCGAACGGGTTGTCGTTGCTCATGTAGCGCACGTCGGTCGTGCCGAGTTTGCCGCCGGGGCCGGCAAAGCGGAAGCGCCATTGCCATTGCTGGCCGAGCACTTCCATCTGCAGGGCGTTTGGCGGGGGGCGTACATAATCGGCATAGACGAACAGGCCGGGCGCGAGCAGCGCTGCCACACCCACGGTGGTGATGCCGATCAGCCACCATTCCAGGCGCTTGTTGTGCGGCTCGTAGGCGGCGCGCCGGTTGGGCTGGCCATCGCGATGGCGATAGCGCAGAAGCGCCGCGACGACGAAGAGGTTGATGGCGACAAACAGCACGCCGGTGATGACGATGGTGATCGTCAGCGTGTCGTCCATGCGCACCCAGTTGGAGGCGATGGGGGTGATCCACCACGGGCTGGCAAAGTGAAACCCCACCGCCAGCACGACGATCAGCACGAGCGCAATCGCAAGGGCCATGGGCACCTCCGGCGAGGGACTCCCTCAACACGCTAAAGACAGGCTAGGTCGCGCACCCGGATCGTGCAAGGCAACGTAAGGACGAGGCGCATCCCGCGTACGGATAGCGCCGATGTGGCATCTGTGTGCTGCGCCGCAATGTAAAACGGCCGCCTCTGGCGTGTGTTGCCAGAGGCGGCCGCTTCCTGATGGCCCCGCTCAGCTTGCGGCGCCGCAGGAAAAAGGTCGATGGTTCAGTGCATGGGTTCGCGCACGCGCCGCTCCAGCATGCCGTAGGTGATGGCCGTCACCACCCCAAACAGCAGGTTCGCCAGGAGTGGCCCCGAGCCGCGCTCCGAAACAAACCACGGAAACACCGCCGTCATGCCGTAGAAGTTGACCACGTACGCCACGATGCCGAAGGCCACGCCGACGGCCGCGAGCATGCCGGGGCTCGAATCGAAGTGGAACGGCGCGATGATGGCCCCGAGGATCATCCCCATGATGGCGCCCAGCACGAAGTGCAGCACGAGCGCCGTGCCCACGATGCTGTAGCTGAACAACGACATCTCTTCCAGTGCGCCCCGGCCCATGATCATGGCGGCGATCTTGTGGGTCGGGCGCCAGGGGCTTTCATTGAGCACCATGGTCGACCAGAAGAACTCGAGCACGATGACCAGTGCCCCGCCCACGAGGCCTGCCACGCTGGCGGCGAGCCAGTCTGGCATGCGGCGCTCCCAATGATGCGATTGCATGTGCAGTTCCATACAAACCTCCTGCTGATGTATCTACGCAAGCACTTAGGAATCGGAAGCGCCACTTGCGGTGCCGCAAAGCGCTGTGCGCCAAGTGCCCTGTGCAGAATCAGTCTGGCAGATACGGGTGCCAACGCAAGGTACAAAATCCATGCGCATCGCACAGCACGACGGCGTTCTGCTCGAACGTGAGCATCAGCGTGTCGGCGATGGCCTCGTCTTCGATGAACAGCAGCAGGCTCGGCTCGGGCGGCCACGTGTTCGAAGGCGCATCCCCCGGCGGGCCGCCTTCGCCAGGCAGCCATGCCATGCCGCGCGCGATGGCCCAGGCAAGCAGCTCGGCCTGCCGCGCAGCGTTTTCATCGGCAGATACCGCGCGGGAGAAAGGCTGATGCGCCGTCACGAAGACGGCCCACGGTGCGTCGGCTTGCGCGAGCAAGGCCGCCACGCATGGGTTGATGGCGTCGACGCGCAGCAGCACGTCGCCTTCCGGCGTGCTGACGCGATACCGCGCGCTGCGGTAAGCGGCAATCAACTCAGGCGTAGGGGCGGGTGGAAGGTGGTGCATTGTTGCGTCGCATGGTCGCGGCCATCTGATCTGGCGCAACGCAAAAGGGCCGTGGATGTCACAGAATAGTGCGTGGGCGGCCATGTTGCTGCCCCGGCACAGTATTCCGACAACCACTCCCCTGCGAGGCTTGAACCATGTACAAGAAGATCCTGGTCGCCATTGATGGCAGCGAAACCAGCAAGCTGGCCCTGGCCGAGGCCGTGCGCCTGGCCAAGGCATTCCAGAGCACCGTCCGCGCCGTCTATATCGTCGACAGCCCCGCCATGCTGTTCGATGTCGGCTATTACGATCCGACCGAGCTGCGCAAGTCGTTTATCCAGGCCGGCACCGCGCTGCTGGCCGACACCGCCGCCACGCTCACCTCTGCCGGTTTGCAGCAGGAAACGGTGCTGGTGGAAACGCAGAGCGTGGGCGAGGATGTGGCGGGCGCCCTGCAGGGCGAAGCGGTGCGCAGCGGCGCCGATGTGGTGGTGATCGGCACGCACGGCCGCCGTGGGTTGGCCCATGTAATGTTGGGTAGCGTGGCTGAGAAGTTCATCCGTCAGGCAACCACGCCGGTGTTGCTGGTGCGCGGTCCGGCCAAGGGCTGAGCTTCGGTTGTTGTTACGCTGGCAGGGCCGCCTGCCTGCGCGCGGCGGATATGATGCTGGGGTCCGATTGGCTCCAACCTGCAGCGTATCCGTCGCCGTCCCATCATGAACATCCATTCCGAGGCTCCACAGCGTCGCGCCATCCGTACCCTGACCGCGCTTGAAGGACGCGTGCTGGGCGTTCTGGTCGAGAAGCAGCACACCGTGCCCGACACCTACCCGCTCACGCTGAACGCGCTGGCGGCCGGCTGCAATCAGAAAACCGCACGTGCGCCTGTCATGTCCGTCACCGAAGCCGAGATCCTCACGGCCATTGATGGGCTGAAATCGCTCAGCCTGGTCATGGAGGGCAGCAGCAGCCGCGTACCGCGCTTCGAGCACAACATGAATCGCGTGCTCGGTGTGCCGAGCCAGTCCATCGCGCTGCTCACCGTGCTGCTGCTGCGCGGCCCGCAGACCGCGGCCGAGCTGCGACTGAACGCGGCGCGGTTCCACGCCTTTGCCGACATCTCATCCGTTGAAGCATTTTTGGAGGAACTGGCTGAGAACGATCCGCCCTACGTCGTGAAGCTGTCGCGTATGCCCGGGGAGCGTGAAAGCCGTTGGATGCACCTGCTGTGCGGCGACGTTGCGCAAGCCGACATGCGGCAGGCCGGCGGCGTTGACGAGTCGATCGTGCCGTCCGAGTTCGAGGCGCTGAAAGCGGAGCAGAAGCAGTTGGCCGACAAGGTGGCCCGGCTGCAGGCGCTTGTCGAGCAGATGGCCGGTGAGCTGGGCATCTCGATCGACAAGTCGATGCTGTAGAGGCAACCGGCCCAGGCATGGGCCTGGACCGGTCGGTCTGGCTTCAGCTTATGCGCCCGCCGAGACGAACAACGTGCAGGCGCCTTCTTCCGCCGGCGACACATTGCGGCGGAAACCCGAGAACAAATCCCGCCCGACGCCTGCGTGGTAGTGCGACAGATCCGGCGCGGTGACCTGGCGGGCATTCCACTCAGCCTCCGGCACGCGCACTTGCAGCGTGCCCGCTTCCGCATCCAGCACGACGATGTCGCCATCGCGCACGCGCGCCAGCGGCCCACCGTTGAGCGCTTCGGGCGTGATGTGAATGGCGGCCGGCACCTTGCCCGACGCGCCCGACATGCGGCCGTCCGTCACCAGCGCCACCTTGAATCCGCGCTCCTGCAGCACCGACAGCGTCGGCGTGAGCTTGTGCAGTTCGGGCATGCCATTGGCGGCCGGGCCCTGGTACGGCAGCACAGCCACAAAATCGCGCTCGAGTTCACCGGCCTTGAAGGCGTTGATCAGATCGTCCTGGGCAAGGAACACGCGCGCCGGCGCTTCCACAAAGCGATGCTCCGGCTTGACCGCCGACACCTTGATGACCGAGCGCCCGATGTTGCCGTCGAGCACGCGCAGGCCGCCGTCCGGCGAGAACGGCTCGGCCACGCCGCGCACGATGTTGGTATCGAGCGAGGCAGCTGCGCCATCGCGCCAGACGAGTTTCTCACCGTCCAGGAACGGCTCCTGCGCATGGCGGCGCAGGCCCTTGCCCATGATCGTTGTCACGTCGTCGTGCAGCAGGCCGGCGTCGATCAGTTCGCGAATGACGATGGAGAGGCCCCCCGCGGCCTGGAACTCGTTCACGTCGGCCTTGCCGTTCGGATACACCCGTGCCAGCAGCGGAATCACGCCCGACAGATCGTTGAAGTCGTCCCACGTGAGCAGGATGCCGGCCGCACGCGCCATCGCAACCAGGTGCAGCGTGTGGTTGGTCGAGCCGCCGGTGGCCAGCAGGCCGACGATGCCGTTGACGAAGGCGCGCTCATCCAGCACGTCGGCAATGGGGGTGTATTGGTCGCCGCTGAAGACGAGCTTGAGCGCCTGGCGAGCCGATTCCCGCGTGAGCGCCTCGCGCAGCGGCGTGTTCGGGTTGATGAACGCGGTGCCCGGCAGGTGCAGGCCCATCACCTCCATCAGCATCTGATTGGAGTTGGCCGTGCCGTAGAACGTGCAGGTGCCGGCCCCGTGGTACGACTTGGATTCGGCTTCCAGCAGGTCGGCGCGCGAGAGTTTGCCTTCTGCGTACAGCTGGCGCGTACGGGCTTTTTCATCGTTGCTGATGCCGGTGGTCATGGGGCCGGCCGGCACGAACACGGCGGGCAGGTGGCCGAACGACAGCGCGCCGATCACCAGCCCCGGCACGATCTTGTCGCACACGCCCAGGTACAGCGCCGCGTCGAACATCTGGTGCGACAGCGCCACGGCCGTCGACAGGGCAATCGTGTCGCGCGAGAACAGCGACAGCTCCATCCCGTCCTGCCCCTGCGTGACGCCATCACACATGGCCGGCACGCCGCCGGCAAACTGCGCGGTGCCGCCGGCGTCCAGCGCCGCCTGCTTGAGCCATGCAGGGAATGCCTCCAGCGGCTGATGCGCCGACAGCATGTCGTTGTACGCCGAGACGATGCCGAGGTTCGGCCGCTCCAGCGCTTTCAGGCGGATCTTCGCTTCGCCTGGCATGGCCGCAAAACCGTGGGCGAGGTTCGTGCACGAGAGCAGCGTACGCTCGACCCTGCGGCCGGCATTCTTGCGGGTGACGTCCAGATAGGCCTGGCGGGGGCCGCGGCTGCGGTCGATGATGCGCTGGGTGACGGCGGCCAATGTGCGGTGCAGGGCCATGCGGGTTCTCCTGGGGGGTAGGTCCGGGCGGGACGGAATGCTGTAATTTTCCTACAAATGCGCCGAATGTGGTGCAGGGTTTTCCACAGGTACCGTATCCGATCAGCGCCAGTCATACCGGCGAGCACGCGAATTGCGTGCCAGAAACCACGCGGAAGGCCACGCTTCCGGGCAAAAGATTCGCGGGAAACGCTTGCCCGGGCAGTTTCAAGAACGCCTTGCTCGCGATGTAGTAATACTACAAAATGAGCTTAAAGCACGTGTTGTCCCGCTAGTCAGCTAGGCTAGCCTAATCAATGGCTCATACACAGGAGATGACGATGTCGGTGCCCGCATTCGACATGGTGTTGTTCGGCGGTACGGGCGATCTTGCCCGCCGCAAGCTGATTCCTGCCTTGTTCGATGCGCATCAGGGCGGCGAACTGCACCCGCGCGGGCGGATCTTCGCCATCGGCACGCAGCCGCTGGAGACAGCCGGCTACCTCGCCCTGCTGGAGCGCGAAACGCGCCCGACCATGCGCCTGTATTCCGGTGCACCCGTCTCCGACGACGCCTGGGCCTCGTTTGCTGAGCGCATCGTTTATCAGCAGGTGGACGCCCGCAAACCCGAGCAGTTCGATGGACTGGCCGCCGCGCTGGGCGAGGACCGCGCCCCGGTCACGGTCTGCTACCTGGCCACGGCGCCGGGCTTCTTCATCGATATCTGCAAGCAGCTTGCCCGTGTCGGGCTGAATACGCCGAATGTGCGGCTGGTGCTGGAAAAGCCGCTGGGCACTGATCTCGCGTCGAACGAGCGCATCAACTCGGCCGTGGCCGAGTTCTTTGCCGAAGACCAGATCTACCGGATCGATCACTACCTCGGGAAAGAGTCCGTCCAGAACCTGATGGCAATCCGCTTCGGCAACGCGCTGTTCGAGCCGCTGTGGCGCCGCGAGTGGATCAAGGACGTGCAGATCACCATTGCCGAGCAGCTCGGCGTGGAAAAGCGCGGCGATTTCTACGACGGCGTCGGCGCGCTGCGCGACATGGTGCAGAACCACCTGCTGCAACTGCTGTGCATCGTCGCCATGGAGCCACCGTCGAGCCTGTCGCAAGATGCCATCCGCGACGAAAAGCTGAAGATCCTCAAGGCGCTCAAGCCGATCCCGCTGCAAGAGGTGCCCGAGAAGACCGTGCGCGGCCAGTACCAGGAAGGTGCCATCGCGGGGCAGCCGGTGCAGGGCTATCTGCATGAGCAGGGTATTCCGCCCGACAGCCGTACCGAAACGTTTGTCGCCATCAAGGCCGAGATTGCCAACTGGCGCTGGGCTGGCGTGCCGTTCTACCTGCGCACCGGCAAGCGCATGCCGCAGCGGCTGGCGGAGATCGTGGTGCGCTTTCATGACGTGCCGCATGCGCTGTTTCCGAAGCCGTTGATCCAGTTTCCGGAGAATCGCCTCGTCATCCGTCTGCAGCCGGAAGAAAGCATCCGCCTGCAGTTCCTGACCAAGACGCCGGGCGCGGCGCTGGGCTTGCAGCCCTCCACGCTGGACCTGGACTTCACCAACCACGGCGGAGTGCGCCATGCTGGCGCGTATGAGCGTCTGCTGATGGACGCTGTCAACGGCAAGCTGGGTCTGTTCGTGCGCCGCGATGAACAGGCCGAAGCCTGGCGCTGGGTCGAACCGATCATTGAAGCGTGGAACGAAGCACGCATCCCGCCCAAGGGCTACACCGCGGGCAGCTGGGGGCCGGCGGCATCGAGCGCGCTGCTCTCGCGCGACAACGCCGCCTGGCACGAGGAGATGTAATGGCAATGCGCTGGCACGCAGTTCCGGACGCCGCCGCGCAGGTGCAGGCGTTGGCCGCGTCCATTGCCAACACGCTCACGCATGTGATCGAGGAACAGGGCAGCGTGTGCCTGGCCGTCTCGGGCGGGCGTTCGCCCATCGCGCTGTTTGCCGCGCTGCGCGTGTTGCCGCTGCGCTGGGCCGATGTGTCGATCACGCTGGTCGACGAGCGTGCCGTGCCGCCCGGGCATGCCGACAGCAACGCGCGCCTCGTTCGCGAGCACCTGTTGCAGGATGCGGCGGCGGCGGCGCGTTTCTTTCCTCTCGTGTTGTCACCGCATGTGCATGGCGAATCGGTTGACGTGGATGCATGTGTGGCGACTGCCAATGATCCGTTTCAGCAACCCGACGTAGTGATTCTCGGCATGGGCGACGATGGGCATACGGCATCGTTGTTTCCCGACGCGCCTGAATTGAACGATGGCATCGACCGCACGCAGGCGCCGGCGTATCTGCCGGTGCGCCCGGGCGCTGCGCCGCATCGGCGTATCAGCCTGAATCTGTCTGCGCTGTGTGCGGCGCGGCGGTTGTTCCTCTCGATCTCGGGGCCGGTCAAGCGCGGCGTGTTCGACGAGGCCGCGCAAGGCGGGGCTCAGCGCGCGCTGCCGGTGAGCTATGTCATTCATCAGCGGGAGGTGCCGCTCGATGTCTATTGGTCTACATGAGGTGAACGCGGGCACCGTGGCCGACACGCTGGCCTACCCGCGGCTGGTGGCCGACGTGGGCGGCACCAACGTGCGCTTTGCGCTCGAGATGGCGCCCATGCGCCTGGCCCACATTGGCGTGCTGGCTGGCGACGACTATCCGTCGCTCGAAGCGGCCATGCGCGCGTACCTCGCATCGTTGCCGCCGGAAATCGCAGCCGCTGGGGTGCGCCATGCCGCGATCGGCATCGCCAACCCGGTGCTGGGCGACCAGATCCGCATGACCAATCGCGATTGGGCGTTCTCGATCGAGGCGATGCGCCAGTCGCTGGGCTTCGACACCTTCGTCGTGCTCAACGACTTCGCGGCGCTGGCGCACGCGTTGCCGTATCTGCCTGCGGACGAACTGGAGCAGGTGGGCGGGGGTGCCAGCCTGGCCGATGCACCGCGTGCGCTGCTCGGCGCCGGCACGGGGTTGGGCGTCGCATCGCTGCTGCCGACGCCGGAAGGCCGCTACATTGCCGTGGCCGGCGAGGGCGGTCATGTCGCCTTTCCGCCGATGAACGACGAGGAAGCCGCGATCTGGCGCTTCGCACGTGAGCGCTTCGGTCATGTGTCAGCCGAGCGGCTGATTTCCGGCATGGGTCTGGAACTGATCTACGAGGCCCTGGGTGCGTGCTTCGACCTCTGGCAGCAAGGCCCCACCTTGCGCCGCGCCGCCGACATCACCGCCATCGCACTCGGCGAGATGGAAGACGACGCCGGCGACCACGCACGCTGCCGCTATGCCGTCGATACGTTCTGCGCGTTCCTCGGCACCATCGCGGCCAACCTGGCGGTTACGCTGGGCGCGCGCGGCGGCGTGTACATCGGCGGCGGCATCGTGCCGCGTCTGGGGCCTGCGTTTGCCAACTCACCGTTCCGGCGGCGCTTTGAAGACAAGGGCCGCTTCTCGGCCTATGTGGCATCAATGCCGGTGTATGTGATTCATTCACCGTACCCGGGGTTGATCGGCCTCTGTGCTGCCATGGACCACGCCGTGGCCCAGGGACACTGACGCCGCTTCAGCGCTACTCGGGTTGATCCGCGTGCTGGAGGGCGCTGCCCTTGCGCAGCGCCACTTCCAGCACCAGCGCATCGAGTAGCGCCAGGTGCAACAGGCGCGCGACCATCGAACGGTCGGCCACGGCATCGTCCACGCCCGCGGGCAGCACGACATCGGCGAGTGCCGCGAGCGGGCTGCCAGGCGTTGTCACGGCAATCACGCGCACGCCGAGTTCGCGCACGCGCTCCACCGCTGTCTGCAGTTCGGGCAACGCGCCCGATTTGGAAATGGCGATCACCACGTCGCCCGCCTGCAGCACGTTCAACGACATCGACACCAGATACGGATCGCTATACGCATTCGCGGGAATGCCGTAGCGGAAGAATTTCGTTTGCGCGTCGAGCGCCACCACGCCCGAGCTGCCGAAGCCGTATAGGTCGATGCGATGTGCGCTGTCGACCAGCGCCACCGCCGCATCGAGCGTGTGCGGGTCGAAGCGGCCCTGCAGCGTGGTGAGCGAATCGATGGCGTTCTGCAGGACGCGCATGCCCGAGGGGGGAGCGACGCGGGCCGGCGCGGTATCGCGGGCGACGTTGCCTTGCGCCAGCCGCAGCTTGAAATCCGACAGGCCGTGGCAGCCCATCGAGCGGCAGAAGCGGATCACCGTAGGTTGGCTGACGCCGGCCTCACGCGCGATGGCCGCTACCGGCAGGCTGAGCACCGTACCGGGCTGGCGCAGCACCCAGTCGGCCACCTGGCGTTCAGCCGGAGAGAGCGACGGACGCGCCGCGCGAATGCGTTCGCGCAGGTCGGTGGGTGTATCGGGGGTGGCGGGGGAAGTGGCTTGCTGGGCGCTCATCTGCGCGCGGGTTCGAATGGCGGATCGCATCACGATAAAGGCAAGCGCAGCCGTGCGCAACCGCTTGGCGAGGGGTTGTTAGACGCAGCGCGCCCCAAGTGCAACTGACTGTTTTTGCACTGTTGAGAGGCGAGCGCCTTGGCTACGGTGAACGACGCCCACGTCGTCACAAGCGGCGTGGTTCTGCAACGTCGTACTCCTCAAAGGGACATCCGATGCTCCGTACTGCTCTCCCCATGCAGCGCGTCTCCATCCTGTGCCGCCATCTGGCGTATGCATGGCCGCTGGTGCTCGCGGCCGGGCCGCTGCATGCCGCCACCGATTGGGTCGACACCCACACCAAGGCTTTCGTGACCGGCCCGCAACTCATGGCGCGCGGCGCCGCCAACGAGGTCGCTCCCGGTCAGACCGCCGACGTGCTGATCAGCCTGAAGCTGCGCAACGAGGCTCAGCTCAAGGCGCTCGCGCACGATGTGAACGATCCGCGCAGCCCGCACTACCGCAGGTACCTGACCAGCGAGCAGTTCCTCGCCGACCACGCGCCCACGCAGGCGCAGGTGGACGCCGTGGTGGGCTATCTGCGGCAGAACGGCTTTATCGATATCGATGTGGCGCCCAACCGGCTGCTGGTGTCGGCGCGCGGTACGGCAGGCACGGTCAAGGCGGCGTTCAACACGCCGCTGGTGCATTACCAGCTGGCCGGCCGCAGCGGGTTTGCGAACAGCGGCAAGGCGCAGGTGCCTCGCGCGCTGGGCGGTATCGTGGGCTCGGTACTGGGCCTGCAGAACGTGGCGCGTGCGCGTCCGCTGCTGCGTATGGGCGATGTGGCCGAAGCGCGCACGCTGGCGGCCGGCACCGCGACGGGCCACTACCCGAAGGAATTCCCAGCGCTGTATGGCGCGACCGGCGTGCCGACGGCGGCGGGCACCACCGTGGGCGTCATCACCATCGGCGGTGTATCGCAAACGTTGCGTGACCTGCGCACGTTCACGAGCAACAACGGCTACGCCGCGGTGTCCACCACCACGATCAAGACCAACGGCACGAGCGGCAACTACACCGATGACCAGGAAGGCCAGGGCGAGTGGAACCTCGACAGCCAATCCATCGTGGGCGCGGCCGGCGGCGCGGTCGGCAAGCTGGCCTTTTACATGGCGGATCTGAATGCGCCGGGCAACACGGGCCTGACCAAGGCTTTCAACAAGGCGGTGACCGACAACACGGCCAAGATCATCAACGTGTCGCTCGGCTGGTGCGAGAACGACGCCAGCGCCGACGGCACGCTCGATGCCGAAGAGGCCATCTTCACCACGGCCGCCGCGCAGGGGCAGACGTTCTCCGTGTCTTCCGGCGACGAGGGCGTCTACGAGTGCAACAACCGCGGCTATCGGGACGGCGGCAACTACAGCGTGTCGTGGCCGGCATCATCGCCGCACGTGCTGGCCATTGGCGGCACCACGCTCTATACGAGCGGATCGAGCTTCGCCAGCGAGACCGTGTGGAACGAAGGCCTCGACGGCAACGGCAAGCTCTGGGCCACGGGCGGCGGCATCAGCCAGATCCTGCCGGCGCCGAGCTGGCAGGGCGGGAATGCGCGGCTGTTGCCCGATGTGTCGTTTGACGCGGCGCAAAGCACCGGTGCCTACATCTACAACTACGGGCAACTGCAGCAGATTGGCGGCACGAGCCTGGCATCGCCCATCTTTGTCGGCTTCTGGGCACGGTTGCTGGCGGCCAACGGCAACCTGGGCTTTCCGGCGGCGCGCCTGTACAGCGCCATTCCGGCCAACGCGTCGCTGCTGCGCTATGACGTGGTCTCGGGCAACAACGGCTACCAGCGCTACGGTTACAACGCCGCCAAGGGTTGGGACTATCCGACGGGTTGGGGCAGCCTGAACATTGGCGCGCTGAATCAGTTGATCAAATCGGGCGGGTTCTGATGCGGAGGTGAGTTTGCGGGCGGCTCTGTACAAAGTGTGGGCCGCCCGCGCGGCAGTTCTACAATGGGTCTTCCCCGGCCTATTTTTGATGCGTCCATGCGCGTACTGCTCGTAGAAGACGACGACATGATCGGCGATAGCGTGCGCAAGGGTTTGCGCCACGACGGTTTCGCCATCGATTGGGTGCGTGACGGCGAGGCTGCCGTGCACGCCGTGACCGCGCCCGGCGCCGCCGGTGCCGCCGGTGCGGAACCCGGCACCACCATGTTCGACCTCATGCTGCTCGACCTCGGCCTGCCCAAGCGCGACGGACTCGACGTGGTGCGCGAGCTGCGCCAGCGCGGCATCGCCATCCCCATCCTGATCCTCACCGCGCGCGATGCTGTGGCCGACCGCGTAGCCGGCCTCAATGCCGGCGCAGACGACTACCTCGTCAAGCCCTTCGACCTGCAGGAGCTGGCTGCGCGCATGCACGCGCTGCTGCGCAGACAGGGCGGCCGTGCCGATCCGCTCATGCGCCACGGCGATGTGCTGCTCAACCCCGTCACCCGCGAGGTGCTGCGCGCCGGTGTGCCGGTCAAGCTGTCGGGCCGTGAGTTTGCGGTGCTGCATGCGCTGCTCGCGCGGCCGGGCAAGGTGTGGTCGATCGCGCAGTTGCAGGACAACCTCTACGGCTGGGACGAAGAGGTCGGCAGCAACACGGTCGAGGTCTACATCCATGCGCTGCGCAAGAAGCTCGGCAGCCATTTCATCCAGAACATCCGCGGCGTGGGGTATGTGATTCCACGTGAGGCGTCAACGTCGCCTGCGGAACCTGCCGACGGCGACGCGCACCAATAAGCCATGCAATCGATCCGTAAAACCCTGCTGTGGTGGCTGGCCGGCGGCCTGCTGGCGGGCATCGTCATCGCCACCGGCCTGATCTACGCGCAGGCACGCCAGGAAGCCAACGCGCTGTTCGACTACCAGATGCAGCAGGTGGCCGCCGCGCTGCCGAGTCAGTGGATCGACCCGCCGCCGCCGGCGCTTGCCGGCATTGCGCGTGACGACGATGTGGTGATCCGCATCTGGGACGGCACCGGCCGCAGCCTGTATCTCTCTCACGCGCGACCCAATCTGCCGGACCAGGCGGAGCTGGGCTTTTCCGACGCAAATACGCCGGAAGGCCCGTGGCGCATCTACAGCGTCGCCTTCGGGCCTGCCGTAGTGCAGATCGCCCAGCCTTATAGCGCGCGGCACGAGGTGGCGGCGCGCATGGCGTTGCGCACGGTGGCCCCGTTGCTGATCCTGCTGCCGCTGCTGGGCTGGATCGTCTGGCTGGCGGTCGGGCGCGGGCTGGCGCCGCTGGGCTCGGTGGCCAGGCAGGTGCAGGCGCGCGATGCGGCAGCGCTCTCGCCGTTGCCCACGCAGGGGTTGCCTGACGAGATCCGCCCGCTGACGAATGCGTTGAACGATCTGCTGGCGCGACTCGGCACCGCACTTGCGCACCAGCGCGCGTTCGTCGCCGACGCCGCCCACGCGCTGCGTACGCCTCTGGCTGCGCTCAAGCTGCAGCTGCAGGTGGCCGACCGTGCCGAGAACGAAGACGAACGCCGCGCCGCGCACGCCGATCTGCATCGTGGTGTGGAACGCATGATTCGCCTCGTTGGCCAGTTGCTGACGCTCGCGCGGCAGGAGCCGGGCGCTGCCGATACGCAGCGCGCAACGGTTGCGCTCGACGCCGTGGCGGCCGATGTGGTTGCCGAACTTTCACCGGCGGCAGTGCTCAAGGGCATTGACCTGGGGATCGCGGTGGAGTCGCAGCCCGCATCCGTCATCGGTAATGCCGATGCGCTGCGCGTGCTGCTGGTGAACCTTGTCGACAACGCGCTGAACTACTGCCCGCGCGGTGCGCGCGTCGATGTGTCGACCGCACACACGCCCGACGGCGGCGCGCAGCTCGTGGTCGAGGACAACGGCCCGGGCATCCCCGCGGAGGAACGCGAGCGCGTGCTCGATCGGTTCTATCGTCCCGCGCAGGCGCCCACCGGAGGCAGCGGCCTGGGGCTCGCCATCGTTCGGGAGATCGCGCAGGCGCATGACGCTACCCTGGCGCTGGAAGCGCGCGAAGGCGGCGGCTTGCGCGTGGTGCTGCGTTTCCCCTTCAAGGCCAACACGTAGAAACATTTTGTTTCGTGTGATGTCCGCGTACGCCGTCCACGTTTAAGTCTCGTTTAAGTTTGCCCGCCTACGATGCCTTCAACCGATGGGCACGGCCGGCGACTCCGCAGGCCGTGACCCTCGTGCTCAGCAAGAGAGGACACGACAATGACGCGTCAAACCCTGGCACGCAGTGCGGCTGGCCTGGCCGCTGTGGTCGCCGTTGCAGGCGGCTATGCCTATCTTCAGAAAGACATGATTTCACGTGCGGTGGCGGCACCCGTTGCCACCGCAACGGCAACGACCGCGCCCGCTTCCGGCGTGGCGCCGGTGGCCGTGGCAGCGCCCATGGACTTCTCCGGCATCGTCGACCGTTACGGCCCGGCCGTGGTTAACATCAGCACCACCGCGCATGCCCAGCGCACCAGCATGCAGGGCCTGCCGCCCGGCATGAGCCCGGATGATCCGTTCTCCGAATTCTTCAAGCGGTTCATGCCGCAGATGCCGCAGCAGCGTGGCGACCAGATCGTGCGCGGTCTGGGCTCGGGTTTCATCGTCTCGGCAGATGGGCTGATCCTCACCAACGCCCACGTGGTGGATGGCGCGCAGGAGGTCAACGTCAAGCTGACCGACCGCCGCGAGTTCAAGGCCAAGGTGCTGGGGGTCGATAAGCAATCCGACGTGGCAGTGCTGCGCATCTCGGCCAAGAACCTGCCGGTGGTGCAGATCGGCAGCCCCGCCAACACCAAGGTGGGCGAGCCCGTGCTGGCCATCGGTTCGCCGTACGGTTTCGAGAACACCGTCACGGCGGGCATCGTGAGTGCCAAGTCGCGCTCGCTGCCGGACGACACCTATGTGCCCTTCATCCAGACCGATGTGGCCGTGAACCCCGGCAACTCGGGCGGCCCGCTGTTCAACCAGCGCGGCGAGGTGATCGGCATCAACTCGCAGATCTACAGCCAGACCGGCGGCTACCAGGGCCTGTCGTTTGCCGTGCCGATCGATGTGGCGATGAAGGTGGAGCAGCAGCTTGTGTCCACCGGCAAGGTCACGCGTGGCCGCCTGGGCATTGCGGTGCAGGAGGTCGACCAGTCGCTTGCCGATTCCTTCAAGCTGCCCAAGCCGGAAGGCGCATTGGTGAACTCGGTGGAAGACGGCGGCCCCGCAGCCAAGGCCGGCCTGCAACCTGGCGACGTGATCCTGCAGATTGGCGATGCACGTATCGACCGGTCGGGCGATCTGCCCGAACAGGTGGCCGACATCAAGCCGGGCTCTACTGTGCCGCTGCAGATCATCCGCCAGGGCAAGCCGACCACACTGACTGTGACCGTGGGCGCCGCCAAGGATGCCAAAGTGGCGTCCAGTGAAAAGGCGGCGCCGGACCAAGGCCGCCTGGGCCTGGCGGTGCGGCCGCTGCAACCGGAAGAGAAGCGCCAGAACGGCCTGCCCGGCGGCCTGGTGGTGATGGACGTGACCGGCCCGTCGGCCAAGGTCGGCATCCAACCGGGCGACGTGATCCTGTCGCTCAACGGCACGCCAGTGTCGTCGGTGCAGGAGCTGCGCACGCTGGTGGACCGCGCCGGCAAGCATGTCGCCCTGCTGGTGCAGCGTGACGATACGAAGATTTTTGTGCCTGTGGATCTGGGCTGACGCAAATCCTGGCGCCGTTATCGGATTAAAAAATAGTCCTCATAGTTAAAAAAGGGTTTTCATTCGTAAAATATAGAATTCATGTGGAATTTTTGAAGTTCTGGAAGTAGTGTCTTCAGGATGGCCGGTCTTTTGGACCGGCTATTTTTATCGCCAGCGCGTGAGACTGGCGCACACCATTGGGAGATCTTGCGCTGTTGGCACCATGTGTCTGGGATCGATGTCGACGGCTCACCACCGAGGCACACGTGCTGATTTTCTGCTACTTACCGGCCGCAGTTCCACATAGCGTCGGCCGCCGCAAGGTTGGGTAGGACGACCGTTTCGGCAGGAAACGTGTCCGGCGCATCTGGACTAGCGATTCCAATGAACGGGATGCGAAGTGCTTGTGCTGCCCGTAGTTCAGTCATCGAATCGCCGATGGCTAACGCTTGATGCGGAAGCATTTGATCTCCCACGAGGATGGACAAGAAGGCATCTCGCTTTCCGGTGGGGGCGCCGACGATGCTGTCAAAGTCGTGCGTCAATCCTAGCCGTGCGACGATCGTGTCCAGGTCCCTCTGGCGGGTGCCGCAGATCAGATGCAGCGATTGATGACCATGCCGATTTGCAAGGAATGGTTTTGCTCCAGGAAGCAGGGAGCATGTATGAACGCGCTCCAAGAGCCGTCCACCGAATTTTGCGGCCAGCATCTTGACTCGTGCTTCGTCTGGTTTCCGTCCGAAGATGCCGCTGCGGCAAGCGATCGATGTCCCGTCGAAACAGGTACAGGGTGCGCGCGACCAGTTGAAGCGTCACTACGTTCTCACCAACATGATCGATGCAGGCGGATATCGTGAGGTTTGAACTGAGTCGAGAGCCATCCTCCTCATCCGATTCTGGCTCGAAAGAGGCTACCTGTCGTGTTTGATTCCGATAACTTGGTCGGCACTGAGACGATGCGAAGCTCCAAGGTCAAGCAGGCTTGACGCGCTGATGACCCCTCGCTGCATTGTGGGCGAACCAGACAGGTCCTCACCCCAATCCCAGACATCCTGTGGCCACTTTAGGGCCGGATCGCGTGTGTTTTGAAGTCCCCTTAGGACTTACCCTGACTTTCTCCCAGGATTCAGTTTCCGTTCAGGTTCGTGAACCAAGAATGGCGGCATGAACAGTCATCAACCGAGCCGCGCATGACACCCGCTTTCCGGTCCCGCCTCCTTCAGATGCATCGCTATTCCGGCTTGACGGTTGGGCTCGTGATCCTGCTGATGGCCGTGACAGGGGCATCGATCGCATTCCGTCCAGAACTGGAGCCGGTGTTCAATCGCGAACTGCTGACGGTGCCGACCTGCACGGGCCGCGTGCCGGTCGACACGCTCACAGCCAATGCAGCCGCGCTGCGGCCCATCGCAACGCTCGACTACGTCCGGCTGGTTGCTGGCGAGCCCAATGCACCGCGCATGCCGTCTGCGATGGTCCGGTTCACTGATCAGCATTTCGTCTACCTCAATCCATGTACCGGCGCTGTGCTGGGCGAGCGGGCTCGCTATGGCGGTCTGCTCGGCACCATTGAAAAGATTCACCGCTTCCGCTTCATGAAGAACGGCAGCCTCATCACCGGGACAAGCGCGATGGTGTTTGGCGTGCTGCTGGTCTGTGGTGGCGCGATGTTGTGGTGGCCGCGCAGTGGCTGGCGGGATGCGTTCTCGCTCAGATCCGGAACGACGCGCGCGGTGTCGACATATCGCCTGCATCGGACGGCGGGCATCTATGGCAGTCTGATCCTGCTGTCGATGGTGCTGAGCGGCCTGCCGCAGGCGTTCGACTGGTATGCGCATGGTCTGTACACGCTCGTTGGTTCACCTACACCCGCCAAGCCGCCAAAGTCGGAGGTGCCCGCGACCGGCGCAACGCACCTGCCGCTTGAGCGGTTCTGGCAGACAGCGCTGTCGCTTTCGCCCCAGCCGCGCGATGCGCTGATGCACATTCCGGAAAAGCCGCGTGCGCCGGTCGAGATGTACCTGATCGACCGCGATGCGCCGCACGCAAACGCACGCACGATGCTGTACCTGGATGCGTATACGGGGAAGGTGCTGAAGTACGTTCCTTACGCGCAAAGCAGTCTGGGGCACAAGCTCTACTTTTGGCTGCTGTCGTGGCACACCGGCCTGGTCGGCGGCGTGTTCGGTAAATTGCTCCTCATGTTCGGTGCGCTTTGCGTGCCCGTGCTGGCTTACACCGGTATCTGCAACACCCTGCGTCGGATGCGGCGCAGTACGTCGAACCGCTCACGCCTGGTGGTGCGTGTTGCGAAGAAGATGAAGGAAGCGGATGCCGTCTGCGCATTCGAGCTGGTGCACCGGCCGGGAAAAAGCTGCCGCAGTTCACTGCAGGTGCGCATATCGATGTGCACTTGAGCAACGGTATGGTGCGCCAGTACTCGCTGTGCAATGACCCGCAGGAGCAGCACCGTTATGTGATTGCAGTACTGCGGACCGATCCTTCGCGCGGCGGATCGATTGCGATGCACGAGCACATTCGCGAAGGGGACTTGCTGGAGATCGGCAAGCCCAGCAACCGCTTTGCGCTGGACGAGTCCGCGCCGCATTCGCTGCTGCTTGCGGGTGGCATCGGTATCACGCCCATCGTGAGCATGGCGGAGCGGCTGTCGCGCCGCGCGGCGGAGTTCGAAATGCACTACTGCGCGCGCTCGCGGCCCCGGGCAGCCTTTCTGCAGCGGCTTGCGCAGGCACCGTTTGCACGCCGGGTGACGTATTACTTCAGCGATGCTGGTCCGCTGCCCCGGATCAATGTCGAACAGGTGCTCGACAGGCAGCCGGCCGGTACGCACGTGTATGTGTGCGGACCGTCGGGTTTCGTCCATGCGGTACTGACCGCCGCACGGCAACGTGGCTGGCCGGAGCGGCAACTGCACTGCGAACGCTTCGGGCCCATTCTGGGCAAGCCCTCCACCACGCATGCCTTTGATGTGCAGCTCGCCAGCACCGGCAAGGTCTACCGGGTGCCCCAGCACATGACGGTCACCGCGTTACTGGCCGAGCACGGCGTGAAGATTCCGACCTCTTGCGAGGCGGGCGTCTGCGGCACGTGTGTCACGCGGGTGATTGCCGGAGAGGTGGAACATCTCGATTGCGTGCTCACGGACGCGCAGCGGCAGAGGAGCGGGCACTTCACGCCGTGCTGCTCGCGCGCCAAGGGCGAGCTTCTTGTGCTGGACATCTGACCGCCTCGGGGATGCCCGCACCACGCGGGCCGCAGTTTCTTGTTTTCTTACGATGTCGTCCTGACGGAATACTCATGGCACTCAACTCGATTCGAGCAATCGCGCGCACCGTCGGAGCTGTCGCCGCGCTGATGGGGGCACTTCATGCCGGCGTTTCCGGTGCGGCGGAGCCTGCCGCCAGCGAGGCGCAGTCACTGATCATCACCTACCAGACCACTCCCGCGAACCGGCCGGCGCTTCGTCGGGCGATGGAGCGGTCGACCGCGCTCGAGCTTGCGCGCTGGAAGCGGGACGGACGGATCAAGCAGTACAACCTGCTCTTCAATCGCTACGCCGATTCGGACAACTGGGATGCCTTGGCCGTGCTGACATTCGCTACACCGGACGACCTGTATCGCTGGCGAGACATCGAGCGGACACGACCAGCGGGCCTTCCGAAGGAGGCGGCGACGGTCACGACCTCGATCCACACAACACCGGTCGATATGAAGCGGCTGGCATCGTTGGATGGCAAGTCTGCGCATGCGGTGTACGTGGTCATCCCCTACAAGACGCTGGTGTCGGAGCCCGACTATGAGAAGTACGCAGACGGCTATGTCATTCCGCAGTTCAAGGGATGGATGGAAGAGGGCGTGCTGCAGGGGTATTCGCTCTATACGAGCCGGTTCCCGGCCGGACGCCCGTGGAACGCGATGGTGGTGCTGCAATACAAGGACGAAGCCGCGTTGAGCGCGCGTGAGGCGGTCGTCGCGAAAGTGCGCGCGCGGCTGAAGGCCAACCCGGAATGGAAGGCGATCAGCGACGGCAAGAAAGACGTGCGTACGGAGTTGCAGGTGGTGGTCGCCGATCGTCTCGCCGTGAGCCATGAATAACGCGCTGTTGAGGATTCTCCAATGAAAACCAGAATCGTTGCCCTGACGTTCCTTGGCCTGCTTGCGGGCCGCGCGCTGGCTGCCGAGCCGGCTTTTTCTGATGCCGTTGCTGTGCCGGAGCGCATTGTCCTGCTGGTTGACGAGATCAAGGCGATCCGCAATTTCCCCATGGTTCTGGCCGAACGCCTCGGCTATCTGAACGATGGACGGACCACCGTGACCGTCATGAACATCCGTGACGACGTATCGACCGCCGAGATGCTTAACGATGGCCGCGTTGACGCCGTGATGGCGTACTACCACCACAACGTGGTCAACCAGTCGCGCGGCATCGCTACCGAGGCGGTGGTCACGCTGGGTGTCACGCCTGGCGCCAAGGTGCTGGTGGCCAACCAAGCAAAAGAGAAGTACCGCAGCGTAGCCGACCTCAAGGGCGCGCGCTTTATTGCCGGCGGGGCTGGCTCGTCGAAGAGCACGCTGGCCAACGCACTGGTGCTGGCAGGCGGACACGGCATCGGCGATTACACGCGTCTCGGGACGGACGGGAAGGAGAGGAACATCGAAGCGCTGCGCGACGGGCGGGCAGAGTTCGTTGTCGCCCCTACCCCCGACGGAGATGCCTATGAGTCGAAAGGCGTTGCCACCGTGTTTGCCGACCTGACCACGGTTGACGGCACGCGCCGGAATCTGGGCGCGCTGTTCCCGTCGAGCACGGTGTACATGTCGAGCGCGCGCGTGCAGGCGCATCCGGAAATCGCTCGCCATCTGGCGCGGGCATTTGTTCGTACGCTGCGCTACATCAACACCCATACGCCTGAAGAGATCCTGGCGGTCATCCCGAAGGAGATCAGCGGGAAGGATCGTGCCGCCTATCTGACGGTGCTCAAGCAAGAGATTCCGATGTTCGCCAACGATGGACGCATGCCGGAAGACGGTGCCGAGAAGGAATGGCGCACCCTGGCGGCAGCCAACCCGAGCTACGGATCGGTGAAGATCGACCGGACCTATACCAACGCATTCGTTGACGAAGCGCTCAAGACCCTGCGCTGATGCGTGCTGCGCTCCGCGAACACTGCGAGGAAGTGATCGATGCCGTTATCGCGCGCTGTGCGTGCCGCCGGGCTTGCTGCCGTGCTTGGCTTGTCCGCTGGGTCGGCCCATGCCGTACTCCCCGATGAAATCCAGGTCTACACCGGCGACATCAATGCGCCGGGCGAATTGGGCTTGGAGTTGCACCTCAACACCACCCCCAGCGGTATCGGGGAACGGTCGTATCAGGGCGAGGTCACGACGCCGCATGGCTGGCGCGCGACCGCCGAGTTCTCCTATGGCTTGACGCCGTCAATCGAGCTTGGGCTGTACGTTCCGACCGCACTCACGCGGGACAGCACCTTCTACGTCACCGGCCCCAAGGTGCGCATGAAGTGGATGCCAGTGCGGACGGAGGACGGCGTTGGCCGCTTCGCTGGTATCAACGTTGAGCTGGCCCACGTCGCATCCCGGCTCGAACAGTCTCAGCAGGCGGGGGAGTTACGCCCCATCTACGGTTATCAGAACGAACAATGTTTGTGGGACTCAACCCCGTACTCGATTGGAACCTGAGCGGGCCAGATCGCAGCGGTGTTCCCGAAGCGGTGCCGGCCTTCAAGGTTGCCCGTACGGTGGCGCCCGGTGTGCGCACCGGGCTGGAGTACTACGCGGGCTTGGGACGCATTAACCATCTTGCGCCGTTGCGCGAGCAGCAGCACACCGTCTTCCTTGTATTCGACGTGGATCGCAAACCGTTCGTTTTCAACCTCGGCATCGGCCGCGGCCTGACGCGTGCTACGGACCGCTGGACGATCAAGTGGATTTTCGAGATTCCGTTTCATTGAGCAGGGCCACATCTGGGACGCATGCGAGTGACGGTATGTCGAATTCTGGTGCGCAAGTTTCTTCCTGCAGACTTATGTCACGCATGGATGGGCAGTTTTCGTGCCCTGCGCGTGTTTGGTGTCGTCGGAATCGTCGTGGGAAATCGTTCTCTACGTACCAGTCCTGATTGCAATCAGCTGATAAGCAAGCATCATCTGGAGTTGAGGCGCTGCGTCCGCTTGTGGTGCGCGAAATGCCAGATGGAACTAGCCGAGGATGTGTATGAAGGCACTGATTGTTGAAGATCAAGATCGGTTAGGCCGGTTCCTTCAGCAGGGGCTGACGGAGTGCTCATACACCGTCACGCTGGCCCGGACCTGCGCAGCCGCGACCGATGCCATCGTTGAGTCTGCTTACGATGTCGTGATCCTCGATCTGGGGTTGCCGGACGGCGATGGTCTTGATCTGCTCCGTACTTGGCGCAAGGGCGGGTTCCAAGAGCCGGTGCTGATCCTGAGCGCACGTGATGGCGTACAGGACCGCGTGAAAGGGCTGGATATCGGTGCCGACGATTACCTCGCCAAGCCATTCAGTCTGGAAGAACTGCTTGCGCGCGTGCGATCGCTGGTCCGCCGCCATGCCGCCGTCAAGCAGGTGGTGCTCGAACATGCCGGCATCTGCCTTGATCTGCTCAGCCATACCGTTACCCTCAACGGCAAGGCGGTCGACCTGACCAGCCGGGAGTACGCGCTGCTCGAAGTCTTCATGCAGAACCAGGGGCGGATCCTGCCTCGCACGCTGATCTCAGAAAAGATCTGGTCGGCGCACTACGACGTTGATACCAATCTGCTGGATGTCTACATGAGCCGGCTGCGTGCCAAGCTCGAAGTACCGGGCAAGCCGCTTTTCAAGACCGTGCGCGGAGTCGGATACCAGCTCCTTTGACCCTGCCCTGGGGGGCGCGCCGGCGGCGCCGATTGCATGAAATCAGTCCGGCGCAGACAGCTGCCGCAGTTCTTCGGCACGCTCGCGGGCATTGCTTGCAGCCGCGGTTGCGGAGACCGCGAAAGTCGCACCACAGCGATGATGCATCCCACTTGGCGGTTCCTCTTCCGGACGGGGACTGCATGCATGGGGTTGTCTTCCACCCCGTCCGTGCGCTCGCGGCGCATCCGTTGTGGTTAACGGCTGCGCCGGGCGAATACGGTCGTGTCTTCTTAGTCGAGCTTCTTCAATTCCTCCTTCACCACTTCCGGCTGAAGCGGAATGAAGACGCGTTCGTTGGCCACCGCCTGCTGGCCTTCCTCGCTCAGCACGAGCTTGAGGAACTCCTTGACCTTCGGTTCAAGCGGCTTGCCGGGGGCCTTGTTGACGTAGATGTAGACGTAGCGGCTGAACGGATACTTGTGCGCATAGACGCTCTCCACCGTCGGCGCATAGCAGGTGCCGCCTTGCGTGGAAGAGAGCTTCAGGACCTTCACGTTGGGCGTGACGTTTGCCATCAGCGCGTAGGTCAGGCCCCCCGGGTGCGTGGCCATATCCTCAGCCGCGACGGTGAACGCGTGCGTGAAGCCCTTGCCTTTGACGAACTGGATGTTGTCCTTGTATTCGCCGCCGTGCATCGCGACTTCTTTGAAGTACTGCTCGATGCCGTTGACGGGCTTCAGGCCGTAGAGATGAATCGGGCGTGAAGCCCAATCCCCCGTAGCGCCGAGGTCGCCCCAGGTATTGACTTCCTTGTAGCCGAGCTTGCGCGTCTTCGAGTAGATGGCATCGAGTTGCGGCAGGCTCAGGCAATCGATCGGGTTGTCCTTGTCGACGAGGATGATGCTGGCCGCGGTCTTGCCCAGCGAGCCGACGCTGCCCGTGGCGACTTTGATCTCGAGCGGCTCATAGCCGAACTTGTCGACGAAGGCCTTGCGCTCGGCCGGAAACATTTCGCGGCCGACTGGCGCAAGGTCTCCCTTGCCCGAAACCAGGCCTGGTGCGCCGGCTCCGGAAGCACGCAGGTCCATCGTGAGCGACAGGCGCGGATACTGCTTGCGATAGATCTTGGTCCACTCCATCACCATCTCGTCCATGATGTCGGCGCCGACGATATTCAGCTCCTCTTCGGGTTTGCTCTCGACCGGGCCCGGATTCCATTTCGGAATCGACGGGTCGGCCTTCAGCGAATGCTCCGGCGCTGCGTACTTCAGTGCATGGGCGGGTACGGCACTCAGCGCGCAGATTGCGGCTGCGATACTGACGGCCAGGGTGGCTGTCCTTGTCATGGATGTCTCCTAGTTTGGGTGTCGACGCTCGGTTGGGCGTGATCGTCTCTACCTTAGGTGCCGCACCCGAATGCAGGATGAATGTGACCTGAAAGTTCGTTCAGGATTGGCTCTGGCAAACGTGAAACGTGCGCACGTCTGCCACGGGGCCCCGATTACATGTCGAACTTGACGTTGAACTTGATGGTGCGGTCCATGCCGATGCCGTAGGTGCCGGTCGTCACGGAGTTCCAGTAACGCTTGTTGGCGAGGTTGTCGATCGCGAGCTGGAATGTGGTGCGGCGCCCCTGAATGCGGGTGGTGTAGCTGGCACCGATGTTGTAGAGGCTGTAGCCCGGGATATAGCCCTGGTCCTGCGCGTTGACGGGCCGCTTGGAGATCAATGCAACGCCGCCGCGCAACGTCAGCCCAGGCACCGCAGCAGGGCTGTACGACACGCCAAGGTTGCCGGTCCAGTCCGGTGTGTTCTCCGGTGTCATGCCGTTGATCAGGGGCTGGTTCGGGGCCTCCTGTCGAGCTTTCAGACGCAGCACCGCAGCGTGGATGCGCCAGGCGCGGTTGATCTCATAGGTTGCCGTGGCCTCGACACCCTTGTAAGACAGGTCGCCGCTGTAGCCAAAAATGTTGGTGACCGGGTCGGTCACCGCATTACCGCGCGTGATCTCGAAATACGACGCACTAACCGACAGCCCCTTAAAGAACGAATCGCGGATGCCGAATTCCTTCTGCTTCGAGATGGCCGGTGCCAGGATCACGTTCGCGTTTGCAGCATTCGCGGGCGCTGTGCCGCCAGCTTCGAGCCCCTGCATGTAGCTGGCGAACAGCGTGGTGGTGGGCAGCACGTCGAACAGCACCCCATACGCCGGCGAGAACACATGGTTCTGCGACGTGACGGAGCCGGATTCCTCCGTGTCGAGCACCTGCCGCGCCCCCACCAGCAGCTTCAGGCGCTTGGTGAGTGCGATCGTGTCATAGGCGTACACCGCTGCGTCGGTGCTCGTCTGCGACGGGCTGGTCACCCCGGGCTTGGTGTAGACCGGTGGGTTCAGGACGATCGGGTCGAAGATGTTCTGGCGCTGTGGCAGCGTCATGTTCTGCACGTCGGCGGCCAGCGAATAGCGCGACGTGCGCGAGACGCCCAGGGTGAGATCGTGCGTGATGGGCCCGGTCGCAAAATGGCCCAGCACTTCGGTGCGGATGAAGGTATTGCGATATTCGTTGGTGACCGGCTGCACGTTCACCAGGCCGTTGGCGCCGGTGTTCAGATCGTAGCCGGAGATGCGCACGGTGGTGCGGTGGCGGTGCGAGCCCGAATAGCCGAGTTGGGTGAAGACCTTCCAGTCGTCGCTGATCTGGTAGTCGGCGCGGCCCTGCCAGTTGAAGGTTTCAGGGGTGTACAAGTCCCACCGGCCAGAGAGCAGGTTGCGCGGGTCCGGCACGCGCGTGATCGGTATGACGCCATTGACGGCTGGCTTGAGCGAGATGCCGGCCTGCTCAGGTACCTCGCGGCGGTAGTACTCGAAGTCGCTCTGGAAGGTGAGCCGCGAGGTGGCCTTCAGATCCAGGCCGAGGCTGACGAATTCGCCGTTGCCGCCCAGATCGTGGACGCCGTTCTCGTAGTGCGTGGCTGAGGCGTTCAGCCGCACGCCAAGCTGCTTCTGTGGGCCGTAGCGCCGACCAATGTCGACGCTGCCGCCGTACTGCCCGAACGTGTTGCCCGCCAGGCCGAACGTGGTGACATCTTGCTCGCCCGCGCGCTTGGTGACGAAGTTGATGATGCCGGCCGGGCTGGCGATCCCGAACATCAGCGCGTTGGCGCCCTTGAGCGTTTCAACGCGCTCCTTGTTCTCGATCGGGTTGGTGATGACGCCTGTGATCGGCAGGCCGCCGTCCAGGCGGTAATTAGAGAACAGGTTGAGCTTGATGCCGCGAATGGCGAAGGCATCATTGGCGCTGCCCGCCGAGTTGGTGGACACCACGCCGGCCACGTTCTTGATCGCCTCCGTATAGCCTTCCTGCGTCTGGCTCAGTGCGTGGCCGGAAGACACCTCCTTGGTCATCGGCAGGCTTTGTTCGTTGGCCAGCTCGGGCTTGTTGTATTCCTTGATGGCGTCGCTGCGCGGCGCCACGCCCGCGGCCGCGTACGGCGCATCCAGCCCGGACGCGATCGAAATGCGGCTGCGCAAACGGTCGGCGATGCGCTCGGCCTGCGTGCGTAACGCCTCCGGATCCGTGCGGGAGGAATACGGAAACACCACAGCCAGGACACCGATCGTGGTGCCCACCGCGTCCTTGACCGGCACCTTCCATTCATAGCGGGCGCCACGTGCATCGACGGCCCCGTGGGGTGTTCCGCTTTCAATGACGTCCAGATCACCGGGCTCTGCTGCTTTGCCGTATCGGCCAATGTTGGACGCGATGATGGGATAGCCCGCAACCTTCGCCGTACGCGCGTGCAGCGCCAGAACCTCCACGCCGGGATACTGCTCAAGCGCGTCGTCGATCAGGAACTGCGCATAGGACTCGGTGGGGATGCGTTCGTCGAGCTGCATCGGCGCCGTCAGGCTCTCCGGATCGAGAATGCGGCGGCTAAGGTCATTGCGGTATTGCGCGGCCTGATGCAGCAGGGCGTCTTCATCGGTACCGGGCACATAAGGGAAGGTCAGCTCCGCAATGCCAATGGGCCGCCGGGCGATGTCGAACAGCGGCAGGGTCACCTCGACGTTTTGGTCGCCCTTGCGGTTGATCTCGACCATTGCCCGTCCAGTGCGGAACACGGCCACGTCTTCCGGGCTGGAGGGGGTGCCCACAAGTGCGGGCGTTCTCGAAGCCACGATCGTGCTCTGCCCGCCTGGCAGTGCGGCGTGCAACTCGATGCCGACCAGTTCCGCATGCCGTCGTGCGTAACTGTCGACGAGATACTGCGCATAGGATTGCACCCCGCCCTTGCGATCGACCTGGCTGTCCCGCGCACTCGGCGTTTGTGCATCTGCAGCCAGCGCCCGCATTTGCGGGATCGCCAACAGGATCGCCAGGGCCAGGGTTGTCTTGGCCAGTTTCATATTGTCTCCACCTTTATTGTTGCCCGGCCTGTCATGTCGGCCTGGTGCGTGTTGGTACTGCCCGACCGATGCCGTCGCGGGCATCGGCCTGTGTCAGCAGGTCCGTGGCGTTGTCAGTTGGCGCGGCCCTCCACCAATGCGCGCGCGGTGCTCGCCTGCGATGCTCGTAGCGGCACATAGCGTGCATGGTCGAGTACCACCTGCTGCCCCTCGCGGCTGAGTACGAACTTCAGGAACTCCTCCAGTGCCGGGGGCAGCGGCTTGCCCGGGGTCTTGTTGGTGTTGAAGTAGGTCAGGCGGCTCAACGGATACGTGGCCAGGGCAACGTTCTCATAAGTCGGGGCCTGCGGTGTGTCGCCAGCCTTCTCGACCAGTGGCACGAGCTTGACGGGCGCATCCATGTAGGCCATGCCCGAATACCCAATGGCGTACCGGTCGGTAGCGACGTCCTTGGCCATCGGGAACACGAGCTTCTCGAACTTGATGCCATCGCGCCATTCGCCGCGCTTGCCGTCCGCGCTCAGCACCCGCTGGCGCACGAACTCCTCAAAGCCGTTCCAGGGGCGGATGCCGTACAGGTTGATCGGCTTGTCGGCCCACTCGCCGGTCAGGCCCAGGTCGCCCCACTTGGTAATGGCGGCACCCCCACGGGCATGCGTGGACGAGTACATCTGGTCGAGCTGCTGGAAGGTGATCTGCTCGATCGGATTGTCCTTGTTGACGAAGAAGGCGACGGTGTCGAGTGCGCCGAAGTGCCGGTACGAACCGCCCGAGATTGGCACGCTCAACGGGTCGTAGCCGAACTTGGCCTTGAACTTGCTGATGTCATCGGGCTTCAACTCGCGCGAGACGAAGACGAAATCCAGGTCGCCCTTGATCAGCTCGATGGCCCCCAGGCTGCCCGCATACGGCGGCGAGATCGACAGATTGACGTCTGGGTAGTAGGCCTTGAACTTCTCCATCCACTTCTGAGCGAGGACCACCAGCACGTCGGACGCCGCGCCCTTGAAGGTGCCGCTGATCTTGATGTCGCGCCGCGGCTGATAGGGCGGGAGCTGCGTATCCAGCGTGGGCTGCAGGACTTCCGGCGCCGGCAGGTCTCGGCCGTGCTCCACGCCGGCCTTGGCCTGTGCTTCGGTCTGCGGCGTGTTCGTCGGGGTCGTCGGCGTGACCCACATCAGCATGGGCGTCGCGCTCGGCTGTGCCTGCGCGTGGGCCGGCGCCAGCATCGCCAGCGATGCGGCGGCAGCCAGCGCCGTGGCGGCTAGCGTGATGGATCGGTGCATGGCGGTTATCTCCTCTCGTGTTGTCGTTCTATGCCGGTTCGTTTTCGCCTTCCAGCCTATTCGAGCTTGGCAAGCTCTTCCTTCACCTCTTGCGCGGTCAGGGGGTAGTAGCCGGAGTACAGGATGGGCTCCTGACCTTGGCGACTGAGCACGTAGCGCAGGAACTCCTTGATCGCCGCAGGCACCGGCTCGCCCGGGTTGCGTCGCAGCCGGACGTACATGTAGCGCGTCAGCGGGTAGCGGCCATTCGATGCAGTCTCGTGCGTTCCGTTGATGGCGGGGCTGTCGGCGTCCCGGGCTATCGGAACGGGCTTCACCCCCGGCCCGCCGTCTTCGAAACCGCCGAAGCCCATTGCTCCCGTGTCGGCCGCGATGGTTTTTGCGGTGTCGACCACGGACGCCTCGTGCACGGTGTTGCTCCACGCGCCACCCTTGAGCGCCATGATCTGCATCGACATGGCGTTTGGCGTGACGAGGGGCGGTACGTCGAGCGTGATCGGGCGATCGGCCCATTCGCCCGTCAGGCCGAGCTGGCCCCAGCGCGTGATGGTGGGCGATTGGCCGAAAATCGCGGCCAGCTGCTGCAGCGTGAGCCGCTCGATCGGGTTGACCGCATTGACGAACACCGCCTGCGCCGTGGTGCGCTGCTGGGTGTCGAACCCACCCCGCGCGACGCGGATCTCGAAGGGTTCGCGCCCGGCATTCAGTTGGGCGAACGATGCCGCCTCGTCGGGCCAGAGTTCGCGCCCCATGGGGGCCAGATCGGTTTCGCCGGCCATCAGCGCATGGAAGCCGTTCAGTGTGCCGAGGTGCTCCCAGCGGTCACCTTTGCGAACGCCGGGCTGCAGCGCGTGAAAGTCGTGCATCCAGCGCTCCATCAACGATTTCATGCCGTCGCTGCCGACGCTGCGGATCTCGCCCTTGACCGGCGCACCCGCAACGTAGCGGGGCAGCGCGGGGTCGAGCGTGGCGCGATAGCCATCGAGCCTGGGCAGTTCTTGCGCGATCTGGTTGGCGGGCAACGGTGCAAAGCCGGGCTGGTGTGCGGCGATCTGCTGCCCCTCGGGGCTCAACGCAAACGTAGCGAAATCCTTCACCGCCGGTGGCAGCGGCGCGTCGGGCCGCTTGTTGAACGCCAGGTAGACGGGTTTGCCGTTGCGTTGGGCCACCTGCACGAGCATCGGCGTCTTCATCATGTCGCCGGCGAACTGGTGCGCGTAGGGCGCGAGCTCGGCCGGTAGCGGCGGGCGCGTCATCGGGGCGACGTCCGCGAGTTCAAACATCAGCGCGCCGATTGCCGCGGCATCGCCCACATGCTGCCAGCGCGGGCCCCGGTTGAAGCCGGGCTGCCGCTGGTGCAATGCCTGCAGCCACGCGTCCATCAGCGGGCCCATCTCCCGGCTGCCGATGCTGGACAGCGCCGTGGTGCCGGTGCCCGGTTGTGCGGGCACAGCAGCGGTCGCGCAGGCCGCACCGGTCAGCAGCGTGGCCGCCAGCAGCGGGGCGAACGCCTTCCTGAGCTTGAGCATCACGGGTCGATCTCCTCTAGCGCCGGTGTTGCCGCAATGCGCGTCTGCAGTTCGTCGCGCAGCGCAAGGGCATGGGTTGTGAGGGTTTTCGTGTCCTGACCGCTGCCAAAGGCGTAACCGACGTTGAGTGTCCCGACGGCGATGCCGCTGCGGTTGCGGATCGGGAGGTCGACGCCGAAGCGCTTGCCGTTGGAATACACGCCGGTGATGGGAGCGGTGGTGTCGAGCACCTTCAAGTCGTCTGCATCGGCTTTCTTGCCATGGCGCCCGAAGGTAGAGCCCAGCAGGACAAGCTCGCCTTTGGGCTGCACCTTTGCACGCAGGGCCAGCACCGTCACTTCCGGGTGGCGCTGGAGGGCTTCCTCCACCAGCGTCTGCGCCCTGGATTTCGTGGTCACCAGCGGCGCGAACGGGTAGGGGTCCATCAGGTTCGGCAGGCTGAGGATGCGTCGAGACAGCGCATCGCGGATAACGCCGGCGATGCGCTCGAACTCCGCGTGGTTGCCGCCGACCGGATACCGCCAGACCAGGCCCAGGCTGCCGATGGTCTGCCCGCCCACGTCGTGCAGCGGCAGTTCGATCTCGATGCGCTTGTTGCCCTGGTCCATGGCTATGCGGTTCTTGCCGGTGGCGATCACGTCGAGATCATCGGCATCGGCGGCCTTGCCGATGCGGCCGATGTTAGAGGCAATGATGACGTTGTCCGCCGCGTTGGGCGGGGTCACGTGCATCACGACGGCCCGGAGGTCGGGATGCTGTGCGACGGTGCGGTCAACGAGTTCCTGGGCGTAACTCTTGACGGGAAACGCTGCCGGAACCTGGGCTTGCACAACCGATGCGGCAACGAGTGCCACGGCGGCGATGGCGCATTTTGGTACCCGCTTGGCCAATGCCTGGGCGCTTGTCTTGTGGGTCATCATGATGAAGTGTTCGGGTGGGGCACCGACCGGGAACGAGAGGGAAAGGGTTCGCCGGTTTCCAGCGAACCCGTGCCGACTCAGTGCGTGTCCTGCAGCGGTGCCGGACGCCATTTGGCCAGGCGCATTTCTACCAGCGTCATCAGGTATTCGGCCGCGAGCGCCACCACCATGATGATGACGATCGCCGCATACATCCCGGCTGCATCGAACGAGCCCTTGGCGATGTTGATCAGCAGGCCGATGCCGTATCGCGCGCCCACGAACTCGCCGACGATGGCACCCACGATGGCAAAGCCGAAGCTGACGTGCAGCGAGGCGAAGATCCAGCTCATAGCCGACGGGATGACCACCGAGCGCGTCAGTTGCCAGCCGCGCGCACCCAGGATCTGCGCATTGGCCAGCAGGTTGCGGTCGGCCTCACGCACGCCCTGGAATGCGTTGGCGAACACTACGAAGAACACCATCACGAACGACAGTGCCACCTTGGAGGTCAGGCCCAAGCCGAAGATCATGATGAAGATTGGCGCCAGCACCACGCGTGGCACTGAGTTGATCACCTTGATGTAGACCGAGAAGACATCGGACAGCATCCGATTTCGTCCCAGCGCGATGCCCGCGATGATGCCGGCGACCGCCCCCGTGATGAAGCCCAGCATGGACTCCTCCATGGTCACCCACAGGTGGTACCACAGCGGGCCGTCGGACGTGCCTTCGGTCAACCAGGTGTAGAGGCGCGCGACGATCTCCGACGGCTTGGAGAAGAAGAACTCATCGATCAGCTTCATCCGGACCAGCACTTCCCACCCGCCCAGAAAGACGATGAGAATGAAGTAGCGCCAGAAGTAGACGGTCTGCCGGCGACGCTTTGCACTGCGCGCGGCGGCGGCTTCAATCTCTGCCGCCGATGGAACGGAGACGCCGACCGGGGGTTTGAGGGTGGCTTGATTGTTCACGCGGCCTCCTTTGCCACGCGCGCTTCCTCTTGCGAGGCCCCGCGCTGCACTTCTTCGCGCAGATCGCTCCAGATCGTGCGCGAGATATCGATGAACTGCTGGTCGTACCGGATCTCGCTCGCCACGCGGGGGCGCGGGATATCGATCGTGTAAACCGATTTGACGGTTGCCGGGCCGGAGGTCAGTACGTAGACCTTGTCGGCCAGCGTGATGGCCTCTTCCAGATCGTGCGTGACGAACACCACCGACGCCTTCGATTGCGACCACAAGCGCAGCAGCTCGTCGTGCATCAGCACACGGGTTTGTACGTCGAGCGCCGAGAATGGCTCATCCATCAGCAGGATCTGCGGACCGTTGATGAAGGTCTGCGCCAGCGAAACACGCTTGCGCATGCCGCCCGAGAGCTGGTGCGGGAACTTGCTTTCGTGCCCGGACAGATTGACGCGCGCCAGCCATTGGCGCGCGCTGGCGTAGGCCTCATCGCGCGCAACGCCGCGGAACAGCGGGCCTGCGACGACGTTGTCGATCACGCTGCGCCACGGAAAGAGCGCATCGGTCTGGAAGGCGAAGCCGATGCGGCTGTCGATGCCGTCGATCGGGTTGCCGAACAGCCGCACCTCGCCCGCGGAGGGTTTTGCCAGGCCGGTGATGAGGTTGAGCGTGGTGGACTTGCCGCAGCCGGTCGGGCCGACAACGGCAACGAACTCGCCGCGCTCGACGGTCATCGTGAAATCCCGGATCGCCGTCATCGATTTGCCGTCCGGTGTCAGGAAACGGCGACTGACGTTGATCAGCTCGATGGCCGGATTGGAGGTTGCTGCCGTTGGTGCCATTGCTGCGCCCATGATCACTTCACCTTGGTTACGAACTCGGTCGTGTACGTCTTTGCAAGGTCGATCTTCTTGCCCTTCACGTTCGGCGAGAACGCGCTCAGCACCGACAGCACGGTTTCCGGCCCGCCCTTGGGCATCACGCCGTCTGCCGTGAACATGGCCTTGCCGCTTTCCAGCGCCTTGACGTAACCGTCCTTGTCACCCACGTAGAAATCCTTGGGCATCTTTTCGGCAATCTCTGCCGCGCTGTGCGTGTTGATGTAGCGCAGCGTTTTCACGAAGGCGTTGGTGAGTTTCTGCACGGTGGGCTTGTTCTTCTCGACCCAGTCCGTCGGCATATAGAGCGAGGCGGCCGGATAGGTGCCGCCGAGTGCTTCCTTGGTCTTCTCTGCCGTACGCAGGTCGACCAGGACGCGTGCTTCGCCGGTCTTGAGCAGACGCGTGATCGTGGGCTCGGTTGTCATGCCGGCCTGAATCTTGTCCTGCTGCATGGCCATGATGAACGTCGTGCCTGCGCCCACCGGCAGCGAGGTGAACTGTCCGATCGGCACACCGGCCTTGACCATCAGGTACTGCGTCAGGAAATTGGTCGACGAACCCAGGCCGGTCACGCCCATCGTCTTGCCTTTGAGGTCGGCCATGCTCTTGACCTGCGGCAGCTTGCTCGACACCAGCTCGACCTCGCCCGGTGCATGGGCAAGCTGCACGACCGACTCGATGTACTTGCCCTTTGACTGCAGGTCGACGCAGTGGTCGTAGAAACCCACCACGCCCTGCACAGCACCGGCCAGCATCTCATTCTCTGCATCCACGCCGGCGCCTTCGTTGAGCAGCTCAACGTTCAGGCCTTCTTCCTTGAAGTAGCCCAGGCCTTCGGCCAGCTTGGCGGGCAGATAGATGATCTTCTCGTAGCCCCCAACCATCAGGGTGATCTTGTCGGCCGCCTGTGCGGCAGGAGCTGCGGCCATCATGCCGGCGACGGCGGAACACAGCAGGAGTTTGTCTCGGGTTTTCATCGTTATGCGTCCTAGGTTGCGAGGGATCACGTGGTAGTTGGGTCGTTCCAACCGTGCCCATACACTAGACAGCCAGCCTGTCTCGAACGTGAACTGTTTCTGAAAGCGCGTTCAGGTCACGCCGGATTTCGGGGTGGGTTTTCCCTAGATGCCGGTGCTCTGTGAGGGGTGTGCCCGAGCAACCGTGGAGATGACCAGGCGCTAGCAGCGGGCTCGGTGGTTTTGGAGCGAGTGCCGCGCTGGGACCCGTCACGGCGCGGCCGCGCGCAAGGACACGGATGGCGCGGTATCACTCCAGCGGGATCGATCACTGCTCGCGGCAAACCTTTGCGACGCAACGGCAGGCCGAAGTGTCGATCCTGGTCCTGCCGCAGGTATTACGCCGCGGGTGCGGCGGGAATCTCGATCACCACACGCAGCCCGCGCCCGACGTCGCGGCTGGTGGCCCAGATCTTTCCCTTGTGCATTGCGACAATGCTGCGGCAGATGGCCAGGCCCAAGCCGCTGCCGCGCTGATCCTGTCCGGGCGAGGGAAGGCGTACGAACCGTTCAAAGATGCGTTCGCATTCCTCGGGTGTCAGGCCGGGGCCTTCGTCCACCAGGCTGATGCGCCAAATGCCGGCCGCCAATGTCGAATCGAGGTACACCACACCGCCCTGGGGGCTCACCCGCAAGGCGTTGGTCAGCAGGTTCAGCAGGACTTGCCGGATGCGGGGGCCATCGATGTTGACCTCACCTTCGCCGCGGTGTGACCAGTCGAAGACCTTGCCGCCATGCTCGGCCAGGGCCGAGGCATCCTGGCCGAAGGTGCTCAGGAGCGCGACCGGAGACTGCGGGCGCAGTTCGAGGAGCACGGCGCCGGCATCCGCGCGCGAGAGGAACAGCAGCTCATCGATGATCCGGTTTACGCGGCCGAGCTCCTCCAGGATGACGGCCACCGAATCCATCTGCTGCTGCGTCAGGCCCTCACTGACGAGCAGTCGCTCGGCATGCAGCGCCACCAGCGACATCGGCGTCTTGAGTTCATGCGATGCCTCCGCCGCGAAGCGCCGAATCTCGGCAAACGACATCTCCAGCCGGTCGAACATCTGGTTCAGGAACGCCGACAGCTGTGCGATCTCGTCTTTCACATCACCAACCGGGATGCGTTGGCTGAGGTCGTCGGAGCGGATGCGGTTGGCGGTGGCCTGGATCACGCGCACGGGGTGGAGGATCAGCCGGCTCAGGCCGTAGCCCACCGCAACGCTGATCACCAGCGCGGTGCCGAGCAAGCCAAAGAAGACCAGCCGGTATCCGGCCATCAGATCCTTCACCGGGGCCAGCGGCGTGGCCACGATGACATCGAACGGCGCGAGCTGGAACTCACTGACCCGCACCTCGCCAATCGTGCTCATGTTGATCGAATACGCACGCTCCCCCGCAATGTCGGGAATCGACTGCCCATGCAGGTTGCGCGACTTGAAGAACCGGTTCGCCATCGACGCATGCATGTCGATATAGAACAGCGACGACGCTGACTCCGTGGCCTGGCGGATGCGATCGTCGATCTCCGGCGGCGTCAGCTTGGCGTAGTCCCGGCCGAGGGTGGCCTTGAGGTGCTTGAACTGCGCCTCGTTGAGTTCATCGAGTTGCCGGACGAGATAGCGGTCGAGCAGGAAATGGCCCGCGATGAAGAGGCAAGCCAGCGTTGCCGTGACGGTAATGGCATACCAAAGGGTGATGCGGCTGCCGATCGACTTCATGCGGGGTGCTCCAGTCTCATAGCGCGGCGAGGGTGGTTCTCGTGCGGTGCGTGATCAGGGTGCGTGATCGCGTCCCGTTGATGCTATTCGATCCGGCGCCAGCCTGGCTGAATGAATTTTAAGGATCACTACAGGAAGCGTACAGAGTCCCCCACTAGACTGGGCTCACGCTTCCACAGATCGGATGCGACCAACGACATCTCAAGAACGGAGACACCCATGAACAAGTTCTTCAAGCTGGCACTGGCAACAGCACTGACCGGCATGGCCGCTTTGAGCAGTGCGCCCTCCTGGGCGGACAAGAACTGGACACCGCCGTCCCACAAGATCTACGGCCAGAAGCTGTCTGACGAGACGATGTCCAAGCATCCGGAACTGCTGAGCATCACGCTGCATGGCACGCCGCCGGGCCAGACCGACATCTTCACGATGTTTGCGGGTTCCTACCCGGAGCGTATCGGCAACGCGGACGACCCCGATGACATCGACGTGATCAAGAAGGGCATCACCATTGTCGACCCGCGCTGGAACCGCACCAAGGACAACCCGAAGAAGTTCGTCGTGCTGATGCCCATGCGCGATGCCAAAGGCAACAACATCGGCCTGGTGGTCTACGCGTTCAAGAATCCGCCGGCCAACCCGAACACCAGCAGCCAGGAAATGGCGTACCTGAAGAAGTCGAACGCGCTGCGGGATGCACTGGCCAGGAAGATCCCAAGCTACGACGCCTTGTTCGAGCAGGCCAACTGAAGCGGTGCGCCGCATATGTGAAGGGTGAAGACTCCCATGAAAGTGAACATTCGCACGGTCGCCACCGCCGTGGCGCTCGCAGCATCGACGCTGCTGTCCAACGTTGCCTTGGCGGGCGAGCCTTTGCACCTGCTCAGCCGCACGGATCTGCCCGGGTACGACGGTGATTTCGATCATTTCGGTGCGGACATCAAAGGCAACCGGCTGTTTCTGGCCGGCGAAGACGGCGGAACCTTGGAGGTCTTCGATCTGCGCAGCGGCGCACACCTAAAGACCGTCAAAGGCATGGAGACGCCGCACGCCATCCACTATGAGCCGAAGACCAATCGGCTGTTTGTCAGCAACAGCGGCGCCACCCTGAGCAAGGTGCTCGACGGCAAGAGCTACTCGGTGATCGGCACGATCCAGCTGACGCCGGGCGCTGACGTGATGAGCTACGACCGTTCGTTGCGCCGGCTGTGGTTTGTCACCGGTGGGAAGAACGCGCCTACCAAGATGGCCAAGACCCTGGTGACGCGGGTGGATGTTGACTCGGGCAAGACACTGGGCGAAACCACGTTTGATACCGACTTTACGGAAGGCATCGTGGCCGAGCAGGCCGGATCGCGCGTGTTCGTCAATGTTGCCGGCAAGGGCGAGATTGCCGTGCTCGACAAGAGAACGGGGCAACTGCTGAACACTTGGCAGATCAAGGAAGGGAAGGACAACTCGCAGATCGATCTGGACGAGACGAACAAGCGCTTGTTCGTGATCACCCGCAAGCCGTTCAAGCTCGTGGTCATCAATACGGAGACCGGGCAATCGGTGGCGAGCTTCGATGCGCCGGGCCGCACCAACGGCATGATGTTCGACGCAAAGAACCGCCGCATCTACGCAGCCGGCGACGACTACATTGCCGTGTTCCGTCAGCGCGATGCCGACCACTATGACGAGATCGCGCGGGTGCCTTCGGAAAAGGGCGCAAAGACGGCGTTCCTGGTACCCGAACTCCACCGGCTGTACGTGGCCGTTGGCGGTTCGGCGGACACCAAGGCCGGACTGCTGCGTTACGACGTGCTGCCCGGCAACGCGAAGTAGCGCTGCAGCGTCGGGCGCATCCCTGTGCGACCTGCGTGTCGCCGGGGCGCGCTGCGCCTGCCGCGCCCTTCTCGCACGCTCTCTAACCCTGGGCAATGCTGCTGCGTACGGCACGAGCGTTGTCTGGAGCAAGCCGCTGTATGACGCAAGTGCGAACTTCGCCCGCGAGCGCCTGCATTGGCGCCGGCGCTGAGCTGCGCCAGCCGCTCGGCGTTTCGATCGTGGGCGGCCTGCTGCTCTCGCAGCTGATCACGCTGTTCATCGCGCCGGTGCTTTACCTCGGGTTTGACTCGCTTGGCGCGTCGCGCGCGCGTCCGGAGCCCATGTCCGCCATCTCCTCCCAATCCTGAGCGGACGCATTCATTTCCTACTTCACCCATCAAGAGACGCTTATGCATCAGCCATTTTCGAGCAGCGTGAGAGCACGTCTGCGCCGCACAGCGCGCTGGTTGGCACTCATTGCGAGTGCCGCAATCGCCGGGCCCGCTCTGGCGCAAGGCGGCCCGCCTATGGTGACAGACGACCCCGAAACGCCCGGCGATGGCCATTGGGAGGTCAACCTCGGCTCGATCGCAACCCGTACGCACGGGCGCCTGGAGGTGGCCGCACCCGACGCCGACATCAACTACGGCTGGGGCGATCACATCCAGCTCAAGGCCGACATTCCCTGGACGTTTGTCCGTGACGATGGCCAGCGGTGGAAGTCGGGGCTGGGAACTGGCAACTTCGGCGTGAAATGGCGCTTCATTGATCAGGAGCAGGCGGGGTTCTCGGTGTCGACCTATCCGCAGTACAGCCACAGCATGCTCGATGGATCCACGCGGCGCGGCATTGCGAGCGACGGGCACGAGTTCTTCCTGCCGCTTGAGTTGGCAACCGATGTCGGAGGTTTCGGGGTCTCGACCGAGGTTGGCCGCAACTTCGTTTCGGGCGGCGGCGATAGCCAATGGATTGCGGGCATCGTTGCTGGCCACGCCTGCGGTGAAGGGCGCGAGTGCATTGCCGAGGTGCGCAGGACGCAGGCCCCCGGCGTACACCACACGTTGCTGAACCTCGGCATGCACTGGAAGATCAATGACACCTACACGCTGCTGGGCGCGGTCGGCCGCGAGTTCGGAGCGCCCGCCGAAGATGGGCAGCAACTGCTGGTCTATCTGGGCCTGCAGATCACCCGATAACGTGGTCGATGGTGTGCGCGCAACCCGCATGTGGTGAGACGGAGGAGCACGGCATGGATCGCCCTCCGATCGACGACCGGTGGGCATCGATCGATTTGCTGCCCCGCCGGCGAAGCCATGGCGCTTGCGCTATCCGGGGCGCAAACCGCGTCCGCATCGGGTTGCTCGGGCCGGCATCCTGTTTGTGCTCGGCACGGGCGTCCGCTGAAGCCAGTTGCCGGCGGAAAGGCGGGGCAGGACTCAGTTGCTGGCGCCGGCTGCACGAGCGGCAGCGGGCACGCAGCGGGATTGACTGCTCGGCGCTATGTTCGCGCTGATGGCGGCGCCGAGCGTATCGATGGTTCGCGGGTGGCTTAGGGATACGACACCGGCATAACCGGCATTCAACAGGCGTGAAGCAACGGCAGTTCCATGTGAGCGGGAAAGAACGCCCTATGCCTCATCTATGTTTTGCCACTCAGACTACCCTCGATGGAGGCACCCAACAGGAGGCATGTCTCGTGAATGCGCTCAGATCGTCCCGATTCAAGCGATGGCTTAGCAATGTTCCTAATGTGACTTTCTCATTCTGCGTGCCCAAGAGCCTGTCCCCCACCGTCGGAGAAACTACCGCCGTCTTCCTCGCGGTTTGCGCTGGCCTTGGCCAGGTGTAACCCGTTTGGCAATGGCGTCACTACCGGCTGTTGCCCTGATAGTGCAGTAGCGCACGAAGCGCTGCATCCCATGGATCTACTGATTGTCCGCTGTCCTAGTGAGCGCGATCGGTACCCAGAGCACGGATCTATTGACCGACGGCCCTCCGACTCATCCGCACCGCCAGCCTCGAGGGAACACCCATGCGCCATTCTCATTGCTCAATCGCTCGCTCTGTCGCCGTTGCGGCTGCCGCTGTCTTCGTGTCGCTTGGGGCAGGCTGTTCCAAACCGACAGATGCAAACTCTGCGGGCACGGATAGCGCTTTCGCAGCGCGCTCGGCGTCCAAACTCGGAGACCTGACCTCGTTCCGAATCATCGTCGCCGACGCGGCCAACTTCGTGGATGAGGGAAACCTGGCAGCCGCGAAAACGCGAATCAAGGATCTCGAGGTCGCCTGGGACTCGGCTGAAGCCAGCTTGAGGCCCAGAGCACCGGACGATTGGCAACTTCTGGACAAAGCCATTGACCGCGCATTGGCGGCGCTGCTAGCCGACCCTCAGGACTCTACCGATTGCAACGCGGCCATGGAAGTGTTGCTCGAGACCTTGAATTCGCTCAGCAGAAGTTGACCACCAGGCCTTGCTGGCGGGGTGCAGCGATTGAAGAATGGCTCATCCCACGAATGCGCTACGTTTGAGACGCTGCGAGCGATTTCGGCATTTTCGTTCTTTGTTTTGGAACCGCGAATGAAAACTTTGGCGGGGGAGGCGGATTTCTAGCTGCAGCGCAGGCCTACCGGATGAGAAGTTTGACCCGGCAGGCCCAGGGGGCACGTTTGTCAATCAAGGCGTTGCAAGCGCCGGAAATGAGAACCCTATTTTTGGCCGATAGTCGCGGCGCTGAGAACATCGCCTCTTCTCGCATAGCCGGTCTTCTTGGGCCGGCTTTTTTGTTCTCGTCTGCGGCGCGTGCCCGTTGAGGACCGCGCCGTTTTTTCATGGGATCAGCGGGTGGAGCAGAGCCGTGCCGTTGCACGGTCCAGTGCAATGCGATGCAGGGAATCGAGCGATTTCTCCTGCGCCACACGGCCGGTTTCGTTCGCCACCTGCACGGGGCAGTCCGCCTGGCCGCGTGCCGTGGCAGCCTCGCGCAAGGCTTGCAGGATGGATTTCTGCAGTTCGTCCAGCTTGGGGCGAATCACCTCCGGCAGGCTCTGCCGCTGCGCGGTGGGCGCGGCTCCAGTCCGGCGCCAGTCGTTCAGCAGGGCGTACTGCACTTCCTTGTTCGCCTCGATCTGGTCTGTGAAGACGTCGCTCACGTCCGCCGCCGCCAGGCCGTAGGCGGTCGCCTGCGACGAGGCGTTGGCGATGACCTTGGCTTCGCGCGCGGGGTCGTAGACCGGCTGGCCGCTGTCCCATTTGCTCAGTGCGACCTGATCCGCGGTAACGAGGCGATCGGCCAGATGGCGGAGCAATGGCGCGACGGCGCTTTCCTGCGCGTGAGCCGGGGCGACGCAGCTTGCCGCCAACAACAGGGCGCAAGCAATTCGGGGTGTCATCAACGTGTTAAAGGCGTTCTTCATGCTCGGTACCGGCTGATTGCCGCGTGTCATGAGGTTGGGAGCGGCCATCATACCGAAGCGAGAAGTGTCCGGCGTGCGCAGCGTTGTTCCGATGCGCGCCGCTAGGCCATTTGCACGTGCTGTCTGCCATAAACCCAGGTATCATGCGGGCTGCGCGCCGTTTTTGTCTGCAAAGCCTGCGGCGGCGCGGCTAGCTGAGCATACGACGATGGATTTCTACCCCGATCTGGAAGGTTTGCCGCTGTTTGCCAAACCCGCTTTCGGCTGGGAGGAACCGGCGTCGGCATTGTCCGCCGAAAACTTCCCGACCAAACCCCGCCGCTTGCGCCGATGGCGCGGCCCAATCACGCATTGGGAACGCGGCTACCGCTCCCACTACTACCGCGACAAGCGTGGCAAGAAGCTCGGTGAAATCCACCTGAGCCCCCGCGGTCAGGCGCCGCTGCTTTACCGCTGGCTGGCCGGCACGCTCTCGGGCATCGAGGGGTCGCTCACGCACGCACGCATGCGGGTGGAGGAGGCAATCGGGTTTGGGATGCGGCAGATGGCGCTGTTCTGAGCGGGCGGCCCGGCGTGTTGCTGGGCACGGCCGATGCGTCAACCTTGGGTTCACCACGACGAGGAGAACCCCCATGCCGACCATCGTCCGCATCTTCACAGACCATGCTGCTGCTGAAGCAGCTCGCCAAGCCGTGTTGAACACCGGCCTTACCCGAGAGCACGTCGCGCTGTCGCACCAGGGTGACGAGGCAGGTGCCTTGTGCGGCAACTTCCTGTGCGGCGACTACGAGCCCGGCGGCGAAAGCGCCGGGACCTACGAGCGCAAATTCCAGAACGTCGTGATCGGGGGGCGCTTTGTGCTGACCGTTGACGCCGAGCCTGCCCAGGTGGACGCCGCCGAAGCCGCGTTGCAACCCGCCGGCGGATATGCCGTAGACGACCTCGGACCTAAGCGTTGAGTTTGGCCGCGGTAGCGGCTGCGGTGTGCCCCACCACCCGGTGATGTTCGCAACGCGCGGCTTTTCGTAGAATCCCCGCCACAAAAGACCTTGCGGGAGTGCTCATGCTGGATCCAGGCGTCGCCATTGCCACGTCGGCGCTGATGAGCTTCGTGCTGCTGGGGTTGCTCGGTTCGTTGCTGCGCGCCGGCAAGGCAGGCATCGCCGAATGGTTTGGCGCCAACTTGGCCGTGGTGGTGGCACTGCCGTTGATCCTGCTGCGCGGGAAGATTCCCGATGGCCTGTCGGTTGTCGTGGCCAATGTCCTGTTGGCCTTGGGTGGGGCTGCGTACTACGCAGGCTGTGCGCGTTTTCTCGGCCGCCGGCCGCAGTGGCCCACCCTGCTGGCAGGTGTGACGGCGGTGGGGGTGGCGGTCATCTACTGGCGCTACGCTGTCGACAGCATCCCCATGCGGGTGTTTTCGACCACGCTGTTTTCAGCCGCCTTCTGTACGGCACTGGTGTGGATGCTGTTGCGCCATTCGCCCGCCGGTCGATCGACGTATCCGTATCGGGTCACGGCCATCATTGCCTTCGTGTTCGGCATTTGTCAGCTCGTACGCGGCGTCTACTTCCTGACGCTGCACGCGGCGTCCAGTCCGAGCATGTTTGCCACCGCCGGCAGCGTGCTGTTGCTCGTGGTGGCAGCGGCCATCATGCCCATCCTGTCGATGTCGGCCATGCTGATGGTGCATGACGCCCTGCTGGCCGACGCGCGCGATGCGGCCAACCGCGATTTCCTGACCGGTGCGCTGTCGCGCCAGGGCTTCGAGGCGCTGGCGCGCCGTCATGTTGGCCGTGTGCTGAGGGACGCGAGGCCGCTGGCATTGCTGATTCTCGATCTGGATCATTTCAAGCGCATCAACGACACCCTCGGCCATGCTGCTGGCGATGCCGTGTTGCGCGCGTTCGTGCAGATGGCGCAAGCACAGTTGCGGCCCACCGACGTACTCGGGCGCATTGGCGGCGAAGAGTTTGCGTTGCTGCTGCCCGACACGGACAGCAGCAGCGCCATGCACCTGGCAGAACGCTTGCGCAAGGCCGCTGCCGCGCACGTTGTCACGGCCGGAGCGCAGTCTTGCAGCTACAGCATCAGCGGTGGCGTGGCGGCGTGGCAGCCCGGCGAATCGTTCGATCGGCTGAGCGCACGCGCAGACCGCGCGCTGTACGACGCCAAGCATCAGGGGCGCGATCGCATCTGCGTGGCCGATGTGGTCAACGTGGGTGCGGTGGCGTAGCGTCGCGCGCAAGGCAACGGCAATCCGCGCGGCTGCCTGTCGCGGTGCCGTACAAGATCGTGCCGATGCCTTACGAAGTCCGGCGGATGTGTGCCTTGGTCGCGCTGCCCGAGAGGCGCAAGGTATGCGAGCTACGATCCCAGGTCATACGGCCGCGTCATGATCTCCAGAAAATGCCCATCCGGATCGTCGAAGTACAGGCCGCGCCCGCCGTTGTGTTCGTAGGTTTCACCCAGGCGCTTCTTCGCGGGGTCTGCCCAGTACGCCAGTCCCTTCGCCTGGATGCGTGCGAACGCCTGCTCGAATTCGGCATCGCTGACGAGAAAGGCGTAGTGCTGCATGGCGATGGGCGCATCGCTGTCGAAAAAGTCGAGCGATACGCCGTTCGATAGCGGCACGACCAGCATCTGCCCGAACGGGATTGGCTCGGGCAGGTCGAGGATGTCGCGCAGAAAGCGCGTGGACTTCTGCTTGTCGCGGCACCAGACGATGGTGTGGTTCAGTTCGATACGCATGCGGGTTCCCAGGCGTGGCGTGCGATGCAATCGTGCTGATGACACGATAGGCGACGCATGCCCGCATGCGCAACCGCGCCGCGCATCAGCAAGTTCCTTGCCCGCAGAGCCCGATATGGCGCCATTTCAGCCGCTTCGGCACGCCGGCGTTTTGCGCAAAGCCTGTCGATTTGACAACGCTGTCGGCGTCTCCTTTTCTGCACTGGCTTTCCGCGACGTCCGCGAAGAAGCCGTCCAATCCATCCAGCGCTACTTCACCGAGCAGTTGGACGAGCGCATCGGCAACATCCAGGCCGGCGCGCTGCTCGGTTTCTTTCTTGAAGAGATCGGCCCCACGGTCTACAACCTCGCCGTGCAGGAGGCGCAGGAACGTCTGTAGACGCGCGTAGCCGAGCTGGACTATGAGTGCCACCGGGAGCCGTTCCAGTACTGGAAGAAATTCGACAAGCGCCGATAGTTCCCGGCTAACATGCCCGGATTCCATCCCGGCCGCTTCGTTTCCATGTCTTCCTTGCGCGCATTCTTCGGCACCGCCTTTCGCTGGCAGCGCGGCCGCCAGGGCACGGGCTACGACAAGATGCTGCTGGCCACCGCGCCGTGGCCCATCCCGTTCGACAGCTACCTGATCCGCTATCCGGACGGCTCGGAAATTCCACCGCATACCGACCCCGTCACCAACGGCCGGCACTATCGGCTGAACATCGTGCTGAAGTCGCCACGCGCGGGCGGCGAGTTTGTCTGCGCGAAACCGATCTTCCAGACACGGCGTATCAAGCTGTTCCGCCCCGACGCGTGCGAGCACAGCGTGACGCGCGTGGTAGCCGGCAGCCGGTACGTGCTGTCGGTCGGATGGGTGTTAGGGCGCCGAGGCTCAGTGCCGGAAACTGAATCGTGATGAACGCATTTGCCGCCAACCCCTGGTTCCGGAGCCTCGCGCCGCACGTTGCCGACGCGCTGTTCGAAGCCACGGTGCCCGTGCAAATCGCCGCCGGCGCATTTCTCTTTCGTCAGGGCGATCCGATGGATGCCGGTTCGCATGCGTTCTTTGGCGTGGCCAGCGGCGCGCTCAAGCTCTCCATCTTCAATGCCGACGGAGATGAAGCCATCCTCACGTTGGTGGAGCCAGGCAACTGGTTTGGCGGGGTCTCGACGCTCGATCAACAACCGCGCGGCCATTGCGCCATCGCACTGGAAGATTCGGAAGTGCTGGCGGTGAGCGTGGCGCGCTTTGAAGCATTGATGCGTGATGCCGCATTTGCCGGGGCGATTGCGCGGCTGGTGGCGACGCGCCTGCGCCTGGCGTATGGCTCGCTGGCGAGTGCGGCACTGCACGGTACGCGGGCGCGCGTGGCGCGGCGCATTGCCTCGCTGGCGCACGGCGATGTGTCTCAATCGGCAGAGGGGCGTGCGAGCATATCCACCTCGCAAGACGCGTTGGCGATGATGCTCGGCATCAGCCGGCAGACGCTCAGCAAGGAGCTGCAAGCGCTGGTCAAGCTCGGTGCGATCCGCCTGCGCTATGGCCATATCGAGATTCAGGATATGGCGCTGTTGCTTGGCGCGAGCGAAGCTGGCGCCGACTAACCCGCCGCGCCTAGCTCGGCGCCCCCAAGGCCGCCAGCAGATCGTTGCCCGACCAGCTCGGGCGCGCGGCGGCAGATTCGGCGGCATGCACCATCGCACACAGCTGCGCATTGATGGGGGCGCGTTGCCCGAGGCGCTCCGCCAGGTGAACCACTTCGCCGTTGATCCAGTCGACTTCAGTCGTGCGCCCGGCGGCCAGATCGTCAGACATGGACGAACGTGCGAGCGGGTCCATGGCGAGCATCTTGCCGCCCAGTCGCGCAAACACCGCATCGGGCGTGGCAAGCAGGCGTGGAATCCACGTCGGCGGTATCGGCGTCAGCTTGGCGGGCCGGATGCCCGCACGCGACAGCAGCCGGAGTGCCTCCGTTTGTGCCAGTGCCAAGCAACGCCGGTACGCACGCTGGGACAGCTCTTCCTTCAGCGGCCGGTTGGCCAGCGCATTGATGGCGTTGTTCAGGTTGAGCAGCAGCTTGGCCCATTGCACGGCCGCCATGTCGGTGCGTTCCGTGAGCGGCAGACCCGCGCGGCGGAAGTCATCAACAAACGGTTGCAGCGCGGGGGACGCCGCCACTTCCAAGTCACCGGCCGTGCCCTGATGAAAGGCGCCCGGGCCAGGCTGCATCACGTTGAAGGGCACCATGCCGGCCAGCACGATCTGCTGCGGCAGGGCGGCGCGCAGGACGTCGGCATTGCGCAGACCGTTCTGGAAGCTGACGACAATGGCGCCCGCGCGCAGCACGGGCTTCAGTTCATCGGCCACGGATTGCGTGGCAGCGGACTTCACGGTCACCAGCACGAGATCGGCATCGGCGGCCGCGCTGGGATCGGCCATGTAGCGCACCTCAGCCGGCGGCACGTGCCAGCGCCCATTGCGGTAGTCCGTCAAGGTGAGGCTGTGCGCGCTCAGTTCGTTGCCGATGCGTGCGCGGCCCACGAGCGAGACATCGGCGCCGGCCGCCAGCAGACGGCCACCCAGATAACAGCCGATCGAGCCGGCCCCCACGATGCAGATCTTCGCCATGCGTCTCCTTGTTGTTGTGTGCTGGCATCTCAAGCCAGGCGCGGCACCTCGTACACCAGGGCCGGCTGCAGCGTATCGATGGCGTCCACCGGCTCGGGCGGGCGCCACATGAACAGCGAGAAGGTCATCTTCTCGGGCGTCACGTCGATGATGGTAAAGCCGTTTTTCTCCGTCGGGCGTAGCGCCTCCTGCATGGCGACGGATAGTGCCGGCGTGGTCTCGATGCTGCGGAATGCTGAAGGGAAGGCGAGGTCGCCAGTGCCAAGCGTGCCAGTCATGACCGTATGCACCGGTTGCGCGAGCGCCAGATCACCCGAACGCGACATCGACCCGGCCGCCGATGCATGGAAGTCGCCCTGCACGATGACGGCTGCGCGTTGTGTCTGCTGGGCTAGCGCAGCCACCAAGCGTTGATGCTGTGCATGCCAACCGCTCTGCCAGCCAGCTTTGGGCTGGTTGGCCACGAGGCGGCCGGTCTTCCGATCGAGCAGGTCCGGATACCAGTCGCCCAGCTTGCCCGACGAATACGCAAACGGCAGCGAGGGCACGTGGAAGAAGTGCGCGGTGTCTTCAGCGCGTGTGCGCGCCACGAGCCAATCTTCCACCCACTGCGGCACGACGCGTGCGTGGATGCCCTTGTTGTCGAGAAAGCGCCGGCAGTCGTACAGCACAGCTTCGAGCAGCGCGCCGTAGCGCAGCGTGCCGAAGGCGCTGTTGGTGTCGGTGGGCATGCCGGCCTTGTCTCCACCGGGCAGCCACACGGGGCGGTTGGCGTCGGGCAGAAACTCGGGGTAGTAGCGGCGCTGCGTCAGCTCTGCGCCGACCAGCCCGTAAGGCTCCGGCGGCAGGGTGGCGACCTTGTCGTCGAACTCGTCGTTCTCGAAGGTGTCGTGGTCGTCGGTCAGGAAATACGCGGGTGTGGAGCGCAGTGTGGTGCCGTACAGCCCGCGGATCTGGTAGTCGCACACGCGCGTAAAGATGGCTTCGTTCTTCGGGTGCGACATCGGCACCGATGTGTCGATCGCGCCGCCAAACTTCGCCCACATCAGTTCGCGCACCTGGCGTGCGAAGGGCTTGTTCTGCGAGGTCTGCAGATCCCAATAGATGTGGTCGCCGTTGGCGATGACGGTGTCGGGCGCGAACGACATACCGCGTGCCAGCAGCCGGCGGCGTGCGTTCATGTCGAGCCACGCGGTCTTGCCGGCCACCGGGGGGCCGTCATAACCGCCAGCGCAGGTGTAGGCCAGGATGCGCAGGCGCGCGGGGGCGGCATCGGGCGCCGGAAAGGTGCGCAGCGGCCACGCGTCGGCCAGCGGCTTGCCGCCGGCATCGACAATGCGCAGCGTGTATTGCGTGGCAGGCTGCAGACCGCGCGCATCGAAGCGCCAGAAGCGGCCGGCGGCATCGGTTTGCTCGCCGGCGACGCGCGTGCCGTTGACCATCAGCCACGGCGCACGTGCAAGCGGTGCGTGGAACGATGCCTTGATGAGAAAGCGTTCGTGGCTGGCTGCCGGGATCAGGTGCGCGAGCTGGCCCGCATGCCAGTTGGCGTCGGCGGCATGCGCGCCTTCCGGCAGGGTCAGGCCCAGCGCGCCAAGGCCGGCGGCGGCAGTGCTGAGCGTCAGGAAATCGCGCCGGCTCATGCCGTGCGCAGGGGGGTGCGGCGATTTGTGGGTGGGCATCGTCGATCCTCTGGCGTGGTGCGGAGACGCCATCGTGCCGAGTCGTGCCCAGGCTGAATGTTCAGCTTTTGACAATCTAGGGGTAGGTCCCAATGCGGGTCGCTCATCGACCCCATGACCAATGACAAACGCCCGATGGCCGAAGCCACCGGGGCGTTTGTCATGTCAGACGATGCTGATGCGGATACCGCGGCTTAGTAGCCCCACACCTGCATTTCATCCAGCGAGTAACCCCACTGCGTGGCGCGCTGCGTGCCGTACATGCGCACATAGCGACCGCTGCCCTTGAGGTTGGCCAGCGCTGTGTGACCCCACGAAGCGCCGCTCGAGGTCGAGTAGATGTTCGTCCAGGTCAAGCCGTCGTTCGAGGTCTGGATGTAGTACACCTTGGCGCCCGCGTCCCAGTACAGGTCGACACCGGTGATGGTGCGGGTCGAACCCAGATCGACCATCAGCCATTGTGCGCCGGCAACGCCTTCCACCGAATCCCAGCGCGTGTTGGTCGTGTCGCCGTCGAACGCGTAGGCCGGGCCGAGGCTGGCGCTGTAGCTGGACGACGCCCTGGCCGGCTTGCCCTGCGAGAGCAGCGTCACCGCCTGCGCGGCGACCGTCGGCGTGCCAGCGTAGTAGTTCGAACCGAGCTTCGCCTTGGTCGTGTCCGAGTTCACACCAAACTGCGACAGGCTCCAGCGCTGACCGGTGCTCGCATCGCCCAGGTAGAGCTGATAGCCACCGGCGCTGGTCGACGAGAAGAACACGTAGTTCGTGTTGTTCACGGGCGATGGGTCGGAGTTGTTGCTGTTGCAATCGTTGAGCGTGAGCTGGTTTGGCGTGTCGCTCGGGTTGACCTTGGTGTAGATCTGGTCAGCCTGGCTGGTGGCGTCGAGCCAGCGGGCGTAGAAGACGGTGCCGTCGCCGCGCACGATCGGGTAGTACGTCGCCAGGCCGGCGGGCGTGTCGAACGCCACCTTGGCGGTGCTGCCCACGGTCTGCTTGTACAGCCCCATGTCCGAGCCCGTCCCGGTGGTGTAGTAGATGGCCGTGCCGTCCGGCGTTGCAAACGGCATCGAGTTTTCCAGCGTCGGTGCCGTGCGCGTCAGGTTCACAGTCGAGGTGAAGACCGGGCCCGAGCTGGTGTACGACAGCGCGGCTTGCATCACATCGCCGTTCTGCTTGAAGAACAGCGATTTTCCATCGGTGCTGAACTTCGGGTCTTCATTGCGCGTCTGGCCGGTGCTATTGGTGAGGTTGATCGGCATGCTAGTCGAGCCGACTTGCCAGAAGAACACATTCCACGCGTTATTGGTGATGCCCATGAAGGCGATCCACTTGCCGTCAGGGCTGAACACGGCATTCATCGGGTCCTGGATGCCCCAGGCCGCCTTCGACACCTGTTGCAGCGTGCGGGCCGAAAAGTCGTAGATGAAGATCTGGCTGGTGCCGTCGCCGTAGCTGACGTAGCTGTGATACGCGAGCTTGCCGGTCAGGCTGGCGGGGAAGGTCGTGTTGGATTGCGTGGGCGGATTGGCAACGCAGTTGGCCTGGGCGCCGGCAGAGAACAGGCCGAGAGCGGCGCTGGCGACAAGACCAAGTGAAATCAGAGTGGAGCGCATGAAACGGAACTTCCTAAACAAGTGGGTGAGTGGAGCGGGCAACCGCCGCATTAAGTCCGCGCCACATTTCTGGATTTGGGCAAAGCTCCGCCAATTCCGGGCAATCCGGATTTGAAAAAGCGCCACAAACCGGGGAAGTGACGAGGATGAAGACGCGCCAAAAACCCTGTTGCTTCGTACCGTCGTGTTTTTGTCGGGGTCTCGACTACATCGAGAGGGCGAGTCGCGGACCAGACTGTAAGGGTTTCGCTGACAGAGCGAAACCCCAATAAGAAAGCCGTTCTTGCCTTAATTCTCCGCTGTGGGAGCAAATCGCCACACGTGTGTGTAAATCTGACACGTCAATTTTCCCGAACGTTGATTAACCTGCACGTACGACGTCGAGATTGTTATTTTTACTGCGGCGTTTTGTCGCGGAAGAGGGGTGCGCTCCTTGCTGGGTGTCGCGTTATCGCACCACCCCAATGTGGCGCTGGCGCACGCTTTGCGGCGTTTTCGACAGCGCGATGCGCCAACGCGCCCAGAGGCGCACCTGGGGTGCCAGGGGGCTGGCAATGATGGAAGCCGATGATACGAATTTCGCCTACCGGTAGCTTGTAAGAAACACACCCGCGCAAACAGTGGTGGGGGAATGTGGGCATGCCGCGGCTAAAAGTCAGATTCAAATAATGGGCGTGTTTTTGCGCAAAGCCGTTTGGCTATCCATGTATTTATCTCTGTATTGCGCTATTCCAATATTCGAGAAATTCTACTAATTGCATCGGTTATGCACGGCGCGCAATTCGTTTCGGATTATGTATAGTTTAAAAACGCCAGCGATTGCGCTCAGCAAAACACAAGGCCGATCACGCTTTCCGTCCGTTTGAAATGAGGAAGGCCGGTTAGCGGGATGCGCATGGCGATTCAGTGTGTGTTCTGGAGGCCGATGGGATGGGCGCTCACGATCAATTGCCGCATGACCGCGCAACAGCCTGGCGTGCAGCATTGCTGCATCAGTTGAACGGCCTGCGCGATGCCGATGCAGTCATCCGCTGTCTGCAACCGGCGCTGGCACTACTCGGTTTCGACTATTGCGCCTATGCCCTGCGTGCAGCGATTCCGATCACGCGCTTCAACACCCTCTGCTGGAGCACTTACCCGGAGCCCTGGCGCGAGCACTACCGTGTGAACCGCTATTTGGCCATCGACCCGGTGTTGCAGTTTGGGCAGCGCTGCGTCAAGCCCGTGCTGTGGTCCGGCATCGCCACGGCAGACGCGCCGTTCTGGGCGGACGCGCGCCAGCACGGGCTTAACCACGGGTGGTCACACACCATTCGCGACCACACCGGCATCTTCGGCACCTTCAGCCTGGTGCGCCGCGCCACGCCCATCACCGAAGACGAACTGGCCGCCAGCGAGCCCGAAATGATCTGGCTGAGCCAGCGCGCACACGCCAGCATCGGCACGCTCATGGCCGAGAAGGTCTTGCCCGATGCCGCCACGCGCCTGAAAGAGGTTGAACGCCAGACGCTGCACTGGACGGCCGAAGGCAAGACGGCGGCGGAAGTTGCGGCCATCCTGGAGATGACCGAGCGCAACGTGAACTTCCACATCCGCAATGCCGTCACCAAGCTCAATGCCGCCAACAAGACGCATGCCGTGGTGAAGGCCGCGCTACTCGGGCTGATTCCAGCGACGCTGTAGCGTTGTCCGAGATGTGTCAGCCCATGGCCCGCACGGGTTGCGTGGGGCGCATGGCTTCCAGATGGAAACCGCTGTCGCTTTGCTTGGCGCGCCGCTTGGCGAGGGCGGCGGCGGTGCCGATGTCGTCGCTGTTATGTGCGGCGCCGGGCAGCACGTGCAGCGCGCCCACCGCCATGGTCACGAAGCGGAAGAACGCCGGCAGCCCCTTGCGGTCTTCTGCATGCATGCCGCCCGCGGCGCGGTCAGCCGGCGTGTACATGGCGAGCGCGTTGGTGTTGAATGCCGCCATGGCCTGCGTGATGCGCGCCTGCCAGTCGGCGCTCTGGAACAGGATCAGGAAATCGTCCCCGCCCACGTGGCCGAGAAAATCCCGCGTGGGTTCGCATGCGTTGGCCAGCACGGCGGCGGCCATCTTCAGCATCTCGTCGCCCTGCCAATAGCCGTACTGGTCGTTGAAGGGTTTGAAGTGGTTCAGATCCACATAGCAGGCATAGAACTCCGCCCGCGCTTCCAGCAAACGTTCAATATGCAGGTTCAACGGAATATTGCCCGGCAGGAACGTAAGCGGGTTGGCGTAGCGCGCGGCCTCGATGCGGATTTCGGTCACGGTGCGCACCAGTTCTTCGCCGGTGCCCAGGCCCAGGTAGCGGCCATGCTCGGTGATGATGAAGCCGTCGGTCAGGTAGCGCTGGTCTTCGCTCATCAGCAGCGCCGACATGTCTTCCAGCGATGCGGATTTTTCCACCAGAACCGGCTGCCGGTTGGCAAATGCCAGCGCCGGCTTCTTGCCGTACAGCTCGCGGTGGTACGGCATCGCATAGCGGTCGATGAATGCACGGCGCGCGATAAGCGCGAGCGGGCGTTTGTCTTCATCGAGCAGCGCCACGGTGTGCAGATCGGGGTGGCGGTTGAACAGGTGCAGCACGTCGTCGTTGCTGCTGCGCAGGGGCAGGGTGGGTGCCATTCGCAAGAGCTTGCTGGCCGTGATGGCGCGCCAGCCAACGCGCACGGCCTGCGGAAACACCGCAATCTGCGAAGACTGCAGCACGCGCGCCGCCTGGCTCGACATGTCGCTCGTGGGCTTGTCCTGGGGGCGTGCAAGGAAGAAACCCTGTCCGAAGCGGATGCCCAGGTCGCGCACCACGCCCAGTTCGTCCTCGGTTTCCAGCCCTTCGGCAATGATGCTGGTGGCGCCGCCCTTGAGCGTCTGCTGCAGCGTGCGCGCGATGTCCAGCTTGGCTGGATGCTTGGCAATGTCACGCAGGAAATATTTGTCGAGCTTGATGAAGTCGGGCGTGAGTTCGATCAGCAGGTTCAGATTGGCATTGCCGGTGCCGAAATCGTCCAGCGCGCACTGCAGGCCAAAATCGCGTCCCACCGACAGCGCCTCGGCAAAGCTGGCCAGATCATCAATGGGCGTCTGCTCGGTCAGTTCAATGACGATCCGCGACGGATGCAGATCGTGATCGGCAATAGCGTGTAGCAGGCGCGCATGGTCTTGCAGCAACTGCCGCACGCCTTGCGCACTGAAGTTCAGGAACAGCTTGCCCGGCAGACGCATGGCCGAGAAATTGGCGATGGCCAGACGCGCGGCGGTCGTCTCCAGCGCAATCGTGCCCGCGGTGTCCGATGCCGCGGCAAACAGCGCAGCGGGCGACTCCATGGCGGAGCCTGCCGGCCCGCGCAGCAGTGCTTCGTAGCCGAGCACCTCGGTGGTCGACAGGCGGAAGATCGGTTGAAACACCGTGCGCAGCATCTCGGGCGCAATGCCCGCGGGCAAGGGAGTCGGTGAGAAAGTCATGACGTTGGCAGCAGACGCTAGATCGGACATTCTGCTAAACGACCCGCTGAACACAGAGTTGAATGAACTTTTTGTGACGCACGCAGCGGCGCGGGTTCGCGGGACATGGTCCCCACCACAGAGGGGCCCGGTTCAGAATGCCGGAAGCGCCTGCGTCTTCACGGGGCACTGTCCATTGCGATCCATCCACACCGGGCTTGACCCTCACATTGTGTGAGGTCCTAGCCTGTGTCCAAGCCAGAAGACAGGAGCCACCATGTTGTTGAAAGTGGGCGATCTCGCCAAACGCTGCGGCCTCTCGGTGCGCATGCTGCATCACTACGACACCATCGGCCTGCTCACGCCTTCGGCCCGCTCCGACAGCGGTTACCGGCTGTACGACAAGGCTGACGTCGCGCGCCTGCTCCAGATCCAGGCGTTGCGGCGCTTCGGCATGTCGCTGGCCGATGTCGGGGCTTTTCTGGCCAATCCGGACATCCCCTTCACCACGATCGTGGAACGGCAGATCGCGATGCTCGATCAGCAGATCACGCAAGCCAGCGTGCTGCGCGATCGGCTGTTGCGCCTGCACGGCCAGCTCGTGCGCGAGGAGGAGCCCGAATTGACCGAGTGGCTCACGACCTTGGAATGGATGACCATGTACGACAAATATCTTTCGCAGGAAGAACGTGCCCGCGCCGAACGCATGGACGCCGATATGGCCCGTCATGAGCGGTGGGCGGCGCTGGTGTCGACCGTGCAGGATGCGATGAAGCGCCAGGTGGCCTCACGCAGCAGCGAGGCGCAGGCGCTCGCCAAACAATGGATGGCGCTGCTCGCGCAGGATGCGGCGCTGGACCCAATCCTCACGGCCAAGCTGCACACGATGCACATCAACGAGCCGGCGTTGCAGGCGCGCACCGGTATCAGCCTGGCGATGCTCGACTTCATCATGGAGGCGGCCAACGAGACCAAGCTGGCGATCTACGCGAAGTATCTGTCGGCGCAAGAGTTGCAGTTCATGCGTGAGAACTTCGGCAAGCGTGCCAATGAGTGGCCGACCCTCATTGCCGAGGTGCGGCAGCATCTGGCCAAGGGCACGCCGGCGCATGCACCTGCCATGCAGGAGCTTGCGCGGCATTGGATCGCGTTGTTCCGCTCGTATGCAGGGAACGATCCGCAGACGCAGGCCAAGGTGCGCCTGGCGATGGAGCGGGAGCCGGAGCTTTCCGCCAGCCCGTGGATGGGGCCGGACCTGATTGCCTATGTGCGTGAGGCGATGGAGGGACTGATGAAGGCGGCATAGTGGCGCCGCTGCAGACGGCGGGGCGGGTTCCATCGCGTTTCCGTGATGACAGAGGGGCCCGTCAGTCGTTTGCACAATCCACATAGCATGCCGCCGGCCTGTGGCGTGCGGCTGCCAGTGCTACACCTGCGCCTGCGCGTAGCTCCATTCGAAACCGTTTCTTGAACGCTGCACCTTGCCCGCCGATGTTTCCGGAAAATGGGCGGCGAAGACGATTGCATCCGTTTCGGCCGCCCGGTCCAACAGCCAGCGCCGCGAATCACGCGCCTGCGCCTGATCCAGGCAGAACACCGAGTTCCATTCCGGCTGGTGCACCTGGATCGCGCTGTGCATGACGTCGCCAGAGAACAGCGCCGTTTCGCCGCGTGAGCGCATCTCGATCGCCATATGGCCGAAGCTGTGCCCAAACGTGGGCACGAAGCGAATGTCGTCAACGATCTCTTCGCCCGCGTTGCTCACTGCGCGGGCCTGCCCCGCTTCAATCAGCGGCAGCACGCTGTCTTCGAAGACCATGCGCCGCGGTTCGCCTTCAGGCATCGCGAAGAAGTCCCGCTCGCGCTGTCCGAACACATACGTCGCGTTGGGAAAGACCGGCGTCCACCGCCCGTTCTGCCAATGCGTGTTCCAGCCGACATGGTCCACGTGCAGGTGCGTCAGCAGGACGTAATCGACCTGTTCCGGCCGAAAGCCGGCGGCCCCAAAACGCTCGAGCACAGGATTGTCGAGCCGGTCGAACAACGCGCTGAACGGACGCGATTTGCCGTTGCCGATGCCGGTATCGACGACGACGGTGAGCCCGTCGGCCTGCACCACCCACAGATGCGTTTTCAGTGGCACGCGGCGGTTGGTCAGATCAAGGCTCGCGGTGGCAAAGCGCTCGTCGAGCGCGTGGCCCGCTTCTTCGTTCCAGAGCGGGAACAGGCGTTCCGGCGGCAGCGCAAAATCGGTCTCGTCAACGCGTGTGATGGTTGCCGCGCCAACGTGATGGACGGGGGAAGCAGATTTCACCAGCATGACGGTTCTCCAAAAGTCATCGGGCGTTGGCAGCGGGCACCCGCCGTGTCGCAATTGTGTAAAGCACCGCGCTGACCAGCGCAGACACACCGCCCACCACTGCAAGTGCCATTCCCAGGCTGGTGCCAGTTTGCCCCATGCGCTCGTTCAGGTAGCCGACAGACAGCGGGCCGACACCGCCGCTGATTGCATTGGTCATGAACACCAGCAAGGCGAGCGACCGGCCGCGCATGCGATTTGGCATGGCGATCTGCAGCGGCACGGGTGCCAGGCCCATCGCAATGCTGGCGGCAAATGCGCAGACGCCGTAGAGCAGCACCGCAACGCCGCTTTGCACCACCAGCGGCATCGCAATGGCTGCGGGCACCAACACGGCGGCAGCGCACGCCGAGAAGCCCAACACGCGCCGTAATGCCGTCTCGTCGGTGACGCGTGCGGCCAGTATGCCGGCGCATGCGACGCCGAGCATGCCGCCAATCATGTAAGCGGGTGCTGCCATTTGGCCGACCACATTCGGTGCAAGATCAAACCGGCGCATTAACAGCGTCGGAAACCACGCCGCGTGTGAGTAGAACAGCGTGATGAGCGCGACATACGCTGCAAAGTACGCGAGGCAAAAGCGGTTGCGCACGAACAGCTCACTCAGCACGTCTTTGAGCGGTGGCACATCGTCTTCGGCGCGCGCCGCGTGGGCGAGCACTTCACGCCGCTGCGGCTCGCGCACGGTCAGGGCAACGAGCGCGGCCAGCACCAGTCCGGGCAGGCCCACCGCAATGAACACCGCTTGCCAAGGTGCGATGTGGTGCGCGGCAAGCCAGGCATTTGCGCCGCCCGCCGCCGCCGCAGACAACAACATGCCGCCACCGAACAGCGCCAGGCCCCCGCCTACGTACGGCCCGAGCATGAAGACGCTGCTTGCACGCGCGACCCGGCGCGGCGCAAAGATGTCGCTGAAGATCGACAGTGCAGCGGGGCTTAACGCCGCTTCGGCAATGGCAGTGCCGGCACGCGCCACGAGCAGCTCCGGAAAGTTCGTCGCGAATCCGCACGCGGTAGTCGAGATCGCCCAGATGGCGATGCACGCTGCGATCAACTTGACGCGATTGGCCCGATCGACGAGCCGCGCGACAAACACGCCCGCCGTCGCATAGCACATCGTGAAAGAGAAGCCTTGCAGCAAACCGATCTGCGTGTCGCTCAGCGCAAGCGACTGTTTGATCGGCTGCACGAGGATGCTGACGACCTGCCGGTCCAGGTAAGAGAACGCAAAGCACACAAAGAACAGCAGGACGATGTAGACGGGGTGGCCGACATTGCCGGTAACAGGCAGCGGCGCAACGTCATCGGGCGGCTCCGTTGAAAGGGTTTGGGTACGCATCGTGGTCTCCGTATTGTTATGTGGCGAGGTCAACCGAATGGCTGCCCGCTCAGTCGAGATGGGCTTCCGAGGCGAGCAGGGCGATGCAGTCACCCGGCTCCACACGTGCAAACGTACGCATGCACATGACCGTGCCGTCGCCGCGGAACGGGATGTTCTCGGGGGCTGCCCAGGGGCGGTGCGGGTCGAAAAGCCGCCCGGCGAGTTGACCGGCGCGGACTTGGTCGCCCAGGGCGAAGGTCGGCTCGAAGACGCCCGCATGCGCTGCGTACACGTAATGGCGCGCGCCTTCCACGCGCAGAAAGCGCGTCTGTTTTGGCGCTGGCACTGCCGGCTCCGGCATCACGCCAAGCCGATGCAGCACGCGCTGCAGGCCGGCTTCGACAATCGCGAGGTTGTCGGCGTCGCAGCCGGCATGGCCGCCAAACTCTCCGCAGAAGAACAACTTGCCGTGACGCTCGGCGGCAGCCGCGAAGGTCCGGTCTTCGCCAAGCAGATCCATGATCGTGGTGTGCGGTGCGCCAAAGTCGCGCACCAGTTCCAGGTACAGCGCGCGTTGTTCACCGTGCGCCGGTGGGGACGCCAGCAGCGTTGGCAGGTGATCGAACGATGCGCCGCCCGCATGAAGGTCGATCACGACATCTGCCCGCGGCAGCAGTTCGGTCTCGACATAGTGCGCAATCATTTCGGTCGGCTGCCCGTTGCGTACACCGGGAAACATGCGGTTCAGGTTGCCTCGGTCGATGGGGGACGTGCGCGAGCCATTGAGGAAAGCCGGGAAATTCAGCCCCGGGATCACGATCAGTCGGCCGCGCGTCGCCATGGACGGCAGCCGCTGGAGCAGCTTCATCAGGGCGACGGGGCCTTCGTATTCGTCTCCATGATTTCCGCCGGTCAGCAGCACAGTCGGGCCGGTCCCTGCGCCGGCATTGCACACCGCAATGGGGATCGGAATATGCCCGTAGGCGGAGCGGTCATGTGACCACGGCAGGCGCAGCGTCCCGGTCTGGAAGCCGACGCGTTCGAAGTCGATGTCAGTGGCGATGAGCGAGGCAGACGTTGTCATGGCGGCAAGCGTGAAGACGAGGTGTCTTCACTATCGCCGACGCCAAAAAGCGCGGCCAATGCCGATTTCTGCGGCGGCCGATGCCTTGCAGGCATCGCGCTCGGAACGCGCCCGGGTCTACTGCAACTGCGCGATAAAACGCTGGAGTGCCGCGTTGGTGTGCGCCGAAAGGAAACAGAATTCCAGCGGCAGCGGTACCGACAGATCGCGCAGTTCGACAAAGCGCACGCGGGCGGGTGGCCGATGGCGATTGGCGGCGTTGACGATGGCCGCACCCATGCCGGCAGATACGAGCGACAGGATGGCGGTTTCCGTCGATGCTTCCTGCCGGATATCGAGCGTGAGCCCGCGTTCGGCACAGGCTGACAGGAGCCGGTCGTAGTAGGCGGGATAAATGCGGCGCGGAAACGCGATGAAGGGCGTACCGACAAGCTCGCTGGCGAGGACCGCGTGCTCGCTGCCAAGAGACCACGACTGCGGCACCGCCAGCACGACGTTCTGTTCCAGCACGGGCACGCCGGCGATGCTCTGCGGCAACGTGCCGAGGCGGTAACAGAAGCCGCCGTCGAGCTGGCCCGCTGCAATCGCCTCAAATTGCTCCGGCGTATTCATCGGCGTGAGTTCGAGCGCGACGTCGGGCGCGGTCTGCTGGAAGGCGCTGAATGCCTGCGAGACGATGCCGATCCACGCGGCGTTCTCGACAAAGCCGAGCCGCAGCTGGCCATGCACACCGTCTGCAATGCGCCGCGCCAGACGGTTTGCCGCATCGACGCGCGTGAGAATGTCGCGCGCTTCATCAAGGTATGCAGTGCCTGCCGCCGTCAGCTTCAGGCCGCGTGGCGTGCGCTCGAACAGCGCTGCGCCGATGGCGTCTTCAAGGTCCTGGATCTGGCGCGAGATGGCCGGCTGCGTGACGTGCAACTGCTCTGAAGCGGCCCGCACGCTGCGCAGCTCGGCCACAGCGATGAAATACCGAAGATGCCGAAGCTCCATGATGGTCCCGCGCAGTCAGGTCGTCGGCAATGATAGTGCAGCACCTGAGCCAAATCGACGGGGTGCTGCTGGCATGGCGCGGCGCCGTCATGCGCAGTATCACGCCGCCTGGTGCGAGGCATGTGCGACGGCGTCGAGTTCGCGCATCACGTCTTCCGGCAACGTCATCGCCGCTGCGCCCAGGTTCTCGCGCAGGTGGGCGACCGACGAGGTGCCCGGGATCACCAGGATGTTCGGCGACCGGTGCAGCAGCCAGGCGAGTGCGGTCTGCATGGGTGTTGCACCCAGCCGCGCCGCGACATCGTTGAGCGTGGACGACTGCAGCGGGCTGAACCCACCCAGCGGGAAGTACGGGACATACGCAATGCCGTCGCGGGCCAGTGCATCGATCAGCGCGTCGTCGTTTCTGTGGGCGAGGTTGTAGTGGTTCTGCACGCAGACGATCTCGCAGATCCGCCGTCCTTCTGCGATCTGGTTGGCCGTGACGTTGCTCAGCCCGATATGCCGCACCAGCCCCTGCCGTTGCAGTTCGGCCAGGGCCGTGAGGGGCGCCTCGATCGACCCTTCGGCGGGGCCGTGCGTGTCGAACATGATTCGCAGGTTCACCACGTCCAGCACCTCCACGCCGAGGTTGCGCAGGTTGTCGTGCACCGCTTCGGTCAGCGCCTGCGCAGAAAACGCCGGCAGCCACGCACCCTTCGAGTCACGCCGGGCACCGATCTTGGTGACGATGAGCAGGTCGTCGCGATACGGATGCAACGCTTCGCGGATCAATTGATTCGTGATGTGCGGGCCGTAGAAATCGCTCGTGTCGATGTGGTTGATGCCCGAGGCAACGGCTTCACGCAATACGGCCAGCGCGGCGTCGCGGTCCTTGGGTGGGCCGAAGACGCCGGGGCCGGCGAGCTGCATGGCGCCATAGCCGAGGCGGCGCACCTGGTGGCCGCCGATGGAAAACGTGCCGGACTGAACGATGAGAGACATGGTCACACTCCTGTGTCGAAGATCGAAGAAGAAAGGGTGACAGCAGATTAGGTGCAAGCGCGGTGCGCGATAAGGGGACATAATCCGCACGGGTTGTGCGAAAAGGCGAACAATGAAAATCGATCTGGGTGATCTGAATGCCTTCGCGGCGGTGGCGCAGGCCAAGGGCTTCCGCGAAGGTGCAAGACTGATGGGCGCGAGCGCATCCGGGCTCAGCGAGGCGGTGCGGCGGCTGGAGACGCAGCTCGGTGTGCGCCTGCTGAACCGCACCACGCGCAGCGTCTCACCCACCGAAGCGGGGCAGCGTCTGCTGAGCCGCCTGCGGCCGGCCTTGAGCGAGGTGGAAGCCGCGCTCGATGTCGTCAACAGTTTCCGCGAAAGGCCGGCCGGCACGCTAAAGCTCAATGTGCCGATGAGCGCCGCGCGGCTCGTGTTGCCCGCCATCATCCCGGGCTTTCTCGACGCCTATCCCGAGATACAGCTGGAGGTCGTGGCGGAAGAGAGCTTTGTTGACATCCTGGCTGCGGGTTTCGACGCAGGCATCCGTTATGACGAGCGGCTCGAACAGGACATGATCGCCGTTCCGATCGGCCCGCGATCGCAGCGCTTCGCAACGGCAGCGGCACCCGGCTATCTCGATCGACGCGGCCGCCCAAACCATCCGCGCGACCTGCTGGACCACGCTTGCCTGCGTGGGCGATTTGCGAGCGGCGCCATGCCGCCGTGGGAGTTCGAGCGCGACGGTGAAGTGGTCAATGTTGACCCATCGGGCCCGCTGCTCGTCCGTATTGGGGGCGCGATCGATCTTGTCGTGGACGCCGCTGTTGCCGGCGTCGGCGTCGTGCATCTCTACGAAGACTGGCTGCGTCCACATTTGGCCAGCGGGGCGCTCGAGCCAGTGCTCGAGGCATGGTGGCGTCCGTTCCCAGGGCCGTATCTCTACTATCCGGGGCGGCGGCTTGTGCCGGCTCCGCTCAGGGCGTTCATTGATTTCGTCAAGGCCGGTTCGGACTAGGACGCGATCCCAGCTTTAGCGGCCGTGGCTCTCGCTGCGGCATCACCGCAACAGTGCAAGAAAAAACGCCCGCCGGCAGAACCGGTCGGGCGTTTTTCTCCAGCGTGCAACAACGGTGTCAGACGCCTTGCGGGACTTCGCGCGGTGCACGCTTGCGGCTGCGCACCTCGGTCTGCTCTTCGTGCACGCTGTCCACCTCATCCAGGTAGCGCGTGTGCCAGCCGCTGGCCACGCCCCAGTGGTAGAAGAACAACGAGAGCACCGCCACGATGCCCATGTCCCAGCCGTACGGGATGTAGCCGTGGCCGCCGAACTCCGTGCTGCCGCAGTACGACAGCGCGGCGATGGTCGGCAGGTAGGCGATCATCCACCACGCGCCCTTGAGTTCGGTCTTGAAGTCGGGCCAGCCGGCCTTGGCCTGGTAATAGAAGTACACGGGCAGGGCCACCAGCATCAGCACGATGATCTCTCCGGTCAGCGGCCACTTGGCCCAGTACAGGATGAGCGATGCGCACACAAACGCAAACGGCGCGATGAGCGACAGCCCCGGCAGACGCAGCGGACGATGCAGCTGCGGCGAAGTGCGGCGCAGTGACATCACGCTGATCGGGCCGGTCAGGTACGAGATGACCGTCGCCACCGAGATGACAGCAGCCAGCGCGCCCCAGCCGCGGAAGAAAAACAGGAAGATGAACGACACCGCCAGGTTGAACCACATGGCCGGACGCGACACGCCAAACAGCGGATGCACGCGGCCGAAGATGGCCGGCATGGTGTTGTTGCGCTCCATCGCGTAGATCATGCGCGTGGTGGTGGCCATGTACGTGCTGCCGGTGCCCGACGGGCTGACGAAGGCATCGATATACAGCACGATGGCCAGCCAGTTCAGGTTCAGCGCAATCGCCAACTGTGCGAACGGCGAGTGGTAGTCAATGCCGTGCCAGCCGCCCACCAGCGCCTCAGGCGGCACCGCACCCAGGAAGGCCACCTGCAGCGCCACGTAAATCACTGCGGCCAGCAGGATCGACCCGATCACCGCGATGGGCACGTTGCGGCCCGGGTTGCGTGCCTCGCCCGCCAGGTTGATCGGGCTCTGGAAACCGTTGAACGCAAACACGATGCCGCTGGTGGCAATGGCGGTCAGCACGGCAGACCAGCCGTACGGCGCAAAGCCCTGTCCTGCCACATTCGCGCCCGTGCTCATGCCAAAGTTGCCTGGGTGGAAGCCCGCGGCAACCAGCGCCACCGCCGTCGCGGCCGGAATGATGAACTTGAAGATCGTGATGGCGTTGTTCGCCTTGGCAAATACCTTCACGCCCCAGTAGTTGAGCAGGAAGTACACGACGACGAGCACTGCCGACAGCACTAGCCCAGGCGGCGTCAGCTCACCGTGCTGGAACAGCGACTGCGCCCAGGGCCACGGCCAGCTGCTCATGTACTGGATGGACGCCTCGGCTTCGATGGGGATGACGGTGACGATGGCGATCCAGTTGGCCCAGGCCGCCACGAAGCCTACCAGCGAGCCATGCGAGTAGCGTGCATAGCGCACCATGCCGCCCGATTCCGGAAACATTGCGCCCAGTTCGGAATACGTCAGGGCAATGGCCAGGATGACGATGGCGCCGATGATCCAGGTAAAGATGGCTGCGGGGCCCGCGACCTTTGCAGCGTGGCCGGCGCCGAACAGCCAGCCGGAGCCGATGATCGAGCCCAACCCGGTCAACATCAATGCCCAGGCGCCGAGATTGCGTTGTACGTTTTTTTCCAAGAGGAGTCTCCGCCCCGGCGAGTCGGAAGTTCGACAGGGCACCGCGGTTTGCTTACCAGTCCGCTTAGTTCTACCGAGGCGACGCTGTTTGGGCGCCGCCCGCCGTCCCATGTGGTGGGTCTCACCAGCCCAGGACATGCGTGTGCTGGGTGACGCGTAGCATCAACCGCACCTGTCCGGCCGCGATGAAAGGCAAAACACGGTGTCTGCCTTCCGGGGGGATTCGCGTATAGTCATCGGCGACGTTGTGCGGGGTACCACACTTGCCGCCCGATTCCGGAGCCCGCAATGGGGCGCAATGATAGCGAAATCGTGAGCGGTTGCACCGCCTTTTTCATCGTTCCTCGCAGTTTTTCCTCCCTATGGAGTCCTCTTTCGCCCCTTCGGTTGCACCTGCGTCACCCGCGCGGTGGCACCGGCGCGTGCTGACGCTGGCGTTTCCCATCGTGCTGGCCAATCTGACGCAGCCGATCCTGTCGGCCGTGGATACCGCCGTGGCGGGGCACTTGCCGGGGCCGGAATACATCGGCGGCGTGGCGCTGGGCGGGGTCTTCTTCAACTTCGTGTTCTGGGGGTTTGGCTTCTTGCGCATGGGCACCACGGGGCTGGTGTCGCAGGCACACGGCGCGGGCGACACACAGGCGTTGCGGGCGAGCGTGGTGCGCGCGCTGCTACTGGCCTTTGCCATTGGAGCGGTATTGCTGGTGCTGCAGGTGCCGGCGATCCGGATCACGCTGGCGCTGCTCGGTGCGAGCGAATCCGTCACCCGCATGGCCGAGGTGTATTGCCACACACGCATCTGGTCGGCGCCGTTTGCACTGGCCAACTACGTGGTGCTCGGTACGCTGCTCGGGCGACAGCAGGTGCGGCGGGCGTTGCTGCTGCAGGTGTTCATCAACACCGTCAACATGTTGGCCGTGCTGACCCTCGTGCTGGGTGCCCGCATGGGCGTCGGCGGTATTGGCGCCGCAACGGCGCTGGCTGATATCGCAGGGTTTGGGCTCGGCATGCTGCTGCTCTGGCTGCAACGGCCCACTGGTCTGCCGCCGCTCACGCGCGCCGAACTGCTTGCCCGCAACGCTTGGCGCCGCCTGATGGGGCTGAACACCGACATTTTCCTGCGCACGCTTTGCCTTTTGGCTGCCTTCGGCTGGTTTGCCCACGCAGGGGCCAAGCAGGGCGATGTCGTGCTGGCCGCCAACGCGCTGCTGCTCAACTTCCTGACCTTCATGGCTTACGGGCTGGACGGCTTTGCGCACGCGGCCGAAGCCCTGGTGGGCGCCGCCATAGGCGCGCGGGACCGTGCTGCGCTGCGCATGGCGGTTCAGGTGTCGACGTTCTGGTCATTGCTGGGCGCGGCGCTCTTTGCCGCCGTGTACGCGCTGGCGGGCGCCGGCATCATCGGCGTGCTGACCGATCAGGCCGCCGTGCGTGAAGCCGCGCGCCACTATTTGGTGTGGGCAGCGTTGCTGCCGATCGTGTCGGTATGGGGCTTCCAGTTTGACGGGGTGTTCATCGGCGCGACGCGCACGCGTGAACTGTTGGTGACGATGGCCGTGGCGGCTGCCGCGTTCTTGGGCTTGTCAGTCACGCTGCAGCCGCTGTGGGGCAACCACGGGCTGTGGTTGTCGATGCTGGGGTTCATGGCGCTGCGCGGGCTGATGCTCGGGGTGCTGCTGCCGCGCGTGTGGCGCGCGCCTGAACTGCAGGCAGCCTAGGCAGCAGCCGATCTGCAGCGCTTACTGCGCGTATTCCACCACCAGCAACGCCGTCGCCACCGTCTTGCCGGCGTTTGAGATGGCGTGCTGCACATCCCCCGGATAGCGCGCCGATTCCCCATGCCGCACCTTCTTCTCGCTCGGGCCGGATTGCACCGTCACCGTGCCGCTCAGCACCGAGATGTGCTCCTTCGAGCCCAGCTCGTGCGGCTCTGACGCCAGCACGCCGCCGGGCTGGATCGCCAGTTCATACCATTCAAAGCGCGCTGCCAGGTCGACGGGGCCAAGAATCTTCAATTCGCACTTGCCATCCGGGCTTTTGATGACTGGGATGGAGTGAGCGGGGATGACCGTTACCGCGGGCGCCGCATCGGCCGTGCCTTCGGGCGACAGAAAATCGGCCAGCCCCACGCCAAGCGCGGTGGCCAGGCGCCACAGCACGGCGACAGTCGGGTTGGCCAGGTTGCGCTCCACCTGCGAGAGCATGGATTTGGACACACCTGCGCGCCGCGACAGTTCATCGAGCGACAGCTTGCGTGCCTGACGCAGCGCCTGCAGCTTGGCGCCAACGGCGGGCGGGCCGTTGGCAAGGACTTCGGTGGCGGGGGCTTGTGCCATCGGGTGGTATCTTGTAAATTGAACAAATTATTCGATATATCGAACATGTTCGATTTATCGATCAACGCAGTCTACAGGAGCAGCACCATGGGGACAACGCAGGCCAGCGCTACGACCGACGCCTTCTACGCGCACATCCGCCGTGAACTGGACGCCATCGAGGAAGCCGGTCTCTACAAGACCGAGCGCATCATCACCTCGCCGCAGGGCGCTGTGATCCGCACGGCGGACGGCAAGGAGGTCATCAACCTCTGCGCCAACAACTACCTCGGCTTGTCGTCGCACCCGGAGGTGCTCAAGGCGGCGCACGAGGCGCTCGACACGCACGGCTTTGGCCTCAGCTCGGTGCGCTTCATTTGCGGCACGCAAGACCTGCACAAGACGCTGGAAGCGCGGCTGGCGAAGTTTCTCGGCACCGAAGACACGATCCTCTACGGCTCGGCGTTCGACGCCAACGGCGGGCTGTTCGAAACGCTGCTCGGCGCTGAAGACGCGGTCATCAGCGACGAGCTGAACCACGCGTCCATCATCGATGGCATCCGCCTGTGCAAGGCGCAGCGCTATCGCTACAAGCACAACGATCTGGACGACCTGCGCTCGCAATTGCAGGCCGCTGACGCGGCGGGCGCGCGCTTCAAGCTTGTGTTTACCGACGGCGTGTTCTCGATGGACGGCACCATCGCCCGGCTGGATGAGATCCGCGCCATCTGCGATGAATTCGGTGCGCTGCTGGGCATTGATGAATGCCATGCCACGGGCTTTCTCGGCAAGCGGGGGCGCGGCTCGCACGAACACCGCGGCGTGTTTGGCAAGATCGACATCATCACCGGCACGCTGGGCAAGGGCCTGGGCGGTGCATCGGGCGGCTTCACGAGTGCGCGCAAGGAAGTGGTGGCACTGCTGCGCCAGCGTTCGCGGCCGTATCTGTTCTCGAACACGGTGGCGCCGTGCATTGTCGGGGCCACCATCAAGGTGCTCGATCTGCTGGAAGCCGACACCGCGCTGCGCGACAAGCTGGAAGACAGCGCGCTGTATTTCCGCCGCAAGATCGTCGAACTAGGCTTCGATATCAAGCCGGGCGACCATCCCATCGTGCCGATCATGGTGTACGACGCACAGAAGGCGCAGGCATTGTCCAAACGCCTGCTCGAGTTGGGCGTCTACGTGGTCGGCTTCTTCTACCCGGTGGTGCCCAAGGGGCAGGCGCGCATCCGCGTGCAGATCAGCGCAGTGCACGAGCGCGTGCAACTCGATGCGGCGCTCAAGGCGTTTGAAACCGCCGGCAAGGAACTGGGGATTATCTGATGAGCACCGGTATCAGCGCGAATGTTGGAACGGCGCCGCGCATCCTCATCATCGGCGCCAACGGGCAATTGGGGACGGAGCTGGCCGCTGCGTTGGCCGAGCGCTACGGCAACGGCAACGTGGTGACCAGCGACATGGTGCCCCGGGGCCGCCACCCGCAGATCCGCCACGAAACGCTGGATGTGACCGATCGCGGCCAGCTGCGCGAGATCATCGAGCGCCACGGCATCACGCAGATCTATCACCTGGCGGCGGCGCTGTCGGCCGCGGCAGAGCAATCGCCCACGTGGGGCTGGGCGCTCAATATGAATGGCTTGCTGAACGTGCTGGAAGCGGCGCGCAATCATCAGCTTGAGCGGATCTTCTGGCCCAGCTCGATCGCCGCGTTCGGGCCCACCACCCCTGCGGACAACACGCCGCAGAGCACGATCATGGAGCCCAGGACCGTCTACGGCATTTCGAAGCTGGCGGGAGAAGGCTGGTGCCGCTGGTATTTCGAGCACCACGGCGTGGACGTGCGCAGCCTGCGTTATCCGGGCCTGATCTCGTACAAGACCGCGCCGGGCGGCGGCACGACGGACTACGCCATCGACATCTTCCACTCGGCCGTCAAGGGCGAGCGTTATACGTGCTTCCTTGAGCACGACGAGGCGCTCCCCATGATGTACATGCCCGACGCCGTGCGCGCCACGATCGAGTTGATGGAGGCGCCCGCCGAACGCATCAGCGAGCGCGGTAGCTACAACCTGGCAGGCGTGAGCTTTACGCCGGCGCAGCTGGCTGCGGAGATCCGCCGGCACCGTCCGTCGTTCGAGGTGGCTTACGCGCCGGATTTCCGCCAGGCGATTGCGGCCAGCTGGCCCAATTCCATCGACGACTCGGTTGCCCGGCGCGATTGGGGCTGGAAGCCCGAATACGGTGTGGCAGAGATGACGGCCGACATGCTGCAGAACCTGGGGCACTTGGCTGCGCACCCCGCCTAGCCAGTTTCAGTCAGCGGAATTGCGGGCATTGCACGGCGCTGTTTTCTGTTTCGCTTCGATCGGTTGTGTTCAACAATGCAGCATGGCCATCACTTCTCGTCCCTGCCGCATGCCCCGTTCGACGCCCGACCCCGCGCCGCGCCATCGCGACGATCCGCCCGCCAAGCGCACATGGTGGGTGCCGGTGCTGCGCATGTCGGTGGCCGCGGGCGTGGTGGCGGCGATTCCGCACACTTCGATCCAACTGCCGTTCGCCGACGGGGCCTGGATGCTGCATACGGCTGCTGGCCTCATCTTCGTGGTGGGCGCCATCGACAGCCTCTTCCTCTTTGCCATGCGCCATAAGCCCTGAAGAGGCGCATCGGTCATCTATCCGCCTGCGGTCCCGCCAATGATGTGGCGAATGCGGCGCTCACTCGGTAAGTTTTAAAACAGGTTGTAAAAACGTTCAGTGGACAACCGGCGGGATGATCCGGCCTGTCGTCACACGCCTCCGATTCGTAACCAAATCGTTACAGAAATGGAGTGGATTTGCGGCGTCGCACCAATCGCTGCTGCTGGCCGCCAATCCTTTGCCACAGTGGGTTTCCACCGCCCTCTGCACGACGTCATTTGTGCTCCAAGTGTAAGCAGATGTTGCGCTGCACGTAGGTGGCCCGATGCTTGCTCTATGTCCTGCGGTCACTCTGTATGTGCAAGGCAGTTCCGCCACATGCAGACAGGTTTTTCCAATAAGCGAATCCGGAACCGGATTGGTCCCCACGGTCCCCACGGCATTCGCACTTCGCTTCTCCAGAGCCGGCACATCGCCGGCGGCAGGGCGCTTCTTTTGGACGGTCCCGGGGTTTCGACGGTCATATGCGTGCTCGCTCGCAGCTGCAGGCGTGTGCGCGCTTGACCGGAATCGCTTCACAAGAAAACGAGGAAACCATGAAAGCAGTCCTGCTGGAGAATCATCCGTTGCTACGAGCCGGACTTGCGCAGTTGCTCGCGCATCCCACCCTCGGCCTGGAGGTCATCGCCCCGGCATTGCCCGCTGGCGTCCCTGGCGAACTGCATGCTTGCGATGAACGCGCCGACCTGCTCGTCATCGGTTTGGACGAGGCCGATGGCCCGACTGACGCCGGCCAACTCGCTGCCCAATTGCGCGAGGCCATCGACAGCAGCGAGGCCAGCCGGGTGGTGCTGCTCGCGGCCAGCCTGTCTGCCGACGAGGCGCACGTTGCCATGACGTGCGGTGTGGACGCTTACTGCGCCAAATCGCAACCGCAGGAAGTCTTGCTGGCCATGCTGCGGCTCGTGCTGGCCGGCGGCCAGTCGTATCCGGCGCTGATGCCACGTGCGGCCAGCGCGGCCTTGCCGATGCTCTCGATGGAGGCGTCCGAAGCGGCGCAGCGGCTGAATGTTTCGCTGCGACAGTACGAAGTGCTCGTGTTGCTGTCGCGCGGCCACTCCGTCAAGGGTGTCGGTCGCCTGCTGGGCATTTCGGAAGCCACCGTCAAGACGCACGCGTGCACGCTGTATCGACGCCTGAACGTGCGCAACAAGAGCGAGGCCGTGTACGCCGCCATGCGCCTGGGGATTCCGCTGGAACTGCAGGGCGGGGCTGCCGCCACCATCGGCGCTGCATCTGCACAGACATCGGTCCAGGTGTCTGGCGATGCACAAGACGCAGACCTGTTCGTGCAAACCGCTGCACGCACACCGACTCCGCTCCAGGCCAGCGCACCGGCCCGAGACGCGGTGATGGCGTCTTCCTCCCCCCAGATGGGGGCGCCCGAGCGGACGAATGCATCGGTGAACGCATCGGTCACTGAACTGGGCGCCGAATCCCGCTGGGCCGCCATGACGCGGGCCTTTGGCGGCGTGACCGGCGGTGTAGCTCCTGCCAAGCCGATGCGCGCCCCGGTGCGCACCGCCAACGGTACGGCCCGCCTCGGCTGACGCAGCCCAGGCACCTCTTCATGCAATGCGGATGACGTGCGCCTGCACGGGCCGCCCACTGGACATGACAACAATGACACCCCACGAGCCACTCTCCTGGAGCCTGCCAGCCGAGCGCACCCGCGCGGCTGTGGCATGGCATCCCCGCCGCTGCGCAATTGCTGCCGCCACCGTTGTGGTGGTCGGTACGGTGCCCATGATCGCGCACGCCGCGACCGACGCTGCTTCCAGCGCGGCCACGCGTCGCCTGATCGACACGCAGTTGGCCGACGCGGCGGGCAAGGGCCCGGCCACCTCTGCATCTACCACCGTCATCGTCGGCGGTGACGATCTGCCGGTGTCTCCGGCCAGCACGCTGCTGGTTGCACAACAGGCGGTGCCGCCCGCAGAGTCGTCCGTCACGACATCGCCCGCGGCAACCACGCAGGCCCCCGCATCGTCGATGCCTGCTGGCCAGGCAGCCCCCCCGGCGCCTCCGTCTGCACCGCCGTCGCCTACGGTGATCCTGCCGCCGGGCGCTCCGACACCGGAACCGGCGGCACGGGCGCCGGCCATGCCGTCGGGCCCGAGCGCTCAGGGTCCGGGTGCCCTGGAACCGCTACAGGTGTCGCCGGAAGCCGCCAATGCCGCCGCCACACATGCCGCCGGCAATGCCCCCGACAACGCGCCTGTCGGCCCGATGCCGACCGACCGCCAGGCCTTTCACGATGAGGTCATGCGGGAGTCGCGCGAGGGCGCAGCCACGCTGGCGCAAGAGCATCTGCGCGAGCACCCGGACTGGTTCAAGGAGAGCGAATCGTGGCACGTCGACCATGCGGCCGCCGCACAGCGCATCCGCTGGGGGCGCCAGCAGTTGAAGGTCATCAACGGGCCGGAACGCTTCGTCATCATCGATCAGGCCGTGGCCGAGATCGAGGTGCTGCTCAAGAAGGTGCCCGATACGCCAGAGAACGCAGAGTTCCGCCAGGAGATTGTGGCCGATGAAGTGGTGGCTCTGGCCTCGCGCGGGCGCATGAAAGACGCCGTCAAGCGCTACCAGTCCATGTCGCAGGCGGGCAAGGTGCCAGCGTACACGCGTGTGGCCGCAGGTGATGCGTATGCGTATCTCGATACGCCCGACAAGGCTGCCGATGCCTACGCCCGTGCGCTCAAGGATGCGAGCCCCGGCGAAATCGAAACCGGTGACGTTCAGGAAGGCCTGTTCTACGCCATGCTGGATACGGGCCGCTTTGAAGACGCCCGCGCGCTGCTCGACAAGATGAAGGCGGACAACCCGGAATACGTGCGCCTGGCGCCGGAAGCCGGCACGCCCAACCCCGATTACTCGCGCATCAAGCGGCTGGAAGCGCAGTACCTGATCCTGACGGGCCGCACGCACCAGGGCATTGCCGAGCTGGACAAGTGGCGCCACGAAGCGCCGTTCGCCGCCTCGCTCGTCAGCGCTCGTGCCGACGGCGCGATGGTGCAGACCGAGCCGTACCGCTCGCGCGACATGTACAAGACGGCGCTTGCCGAGCACCCGGATGACCTGAGCGTGGTGGCTGGCTATGGCCGCGCGTCGCTGGCGGTGGACGACCTGAAGACGGCCAAGGATGTCGCCAACGGACTGGACGAGCGCTTTCCGGAGAACGGCTCCGTGCACGCGCTGCGCAAGGATCTGGACGTCTATCAGAGCCCACAGCTCATCATCGAATCCACGGCGGACAAGGGCAATTCAGTGTTCGCCAACAACGAATTCGGCATCAGCACCAAGGCTTACAGCGGCCCGTTTGCCGATCACTACCGCCTGTTCTTCCACAATTTTGCCGGCCGTGCGCAGTTTGACGGCGCATCGCAAAGCCGCGTGCGCAACGGCGCTGGCCTGCAGTGGTTCGACACCGGCGTCGAAGTGAATGGCGAGGTGCACCAGTCGGTGGGTGCGGCGGGCAAGACCGGCGGCACGCTTGATGCCGCGTGGATCCCGAGCGATCACTGGAAGGTGTCGGGCATGGTCACCAACGATGACCTGGAGGTGCCCTACAAGGCGTACCAGGTGGGCGTGACCGGCAAGACCCTCAGCGGGAACGTGCGCTACACCTGGGATGAAACGCGCTACGCGTCGTTGACGTACGGCGTGTCGCGTTACACCGACAACAACCTTCGCAAGCGCTGGGCGGCGAACTTCTACCAGCAGGTGTTCACCTCGCCGCGCCACACCGTCGGCGTGCTGCTGGGGGCCGATACCAGCACCAACACCATGACCGGCCTGAACTACTTCACGCCGTCGCGCGACTACAGCGGAACGGCCACCGCCATCTGGTCGTGGACGCCCTGGCGCTATGCCGACAAGTCGTTCACGCAGCGCCTGTACCTGACTGGCGGCGTGTACAACCAGCAGTCGTTCGGCAACAGCCCGATGGTCGAAGCGCGGCTGGAACATGTCTGGCAGATCAATCGCAAGACGCAGGTTTCCTACGGCATCGGCTTTGGCCGCCATCGTTACGACGGCCAGCCCGAGAACCGCAAGTTCCTGTACCTGAACCTCAACATTCCGCTGTGATGCCCATGCAAGCTCTCCGACAACCGTCATTGCGACGATTCATCGCCTGGATGGCCCTGGCCGTGGTGCTGGCACTCGTGGCCGCCGTTCGCCCTGCTGCCGCCGTCCAGGTCGACTTTCTGCCCAAGCCCGATCCGGACGACGGCAAGACCTTCCGCGTGCTGTGCTTTCACGACATCCGCGACAACCTGCGCGCCAGCTTCGAGACGCTGCCCGACGGGTTTGCCGTCGATACCAAGATGCTGACGAACATGTTCAGCTGGATCCAGGCCAACGGGTACCACCCGGTCACGCTCGCGCAGATCGATGCGGCGCGCCGTGGCGGCAAGCCGCTGCCCAAGCGCCCGATCCTGCTGACGTTCGATGACGGCTATGAAAGCCACTACACGAAGGTCTTCCCGCTGCTCAAGCAGTTCCGGTTCCCCGCAGTGTTCGGTCTGGTGACGGAGTGGACCAACGCCCCACCCGGCGCGAAGATCAAGCTGTCGGACAAGCAGATCGTGCCGCGGGACTTCTTCATGAACTGGAACCAGATCCGCGAGATGCAGGCCTCGGGCCTGGCCGAGTTCGCCACCCACACGCAGGACATGCACCACGGCGCGCTGGGTAACCCGCAGGGCAACGAGATGCCGGCGGCCAGCACGCACGAATACCTGCGCAACCTGGGTCGGTACGAAACCGATGATGAGTACCGCAAGCGCGTGCGCGACGACCTGCAGCGCAGCGTTGACATCATCCAGAAGAACGTGGGCACCAAGGTGCAGACCGTGGTGTGGCCGTATGGCGCGCACAACCTGATGCTTGACCAGGAGGCCGCCAACGTGGGCCTGAAGTACATGCTCACGCTGGAGCCGGGCCCAAACACGCCCGACGTGCCGCTGACCGCCATCCGCCGAAGCCTGATGGGCTACGACACCAACACCGGCGATCTTGAGCGTTCGCTGCGCGAGCCCGTGACCCACCACGGCGAGATCAACCCTGTGCAGCGGGTGGTGCAGGTCGACATGGATTACATCTATGACCCGGACCCGAAGCAGCAGGAAGCCAACCTCGGCAAGCTGATCGACCGCATCAAGGACCTCGCGCCGCGCGTGGTCTACCTGCAGGCCTTCGCCGATCCGAAGGGCAACGGCGCCGTGGACGCGGTGTACTTCCCGAACCGGCACATGCCGGTGCGTGCGGACCTGTTCTCGCGCGTGTCGTGGCAGCTGAAGACGCGGGCCAAGGTGGAGGTGTACGCCTGGCTGCCGATGCTGTCGTACAAGCTGCCGGCCAACAACCCGGCCGCCACGCACCTCGTGCAGTCGTTGCCGGGTGCGCCGCAGAAGCCGGGCACGGTCAAGCCGCCACGGCTGTCACCGTTCGATCCGCAGGCGCGCCAGATGATCCGCGACATCTATGAGGATCTGGCCAAGAACTCGATCATCGACGGTGTGCTGTTCCACGACGATGGCGTGCTCGATGACTACGAAGATGCCAGCCCCGCTGCGCTCAAGGCCTACGAGGCCATGGGCCTGCCCGGTGACATCAACCAGATCCGCCAGTCGCCCGAGCTGATGCGCAAGTGGTCGCGGGCCAAGACCGCTGCGCTGATCTCGTTCTCGAAAGAGTTGATCGCGGTGGCGCAGGGCTATCAGAACGGCCGCGACATGCTGACTGCGCGCAACATCTTTTCGGGCCCGGTGCTCGATCCGAAGGCTGAAACGTGGACGGCGCAAAACTATGACGACTTCCTGGAAGCGTACGACTACGTGGCGCTCGAAGCCATGCCGTATATGGAAGAGGCCAAGGACCCGAAGGACTGGATGAAGAAGCTGACCGCCGCCGTGGCCAAGCACAAGGATGGCTTGAAGAAGACCATCTTCGAGCTGCAGGCGGTGGACTGGCGCAACCAGGACAAGCCGATCCCGACGACCGAACTGCGTGACCAGATGCGCGCGCTGCGTGCGGCCGGTGCGCTCAACTACGGCTACTACCCGGATGACTTCATTGCCGGTCGGCCCGATACCGAGGTGCTGCGCGATGTGATGTCGCTCAAGACGTATATCGAGACGCGCAAGCCGCCGGGCGGCAATGCGGCAAGCGTCGAGAAGCTTAACAGCAGCGCTGCGCCGCAGAGCCAGCCGCCAAAGGCCGGCGAGGCGGCTGCAGACAAGAAGCCCGCGACGACGGAAGCGGCCGCGCCGTCCCACACCAACAAGGCGGGAGGCTGAGATGGTGGACGCACTCGCCGCCAAGCGCTGGATCTCCGGCTTTGTCTTCTACTACCCGTTCTTCATGTCGTATTTCTGGATGATCGGCGGGCTGCTGCATTACTTCCTGCTCGAACGGGGCACGCAGAATGTGCGGCATCCGCTGGCGCTGCTGGGGGTTAAGAGCTACCCCAAGGTGTCGATCATCGTGCCTTGCTACAACGAGGAGGCGAACGTGCGCGAGGTGATCAGCCACCTCGTGCGCATGCGGTATCCGAACTACGACATCATCGCCGTGAACGACGGCAGTTCCGACCGCACTGGTGAACGCCTGAACGAACTCGCTGCGGAATACCCGCAGCTGGTGGTGATCCACCAGTCGTCAAACCAGGGCAAGGCGATCGGCCTCACCACCGCCGCGCAGGTGACCGACGCCGAGTACCTGATGTGCATTGATGGCGATTCGATCCTGGATGTGGATGCGATTGCCTGGATGATCCGCCACCTGATGGAGAACCCGACCATTGGTGCGGTGACAGGCAACCCGCGCATCCGCACGCGTTCGACCTTGCTCGGTCGCATGCAGGTGGGCGAATTCTCGTCGATCGTGGGGCTCATCAAGCGGACGCAGCAGATCTATGGGCGGCTGCTGACGGTGTCGGGCGTGGTCGTGATGTTCCGCAAGCACGCCATCGAGGATGTCGGCTACTGGAGCAACGACATGCTCACCGAAGACATCGACATCAGCTGGAAGCTGCAGGTGGGTGGCTGGATGATCCGTTACGAGCCGCGCGCGCTGTCGTGGATCCTGATGCCCGAGACCTTCCGCGGCCTGTACAAGCAGCGCCTGCGCTGGGCCAAGGGCGGTATCCAGGCGCTGATCAAGTACGCGCCGGCGATGGCGAGCCTGCGGCAGTCGATGATGTGGCCGATCTTCTTCGAGTACGCACTGTCGGTGGTGTGGGCGTACAACATGCTGATCGTCATCACGTGGTCGGTGCTCGGTTTCTTCATTACCCTGCCGCCCGAATGGCGTATGGAAGCGCTCCCGCGCTGGCACGGCACGCTGCTCTTCATCACCTGTGTGCTGCAGTTGCTGGTTGGTTGCTTTATCGATCGCCGCTACGACGACAACATCCTGCGCTATTTCATCGACACGGTCTGGTATCCGGTTGCGTTCTGGATCCTGAACCTTGTCACCACGGTGGTCGGCTTTCCGGCCGTCGCCTTCCAGCGTACGCGTGCCCGTGCCCGCTGGACCAGCCCTGACCGGGGCATCCAACAACAACAGGGGAATTCGCCATGACCATGCTCGTCATTGATGTTTCGCGAAACTCGATCCGACAGTCGTTTTCGGACAAGGGTGTCGTCGGTACCTTGCACCACGTGCTGTGGTTCCGCATCTTCCGGCCGGTGCTCGTGATCTCGATCTGGGGCCTGCTGGGCCTGTACGTGGGCTACTCCATCAGCAGCGTGGGCCCGAGCGGCCTGCCGTTCGAGCAACTGCGCATGTACGGCAACATCATCGCCGGCATGGGCGGGGTGCTCGTGGTGTGGATGGTGCTGTCGCGGCTGGACCGCGCCATTCGCCGCAAGATCGCCCGTGCGCCGGCAGCGCCGGCTGCCTCCGCCGGTGCTGCCGCTCGCGCGTCGCGTGGGGGGCTGCATGGGCAGCAGCAACCCGCCTGGCAGCGTCCGCGCAATACGCGCCTGCTGGTGGTCGACCACGACGATGACGGCGATATCACCCACGTGCGCTCGTGGCAGGAGTGGGCGGGCCGCCCCGCACCTGCCGGCACCGCCACACCGCCCACGCCGTTTACCCGCAGCCCGGAATACAACCCGGACGAGCCGGTGCTCGGCTCCCGCCCTGTCGGCGAGGCGATCGTTCTGAAGAACCTCGACCGCGAAGAGCCCTCGCTGGCACGCGTTGATGCGCCTGCACAGCAACCGCGCGACTTCGTGAAGGCTGTGGATGCGGTGACAGCCGATGCCGCGGGCTTCCACCGGTTTGGCTATCGCGGCCGCCTGGGCCGCAGCGATTGGGTCGAGCCGCAATCGCCCGACTCGCCGGCGCAGACGTACGCGATTCGGCCCGGCATGGCCCGCCATTACGGCAGCGTGACCGCCGTGGTGCATGGCCGTGCTGCAGTGCAGGCAGCGGACCGTGCCACGGAACGCCATCGCGCACTCCATGCATTTGGTGCGCATGCACAATTGGACGACCCCTACGCGCGACTCCAGCGCGTCGAACGCGTTGACCCGCTGCATGGCTTTGGCCGCCGCGCCAACGTCGTCGCCGACGACGTGTAAGGTCAACCCAGAGCGCAGTGCTCAGCGCCCCGGTGATGCGAGTCACCGGGGCGCATTCTTTTGTGCAATTGACTTAGCGCAAACGGAGGAGGGCGGACTTTTCTGCAATGCGCAATCGTTGCCGCCTGTGCGCTGTACGGCACGGCAAACGGTTGGCGGACCACCATCGACCAAGGGGTCGCAGATCTCCTCGCACGACGCACGGGATTTGCCCTCTTGAATGCGGCTGCGCACGTGCCTATGCTGGCTTCTCCTGCAAACCCAGCTGCTCTCTCCCGGTGTTCTCGGCGGCTCTTGCAGTGCTCATGGTGTCAGTGAAAACCACGCCCGCCCACCCGCACCGATTGCGTGCGACGGCCAACAGACAAGCTGGAGCCGACTGTGCTGAGTCCCCATGAATTTGCTGTCTTGCTTCTCGTCAACGATGGTGCCGAATCCGACGACCTCGACCGCGCCGACGTCGAAGCGCTCATCGAACGTCAGCTCGTGACGCTGGAGCGCCGTGGCCCGGATCATTGCTATGCCCGGGTGACTCTCCAGGGCTACGCGCTACTCAAGGCATCCGGACACGTTCGCACCAGCGGCCGCCGAACGGTCGCCGTGTCTCACTAGGCCATCCTCCTCATGGCAGTGCAGCCAGTCGCCGCCTGGGCGCAAAGTCCAGGCGTCAAGTGACGTGCCTGCGGTCGATACAAACAGAAACACACCGTCGGTGGCCCGGGCGCAGCTTATGCGCGCGCCTGCGCGCCACGGGGCCGGCTTCTTGCTGAATTGCAGAGGCCTATCCTGAAATTTCGACGCACCAGCCGTCGGGGGTAGGCACGCATGACAACTCAAGAGGAGCCACCCCATGAAAACCAAACACACCTTGCTCGCTGCGTTGTTTGCAGTCGCCGGTACTGCTGCCCTTGCGCAGCCCATGCCGCCAACACATCCGGAAGACCATGGTCATGAACGTGCCGAACGCATGGAGCGCCGCGAGGCGCACCGTGAACTCCGTGCCGAGCATCGCAACATCCGGCGTGACCGCGAAGCCCTGAAGCTCCGTGAGCACGAGGCACGCGAGCGTGCGCACGACGTCCACGAAGATATGGAACATCGGTGATCGAGCGTCATCCCATACGGGTCTTTTCGAACCTGCCCATCAGAAAATCCACGAACAGCCGGATGCGAGATGAAAGCTGATGGCGTTGGTGGTACACCGCATAGACGTCCGCCTCGGGCGTTGCGTATTGCGGCAACACCTGCACGAGCCGGCCGCTCTTGAGATAGCGCTCGATATCCCATTCGGCGCGCATGACAATGCCGTGCCCCTCCAGCGCCCAGTTCACCGCGATCTCGCCGTCATTGGTGGTGAGATTGCCGCGCACGTGCACGGTTTCGGTCCGGCGCTTGGCACCTTTGCCGGATGCCAGCCTCCACACACCATAGGCATCGCTGCCCTGGCGGATACCGATGCAGTTATGGCGCGCCAGCTCGGCCGGCGTTGTGGGCGTTCCGCGCTCGCGCAGGTAGGCGGGCGACGCGCAGAGCAGGCGCCGGTTGGATGCCACCTTGCGCGCGACGATGCGTGCATCGGGTGGCTCGCCAAAGCGCACACACACATCAAACAGGTCCTCATTCAGTGGGGGCGGGTCGGCAGAGAGTTGCAGTTGCACGTCCACGTCTGGATACGCCTTTACATACTCCGAGATGGCCGGCGCGATGTGCATGCGCCCGAAGCCGAGCGTGGCGTTGACGCGGAGCAGGCCGCTGGGGCGGCCCTTGGCCTGTGTGAGCAGTTGGTCCAGGTCGTCGATCTCGCCCAGGATGCGACGCGCACGTTCCAGGAGGACCTCGCCTTCCGGGGTGAGGCTCATGCGCCGGGTCGTGCGCGTCACGAGGGGCATGCCGATGCGCGCTTCCATCTGCGCCAGGCGCTTGCTGACTGCGGGCGTGGTGATGCCCAGATTACGCGCCGCCGCGCTCAGGCTGCCGGCGGTCGCCAGCGCTACGAAAAAGCCGAGTTCTGCAGGTTGGACGCCAGGAGCCGACACCGTTTTACCTTTAACTCATAGTTAAGAATGGATTAACTTTAGAGCCGATCAGCAACCGTGTCCACGCCTGAGAATCGCTGCACACCCCACGGCGACGCACCGCCGGTTCCATTCAGGAGACACCCCATGAAGACATACCGTATTGCAACCATCCCAGGCGACGGCATTGGGAAGGAGGTCGTGCCGGCCGGTCGGGAAGTCATGGAAGCGCTGGCTGCCGCGGGCGCCGGCTTCGGCTTCGAGTTCGAGAACTTCGAGTGGGGCGGTGACTATTACCGCCAGCATGGCGCGATGATGCCGGAGGACGGCCTGGACGCCCTGCGCGACAAGGACGCCATCCTGTTCGGCTCGGCCGGTGACGCGCAGATTCCCGACCACATCACGCTGTGGGGGCTGCGCCTGAAGATCTGCCAGGGTTTCGATCAGTACGCCAACGTGCGCCCGACACGGATCCTGCCCGGCATCGACGCGCCGCTAAAGCGCTGCGGCCCGAAGGATCTCGACTGGGTGATCGTTCGTGAAAACTCCGAAGGCGAATACGCCGGCGTGGGCGGTCGTGTGCACCAGGGCCACCCGATCGAGGCTGCCACCGACGTGTCGATGATGACCCGAGCCGGTGTCGAACGGATCATGCGCTTCGCCTTCAAGCTGGCGCAGTCGCGTCCGCGCAAGCTCCTGACTGTCATCACCAAGTCCAACGCCCAGCGCCATGCCATGGTGATGTGGGACGAAATCGCCGTGCAGATTGCCAAGGAATTCCCAGACGTGAAGTGGGACAAGGAACTCGTGGACGCCGCCACCGCGCGCATGGTCAACCGCCCGGCCACGCTCGACACCATCGTTGCAACCAACCTGCACGCCGACATCCTGAGTGATCTGGCCGCCGCGCTGGCCGGCAGCCTGGGTATCGCGCCCACCGGAAACATCGATCCGGAGCGCCGGTACCCGTCCATGTTCGAGCCGATCCACGGTTCGGCCTTCGACATCATGGGCAAGGGGCTGGCCAATCCAGTCGGCACCTTCTGGTCGGTCGTGATGCTGCTTGAACACCTCGGCGAGACCGAGGCCGCGCGTCAGGTCATGGCTGCCATTGAAGCGGTGACCGGCAACCCGGCACTGCACACCGGCGATTTGGGGGGCAAGGCGACCACTGCGCAGGTGACCCAGGCCGTCTGCCAATACCTCGCTACGAACCGAACAGCCAAAGCCGCATGACAGCGGGGCGGGCCAGGAGGCTCGCCCATGAGACCGTCCCCGCACGAAAAGCACGTAATCACTGAAGCAGACGAAAAAGAGCTGCAGGCGTGTGTCAACTACAAGGCAGATAGGAGACAGCAATGACTCGACGCGTGTTCGGCGAGCCTTGTGCCTGCTCGGTGGTAAAGCGCACCCGGCAAGCTCGGCATCCCGCAGTGCCATCTCTGCGCCAGCGCGCTGCTGGCTAACCCGATGAGACATGACATGCGCGACGACACCGCCCGCAAGCTGCTGCGCGATATGTTTGACGCTGCTATCGCCGCCGCGCAGCCGGCACTGACGTTGCCCACGTATCTGCCGGAACGCCCGAAAGGCCGCACGATCGTGATTGGAGCGGGGAAGGCGTCGGCCGCGATGGCGCACGTTTTCGAACAGGCGTGGGGCACATCGGTGAACGGGCTTGTCGTGACGCGTTACGGATATGCCGTCCCGTGCAAACAGATTCGCATTGTCGAAGCGGCACATCCCGTGCCGGACGCCGCTGGCCTTCTGGCCGCCCGCGAGATGCTCGACCTGGTGTCGGGGCTCACGGAGGATGACCTGGTGGTCTGCCTGATCTCGGGCGGCGGCTCATCACTCCTGCCGCTACCCCTGCCGGGTATTTCGCTTGCCGACAAGCAGGCCGTGAACCGTGCGCTGCTGGCCTCCGGCGCGACCATCACCGAAATGAACTGCGTGCGGCGCCATCTTTCTGCCATCAAGGGCGGACGCCTGGCTGCGGCCTGTTATCCGGCGCGCGTCTGCAATCTGCTGCTGTCCGACGTGCCAGGCGATGATCCGGTCGATATCGCGTCCGGGCCTACCGTTCCCGATACGTCCACGCTGACCGATGCGCTCGACATCATCCGCCGTTACGACATTGCGATCCCTCCGCCGGTGCGCAATGTCCTCACCTCTAAAGACGCGGAGACCATCAAGCCGGGCGACACACGCCTGCCGCGCATCGAAACCCGGTTGATCGCTACACCACGCATGGCGTTACAGGCTGCCGCGCGTGTGGCCCGCGAAGCCGGCTTCGCCGCATACGTTCTGGGTGACGCCATCGAAGGTGAAGCGCGCGACGTCGGCAAGGTGTTAGGCAGCATGGCACTGGAGGTGGCGCGCCACGCTGAACCGTTCCCGGTCCCGTGCGTGTTGCTCTCGGGCGGCGAGACAACGGTCACCGTTCGCGGCAAGGGCAGGGGCGGGCGCAATGTTGAATTCCTCTTGTCACTCGCGCTCGCATTGCGCGGGCAGCCTGGGGTTCACGCGATTGCGGGCGATACCGATGGCGTCGATGGGTTGGAGGAGATCGCCGGCGCCATCGTCACACCGGACACATTGCAGCGCGCCTGGCAGCTCGGCCTCCGTGCGCAGGACGCGCTGGCTTGCAACGATGGACACGGCTTCTTCGAGGCGCTGGGCGACGCGGTTGTGACCGGCCCCACGATGACCAACGTGAACGACTTCCGCGCGATCCTGATCGCGCCTGATCTGGAGCAACTCCCATGAGACGCCTGCGCAACGCGAAGATCGTCGCCACCCTGGGCCCGGCGAGTACCACCCCGGAGGTTATTGATGCCCTGTTCGAGGCGGGGGCCGATGTCTTCCGGCTGAACTTCAGCCATGGCACACACGACGACCACCGGCGGCGCCTGGATACGATCCGCGTGATCGAGCGCGAGCGCGGCCGGCCCATCGGTGTCCTGCTGGACCTGCAGGGTCCGAAGCTGCGCATCGGTACCTTCGAGAATGGTCCCGTCAAACTGACTTCCGGCGATGCATTCCGACTCGATCTCGACCGCGATGCACCCGGCTCGCACCAGCGTGTCGGCATGCCGCACCCGGAGATCTTCGCCGCTCTGCACAAGGGCACGGAGCTGCTACTCGACGACGGCAAGATCCGGTTGCGCGTAGACACCTGCGGCGCTGATTTTGCAGACACCACCGTTGTCAACGGCGGCACGTTGTCGGATCGCAAAGGTGTGAACGTGCCGGGCGTCGTGCTGCCTCTGTCGGCGTTGACCGAGAAGGACCGCCGCGACCTCGATTTCGGTCTGACACTCGGCATCGACTGGATTGCGCTGTCGTTCGTCCAGCGGCCCGAAGACATCCGGGAGCTCAAGGCGATCGTCCAAGGGCGCGCCAGCATCGTCGCCAAGCTCGAGAAGCCTGCCGCCATTCAAAGCCTGGAAGCGATCATTGACGAAGCGGATGCCGTGATGGTGGCCCGCGGTGACCTTGGCGTGGAGATGCCTGCCGAGCAGGTGCCTTCCATCCAGAAGCAGATCGTGCGTGTTTGCCGCAAGGCGGGCAAACCGGTGATCGTTGCCACGCAGATGCTCGAGTCGATGATCACGGCTCCGGTGCCCACGCGCGCCGAGGCATCCGACGTTGCTACCGCTGTCTACGATGGCGCTGATGCGGTCATGTTGTCGGCGGAATCGGCATCCGGCCGCTATCCGATTGAAGCCGTGACGATGATGGACAGCATCATCCGACGGACCGAATCCGATCCGCTCTATCACGACGCCATCCAGGCCTACCATACGCCTCCGCGCGCAGACGCCGCTGATGCCATCGGCTATGCGGTGCGGCATGTGGCGGGGCTGCTCAAGGTGCCCGCCACCGTCGCCTACACCAGCTCCGGATACTCCGCGCTGCGCATGGCGCGGGAGCGCCCCGAAGTGCCGATCCTCGGCATGACGCCACGCATGGCCACTGCGCGCCGGCTGGCGCTTGCCTGGGGCGTGCATGCGGTGTTGTGCCACGAAGTGGTCGACGTGCTGGAGATGACAGAGCTGGCCAGCCGGACCGTCCTCGACGAGCACTTCGGCGAGCGTGGCCAGTCCATCGTGATCTCTGCGGGGCTGCCCTTCACGGTCGCCGGCACGACCAACCTACTGCGCATCGCGCAGGTTCAGTGATGAAGCATGCAGGAACGTGACCAGCGAAGTGCGATGAGAACTCGATAAAGAAAGAGCCCGCACCGAGCTTGGGATTGTATGGAGCACCAAGGAGACAAAAATGGAACTAGATATCGAAAAGCGTACGCTGCGCAAGATCAGTTGGCGCATCGTGCCGTTCATCATGCTGCTGTACTTCATCGCCTACATCGACCGGGTGAACATCGGCTTTGCAGCCCTGACGATGAAGGCGGACCTCGGCTTTACGGCGTCGATTCTTGGCTTTGGAGCGGGCATTTTCTTCTGGGGCTATTTCCTGTTTGAAGTGCCCTCCAACATCGTGCTGCACAAGATCGGGGCGCGCATTTGGATTGCCCGCGTCATGGTCACGTGGGGGATCATCTCGGCAGCGATGGCCTTTGTCCAGGGGGCAACCAGCTTCTACATCATCCGGTTCCTGCTTGGCGCCGCAGAGGCTGGATTCTTCCCCGGCATCATCCTGTATCTCAGCTATTGGTTTCCGGCGCGTCACCGGGCAGGGGTCACCGCATTCTTCATGGCTGCCGCGCCACTGTCCACCGCACTGGGCTCGCCGATATCTGCCGCATTGCTGGAAATGCAAGGTGTGATGGGGCTGGCCGGCTGGCAGTGGATGTTCATTCTCGAAGCCATTCCGGCATTCATTCTCGGCGTGGTGGTGTTCTTCTACATGACGGATCGCCCGGAACAGGCGTCCTGGCTGAAAGAAGACGAACGCGCCTGGCTGGTCAAAGTCATGCACGAGGAATCCAGCAGCAACACAGCGAGCGCCAATCACAGCATTCTCCGTGGCCTGGCTGATCTGCGGGTGATCGCGTTGGCGCTGATCTATTTCGGCACCTCCGCCGGCCTCTACACGCTCGGCATCTGGGCGCCCCAGATCATCAAGCAGTTGGGCATGTCGTCCATGAGGGTTGGTCTGCTGAACGCCATTCCGCCAATTGTCTCGGTGGTCGCGATGGTCTTCTGGTCTCGCCATTCCGATCGGAGTGGGGAACGTACGTGGCACGTCGTGATTGCGTGCGTGGCTGCCGCCGTGGGTCTGGTGGTGGCCGGCAGTGCCAGCGGTGTGATTGGCCTCATTGCGGCACTCACGCTTGTGAACGTCGGGATTAGCTGCGCCAAGCCGCCGCTCTGGAGCATGCCCACGATGTTCCTGTCCGGGGCGGCCGCCGCCACTGGCATCGCCACCATCAACTCAATCGGCAACCTTGGCGGTTTCTTTGGCCCCGCGATGATCGGCTGGATCAAAGACCGAACCGGTAGCTTCGCAGGCGGACTCTATTTCGTCGCCGGCCTGCTCATGCTCTCGGCTGTGCTCACGCTGGTGATGTCATGCACGCAGAAGTCGAAGGCGGCTGCAGCGCAGGCCGTGGCTCACTAAACCGGCCTTCACCTCAGCTCTTTCCCACACGCCAATTGGAAGCGCCCCCGTGCTTGAACGCATCAACAAGCAGCTCAGCTTCATCAAGTAACGCAGTATCCCGAGTCTGTCGCGCATCGCGCGCACACGCCGAGGAGGTTGGTGCTCACCCTCCGCCAATCCCCTGAATGATCTTGCCGCTGCCCTCGCAAGACGGGCACGGGCTGCCGTCGTCGCGTTGGCCCGTCCCGTTGCACTCCGGGCAGATCGCTTCGCCGCTGCCGGGCGCTCCGGGCGCGCTTCGTCGCCGGGTGCGGCGGGCGCGGGCGGCGTGCCAGGGATGGGATTTTCATTGTTCATGAAGTGCTCCTGCGTGGCGCGGTACGTGTCGCTTCAAGGCTGCGTTGCAGGCGTGTTCGCCGGGCTGGCCGGCGGCCGCTCCCGCCCCTGTGGGCTGCCGCCGGTTGATCTGTCCTTGACCACGTTGCCATTCCTGTCTTGATGCGAAGTGGAACCCGTGCGCGGTACGTATTCGCCGGAAGGATTGGCGCGGTCGTTGCGGGTGTGGTTGCGTGTGGCATCACGCCCCGTGAGACTGTCGGTACGGCTCGTGGTGCCAGTCGCGGTGGTGCTGTCTGCGCGGGCTGCGCGTGCGTTGTCGCTGCTGCCGGATTGGCCGCCCGTTGCTTGTGCGAATACCGCGCCGCCGCCCAGTGACATGAACATTGCGGCCGCCGCGCACAATGCACGTGCCGGATAGGTGGTGCGATGCATCATCGTCCTCTCGTGAAGTGTCAGTGTCGGTGCCACCGACGCAACTCGCGGGCCCGTGCGGCTACTTGCCGGCGGCCAGCCGCCGCGCATCTTTGAGGGCAGTCACGATGTCGAGATAGGCGCGCGCGGCCGGGTCCGGGGCGCGAAGTGCGTAGGAAGGATGCCAAGTTGCCAACACCGTACGCCCTTCATGTCGCACCGGCCTGTTGAAGTGGTCTTGCAGGCGTGCGCGTGCATCGCCAAGCGACGCCGGCTGGTGCGGGTCGGTCTCATCGGGCTCGGGGAGGTGGGCGGCGGCGCTTTCATCGGCGGGAATCCTGCGGGAGGAATTCTCAGCAACGTCAATGCCACCGCCGCTGCTGGAACGCGGGTTGCGTGGGGTCTCGGCCTGCACATGTGTATCGCAATCTCCGTGGAGCCGGCCCATGCGCGAGCCATTTGAGTCGTACCTGATGTACTTCCTGATCCCGTTATGGGTGGCGGCCGGGGTGGCCGACTGGTGCTGCCACCGGGCCACGCGCATTGAAAGAACCTCCGGCGCCAAGGAATCGATGCTGCACCTGCTGATGCTCGCCGAGATGGGCGTGCCTGTGCTGGCGGCCTTGTTCCTGCGGATCAATGCCCTGGTGCTGGTGGCAATGACCGTTGCCTATGTCGTGCATCAGGCCACTGCAATGTGGGACGTCAGCTATGCCGTGGCGCATCGCACCGTGAAGCCGTTCGAGCAGCACGTGCACAGCTTTCTGGAGATGATCCCGCTCATGGCCCTGTCCGTTGTCGTGCTGTTGCATTGGGATGAGGTGCTCGGCTTGTTCGGTATGGGGTCTGTATCGCCCGATTTTTCGCTGCGCTGGAAAGATCCGCCCCTGCCGTGGGGCTACGTGGCGGCCGTCGTGTCGGTTTTCGTGGTGCTTGAGTTGTTGCCGTATGCGGAAGAGCTGGTGCGTTGCCTGCGGCAACGGCGCGCTCGGCCTCTGCTTGCGGGGCAGCGGCGGGTTTAAGGAGGCCTCTTCTTTGAAAGCAGTATCGAATGTTCTGTTGGACCGGCGCCGCCGGCTCGGCCACTGGTTGCCCGAAGGCGAGGCGCAGCTGGCGGCGTTTCGCACCGAGCTTGTCGCACAAGCACTGTCACGTCCGTCAAAGACACCCTCGGTGGCTGCCGTGCGCGTACTCGCCAGCCTGATCGATGGCGAGCCCGCATTGCGCATGCACCTTGCTCGGGCCATCGACGAAGCGACGGACCTCGGATACGAACTTGGCTACAAGGACAGCTCAGAATTGCTGCTTGCCATCGACCACATCGTCACGTGCGCGCCGCGCTTCAGCCAAAAAGCCCTGGTGATCTGTCCGCTCAACGCGTTGCTCGACTGGCCGATGTGCATGCCTTCCGGTTATGCGCTGTTCCGTGATCGACGCTTCAACGATGCGCTCAAGGCGGTGCTCAATGGCTGGAGCGCTTTCCTCGGCGGCCCGCATTCGCGTGCGTACCTGAACACGCACGAGCCGGACGGCTGGTTCAGCCCCGAAGCGACACGGCGTATCGGCATGGAGCAGTTTCTGTGTGATCCGTCGCTGCCGTATTGGGGCTTCACCTCGTGGAACGACTTCTTCACGCGCCGCTTTCGTGCCGGCGTGCGGCCGGTCGCGGGCGAGGACGACAACAAGCTGATCGTCAGCGCCTGCGAGGCAGCGCCCTACAACATCAGCCACGACACACGCTATGAAGATGCGTTCTGGATCAAGGCGCAACCGTACTCATTGCGCGACATCTTCGGGCCGGACAAGGCGCAGTTGGCGGAACGCTACGCCGGCGGCAGCGTGTATCAGGCGTTCCTGAGCGCCTACAACTACCACCGCTGGCACGCGCCCGTCGCCGGTACCATCGTTGATACCTATCATGTGGACGGCACGTACTACTCGTGCGTGGAATCCGAGGGCGCCGACCCGGAAGGGCTGAACGATTCGCAAGGCTACAGCGCGGCCATGGCCGCCCGCGCCATCATCACCATCGCCTGCGACGACCCGGACATGGGCACCGTGGGTTGCGTGTTCATCGGCATGGCCGAGGTGTCGTCGTGCATGGTCGACGTGACGCCGGGCCAGCATGTACGCAAGGGCGAGGAGCTTGGCTTCTTCCAGTACGGCGGCTCGACGTACTGCCTGTTCTTCGAGCCCGGCGTGGTGGATGCCTTCGTTGTGCAGCCGCCGTTTTCGCACGACACGCCGCCGGTGCGCGTCAATGCGGCACTGGCACGCGCCCGATAGCGGACTGCATCAGGCATCGACCTCGGCCAGTGCCCGGAGCCCCACCGACAGCATCGCCAGGTCAGGCGAGCCGGTAGCCACCTGGTCGGCGATGACGCGGTTATAGCGCGCCAGCGCTTCCTGCCGTGTTGCCCGCCAGGTCTCGATGAGGGCGTCGGCGCTTGCGCCGGGCGCCGCATCTTGCAACACCGACTGCGTAAGCCGCCGTCGCAGTTGCCCCAGTTCTTCGAGCAGCGTTGCACGCGCCAGCATCTGCCAATGCGTTTGCGTCGGCAGGCCGAGGATGCCGCCTTGCAGCCATCCGTAACCCAGCGGCTGGTCGAGGGCAAAGTACACGCGGGCGGCGAGCCGTGCATCGCAGCCGCGGGTGGTTGCAACTTCGGCAATGTCGAGCAACGACACGCGCGCCGGCACACCGGTCGCCACACGCGCCAGCGTTTCCGGCACACCGGCTTCGCTGAACACCTGCTGCTGTTGCGCGGCGGCCTGCGCGGATTCCTCCGTTTGCAGCGCGCTGATTTCGGGAGCGAGCGCATCCACCGCAGCCCGGAACCGTTCCACCGCGGTCGGCACGTCCGACACGCGCCGCCGCAGGAACCACAGGGTGGCGCGCTCGTGCAGTTGCGCGAGTGAGGTGAACAGGGCGGTTTGCGTCTCGTGCGGCACCTGCGCATCGAGGGCATCGACTTCTTCCCAGAGCCCGTCGAGCCGGTAGACAGCGCGCGCAACAAGGCTTGCCCACACCACTGCAAGCGGTTCCGCGCCGGTTTCTTCGGCCATCCGGTGCACGAACGTCACGCCGGCTCGGTTGACGAGCGCGTTCGCATGCATCGTCGCCAGGATCTCGCGCCGCAGCGTGTGCCGGGGGATCGACGTGGCGCAGCGCGTGTGCAGGGGCCGTGGAAAGTACGCCGGCAAACCATCGGCCACGAACGGTTGATCGGGCAGATCGCTGCCTAGCAGCACGTCGTACAGCCACATCTTGCTGTAGGCCATCAGCACCGCGCGTTCGGGCGTGGTCAAACCACCGCCGCTGGCCCGGCGGGCGTCGATCTCTTCATCGGCGGGCAGGAATTCGATCGCACGGTTCAGGCGACCGCTGCGTTCCAGATGCCGCATCAGCCGTGCTTCCGGGTCGAGCCACAGCGCCGTGCGCGTACGCGCCAGTGACAGCGCTTGCGTCTGGAAGTAGTTGTCGCGCAGCACCAGTTCGCCCACCTCGTCGGTCATCTCGGCCAGCAGCGTGTTGCGTTGCTTGAGCGTCATCTCGCCGTCGGCCACGACCAGGCCCAGCAGGATCTTGATGTTGACTTCGTGATCGGAGCAGTCCACCCCGGCCGAGTTGTCGATGGCATCGGTGTTGATGCGCCCGCCATGCTGCGCGTACTCGATGCGGCCGAGTTGCGTGCAGCCCAGGTTGCCGCCCTCGGCCACGACCTTGCAGCGCAGCTCGGCGCCGTTCACACGCAGGCCATCGTTGGCGCGGTCGCCCACCTGGGCATGCGTTTCGGTGCTGGCCTTGATGTACGTGCCGATGCCGCCGTTGTAGAGCAGATCGGCGGGCGCCTTGAGGATGGCGTGCAGCAGGTCGTTCGGTGCCATCTCGGTCGCCGTTACGTCCAGCATGGCGCGCACTTCTGGGGTGAGCGCAATCGACTTGACCGTGCGCGGGAAGATGCCGCCGCCGGGGCTGATCAGCGCCCGCTCGTAATCGGCCCAGCTTGAACGCGGCAGGTTGAACAGGCGCTCGCGCTCTGCAAAGCTCGTGGCGGCATCGGGCGACGGGTCGAGAAAGATGTGGCGATGGTCGAACGCCGCGAGCAGGCGGATATGGCGCGAGAGCAGCATGCCGTTGCCGAACACATCGCCCGACATGTCGCCCACGCCCACGACGGTGAAGTCCTGCGTCTGCGTATCGACGCCCATCTCGCTGAAGTGGCGCTTGACCGATTCCCATGCGCCACGCGCGGTGATGGCCATTTTCTTGTGGTCGTAGCCCACCGAGCCGCCGGAGGCGAACGCATCGCCCAGCCAGAAGCCGTATTCGGCCGAGATGGCGTTGGCGTAGTCGGAGAAGGTGGCCGTGCCCTTGTCGGCGGCAACGACCAGGTAGGGGTCGTCTTCGTCATAGCGCACGACATCGCGCGGCGGCACGACGCGGCCGTCGACGTAGTTGTCGGTCAGGTCGAGCAGCCCGCGCAGGAAGGTCTGGTAGCACGCCACGCCCTCGGCCAGATACGCATCGCGGTCGGCGGCCGGCGGCGGTTGCTTGACGACAAAGCCGCCCTTGGAACCCACCGGCACAATCACCGTGTTCTTGACCATCTGGGCCTTGACCAGGCCCAGCACCTCGGTGCGGAAATCCTCGCGCCGGTCAGACCAGCGCAAGCCGCCGCGCGCGACCTTGCCGCCGCGCAGGTGCACGCCTTCCACGCGCGGTGAATACACCCAGATTTCGAACATCGGCTTGGGCTCGGGCAGGCCGGGCACGCGCGCCGGGTCGAATTTGAACGAGAGATACGGCTTGGGCTGCCCCTGTCCCTGGCCGTGTGCCGTGTCCGGCGGGCTCTGGAAGTAGTTCGTGCGCAGCGTGGCTTCCAGCACGCCCAGGAACTGCCGCAGGATGCGGTCTTCATCCAGGTTGGGTACGTCTTCGAGCGCCTCGTCGATCTGCTTGCGCAGCGTTTCGCTCGCACGCGAGCGCTCGGCCTCGGCAAGCGTGGGGTCGAAGCGCACCAGGAACAGCCGCACCAGCGCCCGCGCAATCGAAGGATTGCCGTTCAGCGCGCTTTCCATATACGCGTTGCTGAAGGTCGAACCGATCTGGCGGATGTAGCGCGCATACGCGCGCAGGATGCGCACCTCGCGCCAGGTCAGACCAGCCTGCAGCACGAGGCGGTTGAGATCGTCGTTCTCCAGCTCGCCGCTCCAGATGCGCGCGAATGCGTCTTCAAAGCGTGCACGGGCTTCGTCCAGATCGACTTCGCTGCCGTCGATGGTCTCCATGCCGAAGTCGTGCATCCAGATGGGGGCGGCGTCGGCGGGTTCGATGCAGTAGGGCCGCTCTTCGTTGACGCGCACGCCCAGGTGTTCAAGCATCGGCAGGCTGTGCGACAGCGAAGTCGGCTGGCCGGCGCGGTAGATCTTGAAACGCAGTGCACCGGGCGGCGCTTCGAGCGGCCGGTAGAGCTGCATGGTCAGCAGGTTATCCGCCGCATTGGCGGCGAGCAGCGGCTCCATCAGTTCGATGTCGCGCACGGCCAGGCGTGCGGCATAGTCCTCGCGGAAACCGGCGGGAAACGCGCTGGCATAGCGGCGCAACAGGCGGTTGCCCCGCTCTTCACCGCCGCGTTCGAGCAGCGCGTCGGCCAGGTCGTCCTGCCAGCGCCGGGCGGCCTGCACGATGCGGTCTTCCAACTCGGCCACGTCCACCTCGGGCACGTTGCCCGGCTGGGTGCGCACGGTGATATGGATGCGCGCCAGCATCGACTCCGACAGCTGCGGCGTGAACTCCACGGCGGTGCCGCGATACGCCGCCTGCAGCAGGCCCTGGATGCGCACGCGCAGGTCGGTGTTGAACTTCTCGCGCGGCACAAACACGAGGCACGACACGAAGCGGTCAAACGGATCGCGCCGCACGAAAAGGCGCGTGCGCTGGCGCTCCTGCAACCGCAGGATGCCCAGTGCGATGTCGTGCAGCGCTTCGGCGTCTATCTGAAACAGTTCGTCGCGGGGGTATTGCTCCAGGATCGTGACCAGTGTCTTGGCCAGATGTCCGTCGGGAAGGAAGCCCGTGCGTCGGATGACGTCGGCCACCTTGCGGCGCACCAGCGGAATGTCCTCGGCCGGGACCATGTAGACGTTCGACGTGTACATGCCCAGGAAACGCCGCTGCCCACAGACACGCCCCTGCGCGTCGAACAGCTTGATGCCGATGTAGTCGAGATACCCGGGCCGGTGCACGGTCGCCCGCGAATTGGCCTTGGTGAGGAAGATGGGCTCGGGCGCGTCGATGAATTTTGCGGCCCCCGGTGCCAGGCGCGTCGTGTCCGGCGTGGAGGTGTCGCGCAGCGCTTCACGCAGCACGCCCAGGCCTGTGCCGGGTATGCCGCGCAGGTAATGGCCATCGTCTTGCGTAATCAGTTCGTAGTCACGGTAGCCAAGGAAGGTGAAGTGCCGCTCGAGCATCCAACTGAGGAAGGCCTGTGTTTCGGCAATCTCGGCGCGTTCCACGTCGCCGGTCGAGGGCTGTGCGGCACGTGCGGCCAGCGCGTCGATGGCGGTCTGGGCGGCAGCCTGCATGGGATTCCAGTCTTCCACCGCGGCGCGCACGTCGCCCAGCACACGCATCAGGCCGTCGTGCAAAGCCTGCAGGCGGTCCGCCTCGGAGAACCGGTCGACCTCGATGTGGATGGCCGACTCGAAGCGAGCAACGCCGTGAGCTTCTTTGTCCGCATCGGCGGGCGTGTCGGGCATGTCGCCCGCGAGTGCCGCCGGGCGCTGTACGCCGCCGCCGGCCTCGACCGCCACGCGCATGCCTGCGCCATCGCGCTGTACGCGGTAGACCGGGTGGAAGGCGGAATGCAGCGCCAGCCCCTGCCGGTTGATCTCCATTGTCACGGAGTCGAACAGGAACGGCATGTCGTCGTTGACGATTTCAACGACCGTGTGGCTGCAGTACCAGCCGTGCTGTTCGAGGCTCGGGTTGTAGACGCGTACGCGCGGTTGCCCCGACACGAATTTCTGACCCAGCTGCCAGTGCGCCATCGCTGCGCCGTAGAGGTCGGCCACGCTGCGCGAGATCACGTCTTCGGGGTCTGCCAGACCGTAGTAGTGCCGCAGGAACGGCTCGAACAGGTCGGCAATATCGGGCGCACGTTCGCGCGCCAGGGCCACGGCATCCGCCATGTGCTGGCGGACCTTGTCTTCGTGCTGGGCAGACATGAGGCGGCTCCCGAAGAAGGGCTGCCTCATGCTACGCCGCGTGCCCATGGCTGGCAATCCGCGTCGGCGGCGCTCCACTTTGTTGATGCGGCTGTGTGCGGTGCAGCGAGAAAACGGGTGGTTCACCCGCTACTTGTAGCGGGCATCAGCGATGCGTCGTCAGGCCTTCACGACGTTGATGCGCAGTGCGGGTTCACCGGCCGCGATGGACAGCAGGCGGTCCACATTCGGGTGGGCGCCGGGGCGGTTGCGCGCGTCGATGGTGTGCTCGGCAAACACGGCGAGGCCGTGCTCGGCGGCCTTGGCATCAAGCTGGTCGAACGCCTGCTGCAGGTAGTGGTACACCGCCACCGAACCTTGTTTGCCCGGCTTGTTTTCGATGTCGGCGACCACGGCGCCCTGGCCGTCGACCAGATCGATGCGCTCGATGCCGTCAATGGCGGGCAGTTGGGCGAGGTTGTCCTTGAATACGCTGGTCGGTTGAATCACTGCGGTTGCTCCGTTGGTTGATCAGGCGGGCCGTATGTTAACGGCTCCGGACCGACCCGCGCGAGCTTGCACGTTCTTCAACGCTTGGCGCCGGCCTGGTTCACGGCAATGGCCGCCTGGATGAGCGCTTTCAACGCTTTTTCGTTCACCTTGTCGCCCTCGCGGAAGTCGATGGCGCGGCGCGTGTTGCCGTCCAGGCTGGAATTGAAGAGGCCAGACGGGTCAGGCACGGAGGCGCCCTTGGCGAACGTCATCTTGACCGTCTGCTTATAGGCCTCGCCGGTGCAGATCAGGCCATCGTGCGACCACACGGGCACGCTCCATTTCCATTCTTCCACCACGTCGGGGTCGGCCGCGCTGATGACGGCGCGCAGGCGGGCGAGCATCTCGCCGCGCCAGTCGTCCAGCTCTGCAATGCGTGCGTCGATCAGCTCGGATGCGGGTGTGGCGGTGTCCTGCGTGCTTTTCTTCATGTGTCTGCCTCGGTGGAGGGGCCAAGCAAAACATTCTGGCAGGAACATGGGCCGGTAGCCAATTCGCAACAGTGGGCGAGACGCCCCATCAGGCTGCATGCCGGGAAACTGAGAAATACCTTTTTTCTATTTTTGGAATCAACGCGAAAGAATCATTCGCGAAATAAAAAAGAAAAATAAAAAGGCAATTAATTAACGGCGACTGGGAAAATAACTTTAGCGCTTTCGCACAATTCCCCACTTGAGTAGGGGTGCCAAACGATTCCGCTGGTAACGAAGTGGCGAGCGGATACGCGCCGCAACCCCATCATCATCGGAAACGCAATGCCGAAATGCCCGGATGGTTGATGTGGCAGTCATCGAGTGGTCATCTTCCGACTTCAATAATTACGTCTCCGATGTTTAGGAAAGCATATTGGACCGCCCCCTTCTTTCAGGGGGAGCGGTTGAATCGAGAGAATTTCAAATGACCATTCGTCATCGCATTACATTGCTGGTGGTGTTGATGTTTGTCGCGCTGGCGGCCATCGGCGGATACGCGGTCTACCAGACCCGCAGCAGCGCTGCAGAGGTCCGCCAGGTGACCGAAGGTGTGGTGCCGAGCGCGCTGGCGTCGGCCGACCTGGTATCGCTCGTCAAGGACGTGCAGTTGGCGACGATGGTGTTGGTGTATGCACCGGACGCCAACATCGTCGCGCAGGCCAAGGACGACCTGAAGGCGAAAGAAGCCGCCCTGCGTGCGGCATTGGATGTACAGGCCAAACGCGCCAACAGCCACGCGCAGGAAGGTCTGGTTGCCCAGGCCAAAGAGGCCGTCGACAGCTACGTCGACGCCATCCAGCAGACCACCGACATGAAGCTCGCGGGCAAGGACGAGTTGGCACAGGCCTTCCTGTTTGCCAACGTGGCCAGCTACCGCGACGTGCTGGAAAAGATTGTCGAGACGCTGCGCATCGAGAAGAACCGCGAAAAGGATGAAGCCATTGCCGGCCTGAATGGCAAGCTTGCGAGCACGGCCACCACCATTGGCGTGGTGAGCGGCGTGGCGGTCGTCCTGCTCACCGCCATCGGCATGCTGCTGTATCGCCAGATCACCCGGCCGCTCACGCGCATGCAGGCCGAAATGAGCGAGATCGCCAGCAGCCAGGATTTCACGCGCCGTGTGCCGGTGGGACGCATGGACGAGATCGGCCACTCGGTCGTCGCGTTCAACCAGATGATCGAGAAGATCCAGGAGAACGCCGCGCTGCTCAAGCAGAAGACGGCCGACATCCAGGCGATGCTGCAGAACATGCAGCAGGGCATCCTGACCGTGGTGGATGGCGGTGTGGTGCACGAGGAATACTCGGTCTACCTCGAATCGATCTTTGAGACGCAGGAGATCGCGGGCCGCAAGTTGATGGAGCTGATCTTTGCCGATACCAGCCTGGGCGCCGATACGCTGTCGCAGGTGGAAGCGGCGGTCGATGCCTGCCTCGGGCAGGACATCATCAACTTCGCGTTCAACCAGCATCTGCTGGCGAGCGAGGTGGAAAAGCTCATGCCGGATGGGCGCGTGAAGACGCTCGACCTGTCGTGGTCGGCCATCACCGATGAGAGCGACACGATCCTGCGCCTGATGCTGTGCGTGCGCGATGTGACCGAACTGCGCAAGCTGGCCGCCGAGGCCAGCGAGCAGCGCCGCAACCTGGAGATGATTGGCGAGATCCTGGCGGTGAGCCAGGAGAAGTTCCAGCACTTCATCGACAGCTCTACGACCTTCGTGCACGAGAACGAACGGATCATCCGCCAGTATTCGCAGGCGGACAGCGCAGCCATTGCGGCGCTGTTCCGCAACATGCACACCATCAAGGGCAACGCGCGCACATACAACCTGCAGCACCTGACCAACGTGGTGCACGAGACCGAGCAGACCTACCACGCGCTGCGCGAACCCGACAGCGAGCACGCTTGGGATCAGGACTGGCTGATGCAAGAGCTGTCGCGCGTGCGCGAGGCCATCGAGAACTACGCCCGCATCAACGAGGTGAAGCTGGGCCGCAAGGGGGACGCGGCGCAGGGCAATGCCACGCATGCCGCGCCCGATGTGATGGCACGCATTCAGGAAAGCCTGCGCCTGGTGGAATCGGCCAACCCGGGTAACCTGCACGAACTCCTGGCGATGCGCGATTCCGTCCATCAACTGCTGCGCCTGCTGGGCAGCGAGACGGTGGACACGCTGTTGTCCGGCGCGCTGCAATCGCTACCGTCGCTGGCGCAGGAGCTGGGCAAGGAGCCGGTGGCTGTGCGCATCGACGACAACGGCTACCGTGTACGCGCCGAGGCGCGCGGCATCCTGCAGAACGTGTTCATGCACCTGCTTCGCAACTCCATCGACCACGGCATCGAACCGGCCGAAGAGCGTATCGCCCACGGCAAGCCGGCCGCAGGCAAGGTCGACATCGAAGTTGGTGTTGACCAGGGCATGCTGCAGATCACCCTGTGCGATGACGGCCGCGGCCTGGCGCTCGAGCGCATCCGCAGTATCGCCGTGGAGCGCGGCTGGATTGGCGCAGACCAGCACGCCACCGACGAAGACATCGCGCAGTGCATCTTCCGCCCGGGTTTCTCGACTGCCGACAAGGTGACGGAAGTGTCAGGGCGCGGCGTTGGCATGGATGCCGTGCTGGAGTTCCTCAAGCGCGAGCATGGCCGCATTGAGCTGCGCTTCACCGACGAGCACAAGGGCGCAGCGTTCCGCCAGTTCCAGACGGTGGTGTGCCTGCCCGAACGCTTTGCCGTTGACAGCGTGAACACGACGCTCGGCGCGGCACCGGCAGTACGCGTGGATCTTGATAAGGAAGCATCGTGATGGGGACGATTGTTATGGCCGTCATCGCTGGCGGCTTGGTTGCCGGTGTGCTGATGTGGATGATCCGGCAGCGGAAGGTGAATGCGCTCGTGCGCACCTTGGGCGATGCCGATCGCCGCATTGCTGATCTGTCAGCGGATCTTTCGAAGCACGCCGCGCTGGTCGAAACGGGCATGCAGGAAGTTGCTGCACTGGAAACCACGGTCGGCCAGATGCGCGATGCCGCTGCCGATCAGCTGGAGGTCATCGAACAACTGCGTACCGAACTGCAGTCGGCCACGGCTGCCAAGGAGCACTGGGCGAGCCGCGCGGGGCAGATTGCCGAAGAAGCGGTGCGCCTGCGCGGCCTGGCGCTGACGTTTGAGCGCTGGCACGAGCAGATGATCTCGCTCATGGAGCAGAACCACGACATGCACGCGAAGAACGAGGAACTGCAGTCCATCGTCCGGCATGTGGTGATCGTCTCGCTCAACGCGTCCATCGAGGCGGCGCGTGCGGGGACGGCGGGCCGCGGTTTTGCGGTGGTGGCCAGTGAGGTGCGTTCGCTGGCTGCGCGTTCGGAAGAATTGTCAAAGAGCTATCGCAACAGCCTGCACCTGAATGATCTGACCACCACCGCCACGTTTCAGGACATCCAGGCGGGCGGCAAGATGATCACTGCATCGCTGTCGAGCGTCGAGGCGCTGGCGAGCCAGTTTCAACACCAGCTTCACTAGGCAGGTCTGACGTGATCCGCAGCAACGCACAAGAGAGTTTCGATCGCATCTTCCGCAAGGCCGCGCGTACGCGGCTTGTGCGGCAGGCCGAAGACATGTGCCAGATCGGCACCGCAGCCGAAGGCGACTCCATCAACGGCGAAGAGGCGCTGATCCTCACCATCTCGTCCATCGCCTTCCGTCTTCTGTTGGTGCTGCGATTTGATGAATCCGACGCCACGCGCACGTACTTCACGGGCGAAGGCGCCGGGCGTTCTTTTGAAGAAGCGCGTCTGGAAATCGGCAACCTGTGCTGCGGCGCACTGAACCAGGAACTGCTGCAGGTGTTTCCCGACCTTGGCATGTCCACGCCCTATGTGGTGAGCGCGCGCTGCCTGCCGTATCTGGATGTGCTCAAGCCAGGCTACGTGGCCACCTACGCGGTCACCATCAACGACACGGTGCGCGTGGACGCCACCGTGTGCGTGTGTGCCCATGCTCCCCTGGATTTCGTGGCCGATGTGAGCGACGAAGTGGAATCCGGTGGCGAGCTGGAATTGTTTTGATTTGGAAGTTTGAGAACGAGGAAAGCGTCATGAGCAAGATTCTGGTTGTCGACGATTCGAGCACCGTCCGTGATGAGGTGGCCGGCTTTCTGAAGAAGCACGGTCTGGCGGTGGATACCGCCGTGGACGGCAAGGACGGCCTGGCCAAGATCAAGGCCAACCCCGGCGTCAAGCTCGTCATCAGTGACGTGAACATGCCCAACATGGACGGTTTGACCATGGTTGAGAAGGTGCGCGGCGAGCTGGGCAACAAGACGGTCAACGTCATCATGCTCACCACCGAAAGCAGCCCTGCCATGAAAGACCGTGGCAAGGCCGCCGGCGTGAAGGGCTGGATCGTCAAGCCGTTCAAGGGCGACGCGGTGCTTGAGACGTTCAAGAAGCTGGCAAGCTGAGAGGCGAGGCAGCGCAGCCGGGTGCGCCATGCTCAACCCGGCGCTGCAGGGCATGGCGCCCGCGCGATTTTGGAGCCAAACTTGCTTGCCTGAAGCTCGTTTGGCCGAGGGAGCCATCATGCAAGAGCTCGCCTTTCGCACGCTGCTGTACCGCTACTTCTTCTTCGGCTGGCTGTTCAAGGATGCCAGCCGCGGCAACCTGTTCGAACGGTCGGCCGCTTGGCGTTTCAACCAGGCGCACGCGCACTGGCTGCTGGCCTATATGCGACGCTGGCTGTGGTGCGGATTGCTCTGCTACACGCTGGGCGGCGTACTGGAGCTGGGGCTCAACACGCCGGGGCTGTCGGTGCTGTTCTATGTGCCCAGCGCGTTGAGCGTGCCAGTCAACGTAGTCATCGGGGTGCTGTGGATCGGCCTGAAAGCGCTGCCCGGGCCGCTGCGCGAGCGGTAGGCGCGTGCGCGGCTAAACCGTCGCCAGCAGCAATTCTTCTGCGTTGCGCGGCGGGCGCAGGCCATCGGTCCGGCCGGAGAAATAGCGTTCCGTCAATGTGTCAGCCGAAATGTGCTGGGCATCGCGAAAGCCGTTTTCGCGGGCCAGCGCGAGCATCTCTGGCGGCGTGAAGAAGCTGATGAATGGTGTGCCGCTCGCGCGTGCACCTTTCTCCGCCATCTCAAGGCCGGGGCGGACGTCCGGGTCCGCCATCTCCAGCGGCAGCAGGAATGTCATCGCCAGCATCGATCCCGGCGCCATCGACGCCACCTGCCGCAGCGTCGCCGCATTGGCTTCCTTCGACAGATACATGCTCACACCCGTGGAGACCACGATGGCCGGCCTGCGCGTATCAAACCCGGCTGCGCCCAGCGCATCCTGCCAGGATTCGCGCGCCTCGAAATCCACCGGCACGAAGCGCAGCCAACGCGGAATGCCGAAGCCCAGCGCTTGCAGACGCTGGCGCTTCCAGGCCTGCGGGCCGGGCTGATCGACTTCAAACACCGTCATGCGCGATGCCACATCGGGTCGGCGTTGCGCAAAGCTGTCCAGCCCCGCCCCGAGAATCACGTACTGGCTCAAGCCACGGCCCGCTTGTTCGATGACGAGGTCTTCGATAAAACGTGCGCGCGCCACAATGGACGCGCGAAACGGACGCGTGAACTGCGGGTCCATGTCGCCGCGTCGTTGCCAGCCGGGCTCCGGGGCGAGCAGCTTCAAGCCTACTGCGTCTTCCAGCACGTGCGGCGGTGCATCGCTGTGCATGTGCAAGGCGCGCCACAACGCGACGCGTGCTGCGGTGCTGTCGGGGGATGCTGTCTGTGGTTCGTCCATTGCTTACACGCCTCCATCGGTGGATCAGTCGGTCAGTCGGTCACTGGATCAATCCAGATGCTGATACTCGGGAAACACGGCAATGGCCTGCACGGGTTGCTTCGTCATGCAGACCTCGAACAGGTGGCTGGTGAGCCACCCGGCCAGCCAGGCCTGTACTGCGGGCAGCGGCTGGCGGGCAAACCAGTCCGGCTCCACCGCCGCAAACTGCCGCACGAACGGAAAGATCGCCAGATCCGTCGCGCACGGCGTTGGGCCGCCAAGATAGCGTTGATCTAGCAAGCGCGATTCCAGCGGCATCAGCAGCGTTTCTGTTGCCCGGGCACGCGCCGTCTCGCGCGGCGTTGCCTCTTGCGGATAGCGATCGGGGTACTTGTAGCGATCGAGCTGGCGTTTGAATTCGCCGTCGTTGGTGCGCAGCAGGGCGAGGTTGTCGTCGGATTGCGCGCGGCTCCACCAGCCTTCCGGGTCGCGTGCTTCGAAGGCCCAGCGCATGATGTCGAGGCTTTCTTCCAGCACGCTGCCATCGGTCAAACGCAAGACGGGAACGGTGCCTTTGGGAGACAGCGCCAGCAGTTCGGCAGGCTTGTCGCGCATGACGATCTCGAACGTCTGGAAGCGTCGATTGGCTTGCAGCATAGCCAGGCGCGCACGCATGGCGTAGGGGCATCGGCGATAGCTGTAGAGCAGGGGCAAGACTGGATTGTCGGACATCGGTGCGAATGCGAGGCTACGGATTTCAGGCGCGCCAGGGTAGCGGATGCATGGCGCGGCGCGCTAGGCCACCAGGCGTGTGTGCCCCGGTCGTCCTGACCGCCCCGAGCGCCGCACCGATTGCGGCGGCTGGCCGAACACGCGGATGAACGCCCGCCGCATGCGTTCGGGGTCGGCAAAGCCCACGGCGCGCGCGACTTGTTCCAGCGATTCGTCACCCGCTTCCACGCGCGGCCGCGCGATTTCGGCACGGAGCTTTTCGATGGCCTTGGCGGGCGTCTGGCCGGTTTCGGCCACAAAGGCGCGGTCGAACTGGCGGCGGCTCAGATGGGCAACTTCGGCCAGCCGGTCGACGTCCAGGGCTTCGTGAAGGTGCTCGCGCGCATAGCCCAGCGCGCGCGCGATGCGGCTCGATGCCGGGTCCAGCTCCAGCAAGGTGGAGAATTGCGACTGCCCGCCGGGGCGCCGGTGATAGACCACCAGCTCGCGGGCCACGGCGCGTGACAAGTCGACGCCCAGGTCTTCTTCGATGAGCGCCAGCGCCAGGTCGATGCCCGACGAGATGCCGGCCGACGTCCACACCGGCCCGTCGTGGGTGAAGATGTGGTCGCTCTGCACCTGCACGCGCGGATAGCGCCGCTGCAGCAGCGCTGCCATGCGCCAATGTGTGGTGGCGCGGCGGCCATCGAGCAGGCCTGCCGCCGCCAGCGCAAACGCGCCGGAACACACGCTCGTCATGCGCCGCGAGTGGTCTGCCGCTTCCCGCACGAAGGCGATCAGCCGCGGCGAGAACGCATCTTCGCGCGGGCCGTTGCCGCCCGAGATGACCAACGTATCGAAGGCCGGATCGTCCAGGCCCTGCGTCTGCATGACGAGGCCGGGCGCGCTCTGCACCTGCGCGCCGCCTTCGGACAGCACGTCGATCCGGTACTCCGGCTGGGCCGCGAGCCGGTTCGCCACGTCAAAGGCTGTCAGCGGGCCGGTGAAATCGAGCAGGCTGCAGCCCGGAAACACCAAAAAGCCAATTCTGCGCATGATGTCTTGAAATGAGGGATTAAAGTCATTTAGGCCTGATGTTGCTCCGCCAGACTGCTGCTGTCAAACGCATTTCTGGAGAGACGATCATGACAACCGCGATGGGCTTGCCGGCCACGTCGACGCCCATGTCGCGCCATCACCGCTGGAAGGTGCTGGGCGTGGGTGTGGCGGCCAATGCAAGTTTTTCGGCCGCGTTTTCGGGCATCCCGACGACTGCCGTGTTCATCCGCTCGGCGTATCACCTAGGCAATGCGGAGCTGGGCGTGGCGTTGGGCGCGCTGGGGCTCGGCATCGCCATCAGCGAGTTGCCCTGGGGTTTGCTGACCGACCGCTGGGGCGATCGCACGGTGCTGCTGACGGGGCTTGGGCTGACCGCGATGGCACTGTTCGTGATGGCATGTTGCGTGGTGCCGCTGCATGGCAACGTGCCGCCGCTTGCGTGGCTGGTGGGCGGCATGCTCAGCGTCGGCCTGCTGGGCGGCAGCGTGAACGGATCGAGCGGCCGCGCCGTCATGGGCTGGTTTCGCGAAGGCGAGCGCGGGCTGGCCATGAGCATCCGCCAGACCGCCGTACCGCTGGGCGGCGGCATTGGCGCGCTCGTGCTGCCGACTATCGCCGCGCACGCCGGGTTTGCCGCCGTCTATGGCGTGCTGGCGGCGGCATGTGCGTTGACTGCGGTACTGACGTGGCTGTGGGTGCATGACGCGCCGGACACGGTGAATGCGGTTGCGCAAGCAGCCCCGCCCGGGGGCACTGGCCCGCTGCGCGATCCAACGCTGTTGCGCATGGCCCTGGCCATTGGGCTGCTGTGCGTGCCGCAAGGCGCGGTGGTTGCTTTTGCCACGGTGTTCCTGCGCGACTTCGCACACGCCAATGTGCTCACACTCAGCCTGACCATGGCAGCGGTGCAGGGCGGGGCGGCCGTCATGCGCGTATGGAGCGGGCGCTGGACCGACCGCCACGGCAATCGCCGCGCCTATCTGCTCGCGTGTGCGCGGTTGAGCGTTGCGCTGTTCGTTGGGCTGGCCGGCGTGGCGTGGATGACGTCGGCGCTGTCGATCGATCTGTCGGTCATGCGCGTTGCGCTGGTGGCGGCCGTGGTGGCGGGCGGCATCTGCGTATCAGCGTGGCATGGCGTGGGCTATACCGAATTGGCCACGCTGGCCGGTGCGCAGCGCGCCGGCACGGCGCTGGGGCTCGGCAACACGGGCGCGTTTGCGGCACTCGGGCTGACGTCGCTGTGCCTGCCGCAGGTGTTGGCGTGGTCGTCGTGGCCGGTGGTGTGGCTGGTGGCGGCCGGCAGCGCGCTGATTGCATGGCGAGTGCTGCCGGCGGTACGTCAGTAGACGCGCGCAACGCCAATCCCCTCGTTTCTTCCTATAGTGCCCCGCAGAACAACGCAACGAAACGAGGGGGCCACCATGGCAGGCTTGAATGCAATCGAGCACGTGGTCGTGCTGATGTTGGAGAACCGGTCGTTCGACAACCTGTTCGGCACGCTGTATTCAAAGAGCGCGGAGTTCGACGGGCTGTCGGGCGAAGAGACCAACCCGGATGGCGGCGGCCAGGCCATCCGCGTGTGGACGACGCCCGCACCGCCCAACGTGATGACGCTGCCCAACCCCGACCCGGGCGAACTCTTCACCGACATCAACCAGCAGCTCTTCGGCCAGCAGATGCCGCTGGGGCAGACGCCCACCATGCAGGGTTTCACCACCAACTACGCCAAGAACGGTGGCGACCCGCGCGACATCATGCATTTCTTCACGGCGGACCAAGTGCCAGCACTGAGCACGCTGGCGCGCAACTACGCCGTGTGCGATGCGTGGTTTGCCTCGGCGCCGTGCCAGACGTGGCCCAACCGGTTCTTTGTGCACACCGGCACCGCGCACGGTTATCCGAACAACTCGCCGGTGCACTTTCCGTACTTGATGCCGACGCTGTTCAATGCGCTTGACGGCGTGGTGCCCGACGATTGGGCTGTCTATTACCACGACTTCGCGCAGTCGCTCACGCTGACGCGGCTATGGCTGCACCTGGATCACTTTCACCTGTTCGACGATTTTCTCGACGATGCGTCCAGCGGAAAGCTGCCCTCGTACAGCTTTATCGAGCCACGTTACTTTGCGGATCTCGACTGGCCCAACGATATGCATCCGCCGCACGATGTCGGCTACGGCGATGCGCTGGTCGCGCAGGTGTACAACGCGCTGCGCAGTTCGCCGCAGTGGCATCAGACCCTGCTCGTCATCACCTTTGACGAGCACGGTGGCTGCTTCGACCACGTGCCGCCGCCTGCCGTGGTGCCGCCCAGCCCGCCGCAACCGGGGCAACTCTTCGCGTTCGACCGGCTGGGCGTGCGCGTGCCGGCGGTAGTGGTGTCGCCGTGGATTGCCAAGGGCACGATCTTCCGCTCGACCGTGGCGCAGCCGTACGATCACACCGCCATCATCAAGACGCTGCGCGTGCGCTACAACATCCAGACGCCGCTTACCGCGCGCGATGCCAGCGCGCCCGACCTTGGCCACGTGTTGGAGCTGAGCGTGCCCGACGACAACCGCGAGCCCGTCGTCGCCCGTACCATGGCAGCGAACCCGGCCGGTTTGCAGGCGGCACGCAACGCACCGCTCAACGACTTCCAATGGGCAATGCACGAATCGGCGGCGATGCTGGCGCCGCTGGGTACCGGTATCAGCATTGATGACCACGTGCGCAACTTGTCGACCGATCAACAGCCGCCCGTGCCCGCCGCACAGAATGCCCAGCAGGCAGCGCAGCACATCAAGGATGTGCTGGCGTCGATGGATCTGCCGCATGCGGGGCAATGATCATGAACGCACCGCTTCAGCACTCGCCCGTTGTCATCCGCGCCTTCAGACCTGGCGACGAGCCGCTCTTGCACGCCGTCTTCCATTGCGCTGTGCACGGCATCGCCGCTCGCCGGTACGCCCCCGAGCAATGCGAAGCCTGGGCACCTACCGACTACGACGTCGCCCAGTGGCATGAGCGCATCCGCCGCATCCAGCCGTTCGTGGCGGAACTCGACGCGCAGCCCGTCGCTTATGCCGATTTGCAGGCGAATGGATAGATCGATCACTTCTTCGTATCCGGCGACCATGCGCGACAAGGCATCGGGCAACAACTCATGAGCCACATCTTCGGGTTGGCAGCGCAGCGCGACATGCCGCGTGTGCAAGCGCACGTGAGCTTGAGCGCCGAGCCCTTCTTTGCCTGCAATGGGTTTGAAGTGATCGCACGCCAGGCAGTGACGGTGCGCGGTGTCTTGCTCGATAACGCGTTGATGGTGCGCATGCAGGCGTGAGCCAAGAGTGGCACGAGGCTTTGTTCTTCGGGGAAACCCTCGGAATGGAGTTAAAGATCGTCAGCAACAAGCCCGAGCTGGTGAAGGCCGAGTTCGGCATCAACGAAGGCGGCGGTGGCGAGTTGCGCAACGGCAAGCCGGTGCTCCACCGCATTCAGGTGGCCGAGAAGATGTACTCGACGTACGAGCTGGAAGTGCGTGACGTGGGCGGCCACAGCGCGGTGCCCACGAAGACAAACCCGATCTATGCGTTGTCAGCCGCGCTGGATCGGCTGGGGGCGTATCAGTTTCCCGTCAAGCTGGTCGACGTCACGCAGACTTACTTTGCCCGCAGCGCGCCTCTGGCCACGGGGCAACTGGCGGACGATATGCGTTCGGTGGGCACCGGCAAGCCGGACCAGGCCGCGATCGATCGGCTCTCGGCCATTCCGTTCTACAACGCACAGTTGCGCACGACGTGCGTGGCGACCATGGTCAACGCCGGCCACGCCGAGAACGCGCTGCCGCAATCGGCCAAGGCGACCGTCAATTGCCGCATCCTGCCGCACGATGATCTGGCGGATATCGATCGTCAGCTGAAGCAGGTGATCAGCAACGAGAAGATCAGCGTGCGTTACGTCAACAAGCCGCTGGCGAGTCCCGCGTCGCCGCTCAACGGCGACTTGATGAAGACGGTGGAAGCGCTGACGCAGCAGATGTGGAATGTGCCGGTGATTCCGGCGATGAGCACGGGCGCGACCGACAGCCGGTTCATGCGCAATGCGGGCATTCCGATGTATGGCGTGTCGGGGTTGTTTACCGAGCCGGCTGACCTGCGCACGCATGGTCTGGATGAGCGTATCGAGATTGCACGGTTGTATGACGGGCGGGAGTTTCTTTATCGGCTTGTGAAGCGGTCGGCCGAGTAAATTGTTGGGCGCTGCGCTCGTGTTTGTCTTCGGGCGCGGCTTGTTAGTGCTGGTTTGTGTTGGGTTTCGTCCCCTGCAGGGGACGACCTACTTTCTTTGTCTTGCCAAAGAAAGGTAGGCAATGAAAGGCGCGCCCGAGATGGCGACTTCCCCTTGGATTTGTGTCACGGGAGGGAGGGGAGGCAAACTCGCTGCGCTCAGACAGTCTCCCCTCTTTTGCCTCCCCGTGACAAAAATCCAAGGCGCCATCTAGGGCAGGGTACGGCCACACCCTCTGCGTGCAGGAGTTGGCGGCGCGGCGCGTGTTCTGGGTGGGTACTTCTCAGATGAAGCCGCCGTCGGTCATCAAGGTGCGGCCGGTAATCCAGCGGCCGTCGTCCGAGGCCAGGAAGGCGATGGCGTCGGCGATATCGTCCGGTTCGGCCAGGCGTCCCATCGGTGTCGATTCGCGCATGCGCGCTTTGACTTCATCGGGAATCGGGGCGGTCATGTCAGTGCGTGTAAGCGCCGGTGCCACGGCGTTGACGGTGATGTTGCGCGGGCCCAGTTCTACGGCAAACGCGTGGGTGAGGGCGCTGACGGCGGCCTTGCTTGCCGCGTACACCGCCAGCCCTGCGCGGGGCCGGTACACCAGGCTGGAAGACACGTTCACGATATGCCCGCCGCGCGCCGGCACATGCGGCAGCACCGCTTGCGTGACGAGAATCGTCGAGAAGGCATTGGTGCGGAACTGCGCGTCGAACGATGCGAGATCGATGCTGCCGACCGGCTGGTTTTCCAGAATGCCGGCATTGTTGACGAGGATGTCGATGGCGCCGAAGGCCTCGCGCACGGTGCTCACCATCGCGTCGACGGAAGTGGCATCGCTCACGTCGGCCTGCACGGCAATGGCTTGGCCGCCGGTGCTGCGGATGCTGTTGACCACGGCGTCGGCTTCTGCGGCGTTGCTGCGATAGACCACGGCCACGCGGGCGCCGTCGGCGACCAGTCGATGCGCCACGGCGGCGCCGATGCCGCGCGAGCCTCCGGTAACGATGGCGGTGCGGCCTGCCAGGCGTTGGGGCGTGGACTGGGTGGTTTGAGTTGCGGACATGCTGTTCTCCTGAATGGGTGCGATGTTTCCGGAGAACAGGTTACGAACGAGCGGGCTTGTGCGCAGCCCGTTCGGCCGCGACGCGGCGTTCCAGCATTGGAACGACCGGGGCCGCGATCAGCCCTGCTGGCGTTTGCGGTATTCGGCCACCTTATGCCGGTTGCCGCAGACGGCCATGCTGCACCAGCGGCGCTTGTGCGACTTGGTGCGGTCGTAAAACCACAGCGTGCATTCGGGGTGTTCGCACACGCGCACGAGCTGGAAATCGCCCTCGGCGAGCAGATGCGCAGCGGCTTCGGCCAGCGGCGCCAGACATTGCTCGACCGAATCGTTGGGGCGCAGGCGTTCGACGCGCGGGGTGCCGTTTTCCCACACCAGCACGGGATGGCTTGGCGCCTGCCGCAGGAACACATTCAGCGCATCGGCGCTGGCCGCACGGCCCGACTTGCGTGCCTCCACCAAGGTGCGAATCACTTCGCGCAGGTGCCGCGCCACGGCCAGCAGCACGCCAGGCGGATAACGGCCTGCCACAGGCTCCGCGAGCCAGCCGGCGCGCACCAGCCAATCGGAGACATCGACGTCGCTCTGCCAGAAATCGTGGGGCTGGCCGTTGACGTTGGCCACGGTATTGAGCATGTCCAGCACCGGATCGTCGGCGATCAGCAGGGGAGCATCGGTGGCAGCTGCGAGTGCGGGCATGGCGATTTTCAAAAAGACAGTTGGTTGAATTGTAACCAATTTAATAGGCTATGACAGTTACGCGTTGCACGCGTGTTTCAACGGATCAATCCGGTGAAAAGCCGCCGCATTACCATGTCTGATCCAAGTAACTTGCCGGAGATGATCATGAGCGCATGGCCCGATGCACGCGTGCTGGCGTTGTTCAATATCGAAGTGCCCATCGTATTGGGGCCGATGGCGGGGGTGGCGGGCGTGGAGCTGGCGATTGCCGTGGCGCGTGGCGGCGGGCTTGGTTCGTTGCCGTGTGCGATGCTCAGCGTCGAACAGATCCGGCAGCAGGTCGGGCAGTTTCGGGCGGCCGTGCGTGGCCCCGTCAACCTGAACTTCTTCTGCCACACGCCGCCGCAGCCGGATCCCGAGCGCGATGCCAGATGGCGAGCCCATCTGGCGCCGTACTACGCCGAGTTCGGTATCGACCTGAATGCGCAAGCGCCGGCCGCAAACCGCGCGCCGTTTGACGAGACAACGTGCGCGCTGGTTGAGGAACTGAGGCCGGAGGTGGTGAGCTTTCACTTCGGGTTGCCCGCGCCGGAGTTGCAGGCCCGCGTGAAGGCCACGGGGGCGAAGATCATCTCCGCCGCCACCACGGTGGAAGAGGCGCGCTGGCTGGAAGCGCGCGGCGTAGACGCCATCATCGCCATGGGCAACGAGGCAGGCGGCCATCGCGGCATGTTCCTCGCCAAGACGATCGAATCGCAGGTCGGCACGTTCGCGCTGGTGCCGCAGGTGGCCGATGCGGTGAAGGTGCCGGTCATTGCGGCCGGCGGCATCGGCGATGCGCGCGGTGTGGTGGCGGCGTTGGCGCTGGGGGCATCGGCGGTGCAGATCGGCACGGCCTACATGCTGTCGCCGGAGGCCAAGACATCGGCCATTCATCGCGCGGCGCTCAAGCAGGCTACAGACGCCGACACCGCGCTCACCAACCTGTTTACCGGCCGACCGGCGCGCGGCATCGTCAACCGGCTGATGCGTGAGATTGGCCCGATGAGCACGTTTGCGCCGGCCTTCCCGACAGCCGGCGGCGCGTTGGCGCCGCTGCGCGCCAAGACGGAGCCGACCGGCTCAGGCGATTTCATCAACCTGTGGTCCGGCCAAGCGGGCCGGCTGGCCACGGAAGACTCGGCCGAAGCCATCACGCGGCGCATTGCCGCCCAGGCGCTCGAGCGGCTCACCTGAGTTTTCCTGCTGCATTGTTTCCCGCGCGGGCACGCCAGACGGCGTGCCCGTTTTGTTTCGCATCTCAAATCGTCATGCGAGCGATGTGAAAATTTTATGTAACTTGAAAAATAGTATTTACATGGTTACGATGGTTTCGTTGCTCTTTCTCGAAACCCATCCGGAGCCTTGCCATGAACGCCCCTGCCCGAACCGCTGATCTGGCTGTCGATGCGTATGCCCCCACCGCTGTGCGTCATCGCACGGTGGATGTCGAAGGTGTGCGCGTGTTCCATCGGGAGGCCGGCCCAAGCGATGCCCCGACCGTGCTGTTGCTGCATGGCTTTCCGAGCGCATCGCATATGTTCCGCAACCTGATTCCGCAGTTAGCCGGGCGCTATCACGTGGTGGCGCCGGACTTTCCCGGCTTTGGCCTGACGCAGGTGCCGAGCGATTTCCGCTACACGTTCGACAACCTCGCGCATGTGGTGGACGGCTTTACGCAGGCGGTCGGCCTGTCGCGCTACGCCATCTATGTGTTCGACTACGGCGCGCCGGTCGGCTGGCGCCTGGCGATGGCGCACCCGGAGCGCATCAGCGCCATCGTCACGCAAAACGGCAACGGCTATGAGGAAGGGCTGGGCGAAGGTCCGTGGGCGCCAGTCAAGGCGTATTGGGACAACCCGGACGAAGCGCATCGCCGTGAGCTGCATCCGATCGTTTCAGACGAGATGACGCAGTGGCAATACCTGGATGGTGTGCCCGACCCGACGCGCGTCGCGCCGGATGGCTATCTGCTCGATCAATATTTCCTGAGCCGTCCGGGCCAGCTCGACATCCAGATGGATCTGTTCCTGGATTACGCGAGCAACGTGGCGCTGTATCCGGCGCTGCATGCGTACTTCCGCGCGCATCGTCCGCCGCTGCTCGCGGTATGGGGTCGCAATGACACCATTTTCATTCCGCCCGGCGCGGAGGCCTTCAAGCGCGACCTGCCCGATGCGGAGGTCCACTTTGTCGATAGCGGCCACTTTGCGCTGGAGACGCACCATGCGGAAATTGGTGCGCGCATGCTCGACTTTCTTGGCCGCGTGGTGAAGTAACGCGCGGTTCAGGTCAACGGTTGCATGGTGGCTTCCGCGGCAAAGCGCTCGCGCAGGAACGCCACCAGCGCCTTCACCGACGGCGGTACGCCTGCACGCGATGGATAGAGTGCGTGCAGGTCGGCCGGCTCGGGTGTCCAACCCCGCAGCACCGTACGCAGGCTGCCGCTGCCGAGCGCGGCATGACAGCAATGCTGCGGCAGGATGGCCAGCCCGAGCCCTGCGATGGCAGCTTCGCGCAGGGCGATGATGTTGTCGCTGGCAAAGCGCGGGCGAATCGGCAGCGACCGCCGGTGCCCGCGCGCATCGTGCAGTACCCAATCGCGGCTGCGGGTGAGCGAGCCTTGCCCCAGGCAGGAAAAGTCTTCCAGCGCGGCCGGCGTGTCGGGTTCACCCACGCGGGCAAGCAACGCGGGACTTGCCACCAGCACGCGCGGCGAGACCGCGAGATGCCGCGCTACCACGTCGCGCGAGGGCAGTGGCCCCGTGGCCGCGCGGATCGCCACGTCAATGCGCTGCTCGATCAGGTCGACGTACGTGTTCGACAAGTCCAGTTCGATGCGCAGCTTCGGATGTGCATCGGCAAATTCGGCCAGCCAGCCGGCCACCAGCGTTTCTGCCAGTAGCGTCGACGTGCCGACGCGCAGGACGCCAGCCGGTTCACTGCGTGCCGCGCCGGCCAGCGCTTCAATGGCTGCCGACGCATCGGCCATGTCGCGCGCATGCCGATATATCGCCTCGCCCACCGGCGTGACCGATACGCGATGGCTTGAGCGCTGCAGCAGCCGCGTGCCGAGCTGCACCTCCAATTCGGCAATGCGACGGCTCAGGCGTGACTTGGGAATGCCCGTGGCGCGCTCGGCAGCGGAAAAGCCACCGGCTTCCACCACGCGCGTGAAGAGGTACAGGTCGTCGAAGCGCTTCATGTTGGGACGGGGTTGCGGTCGAACTGCATTGAAGCATAGGCGCTGGCAGGGCGCTCTCGCGGCCAATGATTCGGCGCTGTACAGTGTCGCTGGGCGGGCTGCGCGCGTCAGAATCGGCGCAGGCTGGATCGGAGTCGGGATCAATGCAAGGAGAAAGCATGGACAGGCAAGGCACGCAAACGCAGGGGATGTCCCGCGATCGGCTCGAACGGGTCGAGCGCTTTATCGATGACGCCTACATTGCGACCGGCAAGCTGCCCGGTGCGCTCACCCAGGTGTGGCGGCGCGGCGAGCTTGCGTTGAACTCCGTGCTGGGCCTGGCCGACCGCGAGCGTCAGGTGCCGCTGGCCGAAGATTCGATCTTCCGCATCTACTCCATGACGAAGCCGATCACGTCGGTGGCGTTCATGATGCTGGTGGAAGAATGCAAGGTCGCGCTGGACGATCCGGTCAGCAAATTCATCCCCGCATGGGCGAACCTGGGCGTGCACGCCGGCGGCTTCATGGAAGGCTTCCAGTCGCGGCCGGTCAAACGTGCCATGCGCATGGTCGACCTGCTGCGGCACACCTCGGGCCTGACCTATGGCTTCCACCAGAACACGAATGTCGACGCCGCGTACCGCCGGCTGAAGCTGGGCGATATCGCGACCGATGGCACGCTCGACGAGATGATCGAAAAGCTGGCCGGCGTGCCGCTGGAGTTCTCGCCCGGTGAGGCTTGGAACTACTCCGTTTCCACCGACGTGCTCGGCTACCTCGTCGGCAAGATCAGCGGCATGCCGTTCGAGACCTTCCTGAAGGAACGGATTTTCGATCCGCTGGGCATGGTCGATACCGCCTTCCATGTGCCGGAGGAGAAAGCATCGCGCTTCTGCGCGTGCTATGCCGTGGGCGCGCTGGGCTCGAAGGCGGTGTCTGAACGTGGACCGGTCTTGCAGGACGATCCGCGCACCAGCCCCTACCTGAAGCCGCCCAGCTTCATCTCAGGCGGCGGTGGTCTGGTTTCCACGGCGGCGGACTACCTGCGTTTTTCGCGCATGCTGCTGCAGGGCGGCGAGCTGGATGGGGTTCGCCTGCTGGCGCCGAAAACGCTGGCGCTGATGACTGCCAACCATCTGCCGGGCGGGCGCGACATGTCTAGCCTGTCGTCGCCTTCGATGTTCAGCGAGGCCGCGTATGACGGCGTCGGGTTCGGACTGGGCTTCGCGACCACGATCTCGCAGGCCGCCACGTTGATTCCCGGCAGCACGGGCGATTTCTTCTGGGGCGGCGCGGCCGGCACCTTCTTCTGGGTGGATCCGCAGGAGGATCTGATCGGCCTGTTCCTGACACAGGTGCTACCTTCGTCCGCCTACCCTGTGCGCCGGCAATTGCGCACGCTGGTCTACAGCGCGATCACCGATGTAGGCGGCGCGGCGCGTTGAGCGCGCGTTGACCATCAGGGCGGCGGTGCATCTGGCGCCGCCGCCCGAATATCCCATCGATCAGGCGCTGATCAAACGTCGAATCGAACGCCCTGCGCCAGCGGCAGCGCGCCGCTGTAGTTGACGGTGTTGGTGGCGCGGCGCATGTAGCCCTTCCACGCGTCCGAGCCGGATTCGCGGCCGCCGCCGGTTTCCTTCTCGCCGCCGAATGCGCCGCCGATCTCGGCGCCCGACGTGCCGATGTTGACGTTGGCGATGCCGCAGTCGCTGCCGGCCGACGACATGAAGCGCTCGGCATCGCTCAGGCTTGCCGTGAAGATGGCAGACGACAGGCCCTGCGGCACGCCGTTCTGGATCGCGATGGCCTGTTCGGTGTCGCCGTCGTACGTCACGACATAGAGGATCGGTGCGAAGGTCTCGCTTTCCATCACCTTGGTCGGCTTCGGCATCTTGACCAGCGCAGGACGCACGTACCAGGCGTCGGCGCCGAGGTCTTCGCGCACGCGCTCGCCGCCCAGCACTTCGCCGCCTTCAGCGCGAGCCTGCGCGAGTGCCTGTTGCATGCCGTCGAAGGCAGCCTGGTCGATCAACGGGCCGACCAGCGTGCCGTCAGCCAGCGGGTCGCCAATGGCGATGCTCTGGTAGATCTTTTCCAGGCGAGCCAGCAGCGTATCGGCCACCGAGCGGTGCACGATCAAACGCCGCAGCGAGGTGCAGCGTTGGCCTGCCGTGCCGACGGCGGCAAAGGTGATGGCGCGCGCGGCCAGTTCCAGATCCGCCGAAGGGGTGACGATCATCGCGTTGTTGCCGCCCAGCTCCAGGATCGAGCGGCCGAAGCGCTCCGCCACCTTCACGCCCACCTGGCGGCCCATGCGCGTCGAGCCCGTGGCGCTGACCACCGGCACGAGGTGGCTGGCCACCAGCGCTTCGCCCACGTCGCGCCCGCCGATCAGCAGTTGGCTCAGTCCGGCAGGAATGGCCCCGGGCTTCTCGGCATTGAACGCGTCGACCACCTGTTGCATCAGGTGCTGGCATGCAATGGCGGTGAGCGGCGTTTTCTCCGACGGCTTCCACACGATGGCGTTGCCGCACACCAGGGCGAGCGCGGCGTTCCACGACCACACCGCCACCGGAAAATTGAACGCCGAGATGATGCCCACCACGCCCATCGGATGCCACGTTTCCATCATCCGGTGCCCAGGGCGCTCGCTGGCGATGGTCAGGCCATGCAGTTGCCGCGACAGACCGACGGCGAAGTCGCAGATGTCGATCATCTCCTGCACTTCGCCCAGGCCCTCGGAGGTGATCTTGCCCGCTTCCAGCGATACCAGTTCGCCCAGCGCCGCCTTGTGCGTGCGCAGTACCTCGCCCAGGCGGCGCACCAGTTCACCGCGTACGGGCGCCGGCACGGTACGCCACGCCAGATACGCCTGATGCGCACTCTGGATGGCCGCCTCGGCCTGGCTGGCGGTATGCGATTTCACGGTCGCCAATACCGTGCCATCGCGCGGGGCGCGGCTCGTCCAGTCCGTGCCTTCATAGGCCTTCAGGTTCAGGCCGAGGGCCTTCAGTACGGTCTGCAATCGTGTTCGGGAATCTGACATGGCGCGAATCCTTGCTGTTCTCTCGTGTTCAATCGAAAAACTGTTGCGGTGCGGCGGTGCTGACGCTCAACGCTCGACGATGCGGTTCCAGCGCTTGCTCCATTCCGGGCGCTCGGCGTTGATCACGTCCCAGTCCAGCGCAACGGCCGTCTTCAGGATGGTGTTCATCTTGTTCTGCTCTTCCGCCGCCTTGCCCTTGAGCGGGGCCTTGGGGTTAACTGGATTGTAGGAGCCGTTTTCCATGGCGAGTGCCTGCGCCTCGGGGCTGATCAGGTAGTCCGCGAGCTTCTGCGCCAGCTCGGCATCCGGGTTGTTGGCCAGCACGCACTGCGCCGTCAGCAGAACGACAGCGCCTTCCTTGGGTGCGACAAATTCCATGGGGATGCCCTTCGATTTCATCAGCTCCACCTGCGTGAGCGTGTAGGGGAACAGCGCCGCATCACCCGCCTGCATCATCTCCACCACCTTCGACGAGTTGGGGATGTACTCGACCACGTTCGGGCCGATGGTCGTGGGCCATGCCTTGAAAGCCGGGTCGACGTTCTTTTCGGTGCCGCCCTTCAGCCGGTTGAACATCAGGAAAGCGTCCAGCCCGAACGACGAAGCCGGCATGGATTGCACGACCACCTTGCCCTTGTATTTCGGGTCAGCCAGATCGCCCCACGAGGTGGGCGGCGTCCAGCCCTTGTCGGCGAAGATCTTGGTGCTGTAGGCGAGGCCGGTCAGCCCCATCGACAGGCCCACCGCGTAGTCCCCCTTGAGGTGCGCAATGGCGGGCACGGCCGACAGGTTGGCCGTGGGCTTGAGCTTTTCGCACAGCCCCCATGCCGATGGCGCGGAACATGACACCGTCGTCCAGCGTCATCACGTGCATCTGAGCCTTGCCTTTGGTCGCCTGCGCCTTGGCGAGGATGTCGGTCGAGGTGCCCGGCACGACGACGACCTTGACGTTGTTGGCCTTCTCGAACGGCGGGAACACGAACTGCGTGTATGTGCGTTCCATGTTGCCGCCGTTCATGCCGATGTACAGCGTCTTGGTTTCCGCATGGGCGGCGCCGGCGGCGAGCAGCGCGGTTCCGGCAGCCGCAGCAATGATGGACGTGAACGATGTTTTCGCGTGTTTCACAAGCATGGTGGTCTCCTGGGGCATCAAGTGCATCAAGCTGCGGGTGGCAGAAAGCGTTGGATGGAAAAGGGCTCGATCGGCGTGGTGGTGCGGCCTTCGGCAATCAGCTCGGCCATGACATCGCCCACGCCGGGGCCGAGTTGGAAGCCGGCGCCGGCAAAGCCGAAGGCGTGGAACAGGCCAGGGCGGCGGGCACTGGGGCCAATCACGGGCTGGTCGTCGGGCAGATTGCCTTCCGTGCCGCTCCAGGTGCGGATGATGTGGGCGCCCGTGAGTTGCGGCAGCAGGGCAGCCAACTGCGGCAGCTGGCGCAGGATCGCCACGTGCGACGAGCGTGCTCGCTGGTCGTCCAGCACGTAGCCGCGCCCGCCGCCGAACACCACATTGCCGCGCCGCACCTGGCGGCAGTAGATGCCGCCGCCTTCCACGCCCAGGCTCCAGGGCAGGAAGAACGGCAGCGGTTCGGTCACGCCCATCGTGGGCGGGATGGTGAACATGGGCACGGGCTCGCCCCATTGCGCGGCAAACTGGGCTGCCCAGGCTCCGGCGCAGTTGACCAGCGCGGAGGCTTTGACCTCCAGATCGCGGTCATGTTGACGAGCATGGACGACGAAGCGCGCACCATCGTGCTCGACCGATTGCACCGGCGCGTGCTCGCGCACATCGGCGCCGGCAGCCTGCGCGGCGCGAGCGAACGCGGGCGACAGCAGGCGCGGATTGGCTTGTCCATCTTCCGGGCACAGCGAGCCGCCGACGATCTGCTCGCCGCCCATCGGAAAAACTTTCTGCAGCGCAGCCCGGCCTTCGATGAGCTGCAGCCCCAGGCCAAAACCCTCGCTGCGCGCTGCATAGCTGGCCAGCGATTCCATGTCGGCCACGCTGCGCGCGATCTTGAAGTGCCCGCTGCGCTCGTACTCGGCCTCGGTACCGATCAGCTCGGTCAGGCGCCCCCAGATCTGGTGCGAACGCTGGGCCAGCGGCAGCTGCTCGATGGAGCGGCCCTGGCGCCGCACACCGCCAAAATTGACGCCGCTGGAGCGTGAGCCGCACAGGTCGCGTTCGAGCAAGGTGACGGTCAGCCCGCGCCGCCGCAGGAACAGCGCCGTGGCGCTGCCCATGATGCCGCCGCCGATGATGGCCACGTCGCATGCAAGCTGCTCACGCATGGTGGTCCTCCGGTTCGATCACCTCGGTCACATCCAGCGGCAGCGGCTTGATCGGTGCCTGCCCGCGCAACCGGCCCACCTGTGCCAGCGGAACGGACTGCGCTTGCGCCAGGATTTCGGCTGCCGCTGCGCCGCACATCCGGCCCTGGCAGCGGCCCATGCCGACCCGGCACAGTGCCTTCAGCCGATTCAGTTCATGCACGCCGCATTCGGCGGCCGTCTGGCGAAGGGTGCCGGCGGTGACGTTTTCGCAGCGGCACACCACCAGGTCGTCGCCGGCGTGCGCGGCCCAGTCATCGGGAAACGGGAAGGCGACTTCCAGCGCGTGGCGGAACCGCTCGATCTTCTGCAGGCGCTGGCGCAGCGCGGCCAAGCGATCGGCGTCGACGGTGATTTGCCGATCCTGCAACAGGGCGAGCGCGGCCAATTCGCCGGAGTACTCGGCTGCGTCGGCGCCCATGATGCCCGCGCCATCGCCTGCCAGATAGACGCCCGCGACGGAGCTGCGCCGCATCGCATCAATGCGCGGTACATGGCAGCGGTGCAGCGCCGAAAACTCGAACGCGCAGCCCAGCAGATCGGCGAGTTGCGTTTCGGGCCGCAGCGCGTAACCCATGCCCACCGCGGAGCATGCGGTGCGCTGCTCGCGGCCGGCGCTGTCTTGCCACACGAGTTGTTCGATCGCCGCATTGCCTTCGGCGCACAGCAGTCGCACGCCGTGGTGCATGGGAATGCCGTGCAGCTTGAGCCAGGCGACCAGCGCCAACCCCTTGGCCATGACGGCGGGCTGGCCCAGCATGGCCGGTGCCGCCTTGTAGCGCGCGGAGGCCGGTGCGGTGTCGAGCACCGCCACGACATTCGCGCCGGCCTTCGCGTACTGGCAGGCCACCAGATACAGCAGCGGGCCGGTGCCGGCAAACACCACGGCATCGCCAATCGCACAGCCCTGGTATTTGAGCGCGACTTGCGCACCGCCCAGCGTATAGACGCCGGGCAGCGTCCAACCCGGGACGGGCAGCACGCGGTCGGTGGCGCCGGTCGCGACAATCACATCGCGCCACGGCAGGCTACTGACCGCGCGCGTCGGCACATGCAGCAGGTCGAGCAGATCGGGCTGGGCATTCCAGACCAGGGTCTGCGGGTGGTAATCGATCTGGGATTGGAGGCGGTCGAAGGTGGCGTGTATTGCCTGCGCACGTTCGGCTTCGGTGCCGTACAGATCTGCGGCACTCCGGGCGAAGCCATCTGGCTGGCGGCGATAAATCTGGCCGCCGGCGCGCGGAGCTTCGTCCAGCACGATGGGTTTGAGCCCGTGCGCCAGCAGCGTCTGCGCCGCACGCACACCTGCCGGCCCGGCACCGATGACGACGGGCGGCAGATCCTCTTGCGACTGCCGCTGCAGCGTGGGGGCGGGTTGCGTCATCACGCGGCCCCCTGGTTGCCGGCCGGCTGCGTGCAGATGTGCATGCCGGGTTCGATCATGGTCTGGCAGGCACGCAGCGATTTGCCATCGGCCAGGCGCACCCAGCAGTCCTGGCATGCGCCCATCAGGCAGAAACCCGCGCGCGGCTGCTGGCTGAATTCATTGATGCGCAACTGGCGTATTTGCGTAAGCACGGCCGTCAGGACGGTGTCCCCGGCAAGGGCTTCAGCGGGCTGCCCGTCTAGCACGAAGGCCACTGTGGGGCGATTGCGCTCTTTGAGGCGCTGGAGCTGCGCGCGGGCAGAGCGGTTTGCAGGAGCATTCATCGTGGTCCCTGTCTCAATGCTTGCCGATCAGAATTCGGTCGAGGCCATAGACCTTGTCCAGCAGCAGCATCAGCGCGAGCGTGAGGAAGACGATCAGCGCCGAGACGGCGGCCATCATCGGGTCAAGCGATTCCGTGGCGTACATGTACATGCGCACCGGCAGCGTGACGGTGGCGGGCGACACCACGAAGATCGACATCGTCAGTTCATCAAAGCTGTTGATGAAGGCCAGCAGCCAACCGCCCGTGATGCCCGGCAGGATCATCGGCAGCGTCATGCGGCGGAACACCGTGAAGCTGCTCGCACCCAGCGAATAGGCGGCGTGCTCGACCGAGTGGTCAAAGCCCACCAGCGCCGCCATCACCAGCCGCATCGTGTACGGCGTGACGATCAGCGCGTGCGCGAAGATCAGCCAGCCGAAGCTGCCTTGCCCGCCCACCAGCGAGAACATGCGCAGCAGCGCCACGCCCAGCACCAGGTGCGGAATGATCAGCGGCGACAGAAACACGCCTTGCAGATACTGCAGGCCCGGGGCGCGGAAGCGGACGATGGCCATGGCCGCCGGCACCGCCAGTGCGGTCGACAGCGTGGCCGCCGCCAGGCCCAGCCAGAGGCTGTTCCAGAACGACTGCACGAAGTCGGGGTGATGCAGCACCTGGTCGAACCAGCGCAGCGAGAAATGGCTGGTGGGCAGCGTGAGCGTTTCTTCGGGCGTGAAGGCGACGATGCACACGATCACCAGCGGTGCCAGCATGAAGGTGATGACGAGCGCGTTGAAGATGAGCGCGAGCGGTCCGTTCTTTTGCATGTGCGCTCCTTCAGCCCAACGTCTTCTTGTAGCGGCCTTCGATCATGCGGTTCCAGCCGAGCATGATGACGAGGTTGGCCGCCAGCAGGATCAGCGCAATGGCAGCGCCCAGCGGCCAGTTCAGTTCGTTCAGGTATTCGTCGTAGATGAGCGTGGCGACCATCTTCACGCGGCGCCCGCCAAGCAGCCCCGGAATGGCGAATGAGCTGGCCGCAAGGCCGAACACGATGAGGCTGCCCGACAGGATGCCCGGCATGACCTGCGGCAGCACCACGCGGCGCAACGTCGTGAAATGCGAGGCGGACAACGACAGCGCGGCGTTTTCCACCCACGGGTCGAGCTTTTGCAGTGACGTCCACACAGGAATCACCATGAACGGCAACATCACGTGCACCAGCGCAATCACCACGGCCGTCTCGTTGTACAGCAGCTTGACCGGGCCGATGCCAACGGCCTTGAACGCGGCGTTGATCAAGCCTTCGGGCCCGAGCAGCATGCTCCAGCCGAATGCGCGCACCACGACCGAGATCAGCAGCGGCGCCAGGATGACGAGCAGAAAGATCGAGCGCCAGGGCTTGCGCATCCGGCTGAGGATGTAGGCCTCGGGCGCGCCGATCAGGATGCAGATCAGCGTCACGACCGCCGACACGCGCAGCGTGCGCCAGAAGATTTCGTAGTAGTACGGGTCTTGCACCACGTGCAGGTAGTGCGCAAACGTGAAGGTGCCCGCAATGGGGCCTTTGTCGGCGTCGAACGCGTTGAACGACAGCATCACGCTCAGCGCCAGCGGCACGAACAACATCACGCCGAAGAGCGCCAGCGCCGGGCCGGTCATGCTCCACGGCACCCAGATCGGTCTGCGGCTCATGCTGCGTTGCCCTCGGTGCCGATCACGCGCACATAGCGGTCTTGCCAATCCACGCCCACGGTCTGGCCCACTTCGCGCGGGGCGTCGCCATCGTTCACGGCGGATACCAGCATCGCGCCCAGCGGCGTGTCGACGGTGTACATCCACTGGTTGCCGAGGAAGAAGCGTTCGGTCACGCGGCCTTCGCAGCGGCCGTTGCCGTCGGCGTTGCACGTCATTTTTTCGGGGCGCAGCGCCAGTACGACCTTGCTGCCCGCCGGCGTGCCCGGTGGCAGCGCCAGCTCCACGGCCCCGACCGAGGCGCGAAGTTCGCCATTGGCGCCGGATACCACTGCTGCATGCAGCAGATTGGCCTTGCCGACAAAGGTGGAGATGAATGCATTGCTCGGATGCTCATACACCGCCAGCGGCGTATCCACCTGCGTGATGCGGCCTGCCTCCATGACGACCACGCGGTCGCTGATCGACATGGCTTCGGCCTGGTCGTGGGTGACCATGATGGTGGTCGTGCCGACCTTGCGCTGGATTTCACGCAGCTCGAACTGCATCTCTTCGCGCAGCTTGGCGTCCAGGTTCGACAGCGGCTCGTCCAGCAGCAGCACCGGCGGTTTGATGACCAGCGCGCGTGCCAGGGCCACGCGCTGGCGTTGGCCGCCCGACAGCTCACGCGGGTAGCGATCGATATGTTTGTCCAGATGCACGAGCGCCAGCGTCTGCATGGCGCGCTCGCGGCGTTCCGCTGCCGGGCACTTGCGCATCTCCAGCCCGAACTCCACGTTCTCGCGCACCGTCATGTGCGGGAACAGCGCGTAGGTCTGGAACACGATCCCCAGGCCGCGCGCGTTGGCCTTGGCGCGGGTGATGTCCTTGTCGTCCAGCTCGATCGAGCCTTCCGTCACCTCCGCGAAGCCCGCAATCATCTGCAGCGTCGTCGTCTTGCCGCAGCCCGATGGGCCCAGCAGCGAGACGAACTCGCCCTTATGCACGTTCAGGTTGAAGTCCTGAACGACCCGCAGGTCGCCGTACTGCTTGGAGACATGGTTCAGGCGCAGAAAACTCATCGGTGATCCTTTGCGACTGGGGGCGTCGCCGACTCTTCCAATTGAACAATATGGATATGCTATTGCAACAGGTGTGCCAAAACGTCGACTACGCCTAGGTGTATACGCTGTAATTGGAATTTTTCTCGTATTTATTCCGTTCATCGGAATACAATCGATCCACCAAATTCAGTCCATTCCAGCTTTATGTCTGTCGATTCCGAAGACGACGCGCATCAGCGCAGCGCCATGCACCGCACCTTCCAGATCCTGCGCACCATGGCGGAGCAGCAGCACCAAGGTGTGCGCGTCACCTACCTGGCCAAGACGCTGGGGATGACCCCCGCCACCACCCACCGCCTGCTGCAGGGGCTCACGCAGGAAGGCATGGTCGAGCAGGACCAGCAGAACAAGCTGTACCGGCTGAGCCTGGACCTCTTCTGCCTGGCGGCCCAGGCGGGCGCGGTGAACGACTTGCGCTCCGTCGCCCGGCCGGCCTTGCTGCGGCTGAATGCCAGCCTGGGCGACACGGTGCTGCTGCTGGTGCGCTCGGGCTTCGATGCGGTGTGCCTGGATCGCGTGGAAGGGCAGTACCCCATTCGCACCTTCACCGGCGATGTGGGCGGCCGGATCGAACTCGGCGTCGGCCAGGGCGCGCTGGTGATCCTCGCGCACCTGCCCGACGCCGAGCAGGAGGAAGTGCTGCGCTACAACCTGCCGCGCATCCGGCACTACAGCGTCTACGACGAGGTCTATCTGCGCTCCGAGGTCAGGAAGGCACGCGAGCGCGGCTACAGCGCCAAAACGGACGGGCTGCTTGAAGGCATGGCTGGTATTGCCGTGCCCGTGTTCGATCGCAATGGCAACGTCGTCGCCGCGCTTTCCGTCGGTACGCTCGCCAACCGCCTGAGCGCCGATCGCCTGCCCATCGTCTACGACATGCTGCTGCGCGAGGCCAATCGGCTGACCACGCAGATCAATCCGTTTGATCCGACGCTGCGTCGCCCCATGCAATCAATGGCCGTGAGCGATACCTATCGCGCCATCTGACCCCGCGGCCGTTCGAGCACGCGCCCCGGGTTCAGCAGGCATTGCGGGTCGAGCGCCTGCTTGATGGTCTGCATCAACTGCAGGGCGACCGGCGCCTTGTAGTGCGGAAGGTGATCGCGCTTGAGCGCGCCGATGCCATGTTCAGCCGAGATCGAACCGCCAAAGCGGTGGACGGACCGGTACACCGCATCGCCGATCGCAGCCTCATGCGCGGCAACGAACGCTGCAGCGTCCGCCCCCGCCGGAGCCTGCACGTTGTAGTGCAGGTTCCCATCACCCAGGTGCCCGAAGTTGATGAGCCGCAGCCCGGGCGCCAGCGCCTGCAGTTGCGCATCGGTCTGCGCCACGAACTCGGGAATGCGTGAGATCGGCACCGAGACATCGTGTTTGATGTTGGGTCCTTCGGCTGCCTGGGCCAGGGTGATGCTTTCGCGGATGTGCCACAGGTCGTGCGCCTGCCGGATGTTTTCGGCAATGATCGCGTCGGTCACGATGCCGTCTTCCATCGCGGTTTCCAACAGGTGTTCAAACTGCGCGCGGGCATGCGCCTCGGATTCACTGTCGGACGCTTCCAGCAGCACGCACCACATTGTTTCGCGCCACATCGGCACGCGCAGATGCGGATAGTGCGTGTCGACCAGCCTGAGCCCTTCCTGGCTCATGACCTCAAAACCCGTGAGCGCCGCAGACAGATGCCGGTGCGACAACGCCAGCAATGCTGTGGCGGCTTGCAGCGACGGCGCCGCAGCCCACGCCGTCAATTGCGCGGCCGGTTGCGGATACAGCCGCAGCGTGGCCGCCGTGATGATGCCCAGCGTGCCCTCGCTACCGATGAACAGATTGCGCAGGTCATAGCCGGTGTTGTCCTTGCGCAGGCCTTGCAGGTTCTCCCAGACTTGCCCGTCGGCCAGCACAACTTCCAGCCCCAGGCATAGCTCGCGCGCGTTGCCATAGCGCAGCACCTGCGTGCCGCCCGCGTTGGTCGCCAGGTTGCCGCCGATCGTGCAACTGCCTTCCGCACCCAGGCTCAGCGGGAACAGCATGCCGGCCTCGCTTGCCACGTCCTGCAGCGACTGGAGTACGCAACCGGCGTCCACCGTCATCGTCATGTTGGCGGCGTCGATGGCGCGCACGGTCTGCATGCGGCGCAGGCTCAGGATGATTTGCCCGCCGCTGGCATCGGGCACCGAGCCTTCCACCAGGCCCGTATTGCCACCCTGCGGCACGATGGACACACCGGCTTGTGCGCACGCGCGCACGACCGCGGCCACTTCGGCCGTGCAGCCGGGCCGCACCACGCACAGCGCCTTGCCGCGCACGCGCTGGCGCCAATCGGATTCGTATTCGGCGCAGTCGTCGCCGGTCAGAACATTGGCGGCCCCCACGATGTCGTGCAAGGCCGGAATCAGGTTGTCGGGTGTCATGGCAATGCGATGAAGGTTGTCTCTTTCTGAGGAGGCGTTAACGCATGGCCAGCGCCACGGCTGCGGCCAGCCGCTGCACGGCCTGTTCGATCTGCGGCACCTCGGGCGCGGCAAACGACAGGCGCATGGTGTTGAGCTGCGCGTTGTCCGGGTAGAACGCCTTGCCGGGCACATACAGCACCTGCTGCGATACGGCGGCATCAAAGAGCGCTTGCGGGTCGATTGACGGCGCGAACGTGGCCCAGACAAACATGCCGCCCGCCGGCGCGGTGCACTGCATACGGCCATCCAGCTGCGTGGCGATGCCTTGCACCAGCGCCTGCATGCGCCGCTGATACTCGATGCGGGCGCGCTGCACCGTAGCCGGATAGCGGCCGCTTTCCAGATAGTGGGCCGCCACCATCTGCGCCAGCGGAGACGTACACAGATCCACCGTCTGTTTGGCGATGGCACAGCGGCGCAGCAGGCTGGCATCGGCCAGCATCCAGCCGATCCGCAGCGCAGGTGCGACGGTCTTGGAAAGGCTGGAGAGATACACCACCGGGTTCGTGCCGCCCACGGCCTGCCGATCGCCCACTGCGCGCAGCGTGGGTGGCATGGCAGCGGCGTCGCCCTCTGCCGTATCAAAGCGCAGCTCGCCGTAGGGATCGTCTTCCACCACCCAGAAGCCGTGCGCGCAGGCCAGCTGCACCAGGGCTTCGCGCCGCTGGGCGGCGAGCAGCGTGCCGCGCGGGTTGGAAAAATTCGGGACGGTGTAGAGCAGCTTGGGGCGCTGCGTGGCAGGCAGTTGATGCAGCAGGTCGGCCAGTGCATCGGTCTGCAGGCCGTGTTCGTCCATCGGTATCGGAACGATGCGGGCCTGCGCCAGGCGCAAGGCTTGCAGCGTGGCAGGGTAGGCCGGCACTTCCACCAGCACCGTATCCCCCGGTTCGATCAACGCCCGCACCAGCAGGTCGAAGGCTTGCTGCGAGCCGGTGGTGACCATCATCTGTTCGGTGCTGGCCTGGATGCCGCGTGCGTCCATCAATGCGGCGAGCGCCGTGCGGAGGACGGGCAGTCCTTCAGTCGCGCCGTACTGCAAGGCCTGCGTATCGCCCGTCATGGCTTGGCCGGCGGCGTGCGCCAGGCCTTCAGCGTCGAACAGGCTCGGCGACGGATAGCCGCCCGCCAGCGAGATCATCCCCGGCTGGCTGAGGTACGGAAACAGTTCACGGATGGGCGAGCCGGCAGGGTTCGCGAACGGGGCGGCAAAGCCCGGCATGGCGGCTGGCGTGTGCGGGCCGGTCATGCGGCATCCACCACGGGCGTGCCGCGCAGCACGGCGCGCACCTGATCGATGGAGCGCTGCTGCGCTGCCTCGTACAGCGCGATTTCGTCATGCACGCGTGCACCCAGCGCGGCCTCAAACGCCTGCTGTGCGGCGTGGGCCTGGTACTGCTTCTGTTCTTCGCCGCCCAGGTTGGACTGGAAGATGCCCGCCGCGCTCACCGGCAAGAAATCTTCATACGTGATGGGGTTGGATTGCACCCAGCCTTTGGCCAGGAGTTCATCCAACGAAGCGTCGGCTGCCGTGGCTGCGTCGGCCTGTGCATGGCCCGACGGCGTGAGCGTGTAGCGATAGAACGCCAGGCCTTGCGCACGCAACGCGTCATGGCTGTCGGGAAAGGCGCTGAACGCCTGGGCTAACCGGCTTCCGTAGTTGGGTGCGGCACTGCCGGCATTGCCCATGCTGCGCACCTCCGCCAGCAGTTGGTCGTAGAGCGCGCGGCCCTTGCGCGTGAGGGCCACGCCGCGCTGCTCGATTTCGCCAAAGCGTGCCGTGTGGGCGCCTGCATCGTCGGTAAAGCGCACCGCTTCCTGCAGCGCCTTGAAGCTGGTCTGGCGCAGCAGGATGGGGCAGTCGCGGCGCGGCGGACCTTCCACCACATCCTTGGCGTCCATGCCGCGTGTGGGCATGGCGGCCTGTGCGGCGTCGATGTCGAGGGTGCGCGGTGTCAGGTGGTTGATGTGGGGGCCGCGGAAGCACACCACGTCCGCCACCAGGCGGTGAGCGGCTTGCAGCGCGCGATACGTCTCGGCGTCAACCGTGGCGGTGCTATGCCAGCGGAAGGTCTCCAGCGCTTCGCGTACGAACGCGTCGGCATCTGCGTTGGCCAGGCCGCCGTCGGCTTCGCATTGGGCGATCAATTCGAGCACGCGCGGGGTAAAGATCTGCCGGCGCGCCAGGATGGCAGCGGCCTTCTCGCGCAGGGTGGCGTCGGCAATCAACTCAAGCCGCAGCAGCGAGGTGAACACGCGAAACGGGTTGGCCAGCAACGCGGCATCGGTTACAGGGCGAAACGCCGTCGAATGCACGGGCACGCCGGCCACCGACAGATCGTAGTAACCCACCGGTTCCATGCCCATGACGGCAAACAGCCGGCGCAGCGTGGCCAGCTCGGCCGCCGTGCCGACACGGATGGCGCCGTGGCGCTCGATATCCAGCCGATCCAGTTCACCCGACTGCGCCATCTGCGCGCGCAACGCGGGCTGGGCGTCCAGCGTGCCGGCGTTGATGTCTGCCACCAGCTCGACCAGCGTGCCGTATTGCGGCACCTCCTCGCGGTACATGGCCGACATGGCGCGCGAAAAGCGCGAGCGGATTTCATTTGCGTGGATGAAGTTCGACGCGGGGAGTTGATGCGCATTGCTCATGACTGAGTTGGATTTGGCAGCGGTGAAGCGATGCTAGGGTGACGAATGAAGGCTGGTCAAACGATAATCCTGGCGTAGGTCATTCCAAAACAGAATGAACGTTGCGACTTCCGCACCGCACAGCTCACACGCTCCCATGTTCCTGTCCCGCCGCTTCCTGCCGCCGATGTCCTTGCTATGCGCGTTCGAGGCCGCCGCGCGCCACCAGAGCTTCACGGCCGCCGCCGCCGAGCTGCACCTGACGCAAAGTGCCGTCAGTCGCCAGATTCGCGCGCTGGAAGAGCGTCTTGGCGCAGAACTGTTCGTGCGTGAACGCCAGACCGTGCGCCTGAGCGCAGCGGGCCAGGCGTATGCGGAGGAAATCCGCGGCGCGTTGATGCGCATCTCGAGCGCCACGGTGGGGTTCCGAGCCAATCCGCAGGGCGGCAGTCTGAATCTGGCCATCCTCCCGACCTTCGGCACCCGTTGGCTGGCGCCGCGCCTGCCGGCGTTTTTTGACCAGCACCCCGGCATCACCATCAATCTGACGACGCGGTTGTCGCAGTTCGACTTTCAACTTGAAGCGGTGGATGCGGCGATCCATTTCGGTACGCCGCACTGGCCGGGGGCGGAACTCGCCCTGCTGATGAGCGAAACCGTCGTCCCCGCTTGCAGCCCGGCGCTGCTGGCCCGCTACGACTTTGCGCAGCCGCGCGATCTGCTGCATGCGCCGCTGTTGCATCTGGCCTCCCGCCCCGATGCCTGGCCGCGCTGGCTGGCAAGCCATCACGTGGCGGGTGCAGAACCCCAAGGCATGCTGTTCGACCAATTTGCCACCGCCGCACAAGCGGCCGTCGCGGGGCTGGGCGTGGCGTTACTGCCGCGTTTTCTGATTACCCACGAGCTGCAGCAGGGCGATCTGGTGCAGGCGCTGCCGCATGTGCCCGAGATGGAAAGTGCCGAGCGCTACTACCTCGCCTGGCCCACCAGCCGCGCTGACTATCCGCCGCTCCAGGCGCTGCGGACATGGCTGGTGAAGGCGGCACAAGACTTCATGCCAACGCAGGCAGCCGAGTGAGACGCAACGCTTTCGCACAGCACAGAAGCGCGCGAGTTCGGCACCAAACCAACGGTGGCCAAGCAGGGCATGACGCATCCACCGGGCTTCTGTAGAGTTCGCAGATCGAATCGGTTGGATCGGGTCAGCGGTGCTCAAAACCCGGTCGACGCCAAACAAAACTGACGTTATCTCTGCCCATGTCCATCCAACACGCACTGCTGACATCCCTGCTGGAAAAGCCCTCGTCGGGCTACGAGCTTGCTCGACGCTTTGACAAGTCGATGGGATATTTCTGGAGCGCCACGCATCAGCAGATCTACCGCGAACTCGGGCGCATGGCCGAAGCCGGCTGGGTGAGCATGGAAGAAGAGGAAGACAGCCGCAAGAAGACGTATACCGTCCTGCCGCCGGGCCGGGACGAACTCGCGCGCTGGGTGCTGGAGCCGACCGTGTCGTCGGACAACCGCGAAGAAGTGCTGGTGAAGCTGCGTGCCGACGCCGTGATCGGCCCGCTCGGTTTTGCCGACGAGATGCAGCGCCTGATCGAGCAGCACCGCACGCGGCTGAACACCTTCCGCGAAATCGAGCAGCGCGATTTTGCGCGGCCCGATCTCACGCGTGCGCAGCAGTTGCAGCACGCGGTGCTGCAGCGCGGCATCGTTTACGAAGAAGGCTGGCTCGCGTGGGCAGACGATGTGCTGCCGTTGCTGGAGCCAGCCTCAGTGACCGCGTAAGCCTTAAGCCGTCGCCTTACTATCGGCCGCGGTGCGCAGCGCTTCGATGTTGTTCAGGCGCCGGCGTGCCACCTCGAACTCCTCGGCAAAGCGCTTGACGAGTTCCGCCGCCGGCACCACGCGCTTGACCGCGCCCACGCCCTGGCCGGCGCCCCAGATGTCTTTCCACGCCTTGGCCTTTGCGCCGCCGCCCGAGCCGAAGTTCATCTTGCTCGGGTCCGATTCCGGCAGAGCGTCCGGGTCCAGGCCGGCGCCTTCGATGCTCTTGCGCAGGTAGTTGCCGTGCACGCCGGTGAACAGGTTCGTGTAGACGATATCGCTGGCGGTGCTTTCCACGATCGCTTGCTTGTAGCCCTCGATCGCATTCGCTTCTTCGGTGGCGATGAATGCGGATCCGACATAGGCCAGATCAGCGCCGGCCGCCAGCGCCGCCAGGATGGCGTTGCCGTTGGCGATGGCGCCCGACAGCAGCAGCGGGCCATCGAACCATTCGCGAATTTCGTGGATCAGCGCAAACGGCGAGGTTGTGCCCGCATGGCCACCTGCGCCCGCCGCCACGGCGATCAGGCCATCGGCGCCTTTCTCGATCGCCTTCTTGGCGAATTTATTGTTGATGACGTCGTGCAGCACGATGCCGCCGTAGCTGTGCACCGCCTGGTTCACGTCTTCACGCGCGCCCAGCGACGTGATGACGATGGGCACCTTGTACTTCACGCACAGCTCCAGGTCGTGCTCCAGGCGGTCGTTCGACTTGTGCACGATCTGGTTGACGGCAAATGGCGCCGACGGCTTGTCAGGGTGCTGGGCGTCGTATTCGGCCAGCTCCGTGGTGATGCGCTGTAGCCACGTTTCCAGCAGCTCGGCCGGGCGTGCGTTGAGCGCCGGGAACGAGCCAACCACGCCCGCCTTGCACTGCGCGATCACGAGGTCGGGGTTGGAAATGATGAACAGCGGCGAACCCACTACGGGCACGGACAGGCGGTTTTGCAGAATTGGCGGCAGCGACATATGGCAGTCTCCGTTGGAATCGTTATGGAATGAGGGGAAGGGCGCGAGCGGGTGTCAGGCTTCGGCCTTGAGCAGCGCGAGCTTGTCGCCCAGCTTGGCGCCCATGGCCGCGCCGAGGGCCTGCAGGCCGCTGGCCGGGCGCACCATGACTTCAAACTCGACGATCTTGCCTTCAGCGTTGAAGCGCACCATGTCAATGCCCTTGAGGGCCTTGCCGCTCACGTTGGCACTGAATTCCAGCACCACGCTGGCGCCGTCGCCGGTGACGAAGCTGCGGTGGTATTTGAAGTCTTCAAAGACGGTGTTGACGGTGCGAAGCACCAGCGTGGTCGCCGTGCGGCCCGGGTAAGGCGTGTGCGCCACGGGTGAGCGGAAGACCACTTCATCGGCGAACAGCCGGTCGAGATCGTCCATGTTGCCGCTCTCGAGCATGGCATGCCAGGCCTCGAGCGTGGCCTGCGCGGGCGCGTTCAGTGTCTGGGGAATCGGCTGCGGCATGCTGGCTCCTGAGCAGAAAGTGCAACGGATTGCATTAACGTGGGACGCAACATAGCACAGTCAACTTTTTCTATGCAACAGGTTGCATAGTGGAGCTATTCGACTTCAGCCGGCAGCATGTTGAGGGTGCTGGCCGCGTACCACGACAACGGTACGGTGCGACAGGCGCGTCGTTCGCTCGGCCACACTGCCCAGTAGAAGGCGCGCGAGCCCGTGCTTGCCTTGGGAGCCTACAACGATGGTGTCGGCTTGCCAGCGTTCGGCTTCGTGCTCGAGCGCGTTGCCGATATCGTCATCGGTGGCGTCGAGCATCAGCACGCCGGTTTCAGCAGCGGTGCCGTCTGCGTCGAACTGGCGCTGCAGTTCGACCAGCGATGCGCTGGCCGTCCGGTGGGCCTCTTCGCGCAACGTGTCGACGCTGTAGATTTCGCGCGATTCCGGCATGGCCGGCGAGCCGATCGCCCAGACGATCCGGACCCGGCCGTTGAACGCACGGGCGAGGGCGGCCGCTTCTTCCACCGCCAAGTGGGATTCATGGGTGCCGTCGAAAGCGGCAAGAATGCGTTGATGCATGGGGCGCTCCGCAGAATCGGAATGGGAATGCCACACTGTAGCAGCGCAGGTGGGCGATGCTGCACCCCGGATGTGCCCGGGTTGTGCAGCGTCAAACGGGCGCCGTCGTGCGCACGGGGTGCGCCAGCAGCAAGTCCAGCAACCCCTGGGCCGCGACCGACAGGCTGCGCCCGTCGCGCCGGATGACATACAGCGTGCGCACCAGCCCCGGCAGTGGCAGCTGCCGCACCACCAGCTCGGGCAGGCGGAACTGGAACAACGCCAGCGCCGGAATGACGGTGATGCCGAGGTTGGCCGCCACCAGCGCGGCCGCCGTGGCCAGGTGCTCGACTTCCATGCCGCTGCGCAGCTTGGTTGGGTGCAGCGCCGCATCGAGGTACTGCCGGATGCTCGTGTTGCGCGCAAGGTGGATGAACGGCGTATCGATAAGATCCCCCACGGCCAGCGCCGGCTTGCGCGAAAGCGGGTGCTCCTGATGGCAGACGAGGTGGAAGTCGTCGGTGCAGAACTGCTGGGCGGCTAGGCCCGCCATGTCGGCGCCCATGGCCGCGATGGCGAAGTCCGCCGCCCCGCGCCGGACCATGTCGATGCAGGGGTCGGACAGTTGATCGTGCAGCGCCAGCTGAATGCCCGGATGCTGCGCGGAGAACGCGGCCAGCACACCCGGCAGGATGCCCGCGGCAATCGACGGCAGCGCGGCCACCGTCACGCGTCCGGTGCGTGCCGAGGCGCGATCGCGCAGCTCGGAAAACGTCGCCTCGAAATCGGCCAGCAGGCGCAGCGCCGATTCCGCAAAGGCTTCGCCCTCTGGGGTCAGTTCAACATGGCGCGTATTGCGGTCGAACAGGCGCACGCCGGCATCGGCCTCCAGGTTCTGGATCAGCGCGCTGAAAGCCGATTGCGACAAGTGGCATGTCTGTGCCGCCTGCGTGAAGTTCTTGTGCGCGCGCAGCGCGGCAAAGGCGCGGAGCTGTTTGACGGAGAGGTTCATGGCGATGCCGGGCGTGATGCGCCAGCTTAGCCTGGAATCTCCAGCGTGAGCAGCGCGCTGGACAGCGATTTGCCATGCGCATCCAGCGCCAGCGATCGCGTCACGCCGCCGGCCAGCGCGCCGTGCAGCACGAAGTTCAGCGCGCCCAGTTGCGGGAGCACGTAGCGCTCGACTTCGCCGTGGACGAGTTCAGCGAAATGCGCGCGCACGTGCTCGGCCGTCACGTGTTGTTCGAGCATGGCAAATTCTTCGGCGCATTCCGGACGAAGGGCGATGACGGAGATGCACGAGATGTCGCCCTTGTCGCCGGCGCGGGTGTGGGCGAGATCGCGGAGGGTGCGGGGCATGTCAGCTCTCCAGGATGTGCACGGCGTGCGGGGCGAGTTCAGCAGGAATCAACGTCGACGCCACGGCGATGATCTCGCGTGCGCCTTTCGTTGCTCCGCCGCCGCCGGATGGGCCGCAGGTCAGCAGCGTTTCCACTTCGTTGCCGATGCGGATGGCTTCGGCCATCGACTCAGTGCGCGCGGCCACGCGCACGCGCACTTCGTACGGTTCGGCATCGGTGCGGGAAAGGGCTGCGCCATGCAGCGCATCCACGCCAATCAGCTCGAAGCGCGTTTCCGTCATCTGTACGCCGGTGAGCGCAAGCCGCTCGCGCACGATGTCGAGCGCCAGCTTGCCGCGGGCCACCGCGTTGGGGCCGGCATAGCTGATCTGGCCTTCACCGATATAGCTGTCGAGATAGCCGATCGAAACCTTCAACTGGCCCGTGCGCGGTGTGCCGGTGGCCCCTTCAATGACGACGCGGTCTTTGCCGTCGGCGTGCATGCGCACGTTGGAGAAGTCCGCTACCACGTCAGGCGTGAGGTAGCGCGCCGGGTCGTGGATCTCGTACAGCAACTGCTCCTTGCACGTGGCTTCGGTGACAAGGCCGCCTGCCGTGGCGACTTTGGTGATGCGCACCGAGCCGTCTTCACCCACCTCGCCAATGGGGAAGCCCAGGCGTGCGAGGTTAGGTACGTCCTTGATGCCGGGGTCGGCAAAGTAGCCGCCGGTGATTTGTCCGGCGCATTCAAGCAGATGGCCGGCCAGCGTGCCGCAGCCCAGGCGGTGCCAGTCGTCCATGCGCCATCCAAACGCATGGATGAGCGGCCCAAGCGCCAGCGCCGGATCGGCCACGCGCCCGGTGATGACGACGTCCGCGCCCTGCGCCAGCGCATCGACAATGCCCTGCGCGCCGAGGTACGCATTGGCCGACACCATGCGCGTGTGCAGCGATGCGACTGGCGCGCCGCCATCCATCAGCGTGAAGTCCTGGCCGCGGGCTTGCAGCAGGTCGAACACGTCGTCGCCCGTCACGGCCGCCACGCGCAGCTTGAGGCCCAGCTCGCGGGCGATGTCGCGCGTGCGCTCCGCCGCCGCCTGCGGGTTGGCCGCGCCCATGTTGGTGACGATGCGGATGCCGCGTGCCGCGCAGGCCGGCAGTACTGCCCGCATGCGCGCTTCGAGCAGCGGGTCGTAGCCATGCGACGGATCTTTGCGTCGCACCTGCTGTGCGAGCGCAATGGTGCGCTCGGCCAGGCATTCGAACATCAGCACGTCGATGTCGCCGTGCTCGGCCAATTCCAGCGCCGGTTCGATGCGGTCGCCCGAATAACCGGCGCCGCCGCCGATGCGCAGTGTTTTCACCTTGGTCTTCATGCCATCACCACGGAAGCACGCCCAGCACCACGGCCACTGCGGTCATCAGCAGCGAGGCACCGAACAGGAAGGGGATCGAGAATTTCTGGTGGTCTGCCAGTTCGATACCGCACAGGCCGACCACGAGAAAGGTCGCCGGTGTGAGCGGGCTGACCGGAAAGCCGGTGGTCATCTGGCCGAGCACGGCGGCCTGTGCCACATGCACCGGCGCAACGCCCAGCATCTTCGACGCTTCGGCCACGACGGGCAGCACACCGAAGTAGAACGAATCCGGATCGAACAGCAGCGACAGCGGCATCGACAGCACGCCCAGCACCACTGGGATGTGGTGCGCCATGCCGGGCGGAATGAAATCGACCGCCGTCTTCGCCATGGCGGTGAGCATGCCGGATTTGCTCATGATGCCGGTGAACACGCCTGCCGCCAGCAGGATGCTCGCCATCATCAGCGCGGCCTTGGCGTGGGCGTCCACGCGCTGGCGTTGCTGATCGACGTTCGGGTAGTTGATCAGCAGCGCGGCCACCACGCCCAGCATGAACATCACCACCGGGTCCACCTTGCCGCTCACCATCACGCCCATCACCACGACGGTGAGGATGAGGTTGATCCAGAAATTGCGCGGGCGGCGCAACGCCTGCTCTGCATCCGTCAGGGGGCGCGCGACGACCTGCGTGCCGCCGGCGTGGTTGGCCAGGCCCAGGCGCTTCTCTTCACGCTTGCCGAGCAGCCATGCGCACGCGAACACGAAAACGAGCCCGGCAATCTGCACCGGGATCAGCGGGTTGAAGATGTCCGTGACGGGCATATGCAGCGAGGCCGAGGCGCGGATCATCGGCCCCGTCCACGGCAGGAAGTTCACGCCGCACGCCATCGACGTCACGCACGCCAGGATGCGGCGGTCCATGCCGAGGCGGTCATAAAGCGGCAGCATTGCCGGAATGGTGATGAGGAACGCCACCGCGCCCGAGCCGTCCAGGTGAATCAGCAGCGCCAGCAGGGCAGAACCCACCACGATGCGCGGCGGACGGCTGCCCACGGTGCGCAGGATGCGGTCGATGATCGGGTCCAGCATGCCGGCGTCGGTCACGATGCCGAAGTACAGGATGGCGAAGATGAACATCCCCGCCACGGGCGCGACGTCTTTGATGCCGCCGATGATGAACTTGCTGGTGTTGAGCCCGAACCCGCCTACGAGCGCGGCGATGACGGGAATGGCGATGAGCGCGACCAGCGGCGACATGCGTTTGGTCAGGATGACGACAAACAGCGCGACGATGGTCAGCAGCCCGAGCAGTGCGAGCATGGTCTCCTCCGAGTTTTTTGGATTCGGAACCCCTGTTGGCGGGATTTAAGAGCGACTGTAGAAGTTGGTGATCTGCCTGTGAAACAGAATATTTGGATTGATTGTGCGGATTCGCCGATGAGTGGCGCCGACGCCGCCCGCCAAATCCCGGCAGAATGTCTCGCATTCCAATCCGCCATTCACTGCCGGAGACACCGTGAGCGCTACCCCGACCGTCCTGATCCTGCCCGGCTGGCAGAACTCCGGCCCCGAGCATTGGCAATCGTGTTGGGAACGCCGGCATGGTGATCGCCGTGTCGAACAGCGCGACTGGTGTGCGCCGAAGCGTGCGGATTGGATGGCTGCGCTGGAGGCCGAAGTGAGCGCAGCCCCTGGCGACGTCGTATTGGTGGCGCACAGCCTCGGTTGCGTGCTGACGGCGCATTGGGCGGCCACCTCGGCCCGTGCAGTGCGCGTGCGCGGCGCTTTGCTGGTTGCGCCGCCGCAGCTCGATCGCGCTGACATGCCGTCGGAGTTGGCGGATTTTCGGCCCATTCCGCAGCAGCGTTTGCCGTTTCCCGCTGTGCTCGTGTTCAGTACCAACGATCCGTTCAGCGACGCTGGCTGGAGCCACGGCCAAGCCGAAGTGTGGGGAGCGGAGCCCGTCGATATGGGTGCGCGCGGCCATATCAACGCCGAATCGGGTTTGGGTGAATGGCCGGAAGCCCGCGCCATCGTCACAAAGTGGACGAAAGACCTTATCTAGCGATGCCGGAACGTGGGGCTTGACCCTGAGGCTTCTTCAGGGTTTTGAATGGCGGCATGAAACCTGATCTCGCCTCCAGCCTGCCTGTCCACGACCACGCCAAGCCGGAAGCCTCCGGCTGTGGGGGTTGCTGCGGTCACGCACAACCGGTCGCCAGGGACACCACCCAACCTGCGCATGATCATCACGATCACGACCATCACGTTCATGATCACGGCCACGCGCCCGAAGTTGCGGCGCCCGCCAATGCGGCGGCACGCGCAGCCGCCACCGGCCGCACCGTCGTGCGCATCGAGCAGATGGATTGCCCCACCGAAGAGCGCATGATCCGCGCCAGGCTGGGTAGCGCGGATGGCGTCGTCGCGCTGGATTTCAATTTGCTCGAGCGCCATCTCACCATCCACCACACCGTTGACGATGTGGCGCCCTTCCTGGAGGCGCTGCGGGCCATCGGCATGGATGGCGAGGTGCTTGAACAGCGCGAGCGCCTGTCCGCAGCATCTGCGGAGCCCACCCGGATCTCGCGCCGCACGTGGCTGCTCGGTATCGGCGGCGTGACTGCCTTCGGTGCGGAAGCCATCGCCTGGTCGCTGGGCGATCACGCCTGGCCGGTGTTGGCGTTGGCACTGGCTTCCATCGCATTGGCCGGCGGTCCCACGCTGCGCAAGGGCTGGATTGCCGTGCGCGCGCTCACGTTCAATATCAACTTCCTGATGGCGGTGGCCGTCATCGGCGCGCTGCTGATCGGCAAGTGGGCCGAAGCCGCCATGGTGATCTTTCTGTTTGCCGTGGCCGAAGCCATCGAAGCGCGCGCGCTGGTGCGTGCCCGCGATGCCGTACGCGCCCTGACCGCCATCGCGCCGGACACCGCAGAGTTGGCCGATGGCGCGGGCGGCTGGCGCGATGTGGCGGTCGACAGCGTTTTCGTTGGCGCGCGCCTGCGTGTGCGCACCGGCAGCCGCGTGCCAGTCGACGCGCGCATCGTGAGCGGCCGCGCCGCGCTGGACGAATCGCCGGTCACGGGCGAAAGCCTGCCGGTGGAAAAAGCCATTGGAGACACCATCCTTGCCGGCACGATCGTCACCGACGGCTTGGTCGAGGCGCAAGCCACGGCGCTGGCTGCGGATAGTACGCTGGCGCGTATCGCCGGGGCCATCCAGCAAGCGCAATCGCAGCGTGCGCCCACGCAGCGCTTTGTCGACAAGTTCTCTTCCATCTACACGCCCGCGATGATGTTGCTGGCGTTGGCGGTGGCCGTCATCGGCCCGCTGGTCACGGCCGACGGTTGGCTGGCGTGGACCTATCGCGCACTCGTGCTGCTGGTGATTGCCTGCCCGTGCGCGTTGGTGATCTCCACGCCGGTCACGGTGGTCAGCGGCCTGGCTGCCGCCGCACGCCGTGGCATCGTCGTCAAGGGCGGCGTGTATCTGGAAAGCGGCCGGCGCCTGCGCGCGCTGGCGCTGGACAAGACCGGCACGCTCACCGCAGGCCGGCCGCTGCTCGACGCGGTGATGTTGCCCGACGGCGCACGCCGCGCCGTCGCGGATCTGAACGCCGCGACCGACGCGACACAGTTGCATGCGCTGGCAGTGGCCGCGGCGCTCGATGCCAACACCACGCACCCGATTGCCGTAGCCATCGTGCAGGCCGCTGCGGCGCACGGCGCGGTCGATGCGAATTCAGTGGAAAACTTGTCGGTGCTGCCGGGCCGCGGTGTGGCGGGCACGCTGGGCGGCGTGCGTTGGCATCTGGGCAACGCGGCGCTTGTTGCAGAGCGAGGCTTCGATACCTCCGTCTGGCGGGCCGCTGCAGAGTCGTTGCAAGCCGAAGGCATGTCTGCCGTCACGCTATGCGATGCGAACGGCGCCGTGGCGCTCTTTGGCGTGCGGGACCGCGAGCGCGCCGAAAGCGCCGAGGCCATCGCCGAGCTGCGTTCTCTGGGCGTGATGCCCGTCATGCTCACCGGCGACGACCGCCGTGCCGCGCAGGCCATCGCCAAGACGGTCGGCATCGACAACGTGCACGCAGAGCAGCTCCCCGCCGATAAGCAGCGCGTGGTGGGCGAGCTTGCTACCCAACACGGCTTGGTCGGCATGGTCGGCGACGGCATCAACGACGCGCCGGCGCTGGCGCGCGCCGACATCGGTTTCGCCATGGGCGCCGCCGGTACCGCCACCGCGCTGGAAGCTGCCGACGTGGCCATCATGGACGACGACCCGCGCAAGCTCGCGAGCTTCATCCGCATCAGCCGCCGTACGGTGGCCGTGCTGCGTCAGAACATCGTGCTGGCACTCGGCATCAAGGCCGTGTTTCTGGCGCTGGCCGTGATGGGCGACGCGACGTTGTGGATGGCCATCTTTGCCGATGTGGGCGCGAGCCTGCTGGTGGTGTTCAACGGCCTGCGGGTGATGCGCGTGCGCGCCTGATGTGCCGGCGCGCGAGGTCACTCGATCAGCCCAGACAGGCGATGAGGTCGTCAGCCGAGCAGCGCGCGCTTTCGCCGGCCGGAATCGTCTGCTCCCATGCGATCACGCCGGGGTGGCGTTCTCTATTGCGCTAGGCAGGTACCGGCGAGCGTCCAGAATCTGCACATCGCTCAGCGATGCACGCCGCGAATATGCCGGTGCGCGTGTTCGCCCTCGCCATGTTCGTGACTGTGGCCTTGAGGATGGGCGGCGACGGGCTCTTCGTGCAGCGATTGCAGCACGCCGCACTCAGCCACGGACGCGGCCGTCGTGCAGCGTTGCCCGATCGCCTCGATCTGGCCCTTCAGGTCGGTCAGCTCGGCGATACGCGCTTCAACGTGGCGCAGGTGCTCGTCCAGCAGGTTGTTGATCTCTTCGCACGAGGCCTGCGGGTTGGCCTGCAGTTCGAGCAGACGGCGGATTTCGGTGTGCGCCATGTCGAGCGACCGGCACTTCGCAATGAAGGCCAACTGCTCGACATGCTCCGGGGTGTAGACGCGATAGTTATTGGCGGCGCGCGCAGCCGGGGGCAGCAGGCCCTGCGCTTCATAGAAGCGGATGGTCTCAATGCTGATGCCCGTGCGCTGGGCGAGTTCGCCAATTTTCATACGCGTTGAAAAAACAATCAGAAGACAGTCGGCTCGGCGGTGATGGCTTCGACGCCGGCGACTTTCAAGCAGGCGTCCAGGCAGGCGCGGCAGGCCGTTGCACAGCCGCTGCAATGGCCTTGGCCGTGATGATCGCATTCTTCCGCGCATTGGGAACAGATCTCGGCGCAGTCTTCCAGAAGCAATTCTGCGAATTCGCTGTTGCGCTCCAGGAATTTGCGCGTGAGGGCGCAGTATTCGGCGCAATCCGTGCACGCGCTGATGCAGCGCGCCATGGCTTCAGCGTGGCCATTCTTGCCGGATTCCGTCGCGCAATGAGTGCAAGCGGCCTCGCATGCCTGCAGCGCCTGGATCACACTGGCAAAACGCTTGGCATTCTCTTTCGCGGTCGGACGAGTGGTCATGTCGGTTCTCCTGTGGCAGTGGATGTGCACGCTGGCGCGCTTGGGAAGGGATGAGCCCGGGCGCGGCCCGGGCGTCGTCTCTCCAATTTAGCAACTCGCGCTCCACTGCGTGAGCCCGACTTGCGCGTTACACCGCTTGTGCCTCGCTCTTGCCGCTGCGCAGCATGCCGTTGCCGGCACGTGCGATGAGTCGATTGACGCCGCCCACCACGGCGCGAATCGACGCCGTTGTCAGGTTGGCATCGACGCCCACGCCGAAGACGCTGCCCGCCACGCCCTGCGCGGCCATTTCTGCAAACGCGATGGCATCGGCATTGGCGCCCTGGCCCAGCGCGCGCTCTTCGTAGTGATGGATCGACACGGGGGCCGTCAGCACGTGCGACAGCGCGTGCACCAGCGCATCCAGCGGCCCGTTGCCGGCGCCTTCGCAGATGTGCTCGCGGTCAGCAATGTTCACCACCAGGCGGATGTGCTGACTGCCGTCGTCCCGCTCGGTCAGGCGGTGCGATACGTAGCCGATCACGCCATCGCCGCGCAGATACGTCTGCTGGAAGAGCGCCCAGATGTCGGCGCCCGTGGCTTCGCGGCCGCTCTCATCGGTCAGCTGCTGAACGGTGCTGCTGAACTCCACCTGCAGGCGGCGCGGCATGGCCACGCCATAGCCGGATTCCAGCAGATAGGCGATGCCGCCCTTGCCCGACTGGCTGTTCACGCGAATGATCGAGTCATACGTGCGGCCCACGTCGGCGGGGTCGATCGGCAGGTAAGGCATTTCCCACAGCGCATCGGGCTTCTGCACCGCAAAGCCTTTCTTGATCGCATCCTGGTGCGAGCCCGAGAATGCCGTGAACACCAGATCGCCGACGTACGGATGGCGCGGATGCACCGGCAGTTGCGTGCAGTCTTCGCAGGTCCGTGCCACGTCATTGATGTGCGAGAAATCCAGTTCCGGATCCACGCCTTGCGAGTACAGGTTCAACGCAAGCGTGACGAGGTCCACGTTGCCGGTGCGCTCGCCATTGCCGAACAGGCAACCTTCCACGCGATCGGCGCCGGCCATCACGGCCAGCTCAGCGGCTGCCACGGCCGTGCCGCGGTCGTTGTGCGGATGCACGGAGAGGATGATCGAATCACGGCGCGCGAGGTTGCGATGCATCCATTCGATCTGGTCGGCGTAGATGTTTGGCGTGGCCATTTCCACCGTGGCCGGCAGATTGAAGATGATCTTGTGCTCGGGCGTCGGCTCCCAGACTTCGGTCACCGCGTTGCAAACCTCCAGCGCGAAATCCAGTTCCGTGCCGCTGAAGACTTCCGGGCTGTATTGGTACGTCCACTGCGTCTCGGGCATCGTTTCCGCAATCTCGCGGATCAGCCTGGCGCTTTGCACGGCAATGCGCTTGACGCCGTCGCGGTCGGTGTTGAACACCGTGCGGCGGAACACCGGCGCCGTTGCGTTGTAGACGTGGATGATGGCGCGTTTGGCGCCGCGCAGCGATTCCATCGTGCGGCGAATCAGGTCTTCGCGCGCCTGCGTGAGGACTTCGATGGCCACGCCGTCGGGGATGTGTCCGCCTTCGATCAGCTCGCGCACAAAATCAAAATCGGTTTGGGAGGCGGCGGGGAAAGCGGCTTCGATTTCCTTGAAGCCGATCTGCACGAGCATCTTGAACATGCGCATCTTGCGCTCGGCGTTCATGGGCTCGAACAGGGCCTGGTTGCCGTCACGCAGATCCGTGCTCATCCAGATCGGGGCACGGGTGATGGTCTTGTTGGGCCAGGTGCGATCGGCGAGGGCGATGGCGGGGAAGGGGCGGTACTTGGTGGCGGGGTTCTTCAACATGGTGTGTGCGTCCTGTGAGATCGAGATCGGTTTCGTGCAACGGGGACGGCCGCGCGGGCGGCGTCCGGGGTGGCCGGAATCGGGTTCGGGATGTGGCGGCCAGACAGCCACGGGCGCGTGGTCTGGCAACCGGTCGGTAGTCGTAGCGAAAGCGGGATCGAGGCGTGCATGAGAGGCTCCAACGATTCGGCGCACAAACTGCGCCACACTCAAGGCCCGTCGCCGCTTACGGCACGGACCGGTCAAACACCGGAACGAGGGGAAAGAGAGGTCTACGCGCTTACACGCGTAGTAGGGAAGCGGATAGCAGACCGCGCACGCACGAGAGGGTGCGGGCAGGAGCGGTACGGAGGGTGGTCTGCTGAGAATGCATTTCGCGATAGTGATGGGGAAGGCCGGGGGCTGTCAAGTTGCTTGGGCGAATTT